>JAFKFL010000043.1 GCA_017308235.1 Alphaproteobacteria bacterium | reverse complement strand
GGCCACAGCCGCGGCGACGAAGGCGGCGGCGCTTTCCTTGCGCTCGTGGCAGGATCTGGCTAAAGGCGATGCGCGAGGCGTCGTCGATGCAGACATGGACGAACTCCCAGCCCACGCCGCCACTGTTGGACTGGGGGAAACGTTCAGATCGATCTCGATCAGCGCCAGTGACCTGAGACCTTAATCTCCTCCGGCTAGAGGGAGAGTCCTGGGTTTCATTTCTGGCCTTATGCGGCCTGTTTTTCCATATCCATTTTCATAGCGAATTCGTTGGGCGTGATGTTGCCCAGCGATGAATGCGGTCGTTGTCGGTTGTAATCCTCCTTCCATGCGGTGATCTCGGCCCTGGCTTGAGGCAGGGACGAGAACAGTGTTTCGTTGAGGCATTCGTCGCGGAAACTGCCGTTGAAGCTTTCCACGAAGCCGTTTTGCATAGGCTTTCCCGGCGCGATGTAATGCCATTCGACCCGTGTCTGCTGGCGCCATCTGAGGATTGCCATCGAGGTCAGCTCCGTGCCGTTGTCGGAGACAATCGTTCGCGGGCGTCCGCGTTGGGCCATGACGGTGTCGAGTTCTCGCGTGACACGCAGACCCGAGAGGGAGGTGTCCGCGACCAGCGCCAGGCATTCACGTGTGAAGTCGTCGACAACGGCCAGGACACGGAACCGTCGTCCATCGGTGAATGCATCGCTGACGAAGTCGAGGCTCCACCGTTCGTTGGCCCGTGACGGCAGTGCAATGAGCCGCCGCGTTCCCAAGGCCCGCTTGCGACCTCCGCGTTTGCGGACGGCAAGCTTCTCTTCCCGGTAAAGGCGACGCAGCTTCTTCAGGTTCATGACGATGCCCTGTCGATCCAGCATCACATGGATGCGGCGATAGCCGAAGCGACGGCGCTCCGACGCGACCTGCCTCATGGCTTCGCGAATGGACGCATCATCGGGCCGAACGCTGCAATATCGCACGCTCGACCGATCCACGGCCAGGATTGCACACGCCCGGCGCTGGCTCACATCATGCTCTTCGCATACATGGGCCACCGCATCTCGCCTTGCGCCGGGCGTCACCATTTTTTTGATGCGACATCCTTCAAAATGGCATTGTCCAGCATCGCCTCGGCGAGTAGCTTCTTCAGCTTGGCTTCTCATCTTCCAGGGCCTTTAGCTTCCGGGCGTCAGAGACGTCCATGCCGCCATACTTCGCCTTGTATTTATAGAAGGTCGCCTCGGATAGTCCGTGCTTGCGGCAGACATCGGCCGTCCTCTGACCGCTCTCCTGCTCCTTCAGCATTCCGATGATCTGCTCGTCCGTAAACCGTGCACGCTTCATTCCGTCCGTCTCCTTGATACGACGGACTCTACCAAAATTTGGAGGAAGGTCAGGGGCTCAGGTCA
>JAFKFL010000019.1 GCA_017308235.1 Alphaproteobacteria bacterium | reverse complement strand
GCACCTTGCTGATGAAGTGCTTGATCATCGCCTCTGCGACTTCGAAGTCGGCGATGACGCCGTCGCGCAGTGGCCGGATCGCCTGGATGTTGCCGGGCGTGCGACCCAGCATCATCTTGGCTTCCTCGCCAACCGCCAGCACCTGGCGTTTGCCGCTTTGCGTTGTGAGCGCAACGACGGACGGCTCGTTGAGAACGATCCCCCGCCCCTTCACATAGACCAGCGTGTTGGCCGTTCCGAGGTCGATCCCCATATCAGCCGAAAACAGCCCGATCACTCTCGCCAGCATTCGCTAAGTCTCTGTTATTATTGGATATTCAGTGAAGCAGGCGCGCCGCCTGAAACGCGCACCGAGGTGCGCTGGGTTTAAACCGGCACGCTTGGTCTCGCAAGGCGTTTCAAGCATTGGTGGGCAAGAGGTCAATCAAACACCACGACGCCACGCGCCACCTCGCCCGCCATCATGCGTTTGAAGCCCTCGTTGATGTCCTGGAGCTTGTAGGTTCGGCTGATCAGGCCATCGATGTTGAGCTTGCGGTTCATGTAGTGGTCGACGAGCACTGGGAAATCCACGTTGGGCCGCACCGAACCATAGAACGTGCCGCTCACGGTCTTCTCGGCGAAGACCATCATGAGGGGAGAATATTGAGCCCTGACGGTCGCCGCGGGAACGCCGACGGTGACCGCATGACCACCGGGTGCCAGGGCGTCGAAGGCGAGTGCCTGCGTCTTGTCCTGCGAGACTGCGTCGAAGGAATAGTCGACCCCCAACCCGCCCGAGATTTCCTTCACCTTCTTCACTGGATCGTTGTCCTTGGCGGTGTTGATGGTGTGCGTGGCGCCGAAGGTCTTCGCCATCTCGAGCTTGTTGTCGAGAATGTCGGCCGCGATGATGTGGCGGGCGCCCGATAGCATCGCGCCCTGGATCGCATTCAGGCCGACGCCGCCGCAGCCGATCACCAGCACCGACGAGCCCGCTTCGATCTTGGCGTGCCGCGTGACAGCCCCCACGCCGGTCGCGACACAGCAGCCCACGAGGGCTGCCTGCGGCCAGGGCATGTCCTTGCGGATCGGCACCACCATCTCCTCCGGCACAACGACTTCCTCGGCGAAGGTACCGATGCGCGCCATCTGGTTGATGCCCTGGCCCTTGTGCTTGATCCTAAGCGTGCCGTCATAGAGCGCGGCCGGCGGCGAGCTGGCGCGGCCGATGCAGAGCACGGTGCGGCCCTGGGTGCAGTAGCGGCAGCGGCCGCAATGCGGTCGGAAGGAAAAGATCACGTGATCGCCCGGCTTCACCGTGGTCACACCCGGTCCGCACTCGGCGATCTCTCCCGCCGCCTCGTGGCCCGGAACAATCGGCATGGGCGTGGGCCAATCGCCATTCATGACGTGCCAGTCGCTCTGGCACACGCCCGAGGCCTTCATCTTCACGCGGACTTCATTGGCCTTGGGTGGATCGAGCTCGCAGTCGACGACCTGCAAGGGGGTGTTAGGCTCGAATAGAACGGCAGCCTTCATGAATTCCCTCCCATGACGTTGTCGTCACTATATCATCCGGTCGATGACAAACACCCTCCTGATCACCGGTGGCGCCTCGGGAATCGGCGCCGAGACCGCGCGCCGCGCTGCAACGCGCGGCTACAAGATCGTGGTCAATTATCGCTCACGCGAGAAGGAAGCCCAGGCGGTCGTCGCCGACATAAAGGCCAAGGGCGCGCAAGCCGTCGCCCTCCAGGCCGACATGGGCCGCGAAGCTGAGGTCGTGCGGCTGTTCGCGGATGCCGAAAAAGCGCTGGGGCCGATTACCCACCTCGTGAACGGCGCCGGCATCAACGGCCGGCGTGGCCGCGTCGACGATTATGATGGCATGGCCCTCGCCGAGGTCTTCGGCGTGAATGTCATCGGCCTGATGCTGTGCTGCCGGGAGGCGACGAAGTGCATGTCGACCAAGCACGGCGGCAAGGGCGGCGCGATCGTCAACGTCTCCTCGATGGCGGGGACGCTCGGCGGACGGCCGGGCTCATCGGCCTATGCCACCAGCAAGGGCGCCGTCGATGCCTTCACCAAGGGCTTCGCCCGCGAAGTCGCAGCAGAAGGTATTCGTGTGAATTCGGTTAGGCCCGGCATGGTACTGACCGAGATGACCGAGGGCCGCTTGAGCGACGAGGCTTTCCGCACCAGCATCGAAGCGTCGATCCCGATGCGGCGCATCGGCAAGGCCAACGAGATCGCCGAGACGATCCTGTGGCTCCTCTCGGACGACGCCTCCTTCATCACCGGCGCCATGCTCGACGCCGCCGGCGGGGGCTACATCATCTAAGTCTTCTGGACCGCGAGCCTCCGGCTCGCTCATGAAGCATGAGCGCGCAAGATGCGCGTGGTCCGGAAGAGGCGCCTAATTCCGGGTCTTGTCGACCAGGGCCTTTTCCTTGATCCAGGGCATCATGCCGCGCAGCTTCACGCCGATCTCCTCGATCGGATGCTCCGACATGCGCTTGCGCATGGCCTTGAACGAGGCCTGGTTGACCTTGTTCTCGAGCATCCAGTCGCGCGCGAAGCGGCCCGACTGGATGTCCGCCAGCACCCGCTTCATCTCGGCCTTGGTCTCGGCCGTCACGATGCGCGGACCGGAGACGTACTCGCCGTACTCCGCGGTGTTAGAGATCGAGTAGTTCATGTTGGCGATGCCGCCTTCAAAGATCAGGTCGACGATCAGCTTCACCTCGTGCAGGCACTCGAAGTAAGCCATCTCCGGCGCGTAGCCCGCCTCGACCAGCGTCTCGTAGCCTGCCTTGATCAGCTCGACCAGGCCGCCGCACAGCACCACCTGCTCGCCGAACAGGTCGGTCTCGCACTCTTCCTTGAAGGTCGTCTCGATCGTGCCGGCGCGGCCGCCACCGATCGCCGAGGAGTAGCTGAGGCCGATTTCGAGCGCATTGCCCGAAGCATTCTGCGCCACCGCCACCAGGCAGGGCACCCCACCGCCGCGCAGATATTCGGAGCGCACGGTGTGTCCGGGGCCCTTGGGCGCAATCATGAAGACGTCGATGTCGGCGCGCGGGCTGATCAGGTTGAAATGCACGTTGAGCCCGTGAGCGAAGGCGAGTGCCGAGCCCGCGCGCATGTTGGGGGCGAGGTCGGCGTTGTAGATGTCGCTCTGCAGCTCGTCGGGTGTCAGCACCATGACGATGTCGGCCCACTTGGCGCCATCGGCCGGGCTCATGACCGTGAAGCCCGCCCCTTCGGCCTTCTTGACCGTGGCCGAGCCCGGCTTCAGGGCAATGCGCACGTCCTTCACGCCTGAATCGCGGAGATTCATGGCGTGGGCATGGCCCTGGCTGCCGTAGCCGACGATCAGGACTTTCTTGCCCTTGATCAAATTCACATCGGCGTCACGATCGTAATAGACACGCATTTTCCTGCTCCTCTCGAATGGCGCGCTGTCTAGCGGGTGAGCAGGGCGAGGCGCAAGCCAAGAAGCCCCAATGCTCCGCCCATGATGCGGTCGAGCCAGAACTTGGCCCGGCGATAGAAGGCCCGCGCCGGCCCGCCGGAGAACAGCAGGGTGAGCAGCGCGTACCAGGCGAATTCGTTGAAGGCCACGATGGCGAGCGTCGCGGCCTGCATCCAGCTCGGCGGATCGGCCGGCAGCAGCGCCAGGAAGATGCTGCCGAAGAAGACCATGACCTTGGGGTTGCTAAGCTGCAGGAGCAGCGCGCGCATGAAGCCCTGCGTGGCGCCCGTGTTGGCGACAGCGGCGCTCGGCTCAGGCAACGGCTCCTTTGCATGGCGCCACAGCATCACGGCGAGATAGAGGAGATAGAGCCCGCCGCCGATGCGCATGACGAGGTAGAGCCAGGCGAAACGGGCAAACAGCGCCTGCAGGCCAAAGAGCGCGGCCGCGGCCCAGGCCACCGCCCCCAGCATCATGGCAAAGGCCGCCAGCAGCCCGGCGCGCCGGCCGGAGCCGACCGCCGTCTGTGCCACCAGGACAAAACTTGGGCCGGGGCTTGCGGCCGCCATCAGATGGACAGCCGCAAGGCCGAGCAGAGGCAGGATATACGAGCTCATCGCCGGGAGCGCATCAAATCGCTTCGCTGCCGCGGGTGGTGGCGACGATGCCGGTGCGGCCGACATCGATCAGCCCCAGCCCTTCCATCAGACCGATGAAGGTGTCGACCTTGTCGGACGCGCCGGTGACCTCGAACACGAAAGAGTCGCTCTTGGCGTCGATCACCTTGGCGCGGAACACGTCGGCAAGCCGCAGCGCCTCGACGCGTTTCTCTCCCGTGCCCTTCACCTTAACCAGGGCCAACTCGCGCTCGACATGCTCGCCCCCGAGCGTGAGGTCGCGCACGCGATGGACCGGCACCAGCCGGTCGAGCTGAGCCTTGATCTGCTCGATCACCATCGGCGTACCGGCCGTGACGATGGTGATGCGTGATAGGTTCTCTTTCTCGTTGGTCTTGGCGACCGTGAGGCTTTCGATGTTGTAGCCGCGGCCGGAGAACAGGCCGACCACGCGGGCCAGGATACCAGGTTCGTTGTCGACGAGGATTGAGATGGTATGGCGCGAGGCCGTCTCGGTCGGGCTCACACCAGCACCATGCCTTCTTCCGATATCGGCTTCTCGGCCCGATCATTCGGTCCCAGCAGCATGTCGTAGTGTGCCGCCCCGGACGGGATCATCGGGAAGCAATTCTCGGCCTTGTCGACCAGCACGTCGACGATGACCGGCTTCTTGATCTTGATCATCTCCTGGATGACGCCATCCAGTTCCGACGGATTGCCGGTGCGCAGGCCGACCGCGCCGAACGCCTCGGCGAGCTTCACGAAGTCGGGCAGCGATTCCATGTAGCTCTCGGAATAGCGACCGCCGTGCAGCAGCTCCTGCCACTGGCGCACCATGCCCATGTACTGGTTGTTGAGGATGAAGATCTTCACCGGCAGGCGATATTGCGCCACCGTCGAGAGCTCCTGGATGTTCATCATGATCGAGGCTTCGCCCGCCACGTCAATCACCAGCGCATCTGGATGGGCGATCTGCACGCCCATCGCCGCCGGAAAACCGTAGCCCATGGTGCCGAGCCCGCCCGAGGTCATCCAATGGTTAGGCTGCTCGAACTTCAGGAACTGCGCCGCCCACATCTGATGCTGACCGACCTCGGTCGTGATGTAGTGGTCGTGGTCCTTGATGTGATGGTAGAGCCGTTCGAGCGCGAATTGCGGCTTGATCGTCTCCTTGTCCTGCTTGTAGGCGAGACAATTGCGGCCACGCCATTTCTCGATCTCGGCCCACCAGGCCTTGTGTGCCTTCTGGTCCAGGCGCGGCTGCCGAGCCTTCCAGACACGGATCATCTCCTCCAACACGTGCGCGGCATCGCCCACGATCGGCAGGTCGACGCGCACGTTCTTGTTGATCGAGCTCGGGTCGATGTCGACGTGGATCTTCTTCGACTTGGGCGAGAACTCGCTGAGCTTGCCGGTGATGCGATCGTCGAAGCGCGCGCCGATATCGATCAGCACGTCGCAATGATACATGGCGAGGTTCGCCTCGTAGGTCCCGTGCATGCCGAGCATGCCCAGGAACTGCTTGTCCGACGCCGGGAAGGCGCCGAGCCCCATCAGCGTATTGGTGATGGGGAAGCCCGTCAGGTGCACGAACTGCGTGAGCAGCTTGCTGGCCTTTGGACCCGAGTTGATGACGCCGCCGCCGGTGTAGAAGACCGGGCGCTTGGCGGCCTGAATCAGGTCGATCGCCTCCTCGATCTTCTTCGGATCGGGCTTCACCTGCGGCCGATAGCTCTTGTGCTGCACCGGCTTCTTGGGCGCCTCGTACTCGTGCTTGTTCATCAGCACGTCCTTGGGCAGGTCGATCACGACCGGACCGGGCCGGCCCGAGCGCGCCACATAAAAGGCCTCGTGAACCGTGCGCGCGAGATCGCCAACCGCTTTCACCAGATAATTGTGCTTGGTGCAGGGCCGCGTGATGCCGGTCGTGTCGGCTTCCTGGAAAGCATCGTTGCCGATCAGGTGCGTCGGCACCTGACCGGTGAGGCAGACGATCGGAATCGAATCCATCAAGGCGTCGGTGAGGCCAGTCACGGCGTTGGTCGCGCCAGGGCCCGAGGTCACCAGCACCACGCCTACCCTCCCCGTAGAGCGCGCGTAGCCTTCGGCAGCATGCACCGCTGCCTGCTCGTGCCGCACCAGGATGTGGCGAAGCCGGTTCTGCTTGAAGAGGGAGTCGTAAATCGGAAGGACCGCGCCGCCCGGATAGCCGAAGACGACCTCGACTTCCTCGTCGATCAGGGCTTTCACCAACAGATCGGCGCCAGTCGTGGCGGACTCCTCGGGCTTCATGACACGGGTCTCCTCTGGGGTGGACAAGCCTATGACGAATAAGCCGCAAAACAGAGTTTGCGGCGGCGCGGAAAGTAGAGATGGGGGTCCAAGGGGTCAATCAAAATCGGCACAAAACGCAAAGTTTCAGACCCCCATTTTGTCCAAAAATTTCTCTGCTGCCTCAACAGGCTGATTTGAGGGCGCCTCGATCACAAGATCTGGTACCAGTTGATGCCGGAACCACGTCATCTGGCGTTTGGCGTATTGTCGGGTGTGGTCAATGGCGATTTGACGCGCTTCATCGAGCGTGAGGTCGCCGCGTAGATGCCGGAAGAGCTCCGGTGCGCCATGGGCCTTGAGCCCAGGCCAGGTCGGATCAGGATTTCGGGCAAATACTGCCCGCACCTCCTCCAGCACGCCTGCCTGCAACATCGCATCGAAGCGCATCGCGATCCGCTCGCGCAGCCAGGCGCGCTCCGGCGCGAGCTGGATCGATGCGAAGCGCCACGGCGAAGGCGCCTCCTTGCCGTCCTGCCAGGCGCTGAGCGGTCGGCCTGTTCCCCGCCAGATCTCCCAGGCGCGCACATGGCGCTGGCGGTCGCCGGGTTTCAGCCGCGCCACGATCTTCGGGTCATGCTCGGCCAGGCGCGCGCGAAAGGCGTCGGGTCCAAGGCGATTCCAGTCGTCGTTGGCCTCGGCGCGAAGAGCGGCCGGCACCTCAGGGATCTCCGAGAAACCCTGCGTGAGCGCGCGCAGATAGAGGCCGGAACCGCCGCACAAGATCGGCAGGCGCCCTTCCTCGCGGCAGCGCTCGATCTCGGCTTCGGCCAGCGCGCGCCACCGTGCGGCGGAGAGAGTCTCGTGCAGCGGCATCACACCATAGAGGCGATGCGGCACTGACTTCCGCTCGGCTGCACTGGGCTGCGCCGTCAGGACCGGAAACGCGTCGTAGGTCTGCATGGCATCGGCGTTGATCACCGTACCGCGGTGCCGTTCCGCCAACGCAAGTGCCAGCGCCGACTTCCCGCTCGCGGTCGGTCCCGTGACGATAAGAACGTCAGGCTTGGCCATGCCTTGTTTGGCCATGCGGCCGCGGCGTTTGCAAATCCTCCGGCCCGCCGCTAGAGGCGGAACGTGAAAAACGTCCTGGTCCTGATCTCCAATCCTGCCCTGCCCACGCTCGACACGTCGCACGTCGAACAGGCGACGGAGGCCTTGCGCGCCGAAGGCGCCATGGTCGGAACCGTCGACTGGCTCGCCCCGGGCCTTGCCTGTGATCTGCCGTTCGAGGGAACGGCGGGCGAGATTTCGCTTCCGGCGGTCGACGCCGTGGTCGTGCCAGCTCTCGGCCGGCGAAAGAAGCTCCTGGTGGCAGACATGGAATCGACCATCATCGAGAACGAGATGCTGGATGAGCTGGCCGATTTCCTCGGCCTGCGCGAGAAGATCGCGGGCATCACCGCGCGCGCCATGAACGGCGAGATCGATTTCGCCGGGGCGCTCAAGGAACGGGTCGGCCTCCTGAAAGGCCTGCCCGTCACCAAGCTCGATGAAGCCGCGCAACGCATCCGCTACACACCGGGCGGGGCGACGCTCGTCGCCACCATGAAGACGCACGGCGCGTTCTGCGCCCTCGTCTCGGGCGGCTTCACCTATTTCACGTCGATGGTGCGCGCCAACCTGGGCTTCGATCTCGATGCCGCCAACGTCCTGCGTCACGACGGGCAGAAGCTAGCGGGCGATGTCGAGCCGCCGATCCTGGGCAAGGAAGCCAAGCTCGCCAACCTCGACCGGCTGTGCGGGGAGCGGCGGATCGCCGTCGGCGAAGCCCTGACCGTCGGCGACGGCGCCAACGATCTGCCGATGCTGCAGGCGGCCGGACTGGGAGTGGCGTTCCACGCCAAGCCTGCGGTCGCAGCGCAGGTCGCTGCACGCATTACCCATGGCGATCTTACGGCCCTGCTCTATCTCCAGGGCTATCGCCGCAGCGAATTTGTTGAAAGGACAGATCCATGACCGACGCCCTGCAGATCGTTCTCGCCAAGCGCCCCGTGGGCGACGTGACCGCCGACTGTTTCCGCGAGGAAACGGTCGCGCTGCCGGCCCTCGTCGACGGCCAGGTCCTGATACGCCAGCGCTTCCTGTCGCTCGATCCCTATATGCGTCCGCGCATGAGCGAGCTGCGCTCCTACACGCCGCCGTTCGAGATCGGCAAGCCACTGACCGGCGGTTCCGTCGGAGAGGTCGTGGAGTCGAAGAACGATCGCTTTGCCAAGGGCGACACAGTGATGGGGCTGCTGAACTGGGCGAGCCACACCGTTCATGACGGCAAGGGCCTACGCAAGATCGATCCCGCCATCGCGCCGCTTCAGGCCCATCTCGGCATCCTGGGCATGCCGAGCTTCACTGCCTGGTACGGCATCAAGCACATTTGCAAGCCCAAGGCAGGCGAGACGGCCTTCGTGTCGGCGGCGACTGGCGCGGTCGGCCAGGTGGCGGGCCAGCTCGCCAAGCTTGCCGGCGCCAAGGTCGTGGGCTGTGCCGGCGATGAGGACAAATGCGTCTGGGCCGTGCGCGAGGCGGGCTACGACGCCTGCTTCAACCATCGCACCGAGCGCGACTACGGCGCCGTGCTCGACAAGCTCTGTCCGCAAGGCATCGATTCCGATTTCGAGAATGTTGGCGGCCCGATCTTCCATGCCGTGTTCGCGCGGCTGAACAATTTTGGTCGCGTCGCCTTCTGCGGCGCGATCTCGGAGTACCAGGACAAGGAACCGATGGCGGGTCCACCGAAGATGTTCACCATCGTGCAGCGGCGGCTGACCCTGCAGGGCTTCATCATCTCCGATCACGCCGCGCTGACGAACGAGTTCGTGACCGAGGTCGGCGGACTCCTGAAGGCCGGCAAGATCAAGAGCCGCGAGACCGTCGTCGACGGGCTGGCCAAGGCTCCGCAGGCCTTCATGGGTCTCCTGAAGGGCGACAACTTCGGCAAGCTGATCGTGAAAATCGATGCTTAGGCGCGGTGCCGCCGCAGCAGCAGCCAAAAGATCAGGCCATGAAGGATGAGCAGCGGTGGCACGATCACCGTCGGTATGTAGAAGGTCGCGCCCAAGTGCCCGATGTCGATGCCGACTCCAATCCTGCCCAGGTACATCGCTTCGAGAAGATCGAAGCTTCCCCAAAGGTTGAAGATCCAGACGATCGCCAGGGCCCATGACGTCCGAGCCGACAGCGCCAGCAGGGCAATGATCGCAAGGACAGCGGCAATCAGATCGCCATAGGCGGCGGGTGCCGAGAACGCAGACGGGAGCGAGGCCGCGACCACACCGGGCACGAGGAAGCTCAGGCCGACGAAGCGAAAGGCATGTGGCACGACCAACGCGGTGAGTGCCTCGTTACGCGGTGTGCGTTGCAGCCACGGCCATAGGTAGAGCCTCGTCACCAGACCAAAGGCGACAAAGCTCATCAGGATGCTCAATCCAAATAGGGCATTGATGGGCATGGACTGCTCGTCCCTTCTGGAAAGCTGCTATCTCACACGCCCGGCGGCACAGCGCGCGGGAAGTCGCTGACGTAGCGGAAGTAGCTGGCGAGATGCCGGTCGCTTGCGACCAGGGTGCCGCGCCGGAAGCGCATGCTTTCCAGCACCGGCTCGTCCTCCGAAATCAGGCGTTCGACGAAGCCGCGCAGGTTGTCGAGGGCCAGCCGGTCGGCCGGCGCGTCGCCCGTGCGCGGCACGCCGACGGTGAAGAACATGCGCCTGTGACCCCGATCGATCGGCGCGCCGCAGAACAGCATGAAAAGCTCCGAGCCACCCGGGGTCAGGTGCTGGGCGAAAGTGCTCACGCCACTGATCACGCCGTGTTGCGTGTAGCCCACGCCCTGGACCCGGAACTCGATCTCGTGGTCGCGCACGGCGATCTCCTCGGGCGACGTGGTTTGCAGGCCGTGGAGCGTGCGCAGGTGCTGGAAGTCGGCGCCGTTGCTGAGCGCAACCTCGCCGGGAGAGGTCCGGATGCCGCGCAGATGCGCCTCACAGGCAAGCTCGGCTTCCACCGCCCCCGGAATCCGCGGCACGTCGAAGGCCGCTGTCGTGCCGTTGAACAGCCAGATCAGGCCCCAGGCCTCGGCTGACGGGTAGGTGAAGATGCGCGCCGCAGCAGGAATCCGATCGCCGGTCGGGATGTGACTGCAGGCCCCCGCGCTGTCGAAACGCCAGTGGTGATAGGGGCAACGTACCTGCCCCTCGACCCGGGTGCCCTTGGAGAGGTCGGCTCCAAGATGCGGGCACCAGGCGCTCTGCACCACGGCCTTGCCTGATGCATCGCGATAGACGATGACGCGCGTGCCGAGCATATCGACCCCGGCCAGCGTGTCGGCGCCGACTTCGCTCGCGAGGCACACCGGGAACCAGCACTGGTAGTAGGTATCGTCGCTATCGATCCGAGTCGGGGTAACGCTGAGCGTGTCCATGTCAGCACTCCTTTCAGGAGACCAGGTCAGGCATGATCCTTGCGGGCGACGGCCATGAGCAGGCCGACACGGCCCTCCATGACACTGCGGCCGAAGTTGGCGGCCATGGACGGGAAGTCTGACCCCATCAGCAGATGAAGCCCGAGTCCCGGCAGCGCACTGCGTGGCCGGTTGGCGAACCAGCGCTTGGCATCCTCCGAGACGTCGCGCCAGGCGATGACGGTGAAACCGGCCTGTTGCAGAACATCGCGCAGGTCATCGGGCGCCAGGAGAAAGCTCGTCGAAGAATCGCGCGCCCAGGGCACGGGAAAGAGGGGTGCACCATTGCCGGCAACGGCGTCGTAGAGGGCCACAACACCGCCTGGCCGCAGCACGCGATGCATTTCGCGGTAGAGCCCGGGACGGTCGGCGATGTTCATCGCCGCATGCTGCGTCCAGACGGCATCGAAGGTGCCGTCGGCGAAAGGCAGATCGAGCGCGTTGGCAGGCCGGAAGGTCGCCTTGCCCTCGAGGCCGACGCGCGCCGTCAGCACCTCGGCCAGCCGGCAATAGTCGGCAGCAAGGTCGATGCCGGTAACGGAGCAGCCATAGGTCTCGGCGAGAAAACGTGCCGGTCCACCCACTCCCGAACCGACATCGAGCACCTGCTGACCGGCGGAGAGGCCCGCCAGGGTCGCCAACTGCCGTGTGGCCTCGAGGCCGCCGGCGTGGAACTGGTCGAGGGGCGCCAGATCGGCGATCTTGAGTTCTCCCGCTGGAGCCATTGCGTCGAGGTTGGCCAGGAGAGAATCGATCCGTGACGGCGCCGCGTAGTGACGTTCGACTTCGTCGCTCATCGTCGTTCCTCTGTTTGAATGGTACTTATCGGTACCACATGCCTGATGTTATGGTCCCGAACGGTACCATTGCAAGCGCTTTGTGTGGTAAAAAGGCAGGAAATGAAAGAACGCAAGAAAACTGCCGCCAGGACAAAGGCGAAGGATGCTCCCCAGTCAGGGGAGGCCGCGACAGGCCCGCGCGAGCGCATCATGGGGGCAGCCTTCGCCGTGCTGACGGAAAAGGGCTACACGGGTGCCAGCACGCTCGAGATCGCGACGCGGGCCCGGGTTTCCAAGCGCGAGCTCTATACCCTGTTCGGCGACAAGCGCGGCATCCTGGTGGCGATGATCGCCTCCCGCGCCGCCCGCATGCATCAGGCGCTCAACCTGCCGACCGCGACCGATCGCTCGGGACTTGCCGAGACGCTCGTCGCCTTCGGCACGACTGTGCTCGTCGAGGTTTGCCATCCCATCGTCGTCACGATGTTCCGGCTCGCCATCAGCGAGAGCGACCGCCCCGCCGAGTTGGCGCATGTGCTCGACGAGAACGGCCGCGGCGCTCATCGCCGGGCGTTGATTGCTTTCCTGGGCCAGATGGTCCGCGCCGGTCTCCTGGGCGATGCCGATCCGGAAACTGTCGCCAACCAATTCCTGGCGTTGCTCTTCGGCGACACCTTGATGCGGGTCGTGATGCGGGCGATCGATCCGCCTTCGCAGCGCGAATGCGCTCGCCGCGCACAAGCGGCGACGGCTGCCGTGCTGCAGCTCTATCGCCCGGTCAGTCGAACATAGCGACGCAATCGATCTCGACATTCACGCCCTTGCGGTGCGGCGTGCCGCCGACGCACGTGCGAGTCACGCGATCGTTCTCGAAATAGCCGCGAAAGACCTCGTTGAAGCGGGGGAAGTCCTCGACGTGACGCAGAACGACACGCACGTTCACCACGTTGGCGAGCGTTGCGCCGCCGGCCGCGAGCACGCTCAGGAGATTGTCGAGCGTGCGGCGCGTCTGGACCTCGATGTCTCCTTCCACGACCGTCCGCGTCGCAGGATCGAGCGGCCCCTGCCCCGAAACGAACAGCATATTGCCGAAGCGGATCGCCTGCGCGATCGGCGGCGGCTTCTGCAAGTCGGTGAAGCCGGTGGTCGGCGCATCCTTTGAGGTGACGATTTGCTTCGGCATGACGCTGGTCCTTGTGAGCGTGGTGAGAGAACGATGATGGTCAGGGCGCCGGCATGACCGTGCCACAGGCCTTGCACGTCCGCGCCTCGACGCTATCGAAGAAGCGCTTGTAAGCCAGCGACACGGGATCCTTGGTGTAGTCTTCGACCACGAAGGTCTCCTCATGCAGGAACCCGCCGCACTTCTGGCAATACCAGTGGAAGCGGTCGATCTCGCCGGCGCGCCGCCCACGCTCCAGGATCAGCGCGAAAGCGTCAGGCGGGAAGCGCGGCGAATGCGGCGTCCGCGCCGGCATGAAATTGGTCGAGCCTTCGGGCAGCACGGCGATCTCCTCTTTTCCCTCCGGCGTCCGGTAATGGAGGTTCATGGTGCCCTTGATCATGTAGGTGACTTCGTCGCTGTCGTTCACGTGGAACTCGCTGCGGTACTCGCGGCCGCGCGCGACGAAGGCCAGCGAGCCCGGCTCCTGCCACAGCACCTTCACCCGCTTGCCGGTGGCCGAGAGCTCTTTGGTGATCTCCTGCAGTTTCACCACATCAAGCTTTTCCATCTGAACCTCCTCAGTCGGTCAGAAATCGGCCGTTGCCGCGGCCACGAATTCGGGACGGAAGCCCTCCCCGTCGGGCCTGATGGCAGCGACGTAGGGCGCTGCGAAATGCGTGGGGAAAAGCAACGCATGTTTCTCGCAACAATGCTCCAGCGCCTTGCGCCTCGAGGCCCGGGCCTCATCAGGCAGTTCGCAAAAGCGCGAGTTCCAGCCGGGCTCATAGACCTGGACCGGATGATGCAGGACATCGCCGCAGAACAAGGCATTGTGTCCGCCATCGGCAAGCTTCAGCACGACATGCCCCGGTGTATGGCCGGGCGCCGGTTCGATCAGCATGCGGTCGTCGATGGCGTGGGTGCCGTCCAGCAGCACAGCCTGGCCGGCCTCCATCACCGGCAGGACGCTATCGTCATAGCTGCCGGCGCGGCCCGGTGCCTTCGCGCGCCGATCACCGACACTGGGATCCCAGTGGTCATGTTCGATGCGCGAGAACAGGTAGCGGGCATTGGGGAAAGTCGGCACCCAGCGGCCGTTGTCCAGCCGCGTGTTCCAGCCGATGTGGTCGGCGTGCAGGTGCGTGCACAGCACGATGTCGATGTCCTCTGGCTCCGCGCCGGCGGCCCGCAGCCGTTCGAGGAAGGGAACGTTCAGTTGATGAAAACGCGGCAGCCACGGCCGCTCCTTGTGGTTGCCCGCGCAGGTATCGAGCAGGATGGTGTGATGGTTGGTCCGGATCAACCACGAATGGTTGCTGGTGATCAGCTTGTCCGCCGCCGGATCGAAATGCACCGGCACCATCCACGGCAGGTGACGATCGAAGCGCTCGCGAACGACGCCGGACAGAAACGACTCGACGGTCGAATCGTTGGGGGCGACTTGTTCCTCGATGCGCGTCACGGTCGTCGCGCCGATGGTCCAGGTCTGCATCTGCATCCTCCTTGCGCCGATGCTCTCAGCGCCGGCCGGCCCGCATCGAATCGAACCGGTCGAGTGCACCGTACGCTGCCGCGACGACAGGCAAGAACCACGGCCGGCCATCATAGAACGGCGGACTGGGAAAGACTGGCTGGTCGAAGACGCAGATCGACTTCGAGGCTTCGATGATCTTTCGCCCGACCTTGTAGCCAAGGTAGTTCATCATCGCCACGCCGTTGCCGTTGCAGCCTGCGATGTAGTACAGCCCGTTCTCTCCGCCGACATGGGGAATGCCGTCGAAGCTGAAGGCGACCTTGCAGCCCCAGGCGTGGCCGATGCGAGTGCCGTCGAGCTGGGGAAAGGCCTTGACCATCCGCCGGTAGAGCACCGCCGCCGACTCCTGGGGCGATACCTCGAACGGCGCAGCGCGGCCGCCGTAGAGGAAGCGCATTCCGTCCGGTGTGCGGCGGAAATAGGCCAGCAGTCGGCGACCGTCGGCGCCAGTACGACGCTTTGGGAGCAAGGCGTCGGCTGTGGCCGGCGGCAAAGGCTCGGTCACGATGATGTGGCTGGCGACCGGCACGATCCGCTGCGCCAGTCCGGCCGACGGCAGGTTGGCGGCATGGGCATTGATGGCGACCACCACGGTGTCCGCCGTGATCTTCTTCCCGTCCGCCAGGATGACGTCGAAGCCGCCCGGCTTGCGCTCGACGCGGCTCACGGCCATGCCGTCATGGAGGCGCACACCCGCTTGCCGGCACAACGCGAGCAGACCACGCAGCAACCGGGCCGGGTCGAGCTGGCCGGAGCGCGGCACGACCATGGCGCCATAAAAGCTCTCCGATCCGATCTCGGTATGCTGGTCGGCGCGCGATACCATGTAGGCGCCGGCATCGAAGAGCTTGTTGAGCCGGTCGGTCCGCGCCGCCAGCTCGTCGTAATGGCGCGGGGTCGGCGCGCAGGAAAGACGCCCACGGCGATGATAGTCGCAGTCGATGGTGTTCTTGGCGATGAAGGTCTCCATGTAGGAGACCGAATCAGCGGCGCCGCGCGCGAGGTCCGCGATACCGGGCGCTGCCCGGCCAGCCCGGCGATGCCAGCGAGCGACTTTCGTCAGATCGATGCCGAAGCTCACACCGCCGCTGTTGCGTCCGCTGGCATTGAAGCCGAACGCTTCGGCCTCCAGCAGCGTGACGGCAAGGCCATGGCGCGCCAGCTCGAGCGCAGTCGAGAGACCGGCAAATCCGCCACCCACCACCACGACATCGCTCCGCGCCGCCAGCTCCTGTGGCGGTTCGCGAGAGGGCGGCGTCTCGTCCCACCAGATCGGCTGGGTACGAAAGTCGCTGTTGGGGATCTCGCCGCGCGCAGACATGCTTTACCGGCGACTGAAGGCGCGGAATCCTGAGCCGGCGGGCGCTGCTTCAATCATGTTTGGCCGCGATCATTTCGACCTCCAGACGCAATGCCGGCTGGGCCAGTTGCGAGACGCCGAGCAAGGTCATCGCCGGCCGTGCCTCGCCGAGATAGGGGTTGCGCGCCTTGGCATAGGCGGGTTGCTCGGACAGATCGACCATGTAGGTGATGATCTTGATGACATGGCTCATGTCCATGTTCGCCTGGCGCAGCAGGATGTTGATGTTCTCGAAGATGCGCACCGCTTGCGCTGCAACGCCGTCCTCGATCGTGCCATCCTGATGGACACCGACGAGGCCGCAGGTGTAGAGGTAGCGCGCGCCCGGCAGCACTTCGATCGCGTTGCTCCAGGGCCCCGGCGGCGTGCGCAGAAGGGGCGAGGTGATGGCTCGGTTTACCGTTGCGGACACTCGTCTCTCCTCATGGTGATTTTTTGTAGGGACCGAGTTGCTTGACCGCGGCCTCGGTGTAGGACGTGTCTACGACACTCGAGACCGGCACCGTCTGCTTCATGCTGCCGGCGGAGACCCACCACGCGACGTCGGACGTCATGCCGGCGATGTTGAGCGTCCCGTTCGGATCGAGGCCAGGGAAAGCCATCTTCTGATAGAGCTCGCGCTTCTTGACCGAGGTGTTGCGCGCCAGGATGTCGACCAGTTCGTCACGCGAGGCCTTACCGGAAAGGGCATCGTTGTAGAAGCGGACGCCCTTCAGGTAGGCGACCATGAAGCGGCGGGCGACGTCGGGCTGCTTGATGAGGCTGGCACCGTACATCAGCGCGCCATATTGCTGATTGGGATAGAGCGTGTCGGCGCGTTTCCAGATCACGCCGATGCCCTGCTCCTCGGCCTCGGTGGCGAGCGGCTCTATCAGCACGCCGACATCGACCTTGCCGGTGCCAAGTCCGGCAAGAATGTCGGGGAACGTCATGTTGACCACCCTGAGCTCCGACCACTTCACGCCGCCGGAAGACAGCAACCGGTCGATCGTCACTTCGCTGCTGGCGCCGGCCTTGTAGCCCGTCACCGCCAGCAGATGGCCGCGCAGGTCGGCCGGCGTCTTGATCTTGTCGGCCAGGTCCTTGCGGACGACGAAGGCGAAGTAACCGTGGCCCGGCAAGGTGCTGCCCTTGTCAGCGACGATCTTGACGTCGATGCCCTGCCGCGCCGCATTGTAGAGCGCGGCGCCGGGCGCGCCGCCCGATGCATCCATGCTGCCGGTCGCAAGCTGCGTCAGCATGACCGCGCCCGACGTGACCTGTGAGAACTCGACCTCGAGCCCCTGCTCCGCGAAGAACTTCTTGTCCTGCGCGATATAGAGCCCGGCATCGGAAACCGACGTGTAGGCACCGACCTTGAGCTTCACCGGATCCGCCGCCTGCGCTTCGCCATACCAGGCCGCCGACAGCAGAACTATCAAGCAAACGAGAAGTCGCATTTCCGATCCCCTGTGATCACGCCGCTCGGGCTGTTTTCCGACGGCCCGTTGATTCGCTCCGTTCGTCAGGCCACTCGCTTTCTTCGACGTCTTCGACCACTGCCTTAAGCTTGCTCAGGGCCGAGTGAAGGGCCTTTCTTTCGGCCGCCGTGAGGCTCAGCAGCATCGTCGCCTGGCTGCGCCGTGCGTCCGGCATGATCCTTCGGTAGAGGGCGTGCCCGGCCGCGGTGATATCGATCTTCTCGCGCAGCATGTGGGTTTCGTCCGATTCCCGGCTGATCAGGCCGCGCTCCGACAGAACCGCGAGCGCCCGACTCATCTGGCCCTTGTCCATTTCAGAGATGCCGCGCAAAGCGCGCGTCGTGACCGGTGCGTGATGGACGAGAATGGTCATCGTCCGCCACTCCGGCAGGCCGATACCGTGCGTCAGGAGGTATTTGCGCGTCACCTTGCGATGGAACAGCGCGCTCAGATTGGCAAAGCGCATGCTGAGGAAGTCTTCGACTTCGAGGTTGCGTCCATCCTCGCCGGGATCGAGCCAATGCTCGAGGCTCGCTTGTGGCGGAAAGGTCGGACCGACTGTCTTGCTGCCTTTGCTGGCCAAATCATGCCTCCGCGCGCGCCGGCATCCCCTCGCCATCGCCACAAGGCGAACTCTAGTCAGGTGAGTGTTGACAGAGCAACGCTTTTCTTGCGAGCGTCTTCCTCGTGGCGCCAGCGTAGATCGGCCTTCCCAGGATCGATGAGAAAGGAACACGCGTGTCCTCCGATCCCAGCACGACGCTCGACAGGACCGGCCTCTCGCCTCCGGCCTTCCCAAAGATCCGCGTCAGGGGCCTGGGAAAGCGCTTTCAGGTGGGAAAGGCCTGGGTCGAGGCGATCAAGGCGATCGATCTCGACGTGCAGGCGGGCGAATTCATCTGCATCGTCGGCCCCTCCGGCTGCGGCAAGACGACGTTGCTGCGCATCCTGGCCGACCTCGAAGCGCCGACCGAAGGCGAAGTGACGATCGAGCAGAGCGACCCCTCGAACCCGCTGAGCTCGATGATCTTCCAGGAATCATCGATCCTGCCGTGGATGTCGATCCGCCGGAACGTCGCCTACGGCTTGGAGTTGCGCGGAGTGCCTGCGGCGGAAATCGACAAGTCGGTCGATCGTTTCCTTGCCCTGACCGGCCTCGATCGCTTTGCCGATGCCTACCCTCACCAGCTGTCGGGCGGCATGAAACAGCGGGCGAGCGTCGCCCGCGCCTTCGCCAACAACCCCGAGATCCTGCTGATGGACGAGCCGTTCGCCGCCCTCGACGAGCAGAACAAGGCATTGCTGCAGGAGGAGCTCCTCCGGATCTGGAGCGAGACGCGCAAGACAGTGATCTTCATCACGCACTCCATCGACGAGGCGCTGGTCCTTGGCGATCGCGTGATCGTCATGTCCCGCCGGCCCGGCCGTCTCAAGACCGAGTTCAAGATCGACTTCCCGCGGCCGCGGCGGGTCTACGATCTCAAGGCCAATCCCGAATTCGGACGCATCGGTCGGGAAATCTGGACGCTTCTGCGCGAGGAGGTCGTCGGCCCATGACCGTCCAGGCACGCAGCCTCGTTCAAATCACCGCACCGAGGCAGACCGGCCCGACGTTGCTGGACCGCATGCGTCGCTCCAGCCTTCTCATGGCCATCCTGGCGCCGCTCGCGATCCTGATCGTCTGGGAGTGCCTGACCAGGGTGGGCCTGCTGGACCAGCGCTTCTTTCCCGCCCCCTCCTCGATCATTGTCAGCCTGTTCGCGCTGGTCGAATCGGGCCGCGTTTTCATCGACGCCGCCTGGACGATCGGGCGGATGCTGGTCGGCTTCGTGTTCGGCGCCGTGCCGGGCATCGTGTTCGGCATCATGCTCGGCCTGTCGCCGACGGTGCGCGCCTTCCTGCAGCCGGTGATCGCCGCGCTCTACCCGGTTCCCAAGATCGCGCTGTTTCCGTTGATCATGATGATCTTCGGCATCGGCGAGGCGTCCAAGTGGGCGATCGTCGCCATCGCCGTGTTCTTCCAGGTGTTCTACAGCACGCTGGCAGGCGTGGTGAACATCGACCGGATCTATCTCGACGTTGCGTCCAACTTCAAAGCGACCCGCTGGCAACTGTGCCGGACCATCGCCATTCCCGGCGCCCTGCCGTTCATCTTCACGGGGTGCCAGCTCGGCATCGGCATGGCGCTGGTCATCGTGGTGATCGCCGAGAATTTCGGCACCCAGGTCGGCCTCGGCTACCTCATCTGGCAGTCGTGGCAGGTGTTCGAGGTGCGCGACATGTTCGTCTACCTGCTGATGGTGTCGCTGCTGGGTTACGGCTCGCAGATGGCGATCCTGCGCCTGCAGCGGGCCGTCATTCCCTGGAAAAAGGACGACGCCGGCTGAGCCGGCGGCACCGGCGCTATTTCGAGAGCCGAAGCGCCGCGAACCGCGGATCGCCCTGGCGTTCGACGAACAGCAGGACCGACCGCTTCTTCTGCCCCTGCAGCTTGCCGACGATGTCGGCGACTTCCTGCGGCGTGGTCACGGCTTTCTGATCAACCTCGACGATGACGTCGCCGGGCTGCAGCTGCTTCTCGGCCGCCGGGCTGTCGGGCGTCACACGGGTCACCACCACGCCCTTGACGTTGTCGCTGAGGCCATATTTTTCGCGCAACTGATCGCTCACCTTCTGGAGGGTGAGGCCGAGCTGCTCCACCGTCGAGGTGACCGCCCCGTCACGATCCGGGGCTTTCTTGTTGGGCGGGTTCGAGCCCTGCGCGGAGGCATTCTGCTTCTCCGCCTGGTCCTGCTCGCCGATCTTGAGTTTCAGTGTCTGCTGCTTGCCCTGCCGCCAGACCACCGTATCGACGGTGCTGCCGACGCGGGCGTTGGCGACCAGCCTCGGGAAGTGCCGCAGGTCCACCACGTCCTGGCCACCGAAGGACAGGATGATGTCGTTGCGCTTGATGCCCGCCTGGGCGGCTGGCCCGTCGGCAGTGACATTGGCCACCAGTACGCCGCGCGCCTTGTCGAGGCCGAAGCTGTCGGCGATGTCGTCGGTCACGCTCTGGTAGCTGACGCCGATCCAGCCGCGCCGGACGCGGCCGAACTCACGCAACTGCTCGGTGACCTGCTTCACCTGGTTGGACGGGATCGAGAAGGCCAGGCCCGCGTTGGTGCCGGAGGGCGAGTAGATCGCCGTGTTGACGCCGATCACTTCGCCATCGGTGTTGAACAGCGGACCGCCGGAGTTGCCCTTGTTGATGGCGGCGTCGGTCTGCAGATAGTCGTCGAGCGAATCGGAGAGTGCGCGGCCGCGGGCCGAAATGATGCCGGCGGTCACCGAATGGCCGAGGCCGAAGGGATTGCCGATCGCGATCACCCAGTCACCGACCCGGATCTTGTCGGAGTTGCCGAACTTGGCGGCCGGCAGCGGCTTGCCGGCCGGCGGCTCGACCTTCAGCACCGCCAGATCCGCCCGCGCGTCGGCGCCGATCAGCTTGGCCTTGAGCTGCGTATCATCGCGCAGGATGACGGTGATGTCCTCCGCGCCCTGGATGACGTGGTTGTTGGTGACGACATAGCCCGACGGGTCAACGATGAAGCCCGAGCCCAGCGACGTGCCGCGCCGGCGCTGCTGCTCCTCGCCACCGCGATGGTCGAAGAATTCCTTGAACAGCTCCTCGAACGGCGAACCCGGCGGGAGCTGGGGCATGTCACGCAGACGCGGACCCTGCTGCGGCACGTTCTGTGTGGTGGTGATGTTGACCACGGTCGGTATCAAAACGTCGACCAGATCGGCGAAGCTCTGCGGTGCCTCACGCGCGTCGGCGGGCGCCACCACGACGGGCTGGACCAACACCAGTCCAAGCGCGGCCACGGTAGCCACGGCACCCTTCGTAAATCCCTGGTAATTCCTGAAAAAATTCACGCCCGACCTCCAACGGCGCTCACGGCCAAAAGTCGGAACGGCCGGCGCCGCGTGTTCGACCCCGTGTCTACATGGGCACTGATTGTGGCGCAAATAAAGAGGCCGTTATATGTCGCAAAAGAGTATTGTTTCAGCGCCCGTGGCTAAAAGAAACCGGCGGCGTGGCAAGACTGCCACAGCCGCCGATTCGACGATTTTCGAGCGACTTATTTCTTGCCGGTCACTGCAGCTTCAGGCGGCCGATTGAAGTAGCGGAAGAAATCATTGTCCGGGCTCAGCACCATGGTGCCGCCATTGGAGAAGGCCTGCCGATAAGCCTCCATGCGCCGCCAGAAGGCATAGAAATCCTTGTCCCGGTCGAAGGCATCGGCATAGATCTTGGTGGCCTCGGCATCGGCTTGACCCATGGTGATCTGTGCCTTCAGTCCGGCGTCGGCCTTGATGACCGCGACCTCGCGATCGGCGGTGGCGCGGATGCGCTGGTTCTCCTCGTCACCCTCGGCGCGCAGCTGGCCCGCTTCCCGTTCGCGGTCGGTCTTCATGCGATTGTAGACCGACTGCGAGTTGGCTTGCGGCAGGTCCGCCCGCTTGATGCGGACATCCACCACCTGGACACCGAGGTCGTTGGTCTTGCTGTCCACCCGCTTGGTGATGTCGTCCATCAGCGAGGCGCGCTGCTCGGTCAACACGGCATGCAGCGGCACCGAACTCAAGACGCCGCGGATTTCCGAATTGATCAGCGAATCCAGCAGGCCGCGCAGGGCGGGCTCGCCGGCCGGCACGCGCTCGGCGAACAGGCGCGCGTCGGTGATGCGGAAGCGGGCGAAGGCGTCGACCACCAGCCGCTTCTGGTCGCCGGCGATGACCTCGAACTCGTCCGCCTCGTAGTCGAGGAGTCGCCGGTCGATCCGCACGATGTCCTGGACCAGCGGAATCTTGGCGTAAAGGCCGGGTTCGGTCTTGGGTTTGCCGACCAGCGCGCCGAACTGGCGGACCAGCACCTGAGACGTCGGGTCGACCGTGTAGAACGTCTGCGTGAGCAGGAAGATGACCACCGCCAGGCCGATCAGGCCGAGGATCGAACGATTGCTCATCGCGAGCCTCCCTGCGTCGTGGGGATCGGTCGCGGCGCTGCCGGCGTCGCCGGCTGGCTGGGCTTAAGCTCGGGCAGCGGCAGATAAGGCAGCACGCCGGAGCCCGTGGCGTTTTTGTCCATCACCAGCTTGTTCATGTTGTGGAGCACGTCCTCGATCGTCTCGAGATAGAGGCGTTCGGTCGTGATGTCCTTGGCCTTGGCGTACTGCTGATAGACCTGGTCGAAGCGCTGGGTATCGCCCTTGGAGCGCGCGACAGTCTGGGCCTTGTAGGCCTCCGACTTCTGGACGATCGACGCTGCCTCGCCCTTGGCCTGTGGCAGGACCTGGTTGCGGTAGGTGTTGGCCTCGTTGATTTTCTTCTCTTTATCAATGCGGGCGGCCTGGACGTCGCGGAAAGCTGCGATCACCTCTTGCGGCGGGTCGACTTTCAGGAGCTGGACCTGCGTGACGCGCACTCCGAGCCCGTAGTCGTCGAGGATGCGCTGCAGCAGGTCCTTGGTATCCTGCTCGATCTTGGTGCGGCCTTCGGTCTGGGCATATTGCAGGTTGGACTGGCCGATGACCTCGCGCATCGCCGCCTCGGAGGCAGCCCGCACGGTCTCTTCTCCACTGCGCACGGCGAAGGCGTATTTGAATACGTCCTTGACCTGCCATAGCACCGCGAACTCGATGTCGACGATGTTTTCGTCACCGGTCAGCATCAGGTTTTCCGACGAGGTCGCGCGCGCACCGCGGTTGAAGCCCGGCGCATTGCGCGCGCCGATCACCGTGCGACGCTGATCCTGGACGTTCACGACCACGACCTGGCCGATCGGCGAAGGAAGATTGTAGTGCAGGCCGGGATCGACCGGGCCGCCATAAGGCTTGCCGAAGATCAGCTGGATGGCCTGCTGGTTGGGCTGGACGCGAAAGAAGCCGGTGAGCAGCCACACGACGATGGCCGCAAGCGCGATCAGCAGCAGGCCCTTCACCGAACCAAAGCCGCCAGGCAGGAGATTGCGCAACCGTTCCTGGCCCTTGCGGATCACGTCATCCATGTCGGGCGGGCGACGCCCGAACGGGCCGCCGCCGCGGTTGCCGCCACCGCCGCCCCAGGGACCGCCGCCGCCGCCGCCACCGCCGCTGCCTCCGCCACCCCACGGGCCGCCGCTATTGTTGTTCCACGCCATCATCACCTCAGGGCCCAAGCAGGACTGCTTTGCGGGACTTTGCTTTCATTCCGCGCTGCATATATGTGACGGCAGCATACCTTCAATCAAGCGCGACAGATTATTGCCGGGAGCGAGCGAACATGGCGGAAATCAGCGAATCGGCCGTGCGCAGCGTTCTCGAAGCCGTCATCGATCCGGTTTCGGCGAAAAGCGTGGTCGCCTCGGGCATGGTAAGCGGTATTGCCACACGTGCCGGTCACGTCGCCGTGACCCTCGAAGTCGATCCGGCGCGCGGCCCTTCCCTTGAGCCCCTGAGATTGGCGTGCGAGCAGGCCGTGCGCGCGATTCCGGGCGTCCTCTCGGCGACCGCGGTGATGACGGCCGAGCGCTCGGCACCACCACCCCCGCCGATGCCATCGGCGCGACCGGCGCGGGGCGGTCACGCCCATGGCCCGGCACAGGCCGCGCCGGGCGGCGGCCGCATCGAGGTGTCAGGTGTCAAGCACATCATTGCCATCGCCTCGGGCAAGGGCGGCGTCGGCAAGTCGACGACCGCCGTCAACCTCGCCCTCGGCCTTGCCGCCAACGGTGTCGCCACCGGCCTGCTCGATGCCGACATCTACGGTCCCTCCATGCCGCGCATGCTGGCGGTGAAGGAGAAGCCGGAATCGGTCGACGGCAAGCAGCTGAAGCCGATCGAGCGCTACGGCCTGCGCACCATGTCGATCGGCTATATCGTGAACGAAGAGACGCCGATGATCTGGCGTGGCCCGATGGTATCGAGCGCACTCGAGCAGATGCTGCGCGATGTACAATGGGGCGAGCTCGACGTGCTGGTGGTCGACATGCCACCCGGCACCGGAGATGCGCAGCTCACGCTCGCCCAGCGCGTCGCGCTGTCGGGCGCCGTGATCATCTCGACGCCTCAGGACATTGCCCTGGTCGATGCACGCAAGGGACTCAACATGTTCCGCAAGGTCGCCGTGCCGGTGCTCGGCATTGTCGAGAACATGAGCTATTTCCTCTGCCCCAAGTGCGGCGAACGGTCGGAGATCTTCGGCCACGGTGGTGCGCATGAGGAGGCCGACAAGCTCGGCGTGCCGTTCCTGGGCGAAATCCCGCTGCATCTCGACATCCGCACCACTTCGGACAGCGGCCATCCCATTGTCGTCGCCCAGCCCGACAGCTCGCACGCACGGGCCTACCGGAATATCGCAGGGCGCGTTTGGAAGCAGCTCACCGCGAACCAGCGCGGCCCTCGCCCCGCGCCGCGCATCGTGACGCGCTAGGGACCGCTCGTCAGCGCTTCTTCTTGCGGACGGAGCGCTTCTTCGCCTTTGCCTTGCCGATCATGCCATGCACGCCGATCATCGAGCCTGCGACCAGCTCGAGGGCGAGGAAGCGGCGCTCCTCGACCCAGCCGGGAAGCTGGATATTGAGGGCGAGATCGCGGCGGAAGCCAAACTGGTTGTAGTACTCGGGATCGCCCACCAGGATGATGCGGCTGTGGCCTAGCATGCGGGACTGCGCCATCGAATACCACATCAGCGCCTTGCCGTAGCCCAGCCCACGCAACTCGGGCGCGATGGCGAGCGGTCCCAACATGATAGCCGGCCAGCGCTCGTTGATCAGGATCGGCCAGTTGCGGATCGAGGCGACGAGCCTGCCCTTCTGATCGATGCAGACGAAACAGAGTTCCTTGATCGGCGCCACTTCTTCACGCAACCGATAGACGGTCTTGTGGAAGCGGTCGGGCCCGAAGGCCGCCGCCGTCATCTCCTCGATCGCCTCATCATCGCGCGGCCGCTCACGCAGCAACCTCAGCCGGCCCGGATTTTTCTGCATGGCCCGTTATGACAGCGGACGCCGCCCAGCTCAATGCGCTAGCGTTTCCCATGATCAGCGAAGAAATCCGAGCCGTCTTGACGGCCAAGTCAGATGCCCTGGCGCACCGTGCCGCCGCCGACCTCACCGCTCTGCTCCACACCGACTTCGTCTACGTGAACGCGAGCGGCCGGAAATTCGACAAGTCCGGATACATCGACAATAGCTGCGTTTCGGGCCGGCTGATCTTCCACAGCCAGAAGGTGAGCGAGCTCGAAGTGCGCTCCTTCGGCGACACGGCCGTCGCCACCATGACCCTCGACGACCATTTCACGTTCGACGGCCGCGACGTCAAGGCAACCTACAAGTCGCTCTGTGTCTTCACCAGGAATGACGGACGATGGCTCTGGTACGCGGGCCAGACGATGTGGCCCGCGACCTGACCGCTAGCCTGACAGTCCCAGCGCCGCCAACAGCTCGCGCCATTCACGCGGATTTAGACCGCTCGATTTCTGGTCGACCTTTTCGCCCCCGATCATCCGCCTCACAGCGGCGAGCCCGGTCTTCGACAGATGCGCACCCCCCATGCGGTATTCCATGAAGGCATCGTGGCAGATCGGACACCAGCGCCGGAGCGTGTCGATCATGATCTCGGCGTAGATGCGGATCTCGTACTGCGCATGGGCGTCAGCGCGCAGCGACAGAAAATGCATCAGATTGTGCAGGTTCGTTTTCCAGTACCACTGGGTATAGAAGGCGAGCGAAAGGTTCATGCGCGCCAGCTCGCGCGCGAGACCGGAACGTTCGGGATCGAGCGGCTCGCCCTCCTCGCCCTCGTTCAGCATCTCCATGTAGTGCTCGTAGACCAGCTCGGCGTCCTTCCGGAGAAGGGCGAAGACGCGCTCGGCCTCCTTGCCGGCCAGCACCTGGTCACGGCCCTGGCGATTGGCCTTGCTCTGGGCTGCCAGATGCTCGGGCTTCGGCAGGTAGAATTCGTTGTCGAGGATCGAGTAGCGCGCGGAATATTCGTTCACGTTGGCGGTGCGATGGCGAATCCACTGCCGCGCGACGAAAATCGGCAGCTTCACGTGGTACTTGATCTCGCACATCTCGAACGGCGTCGTGTGGCGGTGACGCATGAGGTAGTTGATCAGACCGCGGTCCTCGCTGACCTTCTTGGTGCCGCGGCCGTAGCTGACGCGCGCCGCCTGCACGACGGCTGCGTCGTCGCCCATATAGTCCACCACGCGGACGAAGCCGTGATCGAGCACGGGAAGCGCCTGGTAGAGGATCTCTTCCAGAGCCGGCGCCACGGGGCGCAGCGTCTTGCTGCCGCTTTCGCGCGCCTGGTCGATTTCGGCTTGTTGGCCAGTGGAGAGGGGCATCGCTCATTATCCTTCGTTGGCGGCGGACTCTATGGGCGCCGGGCGGACCCTTCCATGGGGAAATCGGCAGCCGCTCTCATATCTTCAAAAAGCTCGCCGGGACGCTTATATTAGGTCCGTCGGGAAACCGACTATGGCGATAAACGCCGCGTGGCATAAGCGTATCGGACCCGGGGGCAGTACCCGGCGCCTCCACCATTCTCCCCCGCTCGTTGAG
This sequence comes from Alphaproteobacteria bacterium, assembly GCA_017308235.1. Taxonomy (GTDB): domain Bacteria; phylum Pseudomonadota; class Alphaproteobacteria; order Reyranellales; family Reyranellaceae; genus Reyranella. Next base: position 146,138 of record JAFKFL010000019.1, on the reverse strand, counting down.
CGGGTCGATGGGGGCGAAACAGGATCGACGAGCGTGGTAAAGGCGCGGTTTTTGCCCGGCATGGTTCCGCCGTAAAGGGCCACACACAAGTGCCAACGATAACGACGTTGCACTCGCTGCTGCCGCCTAAACAGCGGACGTAAGCGCGGTTCGGGAGGGCACCGGGCAACAGAAGCCCTCCCACTTCGCATGTTCTTTTCGCATTTTCGCGGCGTTGACTCTCGTGAGACGGGAGCCGATGCTTCGCGAAAGTTCCGACATGTCATGAACGATCGCTTTCACTACGACGCTCTCGTCGACGATGCGCTGCGCAGCGTCGTGCGCCGCGTGCTGAGGCAGGTAGCCGACAAAGGGCTGCCGGGCTCACACCATTTCTACATCTCCTTCCGCAGCACCGACCCGGGTGTCGAGTTGCCCGACTATTTGCGTGCCAAGTATCCGGAAGAGATGACGGTCGTGCTCCAGCACCAGTACTGGGACCTGATCATCCATGACGATTTCTTCGAAGTGACCGTAAGCTTCAACAAGCAGCAGGAACGCATAAAGGTGCCGTTCGCCGCGCTCTCGGCCTTCGTCGATCCGTCGGTGCGCTTCGGCTTGCAATTCGATCGCAAGGACAAATCGGGCGCACCGGCCGAGAAAGTCGAACCCCCGCCACCCACGCCCCTGCCGGCGCCAGAGAAACGGCCCTCGCTGGGCGGACCGACCGGCGAAACCGCAGATGCTGACGCCAAGCCCGATGCGGCCGACCAAGCGGCGGCGGAAGCCAAGCCGGAAGATCCGGCCTCCAAGATCGTCAAGCTCGACAGCTTCCGAAAGAAGTAGGTAGACGCCGCGTCCGGCTTGCGGCAGGGATGCGCGCTTTCAAGCAGGCGCCAGGAGAGCCGCATGCCCGAGTTCCAGTTCCAGGAGATGTTCCCGAGCGGAAAAGACAGCACGTCCTACCGCAAGCTCTCGTCCGACTTTGTTGGCACGGCCAAGTTCAATGGCCGCGAGGTGCTGACTGTCGACCCGGAAGCCCTGACCCTCCTGACGGCCGCCGCTTTCCACGACATTTCCCATCTCCTGCGCCCGGGTCATCTCGGCCAGCTTCGCGCGATCCTCGACGATTCGGAAGCTTCCTCGAACGACAAGTACGTAGCGCTCGAGCTCCTGAAGAACGCCAACATTGCGGCCGGTGGCGTGCTGCCGATGTGCCAGGACACCGGCACCGCAATCGTGATGGGCAAGAAGGGCCAGGCGGTATGGACCGGCGGCGGTGACGAGGCCGCGATCGCCCAGGGCGTGTTCAAGACCTACACCGAGACCAACCTGCGCTATAGCCAGGTATCGCCGATCTCGATGTTCAAGGAAGTGCAAACGGGCACCAACCTGCCGGCGCAGATCGACATCTACGCGACCGACGGCGACGCTTACAAATTCCTGTTCATCGCCAAGGGCGGCGGCTCGGCCAACAAGAGCTATCTCTACCAGCAGACGCCGGCCGTGCTGAACGAAGCAGCACTGCTGAAGTTCCTCGACACCCAGATCCGCACGCTGGGCACCGCCGCCTGCCCGCCCTACCACCTCGCGATCGTGATCGGCGGCACGTCGGCAGAAATGAACCTCAAAACGGTGAAGCTTGCCTCTACGCGCTACCTCGACGATCTCCCCAGCGAGGGAAACAACAAGGGTGTCGCGATCCGCGACCGCGGGATGGAACAGAAGGTGCTGGAGCTCACGCGCCAGATGGGGATCGGGGCGCAGTTCGGCGGCAAGTATTTCTGCCACGACGTGCGCGTGATCCGTATCGCCCGGCATGGCGCCTCGGTTCCGATCGGGCTCGGCGTCTCCTGCTCCGCCGATCGCCAGGCGCTGGGTAAGATCACCAAGGACGGCATCTTCCTCGAGCAGCTCGAGACCAATCCAGCGCACTACCTGCCCGAGGTCGAACCGCAGCAACTTTCCGGCGACGTGGTCTCGGTCAATCTCGACAAGGGCATGGGCCACACACTTTCTGTGCTGACCAAGCACCCGGTGAAGACTCGCGTGAACCTCACGGGGACGCTGATCGTCGCCCGCGATTCAGCGCACGCTAAGCTCAAGGAGCGGCTCGATCGCGGTGAAGGCCTGCCCGACTATTTCAAACAGTTCCCGGTCTACTATGCTGGCCCGGCCAAAACGCCCGAGGGCATGCCCTCCGGTTCATTCGGCCCGACCACGGCCGGCCGCATGGATTCCTATGTCGATCTTTTCCAGGCCAACGGCGGCTCGATGGTGATGCTGGCCAAGGGCAATCGCAGCCGGCAGGTGGTCGACGCCTGCAAGAAGCACAAGGGCTTCTATCTCGGCTCGATCGGCGGACCGGCGGCGATTCTCGCCAAGAACTGCATCAAGAAGGTCGAGGTGCTGGAATATCCCGAGCTCGGCATGGAGGCGATCTGGCGGATCTCGGTCGAGAACTTCCCCGCCTTCATCGTCACCGACGACAAGGGCAACGACTTCTTCAGCGACCTGAAGATCTGAACGGGTGCCGTTTAGGCTTCTAGTCTCGGCAGCTGCGGCCCGTGCCGCACCAGCGATCGATCCAGATATTGCCTTCCTGCGCATTGATGACCTGCAGGAGGTCGCCACGGCAGCCGAGCACGCGAAACTTCTGGTCCTGATTCCCGAGTTGGCCGGTCTCGCGACCCAGCAGGCCAGGCTGATCATAGATCTTCACCGGACCGACGAGGCGGGTATCGACCGCCAGAAGATCGGCCGGTACCCAGCCATAGGTGCGCTGTGTTCCGTCGATGGGACTGTAGCCCTTGGCATCGAGGGCGATGCGGGCCCAGCCTTTCTTGCTGCCGGTCAAGGTCACGACCGACGATGCCATGGCCGTGCCCTTGTCCGCCGTCGCAAGCGTGCCGATAACGGCGCTTTCATGCGTCGGCGCAGCGCGCACCGGCATGGGTTCCTCCGCGGGCAACGCATAAACCTGAGTAGCTTTGCACGAACCGGCCAAGCCGGTGCTGGCATCGCTCGACGTCTCGACCACGACGAAGCCGGCGAGCACGGCGACCGTGCCGATGATGGCGCGAATCATCCCCAAACCCTTCCCACTCTACTGCGGCGGCAGATCCCCATCTGCCGGCCTTTCACCCATGCATTGTTCTACCAAGCTGGCTGTGGGCGAGTCCGATCGGGCTTTGTATGCTCTGTATCAGTGCGGAATCAAAATCGTGACCATGAAACTCGCCAAGACGCATCTCGACATCGGTCTGTTCTCCAACAAGCGTGACGAACAGCTCGCCTTTTGGCAGCAAACGGTCGGGCTTCCCTACGATCACATGGGCAAGGTGGGCGGCGGCGTGCAGCAGCACCGCCATCACATGAACGGCTCGATCCTGAAGATGAACCACGCCCGCGATCCCCTGCCCGCGCTGGCACCCTCCGGCATTGTCGGCCTGCAGATCGCCCGCGCGGGGCTATCCACCCCGCGCATCCTCGCCGACCCTGACGGCAACAAGGTCACGCTTGTGCCGAAGGGGCACGAAGGCGTCGAAGGCATCGCCATCCTCCTCCGGGTGAATGACCCTGCGGCGCATGACCGTTTCTGGACCAACGCCATGCAATACGAACGGGTCGGTGACGGACGCTATCGCTGCGGCGATTCGCTGATCGTGATCGCCGAGCAAGGCCCGGTGGCGCGCAGCGACCAATGGCGCGGGCCGGGCTATCGCTACACCACAGTCCAGGTGTGGGACTGCCTTGCCGAGTACGAAGGCATCCTGGCCCGTGGCGGTGCGTCAGGTGGCGCGCCGCGTGTCCTGGGCGACACGGTTCGCTTCGCCTTTGTCTGCGATCCCGATGGCAATCACATCGAGATCAGCCAGCGGGCAACCTTGACGGGCGGACAGCTGTAGCTCGTGTCCAGTAACTATTCCGCCGCCGCGGCCTGGGCCTGCTTCCTGGCGCGCTTGCGGTCCTCGGGGTTGAGGAAGCGCTTGCGCAGCCGAATCGACTTCGGCGTGATCTCGACCAACTCGTCTTCCTCGATATAGGCGATCGCCTGCTCGAGGCTCATCTTGCGCGGCGGCGTGAGGCGGACGGCCTCGTCCTTGCCGGCGGCGCGGATGTTGGTGAGCTGCTTGCCCTTCAGGACGTTGACCTCAAGGTCGTTGCCGCGGCTGTGCTCGCCGATGACCATCCCCTCGTAGACCGACACGCCGGGATCGATGAACATCGGCCCGCGCTCCTCGAGGTTCCACATCGCATAGGCGACCGAGATACCCTCGGCGTTGGCGATCAGCGCGCCGTTGCGCCGGCCCGCGATCGGACCACGGAAGGGACCGTACTCGTGGAAGATGCGGTTCATCACGCCAGTACCGCGCGTGTCGGTCAGGAATTCGCCGTGATAGCCGATCAGGCCACGCGAGGGCGCGTAGAACACGAGACGCGTCTTGCCGGCGCCCGAGGGCCGCATGTCCTGCAACTCGCCCTTGCGCAGCGAAATCTGCTCGACCACAGTGCCGGTGTAGGCGTCGTCGACGTCGATCACGACTTCCTCGATCGGCTCGAGCCGTTGGCCGGTGGCCTGATCGGTCTGATACAGGACGCGCGGTCGGCCGACGGCCAACTCGAAGCCCTCGCGGCGCATGGTCTCGATCAGCACGCCGAGCTGCAGCTCGCCGCGTCCGGCAACCTCGTAAGTGTCGGCGTTCTCGGTGTCGCGCACGCGGATCGCGACATTGCCCTCCGCCTCGCGCATCAGGCGGGCGCGGATCATGCGGGTCGTCACCTTGTCGCCCTCGCGGCCCGCGAGCGGCGAGTCGTTCACCATGAAGTTCATGGCGAGCGTCGGCGGATCGACCGGCTGGGCCGGCAGCGCCGTCTCCACGGTGAGATCGCCCAGCGTGTCGGCCACGGTCGCGGTCTTGAAGCCCGCGACCGCCACGATGTCGCCGGCCTCCGCCTGCTCGATCGACTGGCGCTCCAGGCCGCGGAAGGCCAAGAGCTTGGTGACGCGCGTCTCCTCGATCTTCTCGCCCTTCCCGTCCAGCGCCTTCAGCATCGTGTTGGGCCTGATGACGCCCGACTGGATGCGGCCGGTCAGGATGCGGCCGAGGAAGGGATCCGACTCGAGCGTCGTCACCAGCATCCGGAACGCCGGTTCCGCATCGACTTTTGGCGCAGGCACATGGCGCAGGATCAGGTCGAACAGCGGCTCCATGTCCTTGTGCTCGGCCTCGAGCGAGGTTGCCGCCCAGCCCTGTCGAGCCGAGGCGAACAGGGTCGGGAAGTCGAGCTGCGTGTCATTGGCATCGAGCGCGGCGAAGAGATCGAACACCTCGTCGTGCACCTGATGCGCCCGCGCGTCGGAGCGGTCGACCTTGTTGATCAACACGATCGGCCGCAGCCCCAGCCGCAGCGCCTTGCCCAGCACAAACTTGGTCTGCGGCAACGGACCCTCGGCCGCATCGACCAGCAGCACCACGCCATCGACCATCGAGAGGATACGCTCGACCTCGCCGCCGAAATCGGCATGGCCCGGCGTATCGACGATGTTGATACGCGTGCCCTTCCAGACGACTGAGGTCGCCTTGGCCAGGATGGTGATCCCGCGCTCGCGCTCGAGGTCGTTGGAATCCATGGCGCGCTCCGCCACCTGCTGGTTTTCGCGGAACGTGCCGCTCTGCTTCAGCAGGCAGTCCACCAGTGTGGTCTTGCCATGGTCGACGTGCGCGATGATCGCGACGTTGCGGATATCCATCTTGTCGTCCGGAGGGGGTTGTTTGGCGGCGGTATATACGCATGGCCTGTGTCGGCCGCAAGGCAGGTTGAGCAGCCTTCTTGCCGCTGTCACAGTCACGCGATGCGTAAACGTTCGGTCACCATCGACGGCCACCGCACCAGCATCTCGCTGGAGGACGGCTTCTGGGAGGAGCTGGCGGCGATCGCGGAGGCCCGTCACCTGTCCCTGAATGCCCTGGTGGCCGAAATCGATCGGATACGAGGTACGTCAGGCAACCTCTCGAGCGCGCTTCGCCTCCATGTGCTGGAGACGTTGCGCCAGCGTCTCAATCGAGCCTGAACCCCTTCTTGCGCACGAAAGCGCCGAATCCGGCGCGCTCCGGCACCGAATATTGCCGGACCTTGTCCTCCGACCAGCCATAAACGTCGCTTTGGCCGAATTTCTCGGTGAAACGCTGCGTCTTGTAGGGCTGCACCGCTTCGCGCCGGCGGTCGTAAGCGGCTATCTTTTCGCCGAGGCCGCTTTCGTCATAGCGGTCATGATGGACCGTGACATCGAGCCCCAGCCGCGGGCTCATCACGCCTGCAAAGGACGGCCAGCCCATGCCAAGGGCAGCGACAGGGAAGACATGGTCAGGCAGGGCCAATATGTCCGATACCTGGTCGGGATGGTTGCGGATCGCGCTGATGGGACAGGTCCCGAGCCCCACACGATCCGCAGCCGCGACAAAGGTGGCCAGCACGATGCCGGCATCGACCGAGGCATTGAAGAACGGATCGAGATGATCGTTCACGAACGGCCGGCCTCGCCACTCGTAGAGCAGCCGATGGCGGCGGTTGTTGGCGCAGAACACCAGGAAGACCGGCGCCGCCTTCACCCAGGGATTGTCGGGCAGCAGCGCCTCGAGCTTCTCGCGCTGGCCCTTGTCGTGGACGATGACGATATCGGCCTGTTGCAGATCGCTCTTGGACGGCGCCGACAGCGCCACGGCGCACAAGGTCTCCACCAGCGCCGGATCGACCGGCTTGTCGAGGTAGCGACGCATCACGCGCCGGTCGGCCATCGCCGCCAATTGATCGACGCCCTGCGGCGCCTCGACAAGGGCAGGCGCAGAACCGAATCGCGCCTTGAGCGCCGTCAGCAATCGTTCGAGCAAGAGATCTCCTTAGCGTCCGAAAATGTTGGGAAGGGGAATCTTGGGCGTAGGCACGTTGGGCAGGATCGATCGCGCCGGCGCCGTCACGCCTTTTTCCAGCGTGTTGACGAAACCCGGCGGATCCTTCGCGCTGCCGCGCGACACGCCATAGGAGGGCGAGGCGAGCGGGCCGTGCACGGTCGCGACGATGTACGGCGCCGAGCTGTCCTCCGCGATCATGAAGTTGACCCGAGTATCTGTAGTCGAAGCCGCGAGATCAGTACGGGTCGAGATGTTGGCGGTCGCCCGATCGCCCTGAACCATGAGTCCCTTGTCGGTCGCCACGCCGCCCGCGATATCGATGCGACCCGAGATCGGATTGTCGCGATTGACGAAGCGATTCAGAAGCAACGAGGCGGCATTCAGCATATTGGTGACGCCGGCACCGGCCGATTGGCCCACGATGCCAAGTGCCGAGCCCAGTGTATTGTCGATCACGCCGCCCACAACGCCGGTCGCCGCGCCGCCAAGCGTGGTCAGTGCCTTGTCGGCACCGACGAAGATGTGACCACCGAGTTGCGCGCCGCCCGCGACGGATCGCTTGATCTGGTCGGCCGTCGCCCCGCCTCCTTTCATGGTGATGCCGTTGGCGTTCAGCTTGCCGTCGACCGTGACCTTGACGGTGCCGCCGAAGGTATTCTTGCCGGACATGCTGCGCAGCATCTCGCCCACGTAGATGTTGTTGGCATCACCCTTGAAATCGAAGGTGAGCGCAGGCTGGGTGGCGTTGACGACACCGGAGAGGTCGAGCGAGCCACCAAATAGGCCACCTTTGAAGTGTGCAAGGGTGACCACGCCGTCCTTGAGCGTGGCCGAAAGACTGGCATTGGTAAGACGCAGCGGCGAATTCACGAGGGTCCCGGCATCGAGCGTCAATGCGCCATCGAAGCTGCGCAACGCGGACACATCGATCGTCTTATCCGCGGCCTTGGCCGCCGCTGTCTGGCCGCGTGCAGGCCCCGCTGCCGGTTTGGCGGCATTGAGCTTGTCCAGATCGAGCATCGCGGTCTTGAGATTGGCCGTGATGTTGGGACGGCCCGCCAGCTTGGCGTCGACCGTCGTTTCGAGCGTCTGGCCGTTCAGGACGACATTGCCCTTGTAGCCGACCGATTGCGGCATGCCTTTCGCCGCACCAGGCATGGCAAGTGTGCCGGTCGCCTTCACATTCCAGCCCATCGCGCCGACGGCCAATTCCTTCAGGGCCAACTGCTCGAGGCTACCGGACACACCACCGCTTGCCGTCACGAGGCCGAGGTCGGCGGGCGCCGTGGCGCCGGCCGCCTGCAGCACACGCGTCATGTCGGTCGCCTCAAAATTGAAGGCAAGGTCGGGCCGTGGGGCCGGTGTGCCAAAATCCGCGACGCTCCCGCGAAGCGCAAAGCGGGCCGTGGCGAAATTCGACACCTTGATGTCATTGAGCTTGAGCGTGTTGCCCTGCAAGGCGACGTCGATGTCGACGTCACTGATGGGCTGCTTGTTGAAGATCAACTTACCGATTTTTGCCTTCAGGCCCATGCTGGGCCCTGTCGCGGCCTTTGATGCCGGTGTGGCAGCCGTGCCTGATGTGGCCGCTGACGTCGACGCGGATTGGCCGGCGGCCTTCTGGCCCGCGGGCTTGGCGAGAAACGGATCGAGGTCGAAGGTATCGAGCGCGACGCGAGCGACCACCGACAGCGGAACGCCGAAACTCACCGTGAGGCCGCCCGTCGCCTTGAGATCGTCGAGCGAGATCGCGGCATCGGGAACCTGCACCTCACCCTTGCTCGAGGTCATCTGGCCCTTGACGCTCAAGCGCTCGAGCTTGTCGGCCGGCAGCGAGGACGTATCGACGGCAAGCCACTTCAGCGTCTCGCGAAGTTTCGGTGCGACCAAGCTGAAATCGCCCGATGCAGTCGGCCGAGCAGCATCGCCGGATAGGGTCGACCGAGCCGTGACCTGCATATCCCCCGGCAAAGTCGCATTGAGCTTGGGCACGGCAACGACACCGTTGCGCGCCTCGAGTTCGAGCGCGACGTTGTGCACTGCCTGCTTGTTGTAGGTGATTTCGCCAACATCGAGCGCGAGCTTGGCGTTCAGGGTGGCGAGCACGCTGTCGCTCGTGCCGGTTGGCGCAGGCGACGCTGGCGGCTGGTTCGTGGCGGGCGCCGTCGATGCCGCCGGTGTCGTGGCCGGAGTCGCGGCAGGTGTCGCCGGATGGGACAGCGTCGCCAACCAGGTGTCGAGGTTGAGCTTGGGGATCGAAAGCTTGCCGTCGACGGCGAGCGTGGGCTTTAGCGTGACGGCGATCGATCCCGAACCGCTGTCCTCGCCCTGCTTCATCTTGAAGTCCTTGGCGGCAAATGCCGTCTGCGACAGCTCAATGCCACCCTCGAAGCTGAACTTGCCTGCCAGCAACGGCGGCAAGCTGGGTGCCGGCAGGCCGGCGAGGCCGATCAGTGTGGCGATGAATCCGGAAAGTGAGTCGGCGGAGACGTTGGCCGTGCCGGTCACGCGCGCCTCGGGGCCAAGGGCGCTCAGATTGCCCTTGAAGTCGATCTTGCCGCCACCCCCCGACAAGGCAACGCGGGTCGCATAGCCGTCACTGGCCTTGGCACCGACCCCGAGATCGAAGGTGAGGGGCGCGCCGTTGACGGTGGCACTGCCCACGAGACCGTAAGGTCCGTCGATCGAGCCGACCGAGGCGGTGAGGTTGGCTTTTTCCGCGACGACAGAGAGACCTGACTTTGAATCGCTGAAGATCAGGGTCCCGTCCTTGAAGGTGAGCGCGCCCAGCGACAACGGCTTGGGCGACGAGGGCTTGGGGGCGGCCGGCTTCGCCCCGTCAACCGACGGCGTGAATTCCCAGTTGGGTTTGCCCTCGGCATTGATCTCGAGCACGATCTTGGGCTGATCGAGCACGACCTCGCTCACTTCCACATTGCCCGTGAGCAGCGCCAGGATCGAGGGCCGGACCGTCACCGACTTCACGACAACCATGTCCGGGTTCTTCGCCCCCGGCATGTTGAAGAAACGCACGCCGGTGACGCCGACGCTGGGCGTCGGCAGCAGGGACAGACTCACCGGACCGTCGATCACTAGGTCGCGGCCTGTCGCCTTCTTCACTTCCGCCGTGATCTGGGGCTTGAAGCTGTTGAGATCGATGAACGACGGCGCGATCAGCAGAGCCAAAACGATCAGGAGGACGGCGCCACCCCCGCCGATCAGGAGCTTGTTGCGCGTGGAAGGGCTCATGTTCTTCCCCTTTGTCGCTCGACCGACACTAGCGCATCGCCCGCCGACGCGGCATAGAGAAAATTGAGGACCGTCATATGGCCGAGATCGTCAACCTGAGGCGGGCGCGCAAGGAACGCGCGCGGCGCCAGCACGAGAATGAGGCGCAAGCCAATCGCCTGCGCTTCGGCCGCACCAAGGGGGACAAGGCCGCCGATCGGGATCGCGACCAGCGCGAGCGCCAGGCCCTGGAAGATAAGCACCTGGATCCCAAGAAGCCCGACAAGCCCTGAACGTCAGCGCACGACCGGACGGTTGATCGTCAGACGATCGAAAAAATCCCGCGTCGCCTGCTGGGCGCCGGGACCGGCGATGGCGCGCACGTTGGTGAGCTCGAGCTTGCGGCCGCTTGCGGCATCGATCAGCACCGGCTCGAGCGGATGGCCGTCGTCTCGATCCACGAGATCCATCGGCTTGCCGGAGCGCGAAGCGGCACCGTAGCGGTCGCCCCACTGCTTCAGACCGACAATGACGGTGAACAAAGCCGCGCCCTTTTCGGTCAGTCGATACTCGTGTCGCAAAGGACGTTGCCGATAGGCGGTCTTGCGAAACACGCCCGCCTCCACGAGCTTCTTCAGGCGCGCTGTCAGAACGTTGCGCGCAATGCCGAGATTCTCCTGGAAGTCATCAAACCGGCGCACGCCGTAGAAGGCGTCGCGCACGATCAGGAGGGTCCAGGGTTCGCCCACGACATCGAGCGCCGAGGCGATCGAACAATTCATCTGCTCGTATGATGTCCGCCGCATAATGTAAAAGTATAGGCCGGTGCCATCGCCGTGCAATGTTGCGCTGACTGCCATCCGCGCAGATCAAACGGCACTTCAGGCCGCTGGTGCGCTGCGTGCCAGGCGCAGGACCGTCCAGCCTGTCGCGGCGGACAGCAGAGAGCCGGCCAGCACGCCCAGGCGCACCAGCGACGCGTGCTCGTCGCCCTCGAACGCAAGTGTGCCGATGAACAGGCTCATAGTGAAGCCAATGCCGCCGCAAATGCTGGCGCCGTAAAGCTGTAGCCCGCTGGTTCGCCTCGGTCGCTGGGCAAGGCCAAGGCTGATCGCCAGTGCGGCGCCGCCAGCTATGCCAAGCTGCTTGCCCAGGAAAAGGCCGAGCACGATGCCCAGCGTCACCGGATCGCGCACCATACCCATCGTGAGGCCGCCAAGGCTCAGGCCGGCATTGGCGAAGGCGAAGATCGGCAGCACCAGGAACGACACCCACGGCGCAAGGGCATGCTCCAGCCGCAGGTAGGGGCGTTTGTTCGGCGCTTCGCTTGGATAGGCAAGCGGCAGGCAAAGGGCCAGAACGACCCCTGCCAAGGTGGCATGGACGCCGGACTCCAGCACACAAACCCACAGCACGACCCCAACCAGCAGGTAAGGCCCGATACGGCGCAGGCCAGCGAGATTGAACGTCAACAGTATCGCGATGCAGAGCGACGCCAGCACGAGCGAGATCGTCGAGAGCTCGGAGGTGTAGAAGATCGCGATGATCACGATCGAGGCAAGATCGTCCACGATCGCAAGCGTGAGCAGGAAGAGCTTCACCCCACGCGGCACCCGCTCGCCCAGCGATGCAAGGACGGCGACAGCGAAGGCAATGTCGGTCGCCGAAGGAATCGCCCAGCCGTGCAGCGTGACGGGATTGTTCCAGTTGAAGGCGGCATAAATCGCGGCCGGCACCACCATGCCGCCGATGGCACCCGCGATCGGCAGCGCCACCTGGGCTGGCCGCGACAGCTCGCCTTCGAGCACCTCGCGCTTGATCTCCAGGCCGACCAGCAGGAAGAACGTGGCCATCAAGCCGTCGTTGATCCAGAGCAGGAGCGGCTTGCTGAGGCCGGCACCGCCGACATCGATGGTGAGCCTGGTGGCAAGCAGCCTGTCGGGCACCCAGTCGAACGGCGAGTTCGCGAACAACAGCGCCAGCACCGCCGCCAGCAGGAGCGGCAGGGCACTCCCCGCTTCGCTCCGCAACAATGCCTTCAGCCGCTTCATGCCGGACCCATCATAGCAAAACGCCCGGGCCTTGCGGCCCGGGCGCCTTTGCATCGCTCAGGCGATGCCGGTCAATCGCGGTTCTGTCCCATGAAGCTCATCAGGAACTGGAACAGGTTGACGAAGTCCAGGTAGAGGCTCAACGCGCCGAAGATCGCCACCTTGTCGGCCATCTGCGTGCCCCAGGCTTCGCTGTACTGTTCCTTGATCTTCTGCGTGTCGTACGCAATCAGGCCCGAAAAGATCAGCACGCCCAGGATCGAGACGATGAACGACACGCCGCTCGAATGGACGAACATGTTCACGAGGCTCGCCAGGATGATGCCCACCAGGCCCATGAACAGGAACTTGCCGAACGCGCTCAGGTCACGCTTGGTCGTATAGCCGTAGAGGCTGAGCGCGCCGAAAGCGGCGGCCGTCACAAAGAAGGTGCGTGCGACCGACGCTCCCGTGTAACGGAACAGCAGCAGCGACAGGCTGACGCCCATCAGCGCCGTGACGCCCCAGTAGATCGCCTGCAATCCGCCCAGGCTGATCGTCGCCGCCCGGAACGAGGCAATCATCAGAAGGCCAAGCGGCGCCAGGATCGCGACCCAACCCAGGATGTTCAGCCCGGTGGGGACGACCGCACCGCCTGGCGTGACGCCCATCTGAAAGAAGATGTTCTGAAGGGCCGGCGAGGCGAACAGCGCGAATGCCACGATGCCCGACAGCGCCAAGCCCGATGCCATGTAGTTGTAGACACGGATCATATGAGCGCGCAGGCCGACATCGTAAGTCGCCTGGTCGGCGATCACGCCACCGGCTGGACGGCGCCCAAAGGTGTTGAAGTTCTCGTTTGCCATTCTCTCGCCTCCGACAGGGCCTCCTTAACTGAGCCCCTTCCGCCGCCAATGTGGGCATACAGCCCGACTGAATCAAGCCGCTTAGGGTACCCCAATAATTGTGCCGAAATAATGAAATTACAGTTCATTCGTTGCGTAAAAGGGCGAGCGGCCGCTGGCGCAGGGCCGCCAGGGTCCCGGCCAGCCCGAAAGCCAGGGTCAGCGCCATCGCACCGACGGCGACCGCAATCGCAACCACGGGCTGGAATGCCCACTGCAGGCTCATGAGGTGGCGCACCACCAAATAGGCCGCCAGGGTGCCAACCCCCAAGGCCGCCAGGGCGGTGGCAAGCCCCAGCGCTAGGAATTCCCAGGCAAAGACGCCGGCGATGCGTGCCCGCGTCGCACCCAGCACCTTCATGACGACCGCCTCGTGGATGCGCCGGCGTTGGGTCGCCAGCATCGCGCCGGCCAGCACCAACACGCCGGCGAGGATGCTGAGTAGCCCGATGAGTTCGGTCGCAAGCCCGATATTGTCCAGCACCTCCGATGCGGTCTGGATGGCCTCGCGTACGCTCACCACGGTGACGTTGGGAAACTTGTCGGTGATCGCCTTGAAGATCGCCTCCTGGGCGGCAGGCGTTGCCCGCACCGTGGCGAGGAAAGTGTGCGGGGCATGCTCGAGCACCCCCGGCGAAAAGACCATGACGAAGTTGATGGTGAGGGTCTGCCAATCGATGTGGCGCAACGAGGCGATGCGCGCCTCGATATCGCGGCCGAGCACGTTCACCGTGATCATGTCACCGATCCCGAGACCAAAGTCGCGCGCCAGCGTCTCGTCGAACGAAACGAGCTGTGGGCCGCGATAGTCCGCGGACCACCAGGCACCGGCAACAACACGCGCGCCTTCCGGCGGTGTACTGGCGTAGGTGACGCCGCGGTCGCTGTCGACCGCCCAGCGGGCGCCCTGCGGGATCCTGATCTCGCTCACCGGCTTGCCGCCCAGCTTCACGATTCGTCCGCGGAGCGACGGCACCTCTTCCAGCGTGCCGGCGCCCGGGATCGCCGCGATCGTGCGCGCGAAGTCGGCCATCTGACCCGACTGGATGTCGACGAAGAAAAACGCCGGCGCGTCCTTGGGGATGCGCTGCGTGATCTGCTCACGCAAATTGCCCTCGATCAGGCCGGTCGCCACCAGCACGGTGAGGCCAAGGCCGAGCGACAGCATCACGATCGGCGTCGGCGAACCGGGCCGATGAAGATTGGCGAGAGCGAGGCGCAGGGCGGCCAACCGCGGCTTGCCCACCCGCGCCGCCACGAACATCACGCCGCGCGCCAACAACGGAAAGGCGATGAAGGCGCCCAGCGCGCCCAGAACGAAATAGCCCGCGATCGGTGGGCTATCGGAGGTCCAGATCGTGAAGCCCGCGAGCAGAAGCGCCATGCCGGCCACCAGCACTGTATCGCGCCAGCCGAGCCGCTGCCGTTCCACGCCGGCGCCGCGCATCAGGGTCGCGGCCGGAACGCTGCGCGCGCGGATCAGCGGCAGGAGCGTGAACAGCGCCGACACCAGCAGGCCGAAGGCGGCCGCCATCGCGAGTGGCCGGAAATAGAGCGCGATCCGTGCCTTCACCGGCAACAGGTCAGCGATCAACGACTGCGCGAGGAAAGGCAGCGCCGCCCCCAGCGCCACACCGGCCGCCACGCCCAGCACGGCAAGCACGGCGAGTTGCAGGACGTAGGTTGTGAAGATGAGCCGCTGCGGAGCGCCGAGGCATTTCATGGTGGCGATGGTGCGCATGCGGCCACTGAGAAAACTCGAGACGGCATTGCCGACGCCCACGCCGCCTACCAGCAAGGCGGCCAAGCCCACAAGGCTGATGAACTCGGTCAGCCGGTCGAGCCAGAAGCGGATGCCGCCGCCGGCCTCGCCGAGATCCTGGACCCGCCAGCCCGCCTCAGGGAATCGCGCCTTGATCGCTGACGCGACCTCCTTGTCCGAACGGCCGGGCGGAAGCTTCAAGCGATACTGCCAGGTGAGCAGGCTGCCTGGCTGCACCAGGGCCGACTCGCCGAGCGCAGCGAACGGCATCATCAGGCGCGGGCCAAGACTGGCGAAGGCGCCGAGGCCGCTGTCTGGTTCGCGCGCAATGATGGCACGGACCTGCAGGGTGACCTCGCCTACCTTCACGAGGTCACCGAGCGCGATGTTCATGCGCTTGAGAGCCGCTTCTTCGACCGCCGCACCCCACAGCCCATCTCGCCGGGCGAGCGCATCCTGCAGCGACCCGCCGTCGCGCAACTCCACACGGCCATACAGCGGATAGGCCGACTCGACCGCCTTCAACTGAACCAGTGTCGCCTTGCCGTCCGACTTGACCGGACGCGCCATCGAGCGGCTGTCGACCCAGCGCACGAGCTCGCCTTGCTCGTGCAGGAAGGCCAGCTGTTCGGGCGTCGCTTCGCGATAGAGCAGCGAGATCGAGACATCGCCGCCCAGAAGCTCTCGCGCGTCGGCGCGCAGACCCTCCTCGATCGCGCGGCTGAACGACAGGATGGCCGCGATCGCGCCCACACCCAGCGCGAGACACGCGAGGAAGAGGCGGAAGCCGCCGAGGCCACTGCGCATCTCGCGGCGCGCAAGCTTGGCGGCGAGCATCATCTGCTGGTGCTCATTGCGCGGCGAGCGTGAGGCCGGCGGCCGTGCGCTGGTCGTCGACCACGAGGCCATCGGCAATGCGCAGGATGCGGTCGCAGCGCTCGGCCAACGCCATGTCGTGCGTGATCAGGATCAGCGTCGCCCCATTGGCGCGCGCCATGTCGAACAGGAGATCCATCACCTGCTTGCCGGTGGCGCCGTCGAGGTTGCCGGTGGGCTCGTCGGCCAGAAGGAGCTTCGGCCGGCCGACGAAGGCGCGCGCAACCGCCACGCGTTGCTGCTCGCCGCCCGAAAGCTGCGCCGGATAGTGCTTGAGACGAGGTCCCAGGCCGACATGCTCCAGCGCTGCCTGGGCCATCTCGAAAGCATCGGCGCGGCCCGCAAACTCGAGCGGCAAGGCAACATTCTCGAGCGCCGTCATGGTCGGGATGAGATGAAAGCCCTGGAACACGATGCCGACGTGATCTCGCCTGAGACGGGCACGGGCATCGTCGTCGAGGGGGCCGAGATCATGGCCAGCCATCTCGACGCGGCCGGCCGTCGCGCGTTCCAGCCCGCCCGCCACCATCATCAGGCTGGACTTGCCCGCACCCGATGGGCCCACGACGGCGGCGATCTCGCCCGCCGTGATCGTGAGCGTGACGCCACGCAGGATATTGACCATGCCAGCGTCGCTTGCCATGTCGAGATGCACGTCGGTGAAACGGACGATCGGCGGGACGGTCACCAAGGCTCCGATGATGGCGGGGGAAGTGAGGCGATGAGGCTCGGCAAGGGATATGGTCGTTTTACGGCGGCGGTCAATTCGCTGCTGGTGCTTCTTTTTTGCCTGAATTTTGCGCAGGCGGCCACGCCACCGGTCAAGCTCGCAGTGCTGGGCGACAGCCTGACGGCCGGCTACGGGATCAAGCCCGAACAGGCGTTCCCGGCGCTACTCCAGGCCGCGCTGAAGGCCGAAGGGCGCGATGTCGCCGTGTTGAACCACGGCGTGTCGGGCGACACATCGGCCGGCGGCCTCGACCGGCTCGACTGGGTCCTGGGCGACAAGCCCGACATCGTGATGGTCGAGCTTGGCGCCAACGATGCACTGCGCGGCATCGACCCGGCCATCGCCGAGCGCAATCTTTCTGCCATCATCGAGAAGCTGAAGGCGGCCGGCGTCACAGTCTGGCTCGCGGGCATGATGGCGCCGCGCAACCTCGGACCGGAGTATGTCGCCGCGTTCGACGGCATCTACCAACGGCTCGCCGACAAATACCAGGTGCCGCTCTATCCCTTCATACTGGACGGCGTGGCCCAGGATCCCGCGCTCAACCAGGCCGACGGTCTGCATCCCAACTCGCGGGGCGCGGAAGTGGTCGCCCAGCACCTGCTCCCCTTTGTCATCAGGAACCTCGACCTCTATGCCGCGTCTGTTCATCGCCCTGCCCGTCCCTGAGGACGTTTCCGACGAGCTCACCGTTCTGCAGTCGGGCGTGCCCGACGCGCGCTGGGTACCGACGGAGAATTTCCATGTCACGCTCTGCTTCGCGGGCGAAGTCCAGGGCGCGATGGGACGCGATCTCGAGGAAGAACTGGCCGATATCGCCGGGCCGCCCTTCTCCCTCTCGGTCGCCGGCGTCGACCAGTTCAGCAGCGGCAAGCAGCCCAAAGCATTGGTGGCGCTGGTCGAGAAATCCGACCGGCTCGACTGGCTGCAGCAAAAGGTCTCGACCGTGGCGCGCAACTGCGGCATCGAGATCGAGCGCCGCAAGTTCCGGCCGCATGTGACGCTTGCCCGCTTCCGCAACGGCGCCGAGACCGGCCATCACATCGCCCAGTTCATGGCGAGCCACGCGCAGTTCCGCGCCGGTCCCTGGGTCGCCGAGCATTTCGCGCTCTATTCCAGCCGCAACGGCCGCAATGGCTCGATCTACACCGAGGAAGCGGCCTACACGTTGACGTTCTGAAGCTCTCGCTCAGTGCCGCTTGAAGTACTGGACGGCGCGTTCGTGCTTTTCGGCGGCGGCACGACTCTTGAAGGTGCCGAGATTGCGCCGCCGACCGGTCTTGGGATTGATCTTGCGCGAATAGAGCCGGTACTCGCCCGACGAGAGCTTGCGGATCATGGTGGAGCCTCCGTTCATCTGTTCTAGACGAACGTCAGCAATCTTCGCGGGTTGCGCACCAGGATGGCGTCGATCTCATCGGCGCTGTAGCCACGCTTCTCCATCATCGGCACGACGTTGCGGAAGATATGGCCGTAGCCGTGGCCGCCGAAGCTCGCGAGCCGCGTGCGGAAGCAGATGTCGTGACTGATAACAACGCGGTCGAGATGGCCGTGATCGATCAACGCGCGGATCAGACGGAGCCGGGTCGCGTCATTCGGCATGTCGATGTCGGAGAGACCGTAATAGGCCTGCTCCTGTCCAAACAGATCGAACTCGATGGTGACACCCGTGTCCGCGAGCTTGAGCAGGCGCGACTCGTCGAAGACCGTGCGGTCGATATGGCTGATGACGATGCGCTCGGTGGGATGGCCGGCCGCCGTGATGAAATCGGCGATTTCCTGCGGCTGGTCGGGATCGCGGCCAGGATGGACGTTGATCGCCGCTCCCGTCTCGGCCGCGGCGGTCAGCGCCGCGCGCATGACGCGCTTCTCGGTGTCGGTCCAGGGCGCGGTGCAGCCGATCTCGCCGATCATGCCGGCGCGGATGTCGGTGCCCCAGGCGCCTTTCAGGACCTGGCCGATGATCTCGTCGGCGAAATCCTCGACCGTCCGGCCATGGTTCTTGGGGTCCTGGTAGTCGTTGACGTAGTAGCCGCAGCCCATGACGAGATGGACGCCGGTGCCTGCCGCGATGCGCTGCAAACCGCGCGGGTCGGGTGACAGGCCACCACAGGTCAGCTCGACGATGGCGTCGCCGCCATCGTGTTTCATCATGCGGACTTCACGCGTGGCGATGTCCTCAAGGTCGAGCATGTACTTGCGACCAGCACGCCCGATGCCGCGGCCGTAGTTCATCTGCCAGACGTTCTCGAGCGTGATCTCCGGTCCGAGATCGTTGTCGGCGCGCGTGGCCGGCGGACGCAGATCGCACAGCACATGCTCGTGCATCAGCGTGCGGCCGAGCTCGGTCGGCGCGATCGGGCCGAGGACGGTCTGAATCTTTCCGCGTAGTTCATCGCGAGTCATGGCAGCTCCGAAATAGTGGCGATCTTCGCCATGGCGTTTCTCGTAAAATTCAGGTGACTATATCGGCGCCACTGGGGGAGACAACGTGACTGTACCGCTGATCGGCTATGCAGACCGCATTTCCGCAAGAGCCGGCGAGAAGATTGCTTTCAAGATCTCGAGCGTCGGGCCCGCGCCATATCGAGCGACGATGGTTCGCATCGTGCGCGGCGATCCCAATCCCGCAGCACCGTCTCCCAAGTACGAAGATCTCTCGCGTCTGTTCGCGGGCGAATTTCCCTCACGCGAGCAGCACGCCTGGCCGGGCTCCTATGCAGTGATCGAACGTGCCGCCGATCTCAAGCCACTGTCGTCGCTCCAGGTGGAGGCGCTGATCTGGCCGACGCTGCCGGCCGACGATGCACAGGCGGTGCTGTCGCGCCGCGATCCCGCGAATGGCGCCGGCTTCTCGTTTCTTCTCACCGCCAAGGGCATGACGCTGGAGGTTGGCGGCGCCAAGGTCACGGTCGGCAAGCCATTGCGCGAGCGCACCTGGTATCGCGTGTGGGCCAGCGCCGATCCCGCGACGGGACAGCTGCGCGTCGGTCAGCAGCCGCTGAAGCGCGCCTATGCGTCGGACGACGAAGGCGAGGCGACGGCGACCGCGCCAACGCCGCTCAAGCTCGATGCCGCGCGGGCAATCCTGATCGGCGCCGAAGCGACGCGCGACCGGCCGGCGCATCGGTGCTTCAACGGCAAGATCGAGGCGCCATCGATTGCGGGCGTGGCCACCTGGGATTTCTCGCGCGGCATGGACTCGCTTGAGGTCGAGGACACCGGTCCCAACGGCCTGCACGGCCGGCTGGTGAACCTGCCGACGCGCGCCATGAAGGGCGCCCACTGGACCGGCGAGGAACGCGACTGGCGTCGCGCGCCGCTCCAATATGCCGCCATCCATTTTCACGATGACGATCTGTACGACTGCGGCTGGTCGGACGATTTCACGTTCACCGTTCCCCAGGACCTTGGCAGCGGCGTCTACGGCATGGCGCTCACCTGCGGCCCGCACCACGACATCATCCCGTTCTTCGTGCTGCCCGAGCGCGGCAAGCCGAAGTCCAAGGTCTGCTATCTCGCCGCGACGCTGACCTACCAGGCCTACGGCAACCACCGGCGGGGCTTGTACAACGAGGCGTTCCGCCAGCGCATCGTCGAGCAGAAGGCCTATGCGTACAATCCCGACGAGCACCGGGGCTTTGGCCCCTCGACCTACAATCTCCATCGCGACGGTTCGGGCACGGCCTACGTCTCGTTGCGCCGGCCCCTGATCACCTGGCGACCCGACTATCTCTACTTCGATCCGGGCGACACGGGCTCTGGCGTGCGGCACCTCGGTGCCGACACGCATCTGACCGGCTGGTTCGATCGCCTGGGCATCGACTTCGACGTCGTCACCGACCACGATCTCGACCGCGAGGGCGCAGAACTGCTGGCGCCCTACAAGGTCGTGCTTACCGGCTCGCATCCGGAGTACCACACCGAGAGCACGCTCGACGCTCTGCAGCAGTACGTCGATACCGGCGGACGGTTGATGTACCTTGGTGGCAACGGCTTCTACTGGCGCGTCTCGCTGTCGAAGAAGGTGCCTGATGTCCTCGAAGTGCGACGGACCGAGGGCGGCATTCGCAGCTGGGCAGCCGACAATGGCGAGTACCATCACGCCTTCGATGGTGCCTACGGCGGGCTGTGGCGGCGCTCCGACCGGCCGCCGAACCTTCTGTGCGGCATCGGCTTCTCGAGCCAGGGCACCTTCACCGGCGAATCCTATCGCCGCACCGCAGCCTCGCGTGACCCTCAGCATGCCTGGATCTTCGACGGCGTGAAGGAAGAACTGTTCGGCGGTTTCGGTTTCGCGGGCGGCGGCGCGGCAGGCTTCGAGATCGACCGCTTCGATCCGAAGCTCGGCAGCCCGATCAACACCGTCGTGGTGGCAACGTCGGAGGGACACGATCCCAAGAACTACGTCGTGGTGCACGAGGAGCGGCTTGCCTTCGCCACCACGATCTCGGGCGACCCGCTGGATCAGCTGGTCCGTGCCGACATGGTCTATATGGACAAGCCGGCCGGCGGTGCGGTCTTCTCGGTCGGCTCGATCACCTATTGCGGGAGCCTGCCGTTCAACGATTTCGACAACGACATCTCGCGCCTCACCTTCAACGTGGTGAATCGGATGGGCGAGCTCGGCCTCAAGTGGCCGTTTTCACCAAAGGGATAAGAGTAGAGAGCAATCCGACACAGCCTTTCTCGATGAGGTCCAGCGCCCGCTCATAATCGCGCGCCCGACCACCGAAGGGATCGGGCACTTCGGGCGAGCGCACATCGTCGGCGAACGCCAGAAACATCTGCGGCCGCTCCACAAGCGACCGCGGCGCCATCCAGCGCATCACGGCGAGATGGCTGCGGTCCATCGCCAGCGGATAGTCGAAGCGTTCGATATCCTCGTTGGTGAGCGGTCGGGCGCGATGGGCCGAAAGATCGTAGCCGCGCCGCTTCGCTGCCTCGACGGCAAGCGGCGAGGCGGTTTGCCCGATATGGCCGACGGACGTGCCGGAAGAATCGATCTGGAAGGCATCCTCGAGGCCTGCGCGCCGGACCATCGTGCGGAACACGCCAACGGCGGTGGGCGAACGGCAAATATTGCCAGTGCAGACGAACAGGACGCCGATGGTCATGGTTTACAACCCTCGCACGGCGCTAGATTGCACCTAGAAGACAATGGAGAGAACCATGCCCGACATGGCAGCAGACAGAACCAAGATGCCGCACGGCGCCCACCACATCGCGCCCGACATCCACGGGCAGAATTTCTATGCCATCGATCGGCAGTTCCAGGATCTGCTCCAGCTCTATCTCGAGCCGGGCCTGCGCACGGCGATGGCGCCGCATTTCGAACGCCTGGGCGAGCTCGCCGGCAATCGCCTCGACGAGCTTGCCCAGGTGGCCGACAAGCACCCGCCCCTCCTGCAGCCGCGCGATCGCTTTGGCCGCGACGAGGACTGGATCGACTACCACCCCGCCTATCGCGAGATGGAAAAGATCGCGTTCGACGAATTCGGCATGCATGCCATGAGCCATCGGCCAGGTGTACTCGGCATGACGACGTCGGCGCATCCGCTGGTGAAGTACGGCATTACCTATCTCTTCGTGCAGGCAGAGTTCGGCCTGATGTGCCCGGTCTCTGTATCGGACACCTCAAATTTCATCATCAAGCGCTACGGCTCCGACGCGCTGAAGAAGCTGCTGCTCGACCGGCTCCTGAGCCAGGACCCCAAGGTCATGCTCAAGGGCACACAGTTCATGACCGAGAAGGCGGGCGGCTCGGATGTCGGCGCGATCGAGACCGAGGCCGAGCGGATCGGTGTCGGCGCCGACGGCGTCGAGCGCTGGAAGCTGTACGGCCAGAAGTGGTTCTGCAGCCATGCCGACGCCGATGTCGCCGTCATGCTGGCGAGGCCGCGCGGTGCAGCACCGGGCACGAAGGGCCTCGCTCTGTTCGCCTTGCCGCGGCGACTCGAGGACGGCTCGCGCAACGCCTATCGGATCGTGCGGCTGAAGGACAAGCTCGGCACGCGCTCCATGGCCTCGGGCGAGATCATCCTCGACGGCGCCACGGCCTATCTCGTTGGCGACGTGAAACGCGGCTTCAAGCAGATGATGGAGCAGGTGAACCTGTCGCGGCTGAGCCACGGCGTGCGAGCGGCGGCGATGATGCGGCGTTGCCTCAACGAGGCATTGGCGGCGGCGCGTGGCCGGAACGCCTTCGGCCATGCCATCTCCGACTACCCGCTGCTGCGCCGCCAGCTCATGAAGATCATGCTGCCGACCGAACAGGCGCTCTCCATGTACGCCTTCTCATCGGACGCGATGGGCAAGGCCAACGCAGGCGATGCTGATGCGGCCAACCTGCTGCGCATCCTGACGCCGGTCTACAAGTTCCGCGCCTGCCGCGACAACATTCCGGTCGCAAGCCACGCGCTCGAGGTGCGCGGCGGCATCGGCTACATCGAGGAATGGGTGACCGCCCGCCTGGTGCGCGACGCGCAGATCGGCACGTTGTGGGAAGGCACCTCCAACATCAACGCGCTCGACGTGGTCCAGCGCGCGGTCGGCAAGTCGGGCGGCCACAAGACACTGACGGCGGCGCTCAGGGCCAAGTATGAGCCGAGCGGCAGCCTGCCCGGCCAGTACAAGGGCCTGCTGGGCTCCACGCTCGATCGCGTCGAACGCTTCGCCGAGGCGGTGGCGAGCGACCCCAAGCACGAGAAGCGCGCGCGGCTCGCGGCCGGTGCGCTCTATCACGCGGCGACTGCAGCCCTGCTCGCCTGGGAAGGCGCGACCCTTGGTGCGCAAGGCGGCGACGCGCGGCGGCTCCTGCTGTCTCGGCTCGTCATCGAGCATCGGCTGGCGCCGCAGGACCCGTTGTCACTCAATGAGCCGGCCTGGGAGCAGGAAGCGATGGACCTGCTGCTGCAGGATGTGCCGGTGCCGCTCGCCAAGGCTGTGGCGCTCTTGTCTTAGACTGGGAACGCGCCACTCTGTGGCACTCATGATCTTCCGGACCGCGAGCCTCTGGCTCGCTCAGATCATGAGCGCGCAAGATGCGCACGGTCCGCATGACGATGAGCACCAAGGAGTGGCGCGCTCCCCGCTAACCTTCAACGATCAGCTTTGCCAGCGCTGCGGGCTCGCTCAACATCGGATAGTGGCCGGTGTCGAGTTCGTGCCAGCGCCCTTTCAGGGTGTCGGCGGCGCGGCGCTGGTGGGCCTGGGGTGGGTTGGTGCTTTTGCGGCACCAGATCACCGAGGCGTTCCACACCTGGTTCCAGAACCGCTCGAGCTTCACCGCCGCCGTCAATGGCGCGATGGGATGGGGCGTGCAGCGTTCGAGCGCCCAGTGGCGCACCGCTGGGTCGAGGTCGGCAAACAGGCGCGTCTCGAAATCATGCCGCGAGGGTCCTGTGGTCAGCTCGGTGTTGACCGCGGTCGGCCGCTTGACGATCTGCGGCACCGCCTCGCCGTCGAGCAGGGCGAGCGCATCGGCGAATACCACGCGTGCCACTCGCTCGCGGGCGCGCTCGGCTGCCCGCGCCATCACCATGCCGCCGGTGCTGGTGCCGACCAGCACCACGTCCTTGAGGTCCTGGTAGAACAGGAGCGCCGCGACTTCCTCGGCATGGCTCTCGGTGGTGATGCCGGCGCGCACCTCGTGCTTGCGCTCGGCGCAGCCATCGAGCGTCGGCGCGAAGACGAGATGGCCCTGGGCGCGCAGGCGCTCGGCGACAGGGTTGAAAATCCAGCCGCCCTGATAGGCGCCGTGCAGCAACACGAATGTGGTCTTGCCAGCCACTTCTTCCTCCCATGGGTTATGGTGCCGACTGTAGCGGAGGAAGAACGATGAACTTGAACGGAAAAATCGCATTGGTGACCGGCGCGAGCCGCGGCTTGGGTGAGGGTGCCGCCCGAGCACTGGCCAAGCAGGGTGCCGCCGTCATGCTGCTGGCCCGCGATGGCGCGCTCGTCCAAAAGGTCGCGCAAGAAATTGGCGGTGGTGCCGCAGCGTTGGCGTGCGACGTCTCCGACTATGCTGCCGTCGAGCGTGCCGTGGCCGCGACGCGAAAGCGCTTCGGCGGCCTCGATATCCTGGTCAACAACGCGGGCGTCATCGAGCCGATCTCGGACATCGCCTCGTCCGATCCCGCCGCCTGGGCGCGCAACATCCAGATCAACCTGATCGGTGCCTACAATGTCCTGCGCGCCGTGCTCGACGGCATGGCCAAGGCCGGCGGCACGATCATCAACGTCTCCTCAGGTGCGGCCTACCGGCCGCTCGAAGGCTGGAGTTCCTACTGCGCCTCGAAGGCGGGGCTTGCCATGCTGACGCGCTCGATCAAGCTCGAGACCGGAGCCCGCGGCATTCGCGTCTTTGGCTTCTCGCCCGGCACCATCGACACAGACATGCAGGTCAAGATCCGGGCTTCGGGCATCAATGCCATCAGCCAGATCCCGCGTGCCGACCTCTCGCCGGTCGAGCACGCCGTGCGCGGCCTGCTCTACCTCTGCGACAGCGCCAGCGACGACCTGATCGGCGAAGACGCCTCGATGCGCGACGAGGCGTTCCGCAAGCGCATCGGGCTCGGCTAGCCGAGCACCGCCTTGGTGTGCTCGCCCAGCAGCGGCTCGCGATAGAGAGGCTGCGACGGCTCGTCCTTGAAGCGCACGACAGGCGCAAAGTGCTTGCGGCCGTCGCCGTCGACCAGCACCGCGCCGCGCTTGAGCAGGTTCGGATCGGCAATGGCTTCGGGCAGCGTATTGACAGGTCCGTAGCAGATGTCGAGCGTGCCAAGCCATTCCATCCAATGCGCCAGCGGCTTCTGGCGGAAGGTGGCTTCGAGGAAGTCCATCACTGGTTTCTGATGCGCGCCCGGCCATTCGCAGAGTGGCGCCCATTCGGCCTTTCCCAGTGCGCCCAGAAGGTTCTTCACGAACTTCATCTCCTGCCCGGCCAATACGAGTTGGCGGCCGTCTGATGTGTCGTAGATCCGATAGAAGGCCGAGCCTCCTGTCGTGCGCTGCTGCTTGACGTCAGGTTGCTTGCCTTCAGTGAAGGCGGTACCGACCACGTTGGCGCAGGAAGCCATCAACGCCTCGTGCATGGAGACGTCGATATAGTCGCCGTGGCCGGTGGTCTGGCGGCGCAGCAATGCCATCAGCACACCGCTCAGTGCGTGAAGCCCGCTCACCAGATCGGCGACAGGAATGCCGGGAATGGCCGGCCGGCCATCGTCACCCAAGGTCAGGCTCAGCACACCCGTCATCGCCTCGAGCGCGAGGTCGTGCGCGGCGCGGCCGGGATAGGCGCCGTCCTGGCCGAAGGCCGAGATCGAGCAATAGACGATGCCAGGGTTCGCCACCTTCACTGCGTCGTAGCCGATGCCAAATCGCGCCGCGACGCCGGGGCGGAAGGATTCGACGATCACATCGGCCTCGCAGGCCAGGCGAAAGAGATCGGCGCGGCCCTGCTCGCTCTTGAGGTCGAGCACAACGCTCTTCTTGCCGCGCGCCATGTTGCGGAAGAACACCGAGGTCCGCTGATCGGGAGGCCGGATGTGGCGACCGGGATCGCCACCAAGGTCGCCATTGGCCGGCGGCTCGACCTTGATCACCTCGGCGCCATGGTCAGCGAGCGCGGTCGTGAGATAGGGCCCCGGCAGGAACCAGGAAAGGTCGATGACCTTGATGCCTTCGAGCTTCATGACGACCTCGCCAGCAGCAACTTGTTGTCGGCGCCGAGCGGCGCGCAGGCTTGTTGCTCCAGCCGCTCGCCATCGACCCGGATCGGATTGGCAAGAACGCGCAGCTTGCCCTTCTGCGGATGAGGCACGGCGGAGACCATGCCCGAGGCCCGCGCAAAACCGCCGTCGAGCGCCTGGTCGACTCGATAGACCGGCGCCGCCGGGACGACTCCGTTCAGCCTCGAAAGCCACTCGTCTGTCGTGCGCGTACGAAAGGTGGGATCGAGTGCCTCGGTGAGCGCCGACCGATTGCGCGCACGGGTATTGGGATCGGGAAAGCGCGGATCGTCCGAAAGGCCGGCGCGGCCCGTCGCCTCGCAGAGCGCCAGCCAGAACTTCTGGGTCATGCACATGATGAAGATCCAGCCGTCGCGAGTCGGGAAGGTCTGGACCGGCGCGAGCGAGAGGTGCGCGCTGCGCGGCTGGCGTGATGAGACATCTCCCTCGTTGAGATACCACACGCCCGGATAGGTGAGCTGGTGCATGGCGACGTCGTAGAGGCAGGTATCGACGTCGCAGCCCTTACCGGTGGTGCGGGCACGCAAGAGGCAGCTCAGCAGGCCCACGATGCCGGTCAGGCCGCTCATGCTGTCGATCAGGGACACGCCAACACGCGCCGGCGGTCCGTCGGGCTCGCCGGTGAGTTCCATCAGGCCAGCCTCGGCCTGCATCAGGAAATCGTAGCCCGGCCAATCCTTGCGCTCGCCGGTGCGGCCGTAGGCGGAGATATGCAGGCACACGATCGAGGGTTTGATGGGCGCCAGATTCGCATAGTCGAGACGAAGCTTCGCGGGCTGCGTGCCGCGGAGATTGTTCACCACGCAGTCCGCCGTCTTGACCAGCGCCTCGAACTGCCGCCGGCCTTCCGGTGATTTGATGTCGAGCGCCACGCTCTTCTTGCCGAGGTTCCACGCCTGGAAATATTGGCTGTCGGCGAGGCCGAGCTTGTGCGGCCCGACCTGTCGGCTGGGATCGCCTTCCGGCGGCTCGATCTTGATCACCTCGGCGCCGAGCTCGGCCAGGAACATGGTGCCATAGGGACCGGCGCCGAACTGCTCCAGCGTCAGAACACGAATGCCTTCGAGCGGCTTGTTCATAGGGAGGCGTTCCGCTTCAGCCACTGGCGGGCAATAATCAGGCGCTGCATTTCGTTAGTCCCTTCGCCGATACAGGTCAGCGGCGCGTCGCGATAGAGCCGCTCGATGTCGTATTCCTTGGAGTAGCCGTAGGCGCCGTGGATGCGCATCGACTCGGTGCTGTTCTCCAGCGCTGCCTCCGAGGCGAAATACTTCGCCATCCCCGCCTCCATGTCGCAGCGATCGCCACGGTCGAAGGCCTGCGCGGCGTCAAGCGTGAGGAGGCGCGCGGCCCGTGCGCGCGTCGCCATCTCGCCAAGCTTCAGCGCGATCGCCTGATGCTCGGCGATCGGCTTGCCGAAGGTCTTGCGCACCTGCGCATACTCGGTCGCAAGCCGCAACGCGCCCTCGGCGATTCCAACGCCACGGGCCGCGACATTGATGCGGCCAAGCTCCAGCCCGCCCGCGACCTGCGTGAAGCCACGGCCTTCGACTTCGCCGATCAGGTGGTCGGCCGGAATCCGATAGTCTTCGAAGATCAGCTCGCCGGAATCGATCGACTTGTAGCCAAGCTTCTCGAGCTTGCGCCCGACCTTGAAGCCTGGCCCCTTGGGCGCAATGAAGAGGCTCATGCCGGAGTAGCGCGGCTGGGCCTCGGGGTTGGTCTTCACCAGGAGCGCGAAGCAAGAGCCCTCGATACCGTTCGAAATCCAGGTCTTGGTGCCGTTGATCACGTAGTGATCGCGCTCGCGCCGCGCTGTCATGCGGATTGCCTGCAGATCGGTGCCGGCGTCGGGCTCGGTGAGCGCCAGCCCGCCCCGGATCTCGCCCGAGGCGAACTTCGGCAGCCAATGCCGTTTCTGCGGCTCGGTGCCGAATTTCTCGACCGCCAACGCCAGCATCAGGTGCGAGTTGAAGATGCCGGTGATCGCCATCCACACCGAAGAGATGCGCATCACGATCTCGGCATAGGTCGTGGCCGGCAGGCCAAGCCCGCCATACTCAGGCGATACGGTGGCGCCGAACAGGCCGAGCTCCTTCATCTGCTCCACGATTTCGGCCGGCCACTTGTCGGCGTGGTCGAATTCCTTTACGTGCGGCGCCACCTCGCGTGCGATCCAGCGGTCGATGGTTGCCAGGAGCTGTGTCTCGTCCTCGACATCGATCTTTCTCATGCGATCCTCCGGAGACCATCATGCGCGGCGAGCGCCAATGGACAAGGTCCAGGCGATCCAACGTTTCGCTAACGTCTGTTCGCGGTGCGAAGCCTGGGGCATCATGCGGCCGATGGAACGGGCCTTGCTCCCCGAGAAGCGTCCCTTGCGCGGACAGAAGCACCTGGTGCCGGATCTGCTGGCGCCGGGGCTCGATCTCGTCTTCTGCGGCACCGCGCCCAGTCCGGCGTCCTACGCCGCCCGCGCCTACTATGCCAATCCCGGCAACGCCTTCTGGGCGACCTTGCACGCCGTCGGTCTCACACCTGAGCGGCTGGCACCCCAGCGCTATCCCGAGCTGCTGGGTTGGAGGATCGGGCTCACGGACCTCAACAAGACCGAATACGGCTCCGACCACGAACTAAGCGCCCACGCCATGGACGCCAGATCGTTGCACGCGAAGCTTCGCAAATACCGGCCGGCGGCCGTCGCCTTCACCAGCAAGAATGCCGCGTCGCTCGGGCTCGGCCGCAAAGCACTCGTTTATGGCCGGCAGCCCGAAGTGCTCGAAGATGCGGCCGTCTTCGTGCTTGCCTCGCCGTCGGGGCGCGCCCGCTCCTTCTGGACCCTGAAGCCATGGCGGGCAGCCGCCGCCTTTGTCCTAGAGCGACGGCAACAACGGGAGCGGCAGGCATGACGGTCGGCCGGCGCGCCCTGCTCGCCGGCTGCGCGGCCTCGGTCGCGGCGCCCTTCGCCACTGGCCAGGCTCGTACTGGCGACAATGGTGGACTGCGCCAGCTCGCCCACCGCGCCGCGGTCTATTTCACGCCGCTCTCATGCATGTTCGCTCGCCGCCACCGCGACACGGTCGAACTGGGCCACAAGCTCAACAACCTGAAGTGGGGTGCCGACGCGAGCGACGGCGTGCTGGCGGGTGTGGCGTGGCTCGATCTCTCGATTGGCCCGCTCTTCCTCACCCTGCCGCCCATGGGCGAGCGCTTCTACAGCGCGGCTTTCATCGATCCCTTCACTAACGCCTTCGCCCATGTCAGCAGCCGCATGTCGAGGCAGACGCCACCGGCATGCCTGATTGCAGATCCCTCGTGGGACGGCTCCGTCGAAAGCGACGTGACGCTCCTGCGCGCGCCCGCGAGCGTGGTGTGGCTGCAGATCCGTATCGCCGCCACGGACTCCAGGGCCGACCTCGAGATCGCGCAGAACCTGCAGGCCCGCAGCCTCCTCGAAACGCCCGACAAGCGCAATGAACGGCGCATCCTCGAGATGCGCGAGCTGATGCGCTTTCGTACCTACGCGCCGGCAGAGCCGGTGATCGATTGGGATGCGCCGCGCCCCGAGGACCGGTTCGATCTCCTCAATACCGGCCTTGCGCTGCTCGCCGCCTGCCGGCTGTCAGAGGCCGATCGCGAGGTGCTCGACGATCTCGCCCCCTTGAGACTGCATGTCGGCCGCCGCTTCGATGCCCGGGCCTTCAACAATGCCGAGCGGGAGGCGATTGCGTCAGGTCTCGCTGACGCTGCAGCCGAGATCGCCGCCGCCGGACCCTCGTTCGGCGAGGTCGTGGACGGATGGCGCTATCCGGGGCGAACGCTCGGCCAATTCGGCACCGACTATCTCTATCGCGCCTTCATCGCCACGACGGCGTTGGGCGCGCTGGTGCCGGCGGAGATCCTCGATCTCGTGGCCGAGATCGACGGTCGGTTCGAGCCGCCCTCACCGCTGCCGGCCAAAGCTGTTCGTTGGTTGGCCGACCGGCGCATCGCGCGGTTTTTTCAGCCCGATGCCTCTCTGCTCGACGGACGTTATCGCCTGGCACCGCCAATGCCGGTGCACGCGCCAACGTGACTGGTTTGGACTCGCCGCCTTGCTCTAAGCGTTCGGCTGCGCGCGCCGCGACTCTTCCTCGGCCTTGGCTTCGATCGCTTCCATGTCGTCGTCGCTGAGGCCAAAGTGATGGCCGATCTCATGGATCAGCACGTGGCGCACGATGTGCGGCAAATCCTCCTGGGACTCGCACCAGTAGTCGAGGATCGGCCGGCGGTAGAGGAAGATACGGTCGATGTCGTTGGCGATGTGGCCTGCGCCACGTTCGACCATCGACACGCCCTGGTAGAGACCGAGCACGTCGAAGGGCGTTTCGAGCTCCATCGCCTTCTCGACCTCGTCTGACGGAAAATCGTCGACCTGGATTCGGACGTTGCCGACGTGCCGACGAAACTCCTCCGGAATCGTTGCCAGTGCCTCGGCGGCGATGGCTTCGATGTCCTCCAGCGATGGCGCAACGCTGAACATTGGCGTGCGCCGCGGGTTGGTGAAGACCGGCATCCTTCCCCCATATAGCAGGCGCGCGCGCTCGCCAAGGTCCCGGCGTGACTGATTGTTCACCGTTCACGCAAGCTATTCAGCGTGCATGAGCATGGTCGCGTTCCCGGTCGAACCCCTCTAAGCTGCCCAAGCATGCTCCGCTTCCTCGCCCGCCGTCTGATCGTGGCATTGCTTGTCGTGGCGACGGTGATGACGCTCGCGTTCATCCTGACACGCCTCTCAGGCGACCTCGCCGTCTCCATCGCCGGACCCAGCGCCACCCAGGCTGACGTCGACGCCGTTCGCAAGGCCTACGGTCTCGACCGGCCACTGCTCATCCAGTTCTTCGACTGGGCCGGACGGGCGGTGACCGGCGATCTGGGTGAGAGCTATTTCTTCAAGACGCGGGTCGCCACCCTGATCGGCGAGCGCATGCCGGTGACGCTGACCCTGGGACTGACGGGGCTGGTGATCGCGCTCGCCGTTTCGCTGCCGCTCGGCATCCTGGCCGCGGTGCGGGAGAACACGGCCTTCGACCGGATCGTGCAGGTCGTGGCCCTGCTTGGCCAGGCGATGCCCTCGTTCTGGCTGGGCCTCCTGTTGATGATCCTGTTCGGGCTGAAGCTCGGCTGGCTGCCGATCTCGGGCACGGATTCCTGGGAGAGCTACATCATGCCGGGCGTGGTGCTGGCCTTCTCCGCCATTCCCGCCCTCACGCGACTGACGCGGGCCGGCATGATCCAGGCCATGGGCTCGGACTACATCCGCACGGCGCGCGCCAAGGGCCTGTCGCGCGCCTCGATCCTGCTCAAGCACGCACTGCGCAATGCCGCGATCCCGGTGGTGGCGATCGCGGCGGTGCAACTCGGCTTCATGCTGGGCGGCTCGATCGTGATCGAACAGGTGTTCGCCTTGCACGGCGTGGGCTTCCTTGCCTGGGAGAGCATCGCCAAGAACGACTTCCCCGTCGTGCAGTCGGTCGTGCTGGTGCTGGCTGCGATCTATGTCCTGCTCACCATGCTCGCCGACCTGATGAACGCCGTGCTTGATCCGAGGCTGCGCGGCGCATGAGCGTCACGGCAACGGACCCCGGCTCGTCGGTCGAATCTTCGCCCAGGTCCTCCCGGGGGCCACGGCGCGGCTGGCGCAGCGCCGGAACCTGGTTCGGCGCGGTGATTGTCGGCATCGCGGCCTTCTGCGCGATCTTCGCGCCGCTCCTGGTGCCGCACGATCCCTTCGCGCAGGACCTCGGCAAGCGCTTGCTGGTGCCGTTCTGGATGGACGGCTCGAACCCCGAGCACCTTCTGGGCACCGACCAGCTCGGGCGAGATTACCTCTCGCGACTGATCTGGGGCTGCCGCATCTCGATGCTGATCGGCGTGACGGTCAGCTTCGTCTCCGGCCTGATCGGCATCACGCTGGGCGTGATCGGCGGCTTTCTCGGCGGCCGCGCCGACGATGCCGTGCTGTTCGCCATCACCACCCGCCTCTCGCTCCCGGTCGTGCTGGTGGCGCTGGCGGTGGTTGGCCTGCTGGGCAGCTCGATGACCCTGCTTGTGATCACGCTCGGCCTGCTCCTGTGGGATCGCTTCGCGGTGGTGTCGCGCGCCACCACCATGCAGGTGCGCAACCTCGACTATGTCGCCGCCGCCTGGTGCGCCGGCTGCTCGCGCTTTCGCATCCTCACCCGCGAGGTGCTGCCCAACATCGCGAGCCATCTTGTGGTCGTTGCGACGCTGGAGATCGCGCTTGCGATCCTGCTCGAGGCGGCTCTCTCCTTCCTCGGCCTCGGCGTGCCGCCGCCCCTGCCGTCGTGGGGCCTGATGATCGCCGAGGCCAAGGATTACATGTTCTTCAGCCCGTGGATCATCATGATCCCGGGCGTGGCGTTGTTCGTGCTGGTGCTCGGCATCAACCTGCTGGGCGACGGACTGCGCGACCAATTCGGCGCAAGGACCGCGCCGTGACGGCACTGCTGGAGGTCGATCGCCTGCAGGTACAGTTCGGCGCCACGGCGGCAGTGCGCGGCGCCTCGCTGAGTGTCGCCCGCGGCGAGACCCACTGCCTGGTGGGCGAATCGGGCTGCGGCAAGTCGGTCACGGCGCTGGCGGTCATGAACCTGCTGGCGCGCGGCGGCGAGCGGAAGGCGGAGCGGCTGGCCTTCGAGGGTGAGGACCTCCTGAAGCTTTCGGAACGCGGCATGGCCCGCCTGCGCGGCAATGCCATGGCCATGATCTTTCAGGAGCCGATGACCAGCCTCAACCCGGCCTACACCGTCGGCTCGCAGATGACCGAGGTGCTGCGCCGGCACAAAGGTGCGAGCCAGCGCGCCGCCACCGACCGCGCCGCCGATCTTCTGGCCCGTGTCGGCATCACGGCGCCGGGCCTGAGGCTCGGCCAGTTCCCGCACCAGCTTTCGGGCGGCCTGCGCCAGCGCGTGATGATCGCCATGGCGCTGATGTGCGAGCCGAAGCTCCTGATCGCCGACGAGCCCACGACCGCGCTCGACGTCACCGTGCAGGCGCAGATCCTGCGGCTGCTGGCCGGGCTGCAGCGCGACCTCGGCCTCGGGCTCCTGCTGATCACCCACGATCTCGGCATCGTGGCGCGCGTCGCCACACGGGTGTCGGTCATGTACGCCGGCGAAGTGGTCGAAAGCGCGCCGACCGCTGAATTGTTCGCCCAGCCACGTCATCCCTACACCCAGGGTCTGCTGCGCTGCGTGCCGGTGCCAGGCAAGATCCAGCGCGACCAGCCGCTGGGCGCCATTCGCGGCACCGTGCCGCGCGTCGGCCACGGCTTTGCCGGGTGTGCTTTCCGCGAGCGTTGCGACTTCGCCGACGAAACCTGCCAGCGGACCATTCCAAGGCACAGCGCCGGCGCGACTCACGACTATCTCTGCCGGCTTCCGGCATGACCGACGCGATCGACGTCCGTCATGTCGCCAAGACCTTCGCCGTGGGCAAGGGTCGTGTCGTGGCGGTCGACGATGTCTCCTTCTCGATCCCGGCTGGCGGCGTGCTGGGCGTGGTCGGTGAATCGGGCTGCGGCAAGAGCACGCTCGCGCGCGTGATCCTGGGCCTATTGGCGCCCGACTCGGGCGAGGTCGAGATCGAAGGCCAGAAGATCGCCGGCCTCGATCGCCGGGCACGGGCGCGCCTGATCCAGCCGGTGTTCCAGGACCCCTTCTCCTCGCTCAATCCGCTGACACGCATCCGCGATATCGTCGCCTTGCCCTTGGTCGCGCAAGGTTCGCTCGGCCGGGCCAAAATCGCACGCACGGTCGACGAGATGCTGAGCCGCGTTGGCCTCAGCGCCGAGATGGGGCGCCGCTTGCCGGCCGAACTTTCGGGTGGCCAGCGCCAGCGCGTCGCCATCGCCCGGGCGCTGGTGCTGCGACCGCGCATCGTGGTGTGCGACGAGCCGACGTCAGCGCTCGATGTTTCGGTGCAGGCGCAGATCCTCAACCTGCTGGCCGAACTGCGACGCGACCTCGGCCTCACCTATCTCTTCATCAGCCACAATCTCGCCGTCGTCGAGCATGTCGCGAGCGAAGTAGCGGTGATGTACCTCGGCCGTCTGGTCGAGCGCGCGCCGACCGAAAGGCTGTTCGCTCAGCCCGAGCATCCCTACACCAAGGCGCTGCTCGCTTCGGTGCTGACGCCCGAGCCTGGCCTCGGCGTGCCCGACGTAGGGCTTGGCGACACGATGCCCGATCCGGCGAACATCCCGTCCGGCTGCCGCTTCCATCCCCGCTGCCCGATCGCCGAGCCGCGCTGCGCGACGGAAACGCCGCCGTTCAAGCCACGGCCGGCCGGCGGCGTGGAGTGTTTGCTGGTGCCTTAGTTGCTGGGGGCGCGCCACTCCAGTGGCGCGATCTTCCTCGGCATAACCAAAGACGCGCGACTGGAGTCGCGCGCCCCCAGCCCGTCACTTCCACTTCGCGAGATAGAAGCGCGGCAGCTCGTCGGGGAAGGTCTTGAAGTCGAGATCCTTCGAGAAGGCGTAGGGATTAACGTAGGTGTTGATGGGCAGCCAATAGGCCTGCTCGGTCTCGATCTTGATCGCCCTCGAATAGGCTTCGAGGCGGTCCTCCTTGTCGGCGGTGGCACCGCCGGCGGCCACCAGCTTCTCGAGCTCGGGGTCCTTGGAATAGTTATCGGCCGAACCCGCGCCGAACATCACCGGCAGGATCGCCGACACGTCGTTGATCGAGTAGCTGCCCCAGCTTCCCATATAGAGCGGGTTTTCGCCGCGATGCGCCTTGTCGATAGCGGGTGCCACCTGGAGCTGGTTGATCTTGGCGCGGATGCCGACCGCCTGGAGATAGCTCTGGATGGCGGCGGGCCAAGTCGTCGGCGTCACATAGGTCACCATCTCGATGTCGAAGCCGTTGGGATAGCCGGCCTCGGCCAAAAGCTCCTTGGCCTTCTTGGGATCGTAATCGTAGTTCACGGCGGCTTTGGCATCGCAGCCGAACTGGCTCGGAAAGCAGGGCGCGGCCGGCACGCGGCTGCCGCCCGTGACGAGCTTATCGGCGAATTCCTTGCGGTTGATGGCATGGAAGATCGCCTGCCGCACCTTGAGCTTGGTGAGCGGATTGCCAGCTCCGGTGCGGCCGGCCGCGTCGATCGAGAGATAGCCAATGCGCATCGATTCCTGCCGCACCGCCTGCAGGTAGGGCATCTTGTTGATGCTCTCGATCTGGTCGGGATTGATGTTCCAGATCCAATCGGTGCGCCGGGCCAGCAGCTCCGTCACCTCGGTCGCGAGGTCCGGCACGAAGCGAACATGCAAGGTCTTGATCGCAGGCTTGCCCTTGGGCGAGCCT
Organism: Alphaproteobacteria bacterium; assembly: GCA_017308235.1. GTDB lineage: Bacteria > Pseudomonadota > Alphaproteobacteria > Reyranellales > Reyranellaceae > Reyranella. The sequence continues at coordinate 110,594 of JAFKFL010000019.1, read as the reverse complement.
GCCCAATAGTCCTCGAACCGTTCGAAGATGACTTCCTTGCCTTGTTCATTCTTGATGATCTTGTAGGGCCCGGCGCCGACCGGCTTGGCGGCAAAGCCCTCGGGCCCGACCTTCTCGCGATAGGCCTTGGGATGGATCGGTGTCACCATGGCGAGGTATTCAAGCGCTGCCGGCGTCGGCCGCTTCATGCGGATTCGCACGGTGGCATCACCCGTCTTCTCCGCCTTGTCGATCCAGGAATAGTTGCTGGGGACTGTCACCTTGCTCGCAGGATCGACCACCATGTTGATGGTGTAGACCACGTCGTCCGCCGAAAGCGTGCTGCCGTCGTGGAACTTCACGCCCTGCCGGATCGTAAGATCAAGCGTGCTGGCGTCGACGAACTTCCAATCGGTGGCAAGCGATGGCTTGAGCTCGAACGTCGCGGGATCGCGATGTACCAGCATGTCCCATGCCTGGTGCGCCAGGATCAGGCCGGTGCGCTGGCTGTTGAAGTACATGTCGACGTTGGGCACGGCGTCGATGAACTGGATGCGTAGCGTGTCAGCGGCCTTCTCCGCCCGGGCGGCTGAAGGAGCGACGGCAAGCGACGTGGCGGCGAGCAACGCAGAGCGACGGGTGATGTTCACAAAAGCCTCCTGTAGGTCATCGAGCCTAGGCGTGGCCGCCCCGATGAGGCAAGCTTTGCTCGAAAGGAAGGAGGATCATATGACGGCGAAATTGACCGGAAAGGCGCGCAGTGACGCGCTTGGCGCTCTCAAGGGCTGGACGGAGGTGGCCGGCCGCGACGCCATCCAGAAAAGCTTCAAGTTTGCCGACTTCAACCACGCCTGGGGCTTCATGACCCGCGTGGCGCTGGCCGCCGAGAAGGCCGACCATCATCCCGAATGGTCGAACGTCTACAACCGGGTGGAGATCGTGCTCTCGACCCACGATGCCGGTGGCGTCTCGGAGAAGGACGTGGCGCTGGCCAAATTCATCGACCAGGCGGCTGCTTGACGATGCAGGTCATATCACCGCATACATCCGACATGGATCGCTTGCTCGGCTTCATCGCTTCGCGAATGCGCCCGGCCCCTCGACAGGATGGGCCGGAAGGATGACGCGCGGGCAATAGCTGACGCCGGACTCTCCAGCCCTTCCTCGCGAAGGGCTTTTTCATGTCCCCCGACACGATGGAGAGTTCGATGGCGAAGTTCCTGATCACCAGCGCCCTGCCGTACATCAACGGCGTCAAGCATCTCGGCAATCTCGCGGGCTCGCTCCTGCCCGCCGACATTCATGCCCGCTTCCGCCGGCAGACGGGGCACGAGGTGCTTTTTTTGTGCGGCACCGACGAGCATGGCACGCCGGCCGAGCTCGCCGCGCGCGCCGAAGGCCTGCCGGTTGCCGACTATTGCGATCGGCAACACGCGCTGCAGGCCGATATCTACCGACGCTTCGGCCTCTCCTTCGATCATTTTTCGCGTACCTCAGGAGTCGCGAACCGCGCGCTGACACAGGAGATTTACCGCCATCTCGATGCCAACGGCTGGATCGAGGAGCGTGTGCTGCAGCAGGCCTACTCGCCGAGCGACGGCCGCTTCCTGCCGGATCGCTATGTTGTCGGCATCTGCCCTTCTGTCGGGGCCCTGACGCGCGTGGCGACCAATGCGAGAACTGCACGCGACTGCTCGATCCCGCGGAGCTGATCGCGCCACGGTCGGCGATCTCGGGGACACATGACATCGAGTTCCGTGAGACGCGCCATCTCTTCCTGCGTCAGTCTGCTTTCCAAGATCGGCTGCGTCGCTGGATCGAAGGCCAGCAGGATTGGCCATCGCTGGTTCGCTCGATTGCACTCAAATGGCTCGACGAGGGCCTACGCGATCGCTGTATCACGCGCGATCTGGCATGGGGCGTGCCGGTGCCGAGGCCCGGCTTCGAGCACAAGGTGTTCTATGTCTGGTTCGACGCACCGATCGGCTACATCGCCGCCGCCGTGGAATGGGCGACCGCTGCACCCGGTCGAGACTGGCGCGAATGGTGGGAAGGCGGCGACGGCGTGCGCTACCTCCAGTTCCTCGCCAAGGACAATGTGCCGTTCCACACTGTAAGCTTTCCCGTGACGCTGCTCGGCTGCGGCCTGCCCCTAAAACTTCCCGACATCATCAAGGGCTTCAACTGGTTGACCTTCGAAGGAGGGAAGTTCTCTACCAGCGCCCGACGTGGCATCTTCACCGACACAGCCCTTGCGGCCGTGCCGGCCGATACCTGGCGATGGTGGCTCGCCGCCAACGCGCCCGAAGGGTCGGATACGGATTTCACCGTCTCGAGGTTCGTGACGGGCATCAACAAGGACCTGGCCGACACGTTCGGCAATCTGGTCAATCGTTGTCTCTCCTTCGCCACCGAACGATACGGCGGAATCGTTCCAGGCGGAGGAACACCAGGGCCGACCGAAGACGATATCGATCGCTGCTTGATTGTGTGTTTCGATCGCCTGCGTTGCCACCACGAGGCTCTGGAATTCCGCAAGGCCGCCGAGGAGGTCCGCGCCATCTGGCGCCTCGGCAATGCCTATTTTGCAGCGCAAGCGCCTTGGGCAGCCATTAAAAACGACCCGCAGCGCGCCGCCGTCATCGTCAGAACCAGCGTTGCTCTCGTCCGCGCCGGCCGCTCTTGCGGCGTGGCCCTTCATCCCGACCGCGGCTGCCGCTGTCCTCGAAAGCATCGGCGATTCTCGTACGCTGTGGCCAAATGAAGGCAGCTCGCCGCTGGCCGCAATTCCGGGTGGGCGGCGGATATCACGACCACCATTGCTGTTCCGCAAGATTACAACCGCCGACATCACTGACGACTGAAGACAACTCATCGGGAACAAGGAAGCGTTCGCCCCGTTTAATGCTGACGATGGAGGCCGCCATGAACCCTGTGATCGGCATACTCGACAAGTTTCGTCTGGGGGTCAGCGCCGATGGCAAGAGCTGCGTGATGGTGTTCGTCGACGAGGCGCATCGCAGCATCAACTGCATCGCGAACTATGCAGAGTTCAGCGCGTTCATTGCCAGTCTGAGTGATGCTGCAATCGAGATGGCGCGCCGGCGCACCGTGCTCGGCGATGAGAATGAAGGCGAACACGCCTGTCTCGATGCAATGAATGTCACGTCTGCCGCCTTCGAGATGAATCAGGACGCAGGCTATCTCGAAGGCATCTTGATCGGCGACGCCGGCCAGACCGTCGGCATCCGAATGCGCCCCGAGGTCGCGTGCCAGCTTACGCGGGCGATGCTGATGTCGGCACCGGCTGCCAGTAACAGCTAAGCGCAAAAAATGCCTCCAACTTGTGGAGGCACTTTTCGTATCCCAATCGACTGTCAGTGCTGCTTGTTCTGGCCACGCGGATCGCCGGCCTTGCCCTCGGCCTCGGCGGAAGCAAGATCGGCCGCTTCGTCTGAGTCCATGGCGCGCTCGGCTTCCTTGGCCGCCTTATTGACCTTTCCGTCCTTGACGAACTTCGCCGTCGCGTCGTCATAGGCCTTGGCGCCGCTATAGCTGCCCTCACCCTCGATCTTGCTCTTCGATTTCCTGTTCGGCATGGCTCGCTCCTTTCGTTCCCAATAGAACGCAAGGCACCGGCCAAGGTTACCGGCTCAATCCAGCCTGACGGTAGTAATCCAGCACACCGGGATGCAGCAGCGACGAGCCGGGAATCGCCATCAGGGTGTTGCGTGCCGTCGTGTCGGCGAGCCGCGGTGCCGCGTTTGCCTCGGCCTGATGCAGCGCCTTGGCCAATCGCGATGCCACGGCGGCATCGAGGCCGGGCCGCGCGAGGACGAAGCTCCAGGAACCGACCGATGTAATCGGGGCGGTCTGGCCGGGATAGGCACCCGCCGGCTGCACAATCCGCTTCAGGAATTTGTGCCGACCCAGGATGCGGCCGATCTCGTCGTCGTCCGGCGCGATGAAGCGGCCGCCACCGGCGCTCGACATCACCGTCTTGAAACCCGGCCATCCTGCGCCACCGCCCCATAAAGCGGCGACACGGCCGTCGAGCACCATCGCAGGCCCGTCGCCGGCACGTTCGAGATAGACCGGCTGAAAATCTTTTGCCGCATCGAGACCGAGCCCGTCCATGACGTAGCGGCCCAGAATCACCAGGCCCGACCCTGCGGCGCCCCAGGCGATCGGCTTGCCCTTGAGATCGGCGATGCGATGGGCGGGGCTGTCGGCGCGCACGACGAACAGGCCGGCGGTGGGATACATCGCTGTGATGACCTTGAGGTTCGCCGGCGGCCGACCGATGCCTTCGAGCGCCTCATGCACCACCTCGCCTTGCACCAAAGCGATGTCGAGTGTGCCGGCTTCGAGCCTCGGCACGTTCTCGGTGCTGCCCTTGGTGTTCACTGCCTCGATCTCGAGCGTGGGATCCTGCGTCTTGATGGCGGCGGTGAAGGCATCGCCATAGACCGGGAAGCCACCACCCGGCGTGGCCGTTCCGAGGGTGATCTTCACCTTCTCGGCCGCGGCGGTCGAACTCATGACGGCAGCTCCTCCAAGACCCAGCACAACGGCACGACGGCGGATTGCCATCTGCTCAATGCGGGCCAGCGCAGCGATGGACCTCGACCGTGACGTGGCTCAAGCCCGGTACGTCATCGAGCCGCGCCTTGTAGCGCGCGACCGGTTCCGGCTCGTGCGCAACCAGTGACACGATGGCGCCGTGATGACCGGGACCAAGACGCCAGACATGAAGGTCGGCGATGCGATCGTCGCCGATCTCGAGGCGCTGGCGGATCGCCTCGCCCAACGAGCGACTGGGCGCGGCATCGAGGAGTACGGCGCCAGCATCGCGCATCAGGCCCCACGACCAATGGGCGATCACGCAGGCGCCGACGATGCCGATCACCGGATCGAGCCAGTTCCAGCCATAGAAGCGGGCGGCGAGCAGGCCCGCGATCGCCAGCACCGAGGTCAGCGCATCGGCCAGCACATGCCAGTAGGCCGCGCGCAGATTGTGGTCCCGGTGGTCATGGGCATGATCATGATGATGGTGATCGTGTTCATCATGATGATCGTCGTGAGCGTGATCATGCTCATGACCATGCCCGTGATCATGATGATGACCTGCGCCCAGAAGCCAGGCGCTCGCGAGATTGACCGCAAGACCGACGGCTGCGATCGCCGTCGCCTCGCCATAGTGGATCGCCACCGGCTGGAACAGACGGCCGATGGATTCGTAACCGATCAGAAGCGAGATCATCGCGAGCACGATCGCACTCGTGAACCCCGCGAGATCGCCGAGCTTGCCGGTACCGAAAGCAAAGCGCGGATCGCGGGCGTGGTTGCGAGCATAGCGATAGGCGAAGGCAGCGATGCCGAGCGCGCCGGCATGGGTCGACATGTGCCAGCCATCGGCCAGCAGCGCCATCGAGCCGAACAGCGTGCCGCCCACGATCTCGGCCACCATCATGACGGCAGTGAGCCCCACCACCAGCCAGGTGCGCCGTTCGTTGCGGTCGTGCGCGGCGCCCAGGAACACATGGTCGTGGCGCCAGTCGGCGAGCGTATGGCTGTGCATAGCGACCTCCGCTACTTCTGCAGATAGGGCTCGACCTTGCCGGTGAGCTTGATGGTGAGCGGATTGCCCTTGCGATCGACGGTCTTGCCCACGGCGACGCGGATCCAGCCTTCGCTCACGCAATATTCTTCGACGTTGGTCTTCTCCTGGCCGTCGAACTTGATGCCGACACCCCGTTGCAGCAGCGCCTCGTCATAGAACGGGCTTTTGGGATTGGTGGACAGGCGGTCGGGAAGAGTATCGGTTTCGGTCATGCCGCGACTATAGCATGACAAATCCAACCTCAAGGCGTCGGCCGAAAGACCCAGATTGCTGCAGGCCCCCCGAATGTGGCACGCACGGCGACGAACAGTCGGTCGAGTTCCGGCACGAACAACGATGTGCGTGTGCCCGATGACGTAGGCACTTGTCCCAACCGCACGATTTCGCCGCCTCGCCGCTCGAAGATATCCACCACGCCCTCGCCGCAGGTCGCATACAGGCGTTTGCGCCTCTGATCGACGAACAGATCGTCGGCATCGTCACAGAGATCGAGCGTGCTCTCGATCCTGCCATCGTCGACGTTGAAAGCGACAAGCTTCGCCGGCCGGCGATAAGCGGCGAACACCTGCCTCGACACAACGTCGAACGCCATCGGAAAGTTCGCCCCTGCCTGCGGGAAGTGCCAGGTCGCCGTCTGCCGGCCGGCAATGAGATCGACGACAGCGATCTGTTGAGCGTCCGGCACGTTCACAAAGGCGCGATCAAGTTCGGGATCGAGCTGGAACGATTCGGGGTGGCCTGCGAGAGGAATATCCCGGACCTTCGTGCGGTTTGCCGGATCGAGGATCGCGAGCGCGCCCTTGCCGTAACCGATGAGGATCCTCTTGCCTCGCGGATCGATGCGAACATTGTCCGCATCGTCGCCGAGGTCGATCCGGCCCACCGACTTCAGCTCCTGGCCCTCGAAGAGCCGGACCGATCCGTCAGCGGCGTTGGCCACATAGAGCGTATCCGTTGCCGGCTCATAGCCGACGCCTTGCGGCTCGCGAAGGCCGGTCAAGGTGTGTTCGGTCTTCCCCGCACCGAGATCCACGACGCCGACGCTGTCATTGCCGAGCTCGGCCACGAACAGCCGCTTGCGATAGAGGTCGATCGCCAGATGATCAATGCGGCCCCTCACCTGTCCCAGCGGGATCTTCGCCTCCAGGGACAGCACGGACGTCGGCTCGCCAGCCCAACTGCCGGAAGAAGCGGTGATGATTGCCACCGCGATCAGTCTCGCGATCCGTTTCATTTCACCATGACCCAGGTCGGATGAAGCAGCGGAAAGGCCACGAGGCCAATCACGGCTGTCACGACGATCAGCAGGGGATTGCTTACCTTCCAGCGGAACAGTACGGCGAGACACGCGAGCCCGACCAGTGCCGTCAGCCAATCGCCGATCGCGATCTGGCCGAGCAGGACGCAGGCGCCGAGGATGGTGCCGATGGCGGCGCCATAAGCTCCCTTCACGAAGCCCTGGACGTTGGCGTTGCCGCGATGGCGGGCCAGCATGGGGGCCGCGATCAGCACGAGAAGGAAGGACGGCAGGAAGATGCCGATCGTCGACACGAGCGAGCCCCAGAAGCCGCCGACCAGGTAGCCGACGAAGGTCGCGGTGATCACGACCGGACCGGGGCTGATCATGCCGATCGCGACGGCGATCAGGAACTGCCGCTCGTCGAGCCAGCCATATTGCTGCACCAGGCCCTGCTCGAGAAACGGCACGATCACCAGACCGCTGCCAAAGGTGAGCGAGCCCGCTTTGAGGAAGAACAGCAGGAGCTTCGCGAGAACCGACGAATTGGCGGCCGGCGTCAGCGGCAGGACGGCGGGAATGCCGAGCGGCGCAAGCCCCATCAGCGTCGAGGCCGGCGGACGACGGAACACGCTGCCGTAATAGAGAATGCCGACGACGCCCGCGCCGATGAACAGAAGCGCCACTTCGGACTTCAGGATGATCGTGACGGCAAAGCAGACCGCAGCGATCGCCCATTGCAGCCAGTCCTCCATGCCAAGCCGGGCAAGGCGCCAGCAGGAATGCAGGATCAGGGCGATCACCGCGGGGCTCACGCCGTAGAAGATCGCCGTCACCGGTTGCAGGTCACCGAGATAGACGTAGAGCGCGCCGAGTGCCGCCACGATAAGGAAGTTCGGCAGGATGAAAGCCCAGCCGCCCGCCCAGGCGCCCCAGAAGCCGCCGCGCAGATAGGAGATGTAGATCCCCACCTGGATCGCGAGCGGCCCTGGCAGCGACTGGCAGATCGCGATCGCCTCGCGCATCTGCTCCTTGCCGAGCCAGGCGCGGTCGGCCACGAGCTCGCGCTCCATCTGCCCGACCAGGGCCACCGGGCCGCCGAAACCCAGCACGCCCAGGCGCAAGAAATAGAGCGCCAGCTCGCGTATGCGGCCGCGCGGTGCTTCCGTTGTCATCACGTTTCCTTGGAATAGCGCTCGAACAAAGCCTCGGTGTTGCGCAGGCAATGGCAGCAAAGCAACGCAAGGCGATATTGATTCATGGCTGTCCTCCTCAAGCTATTCCCTTCAGTTGATGGTGACGCATTGGCCGATGCCCGCCTCAAGCGCCCGGCGATAAGCGACAACGGCGGCAGCGACGTCCTGCAGTCCGAGGCCAGTCGAGTCGAACAGCGTGATCTCGCAAGCATCACGCCGCCCCGGTTTCGAGCCCGTCACCAGCTCGGCGAGGCTCGCCTGCACCTGGCCATGGCAGATAGCGCCCCTCACCAACGCATGGTGCAGATCACCGATCTCAGCACATTGTTCGAGTGAATCGACGACAACGGTGGCAAGCGCAAATAGCGCCGGGTCGATCTCCTGCTTGTCGGGATTGTCAGCACCGACGGCGGCAACGAAGGTGCCGGGCCGGACAAGGTCGGGAGTGAGGAAGGCTTGGCGCGACGAGGTACAGGTGACGATGACGTCGCTATGCCGCGCAACCGCAAGGTCGTAGGCGGGACGGACGTCGAGCGCCAGCTCCTTCGACAGCTCGTCGGCCAGGGCCTGAGCCGCCGCAATCCGGATGTCCCAGACGTGCAGGCGCTCCAGGCCAATGGCTTGGGCGACCGCGCGCGACTGGATCCTGCCCTGGACGCCGGCGCCGCAGATCGTCGCTACGCGCGCATCGGGGCGAGCCAGATAGCGCGCGGCGAGCGCGGTCGCGGCCCCGGTACGATTGATGGTGATCTCGATAGAGTCCATGAGGGCGAGCGGCCTGCCGTCGTCCGCATCCGCAAGGTAGATGACACCTTGGATCGTCGGCAGGCCATGGGCCGACGGATTGGAGGGGTAATTGGCATTGAGTTTGACGGCGACGATGCCGCCCGGGCCGTCGAGCAGCGCCGCCGCCTTGGCGTGATACGCGCCGCCCGGCACGTCAAACCCCGTCGCCGGCGGCACGAGCGCACGGCCCGCTGCGGCAGCGCGGAAGCCGGCCTCGACCGCCTCGATATAGGCCGGGAAGTCCATCAATCGTGTCACGTCGGCGCGCGACAGAATCAGCAGGCCGCCGGCATTCTGCCTCATGGTGCGCCTGTTCGATAAATCACTGCCCGATGAGTCTCGGGCAGAAATGCATAGAGACGATCGCCTGCCGGCGCGAGGGCGAGTGTATGTGCACCCTTTTCCGTTCTGATCCGGTCGAGACGGTCCATCGATGCAGCGTCGTATACGTCGATAACGCCGGGATCGCCGACCGCGACGTAAAGATGTCCGCAGTGCCGGTTGAAAAAGATCACATCGGGCACACCACTCAGCTCCCTTTCGTCGAGCGTCTTCCCCGTGCGGGCGTCCAGAATGACGAGTCTGCCGGCGTCGCAGGCGCAGAACAGTCGCTGTGTGCGGCAGTCGATATCCAGGCCGTGCGGGCCTGCTGCGGGGATGGAGAAGGTGTGCGCGATGGTGTTTGGCTTTTTTGCTTCGACGACTGCGATCACAGCGGGATCGGCGATGTTGACGTAGAAGCGCTCGGACTCGGGATCAAATACGGCCCACCGTGTCCGACCGGGCACCTGAATTTCCGCCCGCACGGAGCGATCTCCAACGTCCACCACGGTGAGCGTACGCGAGTTGGGAATCGTCGCATCGCCGACATTGGCGACAAGCAGCAGGCAGTGGCGAGGATCGTAGGCCAAGCCGTTGGGACCGAGACCGACCTTTACCTTGGTCATTTCGGAATCGGGGTCGGGGCGGAAAATTGCGACAGTGTTCTCGCCGCGATTCGAGGAGAATACGAGATTGGCTTCATCGCTGACCAAGGTCCCTGCGACTGCCTTCAGGTTCGGCACCGAGAACAGGTGCTGCCGGTCATCGAACACGTCGACGGCGTCGTTGGCGGTGTGGGCAACGTAGACACGACCGCTCGCTGCATGCACGGCGGCATGATCGAAGCCGCCGCTGTTCTGGTGTTCGGGCAGAGCGACACTGCAGGACGGGATCAAGGTCATAGGATCACCTCAGGCGAGCGGAGACGCAAAGGCACCAACTCGGCGTCTCGCGGCCATCCTCCGAGAGGTGCCCTGTTTCGCCGCTCCAGCCGCGCGGCACTTCCGTTGTCGTTGTCATCACGTTTCCTTCGAGTAGCGCTCGAACAAGGTCTGGGCATTGCTCCAGCGAATGCCTTTCATGAAGACCTCGACGTACTCGGCGGCCTTGGCGCCGTGGTCCATGTGATAGGCGTGCTCGTACATATCGAGCGCCAGGATCGGTCGGCCGCCAGCCAGCGTCATCGTGTGGTCGGCCGCCCAGGTGTTGATCAACCGCTTGTCGCGCGGCGAATAGCAGAGCAGCACCCAGCCCGAGCCACCACCCAGCGCCTTGCCTGTGGCGGAGAACTCGGCCTTCCATCGCGCCAGCGATCCGAAATCGCGAACCATCGCCTCGGCGAGCGCGCCCGCCGGATCGCCCTCGCCGTTGAGACTGTCGAAATAAAGCTCGTGGATGATCATGGAGTTGGCCGCGATCAACTCCTCGCGCTTCAGCCCGTTCACCACGAACACCGGCGCCGCCGCGACATCGAGGCCGACCAGCTGCGCGGTGATGGCATTGAGCCGCTTCACCGCGCCGGCATAATTGTTCTCATAGTGGCTGACGAGCAGCTTCTCGGAGAAACCTTTCACTTTCGCCGGATCGAACGGCAGTTTCTTCGGCGCATATTCCATCTTGGATCCTTGCGATGCGGTTTGAGCGGAGGTGCCGGTCGCCAATGTCGTGGCCGCCACAACCGCCACGGCGGCGGTCGTGGCGGCAGAGATCACCTCGCGTCGTGTTCCTTGCGGGCTCATGCGCTCCTCCTTCCTGAGACGGGTTAGGCGGAAACAGTCGAAGGCAAGCGAGGACGGCTGAACGAGCCGACAGACGTGAAGGCCGAGAGGGTCTTCAGGTCTTCTTGCGGGCAGTCGGCGGCCAGTCGTGGCCTTCATCGACAGCGTCGCGGCACCATCGGTAGAAGGAATCGTAGAGCGTCATGCCGGCCTCGAGCTGGGCGAGGTCGTCAGGGAACATGCGCGACAGGCCGAGCGATGCGGCCAGCAGGCCGGCCGACTCGGGTGCGAGCTCGGGCCGGCCTGTATCGGCACCGCGCACGACGACGGAAAGGCGCTTCAACGGCTCAGTCTCGAGGCCGAACTCCTCGACCATCACGTCGAACGTGCATTTGAGGCCGCGATGGCTCCAGTAGACGTCGGGCCGGTCGATATCGAACGGCGTCGCGTTGAAGCGTTCGGCGACGTCCATCACTTCCGAGGGCGTCACGAACAGGAACACAGCATTGGGATCGACGAAGCGTCGAATCAGCCATGGGCAGGCGATTCGATCGACCTTGGGCCGCGAGCGCGTCACCCAAACGGTGCGGCCCCGCGCGTCACGTTTGGGCAGCTTGTCGGCCGGCACCATCGGCAGTTTCGCTGCCTGCCAACTCACGACGCCGCCTTCGAGAATGTCGGCGGCAACACCTTCATGGCGCAACCACGCAGCAACGCCGTGGCTGAGCTTCAGGCCCTTGGTGCATATGACCACCGCTGGTTTGCCGGCCGTGACGAATTCCGGCCCCCAGGTAGAGACCGCGTCCCACGGGCGGCGCACCGCACCCGGAACGAGATGCGGATTGGCAGTGAAATCCTTCTCGGTGCAGACGTCGATCAGGGCCGGCGTGTCGGGACGGCCGATAAGACGAGCGAGTTTTTCAACGGAAATGGCGTTTGTCGAAGGCATAGCTAAGCGTCCTTTCAATGAGAAACAGGACGCGATGCTTCGGCTGCCGCCTCATGGGGAGATCGCGATCCCCATCCCCTCCATTAACGAACCGATGGGGATCGGAGTCAAGCCGTCTCGTGATTGTCACGCAGCTGTGTACCCGCTGACGACACAGCCATCTACGGCTGGCGGATATCAACGCCTAAGCACAGAATATTGTCCGGTATCGAACGTCGAGAGGACCCACATGCCCGACACCCTCGCCAAGAACCGTGTGATCCCGGCCCCCAGCCATCCATTGGATCCGTTGACGCAAGACGAGATCCGTCGCGCCGCCACGGCTATTCGCGCGGCATACGATCTTGGGGCCGGCATGATGTTCGAGACCATCAGCTTGCGCGAACCGGAGAAGAACGTGGTGCAAGCGTTCAGGCCGGGCGCTCCGGTACCGCGCGTGGCGTTCGTATGTGCCTTCGATCGCAACAACGGCAAGGTCTACGAAGCCCTGGTCGATCTCGCCAACGGCAAGGTCATGAACTGGCACCATGTGCCAGATGTGCGTCCTCGCATCCTGATCGATGACATCAATCTGGTGGGAGAGGTGGCGCGGGCCGATCCGCGCTTTCAAGCGGCGCTCGCCAAACGGGGCATTACGGATATCGACAGGGTCCAGGTCGACCCATGGTCCGCCGGCAACTATGGCCTGCCGGACGAAGAAGGCCGGCGCCTCTCCCATACCTTTTGCTGGTATCGAAGCGAGAAGAACGACAACGGCTACGCCCATCCCATCGAAGGGCTCTGCGCCGTGATCGATCTCGATCGTGCCGAGGTCCTGCGGATCGACGACTATGGCGCCGCCGAAACGCCCATGGAGAACCGCAACTACGCGGCGCGCTTCCGCGACGTCTTCCGGGACGACGTGAAGCCGCTCGAGATCGTGCAAGCGGACGGCCCGAGCTTCACGGTCGAGGGTAACGAAGTCCGCTGGCAGAAGTGGCGCTTTCGGGTGGGCTTCAACGCGCGCGAGGGGTTGGTCCTCCATACGATCGGCTACGAGGATGGCGGCCGGCTGCGGCCGGTGCTGCATCGCGCGGCCCTGTCCGAAATGGTGGTGCCCTACGGGCACCCCGGCAGCGGACATTTCCGCAAGAATGCCTTCGACGTCGGCGAGTATGGAATTGGAGTCCTGGCGAACTCCCTGACGCTCGGATGCGATTGCCTCGGCGCCATCCGCTATTTCGACGCCTGGCTGGCGGACAGCAAGGGCGATCCCTACAAGATCGAGAGCGCGGTGTGCCTGCACGAGGAGGATTTCGGAATCCTCTGGAAGCACACCGATCTCTTCACCGGCGAAGTCGACGTGCGTCGTGCCCGTCGGCTGGTCGTGTCGTCGATCTCGACCATTGGCAACTACGAATACGGATTGTTCTGGTACTTCCACCAGGACGGCTCGATCCATTTCGAGATGAAGGCGACCGGAATCCTCAATACAGCGGCCCTCAAACCGGGTGAGCGGCCGGACTACGGCACCATCGTGTCGCCGGGTGTCTATGCCCACTATCACCAGCACATCTTCAACATGCGTCTCGATGTGGCAATCGATGGCGAGCGCAATCGGGTCGTCGAGGTCGATACGGTGGCGCTGCCCGAAGGACCCGACAATCCGTATGCCAACGCCTTCACGGTCCGCGAGACCGTTCTGAAAACCGAACAAGGCGCGCAGCGCAATGTCGATTTCAACGCCGCTCGCTTCTGGAAGATCCTGAGCGCCGACTCCCGCAACAGGATGGGCCAGCCGACCGGCTACAAGCTGGTGCCGTTGAGCCCCGTTCCAATTTTCTCAGGGGCCCAGTCGATGGTCGCGAAACGCGCGGCCTTCATGACCCGCCAGCTCTGGGTGACGGCCTATCATCCCGACGAAATGTATGCTGCCGGCCGCTATCCCAATCAAAGCAGCGGCGGCGACGGGCTGCCGGCCTGGACTGCAGCGGATCGGCCGTTGGTCGATACCGATATCGTCGTCTGGCACAGCTTCGGCCTGCACCATATCCCTCGCCCCGAGGATTTCCCGGTTCAGCCCGTCACGACGTCGGGCTTCACCCTTCATCCCGTCGGGTTCTTCTCCGAGAACCCCGCCCTCGACGTTCCACCGGCCAAAAGCAGCATGAGCTGTTGCGTCGGTTGAGCCGGTGGACTGAACCAAGAGTCGATCGTCAGGCGGCGATGCTCGCCATCGCCGGAGAAGCTGCAAGCCAACGGCCGGCGCGCGCCCACGCGCCGCCCAGCGTCTCACCGCCGACAAAGAGACTGAGGTGGCTGCCGGGTTCGATGGCGCTTTCGATGTCCTGAGACCGGGTACCGACCAGCCGTCGCACCGCCATGAGTTGCTCGGGCGGCGCGACCTGATCGCTGCGAGCGGCCAGCAGGAAAAGCGGATGGTGGATCTCGCCGAGATTGACCTGCCGGCCGAGCGCAACGAAATGGCCGTTGGCCAGGCGGTTCTCCTTGAACAGCCACAGCACGGTCTGGCGGTAGAAGGCGCCCGGCAGGTCGAGGGTCGAGGCCGACCAGACCTGGAACCGTTCGTGCAGCATCGATTGACGACCAAGCTCACCGGGCGCGACCTGCAGCGCGGCCGCCACCTCCTCGCTCTGCAACGCAGGCTCCCACAGCTCGACTGCATGACGGCCTTGCAGGCGACCGTCACCGAGACGAGTGAGCTCGTCGAACACGCCAAACGGCAAACAGTGCGCGGCGACCGACAGTCGAGACGTTTCGGCATCGGTATCGACGGGCGCGCCGGCCAGCACCAGCCTGCGGACCTTGTCAGGAAAGCGCGCGGCATAGACCAACGCCATCCAGCCCCCCTGGCAAAGGCCGACCAGATCGACCGGGGCGCCGATCTCGTCGATCGCCACGTTGAGCTCGGCCAGGTAGCTGTCGATCGTGAAATGGCGCATGTCGGCGGTTGCGGAGCGCCAATCAGTCAGGAAAAGACGGTGGCAGCCACTGTGGATCAACGCCTCGATCAGGCTGTGCCCTGGCGCCAGGTCGGCGATGGTGGCGCAATGCAACGCGAAGGGTGCACAGACAAGCGCCGGCGTTTCCTTTGCCGCCGTGCTGGTGGAGAAGTCTCGCAAATCCATCGTCGAAAGCTCGAGCCTGACGCGGTTGGGCGAGACCCAGTCAGGCTTGGACGAGCGAGGCAAATCGGAAGGCGGCGCGCTCAGCAGCCGCGCCATCTCTCCAGCCTGCGCTGACAACGCGTCGCCTGCCGCAGCGGCGGCGATGAAAGGCCAAACGAAGAATTGGTTCGCGAATTGCAGTCCTGCGGCCATCTCGCGATGGCCGTTCGTGCGCTCGTTCATGTCGGCTTCCTCCCACTGACGCGGCCCGCCTGAGGGCGAACGCACGCGCCGCGTCGCCACAGGGAGGCCAGTTGGCTGTCGACGTGTCGCGCAATGTAAAATCCTCACCCCGTGCGCAAGGGAGAGGCTTGACGAGGGGGACGCCGCATCAAAACGCGGCGTCCGATTCGGATACTCCGTCAGGCTAAGAACGGCAAGAGAAGAGAGTGCGCTCCCTTCGTTTTGTGCGACATCGAACCGTCATGATGACGGCGGCGCGTTTACCTTGGCGCCATGCGGATCGCGCCATCGAGACGAATGGTCTCACCGTTCAGCATGTGGTTCGCGACGATCTGCATCGCAAGCTGCGCGTATTCCTTTGGATCGCCCAGCCGCGACGGGAACGGAACCTGCGCCCCGAGGCTCTTCTGCGCCTCGGCCGAAAGACCCATCATCATCGGCGTCAGGAAAAGGCCCGGTGCGATGGTGCAGACACGGATGCCCATGCTCGAGAGATCGCGCGCGATCGGCAGCGTCATGCCGACCACACCGCCCTTCGAGGCGGAGTACGCCGCCTGGCCGATCTGGCCGTCGAACGCCGCCACCGAAGCGGTATTGATGATGACGCCGCGCTCGCCGTCGTCCAGCGGCTCGGCCTGGCTCATCGCCCACGAGGCAAGACGGATGACGTTGAAGGTACCGATCAGGTTGACCTGAATCACCTGCGAGAACATGCCGAGATCGTGCGGACCGTTCTTGGAGATAGTGCGGGCGGCCCGGCCGATGCCGGCGCAATTCACCGCAACACGGGGCGCACCGAGCTTCTCAACCACGGTCTTCACCGAGGCCTCGGCATTGGCTGCATCGGCTACATTGGTCTTGACGTAAAGACCGCCGATCTCCTTGGCCTTCTTTTCGCCGAGTTCGTCCTGCACGTCGAAAATCGCAACCTTGGCGCCCGCCGCCGCCAGAGCCGACGCCGTGGCGCCCCCCAGACCCGAGGCGCCGCCGGTGACGATCGCCGCCTGTCCCTTGACGTTCATTCTGTCCTCCTTGGTTTCGCCGCTTTTAGCATGGCAAGGCCCCTTGCCAAGTCGCCCTCGATCGCCAACTTTTGGAATCCATGACCGACCTCATCAAAGTCGAGAACGACGAACGGCGCGTGCGCCAGGAATTCTGGCAGAAGGTGCGCCGGACGCTCGGCAAGGTGCCCTTTACCGAGGATGCGGTCGCGGCCTTCCACTGCGCGACCGACCCGGCGACGCCGCTACGGATCCGCGCCACGCTGTTCGGGGCGCTGGCCTATTTCGTGGTGCCGTTCGACATCATTCCCGATTTTATCGCCGGCCTCGGCTACACCGACGACGCCGCGGTCCTGATCGCAGCCTTCTCCGCCGCGGCCGCGCACATCACCGAGATGCATCGGCAGAAGGCGAAAGCCTGGCTCCTCAAGGAGCAGAACGGGCCGCCGGCATAGCGCGGGCTGCGGCGCGCCGTTCGCGCACCAGCTGGCTTTCGCGATAGGCGATATACAGCGCCGACCCGATCACGATCGAGGCGCCAATATAGGTCCAGATCACCGGCATCTCGCCCCAGATCAGCCAGCCCACGAACACCGCAAACGGCAGGCGCAGATAGTCGAACGGCGCCACGGCCGACATCTCGCCGGCAGCAAAAGCCTGTACCCAGAAATACTGCCCAAGCGTCGCGGTGGCAGCGACTCCCACCGCCAGAGCCCAGCCATAGGCCGACGGCCAGCGCCAGAACCAGAACGCCGGCAGTGCGAGCAGCAGGGTCGAGAAGATCGCAAACTGGGTCAGGATCATGAGTGGCGGCTCAGAATCGGAGAGCCGACGTACCAGCAGGATGGAGATGCCGACCGCGAGCGCGTTCAGGAGCGCCACAATAGCGCCAGGCTGCAGGCTGCCGCTGCCCGGCCGCGCCATCACCAGCACGCCAACGAAGCCGATGATCGTGGCGCTCCATCGTCGCCAGCGCACTTTCTCGTGCAACACCGCGGCGGCCAGCACGACGGAGAACAATGGCTGGGAAAAGGCCAGTGCGGTCGCGTCGGCGAGCGGCAGCATGGAGACGGCATAAAAGCCCAGCACCATCGAAACGGTGCCCATGAAGGTGCGCCAGAAATGGCCCTGGATGCGTTGGCTGCGCCACGGCTGGACCCGGCCGCTCAGCATCATGGGCATGAGCATCAGAACCGAGAAGAAGGCGCGAAAGAAAGCCGTCTGCACACCCTCGATCTCGGCCGAGAGAAGGCGGATCATGGCGCCGTTGGTGGTGAAGATGAATCCGCCGCTCACCAACCACAGTGCGCCCTGAACGTTGGGCGGCAGGTGTCTGAAGGTGGCAGCGCTGAGCTTCACCTCTCAGATCTTCCGCTCGCGGCCGACCCAGTAGGTCGCGCGCAGGTCCTTCTTCAAGACCTTGCCGACAGGACTGCGCGGCAAAGTCGCGACGAAGTCGACCGACTTCGGGGTCTTCACGCCGCCGAGCTTCTCTCGGGCAAGCGCGATCAGCTCCGCCTCCTCTGCTTTCGCGCCGGGCTTCAGCTCGACCATCGCCTTCACCGCCTCACCCCATTTGTCGTCGGGCACGCCGATCACGGCGCAATCCTGCACCGCGGGATGACTCCACAGCACCTGCTCGACCTCGCTGGGAAAAACGTTGAAGCCGCCGGAGATGATCATGTCCTTCTTGCGATCCACGATATAGATGAAGCCGTCATCATCGATCACGCCGATGTCGCCCGTGTGATGCCAGCCGAAGGTCGAGACTTCCGCGGTCGCCTGCGGATTCTTGTAGTAGCCTTTCATCACCAGGCCACCGCGCACGACGATCTCGCCGCGCTTGCCACGCGGCAAGAGCTGTCCGTCATCGTCCATGACCTCCACGCGCATCAGCGGTGTGGCCTTGCCGCAGCTCGCGAGACGGTGACGCTTGTTGCCCTCGAGCGCCTCGACGTGATCCCTGGGCGACAAGAAAGTGCAGATCATTGCCGCCTCGGCCTGGCCGTAGGTCTGGGTCAGCACCGGACCGAATACATCGATTGCTTCGACGAGCTTGTCGACCGACATGGGTGCCGACGCATAGACCAGATTCCGGAGAGAGCTGTAGTCGTATTTGCCGACGTCGGGATGGGCGAGAAGGATGTAGATCAAGGTCGGCGGCATGTAGATGTGCGTGACCTTGTGCCGTTCGATTGCGGCGAGAATTGCGCCGGGATCCGATGTGCCCATGAAGATGTTGGTGCCGCCGTAGGGCAGCAGCGGAAAGGAGCAGACGCCGGCCGCATGCGTCATCGGCGCCACCATGAGATGCACCGGCGGCGCCTCGATCGGCATGCAGGCCCAGAAATTCGCATTCAGGGTTTCGATCGCGCGATTGGTGATCTGCACGCCCTTGGGGCGTCCGGTCGTGCCGCCCGAGCTGATCAGGATCGCCACTTCGTCGGGCGCGTCGGGGAGATCTGGCGCCGTCGGCTCGAAGCGCGCGAGCCACGCCGCGAACGCCGGATCGTCGATGCAGAGGAAGGTCGTGATCTTGGGGCAGGCCTCACGGATGCGCGCTACGTAGCTTGCAAAGCTCGAGTGGTAGAACAGGAACTCGACATCGGTATTGTCGAGGATGAAGAGGTTCTCCTCGACCGCGTTGCGCGCATTGACCGGCGCCCAGATGAGGCCGGCCCGTACGATGCCCATCAGGGCGGCATAGGCCGTGGCATGGTTGGGGCTATAGACGGCGGCCTTGGCGCCAGGGGCGAGGCCCGCCTTCAAAAGCCCGTTGGCGATGCGATGCGTCGTCTCGCGCACCTCGGCGTAAGTCCAGCCGCGCGAGCCATCGTGAAGGCAATACCGCTCCGGGAAGAAATCGGCGCCGCGGTCGAAATAGTCGATCAGGCGCATTTCAATTCCCTCCCGGCCCCACCGTGTCGCCTGATCCGAGCGACCGCTGCATCAGCACGCTGTCGAGCCAGCGACCGAACTTGAAGCCGATGCTTTTCAATGTGCCGACCATCTCGAAGCCGCAAGAGGCGTGGAGTCGGATCGATGGCGTTTGCGCCGAATCGCCGATCACCGCCACCATCTGGCGCTTGCCGAGCGCCGTGCACTGCTCGATCAGCACCGGCAGGAGCGCCCGGCCGACGCCCTGCCCGATCGCCTCCTTGTCGATATAGATCGAATCCTCGACCGAGAACTTGTAGGCCGGCCGAGGCCGCCAGTTGCCAGCATAGGCATAACCCACGACGCGGCCGGCACGTTCGGCCACAAGATGGGGCAGGCCAAGATCGAGGGCGGCCGCGCGGCGACGCTTCATCTCCGCGAGGTCCGGCGGCTCGACTTCGAATGAGGCGGTGCCGTGCAGGACGTGATGGCCGTAAATCTCTGCGCAACGCGCCACATCGGCCTCAGTCGAGGCCCGCACGATCAGACTGCTCACGTCGCTCCTTCCCCGTGCCGGTCCGTGGGCCTATCCAGGGCCGGTCCTTGGGAAGGTTATAGCGTGTTAGCGCCGACCGCCGTTGAGAATTTGGCCGGCGTCGGGACCGTCGTATTTGAACAGCGAATCGGCAAGCTGGATGCCGGTTTGGAGCTGCGTCAGCGCAACGTCGACCCTGTTGCCACGATTGTCGATGATCGACCAGCCGCGCAAGGTCAGAGGGTTTTCCGCAAAGCGGACGATGATCTTGCCCTCCTGCGGTTTGCGCGTCTGCACGATCGTAGCCTCGATCAGCCCGTCGGCATTACGGTTCAATGCTTGCACGGTGATATCGCCGGAAAGCTTCAGCGGGTCTTTGACCAAGAACGACGCCGCGGTCCAGCCGATCGGCCACTGGCCGAAATCATGCGTGGCGGGATCCCACAGTGTTACCTGCGTACCGTCGGCCACGACCTTGAGCTGCGAGGGCGGATCGAACTGGAAGCGCATTCGACCAGGCTTGTGCAAATAGAGCGTGCCCTGCAGGACCGAGCCGTTGGGGTTGCTCTGCACGAAGCGCGCCTGCGCCGTGCGGATCGAGTTGATGTAGTTCTCGATCTCGGGAACACCCGTCTGCGCCTGGGTACCGGTAGCGACAAGAATCAGGGCAACGAAGGCCGCGAGGCCCGCAAGAACGGAACGCATCGATTGGGTATGGCGGCCGATTGGGGCGGATTCAAGCACGCCCCAACTCTTTCCGGCATGCTCTTCCCAAGAATGTGAACGAGCGTTTACCATGGACGCAATCATCGCGAGGAAACGCCCATGCATGTCGGACTGGCTTCCGTCTTCCAGAACACCGGCCGCAAGCTCTCGGATCGCCAGATCTACCTGAACGAGCTGGCGCTGGCCGATATGGCCGAGCCGCTTGGTTTCGAATCTATCTGGTCGGTGGAGCATCACTTCACCGACTACACGATGTGCCCCGACGTGGTGCAGTTCCTGTCCTACATGGCCGGCCGCACCCGGAACGTGCGGCTCGGCTCGATGGTGGTGGTGTTGCCTTGGCACGATCCGATGCGGGTCGCCGAGCAGATCTCCATGCTCGACCATCTCTCCGGCGGCCGCATGATCCTTGGATTGGGTCGCGGCGCGGGCAAGGTCGAGTTCGACGGCTTCCGCCTCGACATGGGCGACAGCCGCGAAATGTTCGTCGAGTACGGCGAGGCGCTGCTGAAGGGTCTCGAGAGCGGCGTGATGGACTACCAGGGCAAGCACTACCGGCAGCCGCCGGCGGCCATCCGTCCTGCCCCGTTCAAGTCCTTCCGGGGCCGCAGCTATGCCGCGGCCGTGAGTCCGGAGAGCGCGCGCATCATGGCGCGGCTTGGCGTGGGCCTCCTCATCATCCCGCAAAAGCCGTGGCGCGAGGTGGAGAAGGAGCTCACCGAGTACAATACGCTTTATCGCGAGATCAACGGCAGCGACGCGCCGCAACCGATCTCGGCCGGCTGGACCTTCATCGACGAAAGTGCAGAACGAGCCCGCGAGAAGGCGATGGAATATATCGGCGGCTATTACCGCACCGTGCTCGACCACTATCAGTTCGCCGGCGCGCATATGAAGAACCAGCGCGGCTACGAATACTACGCCAAGATGAACGAGAAGCTCGCGGTCTACGGCGACCAGAAAGCCATCGAGTTCTTCGCCGACCTGCAGGTCTACGGCACGCCCGAGCAGGTGTACGAGAAGATCATGGCGATCCATCGCCAGACGCGGAACTCGGCCTTTGTCGGCGTCTTCTCCTATGCCGGCATGCCGCACGAAGAAGCGGCCCGCAACGTGCGCCTGTTCGCCAGCACGGTGATGCCGGAACTGAAGAAATTCGATTCAGGTGCGCCGATCGACCGCGCCGAGCTATTGCCCGATCATCGGCTGGCGGTCGCCGCGGAGTGAGGCGAGCCCTCGCGCGGCGAGCCGCAGCGGGCGCAGCACATAGTAAAGAGGCCACGAGACCCGTGGCAGGGGCAGCGCCTGATAGTCGCCAGGTGTCGGCGTGAGCGTCAGCCTGGCTGCGGCCCTGATCCGATCCCAGAGGCGATCGCAGAGCGCGAGATCCATCAGATGGGAACGGCCCCGCTTTGAAGCCCCCCCGCGCAATCCATCGATAATCCCGGCCGCGAGCCGGGCGACCCGCCTGTTCTTCGCGAGCTTGTCGGCAAAGCCAGTTGGAATCGCGACCCCGAGCAGCATGTTCGACAACGCGAAAGCCAGCAGCACAGCGTCGCCGCTGCCCTGTCGGCAGGCTCGCCGATGCAGGCCGGGCCAGTCCAGGGCGGGCCGCTGATGCACGAAGGTCGCAAAATCACAGATCCAGCCCAGGCTTCGCCAGCCTTCCTTGGTGCCATGGCCTGCCAGCAGCAGCGCAACATCGGGATCCGAAAACGTGGGGATCGTACATGTGCCGACGGTGAGGGACCTGAGACCCGACCAGAGGTCGTCGACTTGCAAAGGGAAAGGCAGTGCGGCGGCGGTGAATACCCAATGCAGATCGACGGCCACGCCACGATCGGCGTGAACAAAGCTGTATTGCCCTTGATACGCGCAGAACATCTGCCGGAAGGCGCGGTCGCCCTGATCGTTGTGATAGCCGAGGCTCTCCAACGCCATCTCTGCTGCCGGCACCTGCCCGGACGGCACGATGATATCGATGTCGCTATAAACCCGGCGCGCCGGGTCGCCGTAAAGATCGACGGCGAGCGCCGCTCCCTTGAAGGCAGCGAAGGTGATGCCGCGAGAGGGAAAAAGGGCGGCAATCCGGCAAAGCTCCTCGGTGAGATGAAGCGTCCTCAGCACATGTTGCCGGCGAAAATCCTCGAGCTTGGCCTTGCTCTCGGCCGGCACGCCCTGCCAGTCGAGGTCCGACAGCGCCGACAGCAGTTGTGGACCGAGATAATGCTCCGACGCGAAGTCGAGGATGGCCGAGAAATCCAGGACGCCAGGCAGGAGATGACGCGCGCGCTCGAGATCGCGTTGTGGCCCGGCGATTGCGCACAAGAAATCGATGCCTTTGCTGGCGGTTTCCGGTGCACCGATCGCCATCGCGGCCCGCGTAAATATTCCTTTGTTGGAAAGGCAATATTCTATGCAGGACCTGCCGTTACCTCAACAAGGCCCGCTTCCTGCAGGCTGGCCAGGAACGTCAATACGTCGGTGCGACACGTTACGGGAGCGACGTCGAAATCTCGCGTGATCGACTCGCAAAGTTCCTCCACCGACCGCGGCTGCTCGAGGGCCAGCCAGATGTGGGCGCCGACACCCGCAAGGCCGAAATAGCGTGACTTCGTCAGGTGAAGGATCGCGACTTCGCCATCGAGATTGCAGGACACCTGGGCTTCCGATCGCTTCAGGATACTCGACGTCTCAAGCACCTTTGACATCCTCCTGTCCGATCGCGGCATTGTACATGCTGGCCGAGTCAATCATCGGCTCAAAGGCGTGTACGCGAGACCAGAGGTAACCTGCCGCCGTCGGAACTGCCCGCAAGACCAACCGCCAGAGTAACATCCCTGAACGTTCCCCAGTTCTTGAGGACGGGCGGCATATAATTCTTTTTCGCTATCGGCTTGAGAGCCTGATTCTTGATTTCCGGGGACTTCATGTGCATGCCCCTTTTTCATTGAATATGCAGTATTGTATGAAATTCGCTCTGCAATCTCAACACGGACACCGACGGCAATTTGGTTTCAACGGTGTCCTCGGCTCAAAAGCGAGTTTTGGTAAAGATAATCTTGCCTCCATCGGACTTGCCCGAGAAACCGGCTGTTAAAGTCATGTCCTGCAGTGTTCCCCAATCCTTGAGAACGGGTGGTTCATAATTTTTCTTCTTCACATCTAATGCAGTATTTTTTTCTTCGATCGCAAGTGACTTTACTATCATCTCAACGTACCTTTCTTCACTTCTGACGCAATATCATACCCGCGACCCAATTACCTCAACGAATAATAACGAAGTCGGGCTCATCAGGGATCGAAATTGTGCGCCATCCAGTGGTCGAGCGCATGGACGGCGATCAGAGGAGAGGCATCGCCCCCGGCAGCCCCTGATGCCGGCACGTTTCCCGTGTCGACATACTTCTCCATCAGATGACCAGACTCAAAGTTGCCCAATCCGAAACGTCGGAGGGGCGCCTCCGTGGGTGACCCCGACAAAGGGGTCTTCGGACGCTCAAGGATTTCCCGCGGCAGCCGTCCCCGCATGGCCCGACGCATCAAAAGCTTCCCGCGCGCCCAAGGCACGGGCGGCACGGCGAGCATAAATTCGAGAACGCGCAGGTCGAGGAAGGGATGGCGCCAAACAAGACTGGCGAAAGATTCATCGAGGTCGCGGTCGGTGAATAAGGCCTGCCAGATGGGATTGGCAAAGGACCCCATGGCACGGGGGTGCCAACGGTGGGAACGATCGACGGGTTCGGCTGCCTGGCGCACCCGTTCCTCCAGGTGCAATCGAGCGACGAGGTCGCGATCGAGCCACGCTGGCAGCACCTCGGAGCCTGGACCAACCGCCTGCGCCTCATCGCTGCGCCGTGTCTTTCGCTTCCAGACCTCGTGCCCCTTGATCCACAGATAGGGAAACACCGCGTCGGCAAGCCGGCGCCATTCGCGTCGCTGCAGGAGCCAGGAGAGATAAGCGTCGCGCTCGAAGTGGAGCGCATTGTCAGGCCCCTCGCCAAAGAGCCAAACAGGCGCGACATCCGCCATCTCACCCGCGATCTGACGGGTCCAGTGGGCGAAGACGATCGACCGCGTGGGTTCGGCCGTGTGAAGGCCGCGTCGACGCCAATCGGGATCGAAGGTGATGTCGTCGCCCGCCCGCAGACGAAGGGCGATGCCAAGGTGCGCGGCGGCAAGCGAACTGAAGCGGGCCTCGTCATCCGGCATCAATCGTTCGTAATGCACGCACTCGGCAACGATGCGCGAACGATCCCCGGCCGCTTCAACGGCAAAGGCCGCAAGCGTCGGCGAATCGAGGCCGCCGCTCATCGACACCCCGACCTTGCCCGAAACGGGCAGCCGATCGGCGACAGCCTCCGCAGTCAACGCGCGAAAGTGCTCGGCGTATTGCCTGGCATCGCGATAGTGGAGCGGTTCGGGCACATCGAGCTTCCAGAAGGCCTTTGTGCCTGCTTGCGCGCCGGCGAGCCTGAGCACGTGACCCGGCGGCAACCTTGCGATCCCGGCGAAGACCGTCCGATGAAAATCGAGGCTGTGGCCGGCCGACAGGAAGTCCGCGATCCAGTAGTCGTCCAACGCGCGATCGAGTTCGGGCTGGGATGCCATCCAGGAGAGTGAGTCGGAGACGAAATGCCGCCCGCCGGCCGTGGCATGGAACAGCGAGCGCACGCCGAGCTGGTCTCGGACTCCCAGCAATTCCTTGTGGGATGCGTCCCACAGCACGAAGCAGAAGTCGCCGGTGATTTCGTCGACGAAGCACTCGCCCCGCGCAGCATAGGCTTGCAGGCAAAGGTCGGCATCGGACATCTTGCCAGCCGCTGCGAACCGATCCCGCAACGCCTGTCGCCGATCGAGACGAAGGCGGCCGGCCAGCCAGAAGCGGTCGGCGAGACAGGCGATGCCCCGCCATTCGTCATCAACCGGCGCGTGGTGCGACGCGATCAGCGTCAACCGGCCTGCTTCCACGGTCGCGATCGCCAGCCTCTCTTCAGCAGTCGATCGGGCCAGCGAAGCATCAACCGGAGCCCCATCGATGCTCAGGACGGCTGCAAACATCCTCAGGCGTCGTCCGGTCCTGCGATACGCCAGGTGACGAGCGGCGCATAGTCGCCGGCCTCGCTTTCGCCGATCAAGGTCGCACCCCGGCAAACGATCCAGGCATGCGCGGCAATTCCGGCCTCGCGGCGGGCGACGCCGATGTGAAGTTCCGAAGCGTGCCCTTCTCGCGACAGCAGCCGCTGCAGGGCGAAGGCGGAGACAAGGCAGGTGCATCCCGGCAACCGCCGCGCGACGGCCGAGACAGCCCATGTGACGCGCTCGACCGACCGACCGCCCCTTCCCATCCGGGTCGCCCAGGCGCGCAGCCATTCGACTGACAGGACGCCGAGCGCCAATCGGACGAAAGCGAGCGTTGCGATCGTCTTCAACACCAACAGGCGATCGCCATTGGACAATGCCAAAAAGGACGCCGCGATCCTCATGGGTTGAGGACCCGGCGCAGCGCTTCCGCGACCTCTGGAAGCGCTGCGTAGTCGCGAGGGTAGCGAAGCGAAAAGATCGGCACGGCCCGCGCCATCTGTTCGGCGAAGCGCAACTGTCTCGTCAACCGTTCCGGAGTTACATAGCGGATGTTCATCGTCGATCGGGTCAGAGTTTTCACCCGCTCGATGCCTGCCAGGCGTTGTATCGACACCATGGGATCGCCCGAGTGAGTCTCTTCCTCTCCGAGCCAGACAAGAGCTGCGAGCGGCGTCCCGCGCGGCTCGGCGGTTGAAGGACTGGAAGGCTCGAACATGGTCTTGCCGCTCAGCTCGTTGAAGCTGCCCTGCATGACAGCGTCGGGCAGGAAACGTCGCGACGAGTCGTCGAAGAGCTTCAGGCGATACGGGCCGGAATGAGCGAGGACGCCATCACTGGCAAATGTCACGCGCAGCATGTCATCCGTGATCAACAATGCACCCTGCGCCAGGAGGCAAGCCGAAAGCGTCGACTTGCCGGCCCCGCTTGACCCCAATAGGCCGATCGCCTTTCCGTCGAACGCGACAACCGTTGCATGCAGGCACTCCTCGCCCTGCAGCGTGAGCGAGGTCGTCAGCGCGAAGGTGACAAGATTGGCCTCGAAAGTCCGATCGTCGACAGTCCCCAGCTTGGCGCTCGCGACGCCGCGTCCGTCGGCCGTGACGATCGTCTCGAAAATGCCGTTCACCCTTACGTAGACGCTGCCATCGTCCAGCACCACATGCCGGATCCACTCCTCGCTATCCTGGCGCAGGCCGGCAGCCCTTTGCGCAAAGAAGCCATCCGGTGCCTCGGTGATCGAGATCGCTGGCGCCCGCTCGTCACAGCACGACTGCACCGAGCTCAATCGCAGCTCGCTCTCCACGACGAGACCGTAGACGCAGTATTTGTGGCGAACCGTGTTTGGCATCGGATCAGGCACCCAACCGCATTCATATTTCAATCCGACGCCGCTGTCTTGCCGGCGAAGGCATCGCATACCGGTCGAAGGCTTGCTCCAGCCCGTTTTCCCAGACAGATTCAAGCTCCGGAGGCCGGAAAGAGCATGTCGTGAGCCAGCGGCTGAGAGGACGAAGGGCAGAACCTGGCAGGGGAAGCGGTCGACGACGGTCCGGCTTACTTCTGGCCCTTCTTGCCTTCTTCTCGCTGGCCAACGCCGCCGTCGCCCAGACACCTCCGGACAAGGCAGATCAGGGACACGGTCACGCGGCACGCCCGATCAAGGATCGCCTGCGCGGCGGCTGGTATCCTTGGGATCCCTATCAGTATCAGGACTATAGCCGCGGCGTGCCGGTCCTGACCGGCTTCGATGTCGAAATCGAGCGTGCACTCGCGCGGACGATGGGCATCGAGATTGCCTTGCCGCGCGTCAGCTGGGACGACCACCTCGCCAACCTCGCCGCCGGCACGGCCGACATCGCCTCCGGCGCGACCGAAAGCGAAGCGCGGGCCCGCTACGCCTATTTCTCAAAGCCCTACCGGACCGAGACCGATGTCCTGATCGTGCCGAGAGGAATGAGCGGCCGTTATCCCTTCGACACGGTCGACGAAATGCTCGGCACCTTCGCCCGGGAGAAATTTCGTCTCGGCGTGGTCGCGGGCTTCATCTATGCGGACAGCCGCGTCAACACTTTCATCGCCAAGGCCCGCGAGAACGGCCAGATCATCGCCGTCGAGAGCGACGCGCAGAATCTCAGCAATCTGCTGGCTGGGGCGATCGACGGCTTCCTGGCTGATCGCATGACCGCGACCACGACAGCCTGGCGACGGCACGAAGGCTCCCGCATCGAAGAGCACCCCTTGCACTTCTCGACCGACATCCGGTTCATGCTGAGTCGGGCGACGCAAACCCCCGAGCGGCTGGCGCGTCTCAACGATGCCATTGACACGCTGAAGCAAAGCGGCGAGTTGCGCCGCATTGCCTACACCTACGCTCTGCCCGTGTTGATCAACCAGACGCTCGACAGTGAATGGTTCCGCGTCCTCTCCTTCATCGGGCTGGTGGCATTCGCCCTCTCCGGCGTGGTGCTCGCCTACGGCGGCAACTACACCGTCTTTGGCGCGATGATCCTTGCCACTCTGCCCGCGGTGGGCGGCGGCATTGTGCGCGATCTCCTGTTGCAGCGCAGCCCACTTGGCATCGTGCGAAGCCCCGAGGCGCTGCTGGCCGTCTTCGGCACGGTGCTTGTGGGCTTCCTGGTGATCAAGGTCATGTCACGGATCGACGCCGGGTTGTCTCCCCGCTACCTGCAGGCGCGCACCTCGGGCGCCCGTTTGATCGAGGTGTTCGACGCGGTCGGGCTCGCCGCCTTCACCGTCACGGGCGTTGTCGTGGCCCTCGATGCCGCCGTACAGCCGCTCTGGCTATGGGGGCCGATCGCGGCCGTCCTGACCAGTTCGTTCGGCGGCCTGTTGCGCGATCTCTTCCGCAACGACCGCGTGGTCGCAAATCTGAGCGGCGAGCTCTACCCCGAGATTGCCGCGGTCTGGGGCCTGGCGCTCGCGCTTTTCCTCAGTTGGGAGGCCGAACGGTTGCAGCCGGACGAGATCTGGCTTGGCGTGGTCATCACGATCCTGGGCGCCTTCGCGATGCGCATGGTGGCGATCACCCGGCGCGCCAAGGGCTGGCGCTACGCATGAACCTTGCCTCGGCCCGACACCCCATGGATGCGGGCCGATAGCGCAATCGAAACTGCGATCGCGGCTACTGCAGCTGCTTCTTTTCGGCAGCCGGCAGCGCTGGGTGATAGTAGTTGGAGTACTTGAAGCTCCAACCACTGTCGCGATTGTACTTGCGGTATTTGCCGAGATCGACGCGGTTGAGCATGGTCACGGCGACTGCCTCGCCATTGGCGCGGCGCATGCGGTTGACAGCGTCGAGGACGATCGACCGCTTTGTCTGTCCCCATCGAATGACCGTCAGCACGACGTCGGCGAACCGGGCGAGCAAGGCGGCATCGGCAACGACAACGACGGGCGGGCTATCGATGATGACGGCGTCGAACTGCGTCCGCGCGGTTTCCAGGAACGCGCCGAACTGCGGTGACAGGAAAACCTGCTGCGCGTTCTCGTGGCCATCACCGCCCCGGATGGCATAAAAATTCTCGGCGACGGCGGTGGCCGCATGACAGCTGTCCCCGTCCGCCAGGATCGCCGCCAAGTCCCGGGACTGGGAGATGGCGTCCAGATAACCGCCGACCTGCGGCCGGCGAAGGTCGGCATCGATCAGCAGGGTCTTGGAGCCGCGCGCGGCCATTGCCGTCGCCAGGGCAACGCTGGTGACTGTCTTTCCCTCCTCCGGCAGCGCGGACGTGACCACGACGACACTGCCCCTCTTCTTGCTCCGCAGCCCGACGGCAGCGTCCATCCCGATGCAAATCGACCGCACGGCCTCGCGGAACAATCGGGTATCCTGACCGGAAAGATCGCCGCCGATCGTGCGGCGCAAGGCGCGCCCCATATCGGGCAAGATACCGAGACAGGCGAGGCCCGTGGCATCCTCCAATTGCCGTGGCGTGCGGAAGCTCTTGTCGGCGAGCTCGAGCAACGCGACGATGGCGGCGCCGAGCGCGGCGCCCAGCACCAGCCCCAAGGCGAGCACGATCGGCACGTTGGGCCAGGACCGGAAGGGTTGTGGGGTCGCGGGGGCAACGATACGGGCGTCCGCGTAGACACCATGCAACAGCGCCGATGTCTCGACATACCGCTTCTCGAGGGCGGTATAGAAAGCTCGCCGCGCCTCGGCCCGGCGCTCGAGAATGGCGAGCTGGAACTGCAGGCGGGAGACGCCGCCCACATCCTTGCGCAATCCCTCCACCTTCGACGCCAGCTCGTCCTCGCGGCCACGGGCGAACTGGACGTTGGAGTCGAGGCTCGAAACGATCTTCCTCACCTCGTCATTGATGGTTCCGCGAATGTGCGACAGTTCGCTGTCCGCAGCCCTCAAGTCGGGATTGAGCACGCCGAGCCGCCCATCGAGGCTGGCCCGGCGCGCCAAGGCGCGCGCCTCTTCGACACGAAGCTGCTGAACCAACGGCGAGGACAGGATCTCGGGAATGGCATAGAGATCGTTCTTCGCCACCAACTTCTGAGCGGTCGCGAGCCGCGTTTCCGCGACGATCCGAGCTTCGGTCGCCGACGCCAGGAGGGTATTGATCTGGGTGAGCTGTTGCGCTGCCGCAACGGAGCTTCCGGGCACCAGTTCGATAATCGCATTGTTCTTGGACCGGAACTCCTCGACCGTTGCTTCGGCCTCGCGAAGTTGCTCGCCCGCGGTATCGAGCTGAGATTTCGCCCATTCGTTGGCCTTGGTCGTGATCGCCGTCTTGGCGTCGATCTGGCTCGAGAGATATTGCTGGGCAAAGGCGTTGGCGATGCTGGCCGCCCTTTCGGGGCTCGCCGCCGCAAAACCGATCGTGACGATATAAGATCGCCCGTCGGCGTCGACCGACAGATGCCGCCTCACCTGCTTGGTGGTCAGCGCCAGCTCGTCTTCACCCGACACATCTTGCATCAGGCCGAGCGACGCCAAAAACTTCGTCACTTCCCCCGCCCATTGATCACCGAGGAGGGCTGAAAGGCGCGAATGCGGCTGCGACTTGAATTCCGGATCGTTGGTCAGATCCAGCGCCTTGACCACCCGCTCGGCAATGGCCTCCGACCGCAGAACCTCGACTTCGGTCCGGATGGCGATCGGATCGCCTTCCCTTGGACCCGCGACGACACTGTCGAAGTTTGAATATTTGCTGCGTGTGTCGAGCTGCACCAGGGACGTGGCGCTGTATTGGGGCTTGGCATAGGCCAAGTAGACCCCGGCAACGGCGAGGCCGGCGAGGGTGCATGCGGCGAGAAGCCATAGCCGTCGCCCCATC
The DNA here is from genome assembly GCA_017308235.1 of Alphaproteobacteria bacterium. GTDB lineage: Bacteria > Pseudomonadota > Alphaproteobacteria > Reyranellales > Reyranellaceae > Reyranella. The sequence continues at coordinate 79,902 of JAFKFL010000019.1, read as the reverse complement.
ATCGCGACTGCAGATTTCACGCGCTGCTCGTGCCACCGGGCAGCAGCATCGTAAGGCACTGCGTTTGGAGTGCTGACCGCACTTGTCGCGTTGCGGCCCACCAACGCGAAACTTCTGCGTTCGCTGATCATCGCCGTCCTCTCAAAGCCCCGACAGCGTGCCCGGTGTCCCACCCGCCGACCGCCAAATGATGACGACCGGCCCACAGGAGCGGCGCTGCAGTGAGTCCTAACCTGAAGGGCGATCCCGGCCTATGGAGATGGCGGATGAGGAATAATCCACAGTCTTGTCTGTGGGAGTACCCCTTCGGCATAGGCCAAAGCGCAGCGGTCTCGACGGCGGCCCCTACCCCACCGACACAAACCGTAATCAATCGACATAAATCGTAATCAAACGTGAAGATGAAGGGTGGCCAAACGCGGTAAGAAAGAATGCGGAGAGTTTGGGTCAGAATCGCGAGGCTGCATGCCGGACCATAGTGTTACCTCTGGAGGATTGCTGGCCGGGAAGCACGGCCTGATCATGGGCGTAGCCAACGAACGTTCGCTGGCTTGGGGTATCGCCCGGATAGCGGCGGCCCAAGGCGCCCGCCTGGCACTGTCCTATCCAAACGAGGCTGTGGGACGGCGGGTGAGAAGCCTGGCGAAGGAACTGGGCGATGTCGAACTCCTGGCGTGCGACGTGAGTTCCGACGAGGATCTCGACCGAATGGCCGCCGACCTGCCGAAGGTCTGGCCGGGCCAATCCATCGATTTCGTCGTCCATGCCATTTCCTACTCCGACAAGAACGAGCTGACCGGCCCCTACGTGCAGACCAGCCGGAGCAACTTCGCGACCGCCCTCGACGTCTCCTGCTACAGCTTTACTGCCGTAGCCCAGCGCATAGCGCCGCTGATGCGAAACGGCGGAAGCCTGCTGACGCTGACCTATTTCGGGTCGGAACGGGTCGTGCCGAACTACAACGTGATGGGCGTGGCGAAAGCGGCGCTGGAAGCGAGCGTGCGCTATCTCGCGGTCGATCTCGGCCGCCATAACATCCGCGTCAACGCGATCTCGGCGGGGCCGATCAAGACCTTGGCCTCCAGTGGCGTCTCGGGCATGCGCCATCTCGTCAAATGGGCCGAGGCCAATGCACCGCTGAAGCGCAACACCACGATCGACGACGTCGGGCGGGCCGCGCTCAGCCTGATCAGTGACCTCGGCCAAGGCATCACCGGCGAGATCATGCATGTCGACAACGGCTACAACATCGTCGGCATGGTGGCGATCGACGAGGCGCTGCGCAGCGCTCCTGTCCTGCTCGAGCTCGGCCAGCAACTGGCGCGCCAGAGGGAAGCAGCGGCCTCAGCCGTCGTGGATGACCAGTCGACCATCACTCCCCAGGACGACAAACTCGACCCATCATTGGGCGACGGTCGACACTAGCGACCGTCGCCAAGTCGGCACCCGTTTACCAACGCAGCACCCCTAGGATCCCGTCCCTGACATGGCGGCCAGATAGACAAGGCGGCCGAGAGCTCCCAAGGCGAGGATGCTTGCTGCCGCAGCCTGGATGAAGAAGCCAGGCCGGCGCATGGCGGCGTCCGCCCGATAGCCGATGAAATAGACGATCCGGCCAACAACCCACACCAAGCCCAACCCGGCGGCGACAGGGCTGCTCCAGTAGATGGCGAAGAGCCACAGGGACGGCAGGAAGATCGGCAGCCACTCGAGCGTGTTGTAGTGCGCGCGGATGGTACGCTCGAGCAGCGGATCGCCCGTCATTGCAGGCGCAAAGATCCCGACTTGTCGACGCGTCCGCGCCACCCGAGCTGCCATCCAGAAATAAACCAGGACCGCCAGCAAAGTAACGATCGCGACATACACATGGGACTGCATCTGGTCTCCTTCGGCGCCAAGTAGCCTTTCTTCTTGGCGCCTTGGCAAGGCCGGCGATGCCGTCGGTCACCTTAATCTTTGCCGACAACCCCGCTCAGAACACCATCGCTCCGGTGGCAACCGCAATGACCAGGAAAACAACGACGAGTGCGAGGAAGATGAAGAACAGCACCCTCGCGATTCCCGCTGCCGCTGCAGAAACGCCGCTGAAGCCGAAGAATCCCGCGACGATGGAGATGATGAAGAAGATCAGGGCCCACTTAAGCATTGGAATGCCTCGCCAGCAGATTGTGAGGATCCTCAGGCCCTGGTCGATCAGCACGAAGCAGGCAGGCCTCAGTCAAAAGTAAACGCCCGATCTCATCGTACGTTCCCCGGCCGGCGAAGCCTGTGCTTGAGCTCAATCCTTGCAGTGCTTCGTTACTCCAACCATCGCAGCAACGATCCGGGAGAAATCTTTAGCCAGACGGATTGGCAATGGCCTTGTCCCCCAGCGGCTAATGGGTGCGTCGGCGTCGCGAAACACGGGAAACAACTCCCCGACCTCGCAACATCGTCGCGTAACCTCTCAGACCGACACTCCATACTTCGATGAGTGACTCACTGACATTTTTAGAGAGGTCGTTTCGACTCTCGCACGCAGGCTCATGCCTTCCTGAGGAACCTCTGATGGCACGACACGAGGTCAACCCATTCGCAGAGAAGCAGCGTCGGTTTCCTTGCCGCGCCTACATCAGTCGGGACGAGCCGTGGCGGCCTGCTGATCACGAAGAGATCGAGGCTGCGTGCCGCCGCATTGCTAACGGTGCCGAATACTTGATCTGGACCGGATCGAGGGGACCGGAGCTCGACTGCACCGTGATCGGTTTCGATAGCTCCAAGAAGGCAAGCGAGATGCAGGTCTGGATTGACACCAGCGACATTGCGGATCGTCCGGCAGCCCACGGATAGATATTTGACCCGCAGGATTCGATATCGTTGCCACAGGCGTCATCGACCCGCGGCGCTTGGTTTCGACATCCAAGAGCTACCGGCACAGAATTGAAGTCATCGACGCGAGCTTAGGAACGACGAGGACAACGCCCAGAGCGCCACGGCGTCTCACATCCTCTCGGCAGCGTAATCATGGGCGCGATGCGGCTTGGAGATTCATCTCAGGATAATACTGCTCAATCAAATCCATCGCCTCTGCCTCAGCTACTTCCGCGTCTTCCTCTGTCCGAATAAAGGCCAGATTTGCTCCGAAGTTCTTGGCCGCGACTGCGCTATGCTGAAAGAAGGCCATCTGAAGGTTAAGGCAGTCAGTTATCAAAATGGGAACGACTGATTGCCCATCGCGCATTGCAAAAATCAGTACGCCGCTTTGCTTCGGGATTTTTTTGGGCGAATTCCAAGAAAGCGGAGAGTATTCATAGCTCTCACGGCTCGCGCCATGGAAAACGTAAGTAGCCATCGTTCTCGCCCAGCTCCTTTTCATATCGTCGCGCCAATGGCGCTAAAGGGTCCCATTGAGGGTGAAGCACGCTTTGCGATGCGACTTCCACTCCTGCTAAGCGCCGCCCCGCCGTTTCGCTCTCAGCGCGGTCTAGCTAACCTATTGAAGAATATGGTGCCCCGAGACGGAATCGAACCGCCGACCCCATCATTACGAATGACGTGCTCTACCAGCTGAGCTATCGGGGCATGGCGCGGGTTTCTAGGCGAAAGGTCCCCGCCGCGCAAGGGTCGCCCCTGAGGCGAATCACAGGCAGCTTGGGCTCGGCCTCAGGGGTTTCTGGCTATCGCCCGACGCAATGAGGCCACCACATCGGCGGCTTCACGCTCACGCTCCGGGATATTCGTCGCACAACCCCAAGGCCTTGGCGTTTTAGGGCAGCGATTAGGAAAACTGTCGAGAGTTCCCGGAGCAGGACCGGACAGCGCACGATAGAGTGCGCGCCTCATGGAAACCCTGCTCGCCCTGTTGCCACTCGGCCTCGTGCTGGGCCTGCTGGCCTCCGGGCGCGCAAGCGCACTCGTGTCGGGGCTCGCCGGTCTTACGGCGACGCTCGCGGCGTCGGCCACGATCATCGCGCAGAGCCATGGCGGCAATGCGCTGGGCCGGCTCTTCCTCAACGAGACCATGGCGGGGCTCTGGCTCTCGGGGCAGGTGATCGCGATCATCGCCACCGGCATCTTCTTCCATCACTGCCAGCAGACACGTGGCGAGGCCACAACCGAAGATGCTGTCGAGGCGACACCGCGGCGACTGTGGACGCTCTGCTTTCTCGTCGGACCCTTTGCCGAGTCGGTGACCGGATTCGGTGTCGGCTACATGATCGCGCTCGCGAGCCTTCGGCGGCTCGGGCTGGGTGGTCTGCCGATCCTGCTGCTCGGCCTCTACAGCCAGTCGCTGGTGCCGTGGGGCGCGCTTGCCATCAGCACAACGGTGGGCGCAACCCTCGCCGGCCTCACGCCCAACGGACTCGGCCTCGGCTCGGCGGTGCTGCAGGTGCCGATCCATGGCCTCTATCTCGCTCTTTATTGGCGCATTGCTCGCACCGCCGGCGTCGGCGTGCCGTTTGCACAGAAGCTCGATGATCTTGCCTGGACCGGTCTTCTCCTGCTGTTGATCTGGCTTGCCAATCGCTATGGCGACGTCGAGATCGCAGGCGCGGCTCCAACGGCGCTACTGGCGGCGTTGCGCTTCTGGCGCGACGAGCGGCCCGACCGCGCCCGGCTCGCCAGCGCAATTCGGATCAATGCCCCCTATATCGCGCTGACGCTCGCGCTTTGCGCGACGCGGCTGGTGCCGCCGCTGCGCCATCTGCTGCAGCCCTTGTGGGCCATGAAGCCGTTTGACAATCAGCCTGCCTTCGCGCCCCTCTATGCGCCCGGCTTCTGGCTGGTGGCGATCGGCATCTTGGTCGTGCTGATGGCAAAGGCATCGCTCTCCCGCGTGATCGCCAAAGCCGCGCAGAGCGCCTGGCGCGCCTGCCTGGTCACGCTCGTCTTCGTGGTGATGGCCGAGCTCTATGTCGGCTCGGGCATGGCGCAGCAGATCGCCGAGGCGCTCGAGACAGCAGTCGGTCGCGAGGCGGCGCTGGGCGTGCCTCTGTTCGCCGCCATCGGTGGCTTCCTGACCGGCGGCGGGGCGACGGCCAACGCCATGCTGATGCCCATGGCCACCGCCCTCGGCCACGCACTCATGCTCGATCCGTCGTGGATCGCAGCGGCGCAGAACAGCCTTTGCACCAACCTCACCATGCTCTCGCCCATCCGCATCGCCATGGGCGTGGCGCTCCTGGGACTGAAGATCTCCGACGCCGAGCTCTATCGCCACGCCTGGCCGCTCGCCCTGCCGCCGATGATCGTGGGGATCGCCGCCATCGCGCTTCTGCTGTTCGCATCGGTCTAGCGAGGTGGCTCTGGCGCCATTCGGATTTGGTTCTATGATCGCGCCCGCAACACGGGACAGCATTGGGAGCAAGCGATGGCCAAGGTGGCGTTTCTGGGTCTGGGCGTGATGGGCTTTCCGATGGCCGGCCATCTCGCCGCCAAAGGGCACGAAGTGGTGGTCTACAATCGCACCTTCAGCAAGGCCGAGGCCTGGACCAAGAAGCACAAGGGCACGGCGGCCCGCACGCCCAAGGAAGCTGCAGCCGGCCGCGAAATTGTGTTCTGCTGCGTGGGCAACGACGACGATCTGCGCTCGGTCGTTCTGGGTGAGTCAGGCGCGTTCGCCGGCATGGCGAAGGGCACGATCTTCGTCGACAACACGACGGCCTCGGCCGACATCGCGCGCGAGCTGCATGCCGAAGGTAAGAAGAAAGGCATCGACTTCATCGACGCGCCTGTTTCGGGCGGCCAGGCGGGCGCGGAAAACGGCCAGCTCACGGTGATGTGCGGCGGCGAACAGGCGCCGTTCGACAAGGCCAAGCCGGTCGCCGATGCCTACTCCAAGGCAGTAACGTTGATCGGCCCGCCGGGGACGGGCCAGATTACCAAGATGATGAACCAGATGTGCATCGCCGGAATCGTTCAGGGCCTCGCCGAGGCGTTGAACCTCGGCCAGCGCTCCGGGCTCGACATGGAGAAGGTAATGAGCGCCATTTCCAAGGGAGCGGCGCAGAGCTGGCAGATGGAGAATCGCTGGCAGAACATGATCGCCGGCAAGTTCGACTACGGCTTCGCCGTCGACTGGATGCGCAAGGATCTCGGCATCGCCATGTCCGAGGGCAAGCGCGCCAAGGCGGCGATGCCCCTGGTCGCGCTGGTCGATCAATTCTACGCCCGTGTCCAGGAGCGCGGCGGTGGACGGTGGGACACATCGAGCCTGATCCAGCCGCTCCAGAAACCGTGAGTAACCCATGACCTACAAGCTCTACGGGCGCGCCGGGTGGGGCTCGACCATCGTTGAGGCGCAGCTCGTCTGGTACAGGCTGCCCTTCACCTTCGAGCCGGTGGGCGATCTCTTCAGGGAGCCTGATGCGCGCGGCAAGCTGGAGAAGGTCAATCCGCTGGCGCAGGTGCCCACGCTCGTGATGCCGGATGGCAGCATCATGAGCGAGAGCGCGGCCATCACCCTCCTTCTGGGCGAGATCGCGGGTCAGGACACACTGGTACCGAAGGCCGACTCACCCGAGCGCGCGCGGTTCCTGCGCTGGCTGGTCTTCATCGTCGCCAATATCTATCCAACCTTCACCTATGCCGATGATCCGTCGCGCTTCGTCTCGGTGAGCGCTGCGCGCGATCCCTTCCGCGCCGCCACCGACGCCTACGCGCAAAGACTGTGGCGGCAAGTGAATGGCGAGGCGAAGGCGCCCTACTTCCTCGGAGAACGGTTCTCCGCGCTCGACCTCTACATCGGCATCATGACCCGCTGGCGTCCCAAGCGCGGCTGGTTCGAGACGGAGACGCCCAAGCTGTTCGCCATTGCCCGCAATGTCGACCAGGTGCCGCAGCTCCGCCCGGTGTGGACGCGCAACTGGCCGGCATGACCAAGAGCTGCGTCGGAATCGTCGGCGGCTTGGGTGTCGGCGCCACGATCCACTACTACGAGAAGATCACCGCCGCCTGCAAAGCCCGCGGCATGGTGCCCGATCTGGCATTCGTCCATGCCGACGTCGACTATGGTCAGGCCCTGATCCGCGCCGGCAAGCTCGACGAGCTCGCGTCCTATCTCGCCACATTCATCGACCGTCTGGGCCGTGCCGGCGCCGATGCCGCCGTTCTTCCCGCCGTCACGCCGCACATCTGCATCGCGCAGCTCAGGAAGCGCACGCGCCTGCCGATCATCAATATCGTCGATCCGATCACGGCCGAGTTGCAGGCGCGCCGCATCAAGCGCGTGGCGCTGTTCGGCACGATCTTCACCATGCAGGGCAGCCTCTGGGGTCAGCTTACGCACGCCGAGATCGTGAAGCCGCAAACCGACGAGATAGATTTCATCGGCAAGGCCTACCAGCGCATCCTCGACACGCAGAAAGCCGATCCCGATGACGCCGCCGGCCTGCGCCGCATCGCCGCCGACTTGCAGCGCCGCGATGACGTGGAGACGATCCTGCTCGCGGGCACCGACCTCGCCCTGATGTTCGACGAGGCGACGGCCGGCTTCCCCGCGATCGACGTTGCCCGCCTGCACATCGACGCCATTGTCGGACGGTTGATCTAACTCCGGGCAGTCAGAAAGTTTGCCGGACGCCTACGATCTCGCCCAGGCATCGGCCGACGTGCTCGGCGGTCTCGGCGGCGAGCCCTTCAACCTCGATCTCGACCGAGAGCTGATCGGCATCGGCTTGCGCAAAGACACGCGCCGGCACGAGACCGCGCTTGGCCAGCAGCTCGAGCGCACGCGGCAACACGCCGGGCTCGGCGTCGGCCTCGAAACAATAGCGGACGGTGGAGGAATTACGTTTGAGCGCCAGGACGGCGGTAGATCGGGCAGGCATGGAAAGACTCCTCAAAAAGCGGACGAACAGCGACGCGCCGGTCTGCAGTGCAAACCGGGGTGCTAATTCGTCCAATGAGGAGGTCCATGCGGGCCATGGCGCCACTATAGCGCGGATCGCCGGCCGCACGCTACCCTCCACCAGCCGGTACACGGGCCGATCCATGGGCCGATCCACGGGAAGGAACAAAGATGCGTTCGATGCCGATCTACGAGGTTCATGCGGTCAAATATGCCCACCTGCCGCGCAAGGCCTGGGAAGTGCAGATCAACCCCGACCCGCACGACGCCGACTTCCCGATGGACTATTTCGTCTGGGTGGCGATCCCCCTCGATCACGAAGGCAACCGCGAGATCGGCGCCAAGCCGATCGTGATCGACACCGGCTTCAACGCCCAGATCGGCAAGAAGCGCGGCCGCGAGGTGAAGAAGAATCCGGCCGATCTGCTGGGCGAGCTCGGCATCGACGCAGCCGAGGTGGAGGACGTGATCGTCACCCATCTGCACTACGACCACATCGGCAATTGGGACCGCTTCCCCAAAGCGCGTTTCCATCTGCAGGACAAGGAGATGCAATTCGCCACTGGTCGGCATATGTGCAAGGGCACCTTCCGCCATGCCTATGAATGCGACGACATCGTCGGCATCGTGCGCGCACTCTACGGCAACCGCGTGGTGTTCCATGATGGCGACGAGGAGATCCAGCCCGGCCTCTCGGTCCATCTGATCGGCGGCCATACGATGGGCATCCAATCGGTGCGAGTGAACACGCGCAACGGGTGGCTGGTGCTGGCGTCCGACGCTTCGCACTATTTTTGGGGCGTCAACAACGACAAGCTGTTCTCGATCGTGTTCTCGGTGGCCGACATGCTGGCAGGCTACGACAAGCTCCGGAAGCTTGCCGACGGCCGCACCGAGATGATCATTCCCGGCCACGACGCCGAAGTGACCAAGCGCTATCCCGCTTCGAGAAAGGGACTGGAAGGCGTGAGCGTACGGCTCGACTGACCGCGCTACTTCCGAGCGACGATCAGGAGCGCCTGCATCGGCGCTTCGATCGGTCCCTCACCGTATTCGCGCGCCAGCGCCTCGGCTGCGGCGTCGGTTGCCGCCGCAAGGCCTTGCGGCGCGAGAGCCTCGATCTCACCGCGCATCGGCGTCCCTTGGCAAAGGGCGATCGCCGGATCGATATGTGACGGCGCGCGACTCGGCAGGGTGACGACATCAATCGTCAGCTGGCCGAATCCAGCTTCGGCAAGTTCGGTCCGTATGGTCTTCTGGTCAGAGTGTCCGTGCGGCGTGCGGGCCAGGAAGCGTGGCGGATTCGCCGGAAAGCGAACCGCCATCGCGTCGACCACACAGCGCGTCATGGGATTGTGCTCGAGGCTGTCCCAGATCGCGATTAATGCCCGTCCCCCCGGGCGTAGCACTCGGCGCGCCTCGCGATAGCCCTTTACGCGATCGGGAAAGAACATCGCACCGAACTGACACACGACAGCATCGAAGCCGCCGTCCTCGAAGGGCAGAGCAAGCGCATCGGCCTGGCGCAGCTTGGCGCGCGCCAGACCGGGCTTGGTCGCGGCGAAGTCGATCATGGCCTGGTTGAGGTCGGTGGCGACGATGTCGACGGTGGGAGGCAGCCGCTCGGCCAGCGCCTGGGTCACGATACCGGTCCCTGCCGCCGTCTCGAGCAGTGCGCCCGATTTCAGATCATCGAGCCGCGCGGCCGTTTCCCGGGCATAGGGCTCGAACAGGAGCGGGCCCATGTAACGGTCGTAGAGCGCCGGAATCGAGCCGGCAAAAACGGTATCGTTGCTCGCCATAGTTCCTCCGCTGTAATCGTCGGACGCATGCGACTCATTTTTTCTCGATGTTCCAGAGCGCGAGCGCCGGCGTGTGCAGGAGGCCCGTGATGTTGCTGCGGATACCGGTCGGGGTCGTGAACTGGCCGAGCGGCACGTGGGTCGGATAGTCGATGACGCGGAGCTGGACCTGCTCGGCGATCGCCTTCTGCTTGGCTGGATCGGTCTCGAAAGCGTAGGCGTCACGCAGCTTCTCGAGCTCGGGATCGCAGGTCCAGCCGAAGGTCGCCTTGTCGCAGGCGCCGCTCAGGAAGGCGGTCGACACCGGGTTCAACACGTCGGTCGCGCCCCAGGAGGTGAAGTAGGCGCTCCAGCCGCCCTGGTTCAACGGGTCCTTCTTGGCGCGGCGCGTCACCAGCGTCTGCCAGTCCATCGCCTGCAGATCGACCTTGAAGCCTGCCCGCTCGAGCTGCGGCTTGGCGACCGTTGCGAGGTTGTTGTGATTGGGCAGGTCGGTCTGATGCAGGAGCACGATCGGCGTGCCGTCATATCCCGCCTCCTGCAGGATCTGCTTCGCCTTCGCCGTATTGCCGGAAAGCTTGTCCTCCCAACCCTTGGTCGATTCGAGCGGCGAGCCGCAGGGGAACACCGACTTGCAGACCTTGTAGTAGGACGGATTGCCGATGTTGGCGTCGAGGAACTCCTTCTGGTCGAGCGCGTAAAGCACGGCCTGGCGGATCTTCGGATTGTCGAACGGCTTGTGCAGCACATTGAACCGCATCGCAAACTGCCGGCCCGCCAGGTTGGTGACGAAGATCTTGATGTCCTTGTCCTTTGACACGAGCGGCAGGAGATCGGGCGGGACGATCTCGACCAGATCGACCTCGCCGCTCAGTAGCGCATTCACCTGGGTTTGGCTGTCGGGGATCGAGACCCATTCGACACGGTCGACCTTGGCCACCTTGCCGCCGGCAAGGCCGGACGCCGGCTCGCTGCGCGGCTTGTAGTGCGGGTTCTTCACATACACCGTCTTCTCGCCCGGCCTCGATTCGTCCTTCTTGTAGATGAAGGGGCCCGAGCCCGTCGTATCGGTGATCTGCGTATTGGGATCGGTGTCGGCGACGCGCTTGGGCATCATGAAGGCCACATTCGAGCTCGACTTGCCGAGCGATTCCAGCACCAGGCCGTAGGGGCGCTTCAGCACCATCTTGATCGTCTTGGCGTCGGGCGCGCTGAGCTCGGCGGTCACGCTCATGAGCTTCTGGCCCATCCCGTCCTTGGCGCCCCAACGCTTGATCGATGCGACGCAATCCTCTGCGGTCACCGGCGCGCCGTCACTCCACAGAAGGCCATCGCGCAAGGTGAAGGTCCAGGTGAGCTGATCGGCTGACGTCTCCCATTTGTCGACCATCTGCGGCTTCACCTCGAGCTTCTCGTCGACCGCGAACAGCGTGTCGTAGATCATATGACCGTGGTGGGTCGTGATCAGCGCCGTGGTCCAGATCGGATCGATGATCTTGAGATCCGAATGCAGCGCGACCCGCAGCACCGTCTCGGCATTGGCAGCACCTGTGCCCGTCCCGCCGAAAAACGCAAAAGCAGCGAGGAGCGCCCATGTGAGGCGGCGACCGATGGTCAACATGATTTCTCCCATCAACGAAGATCCGACGAGAGAAGATATAGAATGCCGGCTTCTCGCAGGCGACCATCAAAGCGCGCTCATACGCCTTCCGTCTGGCGGGAACGCGCAGCGAGCGGCGGACGGTCGAGATGCAGGCTCCAGAGGGCGATGCCGAGCCCCAGCGTGGTGACCGCCGCGGCGACCAACGGCAGCGCCGCGAGGCCCAGTCCGCGATCGATGGCCTCGCCGCCCAACCAGGCACCGAGAGCATTGCCGAGATTGAACGCCGCGATGTTGAGGCTGGAGGCAAGGTTCTGCCCCGCGGTTCCTGCCTTCTCGAGCACGCGCAGTTGCAATGGCGCGACGGTGGCGAACGCTGCGGCGCCCAGGAGGCCCACCAGCAGCACCGCCGGCACCTTGGCGAAAAGACCCGGTGCCAGCGCCACCAGCACGACGGCGAGACTGGCCAATGTGCCGATCAACGCGCGTGACATGCTGCGGTCGGCAAACCGGCCGCCAGCGATATTGCCCAGCGAGAGTCCGGCACCGAACACAAGCAGGATCGGCGACACGGCTTGGTCGGAGAAGCCGGTGAGCCTGGTGAGGATCGGCTGGATATAGGTGAAGACGGTGAAGAGACCGGCGAAACCCAGCACGGTCATCGCCAGGCCAAGCTGCACCTGAGGCCGAGCCAGCACCGCCAGCTCCTCGTGGATCGATGCTGCTTTGTCCACGCGACCGACGCCACCGGGCACGAAAACGGCCAGGATCAGGAACGCCACGACGCCGATCGCCGCCACCGCCCAGAAGGCCGCGCGCCAACCCAACATCAGGCCGAACCAGGCGCCGAACGGTACGCCGAGCAGGGTTGCGACGGTGAGGCCCGCGAACATGGTGGCGATTGCCGAGGCGCGACGGTTGTCCGCCACCAAGCCTGTCGCCACGACCGATCCGACGCCGAAGAAGGTGCCGTGGGCGAGCGAGGTCAGCACGCGCGCCAGCATCAAGGTCGTATAGTCCGGCGCCAGCGCGCAGGCGGCATTGCCCGCCGTGAAAATCGCCATCAGCGCCAGCAGGACGCTTTTGCGGGGGAGGCGACGCGTCGCCAGGGTCAACAGGGGCGCTCCGACGAAGACGCCCAGCGCATAGCCCGAGATCAGCAGGCCCGCCGCCGGCACCGACACATGCATGTCGGCGGCCACCTGGATGAGCAATCCCATGATGATGAATTCGGTGGTGCCGATGCCGAAGGCTCCGGCGGTAAGCGCGAGGACGGCAATGGGCATGGTTTTCTGCTCCCGGCTGGCGAACGACCGCGCCGAGATAGAGCTGTCTCGGTATTGGAATTAGACGGCGACAATTCCAATCATTTATGAGATCAATTCATAAATGCCTCGCCTGGAAACCAATCGTGCCGCCGAAATGGAGGTCTTCGTCCGGGTGGTGGATCTCGGCGGTTTCAGCACGGCGGCGCACGAGTTTCGGATGACACCTTCGGGCGTGAGCAAGCTCGTCTCCCGTCTGGAGACCCGGCTCGGCGCCCGGCTCTTCAACCGCTCGACGCGTCAGCTCCAGCTCACGCCGGAGGGCCAGATCTTCTACGACCGGTCGGTTCGGGTGCTGGCCGATCTCGGCGAGGCCGAGCGCGAGGCGGCAGCGGGCGCCAATCCGCGCGGCCACCTCCGGATCAACAGCAACGTCCCCTTTGGCCTGCGCCATGTGATGCCGCTGGTGCCAACCTTCCTGCAGCAGCATCCGGCGATCACGCTCGATATCGTGCTGTCGGACACGGTCGTCGACCTTTTGCAGGAGCGTGCCGACATCGCGATCCGCGTCGGCCCGATGCAGGATTCAAGCCTCACTGTACGCAAGCTCGGTACCAGCCCGATGGCCGTGGTCGCAGCACCCGGCTACCTCGCCCGGCACGGTGCGCCCAAAGCGCCGGACGAACTCGCCCGGCATCGGAGCATCGGCTGGACCTTCGCGCGTCTCCAGAGCGGCTGGCCGTTCAAGAACGGGGACGCGACCGCAAGGATCGCGCCGCCGCCGATCGCGCGGGTCAGCGATGGTGAGGCCGCACGCCTGCTCACGCTCGACGGCGTGGGCCTCGCGCGCCTTGCCCTGTTCCACATAGGCCCGGATATCTCGGCCGGTCGTCTCGTCCCGGTGCTCGAGGCCTTCAATCCGGGCGACTGCGAGGACATTCACGCTGTCTATCTTGGCCAAGGCGGACCGCTGCCGGCACGTGTGCGCGCTTTCATCGATTTCCTGGGCGACCATGCCCGGATCGGACAGCCGAGGCTCGAAGCCACGAGCGATGGTCAGTGGCGCGTTCTCGTGCGAGCGGTCAGTCGTTCTGCGCCACGTCCAGGAGCGACTTCCAGTCGACAAGCTTGACGCGCGGGCGACCGAGCGGTGTGCCGGCCGCGATCTCGGCCTTGTCGATGCGATGCCAGCCCGCAACGTCGATCGAAAGCGGCATCGGGTCCGGGCCGCTTTTCGGATCGCGCTCCGACAGCCAGGCCAAAACCTCTCGTGCCACCGCGTGGCTGTCGGCGCGGTTGGTGGGAATGGTGCCAGTGGGCCCACGACGCGCCCAGCCGACGGCGAACACGCCCTCGCCCTCGGGGAAATCTTCGCCGCGATAGCCGATGCAGGTGATCACGAGATCGGCCGGCAGCGTCCCGGTGGAGAGTTCGATCTCGCCCGGGCGGATGGCGACCGGCGAGGCGTTGAACCGGAAATGCACAGCCAACGGCTTGCTGCCGGCCTTATTGCCTGCAAAGCCGCGCAGGATCTCAAGGTTCTTCGCCTTGCGCAGCCGCTCGGGCGTCGGATCTGACGCCGGCGCCTGGACCGCAAGCGCTGCCGCATCCGTGAGCGCCACGGCACGGCCGACTCGTCCCATCTCGACCAGCTCGTTATTGGTGAAAGACGCATGCTCCGGTCCGCGGCGGCCGATCACATGGATCTCGGCAAGCGGCGCCACGGCGATGGCCTCGCCGGCCTCGGGCACGATGTCGGTTTTGGCCATCTCCTCCCGCCCTTTCGCCAGCAGGCGGGCGACATCGAGCGCGACATTGCCGTTACCGATCACGGCCACCCTCCGCACAGCGCTGAGGTCCGGTCCTTGCCGGAAGTCGGGATGGCCATTCAGCCACGCCACGAACTTCCACGAACCCCAGACATGCGGCAGGTCCTCGCCCGGAATGCCGAGCTTGCGGTCGATCACCATGCCGGTCGCCACGATCACCGCGTCATAGCCTTCCTGCAGTTCGTCCCAGGAAAGGTCGTGACCGATTTCGACGTTGCCCGCGAAGCGCACATCCGGCTGAGCCAACAGCCGCTCGAACTGGCGGACCACGGCCTTGGTGCCCTGATGATCGGGCGAGACGCCCGCCCGAACCAAGCCAAACGGCGTCGGCAGCCGATCGATCAGATCGATGCGAAGGTCCGGCCGGCCGCGGAGCAGGCCATCCGCCGTATAGAAGCCGGACGGTCCGGCTCCGACGATGGCAACCCGATGAGTCATGGCGGCCCGCTTAGCATATGATGGTGTCATGACTAAGTACCCTCACCTGCGTCAGCTCGGCCACCCCGCAGCGCTCCCCGCCTCGCCCGAAAAAGCGGTCCTCGAGGCCGTGCCCAATCCCGATCCCAAGGCGTTATATCTCGTGCGCTTCACCGCACCCGAGTTCACGACGCTTTGTCCGATGACCGGCCAGCCTGACTTCGCCCATCTCGTGATCGACTACGCGCCGCGCGCGAAGCTCGTGGAGAGCAAATCACTGAAGCTCTTCCTCGGCAGCTTCCGCAATCACGCCGACTTCCACGAAGCCTGCACGCTCGCGATCGGCCAGCGGCTGGTGAAGACGCTGCAGCCGCGCTGGCTCCGGATCGGCGGCTACTGGTACCCACGCGGCGGCATGCCGATCGATGTCTTCTGGCAGACCGGCACGTCGCCCAAGGGCCTGTGGCTTCCGGATCAGGGCGTTGCTGGCTACAGGGGCCGGTAGAGCCTGCAATGAAGGTTGGCGATGAGCCGTCATCCGCCTGTTCCCAAACGTCCGCCCAAGACGGCGAGTCCGACCGAGCTGCGCGATGCGATCCGCAGAGAAGCGCTGCGGCTCGGCTTCGATGCCGTGGGCTTTGCGTCGGCGTCGTTGTCACCCGATGTCCGACGCGAACGCTTGGCGCATCTCGCCTCGTACGTGGCGCAAGGATTTCACGGCGACATGGGCTGGCTCGCTGAGCAGTCAGAGCAGCGCGCGGATCCTGCGACGCTCTGGCCGGAGGCGCGCACGGTCGTATCGGTCGCGCTCAACTATGCGCCCGCAAGCGATCCGCAAGCGATCCTGGGAAACCCGGAACGGGCCGCGATCTCGGTCTATGCCCAGGGCCGCGACTACCATGAAGTGGTGAAAAGCAAGCTGAAGGCGCTGGGCCGCTTCATCTGGGATACCTACCGACATCAGATCAAGGTCTTTGTCGATACGGCGCCGGTCATGGAGAAGCCCGCGGCGCAGGCAAGCGGCATCGGCTGGCAGGGCAAGCACACCAATCTTGTGTCGCGCCAATACGGCTCCTGGCTGTTCCTCGGCGAACTTCTGCTTTCGGCCGAGCTTCCTGTCGACGAACCGGAAATCGATCACTGCGGCCAGTGTCGTGCCTGTCTCGACATCTGTCCGACCAAGGCTTTCGTTGGTCCCTACCGTCTCGAAGCGCGTCGTTGCATTTCCTATCTCACCATCGAGCACGAGGGACCGATCGACGCCGACCTCCGGCCGTTGCTCGGCAATCGCATTTATGGCTGTGACGATTGCCTCGCCGTCTGCCCGTGGAACAAGTTCGCCCAGGTGGCGCGCGAAACCTCCCTGCAGCCGCGTCCCAATCTCGATGCGCCCCAGCTCGCCGCGCTCGCGACCCTTGACGACGCCTCGTTCCGCCAGCGTTTCGCAGGCACTGCGATCAAGCGCATCGGTCGCGACCGATTTCTGCGCAACGTCGCCTATGCACTGGGCAACAGCGGTGCGCCAGCGACCGCTCTGCCCGCCGTCGAACGACTGCTGACCGACCCGTCACCGCTCGTGCGCAGTGCCGCCGTATGGGCATTGTCACGTCTTGCGCCACGGGAATTTGATCGTCGTCGTCGCTCGGCCCAGGATAGTAGCGGTGATGTGCGCGCCGAGTGGGTCGCAGCCCCTTCGTCGTCCTGCTAAGACACGGACCAAACTTGGGGGGACCGCCATGGCTATCACCTTCGCCGTCAACGGCGTTGCTCGGCAAGTCGATGTGCCCGATACCGTTTCCTTGCTGGAAGTCCTGCGCAATCACCTTGGCTTGATGGGCACGCGATATGGCTGCGGCCTGGAACAGTGCGGCTGCTGCATGGTGCTGGTCGACGACCAGCCGAGCTATGCCTGCACACGCGAGGCCGGAACGCTCGAGGGTCGGAGGATCACCACGATTGAAGGTCTCAGCACACCGGCGAAGCTGCATCCGCTGCAACAGGCTTTTCTCGAGGAGCAAGCCGGACAATGCGGCTACTGCCTGTCGGGGATCCTGATCTCGGCGAAGGCGCTGCTCGATCGTAATCCCAATCCAACCCGGGCCGAGATCGTCGCCGCCCTCGACAAGCATCTCTGCCGCTGCGGCGCGCATCAACGCATTCTTCGCGCCGTGGAACGCGCCGCCGGCCTGTTGCGCGACGGGAGGCCGGCATGACCGCGCCCGCCCTGCCGCCAAGCCTCGTCGAAAATCCGAGGCTCGACCGCTGGATCCGGTTTCAACCCAACCGCACCGTGCGGATCGCCACCGGCAAGGTCGAGATCGGCCAAGGCGTGGTGACGGCCATCGGCCAGATCGCTGCCGATGAACTCGACGTCCCGTTGGATCGTGTCGCCGTCCTGTCCGGCGACACGACGTCGGGACCGGATGAGCTCTACACATCGTCGTCTCTGTCGATCGAAGTCTCCGGCAGCTCAGTCCGGCTGGTCTGCGCCGAGGTACGGGCCAAGGCGCTGGAGCGCGCTGCCCTCAGGTTGAACTGCAGCCGTGACGACCTCACGGTGGTCGACGGCCAATTCCTGCAGGACGGCGCGCCGACCGGCCAGGACTACTGGACGGTGGCGGCTGAGATCGACCTCAGCCAACCGGTGACCGGTACCGCACCGATGAAGCTCCCCACCGCCTACAAGGTAGTCGGTCAGAACGTGCCGCGCCGCGACCTGCCCGCGAAGGTAAGCGGCGCGGCCTTCGTACACGACGTCGCGCCACACAACCTCCTGCACGCCCGCACCTTGCGTCAGCCCGGTCGGGGCGCTGTGCTCTCGACGCTCGACGAAGCGGCGATCCGGCGTGCCGCGAAGGGAGAACTGCAGATCGTTCGCGAGGCCAATTTCGTCGCCTTCGTGAGCCCGGTCGAGAGCGTGGCCCATGCCGCTGCTGCCGCTGCACCCCTTCATGCAAAATGGGACAATGTGCGGCGCATCGAGCCCGAGCAGCAGGAGGCTGCCTGGCTCCAAGGCCAACCGAGCGACGACAGGCGCATCGGCGCGCTGCCATCGGAGAAGCCGCCGAAGCGGTTGGTGCAGATGACGATCTCGCGCCCCTATGTAGCGCACGCGTCGATGGCGCCGTCCTGCGCCCTCGCCGAATTCCGCGACGGCCACCTGACTGTGCATTCACACGGTCAAGGCATGCATCTTCTACGCAAGAACCTGGCAGCGGCATTGGCGTTGCCAATCGAGGCCGTCACCGCCCAGCATCTGCACGGCGCCGGCTGCTATGGTCACAACGGCGCCGATGACGCAGCGCTCGATGCATCGCTGATCGCATTACGCCTGCCCGGCCATTGCATCCGTCTGCAATGGCGACGCGAGGAGGAATTCGGCTACGAGCCGGTCGGGCCCGCCATGCTCGTAACGCTGCATGTCGATCTCGACGACAAGGGCCGGCCAGCCGACTGGACAACCGAGATCTGGAGTCCGACGCACGTCCAGCGCCCCGGCAGCAACAGTGGCTTTCTGCTGGCAACCGAAGCGATGGCCAATCCGCCGCCGGAGGTGGTGCCAAGCGATCCTACCGAAGCGCGCGGCGGCGGCGGCACGCGCAATGCCGTGCCGATCTACGACGTTCCGACGCATCGCATCCTGCACCATCTCATTCTGCGTGCGCCCGTCCGCACATCGGCGCTGCGCGGTCTCGGGGTGTTGCCGAATGTCTGTGCCATCGAAGCGTTGCTCGACGAGCTGGCAGCTCGGGCCGGCGAAGATCCGCTGGCCTACCGCCTATCGATCCTGTCCGACCCGCGAGCACGGCGTGTGCTGGGGGGCGTGGCCGAACGCGCCGGTTGGAACACACGCGGGCCGGCCGGCACGGGCAAAGGGCTGGGCGTCGCCTGCGCGCGCTACAAGAACCGCTCGGCCTACGCCGCCGTGGTCGCCTCCGTCACGGTCGAAGAAGCCGTGCGTGTCGAGCGCGTCTGGTGCCTAGCCGACGCCGGCCTCGTGATCAACCCTGACGGCGTTCGCAACCAGCTCGAAGGCGGCATCGTCCAGGCCATCAGCTGGACCCTCAAGGAACAGGTCCGCTTCGATGAACAAGGCATCGCCTCGCTCGATTGGGACAGCTACCCGATCCTGCGATTCAGCGAAGTGCCCGAGATCACGGCCGACTTGGTCAGCGGTGGTGGAAACCCGGCACTTGGCGTCGGTGAATGCTCGGTCGGACCGACAGCGGCGGCGGTTGGCAATGCCGTGGCCCACGCATTGGGTGTGCGCATCTGCGACATGCCGTTCACCCGTGAGCGCATCATGACGGCGCTCCTCAAGAGAGCGTAGGCGCACGATCGGCGCTCATCGCCGATCCCTGAAGAACCCCTGCAGCAGCGCTGCGGCTTCGCTTTCGCCAATCCCGCCATAGATCTCGGGCCGATGGTGGCAGGTCGGCTGGCTAAAGATGCGCGGTCCGTGCTCGACACCGCCGCCCTTGGGGTCTGACGCGCCGTAATAGAGGCGGCGCAGGCGTGCGAAGGAGATCGCCTGGGCGCACATCGGACAAGGTTCGAGCGTAACGTAAAGGTCGCACTCGACCAGGCGCGGCGCGCCAAGCTCGGCGGCGGCGGCCCGGATCGCCAGCAGCTCGGCATGCGCCGTCGGGTCGCGATCGGCTTCGGTTCGGTTGCCGGCCGCGGCGAGCAGGGTACCGTCCGGTCCCACGATCACGGCGCCGATCGGCACCTCGCCCCGCTCTGCGGCTAGCCGGGCTTCGCGGAGCGCGCGCTCCATGGGTGAGAGTCTTGTTGTTGCGGCCATATCGGGGAAAATACCGCAAACAGGTCGGAAGGAGTAATCATGCGGTTCAGCTTCACGCCGGAGCAGGACGAGTTTCGCACCACCCTGCGGCGCGCCCTGGAGGCGCGGTCGCCCACCAAGGAGGTCCGGCGGCTGATGGCGACCGAGGCAGGCTTCGAGCGCGAGGGCTGGAAGCGGCTCAATCAGGAGCTGGGGCTGACCGCGATCCATATCCCCGAGGCTTATGGCGGCCAGGGTTTCGGCTTTTCCGAGCTGGGTATCGTGCTGGAGGAGATGGGCCGCGGGCTCCTTTGCGCGCCCTATCTCTCTACGACTGCTCTCGGCACGACCGCGATCCTGAATGCCGGCACCGACGAGCAGAAGCGCGCGCTCCTGCCGTCGATCGCCTCGGGCGACGTGACGGCGACCCTCGCCTTTGCCGAAGAGAGCGGCAGCAACGAGCCGTCCGCTGTGACCATGACCGCCGCGCCCTCGGGTGGCACCTTCCGGCTCGATGGAGCCAAGAGCTTCGTGCTCGACGGCCATACCTCCGACCTGATTGTCGTGCTGGCGCGACGTGCAGGCAGCAAGGGCGAGGACGGGTTGTCGCTTTTCACCGTCCAGGGCGATGCGCCCGGTCTCACGCGGCGGGCGCTCAAGACCATGGATGAGACGCGCAAGCTCGCTCATCTCACCTTCCGGTCGGTCGAGGCGAAGCTTCTGGGCAAGGAAGGGGCTGCTGCCGCACCTTTCGCCAAGACCATGCAGCAGGCACTGATCTGCCTTGCCAACGAGATGGTGGGCAGCGCCGAGCGGCTGCGCGAGGACGCACTCGCCTACGTGAAGATGCGCATGCAGTTCGGCCGCTCGATCGCCTCGTTCCAGACCACCAAGAACAAGGCGGCGGACATGCTGGTCGATGTCGAGCTTGCGAAATCGGCCGCCTACTACGCCGCGGCGGCGATCGACGAAGGCGACGAGGATCTGCCGGCGCTGGCCTCGCTTGCCAAGGCGTCGGCCGCCGATGCCAGCGTTCAGACCGCGATCCATGCCGTGCAGATGCACGGCGGCATCGGCTTCACCTGGGACAACGACACGCATCTCTGGTTCAAGCGTGCCAAGTCGAGCGAGATCCTGTTCGGCGATGCCAACGAGCACCGCGAGAAGATGATGCAGCACTGGACGCACTGAGGAGCCGAACCATGAGCGAACAGACCGAAGAAAGCGTCCGCAGCGAAGTCCGCACCTGGCTCGAGGCCAACTGGAACCCCGATTACGGGCTGGTCGAATGGCGCAACAAGCTGGTCGATTCAGGCTGGGGGGCGCCGCACTGGCCCAAGCAGTGGCACGGCCGCGACCTGCCGGTGAAATTCAACTCGATCGTCGACGAGGAGTTTGCGCGCGTGGGCGCGGTCGGCGTCGCCAGGGCCGGCATCCGCACGCTCGCCGCCGCGACCATCCTCGATCACGGCACCGACCTGCATAAGGAGAAATTCCTGCGCCGCATCCTCACTGGCGAGGATACCTGGTGCCAGCTCTTCAGCGAGCCGGGCAGCGGCTCCGACATGGCGGGCGCCGTGACCCGCGCCGACCGCCAGGGCAACAAATGGGTGATCAACGGGCAGAAAGTCTGGACCACCTCGGCGCACAAGGCGCATTGGGGCCTGCTGCTGGCCCGCGCCAACTGGGATGCGACCAAGCACAAGGGGCTCGCCTACTTCATTCTCGATATGAAGCAGCCCGGCGTGCAGGTGCATCCGCTGAAGCAGATGAACGGCCATGCCTCCTTCAATCAGGTGTTCTTCACCGACGCGATCGTCGAACCGGAACTCCTGGTG
This sequence comes from Alphaproteobacteria bacterium, assembly GCA_017308235.1. Taxonomy (GTDB): domain Bacteria; phylum Pseudomonadota; class Alphaproteobacteria; order Reyranellales; family Reyranellaceae; genus Reyranella. The sequence goes on along the minus strand of JAFKFL010000019.1, from coordinate 58,540 downwards.
TCCGACGTGGGCGACGGCTGGACGGTCGCGACCACGACTCTGATGCACGAGCGCCGCGGCGCCGATGCTCTGCGCTCATGGGCCACCGCCTCCGACCGCAAGGGCCGCATCTACGAAGAGGAGCGCGCCGAGGTCGCGACCACGATGGAGCCCTACAAGTGGTATCCGCAGCGCGCCGGACGGGTCGACCTCGTGATGGAGCGTGCGAAGGCCACCGGCAAGATCAGCGACCCCGTGATCCGCCAGGAGATCGCCAAGCTCCTGATCATGTCCAAGTCGGCCGAGTGGACCGCCCGCCGCGCTCGCGCTGCGCAGGAACACGGCCGGCCTCAGGGGCCGGAAGGCTCGCTCGGCAAGCTGGTCTCGAGCCATGTGGCGCGGCAGGCGGCGCGCGTGCACACCTACATCAGCGGTGCCGACGCGCTCCTGAGCGGCGCCGACAGCCCCATGGACGGCGTGATCGCCGAGATCCTGGTTTCCGTTCCCGCGTCCTCGATCGCCGGCGGCACCGACGAGATCCAGCGCAACATCATCTCCGAGCGCGTCCTCAAGATGCCCAAGGAGCCCAGCGTCGACACCAACAAGCCGTTCAAGGATGTGCCCAGGAATATTGTCTCGTCCTAGTCGTCGCCAAAAGAAACCTCATGCTGAGGAGGCCGCGGAGCGGCCGTCTCGAAGCATGCGAGTACGCACAGTGTTTGTTGCCCACCCTTCGAGACGCGCCCTGCGGGCGCTCCTCAGGGTGAGGTGAATGGTGTATCGTCATCCTATGCCTCGCCCCCTGATCGGAGTCACGCTGGATGCGGAAAAGCCCGGCGGTTACTCCAAGTTTCCCTGGTATGCACTGCGCCAGAACTATCTCGATGCCATCGATGCCGCCGGTGGCTTGCCGGTCGCTCTGCCACACGAACCCGATCGGGTCAGCGACTACCTCGAGCGCGTCGATGCGCTTGTGGTGACCGGCGGCGCCTTCGACGTCGATCCCTCCTACTATGGTGGCGGCGACCGCCATGCCACCGTCATCACCAAGGATCGTCGCACCGCCTTCGAGTTTGCGGTCACGCGAGGCGCGCTCGACCGCAACAAACCGGTGCTGGGCATCTGCGGCGGCCAGCAGCTCCTACATGTCGTGTTGGGCGGCAAGCTGATCCAGCACATTCCGGATTCGATCGCCGATGCGCTGGCGCACGAGCAGCCCAACCCGCGCAACGAGCCCGGCCACAAGGTGAAGGTCGCGCGCGGCACGCAGCTCCATGCCATCGTCGGTGCCGACGAGCTTGCCGTGAACAGCGCCCATCATCAGGCGGCGGCCGATGCGCCCAAAGGCATCGTCATCAACGCCACCGCCGACGACGGCGTGATCGAGGGCATTGAGGCACCGGCCTATCGCTTCTGCATCGGCGTGCAGTGGCATCCCGAGTTCCTGATCTCCGAGGGCGACGCCAAGCTCTTCCGCGCCTTTCTGGGAGCGGCGGCCTCTAAGTGAGCGAGCCTGAACGCATTGCCAAGCGCCTCGCCCGGGCGGGCCTCTGCTCGCGCCGCGACGCCGAGCGCTGGATCGCGGCCGGTCGTGTCAGGGTCGACGGCCAGGTGCTGGAGACACCGGCTTTCGTCGTCACCGACAGGAGCCGGATCGAAGTCGACGGCAAGCCATTACCCGACGCCGACCGGCCTCGCCTCTGGCGTTACCACAAGCCCCCCGGCGAGATGGTGACCGCGCGCGACCCGCAGGGGCGTCGCACGATCTTCGACTCCCTGCCCAAGGGCATGCCGCGCGTGGTGACAGTGGGCCGGCTCGATTTCATGTCGGAAGGCTTGCTGCTGCTCACCAACGATGGCGGCCTCGCGCGTAAGCTGGAGCTGCCGGCCAATGGCTGGACCCGACGCTACCGCGCCCGCGTGCATGGCGCGGTCGACGAGGTGCGGCTCGCCGAGCTTGCCCGCGGCATCACCATCGAGGGCGTACGCTACGGCGCGATCGAGGCGCGGCTTGATCGCCAGCAGCGCACCAACGCCTGGCTCGAGATCGCGCTTACCGAGGGCAAGAATCGCGAGGTGCGCCGCGTGCTCGCGCACCTCGACCTGCCGGTGGTGCGCTTGATCCGCGTTGCCTTCGGGCCATTCTATCTCGGCGAAATCGAGCGCGGCGACATCGACGAGGTCCCGGCGCAGGCGCTCGACAATCTCCTCGGCCTCAAAGTGCCGCGCAAGGCAGGCTGGGCGAAACCGCAGCCGCGTCCACGGCAGCACAAACGCCCGCGCCGCTGATGCTCAGGATCGTCGGCGGCAAGCACCGTGGCCGCGCCATCGCCACGCCCGAGGGCCTCGCGACGCGACCGACCTCGAACCGGGCGCGCGAGGCGCTGTTCAACATCCTCGCTCACGCCAGTTGGCGTCCGGATGACACCTCGCCGCTCATCGAGGCGCGCGTGCTCGATGCCTTTGCCGGCTCCGGCGCGTTGGGGATCGAAGCGCTGTCGCGTGGCGCCGCCCACGCGACCTTCCTTGACAGCGATCCGACGGCGATCAGGCTGATCGGCGAGAACCTGCGCAAGATCGGCGAGACGGCGGCTGCCAAAGTGGTGCGCGGCGATGCCATCCGCCCCCCTCCGACACGCGAGGCCTGCGACCTCGTGTTTCTGGACCCGCCCTATCGCTCCAACCTCGCCGGGCCGGCATTGACCGCGTTGGCCGCCGCCGGCTGGCTGAAGCCTGACGCCATTGCAACGGTCGAGCTTGCCAACACCGAGGACCTGCTGCCTCCGACAGGATTCGAAGTGCTCGACGAGCGGCGCTATGGTGCGGCCAAGATCCTGATCCTGCGCCACGCGTCATGAAACTCGAGCGTCCCCTTTACATGTTGCGCCATGGCGAGACCGCCTGGAACCTCGAGCGACGCATGCAAGGCACACGTAACTCCGACCTTACGGAACGCGGCCAAACCCAGGCACAGGCGATGGGCCGCACGCTCCGCACCGAGCTCGGACGCGAACCTGGCCCCACCATCTTCCTTCGCAGTCCGCTCGGCCGAGCCCGCGAGACCTCGCTGATCGTCGGCCGTGAGCTTGGCCTCGAACCCGGCGACTGGCGCGACGATCAACGGCTGGCCGAACTCAGCTATGGCGACTGGGAAGGCTTCTCCTGGAAGGAGATCGAGGTCGATCATCCCAATGCGCTGACCGAGTGGCGGGCCGATCCTCACGGCTTCTGCCCGCCGGGCGGCGAGACACATTTCGAATTGCATCGCCGTTCGGCCGCCGTCCTCGCCGAAGTCGCCGCATCGCATGCCCGCACCGTAATCGTCGGGCATGGCGTGAGTGGCGCCGTGCTGCGAGGCATCAATCTCGGCCTCGACGCGAAAGCGATGTTCGTTTTGGAGAAACCGCAGGACGCCTTCTTTCGCCTCACCGCTGGCCGCGAGGAACGAATCGACTGCAAGGCCTGCAGTTAACGCCGAGCAGGATTGCTTCGCCAATTCAGGCGATAGCAGCTAAAAGCGCCGCCATGAACGGCGTAGCGTCGATCACGACGAACAGTTGGAAGGCATGGACCGCGGAAGCGCGGGCCACGATTACGCTCGCCTGGCCGCTCATCCTCACCAACGTCGCGCAGACGGCGATGACGACGACGGACGTGTTGCTGATGGGCCGGCTCGGCTCGGAAGCGTTGGCCGCCGGCGCCCTGGGCGCGAACCTCTATTTCGCGACCATGATGTTCGGCCTCGGCCTCACTACGGCCACCGCGCCGATGATCGCGCGCGAACTCGGGCGCAAGGGCCATTCGGTGCGCGACGTCCGCCGCACGGTGCGCCAGGGCTTGTGGGCCGCCGTGGTGATCGTCGTGCCAATCTGGATCGTGCTCTGGCACGCCGAAGAGATCCTGCTGGCGATGGGCCAGCGACCCGATCTCGCCGCGCAGGCCGGCCACTATATGCATGCCCTGCAGTGGTCGGTCCTGCCGTTCTACTTCTATCTGGTGCTGCGATCGTTCATCTCGGCGTTGCAGCGGCCGCAATGGGGGCTGGCGATCGGCGTCGGCGGAGTCGTCGTCAACGCCCTTGCCGCCTGGGGCTTGATCTTCGGTCACTTCGGCCTGCCGCGTCTTGGCCTGTTCGGCGCCGGGATTGCCACCACATTGGCTGACACGTTGATGTTCGTGGTGCTGGCGATCATGGTCTATGCCGATCGGAAGTTCCGCCGTTACCATCTGCTGGGCCGCTTCTGGCGTGCCGACTGGTCGCGCTTCGTCGAGCTGTGGCGGCTTGGCATGCCGATCGCTGCAACGCTGGTGTTCGAGGTCGCGGTGTTCAACGCCTCGACCTTCCTGATGGGCCTGATCGGCGAGGCGTCGATCGCCGCCCATTCGATTGCGCTGCAGATCGCCTCGCTCTCCTTCATGGTGCCACTGGGCCTCAGCCAGGCCGCAACGGTGCGCGTCGGTCTCGCCTTCGGTGCCCAGGATGCCGACGGCATTCGCCGCGCCGGCTGGACAGCGCTCGCGATGGGCACTGCCTTCATGGCCATGGCGGCGCTGGTCATGGTGACGCTCCCGCGCACGCTGATCAGCGCCTTCCTCGACCTCGACGTGCCGGCCAATGCGCCGGTCATCAATCTCGCCGTGTCGTTCCTGGTGCTCGCCGCGCTGTTCCAGCTGGCCGACGGCGCCCAAGCCGTGACGGCAGGCATGCTGCGCGGCCTGCACGACACGCGCATGCCGATGATCTACGCCGCCCTCGGCTATTGGGGCATCGGACTGGTCGTGGGCGTGGTCCTGGCCTTCGTCGCCAAGCTCAACGGCGTCGGCATCTGGATCGGGCTGGCGGCGGGGCTGGTGACCGTCGCGATCCTGCTGTTGACACGATGGCTGCGTCGCGAGCGGCTGGGCCTCATCGCCTCGGCGATCTGATCGACGCTATTTGCGTGCGAGCCGCGCGGTGCGGCCACAGCCGCTGCCTTCGGTGACGACAAGAGAATTGCCTTGGGCGCTCACCGTCAGCCGCTCCACGCGCCGGTCATCGTGCTTGACCGAGGCCACCGCAAGCAGCCGAAACGAGCCCGATTTCACCACGCCGTGAAGCTGCCACAGACCTGGCCCGGGAGCCGGCGGCGGCGCTTTCTTGAGGTTGGGCACGGGCCCGTGCGCCGTGGTGTCGAAGGCGGTGCCATCGACAAAGCCATCCTCGATGGTGATCGCATAGTCGAGCGGCGCGTTACAGGAACCGCCGTCGCTCATGCCGCGCCATGTCCCGTTGAGCGTGCTCGCCGATTGGGCATGGGCGACACCGACGACCGAGCCCACAAGCAGCAGCGGCAGGATCTTCTTCATCGCCGTCCGAACAGCCGCTCGATGTCGGCCAGCTTGAGTTCGACATAGGTCGGGCGGCCATGGTTGCACTGCCCGGAATGCGGCGTGGCCTCCATCTGGCGCAGGAGCGCGTTCATCTCCTCGACGGTGAGACGCCGCCCGGCGCGCACCGACGTGTGGCAGGCGAGCGTGCCGCACACATCCTCGACCTTCTCCTTGAGCGAAAGATGATCGCCCAGTTCGGCCAGCTCATCGGCGAGGTCACGGACCAGGCCCTGGATATCGGCCTCGCCCAGGAGCGCCGGCGTCTCGCGCACGACCACGGCACCGAGCCCGAACGGCTCCAGCACCAACCCCATATCGGCAAGCTCGACCGCACGTTGCGTGAGGCGCCGCGCGCCATCCTCGCCCACCTCGACGACTTCGGGCAGCAACAGCGCCTGGCGCTTCACGCCTTCGCTCTCAAGCTGGTTCTTGAGTTTCTCGTGCAGCAGCCGCTCGTGCGCGGCGTGCTGGTCGACGATCACCACGCCCTCCGTGGTCTGCGCCACGATGTAGGTCTCGTGCAATTGCGCGCGCGCCACGCCCAACGGATAGGAACTGCCGTTGGCATTGGCGGGCTCGGAGGGCAGCTCGGCGCGAGCCGACGGCTCGGCGAACGGCGCCATGAATTCGGCCGCTGCTTCAGCCAACCCGCGCGGCAGCGTGGCAACGTGACCGTTGCCCGCGCCACGCCCGAAGGGCAGCGCCGTCGCGTAGCCGGTGTGCGGCTGGAAGGCGCCGAGCGCCGCCTCCGCCACCGTCGTGCTGGCGCGATGGCCGGCGGCGGAGAGTGCGGTGCGCAGGGCCCCCACGATCAGGCCGCGCACGATACCGGCGTCACGAAACCGCACCTCGGTCTTGGCCGGATGGACGTTGACATCGACCATCTCGGTCGGCGCTTCGAGGAACAACGCCACCATGGGATGGCGATCGCGTGCCAGGAAATCCTGGTAGGCACCGCGCACAGCACCAGCCAGGAGCTTGTCGCGCACCGGGCGCCCGTTGACGAACAGATACTGGTGCTGCCCGGTCGGCCGATTGAGTGTCGGCAGGCCGGCAAAACCCGTGAGACGGAAGCCTTCACGGTTGGCGTCGATCGCCAGCGCATTGTCGGCGAACTCGCGACCCATGATGGCCGCCAGCCGCTCCAGCCGCGCAGCGCCCGCCTTCTCCAACAGCGACGGGTTCGCCGCCGGCAGGTCGAACAACGTGCGTTCCTCGCTTTCGAGGCGGAAGGCGATCTCGGGGTGAGCCATCGCGAGCCGCCGCATCGCATCGGCTACATGCCCTGATTCGCTGCGAGGCTCCTTCAGGAACTTCAGCCGCGCGGGCGTTGCAAAGAAAAGCTCGCGCACCTCGACACGCGTTCCTGCCGGATGCGCAGCCGGCCGCGGCGGCTGCTTCGCCCCGCCGTCGATCTCGAGACTCCAGGCTGTGTCGGCGCCGACCGGCCGCGAGGCGATCGTAAACCGGCTCACCGAAGCGATGGACGGCAGCGCCTCGCCGCGAAAGCCCAAGGTGCGGATGTCGCTCAGATCGTCGTCGGGCAGCTTGGAGGTGCAGTGGCGTTCGACCGCAAGCTGCAATTCCTCAGGCGACATGCCGATACCGTCATCGACGACGGAGATGAAGCTGCGGCCGCCCTCCTTCAGGACGACGGCGATCCGATGCGCGCCAGCATCGATCGCGTTTTCCACCAGCTCCTTCACCGCGCTGGCCGGACGCTCCACGACCTCGCCGGCCGCGATGCGGTTGACGAGATTCGACGGCAGGCGGCGCAAAGGGCGAAGGGGCGCGCTCATGGCGCGCGCAGTCTACGACTTCCACCTTTGGGAAAGATACTGGCGGGTGAGGACCTTTGCCGCCGAGCGCCTGGCATGGAACACCCCTTCGGGCCGTGAGGTTTGGGCTAACGGTCCGAGACAAGTCCGACGGGCTTGCCGACGACAACGGTGGTCATGGCATCGTCCCGCAGCAAACGGCGGGCCACCCGATTGACATCGGCTGCCGTGACCGCGCCGATCAATTCGGCACGATGGTCGAGAAAGTCGCGTGGCAGATGATCGGTCTGCAGGCCGCGCAGCAGGCTCGCGACGGCGCCCGAAGAATCGAGTGAAAGCGCGAGTGCCCCGGTGAGATAGGTCTTGGCATCGGCAAGCTCCTGCTCAGTGATGCCGTTGTCACGCAGCCGCGCGATTTCGCCGCGAATCACCTGGATTGCCTCGGCAACACGTTCGTTCGCACTGCCGGTGGAGATCACCAGCAACGATCCTTTCTCGGAGACGCGCAGGTCGCTCGAGACGTTGTAAGCGAGACCCCGTTTCTCGCGCACCTCGTTGAAGAGCCGCGACTGCTGGCCGCCGCCCAGGATATGCGACAGCACTGAGGCCGCGTACCAGTCGGGATCTCGACGCAGGATCCCCGGCATCGCCATGACCACGGCGCTTTGCGGCACCGGGCGATCGACGACGATGGTGCGCGACCCACCGGTCGGCACCCAATCCGGCACCGCTGGCCCTGTCGCCCCTGGCATCCCCAACGGAAGGTCGCCGAAGGCATGATCGAGGGCGCGCGACAAGTCGGCAGCGTCGATGTCGCCCACCGCGCCAACGATCAGGCCGTCTCGCCTGAGCAGAGCGGCCGCTCGCTCCTTGAAATCCGTCGGGGTGAGCGTCTTCAAAGTCTCGCTCAGGTGCTCGAAGCCTCGCCCATAGGGATGGCCCGCGAACATCGAGGCCATCATGGTCCGTTCGGCGACAGCCCTTGGTCGCTGCTCGGCCTGCTTGAGTCCAGCGATCGCCTGAGCGACACGCTGGTCCACCATCGCCTGATCGAAGCGCGGCGCCGTGAGTCCAAGCCGCAAAAGCTCGAGGCCGCGGTCGCGGCTGGCGGTCAGCACCTGCAACGAACCGGCCAGGCGGTCGGCCGATGCACCGAACCCCAGCGAGGCTGCCGCTTCTTCCTGACGGAGCCGGAAGGCTTGGGCCGGCAAGGTTGCCGCACCGTCGGTCAGCAGAGATGCCATGACACTGGTGACGCCCCTGCGGCTTTCCGGCTCAGACGCCGTTCCGCCGACGAATGAAAAGGACAGCGCTACGAGCGGCGCGGTCCTGTCCTGTACCAGCCAAGCCTTGATGCCGAGCGGCGTCACGACTTCCTCGATCTCGACCGCTCCCGCCGGCGCCGCCAGGAGCCCGACCACGACGGCGGCCAACGCAAACAAGCTGCGCCTCATTGGCGATCCTCCGGCGTCAACAGCGACGTCACCAGGCCGTCGTCACGCCAGACGTGCCGAGCGGCCGCGATAACGTCGGCAACCTGAACGGCAGCGATGCGCTGTGGCCAGGCCTCGACATCGGCGACGCTGTTGCCGGTGCTGAGCGCGGCGGCGTAGCGGCGCGGCCCGCTGCCGAGCGAATCCTGTGCGTAGATCGCCGCGGCGAGCAGCCGGTTCTGCGCCCGCTGGACCTCCTCGGCCGAGACGTCGCCATCGAGCACTTTCTTCATCTCCTCCGACACGGCGCGTTCGATCTCGTCGATGGAATGGCCGGAGGCAGGATGGACGCTGAGTCCAAAGCTCGTGAGGCCCAGGCTCAAAGCGCCATAATCGGCGCCAGCCGAAAGGGCGAGGCGCCGATCAGCCACCAGGACACGCCACAGGCGGCTCGTCTCACTGCCGCCAAACAGCCTCGCCAGCACCTGCAATGCATAGGCGTGCCGCGTTTCGCCCACACGATACGACGGCGCCAGATAGTCGCGTGACCAGTCGGGCTCGGCGACGCGCCGATCGGCTCGCGTCACGCCTTGCGGCAGATTGGTCCCACCGCTGGCTGGCCGCTGGCGTGGCGCGATGCTCCGGTCCGGAATCGGTCCGTAGTATCTTTCAGCAAGCTTGTGGACCGCATCGGCTGTCGTGTCGCCGGCCACGATCAGCACGGCATTGCTGGGCGTATAGAAGCGACGATAGAAAGCCAGGAGGTCATCGGCGCCGAGCCTGCGCACATCGTCGACATAACCGGATGTCGGCATGCCGTAGGGCTTGTGTTCGCCAAACAGCACCGCGCGCGCGGCCTCGTCCAACAGGGACGCCGGCACATTGTCGATCCGCATGCGGCGTTCCTCGAGCACAACCTCGCGCTCGGGTACGAGCTCCTTCTCCACGATGCGCAAATCGGCCATGCGATCGGCCTCAAGACGCATCACGAGCTCAAGCCGGTCCGCCGCGATGGTCTGATAGTAGCCGGTGGCGTCGAAATCCGTGTAGGCATTGTCGCGGCCGCCGTTGCGCTGGATGGTGCGCGAGAACTCACCCGGCCCCAGCGCCGACGTGCCCTTGAACATCATATGTTCGAGGAAATGGGCGATGCCGGTCTGGCCGAATGTCTCATCGGCGCTTCCGACCTTGTAGACCACGATCTGGGTGACGATCGGCGCGCGCGACGATGGCAGCACGATGGCCTGCAGGCCGTTGGCGAGCACGAAGGTTTCGGCCGGTCGTCGTTCAACAGTCAGGAGATTTGCGAAGGCCGAGGCGGACGGCACGACGAGCGCGCCGCCCAAGCCGCCGGCGAGAAGACGGCGGCGCGAGAGCGAAGTGGCGCTCAGAAGATGCCTTCGAGCAAGCCGCGCTGGCGCCGCTTGATGGTCGGCGTCGGTTCAGTCGACGTCTGACCGCTCACCTGCGAATCGCGAAGCCGCTGCTGCTCCTTTGTGGGATCGACGACCGTCCCCGGCTGGGGATTCTTCTGCCAGAAGATCAGGCTGTCCATGAAGCCCTTGTCCTGGTCAGCGATCGTGCGGGTCTCGCGATTGACCTGGGAGCGGATGTTGGGATCGACGCCGCCCTTGCTGGCCTTGGCGACCAGCGCCCGCTCCGAAGCATCACCCGCCGCCGGCTGCTTGGCGGCAGCCTGCTGCTGGGTACGGCCGGCCAGCGTCGGCGACAGCGCCTCCTTGGCCTGATCGGCCGGAGTCGTCTCCTGTGGACGCGGTTCGCCGGGACGCGGCGGACGCAAGTCGGCATTGGGCGGCATGGTGAGCGGCGAATGCGAGACGATCTTGAACTCGTCCGGCGACACCTTCTTCTGGCCGCCAAAATTCTCGAAGGCGCTGCAGCCACCCAGCGCCATCGCGCCAAATGCCAGCAGGGTCACAGGAGTGAAGATCGTCCGTCGCATTGCTCGTCCTTGGGAAACCGCTTGTGTCCGCCGATCATGGCCGCATCAGGGCGCGCGTTTTCGTTCGCCGATCAGGGAATCAACCAGCATCAGACCGACACCCACCACGATCGCCGCGTCGGCGACGTTGAAGGCCGGCCAATGCCAATCCTGCACGTGGAAATCAGCGAAGTCGAACACCGCTCCCCAACGGGCACGGTCGATAACATTGCCGATGGCGCCGCCCATGACAAGGCCGATGCCCCAACCCGTCAACAGGCTGTCGGTCAGTCGCAGCCACAGGAACAGGCCGATGCAGACCGCGATCGCAACACCCGAAAGCACCCAGGGAGGCAAAGCGCCATCGCCGCTCAGGAGCCCGAAGCTCACGCCACGGTTCCACACGATCACAAGCTGGAAGAACCCATCGATGATCGGTTGCACGGTGCCGATCTTGAGGAGATGGCGTAGCAGGAGTTCTTTGGACGCCTGATCGGCAATCAGAGTGAGCGCAACCAGACCCATCGCCTGGCGATCGATGGCTCTCATGCGCCGGCACCCTTGGCCTCGCAGGCCATTGCAGGAATTATCCGTCGCACTGCTATTTCCTGGAGAATCGCTTCTGTCCGCCGATCATGATTTGTCAGAGCGCACGCTTTCTTTCGCTGATCAGGGAATCGATGAGCATCAGCCCGACACCCACCACGATCGCCGAGTCGGCGATATTGAAGCACCAAAACTGACCGCGGAAATCGGCGAAGTCGAACACCGCTCCCCACCGGACACGGTCGATAACATTGCCGATGGCACCGCCCATGACAAGACCGATACCCCAGGCCGTCAACGGTCGGTCAGTTCGTCGCAACCACAGGAACAAGCCGACACTTACCGTAATGGCGACACATGACAACATCCAGGGCGGAAGCACCCCGTCACCGCTCAGCAGGCCAAAGCTCACGCCGCGATTCCAGACGACCACCAGCTGGAAGAGACCGTCGATCACCGGAACCTGCGCGCCCACCTGCTCCAGGTAGCGCAGCAGCAGCTCCTTGGAGAGCTGATCGACGATCAGGGTGATCGCGACCAGTCCCATCGCCTGGCGATCAATGGACCTCATCCGCCGTTCACCCTTCGACCGCCGCCTCGCAGCGCTGGCAGAGCAAGGGGTGCTTGGCCGACTTGCCGACCTCCGGCAGGACCTGCCAGCAGCGGGCGCACTTCTCGCCATGCGCCAACGCCGGAACAACCGAGACACCGGCAACTTCCGGCAAAGCGAACGCACCGGGCGGTGATGGATTCGCCAGAAGATCACCGGCCGAGGTGATGCAGATCTCGGCGAGATCGAGGTCCTTCATGGCGGCGACATATTCCGGCGCCACATGGACATGCGGTGCCGCCTGCAGGCTCGAGCCGATGCGCTTCTCGGCGCGTTCGAGCTCCAACGCACCGGTAACGACGCGGCGCAGCGAGCGCACGGTCTTCCATTTCTCGCCGAGCGCTGTGTCGGACCAAGTGTTGGGGATCGTGGGATAGAGCCGTAGATGCACGCTCTCGGTTGCGCTGTCCGGCATATCCATCGGCCGCGCAAGCCAAGCTTCCTCCGCCGTGAAGCAGGTGATGGGCGCCAGCCAGGCGGTGAGGAAAGAGAAAAGCTCCGCCATCACGGTGCGCGCGGCACGCCGCCGCAAAGCCTTGGGCGCATCGCAGTAGATCGCATCCTTGCGGATGTCGAAGTAGAAAGCCGAAAGATCGACGGCGCAGAAATTGTGCAGCTCCGTCGCGATCTTGTGGAAGTCGAAATCCTCGACGGCCGGCCGGAACATGGCATCGAGCTCGGCGAGGCGATGCAGCACCCAGCGCTCCAGCTCCGGCAGATCCTTGAACTCAACCCTTTCGCCGGCGGAGAAACCATCGAGGCTGCCCAGGAGGTAACGCAGCGTATTGCGCAGACGGCGGTAGGCCTCGGCCTGATGCTTCAGGATCTCGGGCCCGATGCGTTGGTCTTCGGTGTAATCGGCGCCGACCACCCAGAGCCGAAGAATATCCGCGCCGTACTGGTCACACACGGCTTGCGGCGCGGTGGTGTTGCCCAGCGACTTCGACATCTTGCGGCCTTGCTCGTCGAGCGTGAAGCCGTGCGTGAGCACCGCCTCGTAGGGCGCACGTCCGCGCGTGCCGCAGCTTTCGAGCAGCGAGGAGTGGAACCAGCCGCGATGTTGATCGGAACCCTCGAGATAGAGGTCCGCCGGCCACTTCAGGTCGGGATTGCCCTCCAGCGTGAAGGCATGCGTGCTGCCCGAGTCGAACCAGACATCGAGAATGTCCCTCACCTGCTCGAAGTCGCCGGCCTTGTGCTTGTTGCCAAGGAAGCGCTCGGGCGGGCTCTCGAACCAGGCATCCGCGCCTTCGGACTTGAAGGCTTCGACGACGCGATCCATCACCTCCGGATCGCGCAGCGGCTCACCGGTTTTCTTGTCGACGAATACCGCGATCGGCACACCCCAGGCGCGCTGGCGCGACACGCACCAGTCGGGCCGGGCCTCGATCATGCTGCGCAGCCGGTTGTAGCCCGCGCGCGGGACGAAGCGCGTGGCGTCGATGGCCTCGAGCGCCTTCTGCCGCAAGGTGCCGCCGATCTCGGCGATCGGCTTGTCCATGGCGATGAACCACTGCGGCGCGTTGCGGAAGATCACCGGCGCCTTGGACCGCCAGGAATGCGGATAGCTGTGGGTGATGCGTCCGGTCGCCAGCAGCTTGCCGGCCTTGTCGAGCGCCTCGCTGACAGCTCGGTTGGCCGGCCCCTTCTTGCCAACAGAGGTATAGACCTGCAGTCTGGCAAACAACGGCACATGCGGATAGTAACTGCCATCTTCGGCAACGGTGTCCGGCACCTCGACGCCGTTGGCGATGCCGAGCTCGTAGTCGTCGGCGCCATGGCCCGGCGCGATGTGTACGAAGCCAGTGCCAGCATCGGCGGTCACGAAATCCGCCGGCAGCAGGCGCACATCGAAGTCGTAACCCTGGCCACGCAGCGGATGCGCCGCGACCAACCCCTCAAGATCGGCAGCGCCGACTTTTCTCAAAATCTTTGGCGTGAAGTTGCCAGCCTGGCCAACAACGCCGACCAGTTCCTCGGCCAGCACCATCTTCTCGCCGACGTGCGCGCGGCTGCCTTCGGCGACGGCCGCGACCTCGACCAGCGCGTAGGCGATCTCGGGCCCATAGGCGAGCGCGCGATTGCCCGGGATGGTCCAGGGTGTCGTGGTCCAGATCACGACAGACGCGCCGTCGAGCATGCCGCCTTTTGACTTCAGCACCGGAAAGCGGACATGGACGGTGTCGGAGACGTGGTCGTGATATTCGATCTCGGCCTCGGCGAGCGCGGTCTTCTCGACGACGCTCCACAGCACTGCCTTTGACCCCTTGTAGAGCCCACCATTCATCAGGAACTTGCCGAGCTCGCCCGCGATGACGGCTTCGGACTCGTACTTCATGGTCGAGTAGTAGTGGTCCCAATCGCCCTCGACGCCGAGCCGCCGGAATTCCTCGCGCTGCACGCCGATCCAGTGGTCGGCGAAGGCGCGGCATTGGCGACGAAACTCGCCGACCGGCACCTGGTCCTTGTCCTTCTTCTTGGCGCGGTACTCTTCCTCGATCTTCCATTCGATCGGCAGGCCATGACAGTCCCAACCCGGGACATACCAGCTGTCCTTGCCCAACATCTGCTGGGTGCGCGTGACGAGGTCTTTCAGAATCTTGTTCAGCGCCGTGCCGATATGGATGTTGCCGTTGGCGTAAGGCGGGCCGTCATGCAGCACGAACTTGGTGCGGCCACGGCTGTCGGCGCGCAGGCGATCGAACAGCTTCATGTCGGCCCAGCGCTTCAGGAGCTCCGGCTCCTTCTTGGGCAGGCCGCCACGCATGGGAAAATCGGTCTTGGGCAGGAAGACGCTTGATTTGTAGTCGGTTGTCACAACGAACTCATGGGGTTCGAACGGGAGGGCGCCGGTTGCTTTCCGGCGCGCAGACAGCAAGAAGAACCCGGCCGCGGCTAGCGGACCGGGCGGCTAATTCGCTCCCGAGAGGCCCTCGATCTCATGGGGCCGGCAATCTAGGGACGGGGTTGCGGGGGGTCAAGGCGAGCGGGGCCCGCCTCAATCGGCGAGGATCGCCCGTGCGGCCTGGGCATCGGCGGCGATCTGGGCTTTCAGCTGGTCGAGGCCGGCGAACTTCATCTCGGGCCGGATGAAGTCCACCAGCGCCACGCGCAGCGTCTGGCCATAAAGATCGCCTGCAAAATCGAACAGGTGGACCTCGAAATTCTCCTGCAGCTTGCCGACCGTCGGGCGCTTGCCGAGGTTGGCGACGCCGTCTCGCCAGGCGTCCCCGACCAGCACACGCACGGCATAAACGCCGAAGCGCGGCCGCAGGTGCTCGCCCAGCGCCACATTGGCGGTCGGGAAGCCGATGGTGCGGCCGCGCTGGTCGCCCTGCTCGACCATACCTTCGATCTCCCACGACCGGCCTAAAAGCTCGGCCGCCTCGCTCGCCCAGCCGGCGCGCAGCGCCTCGCGGATGCGGGTGGAGGAGTAGATCTCGCCCTCGCGCATCACCGGGTCGAGCACAGTGACACCCAAGCCGCGCTCGCGGCCGAGCTTGCGTAGCTTTTCGACGTTGCCGCCGCGGCGCGCGCCAAAGGTGAAATCGTAGCCGCACACGACATGACGCGCGGCGAGCCCCCGCAACAGCACGTCGTCGACGAAGGCATCGGCGGGAAGTGCGGCGAATTCCTGGTCGAAACGCTGGGCCAGGATGGCCTGCACACCCTGCGCCTCGAGCAGCCGCGTCTTGGCCGGCGGCATGGTCAGGCGAAACGGACCGGTATCTGGCACGAAGAAGCGCCGAGGATGCGGTTCGAACGTGAGCACGAGCACCGGCGCATCGAGCGCCTTCGCCCGCTCCGCCGTGTGCGCAATCAGTGCCTGATGGCCTCGATGCACGCCGTCGAAATTGCCAAGCGCCACTGCGCCGCCCTTCCACGGCGCCGGAACGCCTTGCCACTCGTCGAAGACCGGGATCATCGCGATCAGGCGGCGGCGCGACGCGGCACCAGCACGACGGCCTCGCCGTCGATCACCGCTTTCTCGCCGTTGAGGCACTGGGTCTTGAGCGTGACCCGCCGGCGCTTCTCGTCGATCGCCGTGATGGTCGCGACCGCGGTGATCGTATCGCCGATCATCACCGGTGCGAGGAAGTTCATAGTCTGCGAGATATAGACCGCGCCGGGACCGGGCAGCTTGGTGCCGATCACGGTCGAGATGAAGCTGCCGCTCAGCATGCCGTGCGCGATGCGCTGGCCGAACCGCGTGGTGCGCGCGAAGCCCTCGTGCAGATGAATCGGATTGGTGTCGCCTGACACGCCGGCGAAGGCCGCAATGTCGGCATCGGTCACGGTGCGGCCGAACATGGCCGACTGGCCGACCTTGAGGTCTTCCAGGAAAAGGCCGTTCATTGCCTCGAAAGTCACAGTCACGTCGCCGGTCTCCTGCTTTTGGCGCGCCCTCTTACCACGTGCCGGGCTCTGTGCCACAGTCTGGTGAATGACCGTTCATATGCAAAGCGAGGCCGATCAGGTGCGGTCAGCACTGGCCGCCGCGACCAGCCGGCATTTCCACGGTGCGGCCGAGGTTGAAGCGCTGGTCCGCCAGTCAGGCGGCGCCTCGCGGCAGACCTGGAGCTTCGACGCGCGGGTGGGCGGGCAGTGGCACGCGCTGATCCTGCGCCGAGATCCCCCGGCCAAGGGCAAGTCCGACCGCGAGCAGTCCGTCTCGATCGACCGCGCCACCGAGTTTCGCGTCCTGCAGGCCGCCCACCGGGCCGGCGTGCGTGCACCCGAGCCGTTGTTCGAGCTGGTGCCGGAGGATGGCCTGGGCGAGGCGTACGTCATGCGACGCGTCGGCGGCACCGCCATTGCGCGGAAGCTGCTGCGCGATCCGCCCTATGCGGCGGCGCGCGGCCGGATCGCCCGTCAGTTGGGCGAGATCGCTGCGGCGATCCACGCGACCGATCCGAAAACGCTGCCGTTTCTCAAGCGACGCGAAGCGGCCGACCATATCGCGGGGCTGCGCCGGTCGCTCGATCTCCTGGGCAGCCCACAGCCGGTCTTCGAGCTTGCGCTGACATGGCTCGATCGCCGCAAGCCTGTACCGCTCGACTGGCCGCTGCTCGTGCATGGCGACTATCGCACCGGCAACTACCTTGCCGACGAATCTGGCGTGACGGCGATCCTCGACTGGGAGCTGGCCCATCTTGGCGATCCGCTCGAGGACCTCGGCTGGCTGTGCGTGAAGAGCTGGCGCTTCGGTGCGATCGACAAGCCGGCGGCGGGTTTCGGCAGCCGCGAGGAGCTATGGGATGCCTACGAGCGCACGAGCGGCCGCCGAGTCGATCGGACGCGAGCCCATTGGTGGGAAGTGTTCGGCACCGTCCACTGGGGCGTGATCTGCCTCAACCAGGCCTGGAAACATCTTTCCGGCGCGATCAAATCGATGGAACATGCGGCGATCGGCCGTCGCGCCGTCGAGACTGAGGTCGACCTGCTGCAACTTTTGAAAGCGGAGCCCTGACCATGGCACAGGACCGTCCCACCGCTTCCGAGCTCCTTACCGCTGTCGCCGATTTCCTGCGCGAGGAAGCCACTCCGGCGCTCGACCGCGCCGATCCGCGGCTTGGCTTCCAGATGCGTGTAGCGGTAAATGCCCTGGCGATCCTCGAACGCGAAGGGCGACTTGGCCCCGCAGCGGATGCACGCGAGCACGACCGTCTCGTTCGCCTGCTCGGTCGCGACGGCACCCTCGAGGAACTGAACCGCGAACTCGCCCGGCAATTGCGTGCCGGAGATCGCGACGAGCGCGACACCGGCCTGATGGCGCACCTCGATGCCGCCGTCACCGACAAGATCGCCATCGCCAATCCCAAGTGGCGGTGACCATGGCCGCACCAGCCTTTCCGGATCGCGCCGCCGCAGGCCGTGAGCTTGCCGTCGAACTCGGCCATCTTGCCGATCATCGGCCGATCGTGTTCGGCTTGCCCCGTTGCGGCGTGCCTGTGGCGTATGAAGTCGCCCGGCATCTTCGTGCGCCGCTGGACGTTGCGCTGGTGCGGATCGTGCGTGCGCCCGGCGACCGCAGCCGGCTCGTGGCGACAATCCTCGAGGGCCATACGCCCGAGGTGTTGATCGAGCGTGACTGGGAGCAAGCGCCCGGCGCGTCACGCGAATGGCTCGAGGCCGAAGTGAGCGCGGCGTTGGCCGAGATCGAGGATCGCCGCCGCCGCTATCGCGGCACCGGTGGCATGATCTCGCCGTCGGGCCGGCTTGCCATCGTGGTCGACCAGTCGATCGGGCCCGGCTACGCCATGGCCGGAGCCGTTCGGCTGCTGCGTGCCGCGGGCGCCTCGAAGATCGTCATTGCAGCGCCCGTCGCGAGCCGCCCTGGCGTGCAGCGCTTTGAAGGTCTCGCCGCCAGGACGGTCTACCTGAGGCAGGAGAGCGAACTGGCGCCCATCGAGCATTATTACGGCGACGCCGCCCAGGTGAGCCACGAGGAGGCGCTCGCTTGGCTTGCCCAGTCGACCGATCCCGACGAATGACCCTTCGGTAACGACCGAACTATTGGCCATGGCGGGACCGCGCGCGCGAGCCTAGATTCTGCCCATGGTTACCGTGAACAGTGTCTCCGAAATTGCCGCCCTGATGGGCGACCCGGCGCGGGCTTCCATGCTCTCCCTGCTGATGGACGGCCGCGCCCATACCGCATCCGAGCTCGCCCTGGCGGCGGGCGTCACGGCGCAGACCGCGTCGGGGCACCTTGCGCGCATGGTCGATGCCAACCTGCTGGCCGCCCGCGCCCAGGGCCGCAACCGCTTCTACCGGCTGGCTTCGGGCGAGGTGGCGCACGCGATGGAAACGTTGATGGCGCTTGCCGGCACGCGCGCCGCGCCCGCCTCCACGACCGCGGCCTGGCGGCGAGATCCTGACCTCCGCTTCTGCCGCACGTGCTACGATCATCTGGCAGGCCAGGTGGGCCTGGCCGTTACCGATTCGCTCACCCAGCATGGCCATCTCGAGCCCAAGGGCGCGCGCGACTGGACGCTCACCTCTTCGGGCGAGCTCTTCTGCTCGAGACTTGGCGTTGACCTCGCGGGCGCGAAAGCAGCGCACACCCGCCACTTCGCCCGGCAGTGCCTGGACTGGAGCGAGCGGCGGCCTCACATCTCGGGAGCGCTGGGCTCGGCGATCGCCGACACCTTCTTCAAGAAGGGTTGGGCCGAGCGCATGCGGCGCGGCCGCACGGTGCGGCTCACCGATTCAGGACGCCGCGCCCTTTCGAGCCATTTCGGCACGTCTCTTTCCTGAGTCGGAGGCCGTCTTCCGTTTGGCCATCGTCGCCTCGCGGTTCGCTGCGAGTACCCGGCGCCATTTGAGGCGCAACGCCGCCGGCCGTTCGGGATAGCACTCGTCGAGAAACTCGGCCGCTTCGATGCGGTCGGTGCGAAACACGCGAAAGGCCTGCCGCAGCTCGCACCACGCGACCAAGACGCGAGCGGCCTCGAAATAGCCGATCGCCACCGGCCAGACCTTGCGATGGCTGCGTTGCTCGCGCTCGTCGCAATAGTCCAGCACCAGCTTGCGCCCGGCATGGATCTGCGCCCGCGCCCTCGCGAGATCGAGGCGGTCGGTTGGCATGTTCCAGGTTGGCGGCGCGCGTGAGGCGGGCTCCATCACATAGGGCCGCAGGCGCTCCGGCACCGTGGCGGCGATCTTGCTGATCAGATCCTCGGCCGCCCTCGCCAGCACCGGGTCGCCGCGGCCTGCCACCCATTGCGCGCCGAGCACCGCCGCCTCGATCTCGTCCGGTGTGAGCATCAGCGGCGGCATGTCGTAGCCGCGCTCCAGCACATAGCCAGTGCCGGCCTCGCCGCGGATCGGCACCCGCTGGCCGATCAGATCGGCGATGTCGCGATAGACGGTGCGCTTGGAGGTCTCGAGCTCGCGCGCGATCGCCTCGGCCGTGGCCGGTCGACGGTCGGATCGCCGCAGGATCTGGATGATCTGGAAGAGCCGGTCGGCCCGCCTCATGACGCCCGCTTCATGGAGTCCGTCCCATGTTGCCACCACGTTGGCAGCAGCCGCGGTTTAGACAAGGGCCTCGTTGCCTCGGAGAATTCCATGACATCCACCTTCATCCTCTATGGTTTCGGCCCGGGCTTTGGCCTGCCAGAGGTCAGTCCCTTCGTCACCAAGACTGAAGTCCAGCTCAAGATGGCGGGGATCGCCTACACCAAGGAGAGGGCGCGGCCCGATGCCTCGCCCAAGGGACAGATCCCCTTCATTTCTGACGACGGCACCGTGATCGCCGATTCGACCTTCATCCGCGCCCACATCGAAAAGACGCGTGGCTTCGATTTCGATGCGGGCCTCGACGACCGCCAGCGCGCCGAAGCCTGGACGCTGGAGCGCCTGATCGAGAACCATCTCAACGCGGCGATGATCCATGCGCGCTGGCTGATGCCCGAGAATTTCGCCAAGGGGCCAGGCAAGCTCTTCATCCCGCCCCAGGCCCACCCCGAAGCGATCGAGCGCGTTACCGCCGCGCTGAAGGCGCAGGGGATCGCCCGCCATGCGCCGGCGGAGATCGACGAGCTCGGCGATCGCTCCTTGAAAGCGCTGTCGCTGATGCTCGGCGACAAGCCCTACCTGATGGGACAGCAGCCAACCGGCGTCGATGCGACGGCGTTCGGCGAGATGGCGGCGATCCTCACGCCCTTCTTCGAATCGCCATTGCGGCACAACGCCGAGGGTTATGCGAACCTCGTCGCCTATACGACACGAATGATGAAGCGTTACTACCCCGACCACCCCTGGCCGGCGGCGGCCTAGGAAGAGGCGGCCTCCTTGCGCTCGAGCCGCGCCTTGCCGAAGGCGGGGCCGTCGCCCGAGGGGATCTTGGCAATCGAGGAGGCGCGCAGGATCTTCTCCTCGCCCACCGTCAGGTAGATGTTGGTGAACAGCAGCGAGCGCGTGACACGCACCAGCTCCGGCCGGCCCTCGACCCAGTCGCCTACGCGTGCCGGCGCCACGAAGTCGCAGGTCATGTTCACCGTCGGCAGGAACTTGCGCAGACCCGCGAGCGTGCCGCCGCCCATGGTGCCCACGAGGTCGGCCACCGCCATCATCATGCCGCCATGCAGGCCGCCCGTTGGATTGCACATATGCGTCTGCACGCGAAAGCCCAGCACGAACTCGTCGCGCGTGCCCTTGGTGCCACGTTTGGCATAGAGCGGGCCGATATGGGTGTTGAAGGTCGGGTCGGGACGGTCGCGATCGAAGTCGATACGCAGGAAGCCTTCAGGCGGATTGTCGGGAAGCACACTAACTCCGGATCTTGAGCGAACGCTGGCGGCTCAGCAGCGCAAAGGCGCCGAGCCCGGCCAGCACGTCGTGCCGCGGACCATAGAGGCGGCCGCGCACCTGCGCCACATGCTCGTCATGGCCCACCACCTCGCCTTCGGCCTGCAGCCAGTCGCCAATGCGGCCCGGGCCGAGATAGTCGAGCGAGAGGCGCAGCGTCACGGCGCGACGCTTCAGCGTATGCCAGACAGCCGTGCCCATGGCCGAATCGAGGAAGGCCGCCAGCATGCCGCCATGCACGATGCCCAGCGCATTGGCATGTTGCGGGCCCGGCCGGAAGCCGCGGATGGCTCGGTCGTTCTCGATCTTCTCGAACCACGGCCCATTGGCCGCGGCAAAACCGGACGCTTCGGTGAGCTCACGAAAGCCTGAAGGAATCTCGGACGGACTGGACACACCGCATATTAGACTTTGCGCCTCAAGCGAGGCCAGTGAGCAGAGCCAGGCCATAACCCACATAGTAGGTGGCGAGCCCGGTAATCAGCCGGTTCGACCAAACGCGGAACTGGCTGTCGGTAAGCCTTTCCAGCAAGAGCCTGCCCAGCGACGTGCCAACCATCGACGAGGCGACGGCGACGGCCAGGAACCACGGCTCGACATGGCCCGCCTGTTCGATCAGCGCGCCGAAATAGAGCAGCTTGAAGCCATGGCTGAAGAGCTGGCAGGCGGCCTTGGTGGCAATGATCTGCCGCCGCTCCAACGGCGAACGCAGGAACATGGTGTCGAGCAAGGGCCCGGTGACGCCGGTGACCAGCATCAGCATCATCGAAACGAGGCCGGTACCGGCGACCTGCAATGGCCCGAAGGTGCGCGGCAGGACGCTTTCCGGGATGGCGCGCACGATGAAGGGCGAGAAGCCAAGGAGAACCAGGGCGACGGCCTTGTCAGGCACATAGAGCGTGATCGACCATAGCGCGACGGAGACCAGGCACCCCGCGACGTTGAAGACCAGGATCTTCCACACGATATGCCGCCACCACAGGATCGCGCGCCAGCCGTTGGACGCCATCTGCGTGACGGCATGCAACACCATCGCAGCGGGCAGCGGAAAGATCACCAGCAGCACCCCGATCAGGATTAGCCCGCCCGCCATGCCGAAAATGCCTGACAGAAAAGCCGTGCCGATCATCAGCGCAGAGAGGGAGAATGCCATGAGTGCCGTCATGCACGCAGGCTACGGTTGGCTTAGCCAGTGTTCAAATATATGATAGATCGCGTATCCATATTTCATCGGTATAGAATGGAACTACGCCACCTCCGCTATTTCGTGACTGTCGCCCATGAAGGCCACATCACCCGCGCCGCGGAGAAGCTCCGCATGCAGCAGCCGCCGCTGTCGCAGCAGATCCGCGCGCTGGAGCGCGAGATAGAGGCCAATCTGTTCGTGCGCCATCCGCGCGGCGTCACACTGACCGACGCCGGCCGTTCGTTTCTTACCGACGCCGAGGCCATCCTGGCGCAGGCCGAGCAAGCGAAAATCCGCGCCCGCCGCACTGCGCGCGGCGAGACCGGCCGCATCGCGGTGGGCTTCACCACCTCGGCGCCGTTCCATCCCCTGGTGGCGCGCGCGATCCGTGAGTTTCGCCACAAGCGGCCTGACGTCTCCTTCGTGCTGGAAGAAAGCAGTTCCGGCGAACTGGTGAGCGCGTTGCGCGACGAGCGGCTCGACATCGCCTTCATCCGCTCCGGCCTCGTCGAGCCGCAGGGCATCGAAGTGCACGCTTTGCTGCACGAGGACACGGCTGTCGCCTTTCCGGCGCGCCATCCCTTGGCCAAACGCGCCGGCCTCAGCCTGAAGGAGCTGGCGAACGAGACCTTCATTCTCTACCGCCGGCCTGACGGCCGCGGCCTCTACGACGTCATCATTGCTGCCTGCAGCGCCGCGGGCTTCAGCCCGCATGTTGGCCAGGAAGCGCCGCGCATCGTCTCGACGCTGAACCTGGTCGCGGCCGGACTTGGCATCACGATCGTGCCGGCCTCGCTCAGCCGTCTGCCGCTCGAAGGCGTCGTTTATCGCCCCTTGCGCGGCAAGCCTGCGCTGCGCGTGCCGCTCAATCTCGCTTGTCGTCGCGACGAGCGCTCGGCAGCGACGCTCGCTTTCATCGAGCTCGCGCGCCGGCTGCCGTCATGATCAAGACCATCGGCCATTCGAACCATCCGATCGAACGCTTCGTCGATCTTTTGAAGCGAGGCGGCGTCGAACGGCTGGTCGACGTGCGCTCGATGCCCTACTCGCGCCGCTTCCCGCAGTTCGGTCGCGAGCGGCTGAGCCGCAGCCTGGCCGAGGCCGGCATCGATTATGCCTGGGAAGGCGCTGCGCTCGGCGGCAAGCCCTCCGGCGGCGGCAGCTACGAAACGATGGCGGCGCGACCTGACTTCAAAGAAGCGCTGGACCGTGTGGTCGCGCAAAGCGCTGCTACCACTCTTTGCCTGATGTGCGCGGAGAAGGATCCTCTCGACTGCCATCGCACAGTCCTTGTCTCGCGGCGATTGGCCGAGCGTGGCGTCGCGATCGAACATCTCCTGGCAGACGCCCGGACTGAGCCGCATGCCGCTGTCGAAGAGAAACTGCTGGCCAAACAAGCCGGCGCCGACCTGTTCGAAGACCGCAGCCAGCAGCTGGCGCGCGCCTACACCAATCGCGAGCGGGCGATGAAGCGCATCTGACGCTATTCGATCAACCGCAGAAGCGCGGTCGCCAGCAAGCGCGGCGTCGCTGCATCGCGCAGGGAATAGGGTCCTGGATCGATCAGGACCATGCCGTTCAGCGCGCCGTACATCATCTGGAAGGCGAAGCGGATGCGATCTTCGGAGTCCGCGCCCGGCCGCGGCAGCAGGCGCAGGATGTGCGGCAGCGCATGGGTCACCTGTATGCGGCCAAGCTCGCGCATGGGCGTCCAGCTTCGCCGATCGCTGCTGGCGCGGCGCAATGACGCCCGCACGAGGCCCTCGTACCGCCGCGTCCAGTTGACACCGCCCTTGCTGATCCAACCCAGCAGATCCTCGAGGCGCTCGCGCGGCACCCGGTCAGAGGCATAGGCGACCGCAAGCCGGCGCCGGGAATCCTCGACCACCACCCGCTGCAAGGCGTCGACAAAGGCTTCCTTGCCTTCGAAGCGGGCATAAAAGGAGCCGACCGTGGCATCGCAGCGTTGGCATAGGGTCTCGACCGAGAGGCTCTCGAAGTCGTGCTCCTTGAGCAGCGCCAGGCCCTCGTTCATCAGCCGCGCGACCAGCGCCCGGCTGCGCTGCTGCTGGGTCGGCCGAAAGCCCGCTACCTTCACATCTGCAATGAGCTGTTCGTCCAACATTGCCCGCACCACGCTTTTGCCTCTTGCGCAAAATCATAATTAGAATTATCATTCTAATCAAGAGACAGCGAAGGAGGAAAAACCGTGCGCAATTCCCGCTTCGATATCCGGCCCAGCTCCCCCGCCGTGGGCGCCGAAATCCTGGGCGTCGATCTCTCGCAGCCGCTTTCGGCCGAGGAGACCGGCGATCTCAGGGCGGCGCTCAACGAATATGGCGTGATCTTCTTCCGCGACCAGGAACTGACGCCCGAGCAGCACATCGCCTTCGCCGAGCGCTTCGCGCCGATCAACGTCAACCGCTTCTTCAAGTCCGTGCCGGACTATCCGCAGATCGCCGAAGTCCGCAAGGAACCTCAGCAGACCACCAATATCGGCGGCGGCTGGCACACCGATCACAGTTACGATCTCGCGCCGGCGCTGGGCTCGATCCTGCTCGCCCGCGAGGTGCCCGAACAAGGCGGCGACACGATGTTCGCCAGCATGCACCACGCCTACGAGGCGCTATCGGATGGCCTGAAGCGCACCCTCGAGGGACTGCGCGCCGTTCATTCGAGCCGCCATGTGTTCGGCGCCGGCGCGCGATACGGCAAGGAAACCGTGGGCCGCATCGGCAACGAAGAGCTTGCGACGCAGGACGCCGTGCATCCCGTCGTCCTTCACCATCCCGAGACCGGCCGCAAGACGCTCTATGTGAACGCGGCCTTCACGACGCATTTCGAGGGCTGGACCGAAAACGAAAGCAGGCCCCTGCTCAATTATCTCTATGCCCACGCCGCGCAGCCGCAGTTCCACACCCGCTTCCAGTGGCGCAAGGGCTCGATCGCCTTCTGGGACAATCGCGCGACCTGGCACTTCGCCATCAACGACTATCACGGCGAACGCCGCCTGATGCATCGCATCACGCTGGAGGGCGTGCTGCTCGCCTGATCGCTTGCGCCAGTCGCCGTCCTCAGTGCAGCGTCTTGAGGTAGGCGATGATTTCCTTGCGTTCGTCTTCCTTCTTGAGGCCGGCATAGACCATCTTGTTGCCCGGCACGAACTTCTTGGGATCGGTGATGTACTGGTCGATCGCCTCGTCGTTCCAGGTGACGTTCGCGTCCTTCATGGCCTGCGAATAGGAAAATCCCGGGCCGGTCCCAGCCTTGCGGCCGGCGACACCGAACAGGGACGGGCCGATCTTGTTCTGCCCGGCTTCACTTGCATGGCAGGCGAAACAGACCCGCTTGTAGAGCTTCGACCCTTCCGCCACTTGCGGATTGTCCTGCGCCCATGCCGAAGCTGGGGCCGCATTTGCACCAGCGAGGATCGTTAATGCTGCCATCACGTTGATCATCCGCCGCATCGCGTTCGCTCCGGACTTTGTCGTTGCAGGAACAGGCGACTGGCTGGGGCGCCAGGATTCGAACCTGGGAATGGAGGAATCAAAATCCTCTGCCTTACCACTTGGCTACGCCCCAAAAACCACAGTCAACGAGCGGCGGAACATAGTGGCTAACGGGGTGGAGTCAAAGCAGGCAGGTCGCCCGCCCTCAGCCTGCAGCCATGGCTTTTTTGAGAAGGTCGCCGTGCACGAAGGCGCCATCCGCGTACAGGAGCGCCGTCGCCGCCGGATCGAGGACGAGGTCGACGATCTCGCCGATATAAATCGTGTGCGTGCCCGCCGAGACCTCGGTCACCAGCCGGCAATCGAACGAGACCGGGCAGCCTTTCAGTACCGGTGCACCGGTCGTGAGCGTCGACCAGTCGCCGAGATCATGGAAACGCTCGTCACCTTCGACCCCGTCCATGCCGGCAAAGCGCTCGGCGATCTTACGATGAGGTGGCGCCAGAATATTGACGCAGAAAAAACCCGCCTCCCCGATCGAATCGTGAGCGGAGGCCGATTTGTTCACGCAGACCAGGATTTGCGGCGGTTCGGCCGATACCGAGCACACGGCCGTCGCCGTCAATCCGCCCCGCAGGTCGCGATGCCGGGTGGTGATCAGGGTCACGCTCGCTGCCAAATGGCGCATGCCCCTTTTGAAGGCAGTCGCATCGATACTCATGAACCAATCCTAGCGATCAAGCTGCCGGCCGCCACCGGAAACGGGGGCTAAGCGCCCGGCCGGCAAGCGAAATCTGAGTTGAACCCGACATTTCGGCATAGGGGTTGCTGTCGGCGGCCTGCAACAAAACATTCATCAAAGTGACGCTTTTTGCGGTTGCCCGATCATCCTCCCCCGCTACCGTCTGGGCCCTTCCATGACCCGCCCGCTCGCCCCAGACACCCCGCCAGATGCGGCTTTGCGTCAGATCGTGGCGGGTTGCGAAGCCGATCTGCTGAAATATCGCACCATCGTGCTGGTAGGTCGGCGGCCGATCGGCATTCACCAAAGCCGGGTGGCGCTGAGGCGCCTGCGTGCTGCGCTGGGCCTGTTTCGCAAGGCCGTGCCCGGGGCGCTTGAGCAGCAACTGCTGCGGTCCATGGCGGCCGAAGCCAAATGGCTGGCGGCCGAATGCGGTCCGTCGCGCGACCTTCACGTCTTCATGACCGAGTCGGTAGAGGATCCGCCGGCGGCGGTGAAGCGCATCGCCAATCGGCTTGCCCGGACGCACCTCGAGCGCGCCCGGGCCGCCCTATCCGGCGCTCGGTTTGCGGCCTTCTCGGACCAGATACAGGCCTTCACTGAGGCCAAGTCGTCCAATGACGGTCGGCTGGAGGCTTTCGGCCGCGAAAGTCTTGAGAAGCACCATGCCAAGGTCGAGCACCTTGGCCGCAAGCTCGCCTCGCTTGACGAGGGGCGCCTGCATCGCTTGCGCATCGCGGTCAAGAAGTTGCGTTACGCCGCCAGCTTCCTCGAGCCCGCTTTCACCGGACCCGGTTTTGATTCCGCGCGGACGAAAGCCTATATCGAGGCGACGGTGCGCCTGCAGGGCGCGCTCGGTGCCTTGAATGACCGCGCGATGTCGGCCCGCATGCTGGCCGACATCGCCGCTGCGGCCCGGCCGACCGAAGAGGTCGGGCGTGCGCTGCGCAAGCTTGGCAAGCAGGCCGCATCCGGCAACAAACGCCGACGGCACAAGCTTGAGCGGGCGTGGAAGACGTTCAGGAAGGCCGAGCGGTTCTGGAACTAGCACCGTCCGGAACGGAGTAGAGATGACCAATACGCAAACGGCGGCCGAAGAACGCATTCCCGTGACCGTGCTGACGGGCTTCCTGGGCAGCGGCAAGACCACGCTCCTGAACAAGCTCCTGCGCCGGCCCGAGCTCGCCGACACGGCGGTGATCATCAACGAGTTCGGCGAGATCGGGCTCGACCATCTCCTGGTCGAGAAGTCGACCGAGGACGGCATGGTGACGCTGAACTCGGGTTGCCTGTGTTGCACGGTGCGCGGCGATCTCGTGCGCACCATGAGCGAGCTGTTCCTGAAGCGCACCAAGGGCGAAGTAACACCGTTCAAGCGCATGGTCGTGGAAACCACGGGGCTCGCCGATCCGGCGCCGATCCTTCACACGCTCATGACCGATCCCCTGCTCGCCTCGCGCTACCGACTTGACGGCGTGGTGACGACGGTGGACGGCGTGAACGGCGCCGCCAGTCTCGATAATCACGAGGAAGCGGTGAAGCAGGCTGCGGTCGCCGACCGGTTGCTGCTCACCAAGAGCGACATCGCCGATGCGCCCAAGCTCTCCGAGCTGAAGGGCCGCTTGCACCAGCTCAATCCCGGCGCGCCGTTCCATGCGATCACAGGCGGCGAGATCGATCCCAACGAGATCCTGAACGCAGGCCTCTACAATCCCGAGACCAAGAGCGCCGACGTGAAGCGCTGGCTGCACGAAGAGGCCTATGCCGAGGGTCATGCGCATGGCCACGGGCATCACCATCATCATGGTCACGGGCATGAGCATGATCACCACGAAGGCGCCGGCGCCGAACAGGATCCGCACAACGTCAACCGCCACGACGATCGCATCCGCGCCTTCTGCATGACCTTCGACGAACCGATGAGCTGGTCGACGGTGGCGGCAGCGTTCGATGCGCTGGTGACCTATCGCGGCCCCGACCTGCTGCGCATGAAGGGCATCCTGAACGTCAAGGACACCGACAAACCTGTCGTGATCCACGGCGTGCAGCACGTGTTCCATCCACCGGCCACGCTCGATGCCTGGCCCGAGGGTGACGACCGCAAGAGCCGCGTCGTGTTCATCACCCGCGACATCGCAGAGGATACCATCCGCAAGGTCTTTGCCTCCTTCTTCGACGCCGAGAAGAAGGGCTGGGGCCAAGAGCAGCAGCAGGAGCAGCAGCCGTCTTAGCGGTCAATCCCACATCTGCCAGCTCGGCGGTAACGACAGCCAGGCGCAGCGGCCATCGTTGGATGCCGTTGCAGTCGGCTCGCCGAGCGGCGCGTCAATGAAGCAGCTGCCGGCAATGCCGACCTGACCGGCAAATTTAGGGCCTAACCAGAACAAGGTCGTGCCGCATTGGGCACAAAACCACCGTTCCTGGCGTCTCAGTCGATAGATACGATAGTCGCCTGTGTGACCCAACACTTGGTCGTCGGCGAAATACGACGACCAACCGAAGGCGCTTCCTGTTCTTTGTCGGCAATTGCGGCAATGGCAGATCGCGTTGACGATCGGTTCGCCGTGCACCTCGATCGCACAGCTTCCGCAGCAGCATCGCGCCGTTCGGGTCATGGCCGTCGCTTTCGCTAGAAAGTTCGACGTCGACCATAACTTGCGTCCTGCGCCGGCGCTATTCGGCAGCCGACGGCGTTTGTGATCCGTAGGTTGCAGGCTCTGCCGCCTTCGCGCGGTTGCGGCCGAACAGGCGCTGCACGAAGACGAAGAAAACCGGCACCATCAGGAGCGCTAGCACGACCACGGCAATCATGCCGCCCATCACGCTGGTGCCGAGCGCCTGCTGACTCTTGCCGCCGGCGCCGGTCGCGATCGCCATGGGCAGCACGCCGCACACGAACGCGAAGCCAGTCATCAGGATCGGTCGGAAGCGCAGCCGGCAGGCCTCCAGTGTCGCTTCGATCAAGGGTTTGCCCTGGGCACGCAAATCCTTGGCGAACTCGATGATCAGGATCGCGTCCTTGGCAGCGAGGCCGATGATGGTGATCAGGCCGACAGTGAAA
This sequence comes from Alphaproteobacteria bacterium, assembly GCA_017308235.1. Taxonomy (GTDB): domain Bacteria; phylum Pseudomonadota; class Alphaproteobacteria; order Reyranellales; family Reyranellaceae; genus Reyranella. The sequence continues at coordinate 29,129 of JAFKFL010000019.1, read as the reverse complement.
TAGACGTCGTTGGCGAGCCCGCGGATGGTCGCGGCCAAGACCGCACCACAGATGCCGAGCGGCACTGTGAGCAGCACGGCGAGCGGAATGGTCCAGCTCTCGTAGAGAGCCGCAAGGCAGAGGAAGACCACCAGGGCCGAGAGCGCCAGCAGGAACGGCGCCTGCGAGCCCGAGAGCTTCTCCTGCAGCGACTGACCGGTCCATTCGTAGCCGAAGCCACGCGGCAGGGCTCCCGCCAGCCGCTCCATCTCCGTGATCGCATCGCCGCTGGTATAGCCGGCCTTCGCCTCACCGCTGATGCGGATCGAAGGATAGTAGTTGAAGCCCACGATCTGCGACGGCCCTTTCGACCATTCCACCGTGGCGAAGGACGAGAGGGGCACGAACTGGCCGCGGTCGTTCTTGACGTTGTAGGCCAGGATGTCGTCCGCCGTCATGCGGCCCGCAGCATCGCTTTGAACGATGACGCGCTGCATGCGCCCCTGGTTGGGGAAGTCGTTGACGTAGGTCGAGCCGAGATTGGTCGAGACCGTGTTGTTGATATCGGCGAAGGTGACGCCGAAAGCGCTCGCCTTCTCGCGGTCGATGACGAGATTGACAAGCGGCGCAGACGGCAGGCCCTCGACATAGACGTTCTGCAGGACAGGGCTCGCGTTGGCCGCCGTCACCAGCGACTCGGCGGCACTGCGCAGCGCCGTTTGGCCCTTTTGTCCACGGTCCTGGAGACGGAAGCTGAAGCCGCTCGAATTGCCGAGATTGTCGATCGGTGGCGGCTCGAGCGCCGAGATCTTGGCGTCGCGGATCTGCCCCATGTCGCGATTGATGTCGTCGACGATTGCCGATGCCGACTCCTGCGGCCCGCGCTCCGACCAGTCCTTCAGGGTGATGAAGGCTTGCGCGGTGTTCATGCCCTGGCCGAGGAAGCTGTAGCCGGTCAGGAAGGTGACGTTGTCGATGCCCGGACGCTTGGCCAGGTATTTCTCCACCTGCTCGACCACGGCCTCGGTGCGACGGTAGGAGGAATCGGCCGGAGTCTGCACGTCGGTGGTGATGAAGCCCTGGTCGTCGATCGGCAGAAAGCCGCCCGGCAGACGCACGAACGCCCAGCCGAGTGCCACGATCAGAGCGGCATAGATCACCATCAGCCGGCCGACGCGCTTCAGCGACCAACCGACCGTGCCGGCATATCGATCGCGCACGGTATCGAGCGTGCGGTTGAAGAGGCCGAACAAGCCGCGACGGGCATGGCCGTGGCCGGCCGCCACAGGCTTCAGGAGCGTGGCACAGAGCGCGGGCGTGAGCGACAGCGCCAGCAGGGCAGAGAAGCCGATCGCCGCCACCATGGTGACCGAAAACTGGCGATAGATGATGCCGACCGAGCCCGGGAAGAAGGCCATCGGCACGAACACCGCCATCAGCACCAGCGTGATGCCGACGATAGCGCCGGTGATCTGCGACATCGCCTTGCGCGTCGCCTCGCGGGGCGGCAGCCCTTCCTCGGCCATGATGCGCTCGACATTCTCGACCACGACGATCGCGTCGTCGACCAGGATGCCGATCGCCAGCACCATGCCGAACATAGTGAGCATGTTGATCGAGTAGCCGGCCATCAGCAGTGTCGCGCAGGTGCCGAGCAGCGCCACCGGCACCACGATGGTCGGAATGACCGTGTAACGGATGTTCTGCAAGAACAGGAACATCACCACGAACACCAGCACCACCGCTTCGACGAGCGTGCTCGCCACCTTCTCGATCGAGGCTTTGACGACCGGCGTGATGTTATAGGGGATCTCGTATTTGATATTGGCCGGAAAGAAGCGCGACAGCTCCTTCATCTTCGCTTCGACCGCGCCAGCGGTCGCGAGCGCGTTGCCGGTGGGCGCGAGCAGCACCGAGAGGCCCGCGGTCGGCTTGCCGTTCAGCCGGGTCGTGAACTGGTAGCCCATGCCGCCCACTTCGACGCGCGCCACGTCGCGCAACCGCACCGTCGAGCCGTCGGCGTTGGCGCGCAGCACGATCGCGCCGAATTCCTCGGGCGTGCTGAGCTGTCCCTTCACCAGGACCAGGGCGGAGACCTTCTGGCCGCGATCGCTCGGCTCGGCGCCGACGCTGCCCGACGCCACCTGGGCGTTCTGCGCGCTGATCGCGCGCGTCACATCGTCGGCTGTGAGGTTGTAGCCCAGGAGCTTGGCGGGATCGGTCCAGATGCGCAGCGACCGCTCGGTCGAGTAAAGCGTCGCGCGGCCCACACCCGGGATGCGCCGGACCTCGCCCAGCACGTTGCGCACCATGAAGTCGCCCAGCCCGACCTCGTCGAGGCTGCCGTCGGTCGAGCTAAGCGTGATGATCTGCAGCACCGCGCTCGAGGCTTCCTCGACCAGGATGCCCTGCTGCAGCACCTCGCGCGGCAGGCGCGCCTCGATGCGCTTGATGCGATTCTGAACTTCGACCGAAGCCATGCCGGGATCGGTGCCGGGCTGGAAGTTGGCGATGATCTCGACCTGGCCCAGCGAATCGCTGGTCGATTCGAAATTCAGGATGCCCGAGGCGCCGTTCAGCTCCTCTTCGATGAGGCGCGTGACGCTGTTGTAGAGGTTCTCCGGCGAGGCGCCGGGATAGCTCGTGCTGACCGAGATCGAGGGCGGCGCGATGATCGGATACTGCGCGACCGCGAGCAGCGGAATCGAGATCGCGCCGATCAGGCAGATGAAGAGAGCGACGACCCAGGCGAAGACGGGTCGGTCGATGAAGAAGGCCGGCATCGACGATCGCTCAGTCGTTCGCCTTGATGGGCTCGCCGAAACGGAACGGCCGTTCCGCTCTTGCCTGATCGCCCCAGGGCAGGGGATTCACACTATCGCCTGGCGCGAACTTCTGGAAGCCGTCTACAACCACGCGGTCACCCGGCTTCAGCCCGTCGAGCACCAGCCACTGTCCACCCTGGACCGGACCGAGACGCACCGGCTGAAGGGCGACGCGGTTGTCGCTCTTGACCACGTACACCTCGCTGCCGCCCGAGCCGTTGCGCTGGACGGCCTGCTGCGGCAGGGCGATCGAATCGCTGTCGATCCCCTGCTCAACCAGGACACGAACGTACATCCCAGGCAACAACTCGTGCTTGGGGTTGGCGAACTCACCGCGCAGGGTCACCTGGCCGGTCGAGGCATCGACCTTGGCCTCGGAGAACAAGAGCTTGCCATCGATGGGATAGATCGAGCTGTCGTCGAGGACCAGGCGCACCTTCGCCGCGTCGGGCGCAATCCGCTCGAGATCGCGAGCTTCGAAGGCGCGGCGCAACTTGTTCATCTCGCCCACCGACTGGGTGAAGTCGGCATAGATCGGATCGAGCTGCTGGATGGTCGCGAGGCTTGAGGGATCGTTCTGCACCACCAGCGCGCCTTCGCTCACCAGCGCGGCACCAATGCGGCCACTGATCGGCGCGCGGATCGTCGCATAGTCGAGATTGAGCCGCGCACGCGACACCTCGGCCTCGCGCGTCGCCACCTCAGCTCGTGCCTGCGCCACGCTCGCAATGGCCGTCTCGTTCTGGGCCTGCGAGATCGCCTGCGCCTTGGTCATGGCCTTGGAGCGCGTTTCCTGCAGGACCGCCAGATCGTAGGCAGCTCTGGCTTTCGCCAACGCCGCCTCGCTCGCCTGCAGCTCGACCTCGAACGGCTTGGGATCGATCAGATAAAGCGGGTCGCCCGCCTTCACGTCGCTGCCTTGATTGAACAGACGGGCGATAACGATGCCCGAGACCCGCGGCCGCACGTCGGCCACGCGCATCGGCGAGATGCGGCCCGGCAGCTCGCGCACGATCGCACGCGGCTCGGCTTGCACGGCGACAACGCCAACATCGACCGGAGCCGGAGACGGAGTGGCCAGTGCCTGCTTGTCGGACTGTGCAAGTTGCGGCGCCAACGCGAGCACCAGTGGAGCCAACGCGACCGGCAGCACGACCGCGAGCACCCAACGCCAATTGATACGCATTTACTCTCCCGCTTTTACGAAAGGCCTGGATTACCCGGAGCGCCCTTTTCCCTTGTCGCACCGGCAGCGATCCACCCCGCTAAACTATTGAATCCACGCCGCTTTCTCGCCTTTGCACACGTTGTGACTTTCGCCATTGAGTGTGGCGAAAACGGGACAACCTGTACGCGACCGAAACGCACACGCCTGGGAATCGGCGCAACGTCGATTGCCGCCTCAAGTTGGGGACGCAGAGGCCAGACGCAAGAGCGGGCGACTCATTTGCCACTCGAGTCGTTGCCTTTTGCGAGGAATGGTTGTCACGGAAGTTTCATGCAGGACAATCTCGAACAAAACGATCTCAAATCGGCCTATCCGCCGCTGAACACGCTGAAGCCGATCGCGACCGATATCTGGATTGTCGACGGTCCCACGATCCGCTTCGGCATGCCGTTGCTTAAGATTCCCTTTCCCACCCGCATGACCGTGATCCGCATCGGCGGCGATCTCTTCATCCATTCGCCGACGCCGCTTCCGCTCTCACTGCGTATCGAGATCGAATCGATCGGGCGGCCGCGATGGATCATCGGGCCCAACCGCCTCCACTACTGGTGGATCCGCGACTGGATATCGGCCTTTCCCGAGGCGGAGGCCTACCTTGCGCCGCGCATCGAAGAGCAGGCACAGGACCGCATCGATTTCCCGCATCGGGCTCTCGACGGAACCCGCGGCTATCCATGGGACGATGCCATCGACACCTTGCCTGTCCACGGCGGCTTCATGACCGAAGTCGTCTTCTTCCATCGCACCAGCCGCACCTTGGTTCTCACCGACTTCATCGAGAACTTCGAGCCGCACAAGATCCGCTCGTCGTTCCTGCGCTGGGTCGTGCGCAGCGGTGGCGCCCTCGCGCCGGACGGCGGGATGCCACGCGACATGCGATTCTCCTACCGACGTCATCGCACGCAAATGAAGGCCGCCGTCGAGCAGATGATTGCCTGGAACCCCGAGCGCGTGATCATCGCCCATGGCCGCTGGTTCGAGACCAACGGGACGGCGGAGTTGCAGCGGGCGTTCCGCTGGCTCGGCTAGGACGTGTGCTTTTGCATCCGGATTTGTCCGCCTTCGAGGACAAAGCGTCTAGCCCGCGGCTCGAGCGCGAGCCTTCTTATCCGTCGCGTGTCCGATGCGGATCGTACTTCGAGAGCACGTCCTTGAGGTAATCGCGGCTCTTCCATTCGGGCGGCGGCGGCTCGTACCCGGGCCGGGGAACGAAGGGATTCGCCGGCACTGCCGTGGACGTTCCCATCAGATCCGGGACGTAACGGGGGCAGTTCGGAAAAATCTCGCACTTGATGCGCACGACGACTTTCGCGCCATGATGTCGGCCAAGTACTTCCGCATCGTCGTGGATCGTTGCCTTGCCCCTGATCCGTGTACGAAACGTCTTGCCGTCGAAACGCACGAACAGCAGGCCGACGTTCGGATTCCGATGAATATTGCCGAGGGTGCGGTACATGTTGTTGCCGTCGTACTCAGGGTACTCGAGCGTGTCGGGCCCGGTGATCTTGACGAAGCCGGGATCGCCCGATCGCATGGAACAATCGACGTTGTCCTGGTAGCTCGTCGCGATAAAGAGGAATCGCGCCTCTCCGATGAGCTTGCGGTCGTACTCCCAGAACTCGAAGTGGAGGCGATGCTTCTCGAGGCCGTCGGCAACACGGCGCCCGTCGAAGCGGTCCTGCAGTTCACGCATTCCGTCGTGGTAGAAGGCAGCGCGGTTGATCGGGTCGGTCATGGGGCCTCGGCACTTGCGGTACGAGCAGTCCAGCACGAACTATTCTCCGCGGCAAATTCCCTGCCAACGGGGAATTTGTCAGAGATTATTGCTGTTCGAGGCGGATTTGGAACGCCGCCAAGTCACCGGTGCAGAACCGAACTTCTTCTTGAAAGCGCGCGAGAAAGCCGCCTCGGACTCGTAGCCGACCTCTTCGGCGATGCGGACCAGCGGATCGCCGGTATCGCGGAGTCTAAGCGCCGCGACCTGGAGGCGCCAATCGGCGAGGTAGTGCATGGGCGCCATGCCAATCACCCGAGTGAACCGGTCGGCCAACCCCGAACGGGAGACGCCGATCTCGCGGCCGAGCTCTTCGACGCTCCAGTCGCGCGCTACGTCGGCATGCAGCAAGGTAAGCGCACGCGACACCGCTGGGTCGCGCAGTCCCGCCAGCCAGCCGCTCTTGCCTTCGGGCAGACTTCGCACGTACTGACGTACCGCCTCGACGAACAACAATTCGGCGAGCTTGGAAAGGACCGTCGTCGATCCGGTCTGGCCTTCGGCGCGCTCACGCGCCGCATATTGGAACGTCGAGCGGATCCAATCCGCCGCCGGGGTCTCCTCGATTCGCAGGATCATCGACGACGGAAGGGCGGAGACGATGGGGTCGGTTAGATCGCCATCGCATCCGAGAAAGCCACACACCATATGAGCCGCCATGCCGCCGCCGCCGTGGCGGACCGACGGCTTGATGGCCTTTCCGTCGGCCAGGATGACATCGGCGGCCGACGTGGGCGGCATCTCGACGTCGCTGCCGATCAAGTGAAGATCGTTGCGTGGGAACAGCACCACTTCGCCGCCACGCAGCTTTTGGCGGGGCTCGCCCGGTAGCGCCACGGTCAGCTCGCCATCAACGACGTAGTGATAGGGAATGAGATGATTGCTGGCCCCGAGAAACGGCGCGCACAGGTCCGGGGCCATCTGCGCTGCGATACACCATGGCGCGGAGAACTCGGCGTTGAAGAACACTCCGCCACTCAGCCGTGCCATCCTCAGTATGTCCGACAATGCATCCATCAGCGGCCAGCCAAAATTGGAGTTTCCGTCACGTCTTCTGGCGTCCCGATCATAGCGCGCCGGCGGCAACGGGCCTACATGCGCCGCACCGGGATTCAACCGTGGAGACTGACATGAACGCCATTGTTCCCCTGTCCGACACCGCCAAGTATGCGCGCTGTATCGAGGCCTCGAAGGCGGTGCGTTGGGACATTGACAAGGACGTGGTCCGCGGCCGCCGCTTCGGCCTCGACCGAAAATACCTTCCCGATGGACTTTCGCTAGTTGGAGAGCTGTCACTTGGCAGCGCGGAGAAACGGCTCGTGAGCCAGATCCAGGGACGCACCTATGCTAACGTCTTCGGCCTGGTCGAGCGCTTCATCACGTCCAAGCTGATTGAAGTGAGCGGTGAGCATGCGCTGGGCGATCAGTATGCGCTGGAAGCGCTGGTGCGCTTCAGCGACGAGGAGATCAAGCACCAAATACTGTTCCGCCGAATCGAGATGATGATGGCCGAGGCCATGCCAGCGGGCTACCGCTTCGATGTCGACCCCGACGCCGTGGCGCGCGCCGTACTCGCGAAGCGCACCTGGGCGGTGCTGGTGCTCACCCTGCACATCGAACTCTTCGTGCAGCTGCACTACAAGAGCAGCATCGAGGCCGACGGCGAGCTGAGCGAGCTGTTCAGGGACGTTTTCCTCTATCATTGGAAGGACGAATGCCAGCACGCCCAGCTTGACGAGCTGGAACTGAAACGCCACGACGCGACCCTCCCAGCCGACGAGCGCGACAAGGCGGTCGATGACTTCATCGCGTTGGTGGTCGCAGTGGACGATATCCTGCAGGCACAGGCCAGGGCCGATAGCGCCTACTTCGCCTCCACTTGCGGGCGTGCACTCGCGGCAGGCGAGGCCGCGCAGGTCGGCCAGCATTTCCTCAAGGCCTACCGATGGCAATACATCTTCTCTGGCGCCGGGCATCCGCGCTTCCAGCGCACACTCAAAGGCTTGATTGCAGAGCAGCAAATGCAGCGCATCGAGGCGGCACTCGCGACGCTGGTCTAACAAAGAACCACGGGCGCAGCCTTCAATCGGCTGCGCCCGCCTTACGAGGATGTCCGATGTCCCAACCAAAGCGGCCACTGCCCTTGTCGTGTACCGATAGGGCTGCCCATGAGCACGCGGCCTGGAGACTTACGGCATCCGTTCAGCCCGCGTCGGGAAGCGTCTCGTAGCACTTCAGATTTCGCGAGCCGTCGTCCCACGGCTGGCGGCTGCGGGTGAAGATCGCGACCCGCGGCTTGAACTGTCCGGGATCATCCAGAGAGCCGGCATAGATATTGATCTTGCCCGGCATCACCTCCGACGTGCCGAACAATGGGCTGTAGCAGCGCGGGCAGTAGATGCGGTCGGCGGGCCGGCCACTGCCGCCCGTGCCCTGATGGACGAGAACCTCGCCCTCGATCGCCACCGCCTCCTTCGGAAAGCAGATGAAGCCCGTGTGGCCGCCGCCGCTCAGCTTCTGGCAGTCGCGACAGTGGCAGAGGCCTTGAAACTCGGGCGTTCCGGTCGCGCGATACCGTATCGCGCCGCATAGACAACCGCCTGTCAGCATCATCTCCCTCCTTGCCGTCCTACTCTGGCACGACAGCCACGGCCTGGGCAGGGACCCTGCGACGATGGATTCACGGCGGCGTGTCGTGACTTGCCCCGGACCTCCAGCGAAGATGCGCCAACCCGGCGCAACGACGCCGGGACTCGGAGGATGACCATGCGCTGGAAGATCCCGCTCGTATCGATGGCCGCGGCCCTGATGACGCTTGCCGCGCCGGCTGGCGCGCAAACCTGGCCTACCGGCCCGGTCAAGATCGTGGTGCCGTTCGGTCCGGGCGGCCCCGCCGACATTTATGCGCGCATCCTCGCCCAGGCGCTGACGGAAGACCTGAAGCAGCAGTTCATCGTCGACAACCGGCCGGGTGCCGGCGGCGTGATCGGCACCGAGATCGCCGCCAAGTCGCCGCCCAACGGCTACACCTTCCTGATGATGTCCAACACCCAGGCGACCAACGAAACGCTGTTTGCGCGCAAGCCTTATGTGCTGATGCGCGACCTGCAGGCGGTGACTCCGATCAACTCCACCGATCTCGTGATGGTCGTGCACCCGTCGGTAAAGGCCAAGACGTTGGCCGAGTACATCGCGCTCGCCAAGGCCAGTCCCGGCAAGCTCACCTACGCTTCATCGGGTCCCGGCACGCCCTATCACATGGCGGGTGAGCTGTTCAAAGCGATGAGCGGCACCGACATCCTGCACGTGCCGCACAAGAGCAGCACCGACGCCCGCGCCGACGTGATTGGCGGCCATGTGCAGATGATGTTCGACGCCGTGACGGCGACGAAAGGCAACATCGATGCGGGTGAAGTGCGTGCACTTGCCACCACCGGCCTCAAGCGTTCGATCGTCTTGCCGGAAATCCCGACGGTGAACGAAGCCGGCGTTCCCGGCTACGAGGCGACGCTATGGCTTGGCCTGATGGCGCCCATCGGCACGCCCATGCCGATCGTCGAGCAGATGAACGCCGAAGTGGCCAAGATCGTCGCGCGGCCCGAGGTGCAAGCAGCCTGGGCAAAGCAGGGCGCCGTGCCGATGGCGGCGATGACACCCGCCGAGTTCGATTCCTTCCTGCGAGGTGAGATCGGGAAGTGGGCCAAGGTGATCGAGCGTTCGGGCGCCAAGATCCAATGACAAGAACCCTGCGGCTCTTGAGCGGCGGCGCGGCGCACGGACTGGTTGAGGCGGTGCAGCCGGCCTTCGAGACCGAGACTGGCTATGCCATCGAAGGTACCTTCAGTGCCGTGGGCGCGATGCGCGACAGGCTGGTCGCCGGCGAGCCGGCCGATCTTGTGATCCTGAGTCGTGCGCTGGTCGAGGCGCTGATGCGGGACGGTTACGCCGATGGCGAGTCGGCACGTGATCTCGGCACGGTCGCGACGGCGATCGCCGTGCGCGCTGGAGATCCCATCCCCGCGCTCGATGATGCCGAAGCCTTGCACCACGCGTTGCTCGCTGCCGACGCCGTCCATTTTCCCGATCCGGCGAAGGCGACCGCCGGCATCCATTTCGCGCGCGTGCTGGAGAAGCTTGGCCTCATGGACCATCTCGGCGATCGGCTGCATCCGGCGCCGAACGGCGCCACCGCCATGCGCGCGCTCGCCGCCTCGCGTGCGCAGCAGCCCCTCGGCTGCACCCAGGCCACCGAAATCCTGGTGACGCCGGGCATCGTGCTGGCCGCGCCGCTGCCGCACGGCTGCGATCTTTCAACCGTCTACACCGCCGCTATCGCGACGAAGGCCGCGGCCCCCCGCGAGGCCGCCGCGTTGATCGCCATGCTGGCCAGCCCATCAGCGGCCACCCTCCGCCAGCGACTCGGATTTACCTAGCGCCGGGCTCAAACGAGGGCCGCGCCGTCACCGAACGGTCCCATGGCGCCAAGCCGCACGGTGATCAACTCGACGTCGGTGACAGCGACGTGAGGGCCTTGGCGCGTGCCGGCCGGCGTCGTCCAGAACGTGCCTGCGTCGCAGCGCCGGCCACCGGTCTCGACCGTGCCCAACAGCACGAAGACGAACTCGTCGGCGGGATGCGTGTGGACCGGGATGGTCGTGCCAGCCGCCAGGCGCGCGCGATGGATCGAGCCATCGGGCACCGGTTGGGCAAGCGGCATGAGTTCGACGCCCGGCAGGATGTCTATTTTCAACCAGGCACCGGCGCCCGGATCGATGAAGGTTTGACGGCTGCTCATTGCGTCACTCCAATGCCTTATAGTAATCTAAGGTTACTATAAAAAGTAACCTGAGGTTATGTCATGAAGCAAGGCGGAAGCGGCGCGATCCTTTCCGGGACGCTCGAGGAGAGGCGCCGAACAAACATGCGGCAGCTTCTGCTGCAGGCCTCGCGCATCGTGAACCGGCATGTCGTCGAGGGACTGCACGCCCGCGGCTATACCGACCTCCGCTCCACCCACACGACGTTGCTGTCCAACATCGACCTCGACGGCAGTACCGTCACCGTCGCGGCGGATCGGGCGGGGATCACCAAGCAGGCGATGGGCCGCCTTGCCGATGAACTCGAAAGCGCCGGCTACATCCGCGTCCGCAGCGACCCGGAAGATGCGCGCGCCCGCGTCCTGAAACTCACCCGCACGGGCCGGCAGTTGATGCTCGACAGCCTCGAGGTCATGGCCGACTTGGAGCACCGCTACGCCCGCTCGATCGGCCGCGACCCGCTTGCGGCCGTCCTGCGGGGTCTTGTGACCTTCGTCGACAGTGAAGGACGACCGGGCGCCGATCTGGCCGCTAGAAAAGGCCCATCTCGACGCCCAGTGCCGTCAGGAGGGCGAGGATCGCGAAGGCGGCTGAAGCGATCGTCCGCACCAGCCTGAGCGAGATCTTGCGCGAGAGCACATCGCCGAACAGCACCGCCGGCACATTGGCCAACAGCATGCCGACGGTCGTGCCCGACGTGACCGTGACGATGTCATGGAAGCGGGCCGCGAGGCCGACCGTCGCGATCTGGGTCTTGTCGCCCATCTCGACCAGGAAGAAGGCCACCGTCGTCGCGAGGAAGGCGCCGGCACGTCCGATCGTCTTGGGTCCAGCGTCAGCCTTGTCAGGAATGAGACACCAAACTGCCATGGCCAGGAACAGCACGACCAGGATCCAGCGCAGGATCTGCGGCCCGATCCAATTGGCGACCTCGGATCCCACCGCGGCGGCCAGCGCATGGTTGGCCAGCGTCGCCACGAAGATGCCAAGGATGATGGGAACGGGCCGGCGATAGCGGCTGGCGAGCACCATCGCGAGGAGCTGCGTCTTGTCGCCGATCTCGGCGATTGCCACGAGACCTGCCGAGACGAGAAAAGCTTCCATGGATCACATCACGGGCGGGATCAGGCGCATAACCGATGGCTGCCGGCGCTGCCCAATCCCGCGGGTGACGCACCGGTAGCCAAAGGTCTCGCCAAGCAGACCCGATGACGGGTCTTGATCGCCGGAAGCGCCATGGCTCCGAGGAACCAAGTCTGTTGACGCTTCCGCCCCTGAAAACAGGGCCGGCTACTCCCCAATGACGGAGGGGACATAGCGCAGTGGGCAAATGCCCGCAAGCGTCTCCCTGCCCCGGCTTGCGTCGTGCTAGACCTTGGCCATGGCGAAATCCAAGGCTTCCGCATCCGCACCCGCAAAGGCCTCCGCGCCCGCGCCGAGCCCGGCGAAGAAGGGCGACGGCTCGCCGATCCGCAATCTCTACCTAGTCGACGGCTCGGGTTACCTGTTCCGCGCCTATCACGCGCTGCCGCCGATGAACCGGCCCGACGGCACGCCGACGAACGCCGTCTTTGGCTTCTGCCGCATGTTGGCGGCCGACATCCTGGACAAGCCCGAGGTCGACCATGTCGCGATGATCCTCGACGCCAGCGGCACGACGTTCCGCAACGAGCTCTACGACAAGTACAAGGCCAATCGGCCCGAGCCGCCGGAGGATCTGATCCCGCAGTTCCCGCTGATCCGCGAGGCGGCCAAGGCGTTCAACGTCACGGTCTGCGAGCTTGCAGGTTACGAGGCCGACGACCTGATCGCGACCTATGCGCGGATGGCGGTCGAGGCCGGCGGCACCTGCACCATCGTGTCGTCCGACAAGGACCTGATGCAACTGATCCGGCCGGGCGTCGAGATGATGGACCCGATCAAGAAGATCAAGCTCGGGCCCGAGGCGGTAATGGAGAAGTTCGGCGTCACGCCGGACAAGGTGATCGACGTGCAGGCGCTCGCCGGCGATTCCACCGACAATGTGCCGGGCGTGCCGGGCATCGGCGTCAAGACGGCCGCCCAGCTCATCACCGAATACGGCGACCTCGAAACGCTGCTGAAGCGAGCCGGCGAGATCAAGCAACCCAAGCGGCGAGAGGCTCTGCAGACCAACGCCGAACTGGCACGCATCTCCAAGAAGCTGGTGACGCTCCGGGACGACGTGCCGACGCCCGCCGAACCGGAGTCCTTCGAGAAGCGCAAGCCCGATCCCAACGTGCTGATGCCATGGCTGGAGAAGCAGGGCTTCAAGGCCTTGATCACCAAGTACGCCAAGGAATTCGGCCAGCCTACGCCGCAAATGTCGGATATGGCTTCAGTCGCCCCGGCACCGCAGATGCCCGAGGCCCAGCGTCCGGCGCCAGCAGCGCGTGCCAAATCCAATAAGCCATTCACCGCGGAGGACTACGAGACGATCCGCACCGAGGCCGCCCTCGACGAATGGATCGTCGACGCCACCAAAGCGGGTGTCGTCAGCGTCGACCTCGAGAACGCCGGCGAGGCCGGGCTGGTCGGCCTGTCGTTTGCGCTGCTCGAAGGGCCGTGGGGCAATGTCAATTCCGGCCGCCGGCGCGCGGCCTACCTGCCGATCGGCCATCGCGTGCCCGGCGAGGCGCAGGGCGCACTCGACCTCGGCGGTGCCGGAAAGACGAGTGGCGGCACGCTGCTGCCCGATCAGCTTCCGCTGAAGACGGCGATCGAAAAGCTCAAGCCCCTGCTCGAGGACCCGGGCGTGCTCAAGGTCGGCCACGACCTCAAGGACGACCTCGACGTGTTCGAGCAGCACGGCATCCGGCTCGCGCCCGTCGACGACACGATGCTGCTGTCCTTCGTGCTCGACGGCGGCAAGCACAGCCACAGCCTGGACGATCTCGCCGAGAGGTATCTCGACGTAAAGACCGTCAAGTTCTCCGACGTGGCGGGCTCGGGCGCCAAGCAGGTGAGCTTCGACAAGGTGCCGATCGAGCGGGCGCGCGAGTATGCCGCCGGCAGCGCCGACACGGTCTCGCAGCTCTGGGCGCAGTTCAAGCCGCGGCTCGCGGCCGAGCACATGGTGTCGATGTACGAGACCATCGAGCGGCCGCTGATGCCCGTGCTGCTCGGCATGGAACAGGCTGGCGTCAAGGTCGACTCGCCCCTGCTCAAGAAGCTCAGCGCTGACTTCGAGAAGCGGCTGGCCGAGCTCGAGCGCGAGATCCACAAGATCGCCGGCCGCGAGTTCAACGTCGGCTCGCCCAAGCAGCTGGGCGAGATCCTGTTCGACGAGCAGAAGCTGCCGGGCGGCCGGCGCAGCAAGACCGGCGCCTGGTCGACCGACGCTGCGATCCTGGAGGAGCTTGCAGCACAAGGCCACACGCTGCCGGTCAAGATCCTCGAGCACCGCCAGATCGCCAAGCTCAAGGGCACCTACACTGACGCCCTGGTGCGCGAGCTCGACGCCCGCACCGGCCGCATCCACACCTCCTACATGATGACAGGTGCTGCGACCGGCCGACTCGCCTCGACCGAGCCCAACCTGCAGAACATCCCGGTGCGCACCGAAGAGGGCCGCAAGATCCGCGAGGCCTTCATCGCCGAGAAGGGCCACAAGCTCGTCAGCGCCGACTATTCGCAGATCGAGCTGCGCCTGCTGGCACATGTCGCCGACATCGCTTCGCTCAAGGAGGCGTTCGAGCGCGGCGACGACATCCATGCGATCACGGCGAGCGAGATGTTCGGCGTGCCGGTCAAGGGCATGGACCCGCTGGTGCGCCGCCGCGCCAAGGCGATCAACTTCGGCATCATCTACGGCATCTCGGCCTTTGGACTCGCCAATCAGCTCGGCATCGGCCAGCCCGAGGCGCGCGACTACATCGCCAAGTACTTCCAGCGCTATCCCGGCATCCGCGACTACATGGAGCGGACCAAGGAGTACGCGCGCAAGCACGGCTATGTGCAGACGCCGTTCGGGCGCAAGATTCATCTCAAGCACATCAACGACAAGAACCAGGGCATGCGCGCGTTCTCCGAGCGCGCGGCCATCAACGCGCCATTGCAGGGCGGCGCGGCCGACATCATCAAGCGCGCCATGATCCGCCTGCCGCAGGCCCTGAAGGACGCGCATCTCGAAGCGCGCATGCTTCTGCAGGTGCACGACGAGCTCCTGTTCGAGGTGCTCGACAAGGAGATCGACAAGACGAAGGAGGTCGCCCGCCAGGTGATGGAAGGTGCCGCCAAGCTCTCGGTGCCGCTGGTCGTCGACACCGGCGTCGGCGCCACCTGGGCGGCGGCGCATTGACACAAGCTCCGTCATCCCGACCGAAGCGCCGAAGGCGCGAAGTGGAGGGACCTCTTTTTGTGGCGGACGAAAAAGAGGCCCCTCGGCTACGCTCGGGGTGACGATTAGGAGGACGCGATGAAGATCTGGGGTCGGGCCAATTCGATCAATGTGATGAAGGTGCTGTGGGCTGCCGATGAATGCGGCGTGAAATACGATCGTGAGGACGTGGGCGGTGCGTTCGGCGGCAACGACCAACCCTGGTACCTCAAGATGAACCCCAACGGCGTGGTGCCGACCATCGAGGATGGTGGGCGCATCATCTGGGAGAGCAATTCCTGCGTGCGCTATCTCGCGGCCCGCTACGCGGCAAGTTCGCTGTGGCCCAACGATCCGGGCGCACGCAGCGAGGCCGATCGCTGGATGGACTGGCAGCTCGGCACCATTTCCGACGGCATGCGCATCGTGTTCTGGGGCCTCGTGCGCACGGCGCCGGAGAAGCGCGACATGGCCGCCATCAGCAAGGCCGCGAAAGAGCTGGGCGGGCTGTGGGGCCGGCTCGACGGCTGGCTGCAGGACCGCAAGTATGTCGCCGGCCCGCATTTCACCATGGGCGACATCCCGGCGGGCTGCATGGTCCATCGCTGGTACGCGCTCGACATCGAGCGGCCGGAGCTCAAGAACGTCCGCGCCTGGTACGACCGGCTGGCGACCCGCCCGGCCTATGCCAAGCACGTCATGGTGAAGTTGACCTAGGCCGTCAGCAGGGTCTCGACCAGCCGGCGGAACTGGGTCGGCCCGGCGTCGAGGCTGGTGGGCAGCATCTGCCGTTCGGGCTCGCGGTCGATTGTCTTCTGCTGGGCCTCGATGATCGCCTTGTCTTCCTGGAAGGCCGTCTCGGTCACGGCAAACAGGCGATCGAGCCGGTCGGGATCGATATCGCCCACCCGTGCACCAGCGGCATAGAAATAGCGCGAGACGCGGTTGGAGACGGGCGTCACCACCTGCTCGTCGAGGCGATGGAAAAGCGGCGGCGTCTGTGGCTCCTGGCCGCCATTCGCCTCGGCCGTCCCCAACGGATAAAAGCCGGTGCGCTGCAGGAAGACGCCGGGGAACAGGAAGTCGTAGCTGTTCCAGACGTCGAGGCGTTCGCCGAGCTTCTTCATGAAGCCGCGCGGGCTGTGGTTGCGCAACCAGCGCTGCATGCGCAGGCCACGGGCAAGCGGCACGACCCTCGGCCGGCTGTCGGCCCATTGCGGCATGTCGAGGCCCAACGTGTTCTCATGCACGAAGGAGAGATGCGAGAGATCGAGCAGATTGTCGTCGATCAGGAGATAATGCGCGGCGTAGTCGATCTGCCCGCTTTTCAGCCGATAAACCGGATCGTCGAGGGCAACGGACGGCGGGATCGTTGCCGGATCGGCAGCGCCCACCTCGCCCATCCAGACCCACACCCAGCTTCCGACGACCGCTGTCGGATAACGGCGCACGGCGGCGCTCTGCGGGATGCGCGGCTGTCCAGGAATCTCGATGCAACGGCCGTCGGGCGCGAACTTCAGCCCGTGATACATGCAGCGCAGATCATCGCCTTCCAGACGGCCCATCGTGAGCGGCGCGAAGCGATGGCAGCAGCGATCCTCGAACGCCACGATGGTCCCGTTGCCCGCGCGATAGAGCGCGAGCGGCTGGTCGATGATGGTACGGGCATGAATGCGCCCCGCCTCCAGCTCATGCGTCCAGGCGGCGACATACCAGGCATTGCGGACCCACATCCGATCCTCCTGACGAAGGCGTCGATTCATTAGCACGCAACTGGCTTGTCACTGCAACGGTGAACACGCATTCTCGGTGCAGCACGATACGTGAGTAGCCCATGCCGAATCCTCTCGACGACATCTTTACCGAACCCGATGCCTCTCCGGATACGCTGGCCAACCTGGGGCCCTTGCGGCACCTCGCCGGCGAGTGGCAGTCCGACCAGGGGGTGGACATCAACCCCAAGGCGGACGGTCCCGAACGGCGCGTGTTCCGCGAACACATCCGGATGGATCCGATCGATCCGCAGACCAACGGCCCGCAGCTCCTCTATGGGCTACGCTACCACATCCATATCAACACACCGGAAGAAGCCATCACCTTCCATGATCAGGTCGGCTATTGGCTGTGGGAGCCGGCCACCGGGTTGATCATGCAGACCATCGCCATCCCGCGCGGCCAGGTGGTGCTGGCGGGGGGAACGGCGAAGCCGGAGGACAAAGCCATTTCGGTCGAAGCGCGGCGCGGCGACACCCGCTTCGGGATCTGCTCGACCACTTTCCTCGAGGAAGCGTTCCGCACCGACTATTACCGGATCGACATCACCTTCAATGCCGACGGCAGCTGGACCTACGTGACGCGCACGGACCTGGCGGTCCGGGGCAAGACGCCGGCGTTCGATCACCGTGATACCAATACGCTGCGCCGGATCGCGGCGCCGACACCGAACCCGCTGGTCGGCCTCTTGAAGGAAGGCAAAACAGGCTAGACCAGCCGATAGACGTCGAACGGCTGCTCGTGGCCGCGCAGGATCCTGCGTTGCGGCGGCGGAAGGTCGATGCCGAGCGCCGCGCGATCCTGGACGGCATCGAGTGTCTCGCCGCTCGTCAGCACCACCACCTCGTCGGCCGGTTTCATGTACTCCTTGCCGAGCTGCTCGAAGCGCTGGGCGATGTTGACCGTATCGCCGACGACGGTGAAGTTCACGCGTCCCGGCGCACCGATGTTGCCGACGACCGCCACTCCGGAGTGCAGCCCGATGCGCAGCCGGATCGGCGGCTTGCCCGAGGCGCGGCGCAGCGCATTGTCTTCCCGGATGACTTTCGCGATGGCGAGCGCGGCGCGGATCGCCGCTGCGGCATGGTCCTCGCTTTGCGGCACGCTGCCCCAAATCGCCATCACCGAGTCGCCGATATACTTGTCGATGATGCCATGTTCGCGCTCGATGCAGGCGCCGATCAGCGCGAAATGATGATTGAGGAGCTCGGCCGTCTCGTGCTCGGGCAGGCTTTCGGCCTGCGGCGTGAAGCCCACGATATCGGTGAACATGACCGTGATCTCGGCGCGCCGTGAAGCCACCCCGTCCTCGCCGTGCTCCATAAGGCGCTGCACCAGGCGCTGCGGGACGTAGACGCCGAACCATTTCAGCGCGCTGCGCGCCTTCTCGAGACTGTGGCTGGCGTCGTCAATCTCACGCAGACGGGACCGGCGATGCATCGGCCGGTCGAATTCCAGCCGCTCGATCGCCTCGGCCGCGCTGGTGATGGTTCGGATCGAGCGCGCCATGCGCACACCCATCAGCAGGGCGAGCAGGGTCGCGAACAGGAGCGTGATTGCACCAACGATGGCGCCGTTCATCAGACGATCCAGATCGCTGGTCGCCTCCTCGAATGGGACATACTGGCCGACCAGCCACGGATCGGGGCCATAACCTGTGAGCTCGCGCTGCACGAACACCCAACGCCGTCCGTCGACCTCCACGATGTGGCCAAGGTTGCCCAGCGCGCGCTCGATCGCCGGGCTGTGCACCTGCGGATCCCAGATATGCGCGAGCACCGGATCACCGATCTCGGCAATGGTCGGCAACGGCTTGGTGGGTGACAGGCCAAGCCCGCTGGGATCGATCAGCCGGCGGTGCGCCAGCACGTGATCATGGCCGATCAGGATGAAATAGTTGGTGCCGGGCGGGGACGCCTCCTCGATGACCTGCGAGAGGTTGCCGATGCCGACCGTCGCCACTAGGGCGCCGATGAAAGCACCGTCGTTGCGCCGCACCGGCGCCCGCACGTTCAAGAGCGGCTGCTTGAACGTTGGGCTCCAGAACAGATCCCCCCAGAACGCCTTACGCACTGTCTGCAACTCGCGGAAACGTTCCAGCGTCCCCGGGACCTCGGCGAGCGGCACGGTGTCGCGGGCAATCGAACCATCGGGTTGGCGTACGGCGCGATCCAATTGCAGGTCGAGCGAGGCGAAGGCGGTGATCGACACCTCCGGCATCTGGGTCAGCATGACGGCCAGGGTCTCGCGGATGGCGACCGGCGAATCGATGTCGATGCGGCCCTGCGCGGCAAGAGCCGCGATCATTTCCAGCTCCTGGGCCACAGGATCGAGCCGGTTCTTGATCAGCGATTCCTGCGCTTCGATGACGCGCCCGGCGCGATCGACGATCAGCCGCTCGGTGGTGCCGGCGGCCCCAGCAAGGACGGCAACGTAGGCAATGCCGGAAATCAGGGCGAGCGACCCGAAGGCCAGCGCCAGCGCCGCGATCAGCGGGATTCGCCAAGGCTGCCGTGATCGCACGACGGGAGTGTCGGATACCGTACTCAAGTCATCCCATCATCTGGCAGCCGCTTGCTCGAGCGATCAGGAGCCACGATCAATGTCCATGGGCGCGGGCCTTGGTCACCAGTGCGATCAAAGCCGCTCGCGCATCCCCAGGGGCCGCAATCGCTGCCTCGAAGGCAAGGCGCGCCACCATGCCGCCACAGCGCAGGTCGAG
Organism: Alphaproteobacteria bacterium; assembly: GCA_017308235.1. Lineage (GTDB taxonomy): Bacteria > Pseudomonadota > Alphaproteobacteria > Reyranellales > Reyranellaceae > Reyranella. The sequence goes on along the minus strand of JAFKFL010000019.1, from coordinate 9,675 downwards.
GCCCTCGGCATCGATGCCCGTCATCTTCCAATCGCCAGCGGGCTGGCCCAGGAGTCGCGTGGCATAAAGTTGCACCGCGTCGGCATGATCAGCATTCATGTGGCCGACGATCTCGTCCTCGGCAACGGCGAAAGCCGACAGTGATGGCTTTGCAGCGGCTGGCATCAGCTCGCTCGCCGACAGCCAGCGGATCTTGCCGAAGCCACCCACCAGGTGCGCGCGTTCGACCGCAACCCGGTAGAAATTGAAATCCGCGAAGCCGGCATAGAGTTCGGCATCGGGGTGACGCGCCAGGAAGCGCCTCTTCAACCGGGCGTCGTCGGTGCGATGCGCCAGACCGAGCAGCGAGACGCGAGGTCCGGTGAGCGGCTGATCGAGACCGACAGTACCGTCGAATAGCAGCGATACCCGGTCATCGGCCGCCATCGCCTTGCTATGGTCGGCGAGATCGCTCAGGAGCAGGATCGGCGCAAGATCGTGATCGACCGCGACCAGTACGAGCGAGGCATAGGGCCAGCCTGCCTCGCTCGCCGGGCCGGGCAAAGCGGTCGCGAGCGCGGCGCGGTCTCGGCCGCGCACCAGCTCACGGACCAGGCGCGGCGGGTCGTCGGTCATTGGAGGTCCAAAAAAGCCGCATTTGCTCGGTTATCGATGGCAGATCGGGCGGACGGCGGCAACCGCCCGGTCTATGCTAGCATTCGCCACCGAGCCCAGGAGACGCTATCCGTGCGCAAGAACATCGCCTTGGTCGACGACGACCGCAACATCCTCACCTCGGTGTCGATGCTGCTCGAAGCCGAGGGCTTTCAGGTGAAGACCTATCCCGACGGCGCGTCGGCGCTGGAGGGGCTGAACCAGACGCCGCCCGACCTCGCCATCTTCGACATCAAGATGCCGCGCATGGACGGGATGGAGCTCTTGAACCGCGTCCGCAAGACGCAGCAGTTCCCGGTGATCTTCCTCACCTCCAAGGATGAGGAGATCGACGAGGTGCTGGGCCTGCGCATGGGCGCCGACGACTTCATCCGAAAGCCGTTCTCGCAGCGCCTGCTGCTCGAGCGCATCCGCGCCGTGCTGCGCCGCGCCGACGGCGGTGGCGCCAAGGGCGAAGGCCAGGCTGAGCGCATCGTGCGCGGTGAGCTGGTGCTCGACCCCAGCCGCCATCAGTGCACATGGAAGGGCAAGGAGGTGCATCTCACGGTCACCGAATTCCTGCTGCTGAAGTCTCTCGCCGAACGGCCGGGACATGTAAAGAACCGCGACCAGCTTATGGATGCCGCCTACGGCGAGACGATCTACGTCGACGACCGCACCATCGACAGCCACATCAAGCGGGTACGCCGCAAGTTCCGCGAGGTCGACGGCGAGTTCGAGCAGATCGAAACGCTCTATGGCATCGGATATCGATACCGCGACGCCTAAAGCCGCGCGATCACCGATCGTGCACGGCGGCGTCATGGCGTCGCTGAAGCGCCTGCTTGCCACGTTGCGGCCGTCCCGGCGGCGAACGACGCGCGACGAGACACCCTCGACGGTGCGGCGCCGGCGGCGCTCCAGCCGCCGCTATTCGCCGCTCACGCGCCGCATCTTGCTGCTCAACATCGTGCCTGTGGCGCTGCTGGCGCTGGGCGCGGTCTATCTCAGCGACTACGAAGACGAGCTGATCGATGCCGAGCTCGCGTCCCTTCTGGTGCAGGGCGAGATGGTGGCGGCCGGCATCAGCGAGGTCGCCGTCGTGGGCGGCGAGACGACAGTGAACCGGCTCGACGCCGATACCGCGCGCCAGCTCCTGACCCGGTTGGTGCGACCGACCGGCGTGCGGGCGCGCCTGTTCAGCGAGACCGGCGACCTCTTGGGCGATTCGGCACTGCTGAGCGACGCCGGCCGCATCCATGTGACGCCACTGCCGCCCTTGCAGCAGGCGCCGCCGGAGCCAAGCGACGAGCGGTTCGGCGAGGGAGTCGCCGACTGGATCGCCCGCCAGCTCTCGCACGCCGACCGCTACCCGCACTACGTCGAACAGCCGACACCCACGGTCCGCGACTTTCCCGAAGCGGCAAGTGCGCTGCGCGGCTTCAATGCTTCGGCGGTGCGCGTCGTGTCCGACGGCCGGCTGATGCTGAGCGCGGCCGTGCCGGTACAGCGCTACAAGCAGGTGATGGGCGCGCTGCTGCTCACCCGCGACAACCGCGCGATCGCGGCGTCGCTGCGCGAGGTGCGCTACGACATGCTGACCATCGCGGTGGCGGCGCTTGGCGTCACGGTGCTCCTCTCGCTCTACCTCGCCGGCACCATCACCCAGCCGATCGCGCGACTGGCGCGCGCCGCCGACGCGGTGCGGCTGGCCCGCGACACCCGCCCCGAGATGCCCGACCTCGGCCGGCGCGGTGACGAGATCGGCGATCTGAACGATGCGCTGCGCTCCATGACCGACGCGCTGTGGCAGCGGCTGAACGCGATCGAGAGCTTCGCCGCCGACGTGGCGCACGAGCTCAAGAACCCGCTCACCTCGCTTCGGTCGGCGCTCGAGGTCGCAGCGCGGCCCGACCTCGATCCCGACCAGCGGGCGCGCCTGATGGCGATCGTGAACGAAGACATCAATCGCCTGAACCGGCTGATCTCCGACATTTCCGACGCCTCGCGCCTCGATGCCGAGCTGATGCGCGGCGAGGTGAAGCCGGTCGACCTGCAGGCCCTGCTCGCTGACATGGCGCACCATTACGCCACTTCGACGGCCAACAAATCGGGTGTGACGATCGACTTCCGTGTCGCGGCCAATCCGCCGTTCGCCGCGCACGGCCACGACGGCCGCTACGGTCAGGTGTTCCGCAACGTGGTCGACAACGCGCTCTCGTTCAGTCCGCCCGGATCGCGGGTCGTGATCGAGCTCAGCCGCGAAACGCGCGGCGGGCCGTTTGTCGTGACGATCGACGACGAGGGACCGGGCATTCCCGAAGACAATCTCGAATCGATCTTCCAGCGTTTCTACTCCGAACGTCCGACCGAACATTTCGGCCAGCATTCGGGGCTCGGCCTCTCGATCTGCCGACAGATCATGGAGACCTATGGCGGCTCGATCTCCGCCACCAACCGGCATGCGCCGGATGGGCGCGTGCTGGGCGCCCGCTTCACCATGCGCGTCCCCGCCGCCGCCCGCGGCGGCTGATGCGGCGCCTGCGATGCTGATGCACGCAACTTCGGTGGCACTGAAAGGTCCGGGCCAATCCTGGCAGGCAGTGCTGTTGCGGGGACCGTCGGGCGCCGGCAAGTCCGACCTCGCGCTGCGGCTGATCGATACCGGCGCCCGCCTGATCGCCGACGATCAGACGCATCTCGAGCGCAAGGGCCGGGTGCTGGTCGCCTCCGCGCCGGCGGCAATCGCCGGGCGCATGGAGGTTCGCGGGATCGGCATCGTACGCCTGACACGCATGCAGCTGATCGCGCGGGCACCCGTCGCCCTGCTGGTCGATCTCGTGCCGCCGGACCATGTGGAACGCATGCCTGAACCGGCACAGGAAGTGCAAGAAGACATCACCCTCCCCCTCCTTGCGCTCGCGCCGTTCGAAGTCTCCGCAATCGCGAAGTTGCGGCTTGCCTTGAGGCAAATCGCCAACGCATGATCACGGCATCATCGATGTCCGAGCAGCGTCGCCCCTTCGTGCTGGTCACTGGCCTCTCCGGCGCCGGCCGCGCCACGGCGTTGCATGCACTGGAAGATTTCGGCTACGTCGCCGTCGACAACATCCCGCTGCGGCTGATGAGCGACCTGATGCGCTCGACGACCGGCAATGCCGGCGAGATGGCCGCTCCGCTCGCTTTCGGCATCGACACGCGCACCTACGGCTTCGATGCCGCCGAGCTGGTGCGACGTATGCAGGACCTGCGCCAGCGGACCGATCTCGCGCCGCGGCTGCTTTTCCTCACCGCCGACACCGAGACCCTGCGGCGTCGCTACACCGAGTCGCGTCGGCCGCATCCGCTGGCCCCCGACCGTCCGGTGATGGACGGCATTGTCGATGAACGCGATCAAATAGGCTTCGTGGCCGATTCGGCCGACGTCGTGATCGACACGTCGCCGCTCACGCCACATCGGTTCAAGCAGATCCTGTCGGGCCACTTTGCACTGGGTGGCACCTCGGGCACGCGGCTCGCGGTCATGTCGTTCTCGTTCCGTCGCGGCCTGCCGCGCGAGGCCGACCTGGTATTCGACGCACGGTTCCTGAAGAATCCGCACTATGTGCCTGATCTGAAACAGCAGACCGGCCGGGATGCTGCCGTCGTCGCCTTTATCGAGACGGATCCCGATTACCGCGCTTTCATTGACCGACTGCAGGCGTTGGTCGGGCCGCTGCTGCCCCGTTTCGATGCCGAAGGCAAGAGCTATTTGACCATCGCGGTGGGCTGCACCGGCGGTCGTCACCGTTCTGTGGCGGTGGCTGAAACCCTTGCGGACTGGTTGCGAAAGACCGGCCGCTCGGTCACTCTCACCCACCGTGATGTCGACTTGGGGAGAGGTCGACAAGGGGGGTAGCTTTCGGGATGCGCGTATGATTGGGATCGTACTCGTGACCCACGGCAATCTTGCCCGCGAGTTCCTCGCGGCGCTGGAACATGTCGTCGGTCCGCAGCAGTGCGTCTCGGGTGTCTGCATCGGCGCCGACGACGACATGGAAAAACGCCGCCTCGAGATTCTGGAACAGGCCCGGGCCTGCGACTCCGGTGATGGGGTGATCGTGCTCACCGACATGTTCGGTGGCACGCCATCCAATCTTGCGATCTCGATCATGGAACAGGCGCGGATCGAGGTCCTGGCGGGCGTCAACCTGCCGATGCTGGTGAAGCTTGCCAGCGTCCGCAATCGGCCGATCGCCGAGGCCGTGCGCATGGCGCAGGAGGCCGGGCGCAAGTACATCACCGTCGCCTCACGGATCCTCGCCAAGGAAGCCTCGTGAACGACGGCACCGCCGACGCCGCGGTCGGCACGCTCAAGCGCACACTCACCATCGCCAACAAGCGCGGACTGCACGCCCGCGCCGCGGCCAAGTTCGTGCGCACCGTCGGCCAGTTCGACGCGGCCGTCCGCGTCAGCTTCAAGGGCCAGGAGGTCTCGGGCCTGTCGATCATGGGCCTGATGATGCTGGCCGCCGGCATCGGCAGCCAGATCGAGCTTGTGTGCTCGGGCCGCCAGGCCACCGACGCCATGGCCGCCCTCTCCGCGCTCGTCGAAGGTAAATTCGGCGAAGATTAGGGAAAAGCAGAAAGGCCTCACCCTGAGGAGCCGCGCCATGCGCGGCGTCTCGAAGGGTCGGAACGCGAAGAATGTCCGACGTGCCGGGTGCCTTCATCTACATGCTGCGATGTTCGGACGGCAGCTACTACGTCGGATCGACGCGGAAGGAACTGGAACAACGGATCAGTGAACATAATGCCGATACCTTCGGCGGATACACGTCGCGCCGAAGGCCGGTGACATTGGTCTGGTCCGAGCACTTTGCAAATATTACGGATGCTCGGTCGAGCGCCAGATCAAGGGGTGGTCACGCGATAAGAAAGAAGCCCTGATCCGCGGCGACTATGCGGAGATACAAAAGCTCGCGAAGAGACGAGCGTAGGAACCTTGCTGGTCCCACCCTTCGAGACGGCCGCTACGCGGCCTCCTCAGGGTGAGGCTATTTTGAGCCTCCAGCGTATAAAGCCTGCAGCATATCGACATAAATTCTTGCTTATATGTTGATGGCCTGCGTTGAGGCTGGCGCGGGGCGCTGATAAGACGGCCTCCGTTCGCAAAACCGCCGGAGCGCCCCATGGCCGCAAGCAAAGCACAGGACTACGTCGTCAAGGATATCGGGCTCGCCGACTGGGGCCGCAAGGAAATCGACATTGCCGAGACCGAAATGCCGGGCCTGATGGCGATCCGCAAGGAGTACGGCTCGAAGAAGCCCTTGAAGGGCGCACGCGTCGCGGGCTCGCTCCACATGACCATCCAGACCGCGGTGCTGATCGAGACGTTGAAGGCGCTGGGCGCCGATGTCCGCTGGGCCTCGTGCAACATCTATTCGACGCAAGACCATGCCGCCGCGGCGATCGCCAAGTCGGGCACGCCGGTGTTCGCGGTGAAGGGCGAGAGCCTCGAGGAGTATTGGGACTACACCCACAAGATCTTCGAATGGGGCGACGGCGGCGAACCCAACATGATCCTCGACGACGGCGGTGACGCGACCCTGCTGGTCCATCTCGGCATCCGCGCCGAGAAGGATCCGTCGCTGATTGCCAAGCCCACCAATGAGGAAGAGGAAGTCCTCTACAAGGTGATCGCCAAGACGAACAAGACGAAGCCCGGCTGGTACGCCAAGCTGGGTGCTGCGATCCGCGGCGTCACGGAAGAGACGACGACGGGTGTGCACCGCCTCTATCAGATGGAGAAGGATGGCAAGCTTCTGTGGCCCGCCATCAACGTCAACGACTCGGTCACCAAGTCGAAGTTTGACAACCTCTACGGCTGCCGCGAATCGCTGGTCGACGGCATCCGCCGCGGCACCGACGTCATGATGGCCGGCAAGGTCGCCATGGTCGCGGGCTTCGGCGACGTGGGCAAAGGCTCGGCCGCCTCGCTGCGCCAGGCCGGCTGCCGCGTCATGGTCTCCGAAGTCGATCCGATCTGCGCCCTGCAGGCGGCGATGGAAGGCTACGAGGTCGTGACGATGGAAGACGCGGCCCCCAAGGCCGACATCTTCGTCACCGCCACCGGCAACGTCGACGTGATCACGCTCGACCACATGAAGGCGATGAAGCATCGCGCCATCGTCTGCAACATCGGCCACTTCGACAGCGAGATCCAGATCGCGAGCCTGCGCAATTTCAAGTGGCACAACGTGAAGCCGCAGGTCGACGAGATCGAGTTCCCCGACGGCAAGCGCATCATCGTCCTGTCCGAGGGCCGGCTGGTGAACCTGGGCAATGCCACGGGCCATCCGAGCTTCGTGATGTCGGCCTCCTTCTCCAACCAGACGCTGGCCCAGGTCGAGATCTTCACCAACCCAAGCAAGTACCAGAAGAAGGTCTATACGCTGCCCAAGACGCTGGACGAGAAGGTGGCGGCACTGCACCTCGAAAAGGTCGGCGCCCGGCTGACCAAGCTCCGGCCCGACCAGGCGAAATACATCGGCGTCCCCGCGGCCGGCCCATTCAAGGGCGACCTCTACCGCTACTAGCGCCTACGATAACTGCCCACAGGGCCTGACATGCTAGAAGTCGGCATCGAAAGATGCCGACTTTTTCTTTGTCCCTGCCGGACGTGGCCGCGACGGAGCGGCTGGGCGCGACGCTCGCCAAACGCCTGCGATCACGTGACGTGGTGGCGCTCGAAGGCGGACTCGGCGCGGGCAAGACGACCCTCGCCCGCGCGATCCTGCGCGCCGCGGCGAGAGACGATACCCTGGTCGTGCCCAGCCCCACCTTCACCCTGGTCGAGGTCTACGACACCCGCCGAGGCGTGTTCTGGCATTTCGACCTCTATCGGTTGGAAGAGGCCGAGCAGGTGTTCGAACTTGGCTGGGAGGAAGCGCGGACCGACGGCATCGTGCTGGTGGAATGGGCGAAACGGCTGGGCGGCCTGCTGCCGAGGGAACGGCTGACGGTGACGCTTTCCATCGAAGGCGAAGGACGGCATGCGAGGTTAGAGGGCGAGGATCGATTTCGTGTTGTCTGATCGGGCAAAACTGCGTCGGGATTTCATCGCGCGCTCCGGCTGGGGCCACGCCAAGGAAGCGCTGCTGGCGGGCGATGCCTCGTTCCGCAAATACTTCCGCCTGTTCGCGCCGGACGGCAGCAGCGCCATCGTGATGGATGCGCCACCGCCGCAGGAGGACGTGCGGCCGTTCGTGCGCATCGGCCGGCATCTCCTTGCGCTTGGCCTGAGCGCGCCGGAGATCCTCGCCGAGGATACCGCGCATGGCTTCCTGCTGCTGGAAGACCTGGGCGACGACACTTTCGCCTCTGTACTCGATCGCGGCGGTAACGAAGCCGAGCTTTACGAACGCGCCACCGACGTGCTGGCGGCATTGCACGCCGCACCTGATCGCGGCCTGCTGCCGGATCTCGGTGCTTACACGGGCGAGGCGCTCATCGAAGCCGCCATGCTGCTGCCCGAGTGGTATCTGCCCGCCGCAACCGGACGGCCGACGCCGGCCGACGAGATCGATGCCTATCGCGCCGCCTGGCGGGCCAGCCTCGACCATCTGCCGCCGACAGCCGAAGCACTGTTGCTGCGCGACTACCACAAGGACAACCTCATGTGGCTGCCGGGACGTCCCGGCGTACGCGCCTGCGGGTTGCTCGACTTCCAGGATGCCCAGCGCGGCCATCCTTCCTACGATCTCGTCTCGCTGATCGAGGATGCGCGCCGCGACGTGTCGCCTGCAGTCTACGACGCGTGCCTCGCCCGCTACATCGCCGCGACCGGACTCGATGCGTCCGATTTCCGGACCGGCTTCGCGCTCATGGCCGCGCAGCGCCATGCGCGGGTGGTCGGCCTCTTCGTCCGCCTGTGGAAGCGCGACGGCAAGCCGGTCTACCTGCCGCACCTGCCGCGCGTGTGGCGCTTGTTCGAACGCGCCTTGCAGCACGACGCACTCGAACCTCTGCGGACCTGGGTCGACCGCCACTTGCCGCCAGAGACGCGGCGGATCGGATCGGCATGATCGAGACCGCGATGATCCTCGCCGCCGGCCGCGGCGAACGCATGCGGCCGCTGACCGACACGGTTCCCAAGCCGCTCATTCCCGTCGCCGGCCGGTCGATGCTCGACCGCACGATGGACCGGCTTGCATCACACGGCCTCCGCAAGATCGTGGTCAACGTTCATCATCTCGGCGAGCAGATCGCGTCGCACCTCGCGGGGCGCGCCACCATCGTGCATGAGGAGCAGCTGCTGGACACCGGTGGCAGCGTGAAGAATGCACTGCCACTGTTGGGCAACGGGCCGTTCTTCATCCTGAACGGCGACGGCTTGTGGCAGGAAGGCGCCACGCCCATGTTGGACCGCATGACAAGCGCCTGGGATTCGCGGCGCATGGACGCGCTGTTGCTGCTGCACCCCTTCACAAAGGCGATCGGACACGACGCGAAGGATCGCGGCGACTATTTCCTCGAGCCTGACGGCCGAGCCCGTCTCCGGAGCAAGGCTGAGCGGGCGCCGTATTTCTTCGCCAGCATCTCGATTTGCGAGGCCAGTCTTTTCTGCGACTCGCCCGACGCGCCCTTCTCTCTCGTGAAGCTGTGGAGCCGGGCGGAAGCTGCCGGACGGCTCCACGGCCTGGTCCATGACGGCCAGTGGTTCCATATCGGCACGCCGCAGGCGCTGGCCGAAGCCGAGAAGGCGCTGGTGTGAGGGGCCTCTTCACCATCGGCATGGATCGCCGCTTCGTGGACGAGCTGGCGCGCGGGGTGCTGGCTGAATACGGCAGCGATCCACTGGCGTTGGCCGACATCCTGATCCTGCTGCCGACGCGAAGGGCAGTGCGTGCACTCAGCGATGCTTTCCTGCGGGCGGCCAATGGCAAGCCGACCATCCTGCCTCGGCTCGCCCCGCTCGGCGATCTCGACGACAGCGATTGGAGCGAGGCGGCCGATGATGGGGCCGCACTCGCCTTGCAGCCGGCGATCGATCCCGCCGAG
>JAFKFL010000018.1 GCA_017308235.1 Alphaproteobacteria bacterium | reverse complement strand
GCATTCCCTGATCGGTAACCAGCAAGTCGAAGGGCTTGGACTCGCTGATGGTCTTGAGCGCTTCCTGGCCTGAATGCGCAGTCACAACGGTGTGGCCTGCATCTTCGAGCATCGCCGCAGTGTTCATCGAAACAAGGAAATCATCGTCAGCGACCAGCACCTTAAGCGGCCGCGAGGGCTCCATTGGGACGGTGCTGTGTTGCGGTTCCTGAGCGACGAGGTCCTTTTGGAGGGGAAACAGCAGGGTCGCCCTGGTCCCCTTTCCCAAGGTGCTCTCCAGGACAAAGCGGCCGCCCGATTGTTCGGCCAGTCCGTGCACCATGGACAGACCAAGACCGGTCCCTTTGCCTACACCTTTCGTAGAAAAGAATGGCTCAACGGCGTGTTTCACCGTTTCCTCATCCATGCCAGTGCCGTGGTCGATGACCGACAGGGATGCATAACGTCCTGAGCCGAGATTGTAGCGGTTGCCGCTCTCGAGCGCCTCGGTGCGTACCTCGACGATAATCGTCCCCCCACCCGGCATCGCATCGCGCGCGTTCACCGCGAGGTTTAGAATCGTCATTTCGAGCTGCGCCGGATCGACCAGCACTGTTACTGGACTCCTGGGAAAGCGGGTTACCAACGTCACGTCTGCACCGAGCGAGCGATCGAGAAGGCCCGCCATGTCCGCTATCGCGACACAGACGTCGATCGCCTCTGGCTTGAGTTCCTGGCGGCGCGCAAAGGTCAGCATTCTTTGCGTCAAATTGGCGCCGCGTTGGGCGGCCTGCCTGATATTGTCGAGCAATCCGCGAAGTTGGGGATCCCCGTAGCCCACGCGCTTTTGAACAAGTTCTAAACCGCCCAGGACTACAGCCAGCAGGTTGTTGAAATCGTGAGCGACCCCGCCGGTGAATTTGCCGATGGCCTCCAGCCTCTGTGCCTGAAACATCGCCTCCCTGGCCTGCTCCAGTTTCTCTTGAGCCTCCCGTCTCTCGGTCAGATCGCGCGTAATCTTGGCAAAGCCGACCAGATTTCCATCGGGATCGGTGACGGGATCGATCACCACATGGGACCAAAAGCGGCTGCCGTCTTTGCGTACGCGCCAGCCTTCGGTTTCGAACTTGCCCGTAGTCTCGGCGGTCTTGAGTGCAAGCGCAGGTATCCCAAGCTGCTTGTCTTCGGGGGTATAAAACAGCGAAAAGTGGCGGCCGATCACCTCTTCGGCTGTGTAACCCTTGAACCGTTCCGCACCGGCGTTCCAGCTCACGATATAGCCGCCGGGATCCAGCATATAGATCGCATAGTCCCGCACCGTGCTCACCAGCAGCCGAAAGCGCTCGGCATCGCCAACGGCTTCGGACAGCTCTTCCGGAGACTTTGGTGATAGTCGGTCAGGACACATCCTTGCCCATCCTACTCGCGTTTTAACCACGGTGAGATGAAAAGTTCCGCGTTTTTCGGTGAAGGCTGGCCATTTGTGTCATCGCGCCTTCGTTAGGGGACCACGATTTCACCGGAAGCGACGTGTTGGCGGATACGACCAACCGCATCTGCGACGGGGTCGGCCACGCCGTCACGCCGAGCGAGTACGGCGTCATCGATGGACACCACATCTGCCCGGACGATCGGGCGCTCATTCTCGCAGATCCACAGCTCCCACGCGTTGTCGACCGGATATACCCGCACCGACAACGCGCGGCCGCGGTACGTGAGTTCGAATGTGCGACCCATCGCTCTCACCCGCTTTGCACCTGGATCCCGCGGCTGGGCCGCTGCAGATCGGAGGGTTTGGGCAGTCGGATCGCCAGGACGCCATTGCTGAACTTGGCGTCAACCTGCTCATCGTTGAGCTCGAATGGCAAGCGGACCGAGATTGAACGCCCGCAAAGAGCTTCAATTGACGTGAGCCGGACATTCTCGATGAGCTTTTTCATTCCTCGCTCGACCCGCCGCAACTGTTCGCCGGCGGCCATGTTTGGTTCCGCAGTCATGACAACTGAACTCCGCGATCTCCGCGCGACTGGGAATTCGCCGCACTAGCCGCAACGAATCCCCTGAAGGTGGTCAGGCAACCGCGTGCAACTCGATTTGCTCACCGTGTTCCCGCCGCAGGCGCGCCGCGTCGGTCCGCACGTCTGGCAATCCGCTGTAGACCCTTAGGTAGTCCTTCGCCATGCGTTCCACGGTGAAACGGTGCTCGAATATGGCGCGCACCTTTCGGCGGTCGAGGGTGTCCAGGCGAAATATTGCCTTCACGGCCTCATCGACGTTGCGCACAACAAAGCCCGTCAGTCCGTCGTCGATCACCTCTGGCACCGCACCCGCGCGGAAGGCGATCACTGGCGTACCGCAGGCCATTGCCTCGATCGTTACAAGCCCAAATGGCTCTGGCCAGTCGATCGGAAACAGCAGTGCTCGGGCGTTGCCCAAAAACTCGGCCTTCTGCAGCTCATTGATCTCACCCACGAACTCTACATTGGGATGTGACCTGATCATCGGGGCAATCGCGTTGTCCCAGTAGTCCTGGTCGGCGCGGTCGACCTTGGCGGCCATCTTCAGGGGAAGGCCGACACGTGCCGCGATCTCGATCGCGCGGTCGGGTCGCTTTTCGGGCGAAATGCGGCCCAAATAGGCAAGGTAGCCGGCGCTTGGATTGCCATTGAAGGGCAGCAGGTCACGCGGAAGTCCGTGGTAAACGTTGCCGACCCAGTTCAAATGCCGCGGGAGTGCCCGGCGCTGCTCTCGTGAAATCGAGACCAGCGGCACGTCCTGAAAGGCCACAAAGAACGGCCTCAGGTCCGGCAAATCGAGCCGACCGTGCGTGGTGGTGATGGTGCGACCAGCAAGATCGCGAACGAAAGGGAAATGCAAAAGATCGGTATGGAAGTGGAGGACGTCGAAATCGTCTGCCCGCTGGCGGACCTCGTCCATCATCACGATATGATAGGGCAAGTGGTCCTTGACCACGGGGTTGAGGCGCAACGCGATATCGCTGCAGCGCACAAGCTTTGCCGCCGTTCGGGAATCGCCACTGGCGAACAGGGTCACCTTATGTCCCTGCCGAACCAGTTCCTCCGTCAGATAAGATACGACCCGCTCGGTACCTCCATATAGTCTCGGCGGCACACTCTCGCTGAGCGGCGCGATCTGAGCGATTTTCATCAGCAAAACCTCCTCTTATGAGCGAAGCATCGACAATGAAAGGACGCGGCCGGATGGCCCGCGGCCGAAAATCTAGGTTCGGCTGTGGCGAATTCAAGGCGTGCAGCGGGCTCGCTAGTGGAACGAACGCACGACTTCGCGACTATTCGTGAAACGGGATCCTACCTCGCAACGCAGGACTGGCGATTCCCGAGCACTTTGGTATGCTGAATGCTGGCTGTCCCGGAACTGCTCTTCAGAGAGTCTGGGGCAAGGCTGAAATCACCTTAACGTTTGCGCGCGGCAAGCGCTGCCCCCGTGGGAACGAAGTCGTTTGCGTGCGAAGACATAGCGCAAGGGAGCGATTTTGGTCGTGGCAAAAAACGGACCTCACGAAGTTCCGCCGCTGGTCCTGGGTTTACTTAAGTCTGTACATGAGAAAACTCAGGACAAACAGCGACCGCACTACGTAGCCATCGATAAACTCGAACTTGAGGGGAACCTGCAACGAAGGGGTGCCGCCATCCTGCTCGCAGCCCTGTCCGGATGGATCGTTACGGGCTCCCGCTCCGCACGCGCTGTGGCGATCACAGATGAGGGAATTGAAGTACTGACACGTCATGGAAACACGTGCAGTCGTCGCGCTTGAGCAGCGGCGCCCTATGTCGGAGTTCGATCCGTCGCAACGCTGTTGGATCCACGAACGGCGTCGCGACATGATCTTCATATGGCTGCCGGTTTGGGAGGCTGACTATCGTCGAACCGCCAAGCGCGAAGCCAACCTTGGGGTCGTGGACTGGAACGGCCTCTCGCTAGACGGCTGGCAGCCTTTAGTGAGGGAAGCAGCTGGCATGAGCGTCAAAACCAGAGAACTTTACCACAGCGCCAACGGAGATCGATGGTGTCTCGCATACGATCCTGGGAAGAGGCGGGTGTTTGTTCGACATGAGCCCAATCTCGCCTCTGGCCGAAATAGTTCCGATATTGAAATCGGAACCTTTCTTTGTCGGCCTGGAGAAGGTCCGGAGAAGCTGGAGCTGCTTCGACTGATTGCAACGTTAGTTACAGAAAAGGCGGAAAACCTCGCGCATTAAGAGCGATGAACGAGTGCTCGACGTCTGTTCCGATTCCAGAACGGGCGTTGCTCAAAAGCAGAAATCCCTGTTTCAGCAGAAAGCGCTTCAGCGGCAGCAGGATCGTAGCCGCCAAATGGACCGGGCGATGTGCCCGGTTGGTTCTCCTCGCACGACTTAACTCGCCAAGCGGCCTCCTCGTTAACCTGACCGCCCCACGCGATTTTTCCGCCAGGAGCACTTGACGCCATTACGGCTGCACCTAGATCACTTCGCGCGAGGATGCCGCTTGCGGGTCCCGCGAACTCATTGTCTCGGCATGTTGCTCTACGGAGGATGTGATGGGCCAATTGAATCGAGATTTCCCGCCAGCCAATCCCGACTTCGGCCATTCGGGGACTTTCCACTCTGGCAGTTTGGACGATCACGTCCGAACAGCGCAGGATCCGCCTCAGAACCCCCAGGAACACGAGTCGGACGAGACATGCGTTGTCTCTCCGCCGCCCCTGCCTTGGCCGCGGGTGTTCCCACCGCTCTAGAAATCACCGGCCGGCCGCGGGGCATGCATCGGCTCCATAAGGTGGACGTCTGGTTCCCTCGCCTGTGCCGGCGTTTCATCCCAAGGAGGCCTGTCATGGCATTCATATTCAATGATCCCTTCGAGACGCTGTTCAATTTTCAGCAGGCACTGGACCAGCTACGCACCAGTTCCTGGCTTGATGCCGGATTGAGCGGACAAGGCACGTTCCCGCCGCTCAACGTCTTCCGCAAGGGAGATGACATCGTGATCATCGCCGAGGTACCGGGCGTTAAGAAAGCGGACCTCAGGATTGAGGCAAAGGGCGACACCATTCGCATCGCCGGTTCCCGGACGGTGGGACTGCAAGACAAAGCGAGCGTGCACCGACGCGAGCGGCGCAGCGGCAGCTTCGATCGAGCAATTGCGCTTCCAATCGAGATCGATGCTGATGCGATCAGGGCCGAATGCCGCGATGGCGTGCTTGCTCTTTATGTACCGCGCGCTGAGCGCGACAAGCCGCGCGCAATTGCGATCAAGTGAGGAGAGGCAACCATGGCCGAGGATTGTTCGGCGGGCCCATCGTACGGCGAACCTCGAGGCCGACAGGATCAATGCGGTGCATGCCACCGCCGTGCTCGCAACTTCGTATCAACCCCAAAATGCGATTGGAGATAAACATGGCTGACCAGGCGCTCAAGGTGCAGGAAAAGAAGGAGCTCGTGCCAAAAGGCGAAAAGACCGTCCCGGCTCGCTACTACGTGCCGGTCACGGACATTTACGAAGCCGATGATGCGCTCACCGTCGTGATGGAGGTTCCCGGCGTCGATCGAAAGGATGTCGAGGTTAAATTGGAAAACGACGAACTTCGCGTCGAAGCCCGAATCGACTTTTCTAAGTACGAGGGCATGGAGCCGCTATATACGGAATACAATGTCGGCCACTTCACGCGCGCATTCTCGTTGTCGCAAAAAATCGACCAGGATCAGATCGCTGCATCGCTCGATGATGGCGTGCTGATCCTAACGCTCAGGAAAGTGCAAGCGGCAGTACCCCGACGAATCGAGATTAACTAGATGCTAGCCCGGACCGCTGCGAGCAATCTGCCAGGCCGGTCCGCGTCGGCGCGACGCGTTTCGCGGCTGCACATGGACGATCGGTGCGACACCTCGATCTGAGAAGCATTGGAATTACGCGAGACGTTTTGGGTGTCGCACTTCGTCTAAGTCATTGATTGCCTTACGGACACGAACTCCGTCTCGGAATCGCACCGGGGCTCGCCGCCGCCGTGCCATTGTCTGCCACTTTTCCCACAGCCGTTTTCAGCCTTCTCGCCGGTGCGCTGCTACACTCTCAGTGAGGGAACAGGCGCTGTTCGGTAGCCGGCGCACTGCTAGCTTTTGCCGCGAGGTTGTCTTGTCACCCGATGAATATCTGTACAGCCTCTTGGGTACCGAGGCTGTCGACACGGGCCCAAACTCGCCGGCGCTTCAGGCCCAGGCCTTCCTGATGCCGGCCGTTCGGGAGTGGGCCGGCAACCAGCTTGCCAGCGTGCAGCCGAGCGGATCCTTCGCTAAAGGGACTGCCAATCGTCGTGGCACCGATATCGACTTGCTTATCTCGCTGAAGCCGACGGTGAGCGAGACCTTGAAAGAAATCTACTGGAAGCTGGACGATCGGTTCATCGAGCTCGGCTATAAGCCGCGCCACCAGAACGTATCGCTGCGCATCAAGGTAGAAGGCGTCGACGTTGATCTGGTCCCCGGCAAGCAGCAGGAGGACGGTGGTACAGATCACAGTCTCTACCGCAGGCGCGCGGACACGTGGACCAAGACAAATGTCGCCACTCACATCAAGACCGTGAAGGAAGCGGGTCGCCAAGGGGAAACACGACTGCTGAAGATTTGGCGGGATACGCAGGGGCTGGAGTTTCCATCATTCCATCTTGAGCTCGCTGTGATCGCGGCGATCGGCTACGCCAGGCTAGCGCCACAGGGCGCCGTGGGAACATGGACGGGCAACATGACCGCGATCTTTAGGTATCTGCGGGATTCCTTCGAGAACGCACGCATCGTCGACCCAGCCAACACCAACAACATCATTTCCGAGGATCTGACGAAAGCCGAGAAGGCGAAGATCAGGGCGGCGGCCATCGAGGCGCTTGCTGCCACTCATTGGAGCGACGTTCTTCGGTGAGGTGGTCGGTCAAGCTAGTGTTGCAGTCGATGCACGAGGACATCGAGCATCGCCTTGGCGCGGTTCGCCGCTCGTTCCAGCATCCCGGCACCCTGGGTGACGCGAGCGAAACTGTGTGGCTGGATCTCCTGCGGACCTACCTGCCCCATCGCTATTCTGCCGCCAGTGCCCATGTGGTCGACAGCAAGGGGAAGTTCAGTGAGCAGATCGACATCGTGATCTTCGACCGTCAGTACACGCCGTTCATCTTTCACTTTGCGGGCAAGGCCATTGTACCGGCTGAGGGTGTCTACGCCGTTCTTGAGGCAAAGCAGAGCATCAATGCGGCTCAGATCAAATACGCAATGCAAAAGGTCGGGACGGTGCGCGCGCTGAAGCGTACGACGCTCGACATTCCGACTGCTGGAGGGCTGCTCAAAGCTAAGAAGCCGGCGCCGATCTTGGGAGGACTGGTCACTCTTGAAAGCGACTGGAAGCCGCCTATGGGAAATCCCCTACAGAAGGCGCTCAACGCCAACTCCCGCGGGCGCCTTGATATCGGTTGCGTTGCTGCGCATGGAATGTTTGTCCGGGACGTCGCAAAGGCGGTGCTAATCACCAAGGGCGGTAAGCCTGCCGCCGCGTTCCTTTTCGAGCTCATTAGCCGCCTTCAGGAACTGGCAACGGTGCCCCGAATCGATATTGCCGCCTATGCGCGATGGCTGCGCAACTGATGCTGCAACCGGGCTGCCTAAGACCTTCTAACCGCTAAGCGGGCAACCGATCCCAAGTCGCCCGTCAACTCAGCCGCAAGTTTGCCTGCGATTCGCTCGCCAGCAGCACGAGTCGGGTCTGCAGCCAAGTGAGCATACCTCGCGGTCGTGGTTGGCAGCACATGTCCGAGCAGTCCTCCAATCAGGGGCAAGCTGAGCCCCAAGTTTACCCCCTTACTGGCGAACGTGTGCCGCAGATCATGCAAGCGGACGTGGTCGAGATCCGCTTTCCTCCGAACGCGCTGCCAGACATGTCCGATACCCTCGAAGGAACGGTCATTGACTGCAAGACGGCTAGGAAGCACCCAGGGGTTCTCCGGTTTCCGTGGTAGACCTGCCAGAATCGCCAGTACGGGTGCAGTTAGATAGATCGTCTTCCGACCTGTCTTAGAAGCGGGCAGCAAGATTGCTGAATTGTCGTAGTCAATGTACTCCCACCGAAGCCCTAGGATTTCACCCCGACGACATCCAGTGAACAGGAGTAGGCGGACTGCCGCGATCGCCTGCCAAGGTTCATTGACCTCTGCGGCCCGTAGTGCGTCGCCCACCCGCTTGATTTCTTCGGCTGACAAGAACGTCTCGCGGGCTCGCTCGGGGAATTTCTGAACCGCTCGCGCTGGATTCATCGGGTCATTGCGCACACCCCAGACTACGGCAAGGGACAGCATCTTGCTGACAAGGGAGCGCACACGATTGGCAAGGGCTGGCGTGGAGGATAGCCCGTGCATAAGGCGCGAGATGTCTGCCGCGGCCAGATCGACCATCTTTCGCTGGCCAAGCTTCGGAAGAATGTACTTTTCGAGCAGCCACTCATCCTCCTCTGCCGATCGGGGACTCTTCTTCGGGCGTGCATGCTCGGCCAAGTACCGGTTGCCAAATTCAGTGACTGATTGAGCCCGTCTATAATCATGACGGCGACCCGCCGGATCTCCACCCTTGGCGACTTCGGCAAGGGTCTGTCGAGCCAAGCTCCGGGCTGCATCTACTGTGAGTGGACCATAGGCTCCCAAGGTCATCTTCCGTTGCGTTGCTGCTCGGCCGCCACCCACCCGATACTTGACGATAAAGGTCTTGCGGCCGCTGACGTGAACCATGCAGCCGAAGCCACGCAATTCGCTATCCCATTCGGTGAAGTTGCTGGAGGTCTTCTGCAACTGGTCTACAAGTCGCTTGGTAAGTCTAGACATCGAGAGCGTCCGTCGTAGATGGAGCACGAGGTGAACCTTGGAACCACCTTGGAACCACGGGGAAGAGAACATCACCGTACACAATCGGGGACGGACGTACAGAAAATGCAGAAGAACAAAGGCTCACACGGGCTTGAGCGGGGAGGTGCGGGGCGCTACGAAACCCGGCGTAACTGACTCTTAATCAGCGGGTCCCAGGTTCGAGCCCTGGTGCGCCCACCATTGCCGGAGAACGACAGAAGGCCCATGTTATGGGCCTTTTTCGTTTGGGGGTTCCGTTCCGTCTCCCCTGTATCCCACCGCTGCCGACCTGAGACTGACGGGTCGAAGGAGTAGTCGATGAGCGTGCTCCATTTGCGTCAACGCCCCGCGTGGGGATTGCTCGCGGCCCATTATCAGAAGATGAAGGGCCTTCATTTGAAGCAGCTCTTTGGCGAGGACGCGAAACGCGCCGAGCGCTTCACGGTCGATGCTGTCGGCATCTTCTTCGATTACTCGAAGAATCGGATCACCGACGAGACAATGAAGCTCCTGCTCCAGCTCGCACAGGAGTCCGGCCTGCGCGAGCAGATCGACGCCATGTTCCGCGGCGACAAGATCAATGTCTCGGAGGAGCGGTCGGTCCTACACGTTGCACTTCGTGCGCCGCGCGATGCCACCATCCTGCACGATGGCCACAACGTGGTGCCCGACGTTCATGCGGTCCTCGACAAGATGGCCGACTTCGCCAATCGCGTACGGAGCGGCGCTTGGAAGGGCCATACCGGCAAACGCATTCGCAACGTCGTCAATATCGGCATCGGCGGCTCGGATCTCGGCCCGGTGATGGCTTATGAGGCGCTGAGGCATTACAGCGAGCGCAGCATGTCGTTCCGCTTCGTCTCCAACGTGGACGGCACGGATTTCGCCGAAGCGGTGCACGACCTCGATCCCGAGGAGACGCTGTTCATCATCTCGTCCAAGACCTTTACGACGCTGGAGACGATGACCAACGCGCACAGCGCGCGCGACTGGCTGCTCGCCGGCCTGAAGGGCGAGCAATCAGCGATCGCCAAACATTTCGTCGCCGTGTCGACCAACGCGAGCGAAGTGGCGAAGTTCGGCATCGACACCGCCAACATGTTCGGCTTCTGGGACTGGGTTGGCGGCCGCTATTCGATGGACTCCGCCATCGGGCTCTCGACCATGCTCGCCATCGGACCGGACAATTTCCGCGCCATGCTGGGCGGCTTCCATGAGATGGACGAGCATTTCCGCACCACCCCGTTCGAGCGCAATCTGCCGGTGCTGATGGGCCTTCTCGCCCTCTGGTACAATGATTTCTTCGGCGCGCAGACCGTCGCGGTGCTCCCCTACGAGCAGTACCTCAAGCGCTTTCCCGCCTATCTCCAGCAACTCACCATGGAGAGCAATGGAAAGCACGTGACCACGGCAGGCGTTCCGGTCGACTACGACACCGGTCCGATCTATTGGGGCGAGCCCGGGACCAACGGTCAGCATTCTTTCTACCAGCTGATCCATCAGGGAACTCGGCTCATCCCCTGCGACTTCATCGCTTTCATCCAGACCCTCAATCCGGTGGGCCGGCATCACGACATGCTGATCGCCAATGTGTTTGCCCAGACCGAGGCACTGGCGTTCGGCAAGACAGCGGAAGAGGTCAAGGCGGAAGGCACGCCGGACTGGCTGGTTCCGCACCGCGTGTTCGAAGGCAACCGTCCGTCCAACACGCTTCTCCTTGATCGCCTCACGCCAGCAACGCTGGGAAGGCTGGTGGCTCTCTACGAGCACAGTGTCTTCACCCAGGGCGTGATCTGGCAGATCGATTCCTTCGATCAGTGGGGGGTGGAACTGGGCAAGGTCCTCGCCCAGCGCATCATCCCCCAGCTCGAGAGCGGGACGGAGCCCAAGCTCGAGCATGACAGTTCGACCAATGCGCTGATCCGGCGCTACCGCAAAGGTCGCTGATCGCCGACGGCCTTCGTGGCGTCTGTCGGCATGGCCCCGGCGCGCTCACCATTGTCTGGCGAGCGACAAGGGCGCGCTATGTCGGGGAATTTCTGCTGTCCGGACCGTGTTCTGACGATTTTGCCGGCAGCAGAGCGAGAGCGGCAATCACGTCAAGCAATGCCGTTGAACGCGCTGCTCAGCACGCGACTCTCTCTCGATTGCGCCACCGGCCTTCCGGGCGCCGTCTGCTCTAGGGGGAAATGCAGGTCTTCGTCTGGCGGTATTCGGACCCCGACAGGTGTTCAAGCCTTGCCGGCGGCGCGGAGTCGCTGGAAGGCAAGCAGGTCGAGTTCCGGCGCCGCCTTGCCGAGCGACGACAGGATGGTATGCGCCTGCCCGCGATGATGGGTCTGGTGGTTGAACCAGTGATCGAGCGCAGACATCAGCGGCTGGACGACCTCGTCCGGTGTCGAGACACGGCGGTAGCGAAGCTCGCCTGCCAGCCGCGCGTCGTCGAGGCCGTCGATGTAGGCCGCGATCCGACGGTCCTCGCTCTCGCGTGCCTGCCGCAAGCTGTCGAAGCGCTCGTGCGCGATGGCGTCGAGCCGCGATGGCGCATCGCCTTCGCCCGTGAAGCGCTTCATCCAGATCCAGTCGGTCACCAGCAGATGGTTGAGCGTGCCATGCATCGACTTGAAGAAGGCGCCCTTGTCGGCGCGGTATTCTTCATCCGAGAGGGTGGCCGCGACGTCGTAGATCCGACGGTTGGCCCAGGCGTTGTAGCCAGCGAATTGGAGGTAGCGCTCTTTCATGGGCGCATCCTGCGGCAGCCGGTGCCTGTGCCTCAAGATTGATTGGGTCTTTCAACGCAAATTTTGGTTCTCGGCCGTTCGTTGGCCAAGCTTCAGGGGAATGACCGCGACGAAGCCCAGCAAGCCGGTCGCCAAAGCAAAAGCAATGCCCCACCGATGGTCGCCGGAGATGTCCACGATGGCGCCGGCCAGCGGCGGTCCCAGCGCCGCTGCAATGCCCGAGGCGGTGAAGAAGGTGCCCAGTACCGCGCCGAGGTTCGCGGTTCCGAAGGCTTCGATCAGCACACCGGGCATCAGCGCGATGCGGATGCCATAGGCCAGCCCGAGGACGACCGTGAACCCGACCAACGACGCGTAGGAACCCGCGACGAGCCACCAGGCATAGCTCGCGGCCATGACGAGCACCGCCGTTTTGAACAGGGCCACGATACCGATCCGCTCGCCCAGTGCACCGATGCCGACGCGACCGAGGATGCTGACGCCGCCGAACAGCGAGAGCAGCGCCGAGGCCGCCACGGGGCTGGCGCCGTGCTCCAGCGCGAAAGCCGGCAGGAACACGAAGGGCACGAACAACGCCGTGGTCGCAAGCACCCAGGAGGCATAGAGCATGGCGAACTCCGGTGTGCGTACCACGCGGCGCAACGGACGGTCGGCACTCGCGCTGGCAAGCGGAGCCGGCTTCACGACGATGGCGCAGATGGCCAGCAGCAGCGCACAGCCGACTCCCATGACGACGAAGGTCATGCGCCAGCCGAAACCGGCGATCAGGGCCGCGCATGTCGGCGGCACGATCAGCATGCCGCATCCCGTGCCGGCTGCGGCGATGCCGAGAGCTGTCGTGCGATGCTTCACGAACCATCCGCCGACCAGCGCGAGGGTCGGGACATAGGCGCAGGCCGCGCCGATCCCGAGGCCCAGGCCGTAGACCAGGTAGCCCATCCACAGCCCATCGACGATGCTGGCGCAGGCAAGGCTTGCGCCCGTCACGGCCGCGCCGGCGCCGACCACGATCGCCGGGCCGAAGCGATCGGCCAGGCGGCCGGTGATGGAGCCGGCGAAGTAGAAGACGAGGCCGGTGATCGAGAACAGTGCGGAGGTGGCGGCGCGGCTCACTTGGAATTCCGCGGCGATCGGCTCCAGGAACACGCCGAAGCTGTAGGTGATGCCGAAGACCACAAAGCCGGCGATGAAGGCCGCGGTTACAACGAGCCAGGCGCGCGGCGAATCTGGTTCGTTGGCCCGCGAGTGGAAAACGGCCGACTTGCGTCCGGAGGCAAATTCGGCTGGTTTCACGAGGCACGACCTTCCGAGGGAATGGGCGACGGGCGCCCGCCGCCGGATTGCAAAGTTGATCGGGCGCTGCGGCCCGCTCTATCCGGTTTTCAGCGTCGTATTCGGCGATGGTCGGCATGCGAAAGTTCTATTGGGAGGACGCCATGACCAAGCGGATCGGCATTCTCACGAGCGGCGGCGACTGCGCGGGCCTGAACGCCACCATTCGGGCGGTCGCGCTTCGTGCCCATCACGGCTACGGCTGGGAGACGATCGGTCTGCAACGCGGAACGCTTGGCCTGCTGTCTCGGCCCGTGGCGGCGTTGCCGCTCGATCCGCGGCGGCTGGACGCGGCGCTCGCGCGCCAGGGCGGGACGTTCCTCGGCAGCACCAACTGGGGCAATCCCTTCGCCTTCCCCATGCCGGACGGCAGCGAGAAGGATCGATCCGGCGAGATGGTCGAGGGGCTATGCAGCCTGGAGCTGGACGGGCTGGTGGGCGTGGGCGGCGACGGCAGCCTCGCCATCCTGCGGCGGCTGCTGGAACCGGTGGACATCCCGTTCATCGGCGTGCCCAAGACGATCGACAACGACGTGCATCGCACCGAGCGCGCGGTCGGCTATTCGACGGCCGTGGCGATCGCGACCGAGGCGCTCGATCGCCTCCACCCCACGGGCGCAAGCCATGACCGGGTCATGGTGCTGGAAGTCATGGGCCGCGACGCCGGCCACATCGCCATGGCGGCGGGGATCGCTGGTGGCGCCGATGTGGTGCTGATCCCGGAAGTGCCTTGGCGGCTTCCGATCGTCGTCGATCATATCGCTACCTTGCGGCGGACCTCCCGCACCTCGGCGCTGGTAGTGGTGGCGGAAGCGGCGGGCGATGCCGAGGAAGGGCGTACCGAGGCCGATGCCGGTCCGGCCGAGGCCAGCGTCGGCGAGTGGCTGGCGCACCGCCTGACAGCGGCAACGGGCGCGGAGGCGCGCGCCACGGTGCTGGGTCACGTCCAGCGGGGCGCCATGCCGACTGCCGAAGACCGGTTGCTCGCCTCCGCGCTCGGCGTGCGCGCCGTCGATCTGCTTGCCGCGGGTAAGGCCGATCGCATGGTGGCATGGTGGAACCGCACCGTGATCGACGTGCCGCTGGAGAAGGTCGTCGGCCGTTCGCGCACCGTCGACATCGACGGCGCCATGATCCGCACGGCGCGGGCGCTCGGCATATGCCTGGGAGACGACTAGAGCTACATGAGCGTCACCGGAGTGGCGTATCTCCTGGACCGCGAGCTTCCAGCTCGCTCAAAGCGCCTGTGATGCAACGAATGAGCGCGCAAGATGCGCGCGGTCCGCAAGAGTATGAGCCCACTCCAGTGGCGCTCATAGATCGGCCCGCGCGAGCCAGAACACTTCGCCCTGGCTGAGTTCGGTGTCGAGCCAGAGGAAAGGCAGGTTGGGATAGGCGCGTTCAAGAGGCTTGCGGCCGCGGCCGATCTCGCACACCAGGCCGCCGTTCCGAGTGAGATGCCGCTTCGCCTGATCGAGGAGACGCCGCACGAGGTCGAGCCCGTCGTTGCCTGCCGACAGCGCCATGCGAGGTTCGTGCTGAAACTCGGGCGGCAGCTTCGCCATGCCGGCTGCATCGACATAAGGAGGGTTGCTGAGGATGAGGTCGTAGCGCTCTGCATCGACCGGTTGGAAGAGATCGCCGCGATGGAGCGTGATCCGGTCTGCCAGACGATGAGCGGCGACATTGCGTTTGGCCAGGGCCAATGCACCCGCGGAAAGATCGACGGCATCGATGCGCGCGCGCGGGAAGGCGAGGGCGGCCAGGATCGCAAGGCACCCGGACCCCGTGCAGAGATCCAGCACCCGCCTGACCCGGCGCGGATCGGCGACAGGCAGAGCGGCATGCGCCAGAAGATCGCCGATGAAGGAACGGGGGATGAGCGCGCGGCGGTCGATCTGGAAGCGCACGCCTTGCATGTAGGCGGCGCCCAACAAATAGGGGGCGGGCATGCGCAGGCTCACCCGCGCATCGATCAATGTCAGGAGTCGTGTCCGTTCCGCCTGACTCGGACGAAGGTCGCGCCAGGGCTCGATGTTCTGGATCGGCAGCCGCAATGCTTCCAGCACCAGGAAGGCGGCTTCGTCGACCGCGTTGGTGGTGCCATGGCCATAGGCGAGGCGGGCCGCTCGAAAGCGACGCACCGCCAGATGGAAGAAATCGCCGAGAGTTGCGAGAGAAGGTTTGGAGGCCGCGCGCATGCCGGCCTAGATTAGCCGACATCAATTGGCGCGCCTTCTTTTTCACGGCGCTTGTGGAGTGACGGAATGGCTGGCGCGCTCGATGGCGTGATGGTTCTCGACCTGACGACACATTTGTCGGGTCCTTTCTGCGGCATGCAGCTCGGCGATCTCGGCGCCGATGTGGTCAAGATCGAAAGTCCACAGGGCGATTCCATGCGCGGCACTCCGCCTTTCCTCGAAGGCGAATCGGCGCCCTTCATGCTCTGGAACCGCAACAAGCGCGGCCTGCGGCTGGACCTCAAGAATGCCGACGATCTCGAGACATTCTGGGGCCTGGTCGATCAGGCCGACGTCATGCTGGAGAACTTCCGGCCGGGCGTGATCGACAGGCTCGGGATCGGCTGGAAGGCCCTGCATGCGCGCAATCCGCGTCTGGTGTTGGGCTCGATCTCTGGCTTCGGCCAGACCGGACCCTATGCCAAGCGCGGCGGCTTCGACCTGGTGATCCAGGCGATGTCGGGTCTGATGTCGGTGACAGGCCCGAAGGACGGCCCACCTTATCGCATTCCGCTCGCCATCTCCGACGTGGGCGCGGGCCTCTATCTCACCATCGGCGTTCTGTCGGCGTTGCAGGCGCGACACAAGACAGGGCAGGGCCAATGGGTCGAGACGTCGCTCCTGGAAGCGACCGTCTCGCTCGGCGTCTACGAGGCGGCGAGCTATTTCGCAAACGGCAAACGGCCAGAGAAGTTGGGCCAGGGCCATCGCGGCTCATCGCCCTATCAGGTGTTCCAGACCGCGGACGGCTGGCTGACGGTGGGTGCCGCTCAGGAGAACTTCTTCCGCAAGCTTTGCGAGATGATCGGCAAGCCCGAGCTGGTCGACGATCCTCGCTTCAAGACCAACGCTCTGCGCGTCAAGAACAACGACCAGATGGTGGCGATCCTGCAGGCTGAGATCATCAAACGCTCGACGGCCGACTGGATGGCGGCCCTTGAGGAGGCGGGCATTCCCGCCGGTCCGGTCCTCTACCACGACGAAGTGTTCACCGACCCGCAGATCCTGGCGCGCGGTATGGTTGCCGAGGTCGAGCATGCCAAGGCCGGCCGGCAGAAGACTCTCGGGGTGCCGATCAAGATGTCGGCCAGCAAGACCGGCGTTCGTCGTGCCGCGCCGACCTTGGGCCAGCACGACGCCGATCTCAAGAAGCGACGGCGCTAGGCTGGCGCGTCACCAGCTCCGCTGCCAGCGGTCGGGAACGCCATCGCCGTTCTTGTCCCAGCCGCGATGATGATGCCGCGGTGCCGGTACGGGTACATAGCGAGTCTGGGTGATAACCGTCGGCGCAGGCCGGTAGTAGCCGGGCTGGCTATAGTAGCTGTTGGAATAGCTCCGATTGTAATAGCCGTTGTTGTAGTAGCCGTTGTTGTAATACGCGGGCGCATAGCCATAGCCGGACGACGGATAGCCCGCCTCGACGCAGCCCGTGGTGGCCAGCAAAACCAGCCCCACCGCGATCAGCCCACTCTTCTTGCCCATGTTCGCCCTCCAAAGGCGGTCCCACAGGCGGGACCTTCCCATTGATATTTAGGGAAGCGACCATGGCGACGGAGCGGCGCAACCGGGATTGTTGGCGGCTTAACTGGGCTTTGTTGAAGGCACCCGCGCTGCCGGTGCTATCTCAACCTAGCCGTGGCCATCGGATCGACGGTCGCGCCAAAAGCCGTAGTCGTAGTAGCGATAGCCATAGGGCCGGTAGGCGCAGCCGGCCGTCGAGAGCAGCAGGCCCGCGCCGATGATCAGCGTGAGGTTGCGCATGATCTCGCCTCCTTGGGCGGCCTCGGCTCGAGGCTCTCCAAAGAGATAACGAAACCGACAATGGCAGATCGGGGGCGTTGTGGAGGTTTGATCGTCGCTGTCCGATGACGCCCCTAGTGTGCGTTTCCTTCCGGCGTTGGTTCTAGAGCGCGCTGGGCGCCAACCCGCGTGTCGGTTTGGCGTTGAGCTTGGGCGGATGGGTGACGATTGACTTCAGCGCCGGCGTGGGTTTCCCGAGCTTGCGGAGATTTGGCAGCGGACGCCGCAGTTCGGGGATGCTGTTGAAGGCCTGCTCCATCGCGTGGGCTGCGCCCAGCACGTGCCCGTCGCCGCGGAAGCGGCCGATCACCTGCAGGCCGAACGGCATCTTCTTGTGGTCAGTGCCGCAAGGCAGCGAGACCGCGGGATTGGTCGCCAGCGAGATGATGTAGACCGACGCCATCCAGTGGTAATAGTTGCGCAGCTTCTTGCCATCCATCGTGTCGATGTAGAGCTGCTTCCACGGGAACGGCGAGAAGCCGACCGTCGGACCCAGAACCAGATCGTAGTCGCGGTAGAGTTCCTGGAACTTGCGGAAGATCCGGGTCTGCTCGGCATGTCCCCAGGCGAAGTCGGCCAGGCTCATGTTGGCGCCGATCTCGTAATTGGCGCGGATGTTGGGGCCGAGAAGCTCCTTGTTGTTCTCATAGAGGTCGCGATAGCGCGACACGAAGCTCACCGCGCGGATGATGTCGAAGCAGCGGTCCACGTCGCCCAGATCCATGTCCACCTTGTCCATGCGGCTGAACAGAGGCTTCATCGCCTTGACCTTGGCGCGCATCGTCGCGCGGATGCCCTTCTCGACCGGCGCACTGCCGAAGTCTTCGGTCCAGGCCACGCGCAGGCTGCCGAGATCGACCGGCCACGGCTCGGCGAAGGCCGCGCCCTCGATGGGGAAGGACAGCGGATCGGTGTCGTGCTGGCCGACCTGCGTCGCATAGAGCAGGCAGGTGTCGGCGACGGTGCGGCCCATCGGGCCCAGCACCGAGATCGGCGTCCAGCCCATGGCACGGCGCTCGACGGCGACCATGCCGGGCGAGGGCCGGAAGCCCACGATGCCGCAGTAGGC
This sequence comes from Alphaproteobacteria bacterium, assembly GCA_017308235.1. GTDB lineage: Bacteria > Pseudomonadota > Alphaproteobacteria > Reyranellales > Reyranellaceae > Reyranella. The sequence continues at coordinate 165,654 of JAFKFL010000018.1, read as the reverse complement.
CGCGGGATTGCGCAACGAGCCGCCTGTGTCGGAGCCGGTGCAGACCGGCAGCATGTCGGTGGCCAACGCCGCCGCCGATCCGCCTGACGATCCGCCGGCATTGAGGGCCGGGTTGAACGGATTGCCGGTCGCGCCCCACACTGGGTTGCGGCTGTTGGAGCCGGCGCCGAACTCGGGAACGTTGGTCTTGCCGACGACGACCGCGCCCGCGGCGCGCACGCGCTCGACCATCACATTGTCCCAGGTCGGCACGAAGTCGCGATAAAGTGGCGAGCCGTAGGTCGTCAGGAGATTCTTGGTCTCCTCGAGGTCCTTGATGCCGGTGGGCAGGCCGTGCAGCAACGGCAGCTCTTCGCCGCGACGTACCGCCGTCTCGGCGGCCTTCGCTTCCTTGCGCGCTCGCTCGACGCTCATGGCGGTCACGGCATTCACCGCAGGATTGATCCGCTTGATGCGCTGGAGGCTCGCTTCCAGCAATTCGACCGGCGAAATTTCTTTCGTGCCGATACGTCGACGCATCTCAACCGCCGACAATGCAAGCAGATCTTCGTTGGCCATTGATCTCCCTTTCGTTGGCCGGAGCTTAGCCCTTCCCGTTTCGTCGAGGGAAGGGCACGATGGCCGCGGAGGACGAAAGCATGGTGCACGCGCTACGCGAGAAGGCCGCGATCAGCGGCATCGGCGAGACGGCTTATACGCGCGGCACGACGCAAAGCGGTCTCGCTCTGCAGCTTGAGGCGAGCCTCAGGGCGATCGACGATGCGGGATTGAGCCCGCGCGATATCGATGGGGTTGTTCCCTATTTCCCCGGCGGCGGCATTGCCGAAGACTTCATCGCCAATCTCGGCCTGCCCGACCTTGCCCTGTCGGCGTTCATCCCGATGGGCGGCGCCACCTGCGTGGCCGCGCTGCAGACCGCGGCCATGGCGGTGGCCACCGGCGTCTGCAGGAACGTCCTGATCTCGGTCGGCCGCACCGGCTACTCCGGCGCACGCGTCAGCACGCGCTTGCAGCAGTTTCCGCAATTCGCGCTGGCGGCCGAGTTCGAGGCCCCGATCGGCATGTTCGCGCCGGCCCAGCTCTATGCCCAGGGTGCGCGCCGTCACATGGAGCTCTACGGCACGACGACTCGGCACTTCGCCGAGGTCGCGGTCGTCACACGCCAGCACGCGATCTTGAATGGCAATGTGGTGATGAACAAACCCCTCACCGTCGAGGAGCATCACGCCTCACGCATGATCGCCGATCCGTTCCGCCTCTTCGATTGTAGTCTCGAGAGCGACGGCGGCGCGGCGGTGATCGTGAGCGCGAGCGATCGTGCGCGCGATCTCAAGAAACCGCTGGTCACGATCATGGGCGTGGCCGAGGGCCATCCTGAATCGCCGGCTTCGATCGCGCAGCGGCCCGACTTGCTGGAGTTCGGCCTCGCCAAGGCGGCGCCACGGGCCTTCGGCATGGCTGGCGTCGCACCAAAGGAGATCGACGTGGCCGAGATCTACGACTGCTTCACTTTCACGGTCATCAACCAGCTTGAGCTTTTGGGCTTCTGCAAGAAGGGAGAGGGCGGGCCGTTCGTCATGGATGGTCGCATCGCGTTGGGTGGCGATCTGCCGATCAACACCCATGGCGGCCTCTTGAGCCAGGGCCATGTGGTCGGCCTCAACCACGTGATCGAGCTCACGCGTCAACTTCGCCGCGACGCCGGCAAGGCGCAAGTGAAGGATGCCGAAGTGGGGCTCGTCACTGGCTACGGCGACATGGGCGACGGATCGGTGGCGATCCTGAGGAGGGCCGCATGAGTACGGCACCCACCTCGACTCCGCCGGCGCCCGAACGGCCGCTGCCGACGCCGACGCGCGAGAGCCAGCCTTACTGGGACGGCCTGCGCGAAGGTCGCCTTATACTCCAGCATTGTGCGAAGTGCGAAAAGGCGCGGCATTATCCTCGACCGATTTGTCCGCATTGCTTCTCGATGGAAAGCACCTGGCGGGAGGCGCCGCTCGCCGGCCGCATCCATAGCTGGACCGTCTGCCATCACCCGTTCAATTTTTTCTTCAAGTCGATGGCGCCCTATGTGGTCGCGCTGGTCGACATGGAGGCCGGCGTACGGGTGAATGCACCGTTGCGCGGTATGGCCGAGGGCACACTGAAGATCGGCGCTCCGGTGCGGCTGGCGTTCGAGCCGGTGACCAAGGATGTGACGCTACCTTATTTCGTTGCCGCCTGACCGAGCGGATTTTTCTTCCGCAACACCTGCCCTTCGCAGAAAATAGTGCCGTCACTCCGACTGCAATGAGGGACCTTTGCTGCTCGGGTGATTCCACTTGAATCTCCACCGTGCCTCGGTCATGTCCCGCTGCCGGAGAGATGAAAAGGACGGCGGGAGCGGATGAAAGCGGTCTTCCTTGGTTTTGCGCTGAGTTTGTTCGCAGCCTCGGTCCTTGCCCAACAGCCCGCCCCTTTGCAGGTCGACGGCCCCGCGTCGCCGCAACCTTGGCAGCGTTACCGTGGTTGGAACCCTACGCACTGGGACAATTTCAATACCTTGGCAAATCCCAAGGCGACTCCCGCCCATGGCGCGGAGATCGCGGTCGGTGAAATCGTTGGCGATCCGGTCAAAGGGCAAAAGCTCGCCTTCGACCGCAGTCGTGGCGGCGGCTGTCTTGCCTGTCATGTCATGGGACCGGCAACGGCAGAGACGCCCGGCAATGTCGGGCCGGACCTGTCGGAGATCGGGAATACAGGCCGCACCGACCAGTGGCTCTTCAACTACATCGTCGATCCCCGAGTCTACAATGCGAACTCGGTGATGCCGCCCTGGGGCAAGCACGGCTTCTATAACGAGGCCGAGATCCGAGACATCGTGGCCTTTCTCAAGACGCTGAAGACGCCGGCCAAATTCGCCGATCCGCTCGACGATCCGGCAAAGCGGCCGCGCCCGGTCGAGGATCGCGACTATCTCGATCCGTTCGTCAATCCAGCGGCAGATCACATCGAGACCGGCGCCAACCTGTTCAAAAAGGTGGGACCGAATGGAAAGGCCTGCATCACCTGCCATGCAACGCCCGAGGCCAGCTTCAAGCGCTGGGCGGTCGAGATGCCCAAGTGGGAGCCGCGGCTCAAGAAGGTCCTGGGCGCGGAAGAGTTCATCGCCCGCCATGCCAAGGCCACGATGGATGCCGACTATCTGATGGAAACAGCGGCGAATATCGACTTGTCGGTCTATCTGCACAGTTTGGCGAACGGCGAGGCCATCAAGGTCGACCTGTCCACGCCCGAGGCCCAGGCCGCCTACGAACGCGGCGTGAAGCTCTCCCAGTTCAAGGTTGGCCAGTTCGACTTCGCCTGCACCGACTGCCACGGCCAGGCGGCCAACAAATGGCTGCGCGGTCAATGGCTTGGCGAACCGAAGGGGCAGTTTGATCACTTCCCCGTGTGGCGCACCAGCCGCAACGAGATTTGGGATATCCGCAAACGCTTCCAGTGGTGCAACGTCCAGGTGCGCGCCAATGAGCTGCCGCCCGATGCGGTTGAATACGGCGAGCTGGAGCTTTATTTGCGCAAAGTGAACGAGGGGCAGAAACTCGCCGCCCCCAACATCCGGCATTAGGCGGCGGGACAGGAAGAGAGAACTTGATGACAAGGATGGGATTGCTGAACCGGCGCTCGGCGCTCCTCGCCGCCACTGGGGCCGCCGCTGGAGCCATCGCCGCGGTCATTGCTTCGCGCAATGCCTGGGCGACACAGGACAGCGTCAAGGAATGGCTGGCCGGCCAGATCAAGGGCGCCAAGGACGGCCCGAAGGAAGGCAAGGTCACGCTGAAGGCGCCGGAGATCGCCGAGAACGGCAATGCCGTGCCGGTGACGGTCTCGGTCGAGAGCGAGATGAGCGAAAAGTCCTATGTGAAGGCGATCTACGTCGCGGCCGACGGCAATCCCAATCCCGGCGTCATGATCTGGGAACTCACGCCACTCGCCGGCAAGGCCGAGGTGCAGTTCCGGGCCCGTCTCGCGCAGACCCAGAAGTTGGTCGCGGTGGCGGAGATGAATGACGGATCGCTCTTCACCGCGAGCCGCGAGGTCAAGGTCACCATCGGCGGCTGCGGCGGCTGAGCAGGAGAAGTCCATGTCCGACGACATCAAGCCGCGCCTGCGCGTGCCGACCACCGCCAAGAAGGGCGAGGTGGTCGAGATCAAGACCCTGATCACCCATCTGATGGAGACCGGCCAGCGCAAGGACGCCGACGGCAAGATCGTGCCGCGCCTGATCGTGAACACGATGAAGGTGACCTACAACGACAAGCCGGTCCTGACCGCGAAACTGGAGCCGGCGATCGCCGCCAACCCCTTCCTGTCGTTCTTCCTGCGCGTGGAGGAGAGCGGCACGCTCAAGTTCACCTGGACCGACGACAAGGACCAGTCCTGGACGGCCGAGAGCAAGATTGACGTTGCGTGATACGACGCTCGGGTGACGTATGAGTCTCAGCCGGCGTGATCTGCTGCAGGCCGCCGCGGCGACGGCGGCTTTTGCCGTTGCGAAACCGTCCCTCGCGCAACGCCGCGAGCTCAGGCAGGACGACCTCCTGAAGTTCGATGCCAAGGGGCAGGTGACGCTGCTGAATTTCACCGACCTGCACGCGCAGCTCGTGCCGCTCTATTTCCGCGAGCCCTCGGCCAATATCGGCGTCGGCGCCGCGCGCGGCCTGCCGCCGCATCTGGTGGGCGACAAGCTCCTGTCCGCCTACGGGATCGCATCAGGCAGCTACGACGCCTACGCGCTCGCCTACACCGACTTCGACACCCTTGCGCTGGACTTTGGTCGCATGGGCGGCCTCGATCGGCTGGCGACCCTAATCAACGCGGTCCGCGCGGAACGTCCGGGCAAGGTGCTGCTGCTCGACGGCGGCGACACCTGGCAGGGGAGCTACACGGCGCTCCAGAACAAGGGCGCCGACATGGTGCGCCTGATGAATGCGCTCAAGGTCGATGCCATGACCGCGCATTGGGAATTCACCCTCGGCGCCGACCGCGTGCAGGAGCTGATCAAGCAGCTCGAGTTCCCGTTCCTCGCCGCCAACGTGACCGATTCCACCTGGGGCGATCCGGTGTTCCAGCCCTCGACCGTGTTCGAGCGCGGCGGGTTGCGCATCGGCGTGATCGGCCAGGCCTTTCCTTACACGCCGATCGCCAATCCCAAATACCTGATCCCCGACTGGTCGTTCGGCATCGAGGAAGAGAAACTGGCAGGCCACGTCGCCAAGCTTCGGGCCGACGGCGTCGATCTTGTCGTCCTGCTGAGCCACAACGGCTTCGACGTCGACCGCAAGCTCGCGAGCCGCATCAAGGGGATCGACGTCATCCTGACCGGCCATACGCACGATGCGCTGCCGATGCCGGTCAAGGTCGGCGAGACGCTTCTGATCGCCGCGGGCAGTCACGGCAAGTTCCTGGCACGGCTCGACCTCGAGGTCCGCGACAAGCGCATCCAGAGCTATGCCTTCAGGCTGATCCCGGTCCTGGCCGATGTCATCGCGCCCGATCCTGACATTGCCGCGATGATCCGCGAGGTGCGGCTGCCGCATGACGAGACGCTCGGCAAGGTGCTGGGCCACACCGAATCGCTCCTCTACCGCCGCGGCAACTTCAACGGCACGTTCGACGATCTCATCTGCCAGGCGCTCCTCAAGGAACGCGACGTCGAGATCGCCTTGTCGCCCGGCTTCCGCTTCGGCGCGAGCCTGCTGCCGGAACAGGAGATCCGCGGCGACGACCTCTTCAACCAGACCGCCATCACCTATCCCGCCGCCTATCGTAGCGAGATGACCGGTGCCCAGCTCAAGGCGGTTCTGGAGGACGTGGCCGACAATCTCTTCAATCCCGACCCCTACTATCAGCAGGGCGGCGACATGGTGCGTGCCGGCGGCCTTGCCTACACGATCGAGATCGCCAAGCCCGTGGGCCAGCGCATCTCCGACATGGTGCTGCTGCGCACCGGCGAGAAGATCGATGCCGACAGGAAATACACGGTGAGCGGCTGGGCCTCGATCAATGAGGCAACCGAGGGGCCTGCCGTATACGACGTGGTGAGCAAGTACATCCAGAACATCAAGCGAGTGCGGCTCGAGCCCAATCGACACGTGAAGGTCGTGGACGCTGACCCCGCCGGCTACCAGCCTGTCTGACGGAGGAAGCGATGCAACGCCGATGGTTCCTGATGGCCCTGCCGCTTGCGCTGTTGGCTACGCCCGCGCTGGCCGGCGGCAAGCCGCATCAACTGGCGCTGCAGATCAGCGACGACTCGCCGGACAAGATGACCGCCGTCCTGAACGTCGCGGCCAATGTCGCGCGCTACTATGGGCAGAAGGGCGAGGAGGTCGAGCTTCGCATCGTCGCCTTCAATGCCGGCTTGAACATGCTGCGGACCGACCGCTCGCCGGTGCTGGCTCGGCTGAAGTCGATGTCCGAAAGCCTGCCTGAACTCAGCTTCGAGGCCTGCGCCAACACGCGTGAAAACATGGCAAAGAAGGAAGGCAAGAAGCCGGAGGAGATCCCGCTCTTCGCCTCGGCCAAGGTGGTTCCGTCCGGCGTCATCCAACTGATCGAGCTCAACGAGCAGGGTTGGACGATCCTGCGGCCCTGATAGAAAGCGCCCCTGTGCCAAGTTGCCCTCCGGCGTGGACCAGAGCGTCGGCTTGCGCCACGATGGCAGCCGCATGCCTGCCGTCGTTGCCCGCCGCCCGTCGCCGATTGCCTGGTTGATCGCGCCGGCGCTGCTGCTGTTCGTGCTGTTCTTCGTGCTGCCGTTCGCCGTCATGGTGGCGATGTCATTCTTCTCGTCCAACCCGATCAGCAATCCCAACGCCGTGCTGACGACGCGGCACTACCAGCGCTTCATCGAGGACAACGCCGGCATCTTCCACGACGCGCTGTGGGAGACATTGCGCATCGGCCTCGTCACCACCGCCGTCTCGCTATTAATAGGCTATCCGCTGGCCCACTGGATGGCCCGCATGCAGTCGCGGCTCGGCCATGCGCTGGCGCTGATGGCGGTGATCACGCCGCTCCTCACCGGCATCGTCGTGCGCACCTTCGCCTGGATGACGATCCTGCAGGACAAGGGCGTGATCAACACCACGCTGATCTCTTGGGGCCTGATCGATAAGCCACTGCCGCTGATGTACAACGAGTTCGGCACGGTGGTGGCGCTGGTCCATATCTACGTGCCGTTCATGGTGCTGACCTTGATCGGCGTGATCGGCCGCATCGACCAGCGGCTCGAGCAGGCGGCGCGCAGCCTGGGCGCCGGCCGCCTGCGCGCCTTCGCCGAGGTCACCCTGCCGCTCAGCCTGCCGGGAATCCTTGCCGGTTCCCTGCTGGTGTTCGCGCTCTCGATCAGCGCCTATGTGACGCCGTCCCTGATGGGCGGAACGAATGTGCTCACCCTGCCGATGTTGATCGCCCAGCAGGTCGGCACCAGTTTCAATCCGGGCTTCGCCGGCGCCCTGGGCGTGATCCTGCTGACGGTGAGCCTCGTGATCGTGGTCGCCTACAACCGCATCCTGGCGCGCGTCGCGGGCGAGCAGGGCCTGGCATGAGCACTCCCCTGAACAAGCAGCCGTTCGACCTGGGCAAGACCGCCTACCTTGGCCTCAATCTCCTGTTGCTTGCTTTCCTGCTGGCACCGATCGCCATCGTGCTGGTGTTTGCGCTCAATCCGACGCCCTACATCTCCTTCCCGCCGGTCGGCGTCACCCTGCGCTGGTTCGTAAAATTCTTCGAGACGGGCGACTTCATGCGCTCCCTGTGGCTCTCGCTCTGGATCGCCGCTTGTGTACTGGTGCTGTCGGTCGTGATCGGCGGGGCCTGCGCGCTGGCACTGGCACGCGGCCACCTGCCGGGGCGGGCCTTTCTCACCGCCTTCTTCATGTCGCCCCTGATGTTGCCGGCGATCCTGACCGGCCTGGCGCTATTCCAGAGCTACCTTCTCTCAGGCATTGGCCGGCCGGTGTGGGGCCTGATCATGGCCCATACGCTGATCGCGGTGCCCTATGTGCTGCGCACGACCCTGGCCGTCCTGCATAATTTCGACCGGCGCATCGAGGAAGCTGCGTCGGTGCTGGGCGCCAGCCCGGTCCGCGTCTTCTTCGAGGTCACCCTGCCGCTGATCCAGCCCGGCGTGTTCGCGGGCGGCGTCTTTGCTTTTATCGTGTCGTTCGACCAGTTCCCGGTCTCGCTTTTCCTGGTGGTGCCGAAAGGCGAAACCTTGCCAGTGGTCCTGTTCAACTACATGAAATTCGACCTCGACGGCGCCATCGCGGCGGCCTCGATGGTCTCGATCTTGCTGGCACTGGCCGTGGTGCTGGTGCTGGAAAGGCTGATCGGCCTCAAGGCCTACGTTAAACTCTGAAAGTCAAACGGGAGACTTCGACCATGACCACACGCCATCCGTTTTCACGACGGGGCCTGCTCCGGACAAGCGCCGGCCTGGCCGCCGCAGCGTCGTTCGGTGCGCCTTCGATCCTCCATGCCGAGACCAAGACGCTCAAGATCACGACTTGGGGCGGCAAGTGGGGCGACATCATGAAGGCCACGGTCCTGCCGGCCTTCGAGAAGGAGCACGGTTGCACCGTCTCCGCCGACCAGGCGTTTCCATTTGTCCCGAAATTGCAGGTCAGCCCCAAGAACGATCCGCTTTACGACGTGCTGCACACCAACTCGAACGAGCAGTGGCTCGCCGTCGTCGACGGGTTGGTGATGGACAAGATCACGGCCAAGGAAGTGCCGAACGTCGCCGACGTCTATCCTTATGCCGTGAGCGACAAGATCGTGGGTGTCTCGATCTTCACGTCGGCGATCGGGCTTGGTTATCGCACCGACAAGGACATCACGCCGCCCAAGTCATGGAAGGACCTGGCGGATCCCAAGCTCGCGGGTGCCCGCGGCGGCTACCTCATTCCGGTCAACAGCCTCGGCCAATGCCATCTCATGATGCTGGGCAAGATCTACGGCAAAGGCCTGCAGGATCTCGATGCTGCCTACAAGGCGCTGGAGCAACTGAAGCCCATCAAGCTGGTCGACTTCACTGGCCAGATGGAAAAGATGCTGCTGTCGGCTGAAGTGGTCGAAGGCGTCATCCACGATTCCGGCGTCTACCGCTATGAAGGGGCGAATCGCCAGCCGGTCGATTTCTGCAGCCCGAGCGAGGGCGTGATGGCGCTGGAGCAGGTGCTGAACGTCGCACCGGGCTCCAAGGTGAAGGAACTGGCCTTCGCCTATATCGACTACATGCTGCGGCCCGATGTGCAGAAGCTCCTGGCCGAGGGTGTGTGGTATTCGCCGGCGAACAAGAAGGTGAAGCTCGAGGCCAAGTACGACGCCAAGCTTCTCACCACGCCCGAGAAGGTCGCGACCCTGATCCAGCCCGACTGGAAATGGTACAACGCCCGCAAGGACGACATCGACGCCCGCGTGACGAAGATTCTGAAAGGCTAATCGATGGTGTCATCCCGAGTCGCGCGCGGTAACCCGCGCGCTAAAGCGAGGGATCTTTCCAAGTCAGGAAAGATCCCTCGGCCTATAGCCTCGGGATGACACTGTTTAACCGCATGACTTCCGCCGCCATCAAACTTCAACAGGTCACCAAGAGCTTCGACGGCAAGGTCGTTGCCGTCGATGACGTGACGCTCGACATCAAGGCGGGCGAGTTCTTCTCGCTGCTGGGTCCGTCCGGCTGCGGCAAGACCACCTCCCTGCGCATGATCGCGGGTTTCGAGATGCCCGACTCCGGCCGCGTGCATGTCGGCGGCCAAGACATCACCGACGTGCCCGTGCATCGGCGCGACATGGGCATGGTGTTCCAGTCCTACGCGCTTTTTCCCCACCGCACGGTGGCCGAGAACGTGGCCTTTGGGCTGCGCATGCGCGACGTCTCCAAGCCCGAGATCGCCAAGCGCGTCGCCGCTGCCTTGGCGCAGGTGGCGCTGACGGGTCTCGAGGAGCGGAAGCCGGCGCAACTTTCCGGTGGCCAGCAGCAGCGTGTGGCGTTGGCGCGAGCGCTGGTCATCGAGCCGCGCGTGCTCCTGTGCGACGAGCCGCTGGGCGCGCTCGATCGCAAGCTGCGCCAGCAGATGCAGTTCGAGCTGAAGGAGCTGCAGCAAAGGCTCGGCGTCACCTTGGTGTTCGTGACCCACGACCAGGAAGAGGCGCTGGCGATGAGCGATCGCATCGCGGTGATGAACCGGGGCCGGGTCGAGCAGGTGGGGGCACCGACCGAGATCTATGAGCGGCCACGTACGCGTTTCGTTGCCGATTTCATCGGCGAGATCAATCTCCTGGAAGACGGCCCGCATCCGCGCGCCCTGCGACCGGAGAAGATCCGGCTGGTGCCGGCCGCCGAGGCGAGGCTCAAGGGGACGGTCGAGACGGCCAATTTCCTGGGCGGCGCCACGCTCTACCGCGTGAATGCCGGCGGCCGCGCCTATCTCGCCCGCGAAACGCATTCCGGAGAGCGCAGCCCGCGGGCAGCCGGCGATGCCGTGGGCCTTGCCTGGAACGACACTGACGTGGTGTCGTTGGAGTCATAGGGGAACAGCATGGCGCGCACGCTCGGCATCATCACCATCGGTCAGGCGCCCCGCGACGATATCGCGGCTCTGTTTGCGCAGCACGCGCCGGCCGGCACCAAGGTCGTGCTGCGCGGTGCGCTCGACGGGCTGAGCGATGCCGAGGTTGACCAACTCCAACCGGAGAACGGCGGCGACACGCTTTACACGCGCTTGCGTGGCGGTCGTGACGTCAAGATCTCCAAGAAGGCGGTGATTGCGCGCTCACCCAAGACGATCGCGCGGCTGCGCGAAGATGGATGTGATGCGATCGTCTATGCCTGCACGGGCGAGTTTCCACCCATGGCCGGCGACGAGGGCGTGCTCTTTCCATCGCGCGTTCTGAACGGGCTTGCGACCGGCCTCCTGCCACAGGGCCGGTTGGGACTTCTGATCCCGCTCGCCGAGCAGGCCGAGAAGCTCACCTCAAAGTGGACGCGGCCGGGGCTCGAGGTCGTCGCCGAGGCCCTGGCGCCGAGCGCCGACGCCAAGGAGGCGAACGCGGCGGCGGAGCGCCTGGCCGCCCGGAAGCCAGACCTCGTCGCCATGGATTGCATGAGCTACACGCCCGTCACCAAGGAACAGGTGAAGCCGGCGCTCGTCGTGCCGACCCTGCTTGCCATCACCGCGACCGGCCGGGTGCTGCGGGAAATGCTCGAATGAAGGTCCAGTGCTGCATCGTTGGCGGCGGCCCGGCCGGCATGATGCTGGGCTTTCTGCTGGCAAGAGCCGGCGTCACGGTTGCAGTGCTGGAAAAACATGCCGACTTCCTGCGTGATTTCCGCGGCGACACCGTCCATCCATCGACGCTAAACGTGATCGACGAGCTCGGCCTGCTCGACGATTTCCTGAAACTGCCGCATCACAAGATCTCGCGCTTTGCCGGCCAGTTCGGCGACACGCGCGTGCAGATCGCCGACTTCTCCCATCTGCCCGTGCGTTGCCGCTACATCGCGATGATGCCGCAATGGGATTTCCTCAGTTTCCTCGCCGCGCACGGCCGGCAGTATCCAGGCTTCACGCTCCTCATGCAGGCCGAGGCACAGGAGCTGATCGAGGAGGGGGGCCGCGTCTGCGGCGTGCGCGCGATGGTGAGCGGAGCCGTCGAGGAAATCCGTGCCGATCTCGTGATCGGTGCCGATGGTCGCCACTCGACGGTGCGCGAGAGGGCCGGGCTCGAGGTCGATGTGCTGGGCGCGCCGATGGATGTGCTGTGGTTTCGCCTCCCGCACAAGGCGGGCGATCCCGAGGAGATGATGGGCCGCTTCGACACCGGCAGCATCCTGGTGATGCTCGATCGCGGCGACTATTGGCAATGCGCCTATGTCATTGCCAAGGGCTCGGCGGAGAGGGTGCGGGCCGAGGGTATCGAGAAGGTGCGCGCCACGATTTCGCGGCTGATGCCCGCCTTCGCCGATCGTGTCGGCGAGCTCCGGACGATGGACGATCTCAAGCTGTTGACGGTCGGCGTGGAACGCCTGAAGCAATGGTGGAAGCCGGGCCTGCTTTGCATCGGCGATGCCGCCCATACCATGTCGCCGATTGGCGGCGTCGGCATCAACATCGCCATTCAGGACGCCGTGGCCACCTCGAACATCCTTGCGGCCCCGTTGCGCGAGGGGCGGCTGAAGGATTCTGACCTCGCCGCCGTTCAGGAGAGGCGCTTGTTTCCGGCACGCGCGACGCAGGCGGCGCAGGTCTTCCTGCAGGACCGCATCATTGCGCCCTCGCTCGCCGGCACTGGCGATAGCAAGGTCGCGGTACCGTTCGTCGTGCGCCTGATGCAATGGTTCCCGGCGCTGCGCCGCCTGCCGGCGCGGCTGATGGGCATGGGCGTGCGACCCGAGCATGTCCGCACAAGCCCAGTCTAGGTAGATCCCGAAAAGGTCGCCGATATCACCTCACCCTGGGGAGGATGCAAAGCGGCCGTCTCGAAGGGTGGAGCGCGCACCTTGTTTGTTACCCATCCTTCGAGACGCGCGCTGCGCGCGCTCCTCAGGATGAGGCGATTCAGTTTGATCGAGATTTCGCTCTACCGACTGGCTGAAACCAGCAGGAATGGCGGGCGCTCGCGCTCGCAGGCCCATTCCGGATGGGCCGCGATCTGCGCGTCGGTCGGTCCCCATTCATCGATCCTGAGGATCGAGAAGCCGGCTGCGATCAGCAGATTGAGGTAAGCCGCCATCGTGCGGTGCTGCTTGACGACACCCTTGGCGAGCCAGTCGGTGGTACGCGGCCCTTCGGCCAGGTAGCCGTCAACGGGCCAGACGTGCCGGCCGTCCTCGATCCTCCAGCCCTGCTTGCTGGGCGCCGTCATCAGCGGATGCTCGATCGAGAACACGAACCGCCCGCCGGACGCTAGTGCCCGATGGACCTGGGCAAACAAGGCGGCGAGGTTCTTGAGGTAATGCAAGGTGAGCGAACTGTAGGCGAGATCGAACGCGCCCTCGGAGAGCGTCAGCGTCTCGAGATCGGCGCGACGATAAGTGATCGCCGGGTCCGCCGTCATCTCGCGGGCCCGGGCGAGCATGTTCTCCGATACATCGATGCCCAGCACCTCTCTGGCGCCGGCTTCGCGCGTGAAGCGGCAGAACCAGCCGAAGCCGCAGCCGAGATCGACCACGCGCCGGTCGGGTAGGTCCGGTAGCATGGCGCGCAGCGCCGGCCATTCCGGCGCCGCGTCCAATCCCTGCACCGATCGCGGCAGCGCGCTGTAACCGGCGAAGAATTCAGGCGTGTCGTAGATGTTCTGGGTCACGTCACCGTTGCCGCGGCCTTGGCCTGACGAACGGCGAGCGCAAGGGCGACGCCGAAATCCACCAGCATCTTGCCCGTGGCTTCGTCGGTGAGCTTGCCGTCGACGAACTTGTTCTGCGCCTGGCCGATCATGATCTCGGGCTTGTTGATCGGCCGGCCGTCGACGAACACCAGCGTCTGGCGGAGCTGATATTGCGCCCGCGCCGTACCCAGGATGCCGCCCGAGGCGCCCATCATGCCGACGGTCTTGCCGGCGAAGGGCTGCGGCGTCATGCGCGACAGCCAGTCGATGGCGTTCTTCAACACGCCCGAGATGCCGTAGTTGTATTCAGGGGTGACGATGAGGATTCCATCGGCCGCCAGCATGGTCTTCTGGGCGGCCTGCACCTTGTCGGGAAATCCCTTGGCCTGGATGTCCGCATCGTAGAGCGGCCAATCGCCGATCTCGATGGTCTCGACCGTCACGCCTTTCGGCACACGCTCGGCGAAGGCGTGCAACGCCATCCGATTGAAAGAAGCTTTGCGCAGGCTGCCGCAAAAAGCGGCCAGCTTGATGGACTCCGACATTGCGTATGATCTCCCGCTGAGAAGTGGGCCCTTTGTCAGGCGACAGGCAGGCGGCTACATAAGAGGCGCTGAAGGAGTTGGCAAACGCAATGCCGCTACGCGACATCACGCTCGATGACATCGAATCGCTGGCCGTTGGCGCCTGGGTGCTGGGCACTGGCGGTGGTGGCAGCCCCTATCTCGGCCTGCTGAACATGCGCGCGCTCTACAAGGAGGGCCACCGCGTGCAGCTCATGCCGGCGTTCGAGCTGGCCGACGACGATTGGGTGGCCGCCGTCTCCAACATGGGGGCGCCGCTGGTGGGACAGGAGCGGCTGACCGACAGCCGCACCATCGCCCGCGCCGTCGCCCTGATGGAGCGCCATACCGGCCACAAGTTCCGCGGCATCATGGCGCTCGAGATCGGCGGCGGGAATTCGATCCAGCCGTTCATGGCGGCCGCGCATCTGAAGCGTCCGGTGATCGATTCGGACATGATGGGGCGGGCCTATCCTGAGGCGCAGATGACATCGGTCGCGGTGGGCGACCTCAAGCCTTGTCCGCTCACGTCAGTCGACGTGCGAGGTCTCGAATCGGTCGTCGAGACGGTGCCGACCTGGAAGTGGATGGAGCGGGTGAGCCGCAAGATCTGCGTCGAATACGGCTCGATCGCCTCGACCTGCAAGGCGCCACGTACCGGCGCCGAGGTGAAGAAGTGGGGCATCCATGGCACCACGACCAAGGCGATCACGATCGGCCAGGCCGTGCGCGAGGCACAGCGCCGGCACGAGGACCCTGTCGCCGCGATCCTGAAGGTCGAGCCGGGGCGAATCCTGTTCCGGGGCAAGGTGGTCGATGTCGAGCGCCGCGCGACCGAAGGTTTTCTGCGCGGCAAGACCAAGTTTGATGGCATGGACGACGATCGCGGCTCGGCCTTCGAGATCGCGTTCCAGAACGAATGGATAGTGGTCTGGCGCGACGGCAAGCCGGTGGCGATGTCGCCGGATCTGATCTGCGTGCTCGATTCGGTGGCGGGCGAAGCCGTTGGCACCGAGACGATCCGCTACGGCCAGCGCGTTACCGTAATCGCGCTCCCGCCGCCGCCGGTCTTCCTGTCGGACAAGGGCTTGCAGCATGTCGGGCCGCGCGCCTTCGGCTACGATATCGACTTCAAGAGCGTGTTCGCATGAGGACCTCCGCGTGAGCCTGCGCGAGATCACCGCGGACGATATCGAATCGCTCGCGGTCGGCGCTTGGGTGCTGGGCACGGGCGGCGGCGGCAATCCCTATCTGCCGCTCCTGAACATGCGCGCGCTCTATCGCGAGGGTCATCGCGTGCAGCTCATGGATGCGTCCGATCTCGACGATGACGACTGGGTCGGCACGGTCGCCAACATGGGCGCGCCGCTGGTCGGGCAGGAGCGGCTGACCGACAGCCTCACGTTGGCGCGGGCCGTCAGCGTGATGGAGGAGCATATCGGCCGCCGCTTCCGGGCACTGATGAGCATGGAGATCGGCGGCGCCAATGGCGTGCGCCCGCTCATGGCGGCGGCGCATCTCAAGCGCCCGGTGCTCGATTCCGACACGATGGGCCGCGCCTATCCCGAAGCGCAGATGACCTCGGTCTCGGTCGGCGGCCTTACGCCCTATCCGCTGAGCGCCGTCGATGTGCGCGGCCTCGAATCGATCGTGAAGAAAGTGCCGAGCTGGAAATGGACCGAGCGGGTTGCGCGCAAGATCTGCGTCGAATACGGCTCGGTGGCCGCCACCTGCCAGCCGCCCCGCACCGGTGCGGAGGTGAAGAAATGGGGCATCCACGGCACGACCACCAAGGCGATCGCGATCGGCCATGCGGTGCGCGAAGCCCAGCGCAAGCATGACGACCCCGTCGCTGCGATCCTGTCGGTCGAGCCCGGCAAACTCCTCTACAAGGGCAAGGTGATCGACGTTGCCCGTCGCGCGACCGAAGGCTTTTTGCGCGGCGTGGTGCGTTTCGATGGTCTCGACGACTGGAAGGGATCGATCATGACGATCAACTTCCAGAACGAATGGATCGTCGCCTTGCGCGACGAGGCGCCGGTCGCCATGACGCCCGACCTGATCTGCGTGCTCGACTCTGTCTCGGGCGAGGCGGTCGGCAGCGAAACCATCCGCTACGGCCAGCGGGTGACCGTGATCGCGCTGCCGCCGCCGGCGGTCTTCCTGTCGCCGAAGGGGCTGGAGTATGTCGGCCCGCGCGCCTTCGGCTACGATCTCGATTTCAGGAGCGTGTTTTCGACATGAGACGTATCGGCATCGACGTCGGCGGGACCAACACAGACGCCGTCCTGATCGAAGAGGGCAAGGTGATCCGCGCCGTCAAGGCGCCGACCAGCGAGGATGTCACGACCGGCATTCTCGACTCGCTTAAAAGCCTCGGCGCGACCGGTGTGCTGAAAGGCAAGGGAATCGACGGCGTGATGATCGGCACCACGCACTTCATCAATGCCGTGGTGCAGCGTCGTCATCTCACCAAGGTCGCCGCGCTCCGGCTCGGCATGCCGGCATCGGCGTCCCTGCCGCCGTTCTGCGACTGGCCCGAGGATCTCGCGGCGCTGGTGCGCGGCGGCGTCTGGATGGTCGAGGGCGGCCACGAATATGACGGCCGGCCGTTCATGCCGCTCGACGAAGCGGCCGTGACCAAAGCCGCCCAGGAGATGAAGGCGGCCGGGCTGAAATCGGTCGGCATCTCGTCGATTTTCTCGCCGCTCGATCCCTTGCATGAGCGCCGCGCGGCCGAGCTGGTGGCCGAGGTGATTCCCGACGCCGGCATCACCTGCTCGTCGGATCTCGGCCGCATCGGCCTGCTGGAACGGGAGAACGCCGGCCTTCTCAATGCGGCGCTGGCCGACCTCGCACGCGACACGATCGCGGCCTTCGAGCAGGCGATCCGCGATTCCGGTATCGCGGCACCGCTCTTCATCACCCAGAACGACGGCACGGTGGCCGAGGCGGGCCAGGCGCGGCGCCTGCCGGTCTACAGCTTCGCGTCGGGCGCCACCAATTCCATGCGAGGTGCTGCCTATCTCTCGGGCCTGCAGGACGCCATGGTGATCGATGTCGGTGGCACCACGACCGATGTCGGCCAGCTGAAGCACGGCTTTCCGCGCGAAGCGAACTCCGTGGTCAAGGTGGGGGGTGTGCGCACGCTCTTCCGCATGCCCGATCTCCTGTCGATCGGGCTCGGCGGCGGCAGCCATGTCGAGCTTGAGCCGCTGAAGGTGGGTCCGCTGTCGGTCGGCTATCGCCTGTTGAAGGAGGGCATTGCCTTTGGAGGCAAGCAGCTCACCACGACCGATATCGCCGTCGCCGTCGGCCTACTGGCGCTGGGCGACAAGGCGAAGGTGGCCCATCTCGACGCCGCCACGTGCCGGAAGGTGTTCGACGAAGCTGCACGGTTGGCCGAAGAAGCGATCGATCGCATGAAGACCGAAGCGGGAGACGTGCCGCTGATCGCGGTCGGCGGCGGCGCGTTCCTGATCCCGGAGAAGCTTCCGGGTGTGTCTCAGGTGGTCCATGTCGAGCATGGCGACTGCGCCAATGCCGTGGGTGCGGCCATCGCCCAGGTGTCGGGCGAGTGCGATCAGATATTCAAGGATCTGTCCCGCACCGAAGCTCTGTCGGCCGCACGCGGCATTGCCAACGACCGCGCCGTCGCCGCCGGCGCCGCCCGCGCCTCGCTCAAGACCATCGAGAGCGAAGACATGCCGCTCGCTTATCTGCCTGGCAATTCGGTCCGCGTCCGCGTCCGCGTGGTCGGCGACGTCGCCGGGAGCTGAGGCTCGCTTGAGCGTCGCGGCAGGCCAGTGGCAACGATCGCGCCGACCAACGATAGTGCGGCTGCCGTCGCCATCGCCCGGGCGAAACCGGCGCTGAAGCTTTCGGCCGACGGCACGTTGGCTGCGCCGCCAAGCACGGCGACCTGCACGACAATGCCGAAGGCGCCGCCCAGGTAACGGAACATGTTGAAAATGCCCGACGCCTTGCCGATCTCGGTGGGTGCCACGGCACCCAGGATGGCGTTTTGCGCTGCGGGCATGGCCAGTGACACGCCGGCGCCGGTGAGGATCAACGGTGCGACAAGCCCGATGTAGGGAAGGTCCGGTCTGGCAACGAGGGCGACCCAAACCATGCCGGCGGCCTGCATGAGAAGTCCGATGATGACGATCCGACGCTCTCCCGCACGCCGGATCAGATTGCCGCCGATCGGCGCGAACACGAACAGCGTTGCCGTCCAGGGCAGGAGCCGCAAGCCGGCGCCAAGAGGAGTAGCGCTTTGACCGACTTGCAGGAACTGCGGCAGCAAGAACAGCGTCCCGTACATTGCGGCATAGAACAGCCAGCTTGCCGCAATGGCGGACGAGAAGGCGGGGACTCGGAAGAAGCTCATCGGCACCATGGGCGCCGACACTGACTTTTCCCAGGCAACGAATACGCTACCGAGCACGATCCCGGCCGCAAGAGAAGCCGAACTCTCGGGGTCACTCCATCCGTGGCGGGTGCTGCTCATCAACCCCCAGATCACGCCGAAAGCCGCCCCGGTCACCAGTACCAGGCCTCCGATATCGAGGGGCGCCCGCGGCCCGACGCTCTCCGGTATGCGGGTCCGAATGAGCGGCAGGAGGATGAGACCGATCGGCACATTTATCCAAAAGATCCATTGCCAGGCGATGCCCTCGGCGATCGCGCCTCCGACGAGAGGGCCGGCGATCAGGGCGATGCCGGTGATGCTGCTGAAGATGCCCAGTGCCTTGCCGCGTTGTTCGCGCGGAAAAGCCACGCCCAGCAGGGCCATGCCGAGCGGCATCACGAGAGCGGCGCCAACGCCCTGCAGCGCCCGCGCGGCGATCAGCCAGGCAGCATCTTCTGCAAGGGCACAGCCGGCCGAAGCCGTCATGAACAACCCGAGGCCCGCCATGAACAATCGACGGCGCCCGAAACGGTCTCCCAATGCCGTGCCGGTCAGCAACAGCACCGCGAAGGTGAGGTTGTAGGCATTCACCGTCCATTCCAGCGCCTCGATGGAGGTCCTCAGGTCCGCATGGATGGTGTTGAGGGCCATCGTGACGACCATGGCGTCGAGCGCCACCATGAGGGAGGCAACGGACGTGAGAACAAGAACCCAGCGCGACGCCGCGGTGTCGTGGCTCTTATCCATGGGAACCGTCCGAGGCGAACATGCCATAGCTGCCGACGACGATCGCCTCGCCCACCTGGGGCAGTTCGAGGCAGCGCTCTTGCGCGCCGTCGGCGAAGGCGCGAAAGGCCTCGAAGGAATTGAGCGGCGCTGCTCCTTGGGCGGCGGACACGACGTGAACGAACGCACCGTCGGGCAATCGAAACGCCGCGTAGCGCAGACCCGCTGGCCGCTTGGTGTGCAACTCGAGGAACACGGCCTCGATGAGCCGCTGGTTTTCGCCGGCTTGTTCTGGTTTGGCGCGGTAGCGCCCGACTTTCCATGTCATCGGCCGCCTCCAATGGGGCTGGTTGGCCCTACGGAGACGTCGATGAAGCCTTCAAGGATTCGCCCGAAATTTTCCTGATCTGTCGAATCCTTCGGGCCTCGCCGGACGTCCCAATGGATTCAGCGCCGTGGAGCGGCCGCGGCCGACCGCTACACCACCTCTGCCGGCGCCAGTTGGCAGGGGTGGGCGGGGTCGCCCGACTCGACCTGGAGGGTGCTGTGCACGATGCCGAACCGCTCGGAGAGCTCGTGGGCTGAACGGCCGAGCAGCCCGTCGTCGACGGGGCAATCGGGCCGGACGAGATGTGCCGTCAGCGCAACCTCGGTCGTACTCATGCCCCAGATGTGGAGATCGTGCACTTCGGTGACGCCCGGCAGGCCGGCGAGATAGGCCTCGATCGCTCGCCGGTCGATGTTCTCCGGCACCGCATCTAGTGCGAGGTTGACCGAGGCGGTGAGCAACGACCACGTGCTGAGCATGATCACGATCGCGATCGCGATGCTGACCGCGGGATCGAGCCACAGCCAGCCGGTCGCCATCACCGCGATGGCCGCGATCACGACGCCAAGCGATACCGCCGCATCGGCCGCCATGTGCAGGAAGGCGCCGCGGATATTGATGTCGCTCTTGCCGCCGCGCATGAACAAGAGCGCCGTGGCGGTGTTGATCACGATACCGATGGCGGCCACCCAGAGGACGGTCATCTCCGCCACCGGCTCGGGCTGCCCAAAGCGGCGCACCGCTTCCCAGACGATCATGCCGACCGCGACCAGCAACAGGATCGCGTTGGCGAGCGAGGCCAGGATCGAGCTGCGCTTCAGGCCATAGGTGTGGCGGGCGGTCGGGCGGCGCTTGACCAGCGCCGCCGCACCCCAGGCGAGCAGCAGGCCGAGCACGTCGCCCAGATTGTGGCCGGCGTCGGCCAGCAGGGCGAGCGAGTTGGCGAGGAAGCCGTAGGCCGCCTCGACCACGACGAACCCGGTGTTGAGCGCGACGCCGATCGCGAACGCACGATTGAAATCCGCCGGCGCGTGGCTGTGTGAATGGCCGTGCGCGCCGCCATGCTCATGCCCGTACTCATGCTTGTGCCCGTGATCATGCCCTTGATCATGTCCATGGGCGTGGCCGGCGTGCGAATGATGGTCATGCATGGTGGAACGTATCGTTATAGTGTTACGTATGATTGTTCACTTGAACAATCGTTTGAATGTATAGGCGTTTGCCCGGTCCCGTCAATCCTTCGTGATGCTGCCAAAGCGTCCGATATCCGCGCCCCAAGCTGCTAGACTTCGATCGGCCCGCGGTCTTTCAGCCCGCCTGGGCCGATCGACGTTCGGGGAATTGGAAAAGGAGGATCACATGAGGATCGCTTGGTATTCCAATGTCGCATGTCTTGCCGCGGTTGCTGCCCTGGCAGCAGCACCTGCGGCCCTTGCCGAGACGCAACGCTACTCAGCCGAGCTTAAGGCCTCATCCGAGGTTCCGGCGAACGACAGCAAGGGCGCGGGCACGCTCAACGCGACCTACGATACGGCGAGCAAGAAGCTCACCTACGACGCGACCTATTCCGGCCTGACGGGCCCCGCGACCGCGGCGCACTTCCATGGGCCGGCAGCGGCGACCGCCAATGCCGGCGTGGTCGTCCCCATGAAGGACGCCAAGTCGCCAATCAAGGGCGAGGCGACTCTGACCGACGCGCAGGCCGCGGACCTGCAGTCCGGCAAGTGGTATTTCAACGTCCACACCGCGGCCCATCCCGGCGGCGAGATCCGCGGCCAGGTGATGAAGAAATAGCGAGAAGCTCAAGTCGGCCCGGATTCGTCCGGGCCGATCGGCCTATGTCGTTCGCCGGTACAGGAAACAGTTGTCGGCGGGCGGCATCTTGATGCCCTTGTAGAAGGTCACGGCCGTCGGCGCCGACAAAAGCAGCGTCGTCGTCATGGCGCCGCCAGCCTGCGCCCGCGTCTCCTTGATCAGACGCTTGCCGATCCCTTGGCCCTGGCAGGCCTTGTCGACGGCGAGATCGGAGAGATAGCAGCAGAAGCAGAAATCGGTGAGCGAGCGGGTGAAGCCCACCAGCTTGCCGTCTTGTCGGGCGGTGACGATGAGGTTGGCGTGGGCCAGCATGCGCTCGACGCGGCCGCGATCCTCGATCGGCCGGTTGAGGCCCGACTTCCTCACGATGTCGATGTAATCGTCGGCGCCGAGATAGTCCTCGCGGGCATAGACAGTCGTCGTCATTCGCTGAGCCACCTCCTGAGGGCATTCGTCACTTCGTCGGGCCGCTCGAGCGGCGTCATGTGTCCACTGCTCTCGATCACCACTAGCCGGGCATTGGCAATGTCGGCGGCCATCTCCTCGGAACGCGGCAGCGGCGTCGCCTGATCCTGGCGGCCGACGATGACGACCGTGGGCACGTCGATGCCGACCAGCAACGGCCGGCTGTCCGGCCGGTCCATGATGGCCTGCTGCTCGCGCACGAAGCCCTCGGCGCCCACTTCCAGGGCCATGTCGAGGATGGGCTGGACGACGGCCATGTCCTTGAGACGCGCCGGATGGATGAAGGTCGGCAACAAGGCAGGCTGCACGCCATGGAAGCGGCCGAGGCGTGTCTGCTCGATGAAGCCGCGCCGACGCGCGGTCACCTCCGGCCTATCCGGCGTCGCCTGCGTGTCGATCAAGGCCAGTCGCTCGACCCGAGAAGCAGCGCGCCTCAGGATCTCGAAAGCGACATAGCCGCCCATGGAAAAGCCTGCGAGGGCAAAGGTCGGCGGCGCGGCGGCGAGCGCCGCATCGGCCATCGTGCCGATTGAATCGTGGCGATAAAGCTCCGGCACGACGACGTCCACCAGGTCGCCGAGGGCGGCGATCTGATGGTCGAACAGACGGCGCGTGTTGAGGAGCCCCGGCAGCAGCACAAGCGTCGGTTTCGGCATGCGTCAGATCTGGATCTGGTTGCCGAGCTCGATGGCGCGGTTGGGCGGAATACGGAAGAACGTCTTGGAGGCCGAGGCTGTATTCGACAGCGAGATGAAGAAGTCGCGCCGCCATCGGCCGAGTCTGGAGCGAGGCGACGGCACCAGGGTTTCGCGACCGAGGAAGAAGCTGGTTTCCATCTCGTCGTAGGCGATGCCATACGGCCGGCAGGCCCGCAAGGCAGCGGGTACGTCCGGCTGCTCCATGAAGCCGTAGCGTGTCTTGACGGAGTAGAAGCCTTTGCCCAGCCGCTCGACGTCGATGCGCTTGGCCGCGGGGATGCGCGGCACGCCGACTGTATCGACCTGCAGGACGATCACACGTTCATGCAGGATCTTGTTGTGCTTGAGGTTGTGCAGCAGGGCAGGCGGCGTCGAGGAGGCGTCGGCCGTCATGAACACGGCGGTGCCCGCGACGCGGTTGGGTGCCCGCTCCATCCGTTCGAGGAACTGCGTGAGCGGCAGGGCGCCCTCGGCCAGTTCGGCACTTACCAGCTGGCGGCCGCGACGCCACGTGGTGATGGTGTAGAAAACCAGGCTCGCCGCGACCAACGGCAACCAGGCGCCTTCGGGTATCTTGAGGGCATTGGCGATGAAGAAGGCGAGGTCGGGAATGGCAAGCAGGCCGAACACGCCGACGGCGAGCAGCCAATGCCAGCGCCAGACCAGGATCGCCACTGCCGTCGCCAGCACCACGTCGACTAGCATCGCGCCTGTGACGGCGAGGCCGTAGGCGCCGGCCAGGCGATCGGACGAGCCGAACCCCACCACCAGCGCCACGATCGCCGCCATCAGGAGCCAATTGACGCGCGGCAGGTAGATCTGGCCGATCTCGGTCTCTGACGTGTGCCGGACCTCCATGCGCGGCAGGTAGCCGAGCTGAATGGCGGCGCGGCTGAGCGAGAACACCCCGGAGATCACCGCCTGCGAGGCGATGATCGCGGCGAGCGTCGAGAGTGCCACCAGCGGCAACACAATGCTCTGCGGCACCATGGCGAAGAACACCTGGCGAACGACGCCCGGATTCTCGATGATCAGCGCGCCCTGGCCGAAATAGTTCAGCATCAGACCCGGCAGCACGATGCAGAGCCAAGCCAGCCGGATCGGCCGGCGGCCGAAATGACCCATGTCGGCATAGAGCGCCTCGGCGCCGGTGACCGCGAGCACGATCGATCCGAAGGCCCAGAAGATGCCGAAGCCGCGGTCGGCGATCAGGCGCAACCCGTAAAGCGGATCGAGCGCCCACAGCACCCCCGGATGCTGGGCGATCTGCCAGACCCCGATCACGCCCAGGACCGCGAACCAGACGAGCATGACCGGCCCGAACAGGCGACCGACACCCGCGGTGCCGCGCGATTGCAGGGCAAAGAGTGCCACCAGAATCAGCAGCGACAGAGGAACGATGTATTGCGTCAGTCCCGGCGCGAATGAATCGAGGCCTTCGACGGCGCTCATCACCGTCATCGCCGGAGTGATGATCGCGTCGCCATAGAACAGCGCAAGGCCCGCGACCGAGAAAAGCACGATCGCGTAACGCACCCTCCATCCCCTGCCGATCAAATTTTGCGAGGCGAGTGTGGCGAGAGCAAGCACACCGCCTTCGCCCTTGTTGTCGGCACGCATGATCAACGTCACGTACTTGATGGTGACGGTGAGCGTGACAGCCCAGAAAAGGATCGACAGCACACCCAGCACATGGTCGGGCGACGGCCGCATGCCCGAACCGTGCACGAAGGTTTCACGCAGCGTATAGAGCGGGCTCGTGCCGATATCGCCGAACACGACGCCGAGCGCGCCCATGACCATTGCCGCACCGGCGGCTTTTCGGGGAGACGACGGCGACGATGCGCCGTTGCCGGGATGATCTGCCGGTGCCGCGGGCGAAACGTCGGGGGACGGCGAAGGACGGGAGTCGTCTGGAGCCATGATGTGAAATGCCGACTTTGACGCCAGCAGGGGGTGGTTTGTGCCCGCCCTATCCGGCTGTCAACGTTCTGAAACAGACCTAGTTGCGGCGAAAGGGCTTGACTCGCCAAAGCTCCCGAGGCGGGCTTCCGGCATGAGCGATCACGTCGATGTCGGCGATCCAGTGCTTTATTGGGAAGACAGCTGGCGCCCGCACTTCGCCCGCCTGCGGCGGGAAGACCCGGTCCATTTCCATCCGGAAAGCCCGTACGGACCCTACTGGTCCATCACGCGCCATGCCGACATCATGAAGGTCGAGCTCGATCACCGGACCTTCTCGTCGGCGTCCGTGATGGGCGGCATCCAGATCAAGGACCAGCCGGCGGGCGAGGAGCTGCCGAACTTCATTCGCATGGACCCGCCCAGGCACACGGCGCAACGCAAGACCGTGGCGCCGATCGTGGCGCCGTCCAATCTCGCCAACATGGAAGGGCTGATCCGTGAACGCACCGCGCGCGTGCTCGACGGCCTGCCGCGCGGCGAGACCTTCGACTGGGTCGATCGCGTCTCGACCGAGCTCACGGCGATGATGCTGGCGACGCTGTTCGACTTTCCGCAGGCCGACCGGCGCAAGCTCACCCACTGGTCGGATGTGGCGATCGCCAATATCGAGGCGCCCGACGCTCCGATAAAGAGCGACGCCGAGCGCCTGGCGGTGCTGCGCCAGATGGCGGAGACGATGGCGGTGCTGTGGAAGGAGCGGGCGGCTCAGCCGCCCAAGTTCGACCTGGTGTCGATGATGGCGCATGCCGAGGCGACGCAGAACATGCCGCTCAACGAGTTCATCGGTACCTTCGCGCTCCTGATCGTGGGCGGCAACGACACCACGCGCAATTCGATGAGCAGCGGCCTGCTCGCGCTGCGCGACCATCCGTCCGAGTTGGCCAAGGTTCGTGCCGATCGCAGCCTGATCCCCAACCTGGTGTCGGAGATCATTCGCCACTCCACGCCCGTGATCCACATGCGCCGCACTGCGACGACCGACACCGAGCTCGGCGGCAAGGCCATAGCCAAGGGCGACAAGGTGGTGATGTGGTACGTCTCGGGAAATCGCGACGAGGAAGCGATCGAGGATCCGGAGCGCCTCGACATCAGCCGTCCCAAGATCCGCCAGCACCTGTCGTTCGGCGCCGGTATCCATCGCTGCGTCGGCGATCGTCTGGCCGAGATGCAGTTGCGCATCCTCTGGGAGGAGATCCTGGCGCGCGATCTCGAGATCGAGGTCATGGGCCCACCGGTTCGGCTCTACTCGAATTTCATCCGTGGCATTCGCGCCCTTCCGGTCGTTCTTAGGGGGTGATCCCCGTTCAAAAGACCGTGCTGGCAGTGATGGAATTCGCGGCAAACCGGCCTCGATCCTTGATGGAGATCGACGGACCCACTAGCGTGCACGGCGATTGATGACCAAGGGAGTGAGCCATGAAGCTCTATTACATGCCAGGCGCCTGTTCGATCGGCATCCATGTGCTGCTGGAGGAGATCGGGAAGCCATACGATCTGCAGAAGATCGACGGTGCCAAGCAGGAGCAGTACGGACCGGAGTTCGTGAAGATCAATCCGAAGTCCAAGGTGCCGACGCTTGTGCGCGATGACGGCTCGGTGCTGACCGAATTCCCGGCCATCGCGACCTGGCTTGCTCGCAAGAACCCCGAGAAGGGCCTGCTGCCGTCCGACGCCGAGGCCGAGGCGCGCGCGCTCGAGGCGATGGACTATATCGTGTCGACCATGCACATGCAGGGGTTCTCGCGCATGTTCCGGCCGGCCAACTATGCGCCAACCGAAGCCGACCACGACAAGGTCAAGGCCCGCGGCAAGGAGATCATGGAGAAGGGCCTCGCCGTCCTCGACAAGACGCTTGAAGGCAAGGAATACGTTGCCGGCAAGTTCTCGGTCGCGGATGCGGCGGCTTTCTACATCCTGTTCTGGGCCGGCGCGCGCATGAAGATGCCGCTGCCCAAGAACTGCGCCGCCCACTATGAGCGCATGAAGGCGCGTCCGTCGGTGAAGCGCACGCTGGAGCAGGAAGGGCTCGCGCAAGCGGCATAAAGAGTCAGGGGAGCGCGCCGCTCCAGTGGCGCATCTGCTCATCATGAGCGCAACTGGAGTTGCGCGCTCCTGTGACATTCATGTCTCTTCCTGACACGCTGAAATCCCGTCTTCGGTTGCCGCTGATCGCGGCGCCGATGTTCCTGGTATCGGGTCCGGCCTTGGTGAAGGCGGCGTGCCGCAGCGGCGTGATCGGTGCCTTCCCGACCGCCAACTGCCGCACCGTCGATGAGCTTGATCGCTGGCTCGCCGACATGAACGACGATCAAAAGCGCGCCACCGATGAGACTGGCCAAGCTGTCGCGCCGATCTGCCCCAACCTGATCGTCCATCGCTCCAATCCGCGTGTCGCGGACGATCTTGCCGCGGTGCTGCGCGCCGGAGCCGAGATCGTGATCACGAGTGTGGGCTCGCCCGAGCCGGTAATGAAGCCTTTGAAGGATGCGAGTTGCCTGGTGCTGGCCGACGTCGCCTCGGTAAGGCATGCCGAGAAGGCCGTGGCATCAGGCGTCGATGGCCTCGTGTTGCTGACCGCGGGCGCGGGCGGGCAGACTGGCTGGGTCAACCCCTTCGCCTTCGTCCGTGCCGTGCGCGCGTTCTGGGACGGCATCGTGGTGATGGCGGGCGGCATGTCGGATGGCCTGGCGATCGCGGCGGCAGAAACGCTGGGATGCGACCTTGCCTACATGGGCACCAAGTTCATCGCCACACGCGAGAGCCTCGCCAAGGATGAATACAAGGCGATGCTGGTCTCGAGCCGCGTGGATGACGTGCTGCTGACCCGCGCCTTCACTGGCCTTGAGACCAATATGCTGCGTCCTTCCATCGTCGCGGCCGGGCTCGATCCGAGTGCTCTGCCGGTCCGCGGTGCGATCGACATCGCCAAGGACATCAATGCCACCGAGCGCGACAAGCCTGATGCCAAGCGCTGGAAAGATATCTGGAGCGCCGGCCATTCCGTGTCCGGCGTGGTCGACATCCCGTCGGTCGCCGAGCTGGTCGATCGGACCGCCCGCGAGTACGCCGTCGCCAGTCGGTAGACGATCTAGTGCAGGTGGTAGAGACCGCTGGCGAAGCCGAATTCGGCCGGCTTGATGAGCTGGGCGCTCGCTACCCGGACGCGGTGCAATTTGCCTTCGAGGTTATGTTCCCAGAAATCGAGGAACTTGGTCAGATTGGGGAAACGGGGGGCGAGATCCAGGTTCTGCCAGACGTAGCTTTGCAGGACATGCCGATGATCGGGCATCCAATAGAGGATTTCGGCGGTGGTGATGCGGTAGTTGTTAAGCTGCGCAACAAAAGAACGATCCATCGATCACTCCTTGACACGACACTTACATGGGAATAGTCACGCGCCTTTAATGAAAAACCAATAAAAATATTTTTGAATCAAATACTTAGCAGCACCCACCTGAGATTGCTGCTAGTGCGAGATGACCCTGGGCAATCGCACTGCCTTTACCTTGACTCCAACCAGCTACAACCCTAAATCCAGTGCGCCTTTGGCACTCACCTCGCGAGAGTGCTGACAGGTCCGAAATCGCGGCCCGCTGCGGCCGCACAGGCGAAACCAGGGTTTATGGAGGCAACAGCATGAAGTTCCGTCCGCTTCACGATCGCGTCGTGGTCAAGCGCGTCGCGGAAGAAGACAAGACCAAGGGCGGCATCATCATCCCGGACACGGCTAAGGAAAAGCCGATGGAAGGCGAGATCGTCGCCGTTGGTCCGGGCGCCCGTGACGACAAGGGCGCTCTCGTTGCGCTCGACGTCAAGGCCGGTGACCGCATCCTGTTCGGCAAGTGGTCCGGCACCGAGATCAAGCTCGACGGTGTCGAGTATCTGATCATGAAGGAAAGCGACATCATGGGAATCCTCGAGGGTTCCGCCGCGGTCAAGAAGGCCGCCTGATCGCTTCCCCCATCCATCAAGACATCAACTCATCATCCAAGAGGGATTGAACAATGGCAGCCAAGGAAGTCCGCTTTAGCGGCGATGCCCGCCAGCGCATGCTGCGCGGCGTCGACATTCTCGCCGATGCGGTCAAGGTAACGCTGGGTCCGAAGGGCCGCAACGTCGTGCTCGACAAGAGCTTCGGCGCACCGCGCATCACCAAGGACGGCGTGACTGTCGCCAAGGAAGTCGAGCTCGCCGACAAGTTCGAGAACATGGGCGCCCAGATGGTGCGCGAAGTGGCCTCGAAGACCAACGACATCGCCGGCGACGGCACGACCACCGCGACCGTTCTGGCCGCCGCGATCGTGCGCGAGGGCGTGAAGTCGGTGGCCGCCGGCATGAACCCGATGGATCTCAAGCGCGGCATCGATCTCGCGGTCGACGCGGCGGTCGAGGAGATCAAGAGCCGGGCCAAGAAGATCACCGGCTCCGACGAAGTCGCGCAGGTCGGCACCATCTCGGCCAACGGCGACAAGTCGATCGGCAAGATGATCGCCGAGGCGATGAAGAAGGTCGGCAACGAGGGTGTGATCACGGTCGAGGAGGCCAAGAGCCTCGAGACCGAGCTCGACGTCGTCGAGGGCATGCAGTTCGACCGTGGCTATCTCTCGCCGTACTTCATCACCAACGCCGACAAGATGATTGCCGAGCTGGAGAGCCCCTACATCCTGCTGTTCGAGAAGAAGCTCTCGGGCCTGCAGGCGATGCTGCCGGTGCTCGAGGCAGTCGTGCAGTCGGGCAAGCCGCTCCTGATCGTGGCCGAGGACGTCGAGGGTGAAGCGCTCGCGACCCTGGTCGTGAACAAGCTGCGGGGTGGCCTCAAGATCGCTGCCGTCAAGGCGCCAGGCTTCGGTGATCGCCGCAAGGCGATGCTTGAGGACATGGCGATCCTGACCGGTGGCCAGCTGATCTCCGAAGACCTCGGCATCAAGCTCGAGAACGTGACGCTCGACATGCTCGGCAAGGCCAAGAAGGTCATCGTCGAGAAGGAGAACACCACGATCGTCGACGGCTCCGGCAAGAAGGCCGATCTCGAGGGCCGCATCAGCCAGATCCGCGCCCAGATCGAGGAGACCACGTCCGACTACGACCGCGAGAAGCTCCAGGAGCGCCTGGCCAAGCTCGCGGGCGGTGTTGCGATCATCAAGGTCGGCGGCGCCACCGAAGTCGAGGTGAAGGAGAAGAAGGACCGCGTTGACGACGCCATGCACGCCACCAAGGCGGCCGTCGAAGAAGGCATCGTGGCTGGCGGCGGCGCAGCTCTGCTCTACGCCATCCGTGCGCTCGACAAGCTCCGCGTCGGCAACGACGACCAGAAGGTCGGCGTCGAGATCGTGCGCCGTGCCCTGCAGTCGCCGGTCCGTCAGATCGCCGAGAACGCCGGCTTCGACGGCGCGGTGGTGGCCGGCAAGATGCTCGACCAGAAGGACCACAACTTCGGCTTTGACGCCCAGAAGGGTGACTATGTCGACATGGTGAAGTCCGGCATCATCGATCCGGTCAAGGTCGTGCGCACCGCATTGCAGGATGCCGCCTCGGTGGCCGGCCTGCTGGTGACGACCGAAGCCATGATCGCCGAGAAGCCGGAGAAGAAGGCTCCGCCGATGCCGCCGGGCGCCGGTGGCATGGGCGACATGGACTTCTAAGTCCAATCGTTCTTCGAAAATGCGGAAAGGCCGGGAGCGATCCCGGCCTTTTCTTTTGTGCAAGACGCTGCAAAGGTCCCTCGCTGACGCTCGGGATGACACCGCCCTTGCGATCAACAATGGTGTCATCCCGAACGTAGTGAGGGACCTTTGCGAAGCCCATGAACACGCATCCCGTCTCTGTGAAGGGTATCCTGATCGATCAGGGTCATGTCCTTCTGCTCCTGAACGAGCGCGGTGAGTGGGATCTGCCGGGCGGGAGGCCCGATGCAAGCGAGGATCATCGCGGTGCGCTCAAGCGCGAGGTTCGGGAAGAGGCAGGGCTCGAAGTCGAAGTCGGCGCGCTGCTCGACGAACATCTGTTCGAGGTGCTGCCGGGGCGGTTCGTGAAAATTGTGGCGTATGGCTGCCTGCTCGTCGGCGCCTCCGCAGCGACACCGAGCTACGAGCATGTCGAGACACGCTGGGTGCCGCTCGACGAGCTCGGCGAAACGATCGCCGGGCACCGCTTGCCGGCCGGCTACCTCGGCGCGATTCGCCAGGCAATCTCCCAACCGCGCACGCCGAGCGACCGCGTGGTCTGAACTCTCAGGAACCGGTCGCACGCGGCGGCGGCGCCAAGCCAGAGCTCGTTCCAGGCGTCGAAGGCCCTCAGGGGATCGGTGAGCGGGAGCTCGCGCGCGATCCGCCAGCCCGATGCGCGCAAAATGATGGCACCATCGGCCTCGGTCGTTTCGACCTCTTCGCCCTCGGCCGCCAGCACTGCCGCGAGCCAGCGCGAGAAGTCGCGTGCGCTTTGCAGATCGCCGCGTTCAACGTCGGTCGGCAAATCCATCTCGCGCGCCGTCTCCTCATGGAACTGCAGGCCGACGAGACGCGCCACGCGGCCCAGCTCCTGTTGCGCTGCTTCGGCGCCAAGCAGTTCCTGGAGAGTGGGCAACATGGTGCGCACATACTCGACTGCATAGGCACGGAAGGTCTTTAGCCGCCGCTCCTCGGGCCAGTTCGTCGTCTCGAGCCTGGGCTGCCGGCTCCAGTCCACGCGCGGCATCTCCTCGGTGCCGTAGGCGAAGCGCACGCGCTCTTCTTCCTTCAGTGGCTGGTCGTATTCGACGTAATAGCCCTCGAGGCCGGGCATCCCGTCGACCGTCATGCCGGTACAGACGAAGCCGAGATTGGGCTTGCCCAGCGACTGGCCGTTGTGGCCGTGCCAGCCGTGCAGCATGGCCGCTGATACCGAATGCGGAACGGCCGCGATCGCGGTGCCGCGCCAGATCCAGCGCGGTGGCGGATAGCGCACCCACGCCTTGCGGTCGCTCTCGCGCAGGTAGCCGGTCTTCACGCCACCCAGCGCGTTCGAGTGATAGTGGTAGAGCGCGCAGGCCGGCGCCGGCGGCTGGTCGGCCAAGCCGAGCTTCTGCAGCCCTGGCAGGAACTTCTCCAGATGCTGGCGGCGGAAATGCCGGAACACGTAGTCGCGTGCCGTCTTCTCGCCGCGCCGCGTGACGAGGCCCAGCACCAGCGATGTCATCAACGCATTGTAGAGCGTGCCGACGGCGCGATAGGCCGCCAGCGCCGATGGCGAGGCCATCAGCCGGAATGGCCGTCGACAGCGATGGCGCGCGACTTCCCGGCCTTCAGCCGCATCGCCAGGACGGGCTTGTATTCGGGCGAGTGATAGAAGCGTTCGAGCGAGGCCATATCGGGGAACTCAAGCACCACCAGGCGCGGCGGCGTCCAGTCGCCTTCGAGACATGTCGTCTTGCCACCGCGCACGATGAACTTGCCGCCGAACTTGGCCACCAGGCCCGGCGTGTGCTTGCGGTATTCGGTCATCAAGGCCTCGTCGGTCGTCTCGACCTCGACGATCATGTAGGCGGGCATGGCGTTCCTCTCAGCCGGTTTCCATCGGCAGGCTCGAATCGTTCGACCATTCCTGCATCGAATTGTCGTACACCGATACGTTCTTGTGGCCCAGCATCGCCGTCAACACAAACGCATCGAGCGTGGCCGCAATGCCGCCGCCGCAATAGACCAGGATACGCTTGTTGGGCTCGGCGCCAACGCCTTCGAACGCGGCCCGGAGGTCGGCGATCGGCTTCAGCGCCTTGTCCGGCCCGAACAGGCTCGCCGCCGGCACGCAGGAAGATCCCGCGATGCGGCCCGGCCGGCCGTAGATGACGCCGCCCGTGCCCTTGTGCTGGTCGAGGCTGAGCGCATTCAGAGTCAGCGTGTCCGGCTTTCCGATCGCGCTCTTGATCTCGTTCTTGTCGACGAAGATCTCGGGCCGGCCACGCAAGGTGAGGGTCGCCGCGGGATAGGTCGCGGGCTCGGTCGAGAGCGGGCGGTTCTCTGCCTTCCACTTGTCGAGGCCGCCATCGAGGATCGCGGCCTCGTCGAAGCCGATCGCGCGCAGCATCCACCACAGGCGCGTCGCCCAGTTGGGCGAGGCGTGGCTATAGAGGACCACGAACGTGCCGTGGCCGATGCCTTTGGCGGCGAAGGCCTTGGTGAGCGCGTCGAGCGGCGGCAGGGTGAAGCGCAGCGTCGAGTTTTGATCGGAGAGCTCGGCGCCGAGGTCGAGAAAGGCGGCCCCGGGAATATGGCCCTTGTCGTAGTTGGCGCGACCGCTTTCGGCGTTGTAGCCGCCCTCGGGACGGGGCCTGAGATAGGTGGTGCAGTCGAAGATCCGCAGCCCCGGCGCGCCCAAGCGGCGCGCAAGGTCATCGGTCGAGATCAAGGCAGCGGAACTGGACATAGCACTCTCCCTTGTTTGGGAGAGCGAAGACTAGCCCGCGCCGGCGGCGCTTGCGATGGCCAAAGCCCGAAGGGCTACAGCGTCTTCTGCGGCAGCGGCGGAACGGCGACCGACTGGGATTGCGACGGCGAGGGGGCCGACTGCGTGACCGGGGCGGTGTCGCCCGGCACGGCGGACGGTGCCGACTTGGAGGAGGCAACCTTCTTGGACGCCTTGTGAGGCTTGGTCACGTGCGCGTGGGCCCGCTGCTTGAGGCAGTATTCCTTGGCGCTCTGGCCCTTGAGAGCGCTGCAGCCGGTCGAACTGGTCCGGTGCTTGACGGGCTTGGTGATCGGGGTCGGAGTGGGCGAGGAGGACGGGGTATCTTGGGCGAAGGACGGCGCGGCAAAGGCAACCGCGGTCACCGCCGCGAGGCTGGCGAACAATAGACGCATGCGGACATCTCCCGGGCCGCTGACGGAGGAGGAGCGGTGCGGCCTCATGTGATGAAAAAATATTATTTGATTTGTATCTGTTGTGTCAAATTCTTAATCTTTCGGTAGAAGCACAGAACGTGCAAGCCATCCTGAACGTCGCCGCGCCGATCTTCGCGGTCATCCTCATCGGCTATCTCGCCGGCCGGTTCCGATTGCTGGGCGGCGAAGCCACGGCGGCGCTCAACCAGTTTGTCAGCATCTTCGCCCTGCCGCTTCTCTTCTTCGGCACCCTGGCGCGGACGCCGGTGATGACGGTGCTGAACCCGGCCCTTCTTGCAGGTTTCGGCCTCGCGGTGCTGGCCACCTTCGGCCTCGGCATGCTGTCGACCCGTATCTCAAGCCGCGGCGAAAGGGGCCTTGCAGCCATGAGCCTGCAAGGCATCGCCTCGTCGTGGGGAAACGTCGGCTACATGGGCGTGCCGCTCTGCCTCGCGGCCTTCGGTGAAGCCGGGCTGCCGCCGGCGATGCTGACGGTGATCGTGACAGCGGTTGTGTCGATGGTGCTGGGCGTGATGATGATCGAACTCGAGGTGGCGGCGGGCCACGGCCCCGTGCGAACCTTCCTGCGCGCGGCCTGGAACGTCGCCCGCAACCCGCTGCCGCTGTCGATTGCGCTCGGGCTCGTGGTCTCCGCGCTCGGCATCGAGATTCCCGTGCCGGCCCTGAAGTTCGTCGACCTGCTGGGCGCCGCTGCGGCACCGTGCGCGCTGTTCGCCATCGGTCTCTTCCTCGCCGACAAGTCGATCAAGCGCGGTCTGCTCGACGCAGGCCTCGCCACGCTGATCAAGCTCATGCTGCAGCCGTTGCTGGCGGCGATGCTGCTGTCGTTGTTCGTCGATTTGCATTCGGTGCCCGGCAAGGTTGCGCTCCTGATGGCGGCTCTGCCGACTGCGGCGAATGCCTTCGTGCTGGCCAAGCAGTTCGATATCTCTATTGAGCAGAACACCGCCTCCGTGTTGTTATCGACGGCGGCCTCGGTGATCACGGTGTCAGCGCTGTTGGTTTGGCTCCGCGTTACCTGACAACAGGGGAGAGTGGAATGCTCGAGGAATTCAAAAAATTCGCGATGCGCGGCAATGTCGTCGATCTCGCCATCGGCGTGATCATCGGTGCGGCGTTCGGCAAGATCGTGTCGTCGCTGGTCGACGATGTTATCATGCCGATCATCGGCCGCATCTTCGGTGGGCTCGACTTCACCAACTACTTCGTCGGCCTCACGTCCGCCTCCAGCCAGGCCACGACCTATGACGCCGCCAAGAAGGCGGGCGCGACGCTGGGCTACGGCACCTTCATCACCGTCACGGTGAACTTCCTCATCATCGCCTGGGTGCTGTTCCTGGTCGTGCGCGGCATCAACCGCATGTCGAAGAAAGAGGCGGAAGCGCCCGCAGCGCCTCCGCCGCAGGAAGTGCTGCTGACCGAGATCCGCGACCTCCTGAAGGCGCGCAGCTAGGCCGCGCGCCGTTCGGCGAAAAGCGCGTCGAGCTGGCGCGCCAGTCCGTCGGAGATGCGTGTCAGCGGCAGGCGGCATTCGGGTGAGGCGATCAAGCCCTGCCGCCACAGGCAGTGCTTGATCGGCATCGGATTAGCTTCGGCGAACAGGAGCGGCACGAACCCGGCGAGCGGCGCCCACGCCTGGCGCGCGCCGGCGAGATCGTTGGCGGCGAAGCGGCGATCGACCTCGAGGAAGCGCTCGGTCATCAGGTGGCTGGCCGCGAGGATGCCGCCGTCGGCGCCGTTCGCCATCATGGTGAAATAAAGCGCATCCTCGCCGGTGAGCACCGAGAAGCCGGCAGGCTTGCGCGCGAGCAGGTCGAGCGACTGGGCGATGCTGCCGGAGCTGTCCTTGGTACCCACGATGTTGGGAACCTGTGCCAGCTCGATCAGCGAATCGTTGGAGAGGTTCACGGCCGTGCGATAGGGGATGTTGTAGATCAGCACCTGCCGATCGGTCGCCTCGGCAATGGCCCGGAAGTGTCCGATCAGGCCGTCCTGGCTCGGGCGGTTGTAGTAGGGACAGACCGACACGATCCCGTCGAACGGCAGGTGCTCCAGCCGCCGCAGCATCTTCTCGACCTTGTGCGTGGCATTGCCGCCGATGCCGACGAACACCGGCACCCGGCCCGCCGCCACCGCCAGCGTGCGTTCGATCACGGCTTCGACCTCGCCGTCATCTAGCGCAGGCGATTCGCCCGTCGTGCCGAGGGGGAACAAGCCGTTGGCACCGCAAGCGATGTAATGCGCGACCAGGCGCTCGTAGCTCGCATAGTCGACGGCCCCGTCCTTGAACGGCGTCACCAGCGGCACCCACAGTCCCGAGATCTTCGTATTCATGTGCATCCCTCCGACTGCGGCAAGGATCGCTGATTTCGGTTCATAAGAATATCGAATGTTCTGGATAGGATCGTTCACGAAAGCTTATGGTTTCGACATGGCACGCAATCTCGACATCGCCTTGCTGCGAACCTTCTCGACCGTGGTGGAAGCGGGCGGCGTCACGCGCGCGGCGGCCGCGCTCGGCGTGAGCCAGGCCGCGGTGTCGCAACAGGTGAAGCGGCTGGAGGACATCCTCGAGGCGCGGCTGTTCGAACGCCAGGGGCGGCGGTTGATGCTGGCCCCGGCCGGCGAACGGTTGCTTGCCGAGGCGCGGCGATTGGTGATGCAGAACGACGAACTGCTGTCCGCGATGCGCACGCCGTCGTTCGAAGGCGAGGTTCGGCTCGGCGTTCCCTACGACATCATCGCGAGCGTCGTGCCGCCGATCCTGCGCGGTTTCGCCAAGGCGCAGCCGCGCGTGCGCGTCAGCCTGGTGTGCGAGGATTCGCGCGTCGTGCGCGAGACGCTGCGGTCGGGCGGCGTCGATCTCGCGCTCACCACCGAGACCGAATGCGGTCGTCACGGCGAGACCTTGCGCACCGACCGGCTGGTCTGGGTTGGTGCCGTCGATGGTGACGCGCATCTCAAGGATCCGTTGCCGGTGTCGCTCGGCGCACCGACCTGCGTCTTCCGACCTGTCGCGATCGAGGCACTGGGCAAGGTGCGACGCGATTGGCGTCCGGTCTGCGAAGTGAGCAGGCTCGAGCCGGTCTATGCCGTTCTCGAGGCGGGCCTCGCCGTGGCGCCCTTGCTGCGGTCCTCTGTGCCGGAACGTTTCGAGATCCTGGGCCGCGAGGCGAAGCTTCCGTCATTGCCGGAATTTCGCATCAACCTTTATGTCCCGCCGGGCATCAGCCCTGCGGCGCGCGATCTTGCCGAGCACGTAAGAGCTGCGTTCTCAGGGCGACGAGGGCGGCCTCAACACAATTGATACCATCGGGCACTGTATGTGCCGACGCGCCGAAACTATCCTCCGCATATTGGAGATTTCGATGCGTTTTTTATTGAATTGGTCGATCAAGCTTTCGCTCGCTGGTGTCCTTTATATTGCTGCGACCACCGGTTCCTCTTTGAAGCTGCCCGAGACGATCTTGGGCTTCAAGGTGCCTGAGTCGGCGCGGCAATGGGTCAATCGTAACGCGGATATCGCCGCGATCGGCGAGCAAACGACCGCGAACTTCAAGACCATTGCCGATTCGTTCAACAAATAGACATCAAGGTTAGGCCGAGGGGGCGCACAGGCCCGGCGGATGGTTTTAGGACCGTTCGTCGGGCCTGTTCTTTTGGCGAAGCGAATCGTCAGGGTTGGTGCGACACGGGGGCGGTGAGATCGGCTCGCGCAGTATTGGGAGCCGAGGCCCGATGACGGGCAGCCAACAGTTCGTGCATTGGCGCCGTCGTCAGGATCTGCTCCATCGCCAGCGCAACCAGATCGGTCACGGCGTAGCCAAGGCCAAACCACAGTATGATGATGCCGAGTGTCCGCACGGCATGCCTCCCGTCGTCGGATTCGACGATAGGCCCGATGCGCAGGCGCGACGTGTGGCCTATCGGAGGCGCGGCCCATTTCCGCCGTGGCCATTTGGAGGCCGTTGCCGCCTCAACGCGGCGGCAGCAGCTTCTTGGCCTGCATTTCGGCGAAGGCTTTGACGAACATGGCCTCGGTGTCGATGACGTCGTGGAAGCCGGCCTGCAGGAGCTTGATGGTCGACACCAACGCCGGCGGGCCGGGCTCGGTGCGGCCGTGGCCCATCGTGTAGTCGGCGTATTCGAACGAGAGCCCGACGAAATCCTTCAACGATCCCGATCGCAATCCATGGGCCTTGCGGATATCGGCCCATTCCGCCTCGCGTGGACCGATCTCGCGATCGAGCGACAACGGCACGTGCGCGCCCGCCGCGAAGCCCAGCGCATCGGCGATGGCGGGCCACACATTCGGCCAGACGAACACATCGCCGTTGGTGACGTTGAAGATCTCGTTGCGCGCTGTCGCCGCTTCGCCTGACCAGGCGATGCAGCGCGCCAGAAGATCGGTATCGACGGCTTGCGCCACGCGGCCTACGCCGCCGGGATAGTCGAGCGTCGTCTTGCCCGCACGGCGCATCATCGCCGCATAGACGCCGAGCGCGGGGATGACATTCATCGCGCTGCCGACCGAATCGCCAACGATCAGGACGGGCCGCAGGATCGACCAGCTCCAGTTCTTGCCCTGCTGGCGCTCGCGGATGTAGCGCTCCTGGTTCCAATAGAAGTTCGCCTGCTCGTGCAGTTCTGACCGGTTCTCCCGTGCCGGCACCAGCATCGGCCGCACATGCACACCATAGGCCTTGGTTCCCTGCAGGAGGGCCACGTGACGCAAGTCCGATGCGGCCTTCTCCAGCACGCCGAACAGATTGCGCAGCATCCGATCGTTGGTGCGGATCTGCTCTTCCTCGCGCCAGCCGGCGACCAGCCCCGGCTGTTCATGCAGCGCGGCATAAACGACGTGCGTCACTCCCTTGAATTCCGAAGCCAGCGCCTCGCAGGCGCGTTCGTCGACGAGATCGAGCGGGCGCCAGCGTGCGCCGAACGTCTCGTCGGGTTGGCGGCGCGACAGGGCCACGACCTCGCAGCCTTGATCGCGTGCGAAGTGCTTCAGGGTGGCATAGCCGACGAGGCCGGTGGCGCCGACGACCAGGACTTTCTTGGCAGGCATGGCGGCGATCGTAGCGCATAGCCGCGACGGCCGTCCCGTCTGTATCAGTGGGTACCTTCGTACTCCGCGGAGATGTCCTTGCCTGTGTAGTCCGGCATCAGCGCCGCCGAGACGAGGCTCACGACGGCGCAGGCCGCGATGTAGATCGCGATGGCGTAGCCCGTGTGGTAGGCGGCGAACAGCGCCGTGGCGATCAGAGGCGCCGGGCCGCCGGCGATGATCGACGCGAGCTGGTAACCGAGCGAGGCGCCGCTGTAGCGCAGCCTCGGCGTGAAGGCCTCGGCGATCAGGGCCGCCTGCGGGCCATACATGATGTCGTGCGGGATCAGCGACAGCACGATGGCCATGAACACCGCCGACGGCATTGCCGTATCGAGCATGCCGAAATAGAGGAAGCCGAACAGGCCGGTCACCGCCGCGCCGATCAGGTACATCCTGCGTCGCCCGATACGGTCGGAGATGTGGCCGGCGAGCGGAATGGTGATGAACGACAGGATCGACGCGCAGAGCACGGCGGTCAGCACGAAGTCGCGCGACATCTTGAGCGTGCCCGTGGCGTAAGAGAACACGAATGCCGTGAAGATGTAGAACGGCGCCTGCTCGGCCATGCGCAGGAGAGCCGACAGCAGGATTTCGCGCGGCTGGCGGCGGATCACCTCGGCGATCGGCGCCTTCTCGATCTTTCGTTCCGATACGAGCTTCTGGAACACCGGCGTCTCGAGGATGCCGAGCCGGACCCAGAGGCCGACGCCGACCAGAATGATCGACAGCGCGAACGGGATGCGCCAGCCCCAATCGAGGAAGGATTCACCCGCCCAGGCGCTGAAGCCCAGGATCACCAGGTTGGAGAGGAACAGGCCGGCCGGCACGCCGAACTGCGGCCACGAGGCGACCAGGCCGCGGCTGCCGTGGCTGCGCGCCCATTCCATCGAGATCAGCACCGAGCCGCCCCATTCGCCGCCGACGCCGATGCCCTGGATCATGCGCAGGACGGTGAGGAGGACGGCGCCCCAGATGCCGATCGATTCGTAGGTCGGCACGAGCGCGATGGCGAACGTGGCGAGACCCATGCACATGAGTGTCGCGATCAATGTCGCCTTGCGTCCGATGCGATCGCCGTAGTGGCCGAAGATGGCGGCACCGATCGGCCGGCCGATGAAACCCACGAAGTAGGTGCCGAAGGCGGCAAGCGTGCCGGTCAGCCGATCCTCGTTGGGAAAGAACAGCTTGCCGAAGACCAGGCCGGCGGCCGTGCCGTAGATGAAGAAATCGTACCACTCGATGGTCGTGCCGACCGTCGCGGCAATGACAGCACGGCGCAGTTGCGTGCTGTGCTCGGAGTCAGAGAGTTTACCGAGACCGTCCGCAGTCACCATGGTGCTACCTCCGGAGGTGTCT
Source organism: Alphaproteobacteria bacterium (assembly GCA_017308235.1). Classification (GTDB taxonomy): domain Bacteria; phylum Pseudomonadota; class Alphaproteobacteria; order Reyranellales; family Reyranellaceae; genus Reyranella. The sequence continues at coordinate 125,958 of JAFKFL010000018.1, read as the reverse complement.
TCAAGCAGTCATGATACCCCAGGAACGCTCGTGACCGAAGCGCAGTTGTTTGGCCGAGGGCAGCCGTCAGAGTTGCAGGGTGATCGTGCGCGCCGAGCTGCCGACCGGCCGGAATCCCAACCGTTCGTAGAGTGCCCGGGCGGGATTGTTCTTCATCACCTCAAGGGTGAAGTCCTTGTTCTTGCGCCGGGCGCGATCGCTCATCCAGGTGAGGAAGGCGGTGCCGAGGCCGCGATTGCGCATCTCCGGCGCGAGATAGAAGTGGCCGAGATGGATGGTGAAGCGTGTTTCGCTGCTCTGCAGCCAGCCGGCGGCGCCGTTGTCGACCACAAGTATGGAAGCGTTCTCGTCGGCCAGTGCTTCCCGGATGTGCTCCTGTTGCACCGCGTCGTCCCAGTCGAAGAGCCCGACGCTGAGCGGCTGCAGCGCTTCGCGGTAGAGCCGCCAGCAGAAGCTGAAATCGCTATCGCGCACGCGGCGGAAATCGAAGGGCGGAGCCGTCATCGCTGCAGGCGCCGGGCTACCGTGATCGCCACGCCGCCGGCCACGGCCAGCAGCAGGCCCCACCAGATCCAAGGCCTCTGATCGATCATGAAGCTCGACTTGGGATAGGGAAAATAACCGCTGCCCTGGCCCATCCAGACAACGCCTGTAAGCACGGCTAGGACGCCGAGGATCAGCAGGATCTTGCGCGTAAGCGGCATGCCGCACCCTATCGCGCCCGTGCGGCAATAGCCAATCCCATGGCCGCGCTATTGATGCGGGGCGTTGTTGCGATCGGGGTCGATTCGTGGCCGTTGCGGACGACTTCCGCGGTCGAAGCGGTCGTCCTGCCTGCTATCTCGATTGATGTTGGGGTTGTCACGCGTGCCCGGCGCCTGGGTTTGATTGCGGTCCAGCGTGCCGGACTCCGGCGGGCGAATGACGCCGCGCTCCATGGGGTGGACGTCGTTCTGATTGCGATCGATGGTGCCGTTGTTTGGCCTCTGTTCGGGAACCTGGTCCTTGGTTTGGGCTAGGAGGGTCGGTCCACCGACGATGAAGAGGCCGGCAGAGACGGCAAGCGTGCAGGCAATGCGCATCATTGTCTTCCTCCTGCTGTCATTGCTGTGAGGTCAACGCCACCGCCGACGTGCGAGCTGCCTTGTCGCTGAAAATCCCTTTTTCAGGAAACCGCGCGGAGGCGCTCGAAGCGCCATCGCAAAGTGGCTGTCGACATCGGCGGGCGGCGGACGGGGCGCGGCGGCCGGTGCGAGGGCGGCCTGCGATTGGCATCAATGAAGGCGCAGGCCAACTCGAACTCTTCGACGGCAGCGGCCCCGAGCGCGCTCAGGAGGTTTTCCTCCTGCCAGAAATCGATCGTACGACCCGTGCTGCCAAGCCGTTCCAGCTCGCCTTCGAAGCGACCCTCGAACACCTCCCTCTGGTCGGCGCCGGATGAGGTTCCGTCCAGGATAGGATCGATCTGGTCCATGGTTTTTAGTGTTTCGGCCTGCATGCAAAATGACGCGAAATGACGATCGTGGATTGTCTGCCCCGTGGTGTTGATAACGATCAGTTTTCCCTTGGGTTGCACAGAGGATGCCCTTCCACCCTACGGTGGGATGCTTTCTCTTCGAGCTGCCGCAGTTTGGGTAGCAGGTATAGTGAAGCCAAGGAAATTGGGGGAAACGCATCGTGACCAAGGCAGAGCCGCAGAGAGGCGCATGGATCATCGTCGCGCTTCTGTTCTTCTTCATGCTGATCAACTTCGTCGACAAGGCCGTCATTGGCCTCGCCGGAGTGCCGATCATGAAGGAGCTTGCGCTCACCCCGAAGGAATTCGGGCTGGTGAATTCCAGCTTCTTCTTCCTGTTCTCGGCCTCCGCGGTGATCACGGGTTTCATCGTCAATCGCGTCCAGTCGCGGTGGGCGCTCCTGGTCATGGCGCTGATCTGGGCGCTGGCGCAGTTCCCCATGGTGGGCACGATCGGCCTTGGCACGCTGATCGCGAGCCGTGTCGTCCTTGGAGCGGGCGAGGGGCCGGCTTATCCGGTCGCCCTGCACGCGACCTACAAGTGGTTTCCCAATGAACTGAGGACACTGCCGACGGCGATCATTGCGCAGGGTGCCGCGATCGGCGTCGTGGTCGCCGTCCCGCTGCTTGACTGGATCATCGAGGAATTCTCCTGGCACTGGGCGTTCGGCGTGCTGGGCGTAGCGGGGCTCGCCTGGGTCGTCGCGTGGTATTTCCTCGGTAGGGAAGGAAACATCGTGACCACGGTCGCACGTGACAGTGGGCTTGCGATCGAACGCGTGCCCTACAGCCGCCTGCTGCTGAACGGTACCGTGCTGTCCGGCTTCGCGGCTGGTTTCGGCGCTTATTGGGGCCTGTCGCTGCTGATTGGTTGGTTCACGCCCTACCTCATCAAGGGGCTGGGCTACACGCAAAAGGAAGCGAGCTGGATCACCGTCCTGCCTTGGGCGGCCAGTCCGTTCATCGTGATCTTTGCCGGATGGTTCTCGCAGCGTCTGTTGGCGCTCGGCGTCGGCACCCGGCTTGCACGCGGCATCTTCGGTGGCGGCAGCGTCGCGCTGGGTGGGGTCTGCTTGATCCTGATGCGCTACATGCCGGGCGATACGCTGAAGATCGCCATGATGGTCGCGGGCATCGCCGTTCCTTCCGTGATCTACATCATGGGCCACGCCATCGTGAGCGAGATCACGCCGGTACGGCAGCGCGGCGCGATGCTTGCGATCAATAATGCGATCGCGACGTCGGCCGGTTTGATCGGTCCCTACATCATGGGCAGCGTGGTGCAGGCCGCGGGCCTGTCGCCGGCCGAAGGCTATGGCCGCGGCTTCTTTATCTGCGGCCTGGCCATGCTCGCGGGCGGGCTGATCGGCATGGTCTTCCTGCGCCCGGAGAGTGAGATCACTCGCTTCGCCGCGTGGCCGGCGGCAAAGCAGGTGGCGGTACCGGGCGATTAGCAACCCAGGCACAATGTCACGCATCGGGATGCGAGGCTGACTTGGCGCGTACCCCTTTCATGACCATGTGTGTTGAGATGAGCGACAGCACTTCCGGTCGGCCACGGCGGCCTACGGCCGCCGAGCTGGTGGCCGACGACCTGGTGCACGCGCTGGGCGTGGGTTTGGGCTTGCCGGCGGCAATTGCACTGGTCGTGCTGTCGGTTCTCGACAAAGCCCCGGCCCGCGCAATGGCCGATGCGGCGGCCAATGTGGTGGCATCTGGCGCGGCCGCCGCTAGCGCGGTGCCGATCGCGATCTATGCTGCCGGCCTCGCCGCCATGTTCGTTTGTTCGGCCGCCTACAATGTCTTTCGCCGAAGCCGTCGGCGCGACTGGCTTCAGCGCTTCGATCACGCCGCGATCTTCGCCATGATCGGCGGGACCTACACCCCGTTCACGGTGCGGCTGGAGAGCGTCTGGTCGGCCGCGCTCACCGGCGTGGTGTGGGCGATCGCGGGGTTCGGCATCGCGGTCAAGCTTCTGCAGCCGCGCTGGATCGACCGGGTATCGATCGGCCTCTATCTTGCTCTGGGCTGGATCGGACTCGTCGCCATCGGGCCCTTTGTGCAGACGATGGACGGCACAACGCTTCTCCTGCTCGGTGCCGGCGGCATCATCTACACCGTCGGCGTGATCTTCCATCTCTGGCGGGCGCTGCCGTTCCAGAACGCCATCTGGCACGGCTTCGTGCTGGTCGGCGCCGGCCTGCACTACGGGGCCGTCCTCACTCTGGTCGCCTGACTCGCGCCGCGACACAGCGACTGCACTTTCAGGGCGACAGTGCACGCCCGATGGTGCTAATCGGTCGAGACCTCCGACGCTCCCATTCTCGCGGCCCACTTGACGGGTCGACAACAATTCGTGGTGATGACGGGATATCCTCGTCCGTCGGGCCGGCCATCGCGTCGTCGCGTCGCGATGGCGTTGCCGCCGTGGCCGGTCCATTGCTTCCTGCTGATCATGGCCGTGATTTGCGCGGCGGCGACGTTGCGCCCGCATCCGCCGACAGTCGTCATCGACCCGTCGCTGGTCGAGCGCACCCAGGCCGTACCCGAGATCGCGTCGTATGAGCCGGCGCCGCTGCCGACGGGGGCCGAGTTCCAGCTCGTCGCCGCGGAACAGCCCGCGCCGCCGCTGTCCTCGCTTGGCGAGCCTTACGACATCGTCGTGCGGCTTTCCCGTGGTGACACGCCGGGCGATGTCCTGGACGAGATCGGCATCGCTGACGACGATCGTGTTGCGGTCATTGCGGCACTTGAGCAACTCCTGAAGAAGCGCCGGCTGGCGTCGGGCGAAAAGTTGCGACTTTCCCTGCAGCCGTCTGCCGATGCCGACGATTGCCCACTTCTGTTGTCGCTGCAGGTGCGGCCGGAGCCCGAACGCGAATACGTCATCACCCGCCAGGACGACGGTTCGTACGACGGCGATGTCACGATCTACAAGGTGCAGCCGCGCATCGTGCGTGTGGCGACCCGTCGGATCGGTTCGCTGCTGGCGAGCGGCGTGCGGGCCGGTGCGCCGGCCGACGCGCTGCGCGAGTTCATCCGGGCGCTGTCCTACGACGTTGATTTCGAACGCGAGCTGCGTTCCGGCGCGCCCTTCGCGCTCTTGCTGGAGGAAGGTGTCACCAGCGACGGTCTGGTGGCGCGGCCCGGCCGCCTGCTGGCAGGCGAACTCGAGCTCGCCAAGCGCACCGTGACGGTGATCGCGTTCACTCCGCAGCATGGCGCGCGCCAGTTCTACACACCCGACGGCAACAGCGTCGTGCGGGCCTTCCTGCGCACGCCGATGGATGCCTCGCACATCAGCTCGCCGTTCGGCCGTCGCCGCCATCCCATCCTGGGATACAGCCGCATGCACGAAGGCGTCGACTTCGCCGCACCGAAGGGCACACCCATCCTCGCGGCGGGACGCGGCACCGTCGTCCGCGCGGGCTATTACGGCGGCTACGGCCTCTATGTCGAGCTGAGGCACACGGCGTCGATCTCCACCGCTTACGGTCACATGTCGCGGCTGGGGCGCGGCATCCGGCCAGGCGTGCCGGTCCACCAGGGCCAGGTGATCGGCTATGTCGGCGCAACGGGCCTGGCAACCGGCCCGCACCTCCACTACGAGTTCCATCGCCGCGGCCGGGCGGTCAACCCGCTGACCCAGCGCGCGTCGCTTCGCCAGCATCTCGTCGGCCGCGACATGACGCGCTTCGCTGCCCTTGTCCGTCAGTACCGCGCGCAGCTGCGCACCGCGCCGCTCATCGGTGCGGCGTTTCGCTGACCTTGTTGTCCGGTGCGACGGGGATCGCGGCCACCGCCTCGGCCACGCTCATGAACAGACGATCGGGGCCGAGCGTCGCCAGAACGTTGAACTTCTCCAGCGCGTCACGGGCGCGGACTGATTCGAGACGGGCGATGGCGAAGGTGATGTCGCGTGTCCGACAGCTCTCGATCAGCGACCGCAAGGCCTGCGCGGCGGTGTAGTCGACCGTGGCGATTCCTCCCGCCTCGAGCACGACCAGTCGGACGGCAGATCGCGCAGTGATCGCGGCCTCCATGCCGCGCCGGAACGGCTCGGCATTGGAGAAGACGAGCGAGGCGGAAAAGCCCGCAACCAACACACCCTCGACCGTCTCACCCTTGGTGGAAACGTGGGCTGGCCACCAGATCGTCGTGTCCGGCAGGTGCCGGAACTCGATGACCCGCGTTTGCGTCGCGATCCAGACGCCATGCAACAGCGAGAGTCCGATCCCGATCGCGACGCCGGTGGGAATCGGCAGCGCAATCACCGCCACTGCGGTGAGGCCGATCAGTGCGGCTTCGCCGGGCGCCTCCCGCGCCACCGACGCGATCACGTCGGCGCGCACGATGCGCAGCGCCACGAACAGCAGCACACCGGCCAGCGCGGCTTGCGGCACATGGGCGAGCAGCCCGCCGCCGGCCAGCGCCAGTGCCGCCACGACGGCCGCGGCCACAAGGGCCACCATCTGCGAGGTGCCACCTGCCTCGCGCACCACCGCCGTGCGTGGCGGACTCGCATTGACAGGGAAGGCGCCGAGCAGTGCCGCACCCAGATTGCCGAGCGCAAGGCCCAGGTAGTCGCGATTGACGTTGGCATTCCCATCGCCAAAGGAGCGGCTCACCGCCGCCGTTTGCATCATCACGATCAGCGCCACGATCAGCGCGAGCGGCACCAGCTCGCGCAGGCTGTCGAAGCTCAGCGCCGGCGCGATCGGCGTCGGCAATCCGCCCGGCAGCCGGCCCAGCACTGCGACGCCGCGGTGTTCGAGCCCGAAGGTCAGCACCGCTGCGGTCGCGAGTGCCATGGCGATCAGCGCGCCCGGCCAGCGCGGATTGATCTTCTCGCTGACCAGCACCAGGGCGAGCACGCCGAAGCCGATCGCGACCGACCAGGGATTGCTGTCGCCCGCGGTGCGCGCCAGCACTGACAGCCGGTGGATCATGTTGTCGCTGGGCGCCTCGAGCCCCATCACGTCGGGAAGTTGCGAGGCCACGATGTGGGCCGCGATGCCGAGCAGGAAGCCCGTCACGATCGGCGTCGACAGGAGGTCGGCGATCCAGCCCAGGCGCAGAAGACCTGCGATCAGCAGGACAGCCGCCACCAGGAGCGCCAGTGTCATCGCCGCTTGCGGCTGGCCGGCGACGCCCGAGGCGGCGAGCCCCGCGACAGTCGCGGTGAAGATCGGCGTGATGGTGCTGTCAGCGCCAGCGGTCAGGATGCGGTTGGCGCCGGCCGCCAGCAGGGCAACGATCGCGAATCCCAGCGTCGCGCCGACGAAGGCATAGAAGCCCACCTGCGGTTCGAAGCCGCCGAGCCGGGCGGTCGCCATCTGCTCGGGGATGGTGATGGCGGCCAGCGTCAACCCCGCTATCACATCGCGTGCGATTCCGCTCCTGCCGGTCGAGCCCGCCTGCCGCATCGCAGCATCCTAGCTGATATTCATTTGTGTGTGGCCGTTTGCGCGCGGTTCGTTTGAGAGTCGCGGCCTTCGAGGTCTATGCTCGCACAAAGTTTTCTCCGGGAGGAGATCGATGGAATTCGGCATGTTCCACGAGTTCCAGCAGCCGCCGGGCACCGATGCGGCCGAGGCGTTTCGCCAGTCCTTCGCCCAGGTCGATGCGGCGGAGCGGCTGGGGCTCGACGCCATGTGGCTGGCCGAGCTGCATTTCGCGCCCGAGCGCTCGGTGCTCGCCTCGCCGCTGATCCTGGCCGCCGCTATCGCCGAGCGCACCAAGCGCATGAAGATCGGGACCGCCGTCCAGGTGCTGCCGCTCTGCCACCCGCTGCGGCTCGCCGAGGAGGTGGCGACCGTCGACCAGCTCTCGAACGGCCGGCTGATCTTCGGCGTCGGCCGCTCGGGCTTCGCCCACACCTATGCCACCTACGGCGTCGACTATGGCGAAAGCCGCGAGCGCTTCGCCGAGACGCTCACAATCGTGAAGCGCGCCTTCACCGAGGAGCGCTTCTCGCACAAGGGCAAGTACTTCGCCTACGACAACGTGCGGCTAGCGCCCAAGTCGGTGCAGAAGCCGTGGCCCGAGATCCGCGTCGCCGCGGCGAGTCCCGACACCTACGAAGAGGTGGGCACGCTCGGCCATCCGATCTTCGTCGCTGCCCGCACCGGCGATCTTTCCGAGCTGGCGCCGCTGGTGAAGACTTATCGCGCGGCGTGGGCCAAGGCCGGCCATCCCGGCCGCGGCGAGGTCTTCCTGCGCGTGCCGGTTTATGTCGCGGAGACGGAAGAGGCCGCGCGCGAAGAGCCGCGCGAAAGCATCCTGCATCTCCTGCGCTATATCGGCGACAGGCTGGCGGCGTCGGCGACGGCGTCAGGCACGCGCGCCATCGAGAACCGGGCGGCGCGTGGTGCCAAGATGCAGTCGATCGACTACGAGGAGGTTCTGCGCGAACGCATGATCGTCGGCACGCCGGCGGGCGTGATCGACAAATTGCAGAAGGTGAGGGAGGAGCTCGGCCTCGACGGTATCCTGGCCGAACTCAACCCGGGCAGCCTGATCCCGCACGAGCGGGTCATGACGGCGCTGCGGTTATTGTGCGAAGAGGTGATGCCGCGCTTCAAGTAGCGCGGCACCATTTTTTGCGGCCAGTCTTAAGCGGCGCGTCTTACGCCGCTTGCTTGCCCGACATGTCTTCCCGCTCCCAGCGATAGCCGAAGGAGGGGAAGTTCTGGATCTGCTCGAAGCTGTCATCGATCGAGCGGAACTTCATGCGGATGCGCTTGATGATCGAGCGCACGTTGCTGCGATAGCCGTCATCACCGTTGCCGGCCATGAAGCCCGCGTGATGGACCACGTCATAGACGGCGCGGTAGCTCACGAAGTCGCCGACGCTGGTCGCCAGCAGGCGCACGACCCGGAACTCCATCAGCGTGAGATCGAGCTCGGTGCCCCGCCAGAATGCGCGGCTGGTGCCGCCGTTCATCGAGAGCTGGCCGCACTGTTGCATGTCCGCCGCCGGCTCGGCCTTGGCGGCGGCAGGCTGCGGCTGCTGCGTGCTCTCCAGGATCTTGCGGATGCGCTTGGCCAAAATCGGCAGGCCGCGCATCTTGTCGACGAAGTCGAGCGCGCCGTGATCCAGCGCTTCGCCCTCGAGGGTCGGCGTCGACCGGCCCGTGAGGAACACGATCGGAGCCTGGATACCGCGGTCGCGCAAGCGCTTCAGCAGGTCGAGGCCGGGCATGGCCGGCATCGTCCAGTCCAGCACGATGGCGTCGGCCGGAGCCGCCGTCCCATTGGCAAGTTCCGTCAGGAGCCGCCAGCCGTCGGCGAAGCTCTGGACCGAAAAACCGAGATCTTCGAGTTCGGCAGAGGCGGCGTCACGGAAATCGACGTCGTCGTCCACCAGGATCAAGCGAGTTGGCTTGAGATCGGCACGCATAATCGGTGCCGCAGACATGCGCTCGCGCGCATGGTCACCCACAACATTTAGCATTTTGAGACACTCCACACACTAGCGGAGAGTCCGTACCCCACGGATGAACCCCGCCCCCAAAAGCACTAAAACAGATTAGCCCCTGTTCTTAAAGCAAAAAATCATGTCGATTGTACCCGTGTCCGGCAGCCGAACGTGGAACAACTGCAAATGACTAGAAGATTCGGCTGCTGTGCGTTTGTGACAAATTTGCGCCGTGCCTTCCCTTTGCGTAACCGCAGAAGATATCTTGGGCTGAGGCGTCGGTGCTGACCAAGAGAGCGCAGACTCTCGCTGACTGGGGGTATGCAACTGCATGATGAATTACACGGGGTCGTCTCAGACCGTGAATAGCCGCGGGCTTGCTCCCTCCGGCCGCCGCAGGCCGATCCATCTCGTCCTGGTCGATGACGACGACGACTTCCGCGAGGCTGCGTCGGGCGAGCTGGAGGATCTCGGCTTCACCGTCCAGAGCTTTGCCGACGGCGCCGACATGCTGACGGCCTTCCAGCGCGGCATGCGGGCCGACGTGATCGTGCTCGACTGGTACATGCCTGCCATGATGGGCATCGACGTGCTGACGCATGTACGCCGCTCCGGCAATTGGTTGCCCGTCGTCTTCCTGACCGGACACTCGACCGCCGGCCTGAAGGACATCGCGCTGAAGGGCGGCGCCATCGACTTCATGGACAAGATGGGCGGCATCCCCAATCTCGTGGAACGCCTGAACCATCTCCTGGAGCCGTCGAAGGTCGGCTGACCGCCAGCCCGCGCTCGCCGCGGGTAGGATGCATTCGCGTCAGCGCGAAGCGCGAATACTTTGTGCCTAAATTCTTGGTGCTAAAGGCATCGCTGCGGGCGTTGTCGTCGTAACCTGCGTTTGCAAGGGAGCGCCGGCCATGGCCTACCGATTCACCCGCGACTGGTTCACCCACAACATCGCAAGCTGGCAGCGCTGGCTGGCGGGCCTCGAGGGCCAGCCCGGCCTGCGCGCGCTCGAGATCGGCAGCTTCGAGGGCCGTGCCACGACCTGGCTGCTCGAGAACGTCCTGACCGACGAGACGAGCCGCATCGACTGCATCGATCCCTTCGACAAGGACTATTACCGGCGCTTCCTCGCCAATACAGCACCGTGGCGACATCGCGTGACCGTCCATCGCGCAACAAGCACTGCGGTGTTGCCGACGCTGCCTGACGCCTTCGACGTCATCTACATCGACGGTGACCACCGGCCCTTTGCCATCCTGTCCGACGCGGTCCTGTCGTGGCCGCGCCTGAAAGTGGGCGGCACGCTGATCTTCGACGACTATCTGTTCGTGCCGCACGAGTTCGATCGGCAGTTGGACAAGGAATGGTCGAAGGAAGAGGCGCTATCAGCTCGCGCTCTGCAAGCGTGCCGATCCCGGCGACGATCTTGCATCGCTCACCTTCGAGAGCGTTCCGGAGGATCACGCCTCACGCGCGTCGCAACCCAAACGGCCGCGCAAGACGAAGCAAACATCGACGCCGAAGCCAAAGCGCGTCCGGAAGCGCTAATAGCGCCTTCGCCGATCTTCTCTCCCAAAGATCCCCTTATCGATCCCGGCGTCGCTCAGATCGCTCGAACTTCGGCTAGCCGCTTGCGGGAGTAGTCGTCGTCCCAGCAGACCGCGGCTTCCCATGCGGCCGACGCTTGCGCGGCAATGTCATGCGCGCCGTCGCCGAGACCGGCGGCGTTGTGGGGCAGCACCAGGTCGAGGTCGGGAACGTCGACGTGCGACTCGTCCCAGTCGATCAGCGCGACCCGCTCCGCTGTCATGCGGACGTTGCCGGGGTTGTTGTCGCCGTGGACGACGCATGTCTCGCGTCCGACGAGCCGCGCCCACGCCGCCCGGCATCGGGCAACGCCCTCGGTTGGCATCGCGCCGAGGTCGATCCTCGTCCCGGTTTCGGCGTGCAGGAGGTCGGTCGATGATCGCCAACCCGGGCGCTGCGGCCAGCCCTCGGTCAACCGATGCAGCCGGCGGAGCGTGTTGGCCACGCGACGCCAGTCGGCCTCCGTCTGGGGCGGTCCGCCCTCCACGTATGTCATCACCACCAGGCCGTCCACGAACAGCCGGCCGTCCGCCGTCGGGATCGGCACCGGCACGGCGAGACCTTCGCGGTCGAGGTGTTGGAGGAGCCCGGTCTCCCACGCGAGATCGGCGTCGCTCCTGGCACCGAGGCGCCCGACGGCGAGGCGCCCGTTGACACGCACGCGCCACACGTCGTTGGCAACGCCGCCAGCGATCGGTTCGATGCGGGCTGCGTCTTCTCCCCACTGCCCGAGTGCCTGCCATCCCACGGGTGACATCTTAGAGAAGTTCCTCCCAATGCCTGACACATGTGCGCCCTTCCTCCTGCCGCAGGAGCAGACACCGGCAGCAGACACCGGCGGCGGGCAAGCACAAGCCCCCTCCCGTTGCCGGAAGGGGGCACACATGAGCGATAACGCTTCTAAGCGCCGCCCTTCAGCCGAGAACGATCGGCTCCTCCGCCCCGGCGACGTGCTGGACCTCGATTTGCAGCACCTCGGATCGTCCGTGCATCCAGTCGACGGCATCGAACGCCGGCGGGTGCTTCAGAACGAAGCTCGAGAGGGTTTTGAGCGACTCCTGCAAGGCGGCCCAGGCCATCAGGACAGCGAGCCGCTTCACGGGATCCGGCCCGGTCCTGAAACGCGCCAGAGTGACGTGCACGTCGCGTTCGGCTTGCTGCCACAACTCAACCGCAACCTCAAATTCAAGCTGCAACGCGTGAGGCGGCGGCGCTTTTCTCTCAGGTTCAGGCATGAGGCCACACTCCTCCAAGGCGCGGGGCATGCCCTGATAACGCACGCCGCGGAGATTGGCTCCCGGAAGACTTTGGCCCGTTACCAACGGGCCCCAGGTCACGGCCCAGGTCACTTCCCGTCGCTGCAAGCGCAGCTGCCGCCGCTTGGCTTGCAGACCTTGTTGATGGCGACCGTCCGTCGATCATAGCCGGCATAACCGAGAAACGTGCCGCCCTTCCCGAGCTTCATGCTGTACGTGCAATAGACGGTTTCGTTTCCCGGGATCGACGTTTTGAAGAACATCAACGGCGAAAGATATGTCTTCTTGTTGGCGTCGGCGGTGGCGTTCGGGCTGCACCGCGCATTGGTCTGCTCGATCGTAAGGTAGTCGGTGCAGCGATTGTCGATGTTCAGTTCGCCATTGTCGGCTGCCATGCAAGCGATCGGGAACAGCAAAGCGAACGCGGTAATCAATAGTCTGAACATAATGACTCCCCTCTTATGAGGGCAACTATTGATAGGCGACGCGAGCTTGCCAAGCTTCCCCGAACGCCAATCGCGCATATCTTGCGCGTGACAGACAATGATTGCGCCGGTGCACAACTGCCGCGTCCGAGCTCGAAGAGATATCGGCTACCAGCGTGAAAGAGACGGCTTTGCTTTTGGGCTTCGGGTTGGCACAATTTCCGCCTTCGCAGGGAGGGCGCCGATGGCGGAAAAGACCTGGGAACTCAGCGGCCAGTACATGGAAAGCTGCAATTGCGATTATCTCTGCCCCTGCATCTTCACCAATCCGCAAGAGGCGGCGACGCATGAGCACTGCTACGCCCTCATGGCGTACCGGATCGACCGTGGCCGTTACCAGACGATTGCGCTCGATGGCCTGAAGTTCGCGCTGGTCATTCGATCGGGCCGCGTCATGGCGGACGGTGGCTGGGTGTTCGGTGTTGTGATCGATGCGGGCGCAAGCGAGGCGCAGCGCAACGCGCTTGCCGCGATTGCGAGCGGCAAGGCCGGCGGACCGCCGCAGATGATTCGCGACAACCTCGTGTCGGATTTTCGCGGGGTCGAGGTCCAACCCATCGAGTTCACGGCCGACGGACTGCGACGCGCCGCCGAGATACCCGGTGTGTTTGCCTTCGAGATCGAAGGCGTGGCGTCGCGCAACCGCTCGGGCGAACCGTTCTATATCGACAACACCGCCCATCCCGCCAATCGTCGGTTGGCCCTGGCGCGCTCGAAGAAGACGGAGGTGAAAGGCTTCGGCCTGTCCCTCAGCCTAAGCGGCAAGGGCAACAACGGTCACTTTGCGCCGTTTGCCTGGGCTGGCTGATGGGGGCCTGCCTGATTGGGGCCGCCTGATTGGATCTGCTGCGGCGCCAACGCCTCATAATCATCGCTGCCCTCGGGGGCATCGTCGTGCTGGCCTGGCTCTATCTCGTTCGCGAGGCGACGGAGATGGAAGCGATGATGGCGGGCATGGATCGCAGGATGGTCATGCCGGCCAAAGGCCCGGTGGACCTGCTCCTGCTGTTGGCCATGTGGTCGATCATGATGGCCGGCATGATGCTGCCCAGTGCCGCGCCCGTGATCCTGACGTTTGCCGGGATCAACCGGAGCCGGCGGACACGCGGTCAGACCTATGTGCCTACCGTCCTGTTCGTCGCCGGCTATTTGCTGACGTGGGCCGGCTTCAGCGTCGCCGCCACGCTCGTCCAATGGGGCCTCGAGCAGACGGCCGTGATGTCGCCGATGGACATGAAGGCCGACAGCCGGCTGCTGGGCGGCCTCCTGTTCGTCGCCGCCGGTATCTATCAGTTCACGCCGCTGAAGCAGGCTTGCCTCCGTCTCTGCTGGTCACCGCTCTCCTTTGTCGCCAACCACTGGCGCGATGGATCCATGGGCGCTGTTCGCATGGGCATGACGCATGGCCTGTACTGCCTGGGTTGCTGCTGGGTCCTGATGCTGCTGCTGTTCGTCGTCGGTGTGATGAACCTGCTGTGGGTCGCGGGACTCGCCGCCGTCGTGCTCGTTGAAAAGCTGCTGCCGTCGCAACCCTGGATCAGCCGGGTGGGCGGCCTGGCGCTGGCGGCGTACGGCCTCTGGCTGCTGGCGACCGGCTAGAACGGGATGAATTTAGGTCCCCTCCGCCATCGCTAATGATCGCCGGGCGGCGGCTGGCCGAGCGCCTCGAGCAGGGGCCGCAGCGCATCGAGCTCGGCGCCGAAGCCGGCCCAGTCTCCCGCCTTCAGACGTTCGATCGCGCGATCGTAGTGGGCGAGCGCCTCGCGGGCGCGCTTGTCCGGCGGACCGACGGGACCGGGGCCAGGACCGCGACCGGGACCCGTTGTGCCCACGGCGGAGGGAATCGCGGGTGGCGGAATCGTCTCCTTGAACAGCGCCGCCAGCGCTTCGCCCAGCGTCTCCTCCATCACCACGCGATCGCCGTAGGCCGCGATCACCCGCTTCAGCTCCGGCAGCTGGCCGGTCGCGGCGCGCAGGTAGAGCGGCGAGACGTAGAGGATCGAATTCTCGATCGGCACCACCAGGAGATGGCCGCGGATGACGCGCGAGCCCATCTGGTTCCACAGCGAGATCTGCCGCGAGATGTCGGTGTTCTGCTGGATGCGCGCCTCGATCTGGAACGGGCCGAAGACAAGCTTGTCCTTGGGAAATTCGTAGACGACGACCTTGCCGTAGTCGGCCGGATCGCAGCGCGCCGCCAGCCAGGCGATCATGTTCTCGCGCCGGCTCGGTGCCATGGCCAGCAGGAGGACAAGCTCGGCGTGCGCCTCGCCGGGCAGCCGCATGATCATGTAGTAGGGCGACATGCGCGGCACGTCGCGCCCTCCAGGGCCGGCGCCGGGGCCAGGGCCGGTGTTGCCCGTGTCCTCGCCGATGCCCGCGGGCTGGCGCGGCAGCTGCCAGAGATCCTCGCGATTGTAGAACACCTCCGGCGTGTCCATGTGATAGGCGCGATAGAGCTGCGCCTGGATGGCGAAGAGATCCTCGGGGTAGCGGATGTGCTGCTGCAGGTCCGCGGGCATCGCCGCCAGCGGCTTGAACAGGCCCGGAAAGACGCGCTGCCAGGTCTGGATCAGCGGATCGCTGGGTTCGCTGACATAGAAATCCACCGTGCCGTTATAGGCATCGACCACCACCTTGACCGAGTTGCGGATGTAGTTGAGGCCGCCCGCAGGGTACGGCTCGGCGTAGGGGAACCATTCGCTGGTGGTGTAGGCATCCTGCATCCAGAAGAGACGCCCGCCGCTCACCACGATGTAGGGATCGCGGTCGAGGCGCAGTATCGGCGCGATCGTGCTGATGCGGTCCTTGATGTTGCGGTGAAGCAGGATCCGACTCTCGCCGGTGATGTAGTCGCTGAGCAGGATGTTGGGGTCGCTGTAGTACCAGGCGAACAGGCTGCGCTGGATCTCGCCGCCGATGGAAACCCCGTCGGCGCCGTCGTAGGCGGCATAGACGTTGTCCCGGCCCTTGGGATAGTCGAACTCCGGCGTGCTGCCCTTCACGATCACATAGCGTTCGCGGGCCTTGCCGAAATAGAGGCGCGGTTCGCGGACGGGCGGACCGCCCGACGCGACAGGCGGGATATCCCGCAGGTAGAAGATCGGCAGGCCTTCGGCATCCTTCCGCGTCACCGGCGACATCACCACGCCGTTGCCGTGGGTGAACAGCAGGTGCAGGTTGACCCAGGTCTGTGCATTGCTGGGCAACTGCGAGGGCTCGAGCTCGCGTGCCGACAGCATCACCTGCTGATAGGTGCCATCGAGGTGATAGCGATCGACGTCGATGTCGAGGAACTTGTAGTAGGTCCGGATCTCCTGCAGTTGGGCGTAGGTGTCCATCAGCGGCTGCCAGTCCCACAGCCGGATATTGTCGACGGTCGCGCGGTTGGCCTGCAGCGCGGCGAAGTTCAATCCCTCCTCGGCCGGGAACGGCTTCACCGCGAACCGGTGCAGGTTGTAGGCCTGCCGGCTGAGCGCGATGTTGCGTGCGAGATAGGGCTTCTCGAGCTCAAGCTCGTTCGGCTTGACATAGAGGCGTTGGAAGAACGCCGGCACGAGCTGGTAGAACACCAGCGAGCTGCCGAACAGCAGCACCAGCGCCGCTGCCGGAATCCGCCAGCTCCGCCGCCTGAGGTTGAGCGCCGAGGCGATGGCGCCGGCCGCGGCGAGACCCATGAGCCCCCACAGCACCGGCAGCTTGACGTGGAGGTCGGTGTAGCCCGCACCGACGACGACGCTGTTGTCGTTGTAGAGCAGCAGGTAGCGATCGAGGAAATAGGTGCCGGCCTTCAGCACGAAGAACAGGCCGAGCAGCGCCGAGGCATGGGTGACGACGGTGGGCGACAGGCGTGGCGGCCGCTGGTCGAGATCGATGTCGCCTGCCGTCCAATAGACCGCCCCGGCGAGAGCCGCGCTGAACAGCAGGAGCAGCATTAGCCAATTGGTGAACGCGTTGTAGGCCGGCAGCGAGAAGAGATAGAAGCCGATGTCCTTGCCGAACACCGGATCGCTGTCGCCGTAGGGCACCTGGTACAGGAAGCCGAGGACGACGTCCCAGTTCGAGAGTTCGATCGAGGCGAGGAGCAGGCCGAGCACGATGGCGCCGCCGGCGACGAGGAGGCGCCGCGGGACCAGCGACCCCGCATGGCCGATCAGCCCGATTCTCGTCTGCGGCCCTCGGCTCCAGGGATGCTGGGTAAAGGCCGTGCGGGACGGCCAGACCGAGGGCTTCGCGGCGAAGCGCAGCGCCAGCGCTCCCGAGAGCCAGAGGGCGCCGGCCGATACAGCGAAGACGGCGAGAAAGAGGAGGGCGCGCGTGCCGAGGAGCGTCCAGAAGACGCCGCCCCGGCCAATGGACGAAAACCACAACCAGTCGACCAGGGCATCGCCCACGCGCCCGAGCGCGATGATGCCGAAGAGGACGATAACAACCAGGAACGCAAGGCGTCTCGCGCGCATGCCGCGCCTCCTTGTCCTGGCGCAATCTTGCGCCTATCGAGGCCGCGTCGCCATCTGGCCTGACGGGCCGGCGCGAACAAATTCACCGCCATCGCAGCGGCCGAAGTTGCCCTCTAGGAAGCCGAGCAAGCCCACCAAAAGAAGGTGGACGATTTATAGACAAGGCTCGCGCTGCGCTCGACGATAGCGGCCCTCGTACTCGTCTACAAAGCGGGTTGGCGGGAAGGTTGAGGTTCCGCTCGCTTGCAACCGTTATGCACCGACCTCGATATTCGTCGGGCGATTCTAGACGAGTCGCTGAGCTCATGCTGCCAAATCCGAACGACCTTCCAGCGGGCATCGCGTAGCGTCTTCAATACTAGTCGGTCACGTTTCTGGTTCCTCGCGAGCTTTGCCGACCAGAAATCCTTATTTGTTTGAGGTATGCTGCCGTGCAAGGGACAGCCGTGCCAGAAACAGCCATCGATAAATATGGCAAGCCGAGCTGACTCAAATACGAAGTCCGGGCGTCCAAAAATTGGATAACCCCGTCGCCAGCCGGAAATACGGTGCTTGCGGAGGATAGTTATCATCTTCAGCTCCGTTGCCGCATTGCCGCGACCCTTAACGCGCGACATAATCGCGGAACGTTTTTCTTTGGTGAAGACGTCAGCCATTTCGGTGTCTCCGTTCTGTGGAGACTACGCCGACTTAACCGTAGCTATAATCTTGAGTGCTTGCCTGCGGATCAATTCAGGCGGCAAGGCGTTGCCGATCATTAGAGCGATTGCCTCTTTGCCAGCGGACAAGATGAACTTGTAGCTCTTAGGGAAGCTTTGTAGAAGCGCCGCCTCTCTCATCGTTATCGCTCGGTTCTCGGTTGGATGTAAAAACCTTCCCTTAGAGGGATTGAAACATCCGCTTGTAATAGTCGGAGACACGCCGTCCCAAGCCATACGGCCATATATGTCGCGAAATCCGTCGCTTTTTCGGTGGCATTCGAGTTGACGTCGCCGCGGTAGGTCCAGGCGACTTCCGCCGTTCTTAGGAATGTCCTTGATGAGCCGAACGATCTTCTCTGATCGTTTTTCCGGCCAATCGTGAAGGGGATCGCCGCTTCTGCCCGCTTTTGCGATCCGACTTATTGCTTCGCGAACGGTGGCGCGCCGCGTCGATCGCCGAGCGAAGGGAATCTCAAAGCCTCTCCCGGCAAGCAAAATGAGCCGGCGCCGGCGCTGTGGCACACCATGATCGGCGGCGTCTTGGATGCCATAAGTAACGATATAGCCAAGTCGCTCAAGGCCTTTGCAGAGATCTATGAATGGCTTACGGCCCAGTAGCCCGGGCACGTTCTCCATCATCACAGCCTTTGGCAGGAATGCCTTTGCAAAGCGTAGCATTTCGCCGACAAGATCATTCCGTCGGTCTCTGTTTCGTTGAGCACCGTTTCGTGTCCGAAGAGTAGAAAATCCTTGGCATGGCGGGCAGCCGGCTAGAAGCTCTAATTCGCTGGGCCGAAGTCCCAACTCGCTCCTTAGACCGTTCGCCGAGACGCGCTGTATGTCCTTTAGCCGAACAACTCCGAGTCCATGGTTGGCTTCATAAGTTTGCGCCGCAACAGAGTCCAACTCGACTGCGGCAATGATCTCGAAGCCAGCTTGTTTGAGACCTAATGACAGTCCACCACAACCTGAGAACAAATCGATTGCACGAGGTTTCATGTCTTGATTCGTCTTGAATCAAATAGCAAAGGCAAATGCGTAGCGGCCGCTTGGAAATCGGACTTGAGGCCACCACGCCGCCTCTTTTTGCACATCTCCTCTTGTCCGCAACAAGAACAGCGCAATTTTATCGTCTGGAAGGGCCCTATATTCGCCACCCGTTAATATGCCCGCAGTTTCACGCCTGTTCTCATTTAGCTGGCGATTGCGGTCAACATAAACATATCCGGTCCGGTGTTGTCTGAGCTTGGCGAATTGTTCAATTGATCCGGAAATGGCGACGGAGTCCCATACACGTTCCGATTGTCCAATATCGGGTCTCATAAGACCAACCAACTCTTGTATGTCTTCGATTTGTAGTTCCGCATAGCTCTTGTCCGCTATATTCGCCAACTTTCTGTTGACCTTTTCGGTTGCATTTTTGATAGACTCATCGCGCAGTATTTGCGCTGGATTGTAGTTGCTTCCCGCCGAGTAGACTCCGACCGCACCTGGAGCCAGGATGTTCTTGCGAGTTGGCTTAACACTGTTCTCGACGTAGATGCCGCGAAATTCTTCCCCAGGATTCTTGTCAATGAGTTCCCTGAGGCCCACCTCCATTTTATGGATGGCCTTGAAGACAACATGCAGCTCTTGCGGAAGGAATAGTCTTAATAGGCCAATGTCCTTGCGGCGGTATCCGTACATTCGAGCGTGCTGAAGGACAGTGTCGGCTTGTGGCTTCCTAGGATGCCGGCCGTAATAACTAACCAGTAGATTTTTTATCGTGACGCCACGACCGAGCTTGTTGCCGCCGACAAAGAGATTGTAGGGCGACCTCACTGCAACATCTTCATCTGTCTCGCCATTTACAAGTTTAACCACAGTACCAGGCGAGAAAAACTGAATTGCTTCTAGGAGTTCGTTAAACGGGCTGTTCCTGAGACCTTGATGCGTTGATGCCAAATCCTCGTATGCGGCCCTGAGTCTTTTTGTGATGCCCGTATCTTTATTCTGGAGGCCTGATGCGAGATCTGTCTTGTACTTCCGTAGAAGATCAACGATGTGGCGGTGGTCAGCCTTGCGTGTGCTCACATGGCAAAGGAACGCGCAGTTTTGATCTGCGTCTGTTTTCCGCTTGAAGGTGGCGCCTATCATGAAGGTGTCCAAGGCGCGCAGGAGAGACCTGGGAATTTCAAGCGTTGGTGCTGGCTGCGACCCCGGCACGAGAACTGCTATGTCCGAAAGGTCGAATTGTCGAATGAGATTGGAGTTGTCACCGAAGAAGTCTTCGCCACCGACATAGTCATGTCCCGGATGGCTAAGGACCGTGAACTTTGGTCGAAAGCTATGACCTGGATTTTGCAGGAACAAGCCTTGCGGGGTAGCAGTCACTTGTAGATACGTGTTCTTGTCGAAGAACTCGCGCAGCTTCGAAATGCGATCGTTGATGGCACTGCGCGAACCATCGTCGCGGCTTGCATATGTGTTTAGGCTAGCTTGATCAGCTTCGTCGTCGATGATTAGACACGATAGTCCCCTGACTTTGCTGCCTTCAAAATTTTCATACAGTGTTCTCAAAAGGCTTCCGTTTTTCGTTGTTACGATGGCGCATGTTCCGCCTTTGATTCGTCGTACGAACGCGTCCTTATCCTTGAAGTCCTTTTTGCCTAGGATATCGATACCGGGAAACGCTTCTTGGATTCGTGCAAGCGTTTGCTCATAGAGCGGGTCATTATCGGAAGTCAGCACAATTAACGTGCGATAACCTTCGTCGGCGCCGATGGCGCCTGTCACAGTCAATACGCCTGTCTTGCCGCTTTGAACTAGGCCGTAGATTAGGCCATTCGTCTCTTCCTTACCGCCAGTTAGAGGTCCTACCCATCGGTGGGCCACCTCCTGAGCGGTTTTTTTAATGTCATCAACTTCGACATTGTTGCCAATCTGCTTTCTTAGGAGAGCTAGCACCTGATCTTGATGCTTCATGCTTTATTGTCCTGGTTTCTCAAGAATTCGCTGCCAGCTTGACGGTGCAACTTTGTAGCCAAGTGTACCATCGGGCCCGTTCACCTCGTAGTGTTCCCCGAACTGTCGGTAGCACGCGATGTGTATGGCTGCTTTACGAGTCGCTGCGATCGTCGAGTAGGCATCGTAACCAAATGCGGCTATGCCGTCGGCCCCGCACACAAGTCCAATTGCTATCTTCGACTCGGACGCTTTACCGCGGAGCAGCAGTTGCTCTTCAGCTGAGAATGTAAAGCCCCAAGGGCTGCGGCCCTTGGTCGAATACTTCAGCAGTACGGTCAGTTCGTTGTTCAGCAAGAAGAAGGGCGCCGCATACCGCACGCTAGACAGCCGTCCGCTGCGAGCCAAAAGATGTAGCGCTGCCCCTTCGTAGAATTCCTGTTTCTTAATGGCCATGGCGATGCCTGCCCACATCACCCGAAATCGAGCGAGTTTGCGTCAATGTGCCTGTTCAACTGCTTTCATTTGGGAACGCTGAAAATTGCGATGCGAGTGGCACCCCTATTAACAGTGCCCAGTAGGGTCCCAACGAAGACTCGCTTCTTCCCCTTGGTGGTGACTAAACGCCAGCCGTTGCTGCCGGTCATTCGTTCACCCCGTTTTGCTTTCTGGCCCTTAACGGTAATTTGAGTCGCCATGCCATCTCCCTAGGAGGCGATATTATACGTATCTACCGCATAGGTTGAAGGCTTTTGTAGTCTTCGCCCGTTCGCTTGAGCTTGTTACAAATGACACACAAGCAAGCGTCGGTACCCGAATCTAGCCTATTAGCTCCGAAGCGCGACACCAGCTCAACAACAGGAGGTGGTGCTGTTGCGACGCATTGTCCGACGCCGTACTTGCGGCGATTCCACGAGGCGGTGGCCAACGTATTGGCATTGGCGACCACTGGTCTCCTGAGTTGGTTTGCTATGTTTCTGGTGGGTGCCCGGGTTACGGCGGAGAGGAGCCGATCGACGGGCCTTGCTGGTGTATTTGTGTGGTCGCAGTTATCTTCGGTTGCAGAAGCGGAACTTAAAAGCGTGGGGGAGACGACAACGTGGCGACCCAAGGATATTCATCCTCGGACGCGCTTGCGCGGTTGCTAGCCAAGGTCGGCGAGCGGCTGCCGGATGTAGCGCAAGAAATTCAAGCGGCCATAGATCTGGGTAAAGACGTTGAAATTCCGGATGCCGCAACTGGTGGTGGACGCAGAAAATCGCGCGTCTTTCGAAGAAAGGAGGCACTAACAGATCGAGAAGCTTTGTCACTAGCGGTCGCAGCACTTCGCGCCTATTGCGTCGAACTTCCTCTCTTTGTGAAGTCGACTGCGGATAACTTTCGATCTGCAGTTGTTGGCGCACGTAAAACTGAGCGCACGTCAGAAGCGGTGGATTTAGCGTTCGAAATCCAAGTTACGGGCGAGGACAGCGAAAAGGCTGTCGAGATAGCTAGCCAAACTGAAACACAAAAACCGGAAGGGCGCTCTCAGCCGCTCAAACCTGAGGCCGAGCGACTAACGCCAATGGCGCCGGATGCAATTGAACAGCAGAAGGATAGGCTAAAGCGGCTTGTCGATCTCGTTAACTTTGACGATTAGCAATGACTACCTTGCAAGATTTGGACGACGCGATAGATGATCTGCTTGATCACACGGCGGGTGTTCAGCTTGTCCACCACGTAGCAGAGAAGGCATACGAAGCGTACATATTTGGGCTCTGCCTGAGGGCAGTACGCGAACTCGGCCAAACTCCTATTTTGATGGGCATCAAGGGTTTGCCAACGCCATTCATTTTTCGGGGAGGTCCGGGTCAGATACACTCAACGCGCTACAACTACGGGTACGCGGTCTTTTGGTTAAACCACATCGGATTTGAGATCCATGCTGGCATAGAGTTTAGAGGGACAAGCGGCATGACCCATGAGGTCGACGTCTGCATTGTTCGGCACGATGACGCGGAATTGTGTCGACAGCAACCAGATGACCCTCCAGCTAGAAGTCTGATTGCTGGATGGGAATGCAAATTCTATGGCGGTATCTTGGATAAGGTACTTGGTAGAGCCTTTGTAGGGCTCATGGACGACATGGGCGCAAACGTTCGACTTTCAGGACTTTGTTCGAACTCCAGTCACTCGCAGCTTCGCGAATATTTCCAGCTTCAACGACGTCCATATCCACATTTCGAGCTCAGTCCGATCAACAAGTCAGGTGAGGACATTTTCGTCAATGCGATAAAGGGAGAACTAAAGAAAATGACCGCTATTTAGGGCCGCCTTCGTACAACTCCCTAATGTTGGGTTGCTAAAGTGGTTGGTCGTTTTGTTCCTCCGATACCACCGCCGCCTCCAGCGTCCCATGAAACCACCGCAGGTTCTGCTGCAGCCGCCGGAAGATCAGCCGGTCGTTGGCGCCGCTTGAAAGGCCGCGCTGGATCTGTTCGCAGACGACGAGGTCCTCGCCGTTGAACACGTCGGTGTCCATCAGCTTGACGGAGCGCGCCGAGTGCGCCTCGGCTTTTCTTCGATGGACTTCGCGGGCGTCAGCATGGCGCTAACCCCCTTCCCACGGATTGAACGATGCGCCCGCCGGCCGCACTGGCGAACGTTTTGTTTGGTATTCTGCGTCCATGGTGATGACCTTCAGAACGGCAATGCTTTCGGAGGGCGAAGAGGTCGGGCGCGTCATACGCGCAGCCTTCACGCCCTATCTCCGCGCTTTGGGGCGCGAGTTTCCTGACGACGGATCTGCCCAGCTTGCCGAAGAGCTGGAGCGATTTGTGGCAGAACTCGAGCGCGGCGACGTCTACGTCGCTTTGGATGGTGAGCGCATCGTCGGTGCCGTCAGGACGAAACCGCAGAAGAAAGACCTCTGCATCTACCAGATCGCTGTCGATCCAGCGCGACAGGGGACCGGCGTCGGGAGCTGGCTGTTGCAGCGGATCGACGAGCTGGCGCGAGCGCGCGGCCTTGACGGTCTGTCGCTCGAGACTGCCGAGATGGCAGTGGCCAACATTCGCCTCTACCAGCGGCACGGCTTCGAGATCGTGCACCGCGGCCCGCCCGATCACGGGCTCGACCCTCACACCAGGGTCTACATGGTGAAATCGTTCTAGGTCGTGTCATCCTGAGTCGCGCGCGGTAACCCGCGCGCTGAAGCGGACTCAGCCGCCTTCAAAGGCGCCCAGATAACCCAACAGCAAAATGCCCAGGACGACACCGATAGCCGCGAAGGTCATGGAGAGCACCTGACGCAATATCCTGACCTGTCTACGAAAGGAAAAGCGCCTGTAGTAGAGCCTCGTACCCAGGTCCCAGCCAGCCCATGCACCGATGGCCCCAAGTGCCAGCAACAGGAAGAGCATGACCATGGCGCCTCCATGGCGTGCCCGGTCGGCCGCGTTGAGTCGTGTCGCAAAACTGCCGCCAAACATTTGCGCGGTTCTTATGGTTACCTTCCAGCTCGCTGGTGCATTCGGGAACTCGCCGAGCGGGTGAGACTCGTCGAATCCTGAGGCAGCCAGCACCCCGCCAGTACGTCAGTCAAACAGGGATAGCGGCTGGCAAGGCCTATAGGGCGACATCGGGCCAGCCTGTACCGCCATTCACCTGCAGGCTTCAAGCGGCACCTGCGCCGCCGACGCGGCGTTCAGGCAGTCCTCAACGGTGCGGAACGCGCGGCGGTCGAAGTACACTGGAGTCACCGGTTGAACCGGCCTCTCCACGTAGACAGGCCGCTCTACGACGGCCGCAGGCGCTGGGGCCGGCACCGTTCTTTCCGTGCTGGAATAGGAGAAGCAACCGGAGCAGAGCGCACTGATTGCTACCACGAGGCTTAGAGATGGGAATGTTGCCTTCATGATCAGGCCTCCCGTTGGGCGACGAGGCAACGGGAACGGGCAGGCAAAGTTCCCCAGCGTAAAGAAAGTTGGCCGAGCGCGCGTGCCCGCAAGCTGGCGGCTAAGCGAATGGACCTCTTTCCTCGGGTGGGGTGTTTAGTTGCGAACTGCGCTGGAAGCAGAGCGCGGCGTTGTCTTGTTGGCGGCTAATTCGCCGTCAGGGCCCATCGTCTCCTCCAGCGTGCCATGAAACCACCGCAGGTTTTGCTCCAGCCGCCCGAAGATCAGCCGGTCGTTCGCGCCGCTTGAGAGGCCACGCTGGATCTGTTCGCAGACGACGAGGTCCTCGCCGTTGAACACGTCGGTGTCCATCAGCTTGAAGGACCGCGCCCAGTGCGCCTCGGCCTTTTCGTCGCTGGGCGTCTCGGGCGTCAGCATGGTGTGGACGAACAGCGTCTCGTCGGCGGCGCGCGGGAACATGCCGAGATGGCTGATGTAGTCGGGGTGATAGACGATCACCGAATTGGGAAAGATCAGATGCACCAGCGTGGCGTGGCGCTGCGGGCTCCAGTGCCCGGCCGGCAGGGCGCGGATCTCGTTCGTGGTCTCGCGCGCCGTCAGGTAGCGCAGATGCCGGCCCACCGGCTCGGCGGCCGACACCGAGTCCTCGAAGAACGGGCCGATCGTGCCCGCATGCAGGCGCGTCACGTGATAGATCTCGAGGAAGGCGTCGACGATCAGCTTCCAGTTGGTGGCGCGCGTCGTCGCATGCTGGCGATAGAAGCGGTGCCGGCCCATGCCGATCGCCTCGAGGTCCGCGTTGAGGCCGCCGAGATAGGCGGCTGGATCGAACGGGCCCGCCTCCGGATCGAGGACGACGAAGATCAGCCCGTGCCGCACCGCCGACGGCAGCGTGCGCAGGCCGAGCTGCGCCTTGTCGAGGCCCGGAAAGGCTTCCGCCTTGGGCAGGCCCGCGAGGCTGCCGTCGAGGCGATAGGTCCAGTTGTGATAGGGGCAGGCGAGGCTTTGCCGGACGCACACCGTGTCCTGCTCCGGCAGCACGCGCGCGCCGCGATGGCGGCAGACATTCAGGAACGCACGCACTTCTCCGTCGCGGGCGCGGGCCAGCACAACAGGCACGCCGCAGATCTCGCGTGCGAGCACGCTGCCGGGCGGAAGCTGGTCGATGTGGCCAAAGCAGAGCGGCAGGCGCAGGAACAGCCGCTCGCGCTCGCGCGCGAAATGCGCCGGGTCGCAGTAGACCGCCGGATCGAGGTTGGCCGTTTCGGCCACGCCGTCGGGACTCGTGGTGAGTGTCGCGCGTCCGTCGAGCTGGGTCAGCAGCCGCTCGAACAGATCGTGCCAGGGCGCTTTGATTGAAGCGGGAGCGAGGGCGTCGGCGAGAGCGGGCATCGTCATGGGGTGGACTCCACGGAGCGAAGAAGCGGGCGGGGATAGGGTCGCGCGGCGACGGCCTGCAGGCAGAAGGCCACGATCGCGTCGACCAGCGCCTTGGTGGTGGGGGCGTCGCCCTTCTGCGGCCGCGACTCGGGCGCGAGCGGGCCGATCAGCGCCTCGTTCAGCGCGCCCATCACGCACGACGCCGCGGCGCGCGCGTTCTGCGCCGGGAACTCGCCGTTCTTGATGCCGTCCTCGATCAGGGTCTCGAACACGTCGGCGAAGGCGCGGCGATAGACGAGGCGGGCGGCATCCACTTCGGGCTCGGCGGGCTCGGCAATCATGGCGTAGGCAAGACGTCGCGCCCGCACCGCGCGTACCGCGAACACCCGCAGCGCATCGGCGAGCCGCGCCGCCGCCGGGCCGTCGCTTTTGGCCACTGCGGCCACCACCTCGACCTCGTGGCCGGCGTTCAGTGCCAGCGCCTCGGCGAACAGCTCGCCCTTGGACGGGAAGTGGCGATAGACCGTGCCGGTCGCGACCTCGGCCGCTTCCGCCACCATCGCGACCTGAGCGCCGCGGAAGCCGACCTCGGCCACCACCGCGCGCACGGCCTGCAGGATGCGGTCGCGCTTGTCCTGCAGCTGCTCCTGCACCCGTTCGGTCCGGCGATAGGCCATGGAATGAACCTCGGTTCAGTTCTTGTTCAAAGAAATGAACCCAAATTCACACCATGTCAAGCTCGTCCGGCCGCGACCGGAACCGGCGTTCCGTTTAGGCGCTCGCGCTCACTCGACCTTCGCGCCCGAGGCCTTGATGACCGGCGCCAGCCGTTTCTCGTCGGCGGCGCGATAGGCCGCCGTGTCGGCCGGGTTCATCCAGAAGGCGACCGCGCCCTGCTTCTCGAACGCCTCCTTCACCGCCGCTGTTTCGAGCGCCTTCTTGGTGAGATCGGCGCACTTCTCCACCATCGCCGGCGGCAGGCCGGCTGGGCCGCAGATGCCGCCCCACGAGGTGATCTCGAAGCCTGGCAGGAACTCGGCCATGGTCGGCAGGTCGGGCACGGCGGGATGGCGCTTCAGCGACGTTACCGCGAGCCCGCGCACCTTGCCGCCGCGCATCAGGCCGAGAGGGCCGGGGATGTTGTCGAACATCATGTCGACCTGGCCTGCGAGCAGGTCCTGCTGCGCCGGCGCGCTGCCGCGATAGGGCACGTGCAGGAGGTTGAGATGGGCGAGCTGCTTGAAGATCTCGCCGGTGATGTGCGGCGTCGTGCCGGCACCCGACGAGGCGAAGGAATATTTGCCCGGGCTCGCCTTGATGAGCGCGATCAGCTCGGGCACCGACTTTGCCGGCAGGTCGAGCCGCGTCATCAGCATGTTGCACACCGACCACATCATGGCGACGGCGGTGAAGTCCTTCTCCACGTTGAACGGCAGCTTGGCGTAGAGCGTGGGCGCGATCGACTGCGAGGCGATGGTGTAGAGCCCGATCGTGTAGCCGTCGGGCGCTGATACGGCGATCGCCTCGGTGCCGACATTGCCGCCCGAGCCTGCCTTGTTGTCGACGATGAACTGCTGGCTTGTGAGCTCGCTCAGCTGGTTGCAGACGATGCGAGAGAGCGTGTCGGTCGGCCCGCCGGGCGGAAAGGTGTTGATGTATTTGACGGGCTTGTTTGGCCAGTCGCCGGCCGCGCGCGCGATGCCCGACGCGATCATGGGCGCCGCGAGCGCGGTGCCGGACAGCACGAGCGCACGACGGCGCGGTAAGTTCAGCTTGCTCATGAAAAACCCTCCCAAGACTTTCTTTATGGGGAGAGCCTAGCAGATTCTGGGTCGCCGAATCAGTCCTGGTGCAAGAAGGTCCGCGCTGCGGCCACGGCCTCCGCCAGGCCGATGCGCTCGACGCTGACGCCGGCCGGGAAGGCCCCCAGCAGCCGCGACGGCAGGCGCGAATCGAGCATCACGAACACCCCGCGGTCGTCGGCCCGCCGGATCAGCCGGCCATAGGCCTGCTTGAGTCTCAGCCGCGCCAGCATGTCGTCATAGGCGTTGGCGCCGGCGCCCGCCGCTTTCCAGGCGGCCTTGCGGGCGCGGTGCAGGATGTCGGGCCGCGGCCAGGGCACGCGGTCGAACACGATCAGCCGCAGCGATCGGCCGGGCACGTCGACGCCGTCGCGCACCGCGTCGGTGCCGAGCAGGCAGGAATGCTCCTCGGCGCGGAAGATATCGACCAGCGTCGCCGCATCCATGCCGCCGACATGCTGGGCGTAGAGCGGCAGGCCCGCTTCCTCCAAGGCCGGCGCGATGCGCTGATGCACCGCGCGCAGCCGGCCGATGGCGGTGAAGAGGCCGAGCGCGCCGCCGCCGGCGGCCAGGAACAGCTCGCGATAGGCGGATGCGACCTGGTCCGCATCGTCGCGCTTCACGTCCCTCACGATCAGCACGCGCGTGGCGTTGGGATAGTCGAACGGCGAGGCCATCGCCGCGCGCATCGCGGGCGCCAGCAGATGTCGCGTGCCGGTGCGTGCCTCGGCCGAGGTCCAGTCGGCCAGCGCGCTCTCGGCCTCGTCGTTGGCAGGCTGAGGCAAGCCGAGCGAATCGCGCAGCGTCGCCGAGGTGATCACCGCGCCGTGGGCGGGCTTGATCACCGAATTAACGAACGGCTCGGTGGGATCGAGATAGTGACGGTACATGCCGACATCGATCTCGCGGGTCTGGCTGCGCTCGACTCCGAACCAGTCGACGAACGCAGGATCGGCGTCGTTGTGCAGGCCGCGCAGCATCGCCCGCCACGCCTCGAGCGTGAGCTCGCAGCGATTGGCGAGCGAGCGCGCCACGCCCTCGATGCGCCCGCGTTGGCCCGAGTCGAGCGTGTCGGCATTGGCTTCGAGCTTGGCCCGCAATGCGGCGCGCAGCTTGCGCACCGGGATCAGCATCTGCTCGAACAGGCTCACCAGCGCATCGGCTGCCTCGATCAGGCCGGGATTGAGCGGACGGATGTCGCATTCCTGGCCGAACCCCTGATCCGCATCAGCCGCGCGCGCCCGCACTTGCTGGCGCACCAACGCGAGGAACTCTTCGGCCGGGCCCAGCACCGTGCCATCGGCCAGCCGTGTCTGCCAGTTGGGAGCGGGCAGGCGGCGGGCGAGATCGAGCAGGCGGCGCAAGGCGTCTTGCGCCTCGGTGTCGTCGCTCAGAAGATCCTGCACGCGTCGCTCGAGCCCGCGGGCGCGACTGCCGCGGCGGCCTTCCGCGCCCAGGATCCAGCGCCGCAAGTCGGAGCCTTCGATGCCGCTCAGATGCGCGCCGAAGGCGCTATCGGCCGCATCGAACAGGTGATGGCCTTCGTCGAACACGTAGCGCAACGGCCGTGTCGCATCGTCGAGCCCGCCCATCGCCGCTTGCACCATGACGAGCGCATGGTTGGCGATCACGATGTCAGCCTGCCGGGCGCGGCGGATGGTGCGCTCGACGAAGCATTTCCGGTAATGCTCGCAGGCGGAGTAGATGCATTCGCCGCGCCGGTCGGCCAGCCGCGAGATGCGGCTGCGGCCGATCAAGTCGGAAAGCCAGGCCGGCAGATCGCCGCCGATCATGTCGCCGTCGCGCGACGCCAGCGCCCAGCGCGCCAGCAAGCCCAGGCCGACGGCGTTCTCGGGCACCAGGCCGGTGCGCATCACGGCCTCCTGGAAGTTCAGGAGACAAAGATAGTTTTCGCGTCCCTTGCGGATCACCACGCGGCGGCGCTTCTCGGCCGAATCGCGATGCAGGCGATCGAGCTCGCCGTCGATCTGGCGCTGCAGGTTGCGGGTGTAGGTGGCGATCCAGACCGGCGCGCCATTCTTCTCCGCCCATAGCGAGGCGGGTGCGACATAGCCCAGTGTCTTGCCCACGCCGGTGCCCGCTTCGACCAGCACGACCTTGGGCTTGTCCTCTTCCTCGCGCGGCGCGAAGGCTTCGGAAGCTGCCGAAGCGTAGTCGCTCTGGGTCGGCCGCGCCTCGGCAAGGTTGGGACCGGCTGAAATGAGCTGCGCGAGCCGCAGGCGTGCCTCGCGCGAGTCAACCGGCTGGGAGCCGGGCGGCGTTGCCGGCGGCGGCTCTTCCCAGGCGGGCAGGCTCTTCCAGATGTCGAGGCCGGCGCCGGGCCGCGGCTTCTTCGCCGGATTGGGGTCGATGCCCAGCGCCGCCAGCACGTCCTGGCCCCACGGCCAGTTGCCGCGCGCCATCATGAGCGCGGTATCCCTGAACTCAGGCGAGGCGAGCGCCGCCATGTCCTCCAGTTCGTCGAGCAGCACGCGTGCCGCCTCCGGCAGGCGTATCAGCTCGTCCTCCGGCGTCGCCGGCAATGAGAGATCGAGCGCTTCGCAGAGACCGCGGATGGTCGGCAGGCAGAAGGTCGCCGGCCGCACGAAGGCGTAGAGCTCCAGCAGATCGCGCGCGGCAAGCAGGTCCAACCCCAGCCGCGCCGCGGTCGCCGGTGCATGGCAAACGAGCGGGAAAGTTCCCGCCGCGCGCTGCGTCACCTCCGAAACAGTGAGCTTCTCGATCTCGCCGTCGGCCGACAGCCACAAGGCGCTGCGCGCCGTGGCGAGGAGGGCCGGCCGGGAGGATTGCGAAAGCATTGGCGAGGTGAATACCACACCCTTTTTGCCCAATGCAGTGAACGTCAGTTGCAACTACACTCAGGCGCCATGAAACGACCAGAAACTCTCGGCAAGTCGACGGCCATCTTCCATCAGTCGGGTGCGCTGCAGCCGGGTTACGGCAAGATCACCGGCGTGGTCGCCTTTGCCCTGTCGGGCATGGCGGTGCTCGCTGTGCTTGCCTTCCACTTCCCCGAATATCTGACGACGCCGAACCTGCGGAAGAAATACGACGTCGATGTGCTGCGCGAGATCATGCTGGTGGGCATGGTGATCGCAGGCGGGCTTGCCATCGCCAATCTGATCCGGCTGCGCAATCGCTGGCTGAACGGGGCGGCTCTCGCGCTGCTGGCCATTGCCGTCGCCTTCGGCGGCCATCGTGTGCCGGTCGGCGACTTTCCCGACAACACGCCTTATATCGGCCTCGACTGGTTCCTGCTGGATCTTCTGGGCTCCAGCATGGTGTTCATCCTGATCGAGAAGATGTTCCCGCTGCATCGGGAGCAACCGGTATTTCGGCCAGGCTGGCAGATCGACTTCACGCACTTCATCATCAACCACCTGCTGGTCGGGCTGGCGCTGGTGATCGTGAATTTCGCCATCCACCGCCTGTTCGGCTGGCTGGTCTATGCGCCCTTGCAGAAATGGATCGGCGGATTGCCGTTCTTCGCCGAGCTGTTCGGCGTTCTGCTGGTGGCCGATCTCGTGCAGTACTGGACGCATCGTGCCTATCACGAGATTCCGTTCCTGTGGCGCTTCCATGCCGTGCATCACAGCGCCGAGTATATGGACTGGATGGCGGGTTCACGCCTGCATCTGTTCGAGCTCCTGACGACGCGCGTCTCGATCCTGGGCGTGCTCTATGTGTTGGGCTTCACAGAAGCCGCGATGAACGTCTACATCGTGATCGTGGGTTTCCAGGCGGTGTTCAATCACGCCAACGTCGCCCTGCCGTCGGCGTTTGCCCGTGCGCCGCTCAAATGGCTGATCGTGACGCCCGACTTCCATCACTGGCATCACAGCTCCGAGCGCGAGGCGATCGACCGCAATTACGCGGCGCATTTCGCCTTCCTCGACTATCTGTTCGGCACGGCCGTGAAGTCGGACCGGCGTTTCCCCGGGAAGTACGGCGTGCTGGGCGACTACATGCCGGCCAGCTACCTTCGTCAGCAGCTCTTTCCCTTCACCTGGAAACATTGATCGTGCGTCGGCGCGGCCTGCTGGCGGCCTCGGCGCTGGCGCTGTTGCCGCGTGCCGCCCTTGCCGCCGACCTCGATGTCGCAATCATTGGCGCGGGCGTGGCAGGGCTTGCGGCGGCCAAAGCCCTGATGGCGAAGGGCAAACACGTGCTCGTCGTGGAGGCGCGTGATCGCGTCGGCGGACGCACTTTCACCGACACCTCGCTGGGTTTTCCCTTCGATACTGGCGCCGCGGGCCTCGTGCCAGGCAGTGCACTGGCGCACGAGCTTGGCGCCAGGGCTGCGCCGCCGCCGCAAGCTGGCGCGATCCTGGTGAACGGCAAGGAGCTCACGCGCGAAGAGTATGCGCGCTACGACAAGGTCCTGGACGAGATCGCCAAGAAGATCGCGGAAGTGCACAAGCTCTTGCCTGGAGTCGATCCGAGACAGGCGGTGATTCCCAAGGAGCCACTGGAACAGCTGGCACTCACGGAATTGCTGCGGCGACCGCCCTTCCAGGGCGAACAGGATGTGCCCGAAGGCGTCGGTCTCCTGGTCGCGCGCTGGGCAGCGCATGTGCCCGTGAAGACCGGCACGCGCGTGGTGCGTATCGATTCGACGGAGCCCTTGGTGCGAATCGTGACGCCGGGTGGCGACGTGCAGGCTCGTGCGGTGATCGTGACCGTGCCGGTGGGCGTGCTGGCGGCAAACACCATAGGCTTCGCGCCACCGCTCAAGCCGGACAAGCGCAGTGCGATCGCAGCCTTGCCGATGGCGCTCTCTGACAAGGTTGCGGTCCGCTTGTCACGCCAGGCCATCGCGGCGCCGCCGGATGCCCGCGTGACTGCGCTGGTTGCCCAGGGCCGTGTGTTGCAGCTCATTGCGCAGCCGGGCGGGCACAACGGCGCGATCCTCGTGACTGAAGGCGACGAAGCTCGTCAGCTTGAAACGAACGGTCCCAGCGCCGCCGGCGCCTGGGGCCTGTCGGCCTTGGCCGAGATCTTTGGCAAGACGCTGCGAACCGCCTTTGCCGGTGCCGTTGCCTCGCGCTGGGGGCAGGACGTCTATGCCCGCGGCGCCTGGTCGGTCGCGCGGGATGGGCAGACGGGGCTGCGCGACCGCATCGTCCTCGCCCAGCCGCATGACAGACGCATCTTCTTCGCCGGTGAAGCGACTGACGGCGGTGATCTCGCGGGCGCCCATTCATCAGGTGTGCGATCAGCGACCGAAGCCCTGACCTTGCTCGCTCGACGCTAGAGCCTGTGGCCATCAATGCCGTTGCCGACGGCGGAATGGTCAACCGCATTGTGGGCGTCAAGCGCGGAACACGCTTGGAGCCATCCTCTCAAGTGGCCTAATCTCGCGCGCCACGATCTAGGCAGGGGAGGAAGACAATGCTGGTCCAAGGACGTCGGCATGTCGGAAGCAAGCTGGCCGCGCTGGTCGGGGGGCTTGTTCTTGTCTCAACGCAGTTTGTGGGAGCACCCGCAAACGCAGCGGACCCGATCAAGATCGGCTGGGTGGGGCCTTTGTCGCCACCGGGCGGCTACGCCGAAGGCGTCCTCATGAAGCAAGCGGCCGAGCTCGCTGCCGACGAAATCAACGCCAAGGGCGGCGTACTTGGACGGCCGATCCAGGTCATCTTCCAGGACACGCGCGGCCAACCTGAAGAGGGCACGGCGGCGGCCGAACGGCTCATCTCCCAAGAACACGTCGTTGCAATCACCGGCGAGTTCCATAGCTCGGTGTTCCTGGCGGAGATGGAAGTCGCGCACAACGCGGGCATTCCCATCATCGCGGTCGATGTCTGGGCACTCAAGATCACGGCCAAGGGCTATCCGGAGGTGTTCCGTGTTGCTCCGAACCAGGCCTTGATTGCGGGCAAGTACGGCGAGTGGATCGCCGCCGCCGGTTTCAAGAATGTGGCGTTCCTCTACGAGAAGAACGACGGCGGCCAGAGCGCGCGCGATGTCATGCTGCCCATTCTCGACAAGCACGGCGTCAAATACGACGTCGTCGGCGCCGATCCGAGCGCGACCGAGTTCACCGCCCAGATCGAGCGCTTCAAGAGCCATTCGCCGGCCTATGACTTCTTCATGGCTGCCTACAGTTTGGCCGGCGCCTATCCGATGATGAACCAGTCACACACGCTGGGATTCGCGCCGACAGCCAAGACAGGCATCGCCAATTCCGGTGGTCCGGCGGTCGATCCCACGTTCTGGAAGAATGTCGGCGAAGGCGGCAAGTACGTCGTCACGGAGGTCGTAGGTCTGCCGAAGAATGCATGGAACGACACTACCAAGGCGTTCGTGGCGGCCTTCAAGAAGAAGTACAACCATTCGCCGTCGCCACAGGCAATCGAGAACTATGACGCCATGTTGTTGCTGGCCGACGCGATCGGGCGGGCCAAGTCAACCGACGGCAAGGCGCTCATCGCCGCGCTCGAGAAGACCGATATCGTTCTCGGTCGCGGACGGTACACCTTCTCGACGGGCCACACGCCGGACTGGGCTTATCACCAGTTCATGGACGCGCCGGTGGCGCTCATCCAGTACGACAAGGTGAATCAGGATGCCGAGGACGCACCGATCATCTGGCCGCGCGACATCGCCGACGTGAAGTACTTGTATTTGAAGCCGGGTCAGTGATCAGGGCTACCTGGTAGGCATAGCATTCAGGCTCCTCTCCCCTTGGCGGCCAGGGCGATTGCACGAGAACCGTGTCATCCTGAACGAAGTGAAGGATCCTTCGCTGCGCTCAGGATGACACCACCGTTGAAACCAGCCTTCTTCGAATGTGAGTTGGGGAGCCAATGACCTGGGATTACATCTTCGTCCAGGTCGCGAACGGCGCCGTCATCGGCATCATCTATGCCCTGATTGCCGTCGGTGTGACGCTCATCTTCTCGATCCTGAAGATCGTCAACTTTGCCCATGGCGATCTTTATATGCTCGGCGGTTACTGCGCCTACTACTTCATTGCGCTGCTGGGCGCGCCGCCGCTATTGGCGATGCTCCTGTCGATGGCCACGCTCTTTGCGCTCGCGATCGTGCTCGAGCGCCTGCTGCTGACGCCGCTCTACAGCGATGCGACGGAACGCAAGGACGAGTACGGACTCATCATCACCTTCGGGCTGGCATTCTTCCTGCGCAACATCGCCGTCATCATCTTTGGACCCTATCCCCTCAAGCCGCCTTCCTTCATTCCCGGCGTCCAGCATATCGGGGAGATGACCGTCACCAACGATCGCCTCTTCGCCGGCGGCGTCGGGATCGTCTTGATCCTGGCTCTGCTGTATTTCATGCACCGGACGATCTGGGGGCAGGCGCTCGATGCCGTCAGCCAGTCGCGTGAATCGGCGGCGATCGTCGGTATCAATTCGCGGCGCTTCAACTCCGTCGCGTTCGGCATTGGTGCCGCGCTCGCCGCTGCCGCCGGCGCGCTCATTGCGCCGATTTTCTCCCTCGCCCCCGACATGGGCGTGCTGCCGAACATCCATGCCTTCGTGATCGTGATCCTGGGCGGTATGGGCTCGGTGCTTGGCAGCATTTTCGCCGGCATTCTGCTCGGCGAGGCCGAGAACCTCTTCACGGCATTCTTTCCGGATCCGACCCGGGCGCTGGCCTACACGAATGCCTTCGGCTTGCTGATCCTGATGGTCGTCCTCATCGTCCGCCCGCAAGGCTTCTTCGGTCGCCGTCACTTGCGGATGGAATAGAGAGCGTGCGCGGCCTCCACATTTACATCCTGCTCGCGGTCGCCGCGCTTGCCCTCGTCTTTGCCGACCGGCTGAGCTCGTACTGGATGCACGTCGCCATCATCGCGATGTTCTACGGCATCCTCGCGTCGAGCTGGTCCCTGCTCGCGGGATACGCTGGGCTCTTCTCGCTCGGCCACATGGCATTCGCCTCCATCGGAGGTTACACGTCGGCGCTGCTGGTTCAGTGGTACGGCATTCCGATTCCTGTCGGCATGGTGGCCGGGGTCGCTCTGTGTTGCGTGCTCGGCGGACTTATCGGGTGGGTATGCCTGCGCATGACCGGCCCATACCTCGCGATCTTCACCCTGGGCTTCTCCGAAATCGTGCGCATCATTTTCGCCACCGAGGACGACATCACCGCCGGCATGGCAGGCCTCCACGTCGAGCGGCTGTTCAGCACGACCTCCCGCCTGCCGTATTTCTATGTGGCCTTCGCGCTGCTCGTGGTCTCGCTCTTGCTCATGGGCGTGATCGTCCGGTCGCGCTGGGGCTTGTTCCTTCGTGCCATTCGCGAGGACGAGCAGGCCGCGTCCGCCTCCGGTGTCGCTGTCGCGCGGTTCCGCATTCTCGCTTTTGCGATCGCGAGCGGATTCGCGGCACTCGCCGGCAGCTTCTATGGCCACTACATCGGCATCCTGACGCCGAGCATTGGCGGCCTCGACTTCATGGCCGTGCTGGTCGTCATGACCGTCATCGGCGGCATGGAGCGGCTGCCAACCGCGGTTGGCGGCGCCTTCGTGGTGGAATTCCTGCTCGAGGTGCTGCGTGGCTACGGCCAATGGCGCCTTCCTCTCTTTGGTATCATCCTGCTGTTGACCATGCGTTTTGCCCGCAACGGTCTCCTCACGCCGCTGTGGCTCAGGTTCGTCCAATTGGGCGAGCCGCGGGCTGTCGCGGCAACCGCTCTACGCGATGTTCCTCAGAAGGACCCGGCACAATGAGCGCGGCGGCGGAGCTCATTCGGGGCGTCAGCCTCGTCAAGCGATTCGGCGGCATCGTCGCCAACGACACGGTGGAGTTCAGCGTCGTGGAGGGCGACCTCGTCGGATTGATTGGCCCGAACGGTTCCGGCAAGTCCACGCTCATCAACATGCTGACAGGCCATCTCCCGCCGGATGGCGGAGAGGTCGTTGTGCGCGGCCATGAGATGAGGGGGCAGGCGGCCCATCTTTATGCGGCGATGGGCGTGGCGCGAACGTTCCAGCTGACGCAGCTTTTCGGCCGCATGACGGTGCTCGAGAACTTGCTCGTTCCGGGGCTCACCCGACCCGGCTCTACGTGGCGGTCGGTCGTCCAGCAGGCGCGTAGCACCCTCGACTTCCTGAAATTGACTCACCTTGAGCAGCTGCACGCGAAGAACCTCTCCGGCGGCCAGCAAAAATTGCTCGAGCTCGGACGCTGCATGATGCTCGAGCCTGCCATCCTGTTCCTCGACGAGCCTTTCGCCGGCGTCCATCCGCACCTGCGCGACCAGCTGATCACACGCATCCAGGAGCTTCACGAGGCGGGCCGCACGTTCGTCGTGGTCGACCACGACATGGAATCGATCCTGCGCCTCTCGAAACGGCTCGTGGTGATGGCCCGCGGGCGCAAGATCGCCGACGGACCTCCGGCGGATGTCCGCGAAGATCAGGCCGTGCTTGCGGCCTATGCAGGGAGCTGACACATGCAGGGCTCTGACAGGGCGGCAATGCCAGCGGATCCCGCGCCCTGGCTGGTCGCCCGGGACCTGGTGGCGGGCTATTTACCCGGTATCGATATCCTGCGCGGCGTATCGGTCGAAGCGGTGCGCGGCCAGGTTCGATGCGTGCTTGGTCCCAACGGGACGGGCAAGTCCACCTTGCTCAAGGCGCTGTTCGGTTTCCTGAGCTTGCGGCAAGGCGAGATCCGCCTCGACGGAGAGCCCGCGCGCACCGTCGCCCCGCATGAAATGGGCCGGCACAGGGTCGTATACCTGCCGCAGCGTCCGAGCATTTTTCCTCATCTCAGCGTCGAGGTGAATCTGCGTCTGGGCGCGTGGCGTCAAAGAGGCGAGCGCAAGCGCGTCGAAGAACTGGTGGCGAAGGCGTGTGAGCAGTTCCCGATACTGGCGGAGAAGCGGCAGCAGGCCGCGGGCACTTTGAGCGGAGGCCAGCAACGCCAGCTCGAGATCGCGCGCAGCCTGATGCAGGACCCCGTCTTGTTCCTCATCGACGAGCCGACCGCCGGCATCGAGCCGCGTGTGGCGGGGCTGATCTACGAGCTGATCAAGAGCCTTGCCGCCCAGGACAAGGCGATCCTGTTGGTCGATCAGAACATCAAGCGCGCGCTCGAGATCGCCGACTACGTCTACGTCATGCGCACGGGGACGGTCCTGTCGGAAGGTTCGCGGGCAGAGTTCGGCGGCGATACCGAAGCGCTCGTCGCTCGTTGGCTGTACGCAAGCGGCAACACGGAACAAACATAGCGTTGACCGACGAGGCTGCCGGAGTAACGCTTCTCCTAGCACGGCCGCTATCTTTGGCGTGCAACAGACCTGCTCAAAGATTTCCGCTCATCTAAAAGATCTCCATTCATCGACATGGAGGGCTAGCATGAAGATCGTTGTGATCGGCGGCACGGGCCTGATCGGCTCGAAGGCGGTCGCCATTCTGCGTGAGGGCGGCCACGAGGTTGACGCCGCTTCGCCCAAAAGCGGCGTCAACACCCTTACCGGCGAGGGCCTCAAGGAGGCCATGGCCGGCACGCAGGTGGTCGTCGACCTCAGCAATTCACCCTCGTTTGAGGACAAGGCAGTGCTGGAGTTCTTCGAGACTTCCGGACGCAATCTGCTCGCGGCGGAGAAAGCTGCC
This sequence comes from Alphaproteobacteria bacterium, assembly GCA_017308235.1. Lineage (GTDB taxonomy): Bacteria > Pseudomonadota > Alphaproteobacteria > Reyranellales > Reyranellaceae > Reyranella. Next base: position 87,900 of record JAFKFL010000018.1, on the reverse strand, counting down.
GGCGTCCGGCATCACGTCGCGCTCTCCATTGTTGGAACCGACCGGACGCCCGACAATGGCTACTTCCGCGCCAAGGTCGCCCAGGAGAAGCTGATCGTGGCGTCGGGCGTTCCCTACACTATTGTCCGCGCGACCCAGTTCATGGAATTCCTCGGCGGCATCGCCGCTTCGGGCGCGGTTGGCAATGTCGTCAGGATTTCGCCCGGCCTGTTCCAGCCAATCGCGGCGGACGATGTTGCTCCTGTCGTCGCCGAAGTGGCTGTTGCCGAACCGCGCAACGGCATCGTCGAGATCGCCGGCCCGGAACGGGCGCCGTTCAACGAAATCGTCGCGCGATACCTGAAGGCAGTCGGCGATCCGCGCGAGGTCGCGAGCGATCCCGAGGCCCGATACTTCGGCGGCCGGGTCGAGGAGCGTTCGCTCGTGCCGTTGGGCGAAGCACGCCTCGGCCGCATTGGCCTGGACGAATGGCTCCGCCGCGCGCAGGCCAGAGCTTGATCCGTTCTCGGCAACCGAAGGAGGGCTCCATGAGACGTCACGATCCCATTCGGGAACTGAGGCGGCAGAGGACGGCCGCCAGCACGAGGGCGGCGGCCGCGCACCACGACGGTCCGGCAAAGCTGCCGGTCAGATCGTAGACATAGCCCGCGAAAACAGGTCCCAGAATCTGGCCGGCGCTGAAGGCTGCGGTGATGAGCGCGATACGGCCACGTGGATCGCCCTTGCCCTCGCGTGCCGCGATCAGGCCGAGTGCCGTCAGGCCCATGAAAGTGCCACCGACGAAGACCGACGACAGGATCACGGTCACTTCCGTGATCCAGAGTGCAGATGCTGCGACGCCAATTGCCTCCACGATCGCTGCGAGCGCGAAGGTCGCAAGGACGCCGCGGCGCCGGGCAAGCCAAGTCCACAGCGCCACCGACGGCACGGCGGCGAGACCGAACATGACCCAGATGTAGGGCTCGAGTGCCGCGATCTCCTTCGAGCCGCGGACCATGGCGACGATGAAGGTCGCGGTGATGATGTAGCCGAAGCCAAACAGTCCATAGGCAGCCGCAAGCGTGAGGAAGCGTGCGCTCGGCTTGCTGCGCGACGACGGGCGCATTGCCGCCGCGACCGGACGGTCGGCAGGGACCATTACCCAAACCGCGGCACCCGCAACCAAGGCCAACGCGGCGCTGGCAAACCACATGATCCGCCAGTCACTCAAGGTCGCGACTAGTGCGGCGGACACGGTGACGCCGCTGCCGACACCGGCAAAATGCACCGCCGAAAGTGCGCCGCGGCGGGCGGTGGCCAATCGGTCGAGCACCAGTGCCGAGGCAAAGATCAGGATGAAGGCCGAGGCGACGCCCGCGGCCAGCCGCAACAGCAGAAAGAGAGGCAACGAGACAGTGAGCCCCATCGCTCCGAGACAGAGGGCGTTCACGGCGAGAAAGCCCAGGAGCCACGCACGCCGTGGCCCGGGCAGGGGCAATGCCGCCAGCAATGCGCCGACGAAGTAGCCGACGAAGTTCGCCGAGGCGATCAGGCCAGCCTGACTCTGGGTGAGTCCCAGCGCCTCGACCATCGGCGGCAGGATAGGGGTGTAGACGAAGCGGCCGATGCCGATTCCGGCCGCCATGGCCAAAAGGCCGCCCAACGCGATACTTACGGGTGTTTTTGGCATGACAGGCGGCGCACTTTGGTCCTGTCGTCGCATTGACGCAAATGGCCCCGACACCTAGTTTCGCTCGTTCCATGTCACAGTCTGACCGCACCATTGCCGAGGCCGCGCGCGCGTGGCCGTTTGAAGAAGCCCGCAAGCTCGTCGCCCGTATCGGCGGCAAAGCGCCGGCGAAAGGCCATGTGCTGTTCGAGACCGGCTACGGTCCTTCAGGCCTGCCGCATATCGGCACGTTCGGCGAGGTGGTGCGCACCACCATGGTGCGCCAGGCGTTCATGCGTCTTTGCGACGTGCCGACGCGGCTCTTCTGCTTCTCCGACGACATGGACGGGCTGCGCAAGGTGCCCGACAACGTGCCGAACAAGGAGATGCTGGCCCAGAATCTCGGCAAGCCGCTCACCTCGGTGCCCGATCCGTTCAGCAACGAATATCCGTCGTTCGGCGCGGCCAACAATGCGCGCCTGCGCGCCTTCCTCGATTCGTTCGGGTTCGAGTACGAGTTCCAGTCGGCGACCGACTGGTACAAGTCCGGCCGCTTCGATCAGATGCTGCTTGCTACGTTGCGTCACTATGACGAACTGCAGGCGATCATGCTGCCGACGCTCGGCGAGGAGCGTCGTGCGACCTACTCGATCTTCCTGCCGATCTCGCCCAAGACGGGCCGCGTCCTGCAGGTGCCGCTGATCAAGATCGATTCTGATGCCGGCACCATCGTTTATCGCGACGAGGACGGCTCGACAGTCGAGACCCCCGTGACCGGCGGCAACGTCAAGCTGCAGTGGAAGGCCGACTGGGCTGGCCGTTGGTTCGCCCTCGGCGTCGACTACGAGATGTACGGCAAGGATCTCATTCCGACCGCCGAACTCAGCGCCAAGATCGTGCGCGTGCTGGGAGGGCAGCCACCTGAGGGCTTCAACTTCGAGCTTTTCCTCGACGAGGAGGGCAAGAAGATCTCCAAGTCCAAGGGCAACGGGCTGTCGGTCGAGGAATGGTTGCGCTATGCGCCGCCCGAGTCGCTGGCGCTCTACATGTACCAGGCGCCGCGGCGCGCCAAGCGGCTCTATTTCGACGTGATCCCGCGTGCCATCGACGACTATCTCGGCTTCGTCGAGAAGATGCCGACCGAGGAACCGGCCAAGGTCGTGGACAATCCGGCGTGGCACATCCACGACGGCAAGTCCGTCGAGCACCATGCGGCAGGGGTGAGCTTCGCCATGCTGCTCAACCTCGCGAGCGTCGCGCACACCGACGACAAGGACGTGCTGTGGCAGTACCTGCGCCGCTATGTGCCGGGCGCCACGCCCGAGAACGCACCCTATCTCGATCGCCTGCTGCAGGGCGCGGTCGCCTACTACCAGGACTTCGTGAAGAGCACGAAGAAGTTCCGGCTGCCGGCCGGGAAGGAGCGCGCGGCGCTCGGCGATCTCGCCGACACGCTGCGGAAGATTCCCGACAACGAGAGCGCGGAATTCATCCAGAACGAGGTCTACGAGGCGGGCAAGCGCCACTTCGCCAAGGAAGAACTGCGCCAGTGGTTCAAGACCCTCTACGAGGTGCTGCTGGGCAGCGAACAGGGGCCGCGCATGGGCGCGTTCATCAAGCTCTACGGCCGCGACAACGTCGTGCGCCTGATCGAGCGCGCGCTTGCCGGCGAGGACCTTTCAAAAGCGGCCTAGCGCGTGGCACCGGCTGACGGCCCCGTCTTCTGCGGCGATGAGGACCTCGGCTATCTCGCAAGCCGCACGCGGTTCAAAAAGAATGAAGGCTTCGCGATGGACGAAGCCTACCGTCTCGCCCACCTGCCTCTGGTTGCGCCAGATCATCCGCGTGTGGTCGCGCGTAAGGCGGGCTCGCCATACGAGAGGGGTCGGCATGGTCCGGTCATCTCGCTGGTTCTACCCATCGCCTCGGATGATCTGCTGGCCTCTGAAAACTATCGAACGCTCGAAGCCGACCTCAAGCGATCGCCTTTCGCGCATAAAATTGCCTGGCCCATTGTCGAGCAGCGGCGGGGAAAGCTGCACGCCACGATCTGCGGCGCGCTCGAAGCGTCGCCCGGGATGTCTGCTGACCGTCGCGAAGCCCTTGCCGGGCTCGGCCCGCTGTTCGTCGAGCTTCGAGGGCTCTTCTCCGGCAATGTGAACCAGGGCCGCCTCTATCTGCGAGTCTATCCGGAGAAGCGGCACGGTGCAGATGTTCTCCGCCAGATCCAGCGCCTCATGGGGCGGCGCGAAACAGGTCTCTACGTTGTCGGCCTGTACAATCTCGTCGACGACCTCGACGCCGGCGAGGCGGCCGAGCTGGCCAGATTGGTCGAGGCCTGGTGGGACCGGCTTATTCTGCGATGCCGGATTGATCGATTGTGGCTGCTGTCGTCGCGCGACGATCTCGCTCTCGATTCCGAGATTCTGGAAACGATCGGGCTTGGCTGAATGTCGTTCGCCAGGCGGCTGGCGGTCCATTTTTCGGGCGGGTCTCGCTTGCGGATAAATTAGTTAGCGTCCTATCTTTCTGTCCATGGCCCGGCCCAAGCAGATCGATTTCGGCTTCAGCGTCGCGCGCATCGCGCGGCGGCTGAGGCAGGCGGTCGATGCGGAACTGCAGGTCTATGGGCTGACCGAGGCGACGTGGCGGCCGCTGGCCTACGTTGGCCGGCTGGGCGGCGGGGTACGCCAGAAGGAATTGGCGATAGCGCTTTCCATCGAGGGTCCGTCGCTGGTGCGGTTGCTCGACAATCTCGAGCGCCGCGGCCTGATCGAACGGCGCGAGGATGAGACCGACCGTCGCGCCCGCGGCATCTATCTCACCCGAGCCGGCCGCGATCTTGCGGTGCGCGTGGCCAAGGTCGGCACCGAAATCCAGAGTCGTCTGCTGGCGAAGATCCCACTGGTGGACCTTGAAACATGCCAGCGTGTGCTGGACCGCATCGAACGCGAGTTGGAAGAGCGGCAGGAGAGCATTCCTGCCGCTGTCTTGAAGCGAGGCGAGTAAAGCGTCTGTTCGATACGTCGCAAGGAGGAAACGATGAACCAGATCGAGATCAATGCGCCGAACCTTTGGCGTCTCGAGACACCAGGCGCCTCCCACTGGCCGCGCAGCGCGCGTCCGGACGCTGCGAAGAAGTACTTCATGGTCTCGGCCGACGGCCACGCCAACGAACCGGCCAATCTCTGGTTCGAGCGGATGGACAAGAAGTATCACGACCGCCTGCCGCGCGTGGTCACCGACAAGGACGGTGTTCAGTGGCGCGTGTGCGAAGGCTATCGTCCCGACCGGCTGCGTCTGTCGACCCTTGAGGGCGAGGACATGGCACGCAACAAGGCCGGCGCCGATCCATTGGGCCGACTGGCCGACCATGATCGCGACGGCATCGATGTCGAGCTGATCTTTCCCAACAAGGGCCTCGCCATGTGGGCGACGCCCGATCCGCAATTCGCGATGGCGCAGTGCCGCGTCTGGAACGACTGGGCCTGGGAACAGTTCGGCACGCACCAGGATCGCATGATTCCGGCCGGCTCGCTGGCGACCGGCGATCTCGAGGGGTCGATCGCCGAGGTGCAGCGGCTGGCCAAGCTCGGCTTCAAGTGCCTCACCCTGCCGTGCAAACCGGTCTGGGGCGGCCATGACAGCAATCACGTGAACTACAACCTGCCGCACTTCGATCCGCTGTGGGCGGCGATCACCGATGCCAACCTCCCAATCACCTTCCATGTCTCGACCGGGCGTGATCCGCGGGCGGCGCGTGGCAACGGTGGCGCTGTTGTTAACTATGTCTCGCATTCGCTCTCGCCCACCATCGAGCCGGTGGCCAATCTCTGCGCCTCAGGCGTGCTGGAGCGCTTCCCGACCCTGCGCTTTGCCACCATAGAGGCCGGTATCGGCTGGGTGCCGTGGCTGCTCGAGGCGATGGACGAGGCTTACAAGAAGCATCACTTCTGGGTACGACCCAAGCTCAAGAACCTGCCAAGCGAATATTATCGCGCGCACGGCTTCTCCTCGTTCCAGGAGGATCGGGCTGGCCTCGACCTCGCCGAGAGCCATGACCTTGCCGGCAACTTCATGTGGGCGAACGACTATCCGCACCACGAAGGTACGTGGCCGCACTCGGCCGAGGCGATCGAGCGCACGATGGGGCAACTCTCCGACGACGCGCGCGCCAAGGTGCTGGGACTGAACTGCGCCCGCTTCCTCGGGATCGAGGTCCCGGCGCGCTATCGTGCGAACTGACGGCGCACGGCGATGAGTAAGCGCACGCTGCGCGGCAAGGTGGCCATCGCCGGAGTCGGCGAGACGACCTATTACAAGCACGGCAAGGCGCCGGTCTCCGAGTTCAAGCTCGCCCTGCAGGCGATCCTGGCGGCTTGCGAGGATGCCGGCATCGATCCGCGCCGCATCGATGGTTTCGCGTCCTACTCCAACGACCGCAACGATCCATCGCGGATCGCGGCGGCTCTCGGCCTGCCGGCGCTGCGCTTCTCCAACATGAACTGGGGCGGCGGTGGAGGCGGGGGCTCGGCGGCGGTGGGCAATGCTGCGGCTGCTGTCGCCTGCGGCATGGCGAACTGCGTCGTGGTCTTCCGCGCCCTGGCGCAGGGCCAGTTCCAGCGCTTTGGCGCTGCGCCTCCGGGCGGCACGGCGACGGGCGAGGCGGCGCTCAACGCACCCTACGGCGTGATGTCACCCGGCCAGCGCTACGCCATGCGGGCGATGCGCTTCCTGCATGAGAACAAGATCGAGCCGTCGGCGCAGCGGGCGATCGCGCTTGCCTCCTACCATCATGCCCAGGCCAATCCGCGCGCCGTCATGCACGGCCGGCCGCTCACCGCCGAGGCCTACGATGCCTCGCGCTGGATCGTCGAACCGTGGCGCCTGTTCGACTGTTGTATGGAGAACGACGGTGCGGCGGCGCTGATCATCGTGCCAGCCGAGGAAGCGCACGACTTGCGCCAGCCGCCGGCTTACCTGCTGGGATCGGCGCAGGGATCGGAATATCGCAACGGTGCACGCGGCCATAATGCGCCGCTCTACGCCACCTCGAGCTTCACGACGGTGGCGCCGCAGCTTTACGAGATGGCGGGCGTGAAGCCTGCCGACGTCGACGTAGTGCAGAGCTACGAGAACTTCACCGGTGGCGTCCTGATGGGCCTGGTCGAGCATGGTCTCTTCAAGGCCGAGGAAGCGAACACGTTCCTGACGCGCGAGAACCTGATCGCACCCTCCGGCAAGCTTCCGCTCAACACATCGGGCGGCAATCTCGCCGAGTGCTACATGCACGGCCTCGAATTGCAGGTCGAGGCGGTGCGACAGCTGCGTGGTCAGTCGACCTCGCAGGTGCCCGATGCGGAGGTCTCCATGGTGATCTCGGGTCCGATGGTGACGCCGGTTTCGAGCATGATCCTCGGCACGGGAGCGACCCTATGAGCTATCTGCCGAAAGGGTTGCCTGCGCCGGTGCCGGAGAACGACGGCCTCGACAAGCCCTACTGGGAGGGAACTCGACGTGGCGAGTTGCTGGTCCAGCGCTGCCGCAAATGCGGTACGTTCCAGTGGGGACCGGAATGGATCTGCCATAAGTGCCTCGGCTTCGATCTCGATTGGCACAAGGTGTCGGGCAAGGGCCGCATCTACAGTTGGGAACGGCCTTGGCATCCGGTGCATCCGGCGCTGAAGGACCATGGTCCCTACATCGTCGTTCTTGTCGAGCTGCCGGATGCCGGCAATGTGCGCATGCTGGGCAACCTGCTGGGCGATGCACGGCAGGAAGTGAAGATCGGCGCCGGGGTCGAGGCGGTGTTCGAGCCGCACGACGAGGCCAAGCCGCCGTTCACCCTGGTGCAGTGGAAGCTCGCTTCGCCTCGGTGACGGCGCCGAGATAGGAGAGCAGCAGCCGCACCAGCTCGTCCTCGAAGGCGCGGCTTTTGAAGAATGGCTGCTCCTCCAGCACCGCGGCGCGGATCGTTCCCATCAGCGCCCGCGAGACGACGAAGATCTGCTCTTGGTCGAGGTTGGTGAAGATGCGCTGCTCGCCGACATGCGCGCCGGCTCGGTTGATGAAGGCCGCGATAGGGGCCAGCAGATCGCTCGGACCTTGCGACAAGACCGCCTGCACCACGGCGCGGCGCGCGCGAAGCCGGCCGCCGAACGCACCCACGATCGCCCGCACCATGGCGCGCACACGGCCTTCGACCGACGAGTCGATCTCGCCTTTCAGCGCCCGAGCCACGCGGGCGAGGGCTGCCTGCAGCTCGCGCTCCGCCAGGGTGTGCAGGACGGCGTTCTTGTCGGCGAAGTACTGGTAGAGCGTGCCGATGCTTACCCCGGCGCGCTCGGCCACGGCATTGGTGGTGAAGGCGGCGAGCCCGCCCGCTTCCAGAATCTGAGCCGCTGCCTCCAGGATCGCCGCCACGGTTTCTCCGGCGCGCGCCTGCCGTGGTTTTCTTCTTTTTATTTCAATGGTTTGCCGTGTGCCCACCATAGCTCCGACGGACTTTCCAAAGGCGAGTATAAAATATGAGTATTGCTCATATATTTAAAGGCGTCGAACGGAAAGGAGCTTTTCCATGGAAACGCTCGGCACGCTTGCTCTCATTCTCGCGCCCATTGTTCTGGGCTCGGCCCTGATCGAGGGCCTTTGGCTGTCCCGGACGCGCAAGGAACGCTACGACTGGAAGGCGTCGGCAACCTCCCTGGCCGATCTCGTGGTTCGCAAGCTGCTTTTGTTCGTCCCGTACAGCCTTGCCGCACCGATCTTTGCCTGGGCCTACGAACATCGGCTGTTCACCTTCCATCTCAGCGATGTCGGCTCGGTGCTGCTGCTCTTCTTCGGACTTGAGCTCTGCTACTACGGATATCATCGCGCCAGCCACACGGTGCGCTGGTTCTGGAATACGCACTCGGTCCATCATTCGCCGAACCAGTTCAATCTGTCGGCGGCCTATCGACTGGGCTGGCTGGGCAAATTCACGGGCGCAACGATCTTCTTCACGCCACTCGCCCTGCTGGGCTTCGAGCCGACCACGGTCCTCTCGGCCCTGTTCCTGAACCTGCTCTACCAGTTCTGGCTGCATGCCGACTGGATCCCCAAGCTCAGCTGGCTGGAATATGTTCTGAACACGCCCTCGAGCCACCGCGTCCACCATGCCCGCAATCCTGAGTATCTCGACGCCAACTATGGCGGCGTGCTGATCGTGTTCGACCGGCTGTTCGGCACTTACGTCGAGGAGCGCGCGGACCTGCCCTGCGACTACGGCCTCGTGACCCGGGTGACGACGCACAATCCAGTGCTGATCAACCTGCAGCCCTGGTTTGGGCTCGCCAAGGATCTGGCAAGCGCGCGGTCTTTCGGTGAGGTGTGGGGTTACCTGTTCGCCCCTCCGGGCTGGCGCCCGAACGGGAAGGGTCTGACCACCGCGGAGCTGCGCGCTCGCGGGACCCTCGTTCACCCCGAGCCGGCTCACATCTGAAGTTTCCTGCCAGACTCCCCTAAACGAAAACGCCGCGGCGAAAGCCGCGGCGTTTTGCAATCACGCTTTCGATTGAACTGAGTATCAGTAATAGCGCCGCTGCGGCGTCGTGGCCGCACCGGCACCGGCGCCTACGGCACCGCCGATCAGCGCTCCTGGCAAAACGCCAAGACCGGTCACGCCGCCGATGACGGCACCGGAACCCGCGCCGATCGCACCGCCGGTCACGGCACGCTGGCCCCAGGTATCACCGCACGCGGTGATACCGACCAGAATGGCAGCGAGCGCGATATATTTGGTCATAAAAGAATGACTCCCCTTGCTGTGACCTGGTCAGAGTTACGTGCGGGTATGGCGCAAATATGACTGAAATCCGCCATTTCGCAGGGCTCGATCCACAGCGTCAGCCATCGATCAAACCGCAACGCAGCTCCGTGTCAGTAATAATAGCGGCGCGGCGTCGTAGCCGCACCAATACCGGCACCGGCCGCACCGCCGATCAGGGCACCAGCCAGTGGATTGAATCCGGTTGCTGCACCCAGCAATGCGCCCGAGCCGGCACCGATCGCACCGCCGGTCACAGCGCGCTGGCCCCATGTGTCGCCACAGGCGCTCGCGGTGAGGAGAATGGCCAGGAGAGCGAAATATTTGCGCATGACAACCCCGTTGGCTTGCGAAGGCCAGTTGTCGGCCTTCCCAACGTGATACGAGTGCAATTGAGGCGAAAAGTCGGCGCCGTGCAGCACCTCAGATCACGCGTTGGGTGCGCGCGAAGGTCATGTAGAGCTCGTGCGCCTGGCGGGCGATCGGGCCGGGCTGCAGGTCGCGGCTTTCGTAGCGGCTGACCGGCTGCACTTTGCCGGCATTGCCCGTTGTGAAGATCTCATCGGCGTCGTCGAGCTCCGCGGTCGTGATCGTGCGCTCGTCGACCCGCAGGCCGGCGTTGCGCAGGAGCTTGACGGTGCGGTTGCGCGTGATGCCCGCGAGAAAGGTGCCGTTTGGGATCGGCGTAGCAACGACGCCATCCTTGGCGAGGAAGATGTTCGAGCTGCAGGTCTCGGCGACGTTACCGACGGCGTCGAGCACGACGCCATTCTGGAAGCCGCGCTGCGACATCTCCGCCACGCCACGCGAGGAATTCGGATAGAGGCAGCTTGCCTTGGCGTCAGTCGGCGCGCTCTCCGGCGTCGGCCGGCGGATCGAGCGGCAGAGACCAAGCGTCAGCGGTGTGCCGGCGCGCATCGGCGAGACGTAAATGCACAGCAGGAACTGCGTCGAATCGGGGTCGACCGTGATCGGGCCCGCGCCGCCCTTCGCGGCCCAGAACATGGGCCGCACATAGAGTTCAGCCTTGGGGCCAAAGCGCCGCACGCCTTCATGCATCAGCGTCAGGATCTCTGCGGCTGTCTTGGTGGTCTTCAATCCCAGCGAGCGTGCCGAGCGGACCACACGCTCGGCATGCAGATCGAGGTCCGGGCCACAGCCCTCGAAGGCGCGGCCACCGTCGAACACCGTCGAGCCCAGCCAAAAGGCGTGATCGCGTGGTCCCAGGATCGCCGGGTTGCCTTCATGCCACGTGCCATTCCAGTAGGTGAGCGTGTCCATTCGTTCCTCATCCGCGCAAGGCGGCGGGAATAGCAGACCAAAGCCTATCCCGGCCAGTGTCGTGGCCCGACAATCGGCTCATGCCGAGGACTAAAAAAGTTAGGCCGCTCGCCGACTATCGCCGTTGCGTCCACGGCTCATCAAGCAATTGAGGGGAGCGTCGCATCGTCGCCCAGAACTGCTCGATGGGCCACCTGCGGTTCTGCGCCAGCGCCCAGCGGGAAAGGTCGTGGGAGAGACCTGATGGCTCCGTGCGATGCAGCATCAGGCGGGCCGATGCATTCGGTTCGATGGCGAGAAGCGGCGCCGGCCGGCCGCGTTCGAAAGCGGTATTGCGATTGCGATTGGATGTCATGCCGGATCAACTCGTTCGCGGGCGTTTGGTTGCTGCGCCGGCGTGGCCAGAAAAAGGCTGCAGAACGGCGCAAATACCCTAATCCGCGCGGGCACGCCCCGTGACTTCCAACCGTACTTCCTGAGTGGTGGCATCAATGCCGCCGATGTCAGGAGGCAAGTCATGATGATGCGTAGCTTGATCACCGTTCTTGCCGCCGCTGCGATTTCAGCGCCAGCGGTGGTCGCTCCGGCAGTCTTCACGCCAGCGGGCGCCCAGGCCAGCATGAACATCGGCGTGACGATCGGCGTGCCGCCGCCCGCACCGGTCTATGAGGCAGTGCCTGCCCCGCGACCGGGCTACGCCTGGTCGCCGGGTTATTGGCGCTGGGATGGCGGTCGCCATGTGTGGTCGCCCGGCTACTGGATGGCCGAGCGTCGCGGCTATCACTGGGTGCCGGATCGCTGGGCCCACGTCGACCATGGCTGGCATCATGAGCGCGGCCATTGGGATCATGATGGGGATCATCACCACGGCTAGAGATGGGTGATGTGGCAGAGGGAAGCGGGGCGTCGTCGCCCCGCTTTTCTTTTGGGTCCACATGACACAGGCTGGCGCTATCATGTCGCGTCCCACGCGGTGGATTCGCCGGTTGTGGCACGGAGGAAAGACCCATGGCTGCTCCTATCGCCCTTCGCTTGCACAAGAACGACAATGTCGTCGTGGCTCGAATGGACATCCTGCCCGGCACAGAAGTTGAAGGCGACGCGGTGGCCGCCACGCGCATTCCGCCCGGCCACAAGATCCTGACGCGCGCGGTGAAGAAGGGCGAGCCATTGCGCAAGTACAATCAGATCATCGGCTTTGCGACCGACGACCTGGCACCCGGCTCGCACATCCACACGCACAACTGCGCCATGGGCGATTTCGAGCGCGACTACGCTTTTTGCGCCGATGCCCATCCGACCGATTTCATTCGGGCGGAGGAGCGCGCCACCTTCCAGGGGTATCGGCGCCCCGACGGGCGGGCCGCCACGCGCAACTATGTCGGCATTGTCACGACGGTGAATTGCTCGGCGGCGACGAGCCGCATGATTGCAGCCAAGCTCGAGCCACTGCTGGGCGCCTTTCCCAACATCGACGGCGTCGTGCCGCTGACTCATGGCGGCGGCTGCGGCATGGCGGCGTCGGGTGTTGAAATGGACGTGCTGCGGCGGACGCTGGCGGGCTATGCCCGTCATCCCAACATGGCGGCTGTCGTCGTGCTGGGCCTCGGCTGCGAGACCAACCAGATTTCGGGCCTGATGAATGCGGAAGGTCTCAAGGAAGGACCCAAGCTCATTCCCATGGCCATCCAGGACGAGGGCGGCGTCGCGAGGACTGTGATGCGCGCCGTTGGTTTCCTGAAAGAGTTGCTGCCCGAAGCGAACGAGGTAAAGCGTGAGGCGATCCCGGCCAGTGAACTGATCCTGGCACTGCAATGCGGCGGCTCCGACGGCTATTCCGGCATTTCGGCCAATCCTGCTCTGGGCGCTGCCGTCGATCTTCTGGTGAGGAACGGTGGTACGGCAGTCCTGTCCGAGACCCCTGAAATTTACGGCGCCGAGCATTTGCTGACGCGCCGGGCGGCCTCTCGGAATGTCGGCGAAAAACTTGTTCGAAGAATTAAGTGGTGGGAGGAGCATTGCGCTCGGACTGGCGGGGAGATGAATAACAATCCTTCTCCCGGCAACAAGGCGGGCGGCCTGACGACAATCCTTGAGAAATCCTTGGGTGCAGTTGCGAAGGGCGGGACTACGAATCTGGTCGAGGTCTACGAATACGCGCAGCCCATCACGGCAAAGGGATTCGTCTACATGGATTCGCCTGGCTACGATCCCGTCTCTGCGACAGGCCAGGTCGCCGGCGGAGCGAATGTTCTTTGCTTCACGACCGGCCGCGGCAGCGTGTTCGGCTGCAAGCCAACGCCGTCCCTCAAGCTTGCGACGAATACCTCGCTTTTCCGACGCATGACGGATGACATGGACATCAACTGCGGTGCTATCGTTGATGGGGAGGAGAGCATCCTGGAGAGCGGCAAGAAGATATTTGAACTCATTCTGAAAACATCTTCCGGCCAGAAGACAAAGTCGGAATTACTGGGAATTGGGGACGATGAATTCGAACCTTGGAAAATCGGTGCAACAATGTGACGGCTGGAGCGTTTGGGAGAAGCGACCTTGACTTGGCGGCCCCAGACTTCCATATGCCCCAGCACGACTTACGAAATTGGTCCTGCTTTGGCAGCCCAGCCCTTAGCGGCGCATGGACTTGCACCAACGAGCTGTTTCCCAAGTTCTCTGAGTTGCCGCAGATCGATGCACGCGAGCGCACCGACTGCGCGTCTTGTGTGCTCGCCAGGCTAGCTAAGGAGAAAGTAATGCCGACAGGTACCGTGAAGTGGTTCAATGCCACTAAGGGGTTCGGGTTCATCCAGCCGTCCGATGGCGGCAAGGACGTGTTTGTTCATATCAGCGCCGTCGAGCGTTCGGGTTTGAACGGACTGAACGAAGGTCAGAAGATCAACTACGAGATCGCGACCGAACGCGGACGCTCAGCGGCTGTCAATCTCAAGACTGCGGATTAATCTCCGACAGTGAACGGCAGACGGCGGTGCCAGCAATGGCGCCGCCGTTGTCGTTTCTGAGGCGTCGTTTTGGCGGGCGAACGGCGCGTCGTGTCCGTCCTTGAGGCCCGCCGCTTTCGCGGCGAACATGTCTTGCGGGAGAGCAAGACATTATGCCGACGGATCTGCACTATCTTTCGCTCGACGACGTGGCGCGCCGGCTCAAAGCGCGCACCCTTTCATCGGTCGAGGTGACGCGTGCGATGCTCGACCGGGTTGCCAAGATCGATGGCAATCTGAAGAGCTATGCCACAGTGACGTCCGAACGCGCCCTGGCCGATGCTGCCGCACGCGACGCTGAGTCCGCCTCCGGCAGATTGCGCGGTCCGCTTCATGGCGTGCCGGTCGCGGTCAAGGATCTCTGCAATACGGCGGGTGTACCGACGGCCGCGGGAATGGCGATCCATCGCCGCAACATCCCCGACCGGGATGCCACGGTCGTCGCGCGTCTCAAGGCCGCAGGTGCGGTGATCCTCGGCAAGTTGCAGATGACCGAAGGCGCGTTCGGCGCCCATCACCCGACCATTCCTGCGCCGATCAATCCCTGGAATGCAGCATACTGGACTGGCGTTTCGTCGTCGGGCTCGGGCGTGGCGACGGCCGCGGGCCTCTGCTACGCCTCGCTGGGATCGGACACCGGCGGCTCGATCCGCTTTCCGTCAACCATGAATGGCTTGTCGGGCCTGAAGCCGACGTGGGGCCGCGTCAGCCGCGCGGGTGTCTTCCCGCTTGCCGAGTCGCTCGACCACATCGGGCCCATGGCGCGCAGCGCACTCGATTGCGCGTGGATCATGGCGGTGATTGCCGGCGCCGATCCCGACGATCCGACGGCCGCGCCCGTAGCTGTGCCGAACTATGCCGCCGCGATCGATGCCGGAGTTCGCGGCAAACGGATCGGCCTGCCCACCGGCCTCGCCGATCTCGACTCCGATTCGGAACGCACCCTTGCCGAAGCGACAGCGACTCTGCGGCGATCCGGCGCCGAGATCGTCAAGGTCGCTTTGCCGCCGATGTTCAACCAGGCGGGGTATGACTGGATCGGCCTCTGCGGCGTCGAAACGGCACTGGCGCACCAAGCTACCTATCCGTCGCGTGCGAGTGACTATGGCCCGGTGCTGGCCGGGTTGATCGAGACGGGGCGGGGGATGACAGCTGTCGATTACGCGCGTCTGCAGACCCGTCGGGCCTCTCTCACCGGTGCGCTCAACGGCCTCTTGGCGACGATCGATCTCCTCCTGATGCCGGTAACGGGAACGGCGGTGTGGTCCCTCGAGCACCTGGCGGCAACCGGGCGAGATCCCGAGGCCGTCGCGGCACGGTTGCGTTATACAGCGCCGTTCGATCTCAGCAGCCACCCCACATTGACCCTGCCGGGCGGCATGACGAGCGATGGCGTGCCAACGGGATTCCAGATCGTGGGTCGTGCCTTCGACGAAAGCACGATCCTCGCCGCCGGTCATGCCTTCCAGCAGGCGAGCGAGTGGCATCTGAAGCGACCGCCCTTGTAGCAATTGCAACATTTGCTTCAGACTGCCTGCATAGACGGTGAATCAGCACTGCGATAGAATAGAAAGTTCTCGCCGCCATCCGTGGATGTGATCAAGACAGCCGTCTTATGACTTTCCTCTCCAAGCGCAAATGGCGGTTACGGCCCAGCATCCTCACGCTTTTCATTGTGCTCACCGTGCCGGTGACCGTGGCCATCGTGGCGGTCACGTATTTCTCCAATCGGTCGATCGCGCGATCTCATGCCGGCGCTTTGGTGGAGCATTTCCGTAGTGCCGCCCTGAAGGATGTGCAGAGCGACTTCGAGCCCATGTCGACGATGGCGCGTTCGGCGGCGGCAATCGGTACCGAGCAACCCGACTTCTATTTCAACGATCGCTCATTTGAGTATCTCAACAGTCTGCTCGTTCACAGCGACACGATCGTGAGCGTCTACGTCGGCTTGAAGGATGGAACTTTCCGACAGGCGCGTCGCATCGATCCGCAAGTCAAGATCTTCGGAAACCTGCCCCCGAAAGAGACGCGGTTCGCCTATCGATGGGTTCTCGAGGCCGAGGATGGCAAGCTGATCGACCGCTATCAATTCCGCGATGCCGAAGGACGGGTGCTCGGCGTATCTGAACAGTCGACCAACTATGATCCCCGTATTCGCGGCTGGTATCGGCGCACGATCGAAGCCCACGACACATACGTGACGGATCCGGATGTCTTCTCCGCGCTCGGCCTCATAGGCTTCACGATCGCGGCGCCGTTCTATGCCGACGGCAAACCGCTAGGCGTGGCGGCCATCGACATCACACTCGACGGGCTCTCGGACTATCTGGCCGAGCGCAAGATCAGCCCCGGAACGCTGAGCTACATTCTCGATTCGCACGGACTGGTCATCGCCAATTCCAGCCGGTCCAAGACTTATGCCAACAAGAACGGGCAGGTCGAGCTGCAGCATGTGACGGAGACAGACGCTGGCTTGCCTGCAGCGGCCATCGCGGCGCGTCCCCCTGATCGCACAACCTTCTATTCATTCTTTCAGAACGATCAGGAGTATGTCGCAAGCCTGTCCGCCGTGCCGCCTGCGCTCGGCAAGCACTGGCAGCTTTTCATCATCGCGCCGCTATCCGATTTCATGGGAGGCCTGCAGCGGAACAACGAACGCATGCTGTGGTTTGGCCTTGCGACCATGGCCCTGCAGTTCGTGATCGTCTATCTCCTCGCCGGCGTGGTCTCGGCGCCGCTCGAGAAGCTCGCGGAGAAGGTCAATCTCATCAAGGAGTTCGAAGGGGAGAATCCGCCGAGCAAACCCTCGCCGATCCGTGAGATTTTCGCGCTTTCGCAGGCAATCGACACGCTCGATTCCACCGCCAAGGCCTTTGCCGCGTTCGTGCCGGTGGGATTGGTCAAGCAGCTCCTGCAATCGAACCAGAAGCTGGAGCTGGGTGGCCACGGTCGCTTCCTCACCATCTTCTTCTCGGACCTGGAGGCCTTTTCGAGCCTCTCCGAGGAGGTGCCGTCCCAGGAGCTGTTGCTGCGTGTTTCGGCCTATTTCGGCCTGGTTACCCAGGCCGTGAATGCCGAGCACGGCACCATCGACAAATTCCTCGGCGACGGTGTGATGGCGTTCTGGGGCGCACCGGCTTTGCTGGAGGATCATGCCTGGCGCGCCTGCGTCGCCGCGCTGCGGATCCAGCGGGGAATGGACAGGTTGAACGAGCAATGGCGTGCGCAAGGGCTCAAGCCCCTCAATCTGCGGATCGGCATCCATAGCGACGCCGTGCTGGTTGGCAACGTCGGCTCGGCCGAGCGCATGGCCTATACCGTCGTGGGTGACGGCGTGAATATTGCGGCCCGGCTCGAAGGCGTGAACAAGGAATACGGCACGCGTATCTGCATCAGCCACACCGTCTTCAAGGAAGCCGGTGAAAGGCTTTGCGTGCGGCCGATCGACGAAGTGGCGGTCAAGGGCAGGCGTTCGAAGATACCTATCTACGAACTGCTCGGCGTCTATGGCGCCGGCGGCGAACTGGAGCCCGATGCCGCATCCAAGCGGCTTGGCGATCTCACGCGCATGGCGTATGCCGCATGGGTGGCGCAAAACACCGAGGCGCTCGATCTCTACAAGAAGATACTTTGCGAGTTTCCTGACGACACCGTCGCACGCGCCTTCACGAGCCGGGTTGGAACAGCATGAGTGCCGCCGCCGATATTGCGGCCGACAAGGTTGTCGCGGCCCTGCGTCCGAGCGAATACACCGGCGCCTTGATTCAGGTTCTTCGGGCGGAATCGCGCCGCGTCAGGGGCGCGAATGTGCTCGAGATCGGGTCTGGCAGCGGCGTCGTGCTAGCCGCACTTGGCGCGATGGGAGCGGCCTCCCTCTGTGGTGTCGATATCGAGCGCGAAGCGGTCGCGGCAGGTTCCCGGCTGTTGGATGAGCTTGGTCACGGCGCCGCGGCGCAATTCCATCACGGCGACATGTGGCAGCCGATGAGGGGCCGCCGCTTCGATCTGGTCGTCGCCAACCTGCCGCACTTTCCCATGACCCACGGTAGTTTTGCCGGCCGTCATCAAAGCTGGAGCTACGGGGGGGCCGACGGCCGGCGGCTGCTCGATCCTTTCCTGGAAGGTCTTGCCGGGCATCTGACGTCGCACGGCCGCGCTATCGTCACGCACAATGCCTTTGTCGGACTGGAGAAATCGCGCAAGATTTTACGGTGCCACGGCTTGGAATTGACGGTGGCGTCGACCGTTCTCGTGCATATTCCGACGGACAAGGCCGAGCTTATGACGGCAGCCATTCGCGACGCCGAAGAAGGACGAACCATCTATCGTTACGGACCCTACCTCTTTGCCGACATGCACATTGTCGAAATCGCCTCGGCGCAAGACCTGGCTTGAGAAGAGCCTCTTGCGAATAGCCGGAGGGCTCGCGCTGGCGATCCTGACAGTGGGATTCGGCACGCCGGCAGAGGCACGGGAGCCACGCTCGCCGGATGCGGCGCTGGCCGAGCTTCTCGATGCCGCACGCTCCGCGGGCTGCACCTCGCCTGGCGCCGATCGATTGATACGAGTCCTGTGTGCCGGACGCCTCCGGGTCGGTGTACGTGAGTACTACCCTCTGTTCGCGACGCGCGATGGTGACGTTCGAAAGGGATACGAGGTCGACGTCGCTCGCGATGTAGCGGCGAAGCTTGGCGTTTCGATCGACTTCACGAGGGTCAATGCGGCGAGTCGCATCCCTCTCCTGGCGGAAGATCGGATCGACCTCGTCATCGCCACCATGGGGCACAATACCCAACGCGACGGCCAAGCGCGCTTCATCCGCCCGCACTACTATCGGTCAGAGACGATCCTGGTGGGTCCCAAAGCGCTGGCGATTGCGGACTGGCCCAATATTGCCGGCCGAACGGTTTGCGTCACCATCGGCAATGGCTCGAATGCCGATCTGGTTGCCCACGATGCGCGCCTCCTGCTGTTTGATGAGGCGGGGGTGCTTCCCGACAGGCTGAAGGACGGAACCTGCTCGCTTGCCGCGCAGGACGACAGCTTTTTTGCTGAAGCCTTCACGCATCCGGACTTCGCTGCCCGCTTCGGACAGAAATTCGGCTTCGCCCAGGTACCATGGGGCATGGCGGTGGAGCGCAGCGGCAGCGACAAGCTGGCGCGAGCCCTCGACCTGATCAGCCAGATATTCCACCGCGACGGCGTTTTCCTCGCTGCCGCGCGTCGGCATCAGATCGCAACCGGATTCCTGGAAGAACAGCAGAAGGTGTGGCGCAGCCCTGCCTGCAATACCGACAGCGGCAACACCGACGCCGACTGCGTTCTGCCTGCGCTTGATACCGAGCTCGAGCCGACGCGCTTCGCGGGTATCGTGAAGGCTTTCGAGGACTGGTTCTCCGAAATCACGGGTATCGAGCTTTCGCTGCCCATGTTGACGACTGTGCCGGCGTGGTCGTTGTTGCTCGATGGCATCGGCAATACGCTGGTCCTGATCGGCGGCGCGCTGCTGGCGACGTTGCTTTTCGCACTCGGCATCGGCGCCGCCCTGAGCTCGACCGCAGGGCCGTTACGCTGGCTGGCGAAGGGCGTCGTCGTCCTGCTGCAGTCCTCGCCGATCGTGCTCACGCTGGTCGTCGCCTCGGCCATTGCCCATGCCCTGTTCCCGTTCTCGGCCACGGTCGCGCTTGGGACCGCGATTGCAGCACTGGGTCTTGCCAACGGCAGCAATGCCGGCCAGGCCATAGGCGAGGCGATGTTGACCCTGCGCCAGGAGGGCGCGAATGCACACCACGGCCAAACGCTGTTCGCGCGGGCGGTCGGCCGGTCGGCAACGCAGATCGTTGCTTTCCTGATCAACGCCGCCAAGGGAACGCCGATCGCAAGCTTCATTGGCGCGCCCGAGCTCCTGAGCGCTCTCACCGACATCACGTCTTTCTCCAGCGGCCGGGCGACCACCTATACGTTGCTGCTGATCTTCTACACGCTGGTCGTGATGGTCGTGGTCGCGGTTTGCCGCCGGCTCCAGGCGGCAATCGAAAGCGGTCGGGCGGCGTCATGATTGCCCTGGTCGAGCATCTTTGGTCCGACTTCATGCCGCTTTTGCTGGCTGGCATGGTGGTGAATTTCGAGATCGCAGGTGTCGCCATCGGATTGGGTCTGGCTTTCGGCTTGGTGTTGGCATACGCGCACCTGCGTGGCGGTCTGCTCGGCAACGCGGCGGCGTCCGCCATCACTTTGATGCGCGCGGCACCGACTTTCGTGGTCATGTTCTTTCTGCTGAACGCACTTCCCAGAAACATGTCGATATCGGGCGCGATGACCGTGGCACTTTCTTTGCTGCCGTATTCGGCGGCCTTTGTCGCCGATAGCGGGGTCGACGCGTTGCGTCATCTGCGCAGCGGGTCAGCGCTGGCGGCCTTGCAGTTTTTGCCCAACGTCATGCGGGCCTTCTTCGTGCTGGTGATGTCCTCGAGCGCAGGCGCCGCCATCGGCGTGGGCGAGGGCATCACGGCAATCCTGCACGAGGCGGAGTTGCTCCCCGCCCTGGGCGATCGCCTGGTCCTGTTTGCGATTGGCGTCGCGTCGTTCGGGATTCCGCTTCAATTGGGGTTCGCCCTTCTGCGCCTGATACAGCGGCGACTTGGCCTTCTCCTGGGATAAAGGGACACCATGGAATATCGGTCCGTTTTTCGTCCCGGCCTGTTCGCCGGACAGA
Organism: Alphaproteobacteria bacterium; assembly: GCA_017308235.1. Classification (GTDB taxonomy): domain Bacteria; phylum Pseudomonadota; class Alphaproteobacteria; order Reyranellales; family Reyranellaceae; genus Reyranella. The sequence goes on along the minus strand of JAFKFL010000018.1, from coordinate 67,453 downwards.
CCACCATCGTAACCGGCGGCGGCTCGGGTCTCGGTCGCTGTACCGCGCACGAACTCAAGTCGCTGGGCGCCCGACTCGCCCTGATCGGCCGGACGGCCGAGAAGCTCGAACGGGTCAAGGAGGAGCTGGGAGATCCCGACACCTTCACCTTCGCGGCTGATTTGCGCCGTGAGGACCAAGTGAAGGCCGCCATCGAAGGCGTGATGGCATGGAGCGGCCGTATCGACGGGCTGGTCAACAATGCCGGCGGGCAGTTTCCGGCGCCACTCAAGGACATCTCGCTCAATGGCTGGAATGCCGTGGTCGCCAACAACATGACCGCGACCTTCCTGGTCTCCAAGGCGGTCTATCTGCGATGGATGGAAGCAAACGGCGGCGCGATCGTGAATGTCGGCGCCGACTGGGAGCTCGGTAACCCCGGCATGGGGCACAACGGCGCCGCCCGCGCCGGCCAAACGAACTTCACCTTCACTGCCTCGGTCGAATGGGCGCATTCGGGCGTGCGGGTGAACTCGGTGATCCCAGGCTTCATCGCCTCATCCGGCTTCGACCGATATCCGGAGCGTGCCCATGACGTCCTGCGCAACGTCAAAAGCCGGATTCCGCTCAAGCGGCACGGCACTGAATCGGAGATCGCCGGCGCCATCGTCTACCTGCTGAGCGAAGCGGCGGCCTATATCACCGGCGCGACACTCCGGGTCGATGGCGGCCTGCACAACAATGGCAAGGCCAATTTCTACGAAGTGCCTGATCACGATAAGTCGAGGCCGTACAACGGTTTCCCGCTCTATCGCGTACCCGATGTCCTGAAACGCTGAACCCGGCCTCACCGCGCCGTGATCTGCCGCGACTGATCCAATGGCCGAGGCGTAGAGTATCAGGAGATGATGCGACGCACCTGGACATGGCACTTCGATCTTCCGCCGGAGCAACTCTGGCCGGTGATGGCGGACACCAGTCGCAGCGGCGAGGCCATCGGCCTGCCGACCTATGTGCTCGAAGAAACGCCGCAGCCCAACGGAACCGTCTTGAGGCAGGGACGCGGCAAGGCGGCCGGCTATACCCTGGAATGGGAGGAGAAGCCCTTCGAGTGGATCCAGGAACGGCATTTTCGGGAGGGGCGTGTGCTCACGAAGAGTCCCTTCCGGCGCTTCGGTCCGGCATTCGATATCGAGCCGGAGGGAACCGGCAGCAAAGTGACCTTTTCCATCCAATGGGAAGCGCGGAATGTAATCGGCAGTGCGCTTGGCGGCCTGTTTGCGGCGAACGCGAGAGGCCGTCTCGAGAGGCGCTACAGGGAGGCAGTGGCGTTCCTGAAGGGCGAGCGGCCGACCATGTTCGAGCTGCCGCCACCCAAGCTGCCCCGCGGCGCTCGCGATCGCGCCGCCGCGCTGGCCGAGGCCATCGACCAAAGTCCGTACGGCAATGGCCTGGGGCAGCGGCTCTGCGACTACGTCCTCGGCGCCATGGCAAGCGAACTCGGCCGGCTCAGGCCCAAGCGCCTGGCGCTCGAATTCGGCGTCGCAGAGCGGCCCGTAATCGAAGCCTGTCTGACCGCTGTTCGCGCCGGGTTGCTCACCATGAAGTGGGAGCTGCTTTGCAATAACTGCCGCGGCGCCAAATTCAGCACCGCGGCACTCAGCGAATTGCCACGCGGCGCCCATTGCCCCTCCTGCAACATCGACTATGAGCGTGACTTCGAACGCAATGTCGAACTTGCCTTTGCGCCGGCCCCGGCGATCCGGCCGCTGATGCAGGGCAACTATTGCCTGAGCGGCCCGATGACCACGCCACATGTGCCGGTGCAGCTCCTGTTGGCGCCGGGAGAGCGGCGCACGATCTCCGTCGATCTGCCGCCGGGTCCCTACCGGCTGCGCACCTTGCATCCCGGCGTTTATGCCGACGTGGACTACGAAGGCGGAGCTTTTCCCGGTCTGCGCATCACCGCGACCGGCGTCGAAGCCAACAAGACGGGGGAGCCGGGGCAGATCCCCTTCACAAACGAGGCGGATTTCGAGCTGGCGGCATTGATAGAGGACCGCCGCTGGGCCAGCGAGGCGCTGACCGCTCCGGAAGTCATCTCGCTGCAGGCGTTTCGCGATCTCTTTGCCGAGGCGACATTACGGCCGGGCGATGAAGCGGCGGTGGGGCAGGTGACCCTGCTGTTTTCCGACCTGCGTGGATCGACGGCGCTTTACGAACGCGTGGGTGATGCCGTGGCCTTCAACATCGTGCGCGATCACTTTGCTTTTCTGGCCACGATCGTCCGCGATCACAACGGCGCCGTGGTGAAGACGATCGGCGACGCGGTCATGGCGTCATTCGGTGATCCGGTCGACGCGGTGCAGGCGGCGCTCGCGATGCAGGCGCGCATCGCCGACTTCAATCGAGGTCACGGCGGCGACAGGATCGATCGCCATTTGACCATCAAGCTCGGTGTCCATGCCGGTCCGAGCGTCATGGTGAGCCTGAACGACCGGATGGACTATTTCGGCTCGACCGTGAACATGGCGGCGAGATTGCAGGGACAGAGTCAGGGAGGCGACATCGTGTTGAGCGAGGCCGTCGCGTGCGATCCGGCGGTAAAGCCCCTGCTCGTCGCTGTTCCCATGCGTCGGGAAAATGTGGGACTGAAAGGCTTCGAAAGCCCCGTCGGTTTTGTGCGTGTCCTGCCGGCGGCCTAGGTGCCGAAATGGGCGGCCAGCACGGCTGCTGCCTCGTCGTTGGCCCGGAGTCCTTGCGACAGAAAGCGGGTCAACGAGAAGAAACCGTGGATCGTGCCGGGATAGTTGACGTAGGTCGTCTTCACGCCGGCATCGATCAGGCGATCGGCATAGGCGCGGCCTTCGTCGCGCAGTGGATCGTAACCGGCCGTCAGCACGAAGGCCGGTGGCAGGTTCAGGAAGTCGTGCGCAAGCAATGGCGAGAGGCGCAGGTCGCCAAGATCGGTCGTCGCCGGCACATAGGCCTTCCAGAACCAGTCGATAAGATCCTTGGTGAGGAAATATCCCTCGGCGAACTCGCGCCGTGAGCGGCTTTGCTTGCTCGAATCGGTGGCGGGATAGATCAGCATCTGGAAGGCGGGCATCTTCTCGCCGGCATCGCGGCAGGCCTGGCAGACGACCGCGGCGATTGCGCCGCCTGCTGAGTCGCCGCCGACGGCGAGGCGAGTCGCGTCTGCGCCGAACGAAGCGGCGTTGTCGCGGATGTGCCGGAAGGCGGCGACACCATCATCGATCGGCGCGGGGAAGGGATGTTCCGGCGCCAGGCGATAGTCGATGGCGATCACCAGGCAGCGGCTCTTGTTGGCGAGCCGGCGACAGGTCGAATCGTGGGTATCGAGATTGCCGATCACGAAGCCACCGCCGTGATAGTAGATCAGCGCCGGCAACGGACCGGCGGCAGCGCCAAATGGCCGGTAGCGACGGAAGCGAATCTCGCCGCCCGGCCCTGCGAAGGCGCCATCGGCGACCTCGCCCACGTCAGGTGGCGAGGCTTCGCTGTCTTCGGACATCTTGTCGACGGCCTGCCGGCCCACTGCGTAGGGCAGGGTATGAAGCGATGGGCGGCCCTCCTGCGTGGCCTTTTCCATCAGGTCGAGCAGTGTGCGGGCCTCGGGGTCGAGCATCTCGGTTCACTCCAGAATCAATTAAACAAGTGGCGATAGGCAAAGAGCGCCGGCGCCCCTCCGGTATGGATGAAAACGACGTTCTCGCCGCGTGTCCATCGGCCCGACCGGATCAAAGCGATCAGGCCCGCCAGCCCTTTGCCCGAATAAACCGGATCGAGCACCAGCCCTTCGAGCGCCGCGCCGAGCTTGATCGCCTCGATCGTCGCCTGGTGTGGCACGCCATAGGCGGGCCCGGCGTGGCCCGCGACGACCTCGACATCCGCCGCATCGAACGGCTGATCGAGGTACGCAGCCGCTGCTTCGGCATAGGCCACGACGTCAGCACGTACCCGCTCGGGCTCGGCATCAATGTCGATGCCGACGATCCGCGAGTCCGGCAGGCCGCGACGGGCGGCCACCAATCCCGCCTGCGTGCCGCCGCTACCCGAACAGTGCACGATCGCCTGAGGTGCAAACCCGAGCGCGCCGCACTGATGGGCGATCTCCACCAGGGTCGAGGCATAGCCGACCGCACCCAGTGGGTTCGAAACACCATAGGGTACGATGTAGGGTTGGCGGCCGTGACCGCGCAGCTCGTCGGCGAGAGCGGTGATGGCGCCGTTGCGATCGCCGTTCCAGGGGACATCGTGCAGGACGGCGCCGAACAGGCGATTGAGCAAGGCGTTGCCTGTCTTCTCGTATTCGGCTGACGGCGGTGCGAGGCGCCCGTGATAGACGGCGAGATGGCAGGCAAGACCAAGCTTCGCGGCCGCTGCTGCGACTTGGCGCTGGCTGTTCGACTGCACGACGCCACCCGATACGAGCGTGTCGGCGCCGCGGTCGATTGCGTCTCGCAGCACATAGTCGAGCTTGCGCAACTTGTTGCCGCCCAAGCCCAGCCCGGTGCAATCGTCGCGTTTTACCCAGAGGTTCGGGCCGCCGAGATGGGCTGACAGGCGCTTCATCGGCTCGAGTGGTGTCGGCAGGTGTGCGAGACCAAGGCGAGGGAAACGGGAAAGGGAGTCGCTGAGCCTCACGCGGCGATATCGATCCTTCGGCAACAAATAGGAGAAGGGGGACGGCAGGAAACGTCGATCAATCGAACCTGATATTGGCGATCCTGATCAATTGCGTCCATTTCTCGGTTTCGCGTCGCTGGAAGCGGGCGAACTCCTCGGCCGTACCGCCGCCGGCGATGCCGCCCACGGCCGCATAGGCAGCGATCAACGTGGGTGAACGCAACGCCTCTTCGGCTGCATCATGAAGGTGATCGCGATTGGCGCGGATCGATCCGCGTGCTGCAACGAGGCCGTACCAGTTGTCCGAATTGACCCTGGAATAGCCAAGTTCCCGCATGGTCGGCACGTCGGGCAACAGAGCTGCACGGCTGTCGGAAGTGACGGCCAACGCCTTCAGCACGCCCGAGCGGACATGTGGAAGGATCGCTGGCAAATCGAGGATCGCCATCTGCACATGATCCGCGATGAGGTCGGCCGTAGCGGGCGCCCCCCCGGGATAAGGGACGTGCAAGGCTTTGGTTCCTGTCTCGCGCTCGAACAGTTCCATCGCAAGATGGGTGATGCTTTCGGCGCCAGTGCTGGCGTAGGAGAGTTCCCCGGGGGTCGCCTTTAGGCGGGCGATCAGCGTCTTGAGATCTGAGACACCGAGCTTGGCATTGACGACCAACACTTCCTGTACTTTTGCAATCAGGATGATCGGCGCCAGGTCTCGCGTGGGATCGTAGGGAATGATCGGGTCGGCGGGTGTGGTTGCAAGTATGCTCGGCACGATAGCGCCGCTCGATGCGCTGATGACGCCCATGACGTGCGCGTCGAGGCCGGCCCTGGCTACCAAGTTCAGAGCCGCAGATGCATCGTCCCTGTTCTCGATGACGACTGGCTTGCCCAGACGTTCCGCCATGCCTTCAGCGAGGTACCTGCCGAAGATGTCCGCCGGACCGCCTGGGGGAAAGGGAACGATCATAGTGAGCGGCTTGTTGGGAAAGGCTCGTTGTTGCGCCCAGGCAGGCGCTGCTGACAAAGAAGCGAGCCCCGCGAGCGCGCTGCGGCGGGTCATCATGAGAGGGGTACTCCGTTTCGCAGATTTATTATTCGAACTTGATGTTTGCGAGCTTGATCACGCCGGCCCACTTCTGGATTTCCTGGCGTTGAAACTGGGCGAATTCGTCGGCGGATCCGCCAACCACGATGCCACCGATTGCGGCGTAGGCGTCGGCCAATTTTTTCGACTTCAACGCTTTTGCTGCCGCGTCGTGGACTCGGTCGAGATTGGCGCTCGGTGCGGCATGGGGCGAGGCGAGACCGTACCAGTTGTCTGAAATGACATTGGGATAGCCGAGATCGGGCATGGTCGGCACGCCGGGCAGCAACGGCGCACCAACATTTGAGGTGATAGCGATCGCCTTGAAGGCGCCGGAGCGGATGTGCGGCAGCAGCACCGGCACGTCGAGGATGGCCATCTGTACCTGGCCTGCCACCAGATCGTTAACCGCCGGCGCCGCGCCGCGATAGGGCACATGAACGGCGTCAGTGCCGGTCTCGCGCTTGAAGAGTTCCATTGCGAGATGGGTAATCCCGCCGGTCCCCGCGCTGCCATAGGCGTATTTACCGGGTTCCGCCTTCAGCCGTGTTATCAAAGACTTGAAGTCGGAGATACCAAGCTTCTCGATGACCACGAGCACTTGCTGAACACGGGTCACCAGGATGATCGGTGCAAGATCGCGGAGCGCGTCATAAGGCATATTGGGCATCAGCGTGGGCATGATGGCGCCGGCAGATGAGCTCATCAGGCCCATGACATGGGCGTCGGTTCCTGCCTTGACGACGGCATCCATGCCTGAAACGCCGGCGACACCACTCTTGTTTTCGACGATGACAGATTTACCGAGATCTTCCGCCATGCCTTCGGCGAGGAAGCGACCGAAAATGTCAGCGGGACCGCCGGGTGGAAATGGCACGACCAGCGTGAGCGGCTTGCTGGGAAAGGGTGGCTGCTGTGCCGCCGCCTCGGCAATCGGGAAGGCGGCGAGGCCGGCAAGTGCCGCACGACGCGTGATCATGGCAGTTCCTCCACCTTTCGACCGGGAGTCTGCGCGGCCCCAACCCAGGGAGCAAGCGCGGTCCGCTATTGACCGAAGCCGCTCCAACCGATCGCAGCACCGGCGGCGAGCAGCCACAGAGGGTGTATTCGCGTCCTTGTGGCAACAAGAGCGACGGCGGCACTGATGGCGACAAGGACCCAGGTGTGGTCGGCCGCCTGCACGATCAACACGGCGCTCGCTGCGACCAAGCCGACCGAGACCGGTACCAGGCCGGCTTGCACGGCCTGACGCCAGGGATTGCCCTTGAAGCGCCGCCACAGGCGCAGTGCGAAGGCGGTGAGGATCGAGGACGGACCGAAAATCGCCACAGTCGATACCAACATGCCGGACAAGCCAGCTACATGCCAGCCGATCAGCGGCACGACCATCATGTTCGGCCCTGGTGCTGCCTGGGCGAGCGCGAACAGCGCGGCGAAATCGGCGTCCGTCAACCATTGATGGACGTCCGTCACCTGGCGGTGCATCTCGGGCAGGATCGTGTTGCCACCGCCGAAGGCGACCAGCGAGAGCTGGGTGAACATGATAGCCAGCGCCGTCAGGGTCGAGTTCATATGCCCATCCTCTTGGTGAGCACAATGCTGATAGGCGCGAGGACCAGCATGATGGGCACAAGCGGCCATTGCAGGAAGGCGATTGCGATCAGGCAAATGACGGCGATGCCGATCGCGATCGGTCGGCGACGCAACGGCAGGGCGATCTTGATCGCCAAGGAGACCAGCAGGCCTGCTGCGGCTGCCGCCAGGCCGGCGAACATGTGAACGACATGGGGATCAGACTGGAAGCGCGCATAGATCGCGCCGAGCGCGATCACGATCGCCGTTGGGGCCGCGATCAGGCCGATGAGTGCGGCGAAGGCGCCAGGAATGCCGCGGAAATTCATGCCAACCGCGGTCGCAACATTGATGATGTTGCCCCCGGGCAGGAACTGGCAAAGGCCGAGCAGCTCGGTGAATTCAGGTCCGCTCAGCCAGCGGCGGCGCTCGACGAGCATGTCGCGTGCCAGGGGCAATACGCCGCCAAATCCGGTCAAACCCAGCAAGAGGAAACCGCGGAACAGCTCGCCGACCGTCGGGGCCGCCGCGGTGGCCGGGGGGAACTCCATCCCGGCCCGTTCACCATCGCGCAATGCCATGCCCAAGAGCTAGAGGCGGTTCCTGAAGATGTCCAATATATGTTTTGGACCCAATCCATATCGTTCGAATCTGGCTTTGATGAAGTCCCTTCCTGGTGCCGGCGACCATACCGGGCGGCGAATAGGGTGCTGTTTTCGCAGTTGCGAGCGTTTATGTTGATGTCGAGTGGCAAGAGGACGCTTTCGCTTTGCGAGCGCGGTTCTCTGCCCGTGGCAGTGTGAGTGGACGTCATGGCTGATTTTCCGAAGAAGACCTTGGCCGATTGGGAAAAGCTCGCGACCAAGGAGCTGCGCGACCGGCCGCTTCAGTCGCTCGACTGGACGACACCCGAAGGCATCGTGGTGAAGCCGATCTACACGGCGGCTGACTTGGAGAATCTCGAGACCGTGGGCGCGCTGCCAGGTTTCCCGCCCTTCACGCGCGGCCCGAAGGCGACGATGTATGCCGGCCGACCCTGGACTGTGCGCCAGTATGCGGGCTTCTCGACCGCCGAAGAGAGCAACAAGTTCTATCGCGCTAATCTCGCAGCCGGGCAAATGGGCCTCTCGGTGGCGTTCGATCTCGCCACGCATCGTGGCTACGACTCCGACCATCCGCGCGTCGTGGGCGATGTCGGCAAGGCAGGCGTGGCGATCGACTCGGTCGAGGACATGAAGGTCCTGTTCGACGGCATCCCGCTCGACAAGATGAGCGTGTCGATGACCATGAACGGCGCCGTGCTGCCGGTTCTGGCAGGCTACATCGTGGCGGCCGAGGAGCAGGGCGTGCCGCAGGAGAAGCTCTCCGGCACCATCCAGAACGACATCCTCAAGGAGTTCATGGTCCGGAACACCTATATCTATCCGCCCGGACCTTCCATGCGCATCGTGGCCGACATCATCGAGCACACGGCCAAGCACATGCCGAAGTTCAATTCGATCTCGATCTCCGGCTATCACATGCAGGAAGCGGGAGCGACGCTGGTCCAGGAACTCGCGTTCACCTTGGCCGATGGCCTCGAATATGTGCGTGCGGCCAAGGCCAAGGGGCTTGATATCGATGCCTTCGCGCCCCGGCTTTCCTTCTTCTTCTGCATCGGCATGAACTTCTTCATGGAGGTGGCAAAGCTACGCGCGGCGCGCTTCCTGTGGGCGGAGCTGATCAAGCCGTTCGCCCCCAAGAAGGCCGATTCGCTGTCACTGCGCACACATTGCCAGACGTCCGGCGTGTCGCTCACCGAGCGCGATCCCTACAACAACGTGATCCGCACCGCCTACGAGGCGATGGCGGCGGTGCTGGGCGGAACGCAGTCGCTGCATACAAATTCCTTCGATGAGGCGATCGCGTTGCCGACGCCGCAGTCGGCCCGGATCGCGCGCAACACCCAGCTCATCCTCCAGCACGAGACCGGCGTCACCAACGTCGTCGATCCGCTGGCCGGCAGCTACTACGTCGAGTCGCTGACCGCGAGCCTGGTGGCCGAGGCGCGCAAGCTGATCAGCGAGGTCGAGGCGCTGGGCGGCATGACCAAGGCGGTCGAAGCCGGCATGCCCAAGATGAAGATCGAGGAGGCAGCGGCGCGCAAGCAGGCCCGCATCGATCGCGGCGAGGAGATCGTCGTGGGCGTCAACAAGTTCCAGCTCAAGGAAGAGCAGCCGATCGAAATTCTCGAAGTCGACAACGACATGGTGCGCGAATCGCAGGTGACGCGCCTGCAGAAGATCCGCACGAGCCGCGACGAACAGAAGTGCGTGGCAGCGCTGAAGACATTGGGCGATGCCGCCCGCAATGGCACTGGAAACCTGCTGACCCTCAGCATCGAGGCGACCCGCGCGCGCGCCACTGTCGGCGAGATCTCTTCGGCGCTCGAAGGCGTCTATGGCCGCTACCAGGCGACCATCCGCTCGATCTCCGGCGTCTATGCCGGCGAATGGGAAGGCGACGAGGGGTTGGCGCGCATCCGCACCGACATCGCCTCTTTCGCCGAGGAGGAGGGCCGTCGTCCGCGTCTGATGGTCGTGAAGATGGGCCAGGATGGCCACGACCGCGGCGCCAAAGTGATTGCGACGGCCTTCGCCGATCTCGGTTTCGATGTCGATATCGGTCCCCTGTTCCAGACGCCGCAGGAAGCCGCGCGCGCAGCGATCGAGAACGACGTGCACGTGATCGGCGTTTCGAGCCAAGCGGCCGGGCACAAGACGCTGGTGCCGCAGCTCATCGAGGAGCTTGCCAAGCAAGGCGGTGCGGACATCCTGGTCGTGGTGGGCGGCGTGATCCCGGCACAGGACTACGACTTCCTGAAGAAGGCGGGCGTCGCCGCCATCTATGGTCCCGGTACCAACATTCCCGCGGCTGCGGCCGAAATCCTGTCGATCCTGCGCCAGCGCGACCACAAACGCGCGGCGTGACGCGCTCCTTGAGCACCCCTAGCGCCGCAACGCGATCTTCTCTTCTTCCGTGAGCGGTCGCTCGCGGAAAAAGAGTGTCTTGCCGTAGATGGTGCCGAAACCGGTCTCGGCCTCGAGCTTGACGGGATAACGAAAAGGCGTGTTGTCGAGGCGCGCGAACCAGAGCTTCATCGGGCGCTCGCGCTTGCTCTCGGCCTCCTTCGGTGCGTCGTCGAATTCGCCGGCGACACGTCGGGTATAAACGCTGCAAATGAGCAGGTCGCCCTTCGCGCCGGGAACGTCGGCCGTCGCGGCCGATTCCGTACCGATCTTCGTCAGCACCACATCGATGCGCCGTTTGCCGTCATTGGAGGGAATCGTGCGGTCGCACACTGCATCGCCTGTCATGCTGGCCTGGATGGCTGCAGATAGTGGGTCGAGCGAGCCCCGGCGCTTGTCCTCGGGGATCGCCTTGTCCGGCGGTGGATTCCAGCTTGGCTCGTGCTTTTCTTGCAGCGCGCCATCCGGTCCGTAGAGCGCGAGCCACGACCGAGGTTTGTCCCCGACCATGATGGAGAGCGAACCCCCGACGGGTCGTGCATCCTTGGCGGTAATCGCGCCCCAGGCCCTGTTCCTGCCGTCGTAGTTGATGGTGACCGCCTTGATCACCCCTTCCTTGAAGGTGTGACTCTCGACGTCGTAGCGTTGGTCGCTGAAGCGCGCCGTGAGGTTGATCCGAAAGCCGGTGAAGCCCAGATAGGTGATGGCGTAACCCACTTCGACCTGCCGCGCTTCCTCGGCCAATGCAACCGAAGGCAAGCTGCTGCACAAGGCAAAGGTGATGAAGGCCCTACGAAAAGTCATGAAATTGCGCTCCATCCAAGGGCTTACCCCGGTGTCGCCGGCACGATAGAAGGCCCATACCCTCTGCCACCGAGCCTGCGAGCCCGCACCCTTCCATCCATGTCGCCCCGTGACAACGATCGTCCTCCCTCCATCGGCCTTGGCCGGTCATGGGCGGTGCTGGCCATATTGGGCCGTCATTTGTGGCCAAAGGGCGAATGGGGATTGCGCACGCGTGTCGCAGTCGCTCTGACGCTCCTCGTCCTGGCCAAAGTCGCCAACGTCTATGTTCCCATTCTGTATAAGCACGTCATCGATGCCTTTGGCACGTCCGAGGCGAAGGCGATGGCGGTTCCGGTCGCGCTGATCCTGGCCTACGGACTGGCACGGGTGCTGGCACAGGCCTTTGGTGAGGTTCGCGACGCGGTTTTCGCGCCGGTCGGTCAACGTGCAATCCGCAATCTCGCTCTGCAGGTGTTCGGTCATCTCCATGGCCTGTCGCTGCGCTACCACCTCGAGCGCCAGACCGGCGGGCTGAGCCGCGTCATCGAACGCGGCACGCAGGGCATGGAATTCCTGATCCGCTTCACGACCTTCAATATCCTGCCGACGCTGCTCGAAATCTTGATGGTGGGCGCGATCCTGTGGCGCCTGTACGATTGGCGCTTCACCGTGGTGACCCTGGGCGTGATCGCGGGTTACATCGCCTTCACGGTCATGCTCTCGGAATGGCGCATCCAATTCGTGCGGCGCATGAACGATGCCGACACCGAGGCCAACGCCAAGGCGATCGACAGCCTGCTCAACTACGAGACGGTGAAGTATTTCGGCAACGAGCTGCACGAGGCTCGGCGCTACGATGTCGGCCGGCGCCGCTACGAGACAGCGGCGATCCGCTCGAGCCGCACGCTTTCGCTGCTCAATATCGGCCAGGGCGCCATCATCGCGGTCGGCCTGGCCATCGTGATGGTGATGGCAGGCAACGGCGTCGTCGACCACACCATGACGATCGGCGATTTTGTGGCGGTGAATGCTTTCCTGCTTCAGCTTTATGCACCGCTCAACATGCTGGGCTTCGCCTATCGCGAAATCCGGGCCGCGCTTGTGAACATGGAGAAGATGTTCGGCCTGCTCAACGTGCCGCCGGAGATCGCCGATCGGCCCAATGCACCGGCACTCAAAGTGGGGGGTGGCGAGATCGTGTTCGATCATGTCGACTTCCACTATGAGAAGGCGCGGCCGATCCTGCATGACGTGAATTTCCATGTCGCACCGGGTGACACGGTCGCCATCGTGGGATCCAGTGGCGCGGGCAAATCTACAGTGTCGCGCATCTTGTTCCGTTTCTACGATGTGGCGGCAGGACATGTCCTGATCGACGGCCAGGATATTCGCGACGTCCAACAAGCCAGCTTGCGCGCGGCGATCGGCGTCGTGCCGCAGGACACCGTGCTGTTCAATGACACGATCTATTACAATATCGCCTACGGGCGGCCGGGTGCGACCCGGGAAGAGGTGGAGCAGGCAGCCAAGCTCGCGCGCATCCACGACTTCATCATGGCCCTGCCGCAGAAGTACGACTCAACGGTCGGCGAGCGCGGGTTGAAGCTTTCCGGTGGCGAGAAGCAACGCGTGGCGATCGCCCGCACCATCCTCAAGAACCCGCGCATCCTGCTGTTCGACGAAGCGACCAGCGCGCTCGATACCCGCACCGAGCAGGAAATCCAGCGTTCGCTAGAGGAAGTGAGTCGCGGTCGCACGACACTGGTGATCGCGCATCGCCTCTCGACCATCATCCATGCCGACGAGATCGTCGTGCTCGATCGCGGCCGTGTCGCAGAACGAGGTCGCCATGGCGAGCTGTTGGCTCGTAACGGCCTCTACGCCGACATGTGGCGGCGCCAACAGGAAGCCGCTGCCGAAGCCGAGCGCAAGATCGACGCTGAAGTCGAGGAGCTGCCATCCTTCCGTGCGGAAGGACACCTGCCTGTCGCCGAATAGCGGCATGCTGCGTCGGCCATTGGTGCCGATTCTCGCGGCCTGTGCTGCGGCCGGCTTGCTAGCCGGCACGTCCTGGCCGCTCGTGCCGCTCGCTTTGGAGCGGCAGGGGGTCGACAAGGCGGTGATTGGGATCATTGCCGCGGCCTGGGGCGTTGGCATGATCCTAACCGCACCGCGCATCCCACATCTCGCTGCGCGCTTCGGTACGGTTCCTCTGATCGTGAGCGCTGTCGTTGTGGGCGCGGCGGTCTCGGTGGCCTATACGCTCACCAGTGATCCCAAGATCTGGTTCCTGCTGAACCTTACGCACGGCGCGGTCGACGGCGTGCCCTGGGTCTTGAGCGAAATCTGGATCAATATCGTTGTCGACGAGCGCCGCCGCAGTCGGGCGATGGCGATCTATGCCATCCTGATCGCAGGCGGCATGGCGCTGGGACCGCTCGTCCTGCAGGTCGTAGGCGTCTACGGGCCGCTCCCGTTCCTGACCTGCGCTGCGATCGCGCTGCTGATCGCTGTGCCGCTCCTGCCCCACTGGAAGACCGCACCGCCGATCGGGCCGGAACCGGGAAGCGGTTTTGCCGCTGTCGTCCTTGCCGCACCTCTTGCCATGCTCGCCGCCTTCTCGAGCGGCGTCGGCGAGCAGGTGGCCTTCAGCTTCCTTCCAGTTTATGCGGTGGGCTCCGGCGTGGCGCCGAAGACCGGCGCCCTGTGGCTTTCCGTATTCGTGATCGGCAATCTTGTGTTGCAATGGCCGGTGGGATGGTTGGCCGACCGGATCGATCGCCGTGTTGTGCTGGTCGGCGCGACGCTTGCGAGCGCCGCTCTCGTCTTGCTGCTGCCGCTCGTGCCGGCGCAGTCGCCGGCGGTCCTCGTCATCGTGCTCCTGTGGGGTGGTATTTCCTTCGGCATCTATCCGTTGGGCCTGGCCCTGCTGGGGCAGCGTTTCCAGCACGGTGACATTGCCCGTGCCAACACCGTCTTCTCAATGCTCTATATCGGTGGTGGCCTGATCGGCCAGCCGCTCACCGGCACGGCCATGGATCTGCTGGGCGAAGCCGGCCTTGGCTGGACACTGGCCTTCTTCTATGTCGTGGCTGGCATCAGCGCTCTGGTGGCGTTGCGTCGCGGATTGAAGAGCAATCGGTATGTCGAATAGCAGTGTCGTTGTCGCGCCCTGGCGCGCCTTGCTGCCCGTATACGTCGCGTGTCTGGCTTTCGGTGTGCAGGTCGGCGCTGCCATGCCGTTGGTGCCGCTGGCCCTCGAGCGGCGTGGTGTCGACAATTTGACGATCGGGCTTGTGAGTGCCGCTTGGGGCGTCGGCATGATTTCAACCGCACACCGCATCCCCTGGGCTGCGTCCCGAATCGGGACGATCCCCCTCATTTGTCTGTCGTTGTTGGTAACGGCGGCGATTGCGGTCGCCTTTGCCTATACCGAGGGCACGGTCCTCTGGATGGCGCTCAGTCTGCTGTCAGGCGTTTCCGGCGGTATACCGTGGGTAGTGAGCGAGATCTGGATCAACCTCGTTGTCGATGAAGGCCGTCGCGGCCGCGCCGTCGCGGTCTACTCTACTCTTGTGGCGTTGGGGCTGGCTGTTGGGCCCCTGATCCTTCAGGTTGTGGGTGTCTATGGGCCGCGCCCGTTTCTGGCGACAGCCGCACTCACGCTCCTGATCGCTTTGCCATTGCTGCCAAGCTGGCGTACCGCGCCTGTCATCGAGGAAGGTGCGGCGGGTGGCTTCCTGCGTGTGTTGGTGCTGGCACCGGTAGCAATGCTCGCGGCATTCGCTTGCGGATTGGGAGAGCAGGCGGCCTTCAGTTTCCTGCCAGTTTATGCTGTGGCCTCGGGGGTGCCGCCGGAGACCGGCGCCATGTGGCTTTCGGCCTTTGTGATTGGCAATCTTGCCTTGCAATGGCCGATCGGCTGGGCGGCTGATCACTGGGATCGCCGGAAGGTGCTGGCCGCCTGCGCACTCTTCAGTGCCACCATGACAGCCCTCTTGCCAGCGATCGATCTGCACAGCACCGGCATTCTCGCCTTGCTTCTCTTTTGGGGCGGCATTTCCTTCGGCATCTATACCGTCGGGCTGGCGCTGCTCGGCCAACGTTTCACGGGCGGTGATATCGCGGCAGCCAATGCCGCCTTCACGATTTGCTACACGATCGGCGGGCTGATCGGCCGGCCGATTACGGGCGCATCGATGGATGCGATGGGTGAGGTGGGTTTCGGTCCATCAATTGCCATCTTCTATCTGATTGCAGGCATGGGTGCCTTGCTGGCCTTGCGTCGGCACGGCTGATAAGTCTGGCTAAGGATGAGTTCGTCAGTGGCCAAATCCGATCTGCCTCCAGATCGCCTGCTCGAGCCGCTCCTGAAGGGCGATCGGCGTGCGCTCGCACAGGCGATCACGCTGGTCGAATCGACACGGCCTGACCATCGCGAGCGTGCCGATGCGCTTTTGGCGGCCCTGTTGCCGCATGCCGGCAAGTCGGTGCGACTCGGCATAACGGGCGTGCCCGGTGTCGGCAAATCGACCCTGATCGAACGCTTCGGCCTTTCTCTGCTGGAGCAGGGCCGGTCGCTTGCCGTCCTGGCGATCGATCCCTCGTCCAAGCGCGGTGGCGGCTCGATCCTGGGCGACAAGACCCGCATGGAGGAGTTGTCGCGCAGGACCACCGCTTTCATCCGGCCGTCGCCAGCCGGAACGACCTTGGGCGGCGTGGCGCGACGTACGCGCGAGACGATGCTGCTTGTCGAGGCGGCAGGCTTCGACACGGTGATCGTCGAGACCGTGGGCGTCGGACAGTCGGAGACCGCAGTCGCCGACATGGTCGACATGTTCATCGTGCTGCTGCTGCCGGCCGGCGGCGACGACCTGCAGGGGATCAAGCGCGGCGTGATCGAGCTTGCCGACCTGATCGTGGTCAACAAGGCCGATGGCGACCTGAAGGCGACTGCCCGGCGTTCTGCCGCCGACTACAAGCATGCGCTGCGCATGTTGCGGTCCCCGACGGCGGGATGGGTTCCGGAGGTCACGACCTGCTCGGCCCATACCGGCGAGGGCGTGGCCGAACTATGGACCATCATCGAACGTTTCAACCGGGCGGTTGGTACGCAAGGCATTGCCCGCCGCCGGGCCGAGCAGGCGCGGGCCTGGATGTGGAACGAGGTGGGTGAGACTCTCTTGGCCGAGCTGCGCAAGCATCCGGAGGTGAAGCGCCTGGTGTCTGCACTGGAGCGAGATGTGGAAAGCGGTCGTTTGACCCCCGCCGCAGCTGCCCGCCGTATGCTAGAAGCCTTTCATGGCCGCTAAATCCTTCGTCAGGCAGGCCCGCCGTGCCGCCGCCAAGACCGAACCGCCGTTCTGGAAGCGCAAGACGCTCGCCCAGATGACGAAGTCGGAATGGGAGTCACTGTGCGACGGTTGCGGCATGTGCTGCGTCAACAAGCTCGAATACGAGGGCACGGGCGAGCTTGCCCAGACGGATACCTGCTGCAAGCTCCTGGACCCCAAGACGGCGCGCTGCCGGGACTACAAGAACCGCAAGAAAATCGTGCCGGACTGCATCCAACTAACCCCAGCGGTGGTAGCCAAGATGGACTGGTTGCCCAAGACCTGCGCCTACCGGCTGGTCCATTTCAAGCAGGACCTGTACTGGTGGCATCCCCTGGTCTCGGGCGACCCGGAAACCGTGCACCAGGCGGGAATCTCGGCCCGGGGCCGGGTGATCCCCGAGGATCAGGTCGAGGATATCAGCGAAAGGGTCGTGGATTGGTTCGCTTGACGACCCCCGGCCGGGACCTTAGAAAGTCCGCCGTCCCGCCCGTTGGCGGGATCGTTTTTTTAGCGGAAATCGCCATGCCTCGTCGTTGCGCCCTGTCGGGCAAGTCCGTGCAGTACGGCAATAATGTGAGCCACGCCAATAACAAGACCAGGCGTCGGTTCATGTCCAACCTGCAGGTCGCGTCGGTCCTGTCCGATGCGCTGGGTCACAGCGTTCGCCTGCGGCTGACGCCGCGCGGCATCAAGACCATCGAGCACAATGGCGGCATCGACGCCTACCTGTTGGGCACCAACGACAGCAAGCTCAGCCCCGAGATGCTCGGCCTGAAGCGCCGGGTCGCTTCGGCCAAAGCCAAGAAGGATGCAAAAAAGGCAGCGTAAGCGGCCTTTTTATTTGGCCAGCTCGAACATCAGCAGCAAGTTGCGCTGCAGTGGATTGAAGTTGTCGTCCGAGATCAGCCAAAGCAGGGTCTCGCCCTTCGGTCCTTTGGCCGCTGCAATTCCCTCCAGATTGTCGACCTCGTACGGGGTGACTAGGAAAGCAAGCTCTTCGGCGTGGACAATGCCGCCGGGCCGAAGCTGGCTCGCGTCAAAATGCATGACCCGAACCCGTACGCCGCGCACCACGTCATAGGCGCGTTCGAGCAGGGCAAAGGAACCGTCCGGAAGCTGGGCAATCGACGTCGGATGGAAATCTGGAATGGTCGCGTACTCGAAGTGGCTCCAGGCGTATTGCCCTTCGCCTGTTGGCGTCCCGATCCAGCCAACGTTGAAGCCCGGGCGGCTCGTGTATTCCTCGCTGATCGCGATCAGGCGACCGTCGCCCAAGGCAGCCAGGGTTTCGACGCCGCCATTGCGGGGTTGGCGCTGGAAATCCTTCGGCAGGTCGATGGCGACGGGAACGCCGTCGAGAGTCGGGTAGTGCCAGATGCGATGATGCCGCTCGAAAGAGACCAGCCATGATCCGTCGGGCAGGCGCGCCATGCCCTCCGAATCGGCCCATTCCTTGGCGTCCAGTGGTTTGCCGTCGAGATGGTGCAGGGGCCCGATCCGGCCGTCGCGAAGATCCACGAGATCGCCGGCCCTGTCGTAGACGAGAGTCGCCGTGAGCCAGCTACCCTCATCGGAAATCGAGGTAAGACGTCGCCCGTCGGGCGTCACGTAAAGATCGGACCAGCCGCCGAAGTTGGCCGAATCAGCCTTGAGGGAGAGGCCGCCGCGCCAGATCAGGCGGCCGACTTGGCGCGTCGTCGCATTGTCGAGCCTGAACGGTTCCTTGTGCGCCTGGATGTCGAGCGGCTGTGACTGGCCATTGACCGGTGATGTCGGTGTCGCAGCGACGCACGCGGCGGCGACCAGCAGGCATAAGAAGACGAAAGGGCGAACGAGATGGCGCAGGGAACGCCCTTTCGAAAACGATCAGGCGGCGCGGCGGCCGCCCTGCTTGCCACCGGGCTTCGCCGAACGGGCGTGAGTGGCGCGAGCAGTCTTGGCAGAGCGAACTTCCTTGGTGTCCTCTTCGTCGAACAAGGCGGCGAGCTGCTCCATCATCGTGCCACCGAGCTGGTCGGCGTCGACGATGGTGACGGCACGGCGATAGTAGCGCGTGACATCGTGGCCGATGCCGATCGCGATCAGCTCGACGGGGGATCGCGTTTCGATCCAGTCGATGACGTCGCGCAAATGGCGCTCGAGATAGTTGCCAGGATTGACCGACAGGGTCGAATCATCAACCGGCGCGCCGTCGGAGATCACCATCATGATCTTCCGTTCCTCCGACCGCGGCAGCAGCCGGTTATGCGCCCACAGGAGCGCCTCGCCGTCGATGTTCTCCTTGAGGATGCCTTCGCGCAGCATCAGGCCGAGGCTCTTGCGCGCGCGTCGCCACGGTGCATCGGCCGGCTTGTAGATGATGTGGCGCAAATCGTTGAGGCGGCCGGGATTGGCAGGCTTGCCGGCGGCAAGCCATTGCTCGCGGCTTTGACCACCCTTCCAGGCGCGCGTCGTGAAGCCCAGGATCTCGACTTTCACGCCGCAACGTTCGAGCGTACGGGCAAGGATGTCAGCGCTCATCGCCGCCACGGTGATCGGGCGACCGCGCATCGAGCCGGAATTGTCGATCAGCAGCGACACGACGGTGTCGCGGAAGTTCGTGTCCTTCTCCTGCTTGTAGGAAAGCGAGTGCATGGGGTTGGTGATGATGCGCGTAAGCCGCGCCGCATCGAGCATGCCTTCGTCGAGATCGAACTCCCAGGCGCGGTTCTGCTGGGCCAGCAGCCGCCGTTGCAGACGGTTGGCTAATTTGCCGATCACGCCCTGCAGGTGCGAGAGCTGCTGGTCGAGGTGGTTGCGCAGTCGGCCGAGCTCCTCGGCGTCGCAAAGCTGGTCGGCTTCGACGATCTCGTCGAACTTGGCCGTATAGGCGTGGTACTGCTGGCCGAGCGGCTCGTTGCTGAGCGCGCCAGGCGGCAGCCACGGACGTTCGGCGCGGCCCGGCTCCTCCTCGTCGCCCGAGCCCATCTGCATCTCGGTCTGGGCCTGGTCGGCGACGGTCTCGGAAGCATCTTCCTGTTCGGAGGCGTCTTCAGTCTCTTCACCCTGGGCACCGTAGCCCTGGCTTTCGCTCGAATCGCTCTGGTCGTCGCCGGTCTCGTTGGACTGGCCGTCGGCGTTCTCCTGGTCCTGCGACTCCTCGGGGTCCTCGTCCTGCAGGTCGGCCGATTCGTCGCCGAGCTTGAGGTCGCGGATGAGCTGGCGCGCGGCTCGGGCAAAAGCGTCCTGGTTGGCAAGCGCGTCCTTGAGCTTCTGGAAATCGCGGCCGGCCGCGGACTCGACGTCGGCACGCCACATATCGACCATTGCTTTGGCCGACTCGGGCGGGGCGGCACCGAGGAGCTGCTCGCGCGCAATCAGGCCGATCACGTCTGCGATCGGTGCGTCATCCTTGGTCTTGATACGGCTATGGCCGCGCTGGTCGGAGCGCTGGCGCCACAGGGCTGAAAGATTGTCGGCGACGCCCGCCATGCGCCGCGCGCCCAGCGCCTCGACGCGCACCTGCTCGACGGCCTCGAAAATCGCCCGAGCCGTCTCGCCGCGGGGCACGCGGCGCAGGTGCATCTTGCGATCGTGATGGCGCAGTTTCAGCGCCATCGAATCGGCCTCGCCGCGGACGCGGCTCACATCCTCGACCGGCAGGTCGCGCGCAGGCACCGTGATGCGCGCTTCCGGTCCCAGGAGCGAACCACCATCGGGAACGAACGACACGTTCACTTCCTTGCGGGAGATCGCCCGCATGGTCGTGGCGGTGACGCGACGGAACTCCTCGAGGGGAGTTGTGTCCTTGGCCATTGGCGCGTCCTAGTGCAGCTTGCCGCCCTTGCCGCTGCTCGGCGGCAAATCCTTGCCGAAGCAGCGCTGATAATATTCGGCCAGCGTGCTGCGCTCGACCTCATAGCACTTGTTGAGGAAGGTGAGACGGAACGCAAAGCCGATATCGCCACCGAAGATGCGGGCGTTCTCGGCCCAGGTGATCACCGTACGCGGCGACATGACGGTCGAGATATCGCCGGCGATGAAGCCCGCGCGCGTGAGATCCGCCAGCGCTACCATCGCCGAGATGATCTTGCGACCCTCCTCGGTGTCGTAGGACGGCGTCTTGGCGGCGACGATGTTCACTTCCTGATCGTGCGGCAGGTAGTTGAGCGTGGTCACGATGGACCAGCGATCCATCTGGCCCTGGTTGATCTGCTGCGTGCCATGATAGAGACCGGTCGTGTCGCCCAGGCCCACCGTGTTGGCGGTGGAGAACAGACGGAACGCCGGGTGCGGATGGATCACCTTGTTCTGGTCGAGCAGGGTCAGCTTGCCTTCGACCTCGAGCACGCGCTGGATCACGAACATCACGTCGGCGCGGCCGGCGTCGTACTCGTCGAACACCAGGGCCGTCGGGTTCTGCAGCGCCCACGGCAGGATGCCTTCGCGGAACTCGGTGATCTGCTTGCCGTCACGCAGCACGATCGCATCCTTGCCGATCAGGTCGATACGGCTGATGTGGCTGTCGAGGTTGACGCGAATGCAAGGCCAATTGAGGCGCGCCGCGACTTGCTCGATGTGGGTCGACTTACCGGTGCCGTGATAGCCCTGGACCATAACTCGTCGGTTGAAGGCGAAGCCCGCGAGGATCGCCATCGTGGTGTCGTGATCGAACAAATAGGCGTCGTCGACCACCGGCACGTGCTCGCTAACGGCACTGAAAGCCGGCACTTCCATGTCGGTGTCGATGCCAAAAAGCTGACGAGCGGAGACCTTGATATCCGGCATGCCCGAGACGTTCTGGCGGGCAGCGGTCGTCGTAGAAGCCATCAGACGGATTCCTAACAAAACAAAACCCGCCAAATTGCGGGCCTAAAGGCAATAGTCGCAGGCCCGATTGTGCGCTGCAAGCGGCCAATTGGCAGGCCAGATGCGCACCGGTGTCAGGTGGCTGGCAAATGCTCCGACGCCCGCAGGGTGGAATAGGCCGCGTTGATCTCCTTCAGCTTTTCCTCGGCCTCGCGGGCTCCATTGTTGGCATCGGGATGGTGCAGTTTGACCAGTTCCTTGTAACGAGATTTCACATCCGCCTGGGTTAAAGGCCATGAAAGTTCAAGGACTTCGATGGCACTGCGTTCGGCCGGGGTCAGTTGCTCGCTGCCATCCATGCGAGGCGCCGGCCGTTCCGCAAGACCGGCATCGTCGCTAAGACCCAAAGGATCCAGGATCTGCGGTCCACCGCCGCGACGCCCGCCCAGGGGCCAGACCGGCCGGCGCCAGATCGTGTCGGCACGGATATGCTGCTCGATCTGGGTGGCGTCGAGGCCGGCAAAGTAGTCCCAACGCTTGTTGTAGTCGCGCACGTGCTCGAGGCAGAACCAGCGATATTCGGTCAGCCGGTCGCGCGCTCTCGGTGCACGGTATTCGCCAGCCAGCCGGCAACCCGGCGCCTCGCACACCCGCTCGAAGGATGCGGCGCCATCGGTCGCGGTCAGAGGTTTGGCTCGCCGTCGCGGCATTCGGCTAATATGTGATTAAGCGAATGGCCGGGCAAGAGAGGCGAGCGATGGGTGAGGTGGCGACAGCGATTGACAAGAAGCTTCGACAGCGGTTCACGCCGCTGCGGCTCAGCATTGAGGATGAATCGTCACGGCATCGCGGCCATGCCGGTTTTCGCGAGGGAGGCGAATCCCATTTCCGAGTCGAGATCGTGTCGTCTGCTTTCGAAGGCCAGAGCCGTGTCACTCGACAGCGCCTTGTCTACCAGACGTTGAGCGACGAGTTCGCCGCCGGCCTGCACGCGCTTGCGCTGACGACGCTCACGCCGGACGAAGACCGGAAATCGTAAGCTCAGCCGTCGAGCTCGATCTCCTTGCCCTCGGCTGCGGCCCGCACTGCCTCGGCGTCGGGGCCCGTGTAGAATTGCGGCGCCCAGCGCCTCACGACGTCGCCGTCCGCTGACCAAGCGTGGCATGTGTCGATGACATACGGCTTGCGCGGCTTGGCCATGGACTTGGTGGCAGGAGCAGGCAGGCTGCCGTTCTTCGCTCGATGGGCGCGATTGAGTTCACGCGCCTTGCCGGAAGACACAGTCTGGAATGCCGTCGTGGCGACCGGGCCCAGCAGCTCGACGATGTGGGTGCAACCATGCACACCCCCCAGCCGGGCACGGACCTCGCGGTGGAAACCGCCACCGATCCTGAGGCCGATCAGCTTCTTGAAGTCGGGCGCAATGCCGCCGCAGATACGATACGGCGATTTGTCGGTCACCGCTTCGACATCGACGATCGTGAACTTGTGGTCGAGGGTGAGACGGATCGACATGTCGTGAACGAAGTCGCCGGCCTTCAACGGGCCACGCCACTCGTTGGCATGCTCGTAGGTCTTCTCGTCGGTGATGCGGCCTTCGATGTCCCACAGGCCGTCGTCACGGAAGAAACCCTGGCAGGTGACGCGGCGTGTATGCAGGTGCTGTCGCCCGACTGGCGGCGAAAGCGGCATGGCAAGTCCTTTCGGCTGGTCTTTTAGACGCTGGGCGCCTGTATGGCGGCCGGCGGCACAATGCGCAACTCGGCGATGCGCGTGCCTTCGCGCTTCAAAATCTCGAACCTGAAGCCATAGAAGGCATAGGTCTGGCCGACCTCGGGGATGCGCCGGGCTTCGTAAAGGACAAGGCCCGCAATGGTCGTGGCGACATCCTCGGGCAGCTGCCAGGCGAATTCGCGATTGAGATCGCGGATCGGCACGCTGCCCTGGCAGATCATGCTGCCGTCGTCTTCGCGGCGGATCACACCGCGCTTGATGGCGTCGTGCTCGTCCTCGATATCGCCCACGATCTCCTCGATGATGTCCTCCAGCGTGACGATGCCCAGCAACACGCCGTATTCGTCGACTACGATGGCGAAATGCTCGTGGCGGGCCTGGAAAGCCTTCAACTGATCGAAAAGGATGGTCGATTCGGGGATGAACCAAGGTGGCGTCATGACATCGGCGATGCGCACCGTATCGGGACCGCCTGCCGCCTTGACGGCGCGGAACAGGTCCTTGGCGTGCAAGACGCCGACGATGTTGTCGGATTGGCCGCGATAGAGCGGCAGGCGGGTATAGGGCGCGGCCAGCACCTGGGTGACGATGGCGTCGGTCGGTTCGTCGGCGTCGATCAGCGCGACGCTGCCGCGATGGACCATGACATCGCCTACCGTGCGATCACCAAGGTCGAGCACCGACCGCAGCATCGCCTTTTCGGCTGGCGCGTCCTCATCGGTGTGATCGATGCCGTGCATATCGATGGCGCCGCGCAGGAGCTCGTCATGCTCCTGTGGGTCGGGCGCGCGATCGGTGCGCACGCGCAATAGCTTGAGAAAGAACCGCGAGATCCAGGCGAAGGCGCGCGCCAGCGGCCCCAGCACCGCCAGCGTGAACAGGATCGAGGGCGCAAGCATGAGCGCCACGCGATCTGCACGCAGCAATGCCCAGGTCTTGGGCATCACTTCGGCGAAGATCACCACCATGACGCCGATGATGGCGGTGGCGTAAACGACGCCCGCAGCTCCGAACAGCTCCGTCAGGACGGCCGTTGTGAGCGAGGCCGAAAGGATGTTCATCACGCTGTTGCCCAGCAGCACGGCGCTCACCGCCTCGTCCTTGCGATCGAGCAGCGTGTTCACCAGCGTGGCGCGCTTGTTGCCCTGCTGGGCGAGCCGATGCATGCGCGGCCGCGACGCCCCAGTAACTGCGGTTTCGGCGGCCGACATGTAGGCGCCGAGGGCGAGGCAGAGCAAGACCGCCGGGACCGCGAGCCAGAGCGGCAAATGTAGCGTGAGTTCGTGCTCCATGGCCCGTCAGGCCGCGATGGCGGCGTCGAGAAGATCCCGCAGGGCTGCCGTGTCGACTTCCCGCGTAATGAATGCCTTGCCGATGCCGCGGGCGAGCACGAAGGTCAGGCGGCCTGCTTCAGCCTTCTTGTCGCCGCGCATATGATCGATCAGCCTCGTTGCATTCCATTGCCTGCGGTTGTCGCCCCCGATGCTGCGCAGGCGCACCGGCAGGCCGACCGCGCTGAGATGGTGGCGCACGCGCTTGGCGTCAAGCGCTGGGCAAAGGCCGAGCTTGGCCGAAAGATCGAACGCCATCGCCATGCCCGCGCCCACCGCCTCGCCATGCAGCAGGTCGGAGCCGAAGCCGGTCTCGGCCTCCAGCGCGTGACCGAAGGTATGGCCAAGATTGAGGAGGGCGCGCAGGTCGGTGGTCTCGCGTTCGTCGGCGGCGACGATGCGCGCCTTGGCGTGGCAGCTATGTTCGATTGCGTAGGTGCGTGCGGCTGCGTCGCCGGCAAGCAGAGCGGCGCCATTCGTCTCACACCAGGTCCAGAAGCCAGGATCGTCAATCAGGCCGTACTTCGCCACCTCGGCGTAGCCCGCCAGCAATTCGCGACGAGGCAGTGTGTCGAGCACGTCGGTGTCGGCAATCACCAGGCGCGGCTGGTAGAAGGCGCCGACAAGGTTCTTGCCATGACGCGTGTTGATGCCGGTCTTGCCGCCGACCGAAGAATCGACTTGCGCCAGCAAGGTGGTCGGCACTTGGATGAAATCGACGCCGCGCAGCAGTACCGCGGCAGCAAAACCCGTCAGGTCGCCGACCACACCGCCGCCCAGCGCCACCAGCGTGGTCTTGCGATCGGGTCGAAGATCCAGCAGGTCATTCATCAATCGGCCGAACCCAGCGAACTCCTTGCTGCTTTCGCCGGCCGGCACGACGACGTTGCCGACCGTGATGCCGGCTTTCTCGAACGACGCTGTGAGCCGAGCGCCGTAAAGCGGAGCGACGATTCCGTCGCTGACCACGATGATGCGCGGCGCAGCCAGCAAGGGGGCGGTGAGCTCGCCCACCCGGTCGAGCAGCTGCGGTCCGATCGCAATGTCGTAGGCACGTCCCGCAAGGTCGACGCGCACAATGCGCCTGCTCATGCCGTTGCTCCCGCCGGCTGCGAGGCGAGGTGCCGTTGCAAGGCTTCGATTACCTGGTCCGTCGTGATCTCCGTCGGCTGGGCGGTCGAATCGACCACCAGGTCGGCCTCGGCATAGATCGGATAGCGCTGGGCCATCAGCCGGGCGAGAATGTCGCGCGGATCGCCGGCGCGCAGCAGCGGCCGATGCGCGCGCTTCTTCACGCGGTCGAAGAGCACGTCGAGCTCGGCGCGCAGCCATACGGTGATCGCCTGTGCCTTGAGCAAAGCCCGCGTATCGGGGTCCATGTAGGCGCCCCCGCCTGTGGACAGGATGCGCGGCGGTTCCTCGAGCAGGCGAGCGATGACGCGCCGCTCCCCGGCACGGAACTCCGTTTCGCCGTAACGTTCGAAAAATTCCGACACCGTGCAGCCGGCCGCCCGCTCGATCTCGTCATCTGCATCAACGAACGGCAATCCAAGCCGCGCGGCAAGGCGTTTGCCGATTGCGGTTTTGCCCGCGCCCATCAAGCCGACAAGGGCTACGGTGCGGGACAAAGGCAGGGTGGGAGACGGGTCGATCACTTCATGCAGGGGTGTCGCGCAAACCGGCCGCGGTTTCAAGCGACCGGCGATTGCCGTACCAGCGTCGGCCGGGTAGTTTGCCGCCGCCGTGCCCCCCATCCGGTCCAAAGTTCACTTTCGCACGGCCCCCGTCAAGGTGTGGCCGATGGTGATTGCCTTCGTCGCCCTGGTGCTCGTCGCCGGCGGGCTTTTCCTTGCCTTGTTCCAGCCCCGCCCTCCGATGCAGCATTTCGAGGTGACTGTCCCTAATGACCGCTTCTCGCGTTAGCCTCGTCTTCGCGACCGGCCTCTGTATCGTTGCCGCAGGCGCTTGCACGCAAAATTCAGGTGGCGACAGCCGGAATTCCGGTAGCAGCGGTCAACTGAACGGGTTCCTGACGGAGAAAACCGGCGGCATGCAGGCCAATGCCTGGTCGGGTACGTCGCTCGGCACGGCCAAGCAGCTGACCTCGGCTTTGCCCGCGGCGCCGCACAGCCGCGCGCTGCGCGATCTGCAGTTCAGTGTCATGGTAAGCCAGCTTACGCCGCCGCGTGAGGACGGCAGCCCGCCACCCAGCCTGTTTGCCCGCAAGGTCGATCGATTGGCGGCGATGGGCGAAGGCGAGAGCCTCAACGAGGTGGTGCGCACCGCCGGCGACTACGACGATCCGGCGATCGCCGCCACGGTGACCAATGCGATGATGATGGCGGGCGAGCGCGATGGCGCCTGTGCGGTCGCCGATCAACACGCACTGACCGAGCCTTTTGCGCAGCGCGCCAAGGCAGCTTGCCTGCTGGCGAAAGGCGATCGTGACGGTGCGCTGAGCCAAGTGGCGGCCCTGCGCGGACGAGATCCGTCCTTTACTGCGCTGGTCGAGGGTGCGGCGGGAACCAAGACGGCCACGGTCCCGCCGGGCCTTACGCCAGATGGGCCGACCATGGTCGTGCTCTTCCTCGCCCATCTAGCGCCACCCTCCTCATTGCTCTCGGCAACACAGCCGCCCCTGATCCGCGCGCTCGTCGGGCAGCCGACTCTGCCGATGGCGACGCGCATCGACATCGCCGAACGTGGCGAGGCGCTGGCGATCATCGAGGCCGCGCGCCTGGCGGACCTCTACGTGGACGCTTTGCATCAGGGCGCACCCCTCCCGCCGGCGATGGAACGACGTGCGCGGCTCGTCCAGGCGGCACGCGATGCAGCCAACTCGACAGAGATTGCTGCCGCCGTGCGCGCGGTCTATGGCGAGACGCAGGGCAGTCCGTTGTTCCCGACCATCGCCCGCGCAACTGCAGCTACGCTCGTTAGCCTGCCGCCCAAGCCGGAATATGCCGATCTCGCCCAGGAAGCGATCCGCGGGTTCCTGTTGCTTGGTGACAAGCGACTCACCAAAGCGTGGACGAAACTTGCCCTTCAGGCCGCCTACAACAATGCGCGCGCGCAAAGTGCTCTCGACCGGCTGATGCCGCTGATCCAGATCGCCGGTATTGATGATGCACGCAAGCTTGCACCCGAAGATGTCAATCGCTGGTACCAGGCGATGCGACAGGACGATCCGCGCACGGCACCGTTGCGCGGCAACGTCCTGCTCGCGCTGTTTCGCGGCGTTGGCTTCGACCTCCCGCCGCGCTCGACCGATCTCCCGGAGGCACCACCGCCGGACGCCCGGCTGGTCATGCCGCCGGCCGCGACCCTCCAAGCATTGCAAGCGGCCGGTGCTGCGCATCGACGGGCGGAAGCATCGTTGTTGGCTTCCGATGCGATTGGCGAAACGCCGCTCGGCAATCTGCATCCCGCCGCGCTCGGCATTATCGTGCGCGCGCTCAGCGATGCAGGCGAGGGCAGCGCCGCGCGCCTGTTTGCGGTCGAAGCGGCGATCGCGCACGGCCTGTGAGTTGCCGTGAAGAAGGGCCCGCCAACGCCATTGTCGCAGGAGGCTGAGGCCTTCATCGAGATGATAACGGCCGAGCGCGGGGCCTCCCGGAACACCGAGGCCGCCTATCGCGCCGATCTCGTGCATCTCGAAGTTTTCCTGGCACGCCGCAAGCAGAAGCCAAAGAGCGCCGACACTCAGGCGTTGCGCGCGTACCTGAAAGCGCTCGACTACGTGGGCATGACACCGCGTACTGTGGCGCGGCGCCTCTCGGTCATCCGCCAACTCTTCCGCTTCCTGCTGGCTGAGCGTCTGCGCGAGGATGATCCGGCGAGTGCACTCGACTCGCCACGCCTCGGTCGTCCTTTGCCCAAGGTGCTGTCACGCGCCGAGGTCGACCGGTTGATCGAGGCGTCCCGTGGCAAGGAGGGCGCCGACGGCGGACGCATGGCGACGCTTTTGGAGATCCTTTATGGCACGGGCTTGCGCGTCTCGGAGCTTGTAACCTTGCCGCTCGTGGCGGTCGAGCGTGATCCCACGGTGCTGGTCGTGCGCGGCAAGGGCGACAAGGAACGGCTGGTGCCGCTCTCTGACCCGGCGCGCCTAGCGATCGCCGCCTGGCTGCATGTGCGGGCCGGGATGCTGGGCGAGGATGAGACCTCTCGTTATCTCTTTCCTTCGCGCGGCCGGACGGGCCACCTCACGCGTCAGCGTTTCGCGCAGCTCCTGAAGGAAGCGGCGTTGGCGGCCGGCATTGATCCGGCGCGCGTCTCACCCCATGTGCTGCGGCATGCCTTTGCAAGCCATCTGCTCGAGGGCGGTGCCGACCTGCGGAGCGTGCAGTTGATGCTGGGCCACGCCGACATCGCCACGACGCAGATATACACGCACGTCCTCGATGAGAAACTGCGCGCGCTTGTGCAGGAGAAGCATCCGCTGGCGCGCCGCCGCCGACGGGCGGTTGACAGGACTCGGACGCCGGGCGACACCTCCTCGCAATGACGACGTATCTCGAATTCGAGAAGCCGGTCGCGGAGCTCGAAAGCAAGATCGCCGAGCTCAGGCACGTGCCCAACTCCGCCGATGTGGACATCGCGGACGAGGTCATGCGCCTGCAGGACAAGGTGCAGAAGCTCCTGCGCGCGACCTACTCCAAGCTCACACCCTGGCAGCGTGTGCAGGTCGCCCGTCATGCCGAGCGACCGCATGCGCAGAGATACATCGATCGGCTGATCACCGACTACACGCCGCTCGCGGGCGACCGCGTGTTCGGCGAGGACGCCGCGATCGTGGGCGGCATGGGCCGCCTCGACGGCCGCAGCGTGGTGGTGCTGGGCCAGGAGAAGGGCGACGACACCGAGTCTCGGCTCAAGCACAATTTCGGCATGGCGCGGCCGGAGGGCTATCGCAAGGCGCAACGGCTGATGCGGCTGGCCGATCGGTTCAACCTGCCTGTGCTCACCTTCGTCGACACGCCCGGTGCCTATCCCGGCATGGACGCCGAGGCGCGCGGCCAGGCCGAGGCCATCGCGTCGTCGATCGACACCTGTCTCGCGATTGGCGTGCCGCTGGTGAGCGTCGTGATCGGCGAGGGCGGCTCGGGCGGCGCGCTCGCCATTGCCTCGGCCGATCGTGTCTACATGCTGGAGAATTCCGTCTACTCGGTCATCACGCCGGAAGGCTGCGCCTCGATCCTGTGGCGTTCCAATACCAATGCCCAGGAGGCCGCCGAGGCGATGAAAATGACCGCGGGCGATCTCAAGCGGCTCGATGTGATCGACGAGGTTATCCCAGAGCCGATGGGCGGCGCCCATCGCGCTCCGGACGAGACGATCGACGCGGTCGGCAAGATCGTGTCCGGTGCTCTGACCGATCTCGCGCAACTCGATAGGGACACGCTGCGTCGGCAGCGCCAGGACAAGTTCCTCGCCATGGGCAAGAAAGGGCTGTAGCGCCCGATCATCATGGACGCGCCCTTGCGTCTCAGCGTTCTCGACCAATCTCCCATCCGCAGGGGCGGGACGGCGGCGCAGGCGGTCGCAGAGACACTTGAGCTCGCCGAGCTTTGCGACCGTCTTGGCTATCATCGCTACTGGCTTGCCGAGCATCATAGCAGCGAGGCCCTGGCGGGCTCGACGCCCGAGGTGTTGATCACGAGGGTGGCCGGCCTCACGCGCCGGATGCGGATCGGCTCGGGCGGTGTGATGCTGCCGCACTACAGCGCCTTCAAGGTGGCGGAGAATTTCCGCATGCTGGAGACGTTGTTCCCCGGCCGCGTCGATCTCGGCATCGGCCGGGCGCCCGGCAGCGACCAGCGCACCATGCGTATCCTGGCCGACGGCAGGTCGAACTGGGTCGATCCCGCAAGCTATCCCTATCAGGTGCGTGATCTTCTGGCGTGGCTGCACGATGCCTTGCCGGACGACCATGCCGGTCGCGGCGTCACGGCACAGCCCGCGGGTTCGACAGCACCCGATGTTTGGTTGCTGGGATCGAGTGATGAGAGCGCGGCTCTTGCGGCCCATTTCGGCCTGCCGTTCTGCTTTGCGCACTTCATCAATCCCGACGGTGGCGATACGGCCACACGCGCCTATCGCACCCATTTCCGGCAGTCGGCGTTCCACACCGAACCGATGCCCATGATGGCGATCACGGTTCTTTGCGCGGAGACCGATGAGAAGGCGAATCTTCTGGCGACGAGCCGTGAAGTGTGGGCGATGCGGCTGCTTTCTCGCGGTGAGGCGGGGCCGGTGCCCTCGGTCGAGGAAGCACTGGCCGAGGCGAAGACACCCGAGGCCGAACGCTGGATGCCGCGGTTGCGGCGGCGGTCGGTCGTCGGATCACCCAAGACGGTACGCGCCGGCCTCGAGCAGCAGGCCGCGAACTATCAGGTCGACGAGATCATGGCCGTCACGATCTGCTATGACTTCGCCAAACGCAGGCGCTCCTACGAGCTTCTGGCGGAAGAGTTCGGATTGGCGACCTCCTGATCTTCCTCCCGCGCGCGGCTGTAATTTGTTCGCAGGAGTTGAAACATCCAGATATCGATCGATTGGTTGTTGATCGACTATTGCAAAACCCCGACCATCAACGACGGGGGCGATCAGTCCGTGGATCTCATTGACGATCCGTCAAACGGCTCGAACGACCCAATGGAATGCCGGCAATTCATAGGCCGGTGACGCACCATACGGGGGAGTGCATGCCTAGCAATAACTGGAACATTGATGCCGTTCGTTCGCGGGAGGCGATGACGCGCGTCGCTGCGGCGCTCGGTCCTCACAATGACTGGCGCGGCGTCGTGATCGCCCATCTTGATACCGGCTTCACGAATCACGTCGTGTTCAACCTGGGCAGCACCACGCCTTCGATCCGTGTCGCCGATGGCGTCAACTATATGGACCCGGGTGTGAGTGAGCCGCGTGACCCCTTGAACTATTCCGGTGGTCTCGGAGTCGCCACGCCGGGCCATGGCACGCGCACACTGGGCACGCTGTGCGGCAATCTCGCCGGGACCTATACCGGTGTATGCCCGACGGTGCCGGTGGTGCCTTATCGGGTCACCAACGGCGTCATGCTGACCGGCCAGACCATCCTCAATACCGCGCTGGCGATCATGGACGCTGTCGATCGAAACCTGGTGGACGTGATCACGATCAGCCTGGGCGTGCAGTCGGTGATCGGCAACGTCAAGCAAATGCGCGCCCTGGGTCGCGCCGTCGACTACGCCTACGAACGTGGAGTCATCGTCGTGGGTGCCGCGGGTCAGACAGAGGACGCACCCCAACTGGTCGGCTTCACGGTCTATCCCGGCCGTTACTCGCGCAGCATTCTCGTGGGCGGGATCAATGCCGACCGCAAGATCTGCTTCGACTACGACGATGGGCGCAAGTACATCGATGTTTGGGCGCCGGCCGACGATGTATCCCGGCCCAACGCCGTGGCCGGCCTGCCCGAGCCCTTTACCGGCTTTGCGCTGGGAGACGGCACTTCCTACTCGACGGTGCATGTAGCGGGCGCGGCTGCAATGTGGCTCAGGATGCGCGGCGACGATCTGGATGCCGGCGGCTACAACGGCTGGCAGCGGGTCGAAGCGTTCCGCGCGGTGCTGCGTGCGGCAAAACAGCCGCTGGCCGGTGATGACGTGCCGACGAAGAGAGCGCCTACCGACACGGGCATCCTGGATTGCGTTGCCGTGCTTGATGCCCAACTGCCGCCGCTCGGCGCGCTGAAGAAGGCGCCGCTCGCCGAGCCGCAGGTGAATTGAAGTCTGGGGCGAAACTTTCGTCGTCAGCCGCCTTTGCCGGCGGTCGGATCCCACATCGGTGCGGCCAGGGTCTCGGCGAACTGCTTGAACATCAGGTTGAAAGAGATGCTGATGCGCTCGGTCTGACCGTCATTGGCCGGCACGCTGTGCCTGAGCCAGGCCGGGAAGATCAACAGTCGGCCGGGCCTGCTCTCCGCGTCGGCGGCATTGGCGGTCTGGCGGGTGAACTGGCGCGGCTTCGGCATGATCATCAAGGGCCGCGGATCCTGGAAGACAATGCGCGATCCCGACTCGGGTACCGCCACGTAGTACACGCCGCTGAGATAATTGTTCGGATGGTTGTGCGTCGGATGGTAAGCGCCCGGCGGATTGATGTTGGCCCAGCAGCCGGTGATGGTCATGGGATGCTGATCGATCTGCAGGAAGCGGGCCACGCCACGAGCGGCCAGCTCGACGAGTTTCACGAAATCGGCGAAGGCCGGCCGCGTGTGCAGGTCCTGTGGGGTCTGCCAGTTGCTGCCCGCCGGCACCTTGGGCCGAGGCGAGATGATGTTCTCGATCTCGGCCTTGAGATTGGCATTGAAAGGTCCGGCCTCGGCAGGCTTGAGGTCGACGATCCAGATGCTTGTCGGGAAGAGTTCCTGGACTTCCTGCTTTTCGATCATGCCTCACTATAGCCAAATCACTTGGTGATGGCGCGTTGCAGACGGTCGACCTGGGCGGGGATCTCGGCCGGGTTCGTCACCGGCAGGGAGCAGAAATTGCGCGTGCAGGCGAAGGCCGCTGGCCCGTCCGGGTAGTCGGGATAGTCGACGTCTGCATTGGCGAGCGGACCCTCGCGCTTGTCCCACCATTCGGCGCGCTTGTAGGCCAGCGGATAGGCAAGGGCCGCGGCGTGGAGCGCCTTGCTGCGCGGGTCGTCCTTGGGGCCGACCACGGTCAGATGCACCGGCTCGTTGCCGAGCTCCTCCTCGGCCAGCAGCACGTCGGGCAAGAAGCCGTAGGCATCGAGGATCGGCGGCGAAGCGAGATAGCCCATGCCGGCCTCGGCGATTTCGCGGTAGCGCGGTTGCCCGGCATAGAAGGAAAGCAGGGAGAAAAAGCGGGTCGCCGCGACATTGTCTTCACGCTGTTTGATGGGCTTGGGCAGGTTCTTGGCGTCGGGCGAGGCCGAGGCCAAGAAGCCGCCGGTCTTGGGGTCGATGAAGGTGGTGGCGATGAAGTCTGCCGTCTTGATGGCCTCTGTGAGCCAGCGCCGATCGCCGGTCGAGCGATGCAGCGCGAGAAGCGCCGCCCCCATCTCGACGCTGTCGGCGAGGTAGGGGCCGGCAGCATCCCGTGCGTCATGGCGGAAACCGCCATTCGGCAGGCGCCGCTCGCGAAGCGCCCATTCGGCACCTGCGACTGCGAGTGCCAGGGCGTCTGCATTGCCGGTGGCATCGTAGTAGGCGGTGAGCCCCTGGATCGCCTGACCGGTCTCGCGTGCGTATTCACGCGGATCGACACCGGGATGGCCGTCGGCCATGCCCATCGAGACATGGAAGCCACCATCGGGTGCGGCGAGCTTGTTTTTCAAGAAGCCGTAAAGGTGGTCGGCAGCGTCACGATAGGCTTGGTCGCCGAACATCAGCCATCCACGGGAATAAGCCTGCAGCGCGGCTTGCTGCGCGAACATGGGAAATTCCAGCGAAGGCTCCGACCAATCCGGCTTCAGCGACACCTGGCTGATGCCCCCCGAGTCCTTGTCGATCAGTGCGATCATGGCCGTCAGTGTGCGCTTGAGCCGTGCCGTCGCCTTCTCGTTGCCCGCCTTGGACTGGTTCAGGAACCAGTCCAGCGTGGGGCCGTCGACCAGCTTGCTCTTGCTCCAGCCGCCGTTGGTCTCGTCATAGGCCTTGTCCAGGAAGGCCAGAATCTCGTTGCGGTGCGCGTCGCTGAGGCCGGTCGCGAGCGTGCGTTCGCGCTCGGGGCCGCCAAGCTTGCCGTAGTCCACCGGCGAGGGATCCTTGATCGTCGCTTCCAGGATGGGAATGAAGAACTTCGGCGAGTAGAAACCGCGCAGCTTCACGATCTCATTGCCATTGGGGTCGAAGATGATGGTGGCAGGCCAGCCCCAGCGCTCGTAGCGCTGCGAGATATCGGGACGGCTGTCCTGATCGACGAACACGGGAATGAAATGATCCTTGAGCGTCGCCCGCACCTGCGGATCGCTCCAGGTGTCGCGGTTCATGGCGTGACACCAGGGGCACCACCAGCTCTGCAGCGACACGATGACGAACTTCTTTCCTTCGGCCGCGTGCTGAAAGGTCGAATCAGACCAGGTGTTCCAGAATCCGTCGTCGCCGAGGTCCTTGCGCGCATCGAAGGGGGCGGCAGCAGCGGTCGAGAGGCCCAGTAGGAGGGCCACGACAAAGGCGAGAAACCGCATTTCAAAATCTCCCCGCGGCAGAGACGCCAGTCCCATTTGCCGACCGGCTCATTCGGTGGTCCAATCACGCCTGAACACAGGATCGGGAGGAACAACCATGGTGACGGTACAGCCGATCACGCCCGATTTCGCCGCGGAAGTGGGCGACGTCGATCTCGGCAAGCCTTTGTCGCCCGACGATCTTACGGCCGTCCGTGAGGCTTTTACGAAATTTGCGGTGCTCGTCTTTCCGGATCAGGGCTTCGACGACGACAGCCAGCTTGCCTTCGCTCGTCATTTCGGGCCGCTGGAGACGACGGTCTTCAAGCTGCGCAAGGAGAACAAGCTCAGGCTGCACGAGAACCTGGCCGACGTGAGCAATCTCGGCAATGACGACAAGATCTTGGAAACCAACGACCGCCTGCGTCTCTACAATCTCGGCAATCGGCTGTGGCACACCGATTCATCGTTCAAGCGCATTCCGGCCTATTGCTCGATGCTGCATGCCCGTTCGATTCCGCCGATCGGCGGGCAGACTGAATTCGCAGACCTGCGGGCTGCGTACGATGCGCTATCGGAAGAAACCAAGCGTCGGATCACCGGCCTCGTTGCCGAGCACTCGCTGATGACTTCGCGCGCGCGGCTCGGCTTCTCGGATTTCGATGAAACCGAGCGAAAGGCGTTCGATCCGGTACCTCAGGTTTTGGCGCGCCGCCTGCCCGACAGCGGTCGCATGAGTCTCTATCTAGCCAGCCATGCCGGTGCGATCCGCGGCATGCCACAGGCGGAAGCCGAAGCACTGCTCAAAGAATTGATCGAGCACTCGACACAGCGCCGATTCGTTTACAGCCATCGCTGGCGGGTCAGGGACCTGGTGATCTGGGACGATCGCTGCACCATGCATCGCGGCATGGAATTCGACGACCAGCGCTACAAGCGCGACATGCGTCGCGCCACCGTGTCCGATGTGGCGCCAACCTGCGAGCAGATGGGGCTGGCGGTCGCTGCCGAGTGACGCAGGCTAAACGCGCCGTCGCATGATGGTGCGTCGCCACGGCGGATGGCCATGGCTGTTCTCGACCATGATCTGGGCACGAAATGCGCGTGGCCATTCGGCACGCGACACTTCCTCGAAACCTCGCCGCCCATAGTAGGGACCGTTCCACGGGACGTCGCGATAGGTCGAGAGATGGAGCACGTCGAAACCCAACGCGCGAGCCGTGGCCGCCGTGCGATCGATCAAGGCGGTGCCATATCCCCGGCGCTGCCAGGTATCGAGGACCGAAAGCTGGTCGAGCCAGGCCTTTCCGCCCACTAGCTTCATCAGTGCAAAACCCGTCACGCGATTGGATGGTGAGGCCGCGACCCACAGCATGCCGCGGCGACGGCCCTTCTCCAGCGACGCCATGCTGGCCGGCGGCATATCGATAACCCATGTCAGTCCGGCCCTCGCGTAGCGCCGGTCGGCCGCGTTTTCGATCTGCGGCAGCAATCGAATTTCATCAGGACGAGGCGCGCGAATCATGGCGGCGTATTGGGTACGCTCGGGCGAAGCTGGAAGGAAGCGCCATGACGATCGATATCGAACCTTTGAAGAAGGATCTCGGCCGCAAGATCGAAGATGAGGATGTGGTCACGCAGGCGCCTTTGAAGGCGATGATCGCCACCTTCGATCGTGCGGACAAGGTGCCCGAATCAGGCGAGCCGATCGCCCCGGGATGGCACCTCTGCTTCCTGCACTCCTTTGCCCGTCGCGCCCAGCTCGGCCTGGACGGCGCGGCGGCGGAAGGCGGCGTATTGCCCCGAATTCCCATGCCGCGCCGCATGTATGCGGGCTCGACCTTCACCTTCGACGGCGACATCCGCGTTGGCGACAAGCTGCGCCGCGAGCTGGAGTTCACCGATATCCAGCTACGCCAGGGCAGCACGGGCACGCTGGTCGTCGCCACCCAGACACGACGCATCTTCACGCCGCGCGGCCTTGCCCTTACCGAGGCGGCCAACACCGTCTTCCGCGAGGAAGTGAAGGCAGGCCAGAAGAGCGGCGTGCCGGTGCGGGAAGCGGCCCCCAAGGACGCGCCTTGGCGGCGCACGATCAAGCCCGATCCCGTGATGCTGTTCCGCTACTCGGCGATCACTTTCAACCCGCATCGTATCCACTACGACCGCACCTATTGCCTGGAGACCGAGGGTTATCCGGGGCTCGTCGTGCACGGCCCCTTCGCACAGCAATGCATCTTCGACCTGCTGCGCGATTCGATGCCGGGTCGTCGGATCAAGACACTGGCCGTGCGGGCGCGCGCTCCGCTGTTCGACACGGCGCCATTCGATGTGATTGGCCGGCCGACGCCGGACGGCCAGGGCGCCGAGCTCTGGACGGTGACGCCACAGGGCACAATTGCTGCCCAGGCGACGGCGACGCTCGCTTAATCGTTGGCCGCGCCGAATCGCAGAGGGCGAAAGAAAGCGCGGATATCCTCGACCAGCAGCTTTGGCTCCTCGAGCGCGGCGAAGTGTCCGCCGCTTGGCATGACCGTATGCCGGCGCAGGTTATAGGCGCGCTCGATCCATTCCTTGGGCGGAGCGGGCGCGAGATCGGCGGGGAAGGCGGCAAAACCAGTGGGCGCGCTGACTTTCTGGCCGGCCGGCAAAGCGCGCGGTTTCTGCTCGGCGGCGCCACGGTAGAGCCAGGTGGCGCTCCCGGCCGTCCCGGTGAGCCAGTAGACCATGATGTTGTCGATGAGTAGGTCCATCGAGAAGCGGCTCAACGGATTTCCATTGCAGTCGCTCCAGTCGCGGAATTTTTCGACGATCCAGGCGGCCAGCCCCACGGGAGAATCCGTGAGCGCCACGCCCAGAGTCTGCGGCCGCGTCGCCTGGATGCGCTGGTAGGCGGTCTTGTCATCGAGCCCGGTGCGCATGGTCTCGAGCCAGGTTTTCTCGGCCGGGCTGAGCTCGGTCGACTTGAGATCGACACCAGGCCGCAGCCCCATCATGTTGAGATGGAGCCCGAGCACGCCCGATCGCCACTCGTCCTTCTCTTCTTTCACGGGATGGTCGAAGGCAAGCCAGGAAGAGACGACCGCGCCCCAGTCGCCGCCCTGCGCACCGTAAGGGCGGCGATAGTTGAGCTTGTCGTGCACGAGCTGATGCCACAGTGCCGCAATGACACGCGGTCCGATCGGCCCGACGCTGCCGTCGTCGCGGATCGGCGGCCCGGAGAAACCGTAGCCCGGCAGCGACGGTATGATCACATCGAAGGCGTCGAGCGGGTCGCCGTCCTCCCGCTCGGGATGGGCGAGGGCCTCGATGACATGCAAAAACTCGACGATCGAGCCAGGCCAGCCGTGCGTGATCACGAGCGGCATCGGCCGCGGTGCGTCCTCGACCTCTGTTCCGGGTTCGCGGATGAAATGGAGCCGCTGTGGTCCGATATCGACAAGGTAGTTGGGCCAGCGGTTGATCGCCTCCTGGCAGCGCTGCCAGTCGTAGCCGTGCCGCCAGTAGTCGACGAGCTCGACGAGGAAATCGGGATCCGTGCCGGACGCCCAGCTTCCCTTGTCGGCAATGGCAACCGTCTGCCGCCAGCGCCGCAGACGCTCATCGAGATCGATCAGCGAACGTTCGGGAATGTCGACTTTGAACGGCTCAGGCGTGTCGTATCGCATGAGCCATCATAGCGGAGATCAATCCTCCAGCAGCTCCGACTGAAGTCGCTGTCTCGCCGCGGGTCCGAGCCCGAGTGCCTGTTCGGCAAAGGCTTCGGCGCCACCGAAATCGGCCTTCACCACCTCGAAGGCGGCTTCCAGATAGGGCTGGCGTGCTTCGATGATTGCGGCGCGTGTGTCGATATCGAGCTCCGGATAGCGGCCGATATGGCCGATCCAGAGTTCGTTGGTCCGTAGATAGTCCTCGACCACCGTTTCCCATGGTACGCCGAGCAGGGTCAGCAGGAGAGCTGACGCGAAACCAGTGCGGTCCTTGCCAGCCGTGCAGTGGAAGACTACCGGCCGGTGCTGACCATCGCTCAGCGTCGAGAACAATGTGCGAAAGCCCGGGGTGCAGCGCCTCGGATAGTCTCGATAGTGCTCGGTCAGATAGCTCACCATGAGGAAGGGCGTCGCGCTTCCGTCCTCGATCGCGCGCCGGATCTTGTCGCCGATGCCGGGCTCGATGTGGGCGCCGACGACACGGCAATCGACACCATCGATCCGGTGCGGCGTCTCGGCGGCCTCGCTGACGCCGCGCAAGTCGACGATGGTGCGCACGCCAAGCCGGCGGAGGGCAGCGCGATCGGTCTCGGTCAGCGTCCCGAGATGGGCCGAGCGGAACACTGCGCTGCGGCGGACGCGGCGGCCGTCCGCTGTGCGATAGCCTCCGAGGTCGCGGAAATTTGAGCCGCCTTCGAGCGGCACGACGAAGGGCAGGGCAATCGTATCCATGGGTGCATGGCTTATCATGCTCGGCACCGCGGAATCTTGTCTGTTTTGAGTCAGAATTTTTGCGACAGCGTCATCAGGACGGTCCGCCGCAGGCCGAATTGCGGGGCGCCCACGCCAACGCCCGTGCCGTCACGCAACTGATAGGAGTTGTCCAGGAGATTGAGCGCATCCAGCCGGATCGTCGCGCCGCGCGTGCCCTTGATCGGAAGTTTTTGCGCCAGAGACAGGTTGACCACGGCATAGGTCGGCAGGGACGTATCGTTCGGAGTCACGACGGTCTTGCGCAGGCCCGTGCCCACGATCACGTCGCCTGACAGGCGGGTTGCCCAATCCGAGTCCTGATTGAAGGTGTAGGCAACACCTGCCGAGCCGGTCACGCTCTGGTTATGGTCGAGGTAGATGTAGTTCTGGGAGATGAATGCGAGCTCGGCGGGATCGAAGTTGAACTGCGCGGAGTTGATGTTGGTGCCCTTCGCTTCCGACCACGCAACGTTGCCGTAGAGAGACCACGGCCCGGAATCATAGCTGCCCGTGAGCTCCACGCCCTTGACCTGTGCGTTGGCGTAGTTGAACGAGGTGAGCACGATGGGCGCGCCGAACTGGCCTTCGTCGAGCAGGTTCTGGGCGATCTTGTAGTAGGCATCGAAGCCGAACTTCAGCCCAGGCTTGGGCTGCACCTCGAAACCTGCATCGAAGTAGTGCGCGCGCTCGGCCCTCACCGGGTCGTTCTGTGTTCCCGGTGGTGCGCCGGTGGTGCCGGCCGTAGCTGCGATGGCGGCATTGTTCACCTGGGCAAGTGGCGGCGGGGTGAAGTAGCGCGCATAGCCTGCGTGCGCGGTCAGGATGTCGTTGGGCTGCCAGACGACATTGATGCGCGGGCTCACCTGGTTTTCCTGCGTGGCGCCGCTGATCGCGTCGAAGCGCAGGCCGTAGTTGACGGTGACGGTAGAGTTCACCTTCCATTCGTCCTGCAGATAGAGGCCATAGGTCCAGCCGACGATGTCGGAACCGTAGGCGACGCCCATCGGTTGGTCGGTGGTCGGCACGCCGCTGTCGTCGATCGGCAGCACCTGCGCGTTGGTAAGGCTGGTTGCCCGCTCGCGTTGCACGAGGAAGCCCGCCCGCAAGGTGTGGCTCGAGGTGGCTTTCCAGCTGCCGTCGAACTGCAGACCCGTGGCAAGATCGGTCCGGTTCGCCCACGGCGCGGTTCCGTTGAACATCAGATCGCCCAAGGGATCGGGCTGGTAGTTGAGGGCCGAGTAGCGAGTAAAGGCGGAAAGCTGGAAGTCGGCGCTTCCATAATGCTTCTGCAGCGACAGGATGCCGAAATAGGTGTCTTCCCACTGGAGCTGGTTGAGAAGGCTGCTGTTGAACGCCGTATTGCCGTTGACGGCGAACTGCGGCGTCTGTCCGGGATTGTTGGGGATCTCGAAGCGTGCGTGCGAGCCGCCACCGATGAAGCTCAAGCGGGTGTTCTCGTCGATGACGCCGGTGATCTTTCCCAATGCATGCCACTGGTCAGTATTGTCGTGGATGGGATTGTCGGACGGGGTCGGGTTCTCGATGCCGACGCCGTTGTGCAGATACTGGCCGGTGACGAAATAGTCGATGTTGCCACTACGTCCGCCATACGACAGCGAGGGCTGGTAGTAGTTGCGCGACCCGGCCGTCATCGAGGCCTCAGTGCCGGGATCGCTTGTGCCAGATTTCACGGTGAGGTCCACCACGCCGGCCTGACGGAAGCCGTACTGGGCCGGCAGAGCGCCGGTGATCAGTGACATCTTGCTGGCGTACTGCGTGGCAAGCGCGTTGCTGAACAGCGACAGCCCTTCGGGAAGCTGCACACCGTCGAGACGATATTGCAGATTGGCGTGATCGCCGCGGACGTGGATCTGGCCGAAGCTGTCTTGCGCCACGCCGGGCGCCCGCAGGAGGACCTGGTTGATGGGTGCCAGTTGGCCCTGTGGGAGGACATCGAGTGCCTCGGGCGTGAAGTCGTAGCGGCTGGCGCCAAGAC
Source organism: Alphaproteobacteria bacterium (assembly GCA_017308235.1). GTDB lineage: Bacteria > Pseudomonadota > Alphaproteobacteria > Reyranellales > Reyranellaceae > Reyranella. Next base: position 26,550 of record JAFKFL010000018.1, on the reverse strand, counting down.
TCGGCTGGATGGAGCTGCGCGCTTCGTCGAGGCGCTTTGCCGTGACCGTGATTTCGAGGCCACTGCTGCCGGCAGGCGTCGTCGCAGGCGGCAAAGGAGTCGTGGTCGGGGGCAGGGGACTCGGCGCCGTTTGGGCCATCGCCGGCCCGGCGACGGCAGTTCCCAGGATCAACACCACACTGCTTCGCCAGGACCGCACAAGGTCTTGCCGCATCGCCCTCTCCCCGTCGGATCGTGCGTGGTACTGTTACAGTATAACATTTCAATCCGTCAATCGATCAGCGTGCGGCGAGATCCGAGATTTTTGCTTCAGGGAATTGTCACTCTTTCGGCCGCCGGCCGTTAGCGGACGGCCTCCATGTACAGCGAATACGGTCGATGCTGGTCGCGATCGATTGCTCCGCCAGGAAAACGGCCTTGTCGCCAGTCGACCCGATCAATGTTGGTGAAACCCGCCTGCACAAGCGTGTGGCGCAAATAGTCTTCGTCGAAGCCGCCATAGTGCTCGCCGCCCTGGACGAAGACATGATTGAGTGCCTCGATCTTGGTGGCGAAGCTTTGTTCGGGCACATCGCCGCCGCAACCGACCTTGTTCAGGGTCTCCCAACCCGGCGCCGCATAGGCCTTGATATATTTCGCCATGTCGGGAACGACGATGCGCAGCACGCCGCCCGACTCGAGACAGCGCCGGCACTCCGAGAGAAAGCGTTGTCGTTCTGTCGTGGGCTCGAGGTGCTCTAGGTAGTGCTCGACATGGATGCCGCGCGCCGAGCTATCGGCGAGTGGCAAACGCGACCGGCAATCGGCCCGCATCGTGAGGTGCGGCGCATCGAAAAGATCGAGATTGACCCAGCCCTCACGACCTGAGGGGCCACAGCCAACGTTGACAAGAAGCCCGCGTCGGCGGGCGAGGGCGTGGCGCTTGGCGATCCAGCCGGGATGAATACAACTCAGCGACCGCACCATCATCGCGTTGAGTTCGACGCGGAAGATGCGAAAGACCCAGGGATTAACCGGCAGGCGCGGGATCAGCCAGGCTCCAAGTCGCTGCTTCAACGTCACTATCGTCCGCTCCGGAAACCGCGCGGAGACAGACTAACAGGTTTTAAACCCGACCGTGGCAGTGCTTGAATTTCTTGCCCGAGCCGCACGGGCAGGGGGCATTGCGTGAAACCTTGCCCCAGGTCGACGGATTGTTCGGATCGGCCGTCGGCTTGGTGGCGGGCCGCGTTAGCGTCGCGACGCCGCCCCCTGAGGGATCGGCGGGATCAAAACTCGGATCGTTCATCATGGCGGCAGCCATAGCGGGATCCTCATGGACCTCGCGCATCTGCACCGGCTCCGGCATCGGCGGCGGCTCCATGCGAAGCTGCAGGTTTGCCAGCACGTTCACTACCGATTCACGCAAACCCGTCAGCAGGTCGCTAAAGAGATTAAAGGCCTCGCGCTTGTATTCGTTCAGCGGGTCCTTCTGGCCGTAGGCCCGCAGGCCGATACCCTGACGCAGATGGTCGAGATGCAGCAAATGTTCCTTCCAGCTCTGATCGAAGAGCTGCATCAGGACGCTCTTTTCGACCTGGCGCCACACTTCAGGTCCGTACTGTGCCGCCTTCTGAGCAAACAGCCGGTCGACCGCCTCTCCGAGTCGAGTCTTGATCTGCTCCTCGGCGATGCCCTCTTCCTTGGCCCAAGCGTCGATCGGCAGGTCGAGCCCGAACACGCGCTGCGCGTCGTCCTTGAGCTCGGTGGTCTTCCATTGCTCGGCGTAGGCGTCCTCCGGGATGGCACGCGAGACCATGCCGTCGACCACGTCTCGGCGCATGCCGGCCACCACATCGGACACATCCTCGGTCGCCATCAGCTCGAGGCGTTCCTTGTAGATCTCCTTGCGCTGACTATTCATGACGTCGTCGAAGCGCAGCAGGTTCTTGCGGATCTCGAAGTTGCGCGCCTCGACCTTGCCCTGTGCGGTTTCCAGTGCCTTGTTGAGCCAGCGATGAGTCAGCGCCTCATCATCGGCCATGCCCTTCTTCTGCACCCAGTCCAGGACCTTGTTGCCACCGAAAATGCGCATCAGGTCGTCTTCCAATGACAAGAAGAACTTCGAGCCGCCGGGATCGCCCTGGCGGCCGGAGCGGCCGCGCAGCTGGTTGTCGATGCGGCGGCTCTCATGCCGCTCGGTGCCGACAACGTAGAGGCCGCCCGCCGCGCGCACGATCTCCCGGTCGCGTTCGACATCGGTCTTGATCTTGTTGGCGGTCTTCTCAAATTCGGTGGTGCGCTGCGCTTCGTCGGGAATACGGCCGGCGATCTCGGCTTCGGCCTGGCGGAGCAGCATATCGGCGTTGCCGCCGAGCTGAATGTCGGTACCGCGGCCGGCCATGTTGGTGGCGATGGTGATGGCGCCCGGCCGGCCGGCTTGCGCCACGATCTCGGCTTCCTGTTCGTGATAGCGGGCGTTAAGGACGTTGTGCGGGATCTTGGCTTTCTTGAGCTCCTCCGAGAGCTCTTCCGACTTCTCGATCGAGACGGTACCGACCAGCACCGGCTGGTTACGGTTACGACACTCGTCGATCAGCTTGACGATGGCGCGCGTCTTGTCGGTGAGCGTGCGGTAGATCTCGTCGTCCTCGTCCTTGCGCGAGACCGGCACGTTGGTCGGGATCTCGACCACCTCGAGCCTGTAGATCTCGGCGAACTCGGCCGCTTCGGTTATTGCCGTGCCGGTCATGCCGGCAAGCTTGGGGTACATGCGGAACAGATTCTGGAAGGTGATCGAGGCGAGCGTCTGGTTCTCGCGCTGGATCTCGACCCGTTCCTTGGCTTCGAGCGCCTGGTGCAAGCCTTCCGAGTAGCGGCGGCCCGCCATCATGCGGCCGGTGAACTCATCGATGATGACGACCTGGCCGTCCTTGACGATGTAGTCGACGTCGCGGGTGAAGAGCTTATGGGCGCGCAACGCCTGGGTGATGTGATGGAGCAGCGTGATCTGCGACGGCGCGTAGAGGCTCTGGCCCTCGGGCAGCAGCCCGTCGGCGCGCAGGAGCTCCTCGACTGCTTCAACGCCATTCTCCGTGAAAGTGACCTGCCGATTCTTCTCGTCCTTCTCGTGGGCGTCGGGCTTGAGCCGCGGGATCACCGCATCAGCACGTCGATAAAGCTCGGAAGAATCTTCGGCCGGGCCCGAGATGATGAGCGGCGTACGCGCCTCATCGATCAGGATCGAATCAACCTCGTCGACGATGGCGAAGTTGAACGGACGCTGAACCATGTCATCGCGACGGAACTTCATGTTGTCGCGCAGGTAGTCGAATCCGATCTCGTTGTTGGTGCCGTAAGTAACGTCGGAGTCGTAGGCGGCCTTGCGCTGCTCGTCGCTGAGATTGTGCACGATCACGCCGACCGTGAGCCCGAGGAAGGTGTAGATCTTGCCCATCCATTCGGCGTCACGACGGGCGAGGTAGTCGTTCACCGTCACGACGTGGACGCCCTTGCTCTCGAGGGCGTTGAGATAGACAGGAAGCGTGGCGACCAGCGTCTTGCCTTCGCCAGTCTTCATTTCCGCGATCTTGCCGGAGTGGAGGACCATGCCACCCTTGAGCTGGACGTCGAACGGGCGCTGGCCCAGCGCTCGCTTGGCGGCTTCCCGGACCGTGGCGAAGGCCTCGATCAGGAGGTCGTCCAGCGTTTCGCCCTTGGCCAGACGTTCGCGGAACTCGACCGTCTTGGAGCGCAATTGGTCGTCGGAGAGCTTCGCGAATTCCGGCTCGAGGGCGTTGATGCGGGCGACGGACTTGTCAAAGCCCTTGACGACGCGGTCATTGGCCGTCCCGAACAGGCTCCGGGCAAGCGCTCCAAGCATGAAACCCTCGATATTCTAAAGACTTAGGCGGGCACGCGGCCCGCCCTGCCTACCACAGATAGAGAGCGTGCCGTGGAGTGTCAACGCAAGTGCCGCCGGCGGTTTCGGCAGATCGAATAGGTTCACGGAAAAGTGCCGTAATTGAGGATGAAGAAAAAGCGTTGATGTCGCGGCAGGCGCTTGCTTGGCGCAAGTGGCCCTGATTAAACGGGACCGCTGGCCGTCGTGCCTTTCTCTTCCCTCTCTTTCTCTATCGGAGCCGTTTATGAGCTTTCGCCTGCGCCCTTTGCGCGTCGCCGTCGCTGTTTGTGCCGTGGCCGGCATCGCGGGCCTTGCCGCCGCCCAGCAGCCCGACACGAAAGCGCCGGCCGCCAAGCCGGCGGAAGCGCCCGCGGCCAAGCCGGCAGAACCGGCCAAGGATCCCGTGGTCGCAACTGTCGACGGCCAGCCGATCCATCTCTCGGATTTGGAAACCGCCCAGCAATCGCTGCCGCAACAATACCGCAATATCCCGCTGGCGAACGTATTCCCTGCACTGCTCGATCGCATGATCAGCAGCAAGCTGGTCGAGCTGGACGGGCGCAAGAACAAGGTGACCGACGACCCGGAGTTCAAGAAACGACTGGCTTTCGTCGAGGACCAGGTGATCCAGGACTTCTGGCTGAAGAAGCAGATCGCCGAGAAAGTGACGCCCGAGAAGATCAAGCAGGCTTACGACGAGAAGCTGAAAAGCCTGCCGGCCGAAGAGGAGGTGCACGCCCGCCACATCCTTGTCGCCACCGAACCGGAAGCGAAGGCGATCATTGCCGACCTCAAGAAAGGGACGCCCTTCGACAAGCTCGCCAAGGAGAAGTCCACCGACAAGGCCTCTGGCGCCGAAGGCGGCGATCTCGGCTGGTTCAAGAAAACCGACATGGTGAAGGAGTTCGCCGACGCCGCTTTCGCGCTGAAGAAGGGTGCGCTCAGTGACAGTCCGATCAAGACCCAGTTCGGCTATCATGTGATCCAGGTGGAAGACCGCCGTCAGGCGCCGCCGCCGTCGCTCGATGAGATGTCCGATCAGATCCGTCAGGATCTGGAGCGAGATATGGTGACGGCGATGCTGAATCAGCTTCGCGCAGGCGCCAAGATCGACAAATTCAACATCGACGGCAGCGTGCCGGCACCGGCCAGCACGGCACCCGACACCAAGCCAAAGACCCCGGCCGCCCCCGCTCCGGCGACCCCCAGCAAGTAAAACTCCCGTTTTTCGACGTTTCTGGTGTAGGCTCCGCCCTTCGGCCGCTTGGCGATGGCCCGGCCGCTGAGAGGGAGTTCCATGGCCGAAAAGCACGCTGTTTCGCCGCTTGCACCCAAGACGACGCCGACGCTGCCGCGCATCGCGGGCGTCAAGCTCGCCTCTGCGGCGACGGGCGTGCGCTATACCGGTCGTGACGATGTGATGCTTGCAGTGCTGCCGGCGGGCGCAACGGTTGCCGGCGTGCTTACCCGGTCCAAAACCTGCTCGGCGCCGGTGGATTGGTGCCGCAAGAACCTTGCCCGTGGAAGGATCCGGGCCGTCCTGGTGAATGCTGGCAACGCCAACGCCTTCACCGGAAAGCTGGGCGACAAAGCGGTGGAGGAGAGCACGCGCGCAGTCGCGCAGGCGATGGGCTGTCCACGCAACGAGGTGTTCATGGCGTCGACCGGCGTGATCGGCCAGCCGCTCGACTGGGAAAAGATAGCGGCGATGGTGCCGGCGCTCATCAAGGGCGCACGCGAGGACAACTGGGCGTCGGCCGCGGCAGCCATCATGACGACCGATACCTTTCCCAAGCTTGCCACGCGGCAGGCCAAAATCGGCGAACGGACGGTCACATTGAACGGCTTCCTCAAGGGCTCCGGCATGATCGCGCCCGATATGGCGACCATGTTGGGCTTCGTCTTTACCGACGCCAAGGTTCCCGGCCCCGTTCTGCAGAAGCTCCTTTCGGATGCTGCCGACAAGTCGCTGAATTGCGTCACCGTCGATGGCGATACGTCGACGAGCGACACGCTCCTTCTGGCGGCGACCGGCGCTGCCCGCCATACGCCGATCGAGGAGGCCGACGATCCGGTGCTGGTTGACTTCAAGCGGGCGCTTGATGAGGTGCTGATCGAGCTCGCCCAACTCCTCGCGCGAGATGGCGAGGGCGCCACGAAGTTCGTGACCATCAATATCGGCGGTGCTTCGTCGAATGGCGCCGCGCGCAAGATCGGGCTCGCCGTCGCCAACTCGCCTCTGGTCAAGACGGCGATCGCGGGCGAGGACGCCAACTGGGGCCGTATCGTCATGGCGGTCGGCAAGTCGGGTGAGCGGGCGGACCGTGACAAGCTCAAGATCTCCATTGGCGGCGTGAAGATCACCGATGGTGGCCAGGTCGTGCCCAACTATGACGAAACGCCGGTCGCGCGGCATATCAAGGGCACCGACGTCGTGATCGACATCGATCTTGGCATCGGTCGAGGCCGGGCGACCGTTTGGACCTGTGACCTGACGCACGGCTACATCGACATCAACGGCAGCTACCGTTCTTGACCCTGTCTTTCGAAGAGGAATGCCCGGGCGGGCCGCCACCCCTTGGTGACCGACCGCTTGTGCTGGTGGTGGCAGTGGCACTGGTCGATCCCGATGGTCGACTCTTGATCGCGCGGCGCCCCGAGGGCAAGTCGATGGCGGGTCTTTGGGAATTTCCCGGTGGCAAGGTCGACCAGGGGGAGACACCCGAGCAGGCGCTGGTGCGCGAGCTGCGTGAGGAACTCGACATCGAGACCGCGGCAAGCTGCCTGGCGCCCATCGCTTTTGCCAGCCACGGTTACGAGAGGTTCCACTTGCTGATGCCGGTCTTCGCCTGCCGCAAGTGGATCGGCACACCCCGTCCGCGCGAGGGCCAGGCCTTGAAGTGGGTTCGGCCAGCCGAACTCGCGCATTACCCCATGCCGCCCGCCGACTTGCCGTTGATCGGCGTGTTGCGCGACCTGCTTTAGGAAAAAGCCTCGGGAAGCTGAACGCCTTTCCGCCAGCCGGTGAGCCGACGGAAGATGATGGCCTGTGCGGTCGCGATCAGCGCCGCACCGCCGTAGGAGACCAGAGTTGCTACCGTCCAGGCAATGACGGTCGCGCCGATCGAGCTGCCCAGCAGGCCGTGGACGAGGGACAACGGTACGATGGCGGCGACGACGGTCGCTATGCCGCTGGTGAAGAAAATGACGAACAACACGCCGATGATCCGCCAGGCGCTGCCGCGGCTCGCTGCCCACGCCTGCCGCGGCGTGAAGGGCACGTCAACCGCCGGCGCGGCAAGGCCGAAGCTGACGCGCAAGGCAAGCAGTGCGGAGATAAAGAAGCCCGTACCGAGTGGTGCTGCCAGGGCCTCGCGGCGGGCGATCTCGGGATCGATCGGCACCTGACCGAGAGCCGCCGGATCGATCGGCCCAGCGGTCAGTGTGAAGGCCGCCAGCAGGACGAAGGTGATGCCGGCGATCCTGATAAGCTGCAAAAGGAATGCCGTTTCGCGCGACGACCAGTGCAGGCCCGGCGTGGGGCCAACCTGCTGGGGTCCAAGGAGCGTGGCGCGCATCCACGCAACGAGGAACATCACGGTGGGAATAACGTCGGCGGCCTTCTCGAGCAGCACGATCACGAGCGAATCGGGAGCGGTCGCACTGATGGCGATCCTCAGGACAAGCGAAAGGATCCAGGGGATCGTCACGAGATGGAAGAACAGCGCGAGATTGCTGAAGAAGAAGCCGAAGCTCTCCGACAACACGTCACCGAACGACAACTTCGAAGTCGGCACGGTCAGTTCCGCTCCACCTTCTGGCCGGTGCTGATCTCGGTGGTGCCAAGCGCGGTCGCCAGCCGGTGTCGGGCGGCACCCGGTTTCAGTGCCTGGGGTTGCGAGGCGTGCGGCGCCCAGCCGTGCAGGAACAGGACCTCGAAGCTCGCAGTCACGCGCCCCGATGGCAGGGCAAAACGCTCGCCATAGATTTCCGCCGCACGCAGAAGCGTGGCCCGACGGCTGAAGCCATGCCGTCGTTCGCCGACCAGATTGCCTTCTCCCATGGCACCGAGGTCGCGCATCAGGGCGAGGGCGTGCTCGTATTCGATGTCGATGGTGTCGCCGTCGGCGACCGGTAGTGCGAAGCCGGCGCGTTGCAGGAGGCCGGCTGCATCGCGTAGATCGGCAAACGGTGAGACGCGCGGACTTAATCCACCTTCGATCTCACTTTCTGCTGACACCAGTGCCTCGCGAAGCTGCCACAGCGTGCGGCCGCCCAGCATGGCACCGAGGAACAGCCCGTCCGGCCTCAGGATGCGTGCGATCTGGATCAGCGTTCCTGGGAGATCATTGATCCAATGGAGCGTCATGGCGCTCAGTACCAGGTCGAAGCTCTGCTGAGCGAAGGGCAATGCCTCCTCGTCTGCGACGACGGCAGGTCCGGCCGCGCGATGAGCGAATTCGTAGCCGAAGTCCGAACGGATCAGAGCACCGACTGAGGAACGGGCGGTAAGGGCCGTCGCTATCTCGTCGCCGTGGCACCCAAGATCGAGCGCCAGTGGGAAGGTTCGGCGCACATCGTCGAGGCGTTCGACCAGGCGCTCGGCGATCTCGCGCTTCAGGAACGATCGCTGGCTCCAGTTGCGCGCAGCGCGTTCGCGCCTGACGCGCAAGAGGGAGCGGTCGAAGACCAGCAGGGGATCTGGTTGCGTCACTGCGTGTATGTAGGGCGAAAGGCGGGCGAGGAATAGGGCCTCTGCCCTGATGGCGGCACATTTGCACGGCGCAATCGAAGCCATGCCGCTTCAAGCTTTTGCCGTCGCCGGGCGTCGCCTGCTCGACAGCATCCTGCCCCCGCTCTGTTTGGGATGCGGCGAAATTGTCGGCACGACGGGCGCGCTGTGTGCGACCTGCTGGCCAAGTTTCTCCTTTGTCGCGCCACCGCACTGCGACTGCTGCGGCACGCCATTCGGGGAAGAGCTTGGCTCGGAGGCGCTGTGCGCCGCCTGCCTTGTCCGGCGGCCGCGTTTTCGCCGAGCGCGCGCCGCCCTCGCGTATGACGATCGCAGCCGTCGCCTCATCCTGCCCTTCAAACATGGCGACCGCACCGATATGGCTAGGACATGCGGGGCATGGATGGCACGGGCAGGCGCCGAGCTGATCGCCGAGGCCGATCTCGTGGCGCCGGTGCCGCTGCATTGGCGTCGTCTCGTCACGCGACGTTACAATCAGGCGCTGCTGCTGGCGCGCAACCTTACGCGCGATCAACCTGCCAGGCTCGCACCCGACTTGCTGCTGCGCCGGCGCTGGACTGGATCTCAGGCTGGACTTGCCGCACAGGAACGTCGCCGCAATGTTCGGGAGGCGTTTGCGATCCATCCGCGGTGGCAGGCGCGAGCGAAAGGGAAAACAGTCCTCCTGGTCGACGATGTGCTGACGACAGGGGCGACGGTCGAAGCATGCGCCCGCGCCCTGAAGCGTGCCGGAGCGCGGCACGTTGATGTCCTGACGCTGGCGCGGGTCGTCCGGCCGGCGTTATAGTTGGGCCAAGGAGTTCTTCATGGCCAAGGTCGAGATCTACACCACCCCGTTCTGCGGCTACTGCGCCCGCGCCAAGGGTCTGCTCGAGCAGAAGGGGGCGGCTTATGACGAGATGGATGTGATGGAAGATTCGGCCAAGCGTGCGGAGATGCGCGAGCGCTCCAAGCGCAGCACGGTGCCGCAGATCTTCATCAACGGACAGCATATCGGCGGTTCCGATGAGCTGGCGGCGCTCGAGCGGGCAGGCAAGCTCGATAGCTTGCTGGCCCAGCTGGGCTGACGGGAGCAACAGATGACCGCGACGTTCAAGGCCGGTCTGATCCAGACCAACGTCAGCAACGAGATGGCCGAGAACGTGGCCTTCGTGCGCGAGCAGACCCGGCTTGCCCGCGACTCCGGTGCAGACTTCATCATGACCCCGGAGAACACCGGTCTAATCGGCGCCAATCGCGCCGAGACGCTGGCCAAGGCCGAGGTTGAGGAAAGTCACCCCATGCTGGCGGCTTGCCGCACGGCGGCGCGCGAGACGGGGGCCTGGTTCCTGCTGGGATCGATCCACGTGCGCATGCCGGGCGAAGAACAGATTCGCAACCGTTCTTATCTTATCGATGCGAACGGCGGCGTGGTGGCGAGCTACGACAAGATCCATATGTTCGACGTGCAGCTCGCCGGTGGCGAAAGCTATCGAGAGTCCTCGACCTTCAAGCCTGGCGAGAAGGCGGTGCTGGCCGAGACGCCGTGGGGCGTGCTCGGGATGACGATCTGCTACGACCTGCGCTTCCCGTATCTCTATCGCGACCTCGCGCATGCCGGCGCCACGATGCTTGCCATCCCGTCGTCCTTCACCGTTCCGACCGGCCAGGCGCATTGGCACGCCCTGATGCGCGCCCGCGCCATCGAGACCGGCTGTTTCGTTTTTGCGCCGGCGCAGGTCGGCACGCACAAGGGCTCCAGCCGCAAGACCTACGGCCACTCGGTGGCGGTGGCGCCATGGGGCGAAGTGCTGGCCGATGCGGGCGGCGAGAAAGCGGGTTTCGTGATTGCCGAGGTCGATCTCGGCAAGGTCGCCGAGGCCCGCCGGATGGTGCCGTCGCTAACCCACGACCGCAGCTATGCGGCGCCAGTCCTGCACAAGGCTGCTCTGGCGAAGGCAGCGGAATAGCCACCAATTCACTTCACATTGAGCGCAAGGCCCTCTTGCGCGGACCGTCGTTGCACCCCATCATATTTGGCACTCTCCCGTAGGGAGTGCCAACAGCCGGGAAACACCTTTCTTTCATGATTTTGTACCGACTGCGCTGCTCCAAAGGCCACGAGTTCGAAAGCTGGTTCAAGGACAGCAAGAGCTACGAACGCCAGGAAAAGAAGTCCCTGATCGGCTGCGCTGTCTGTGGTGACGCAAAGGTTGCGCGCGCGATCATGTCGCCACGCATCGGCAAGGGCGGCGAGAAGGTCGAAGCGGAAGCGCCTGCTCCGACGCCTGCGCCGCCATCCACCGAGCAGCAGAAGGTGGCAGCACTGGCCCGCCATATGCCCAAGGAATTGCGCGAGGCCCTCCTCAAGGTACGTGCCGAGGTCGAGAAGAGTTGCGAGCATGTCGGCGACCGGTTCGCCGACGAGGCCCGCAAGATCCACTACGGCGAAAGCGACAAGCGCGGCATCTACGGCGAGACGACGGACGAGGAGGCCACGGCCTTGGCGGAGGAAGGCATCGAGTTCGGCCGCCTGCCCTGGATCCCGCGCGGGAACTGAGTATCAGGCCGGTCTTGCTGGCGCCGGACCCTTCAGGTTGAGCAGATTGGCTGCCAGGATCAACGCCGCTCCAAGGATAGTGAAGACGTCAACACGTTCGGCATAAACCAGCCAACCAACGAGCGCGGCGAGCGGCACGCGCAGGAAGTCCATCGGCACGACGGTCGTTGCATCGGCGTACCGTAGGGCACGGGTCATGCAGTAGTGCGAATAGGTGCCGACGAAGCCGATCACCAAGAGCCAGGCCCAGACGTAGGGCGAAGGCCATCGCCAGACGAGCAATCCCGGGACGAGCCCCAGCGCCGACTGGATCACCATCATCCAGAAAATGATGGCGATGGTGCTCTCGGTCCGAGTCAGCGCCTTCACCATGATCACCGAAACCGCGTAGCCTACCGCGGCGGCAAGCACAGCAAGTTGGCCAACATTCGCTGAACCGGAGAACGGGCGCACGATGATCGCCACACCAACGAGCCCCGTGACGACAGCGATGTTTTTCCACACGCCCATGCGTTCGCCAAGGAAGCTGACGGCGAGAATGGCCGTCCAGATCGGCATGGTGAACTCGATCGAGATGACCTGCGCGAGAGGGATCATCGTCAGGGCCATAAACCAGCTGAACTGTGCGCCGTAATGGACCACATTGCGCGCGATTTGAAGCCAAGGCCTCGACGTTCTCATCGCACCGAGACCACCTGCGGCCCTCAACAGCGGATAAACCATCAAGAGGCCGATGACGGAGCGCAACATCGTGACCTGGAAGACGTGAAGCTCGCGTGTGGCCTCGCGCCCCGCCACGGCCATTACCGTCAGGCAGCAGAGCCATCCCGCCATCCATGCAGCGGCCTTGACTGTCGGTGACGATAGTGGCCCGGCACGCACCTCGGTTCGTTGCGCTTCAGAGGTCAGGGGCCCTTGCTCCCGTACATCATGTAGTTCACGTCGAGATCGTTCTTATTCATCGACCAAGTGCGGCTTAGCGGATTGTAGACGACGCCGACGATCTCCTGTGGCGTGATGCCGCCTGCACCCAGGCCCCGCACGACCTCGGAGGGCCGCAAGAACTTCCGCCAGTCGTGCGTTCCGCGTGGCAGCCAGCGCAGCAGGTATTCGGCGCCCGCGATGGCGAGCGCCCAGGCCTTGGCGGTGCGGTTGAGCGTCGAGAGGAAAATCAGCCCTCCCGGCTTCACGAGTTGGCTGCAGGCTTCGAGGAAAAGATCGACGTCGGCCACATGCTCGACGATCTCGAGCGCCAGCACGATGTCGAACCGGGCGCTCGATTGCGCCAAGGCCTCGGCCGTGGTGGCGCGGTAGTCGATCTCGAGCTCCTGCCGGCGGGCATGGAGGCTCGCGGTGGCGATATTGCGCTCCGCAGCATCGATGCCGGTCACCTGCGCGCCGAGCCGCGCCGTCGGCTCGCAGATCAGGCCGCCGCCGCAGCCAATGTCCAGCAGCGACAGACCTGCAAGCGGCAGGCCTGTAAGAGGGTCACGCTTCCAATGGGCGGCGGCACGATCGCGGATGTAGCCAAGGCGAACGGGGTTCAGCCGATGCAACGGCGCAAACTTGCCGGTCGGGTCCCACCATTCGTCGGCGATGCGGGAAAAGCGCTCGACCTCGTCGGGGTCGATCGTCGAGGCGCGGAGGGTAGGCGCTGAATCGGTCATGGCTGCCCTTGACCCATGTGGTGCTGTCGGTGTCTATACCCCGCTTTCGAGCAGGTCCATGGCGCGCATCGTTCTCAAATTCGGCGGCACTTCGGTTGGCGACACCGATCGCATCAAGAACGTGGCGCGCAAGGTCAAAGCCGAGGTCGGGCGGGGTAACGAAGTTGCCGTCGTGGTCTCGGCGATGTCGGGCGCGACCAACCAGCTCGTGAAATGGGTCAACGACATCGCGCCAATGCACGATCCCCAGGAATACGACGTGGTGGTCGCCACGGGCGAGCAGGTGACCATAGGCCTCTTGGCGCTGGCACTGCAGCAGGAGGGCGTGAGATCGCGGTCGTGGGTGTCATGGCAGCTCCCCATCAAGACCGACCAAAGCCATGCCAAGGCGCGAATCCAGGAGATCGGTACGCGGGAAATCGCCCGCGCCATGGCCGAGGGCGAGGTGCCGATCGTGCCGGGTTTCCAGGGCGTCTCGCCCGAGGGCAGGATCACGACGCTCGGCCGGGGCGGTTCGGACACCTCGGCGGTGGCGCTGGCCGCCGCGCTCAAGGCCGACCGCTGCGATATCTACACCGATGTCGATGGCGTCTATACGACCGACCCACGCATCGTCGAGAAGGCCCGCAAGATCGACCGAGTGACCTATGAGGAAATGCTCGAGATGGCCTCGCAGGGTTCGAAGGTGCTGCAGACCCGGTCGGTCGAGCTCGCGATGAATCATCATGTGCGCGTGCAGGTGCTGTCGTCGTTCGACTCGGCACTTGGCAGCGATCTGCCGGGCACACTGGTTGTGGACGAGGACGAAATCATGAGCCAAGGGCTTGAGAAATCCGTCGTGAGCGGCATCGCCTTCTCGAAGGACGAAGCCAAGGTCACAGTGACCCATGTTGCCGACCGGCCAGGTGTCGCGGCCGGGATCTTCGGGCCGTTGGCTGCCGCCAACATAAACGTCGATATGATCGTGCAGAACGTTTCGCTCGACGGTAGTTCGACCGACATCACCTTCACGGTACCGCGTGCCGATCTTTCGCGTGCCGTCGAGCGGCTGGAGCACGCCAAGGGCGAGCTGAAATTCGCGGAGGTCAAGGCCGACATCAATGTCGCCAAGATCTCGGTGATCGGCGTCGGTATGCGCAGTCATGCTGGTGTGGCGCTGAAAATGTTCGAGACCCTGGCCGGCAAGGGGATAAACATCCAGGTGATCTCGACCTCGGAGATCAAAGTGAGCGTGCTGGTGGCCGCCGAGTACACCGAGCTTGCGGTCCGGGCCCTGCACACAGCCTACGAACTCGACGCCGCTTAGTCTGCGCGGCGCATGCGCGTGCCTCGTCTTCGGGGCACTTTAGCGGCCAAATAGTCGGTAGGCATTTTGGCGCAGCTCTTGCTATAAGCGCCCTATGCACGGCGCACGCATTCATATGGCCCGCCAAAGCTCCCGGCCGCCCTTGGCCTGGCGAGTTTGCGCTTGCGTCGTCGACCGTAGCTTTGTCGTCATCCGACTCAAGCATCTAGCGGTCTGACCATGGAGAGAGGGACTCCCCTGGCCGGACCGCGAATGCTCCTCAAGCGGCTCCGGGACACGATGGCGCGTGGCGTCTCCCCCGAGGAGACGCTGGGCGAGGTCGTGCGCCTGGTCGCCAATGAGATGGTGGCCGAGGTCTGCTCGATCTACATCCTGCGCGCAGGAGAAGTACTTGAGCTCTTTGCAACCCAGGGCCTCAATCCAACGGCCGTGCACCGCACTCGCCTGCGGGTCGGCGAGGGCTTGGTCGGCGATATCGCCGCCCACGGCCGCCCGCTCGCGCTAGACGATGCGCAAAGCCATCCGCAGTTCGCTTATCGGCCGGAGACCGGCGAGGAAGTCTATCATTCGCTGGCCGGCGTGCCGATCCTGCGCGCGGGGCGCGCTCTCGGCGTTCTGGTGGTGCAGAACCGCACGCGGCGCCAGTACGACGAAGAAGAGATCGAGACCCTGCAGACCATCGCCATGGTGCTGGCGGAGATGGTCGCGGCGGGTCATCTGGTCAGCCCCAATGAGGTCCAGCAGGTCGACGGGCTCGGGTTGCTGCCGCTGCGCATCGATGGTGTGCAGCTGACGACGGGCGTTGCGATCGGACGGGCCGTGCTGCACGAGCCGCGTATCGTCATTCAGCGTGTCGTTGCGGAAGATATTGGTGCCGAACAGAAGCGCTTCGAGGAAGCGTTGGGCTCGGTGCGTGACGACGTCGATCGAATGCTCGAGGCGCACGACATGCAGTCGGGCGAGCATCGCGAAGTGCTCGAGACCTTCCGCATGTTCGTCGACGATCGCGGCTGGCGCGAACGCGTACGCGAGGCGATCGGCTCGGGCCTTACCGCGGAGGCGGGTGTGCAACGCGCGTTCGACGATGTGCGCGCGCGTCTTGGGCAATCCACCGATCCTTATATTCGCGAGCGGCTGAGTGATCTGCAGGATCTGACCAACCGACTGTTGTTGCGTCTAACTGGTAGAGCGGTCGCTGATCCCGGTGCGCAACCCGACGACATGATCGTGATCGCACGCGACATGGGGCCGGCAGAGCTGCTCGATTACGATCGCGCTCGCCTGCGCGGCTTGGTGCTGGAAGAAGGCTCGGCGATGAGTCACGTCGCGATTGTGGCGCGTGCGCTCGACATTCCCGTCGTAGGCCGCGCGCCCGCGGTGCTGTCGCGCGTCGAGCCTGGCGACACCATCGTGGTTGACGGCGATAGCGCCCAGGTCCTGGTACGACCCGCAGAGGACGTGCTGCAGACAGTGTATGCGGCGATCGATGCACGCACCGAACGGCGGCGCAAGTATGCGGCGTTGCGTGATCTGCCATCAGCGACTCGCGATCAAGCGCGCGTCGGCTTGCATATGAATGCCGGTCTGCTGATCGACATGCAGCATCTCGAGGAAACCGGGGCGGATGGAGTCGGTCTCTATCGCACCGAGATCCCTTTCATGGTGCGTTCGGAGTTTCCCGACGTTGAGGCGCAGGCTTGGCTCTACGGCCGCGTGCTCGACATCGCTGATGGCCGCCCGGTGACATTCAGGACTCTCGATGTTGGAGGCGACAAGGTACTGCCTTATGTCGATTCCTTCGGCGACGAGAATCCCGCCATGGGATGGCGGGCCATCCGGATCGGCCTTGACCGTCCGGCGATGTTGCGTCGCCAGTTGCGCGCTCTGATCCAGGCCGCGAACGGCAGACCCTTGTCGGTGATGTTCCCGATGATCGCCGACGTCTCGGAGCTGTTGGCCGCGCGGCAGTTGCTCGACCTCGAACTGGAGCGCACTCGCCGGCGCGGTTTGCCCGAACCCGAGCGCCTGCGTGTTGGCATAATGTTCGAGGTGCCGGCTCTTGCCTGGCAGCTCGACAGCCTTTTGCCTCAAGTCGACTTCGTTTCGGTCGGTACCAACGACCTGGTACAGTTTTTGTTCGCGGCCGACCGCGGCAACACCCGGGTGGCCGGACGCTACGATAGCTTGTCCCCGGCGCTGCTCCGACTGCTACATTTTGTTGTGGAAAAGGCCCGCCCGGCCGGCGTCGAGTTGGCCGTCTGCGGCGAGATGGCGGGACGTCCGGTCGAGGCCCTGGCGCTGCTGGCGATCGGCGTGCGCACCTTGTCGATGTCGCCGGCAGCGATTGGTCCCGTTAAGGCTATGATTCGTTCTCTCGATCTTGCCGAGGCGAGCGCGTTTATATCTTCAGCACTCGCGCAACCTGATCGCCCTTTGCGCGAGACGTTGCGCCTGTTCGCCGCCGATCATGCCATTGAAATTTAGAGTCTTGGGGCGAATCGCTTTTGCCCTCCCAAAGAGCCTCTGGTAAAAGTTGCAAGAAGGCAGGGCGGCGGGGACGATTCATGCCGGATCAGGTTGAGTGGCGAGCGAATGAGCACGATGCAACGGCGGGACACGCTGTTGGTCGGCTGCTGAGAGAACAGCGCGAAGAGCGCGGAATCACGATCGACGAAGTCGCGAAGAGTCTGCGCATCCGAGCTGCCTTCCTCAAGGCGATCGAACAGGGTCGCTTCGAGGAGCTTCCCGGTGCTGCTTACATTCCGGCGTTTCTGCGCGGCTACGCAAGCTATCTTGGCCTCGATGCGCAGAAAGTGCTGACCGCCTATCAGATTTCCGGCTCGCTGCCCGTTGTGCGTCCGGTCTCGTTACCCGCGGATTTCCCATTGGCGGAAAGACGCGCGCCGATAGGACTTGCCGTCCTGACCGTGCTGCTGGTGATCGCTGCAGGCTACGCGGTCTGGCATTACCTGCCGCAACAACAGACGATCGTTGCCGAGAAAGTACCGCCGGTGCCGGATCGCCTGCTGGCGGAGCGTCCACCGAAGAATGATGCCTCGACGAGCGAGACCGCTCACCTCGCTTCTGCGCCCGCCGTCGTGACACCCACTCAGGTGCAGCCGGTGAAGAATCGCGCGCCTGCACCCGAGGGGCAGGCCCAGGCACCCGCGGCTGCTCCATCGCCGACCGAGGTGCAACTGGTGCCTCCACCGGCGGTGATCGCCGTGCCTGCCGCTCCGCCGCCTGTCATGATGACGATCCCCGCAGCCGGGCAGGCGCTGGCGGCGCAACCGCCTGCAGTCGAAACACAAAGCAATCCGCCGCCTGCCGCCGATCCACAGGAAGCCGTCGCACGTCCCGCGCCGCCGACCAATGCGGACAGTGCCATGGTGGTGGCAACGCCGACCAAGTCGGACACCCAGGTGATCGTCCGGTCGAACAGTTGGGTTGAGTTGCGTTCGCCCAATGGCGACATTCTCGCGCAGACCTATGTTCGGGCTGGCGAGAGCTATGTCGTACCAGCCGGCATCGCGTACCGCATCATCGACGCCCATTGAGGGCGGCCTAACCGCATTTTCGGCCGTCGTTTCCGTTAGCGCGGGTCGCTGGATAAGCTGCCCGCCCATCGCTACATTGGCGGCATGAGCATCAGGCCCTATCGCGATATCGTACGCCGCAAATCGCGGCGGGTGATGGTTGGCGCCGTGCCGGTGGGCGGTGACGCACCGATTACCGTGCAGACCATGACCAACACCCTGACGGCGGATGCCGAGGCGACCATTGCGCAGATCCAGCGCTGCGAGGAAGCCGGCGTCGACATCATCCGCGTCTCCTGCCCCGATGAGGAATCGACGGCGGCCCTGCCTCGGATCGTCAGGGCCTCGAAAGTGCCGATCGTGGCCGACATCCATTTTCACTATAAACGCGCAATTGAGGCTGCCGACGCAGGCGCGGCCTGTCTGCGCATCAACCCCGGCAACATTGGCAGCGCCGACCGCGTACGAGAGGTGGTGAAGGCCGCCAAGGACCATGGCGTGTCCATGCGCATTGGCGTCAATGCGGGTTCCCTGGAGAAGGATCTCCTCGAGAAGTATGGCGAGCCCTGCCCTGAGGCGATGGTCGAGTCGGCGCTTGATCACGCACGCATCCTGCAGGATCACGATTTCCACAACTTCAAGATCAGCGTGAAGGCGTCGGACGTGTTTCTGGCGGTCGCCGCCTATCAGCAACTTTCCGAGGCCTGCGATTATCCGCTGCACATCGGCGTCACCGAGGCGGGGGCTTTGCGCACAGGCACCGTGAAGTCTTCGATCGGGCTCGGGGCCCTTCTGTGGGCAGGGATCGGCGATACCATCCGCGTCTCGCTCTCGGCCGAGCCCGAGGAAGAGGTGCGTGTGGGCTTCGAGATGCTTAAGGCGCTGAACCTGCGCCATCGTGGCGTCAATATCATTTCCTGCCCGTCCTGCGCGCGCCAGCAATACGATGTGATCCGCACCGTCGAGACGCTTGAGAAGCGCGTGGCGCATATCACCACGCCGATGACCGTGTCGGTGATCGGCTGCGTCGTGAACGGACCGGGCGAAGCGCGCGAGACCGACATCGGCTTCACGGGCGGCGGCAACGGCACCCATCAGGTCTACATCGCCGGTGTACCGCATCATCGTTTGAAGGACGCCGGCATCGTCGATCACCTGGTCGAGCTGATCGAGAAAAAGGCAGCCGAGATCGAGGCGGCGAAGACTGCGGGCAAGGCCGAGGAAGCCGATCGACATCGCGCCGCCGCAGAGTAGCGGCGTTTCGCTTTCCCCTGGCAGTTCTTTCCCGAGGCGATGTCACTTGAGCAAACTCCAGCCCGTGCGCGGCACGCACGATCTTCTTCCCGACGAATACAAGCGCTTCACCCACGTCGTGGAAACGGCGCGCGACGTGGCACGACTCTATGGTTATCGCGAGATGGCGACTCCGATCTTCGAGTTCACGGAGCTGTTCGCGCGCGGCATCGGCGAAACGACGGACGTCGTCTCGAAGGAGATGTACACCTTCAACGATCGTGGCAACGAATCGCTGACGCTGCGGCCGGAGTACACGGCTGGCATATGCCGTGCCTTCATCTCCAACGGCGAACTGGCGCAGCAGCTTCCGCTGAAAATCTTCGCCGCCGGCCCGATGTTCCGCTACGAGCGGCCACAAAAGGGCCGGCAGCGGCAGTTTCATCAGATTGACATCGAGGTGCTGGGGGCGCCCGAACCGGGGGCCGACATCGAGGTGATCTCGGTCGCGGCCGACATCCTGGAACGGCTGGGCATTCTCGATCGCTGCGTGCTCAAGCTCAATTCGCTGGGCGACCCGCAATCACGGCAGGCCTATCGTAGCGTCCTGCGTGACTACTATCTGGCGCACGAGGGTCAGCTTTCGGAGGACTCGAAGAACCGGTTGCAGCGCAATCCGCTGCGCATCCTCGACAGCAAGGACGAGGGCGACAAAGCGGTGAACGCCGAAGCGCCGTCGTTTGGCGACCATTTGAATAGCGAAAGCCGGGACTTCTTCGCGGCGGTGCAGGAAGGCCTTGCGGCGGCCGGCATCCCGTTCGAGATCGATCCTGCCCTGGTGCGTGGCCTCGACTATTATACGCACACTGCCTTCGAGTTCGTGACCACGCATATCGGGGCCCAAGGTACGGTGCTGGGTGGCGGGCGTTACGACGGCCTGATCGCGGAGCTGGGTGGACCGCCGACCGCTGGCATCGGCTGGGCAGGCGGCATCGAGCGACTGATGATGCTGGCCAACGAGCCCGCGCCGCTGCCGCGGCCTGTGGTGATCGTGCCGCTGGGAACGGCCGCTGAGGCGAAGGCACTTGGCCTTGCCCGGGCGCTGCGCCGTGCCGGCATCGCCGTCGAACAGGACTATCGCGGCAACATGAAGCGTCGCATGCAGCGGGCCAACAAGCTTGGGGCGCGTGCTGCCGTCATCATCGGCGACGACGAGCTCGCCAAGGGGGTCGCCCAGGTCAAGGACCTCGACAGCAGCGCGCAAACCGAAGTGACGCTCGACAGGCTTGTCGACGCCCTCAAGGGCTAAGCGATGTCGCTGTTGCAGAAGCTCGACCAGGTCGTGGCACGGCACGCGGAGTTGCAGGCCGCGCTCTCCGGCGGGGCTCTCGATTCGCAGAAATTCGTCGCGGCCTCGAAGGAATATGCCGATCTCGGGCCGTTGGTCGATGCGGTCAACGAATGGCGAAAGGCTGAGCGGGAGCTGAAGGACACCGAGGCACTGGCCGCCGATCCCGACATGAAGGCGATGGCCGAGGAAGAGGCTGCCGAACTCAAGAAGCGTCTGCCCGTGCTCGAGCACGCCGTGAAGCGCATGCTGCTACCCAAGGACGCTGCCGACGAGAAGAATGCGATCCTGGAAATCCGCGCCGGCACCGGTGGCGACGAGGCTGCACTCTTTGCCGCCGATCTCTTCCGCATGTATCAGCGCTATGCCGCCGAGCACGGCTGGAAGTTCGAGATCATGGAGCTCTCCGACATCGGCATTGGCGGCTACAAGGAGGCGATCGCCACCGTGAGTGGCAAGGGTGTGTTTGCGCGGCTGAAGTTCGAATCGGGCGTGCATCGCGTGCAGCGGGTGCCGGCGACTGAGGGGTCGGGGCGGATCCATACCTCGGCCGCCACCGTGGCCGTTTTGCCAGAAGCCGAGGAGTTCGACGTTAAGATCGACGAAAAGGATTTGCGCATCGACGTCTTCCGCGCCTCAGGTCCCGGCGGCCAATCGGTCAACACGACGGACTCGGCGGTGCGCATCACTCATATCCCGACCGGTGTCGTGGTCAGCCAGCAGGACGAGAAGAGCCAGCACAAGAACAAGGCCAAGGCGATGAAGATCCTGCGCGCGCGGCTCTACGACGCCGAGCGTCAGCGCCGGGATGATGCCCGGGCTGCCGACCGCAAAGGGCAGGTCGGCAGCGGCGA
This sequence comes from Alphaproteobacteria bacterium, assembly GCA_017308235.1. Taxonomy (GTDB): domain Bacteria; phylum Pseudomonadota; class Alphaproteobacteria; order Reyranellales; family Reyranellaceae; genus Reyranella. The sequence continues at coordinate 5,431 of JAFKFL010000018.1, read as the reverse complement.
TCGCAGTGAACGCATCCGGACATACAATTTCCCCCAGAGTCGTGTGACCGACCATCGCATCAACCTCACGCTTTATAAGCTGGACGAGGTGATGGAGGGCCGTGCGCTCGACGAGATCATCGATGCTTTGATCGCCGAAGACGAGGCGACGCGGCTTGCGGAGCTCGCGAGCTGACCACCACCTATGGTTCGCTGCTGCGCGACACGGCCGTCGCGTTGACGGCTGCTGGTATCGACAATGTCCGTTTCGAGGCACGCCTGCTGCTGGCGAAGGCCGCTGGTCTGTCGATTGAGGAGCTGATTGCACGCAGTTCCGACGTCGCGCCGGTAGCGGTCGCCACAGCTTTGCGTTCGCTTGCCGCCCGGCGGCTTCAGCACGAGCCGATGGCCTACATTCTGGGCGAGCGCGAATTCTGGGGACTTCCATTCAAGGTGACGCCGGCCGTCTTGGTGCCGCGGCCAGACAGCGAGACGGTCATCGAGGCTGCTCTGTCGCTGCTGATTGACCGCCAACGCGCCTGGCGTCTGCTTGATCTGGGCGTTGGCTCGGGCTGCCTGCTGCTGACGCTCCTGAAGGAGCTTCCCGAGGCGCGCGGCATCGGCTTCGAGATCTCCTGTGATGCCTTGGACGTGGCCAGGGTCAACGCGTCGACCTTGGGTGTCGAAGCCCGGACGGCGCTCCTGACCGGGGATTGGCGGCAGCCGGATTGGGAGGATCAGGTTGAGGGGCCCTTCGACCTCGTGGTTTCCAATCCGCCCTATATCGAATCGGCTGAGATCCCCCGACTGATGCCCGAAGTCGCCCATTTCGAGCCGCGGCAGGCGCTCGATGGCGGGCCGGATGGTTTGGCAGCCTACCGGATCATCGCGGCCGCCGGTCGCAGATTGCTTGTTCCTGGCGGACATCTCGTCGTCGAGGTTGGACAAGGGCAAGCCTATGAAATTGCGGCCATTTTTGCCTCTGCCGGGCTCGTTCCGCTGCAGCCGTGGAAGGATCTTGGCGGTATTGAAAGAGTGGTCGCCGCTCGCCATTAAAGGGTTGGCAAAACACGGCTTTGCGACTACGTTCCTTGTGCCCCTTGGGGAGGCTTCGCTCGGTCCGGCAAGTGCTGACGGGCAATCAACCTCGATATTTTGAGCTGTGACGGCGCCCGGGAAGGGCAAAGGGGCTCGCGAACAACAACACCGTCCGGCGTATAAATGGCCCTAGGTTAAATGAGACCAAACAATCGTCAGCGGTCGCGCGGCGGTCGCAGTGGTGGTGGTGGCGGCGGCCATAGCCATCATAAGCAGCATCACAGCCACAATCCCAACCGCCCGCCCAACCGGAATCAGATCTTCGATAGCAGCGGCCCCGATGTGAGGGTCCGCGGCAACGCCCACCAGGTGTTCGACAAATACCAGGCGCTTGCCCGCGAAGCGGGCGCGTCGGGCGATAGGATCATGGCGGAAGCCTACTGGCAGTACGCCGACCATTATTTCCGCGTGATCCAGACCATGGGTGGCTTCACCCATCGCAACAATCAGGGCTGGGGCGAGGGTGGCGAGGAAGGCCAGCAGGGCAATCCGCAGCAACCAGGCCAACCCCAGCAGCCGCCCCAGGCCAATGGCAACGGCGCCGGCTATGGGCAGGACGAGCGCGGCGCCAATCGCGGCGACGATCAAGGGGAGAGCGAGCCTGGTTTGGGCGGTGTCGCTTTCCTGCAGAACGGCCGCGGTACTTCAGCCAACGCCGATGCCGATGCTGATGCCGACCCAGCAGCTGAGGATCAGCCCGACGTTCCGGAATTCACGCCGACCACCGGACGCCGAGAGCGCTAGCGTGCCGCCGCGCGTCTCTACGCGTGGCGCTTCCCTATAGATGAAAAAGGGTCGGCGCCCAGAAGCCGATCGCGGTCAAGGCTGCTCGGACGAGGCCTAATCCGCCTGCGACAAAAGCCAGGAGCGTGACCGACGTGACGGCGGCCGATCCATACCCGAAGTGATGGTAGGCGGGGCGCGCGTGGTCGCGCCCGGCCCGCATGCACGATCGCACTTTCCGCTTAGTCCCTTGCGCCCCTCCCGGGTCTCCGGCTCGCGCTCCTAGCGGATGGCTGTCCGGCGCCATGCCTCGATCTGGGCCTTGACCGCCGAAGGTATTGCCGGCGCGTGCCCGAGGTGCCCGGAAAAGCCTTAGCAATGATCCGGTCTTGTACCTTCACGGACACGCCCCATATCGAGTGCAGGATGCCCGGATAGGGGTCCACTCTTTCGCCTGCCGCTGGACGGGGGCGCGAAATGAAAGGGTAGAGTGAGATGAACCAGGAGAAATACACGGAGCGCATGCGGGGCTTCCTGCAGAGCGCCCAGATGCTGGCGCTGCGTTCGGGGCACCAGCGTTTCGTTCCAGACCACCTGCTGAAGGTGCTGCTCGACGACCCGGAGGGGCTCGCCGCCAATCTGATTGCTTCCGCCGGTGGCGATTCGCGGGCTGTGCATCGCGCCGTCGAAGTGACGCTTGCCAAGCAGCCCAAGGTCGAAGGACAGGGGGCCGGGCAAATCTACATGGCGCCTGAAACGGCGCGCATTTTCGATCAGGCCGAGGCCATCGCCGAGAAGGCGGGCGATTCGTTCGTCACGGTCGAGCGCATGCTGATGGCATTGGCGCTGGCCAAGGGCACCGACGCGGCCGAGGCCCTGGCAAAGGGCGGCGTGAAGCCGCAGGCGCTCGAGAAGACAATCGCCGAGTTGCGCAAGGGTCGCACCGCCGATTCGCCCTCAGCCGAGGGCAGCTACGACGCGCTCAAGAAATATGCCCGCGACCTCACGCAGGCCGCACGCGACGGCAAGCTCGACCCGGTGATCGGTCGCGACGAGGAGATCCGGCGCACCATCCAGGTGCTGAGCCGCCGAACCAAGAACAATCCCGTGCTGATCGGCGAGCCCGGCGTCGGCAAGACCGCCATCGCCGAGGGGCTGGCGTTGCGCATCGTCAACGACGACGTGCCTGAGTCGCTCAAGGGCAAGAAGCTGATGGCGCTTGACCTTGGCGCCATGGTCGCGGGTGCGAAGTACCGCGGGGAGTTCGAGGAACGGCTGAAGGCCGTGCTATCGGAGATTGCGGCGGCTGAAGGCGACATCATTGTCTTCATCGACGAGCTGCACACGCTGATCGGCGCCGGCAAAGCCGATGGCGCGATGGACGCCTCGAACATGCTGAAGCCTGCGCTGGCGCGTGGCGAGCTGCATTGCGTCGGTGCCACCACGCTCGACGAGTACCGCAAGCACATCGAGAAGGATGCGGCTCTTGCTCGCCGCTTCCAGCCGGTGTTCGTGGCCGAACCCACGGTTGAGGACACGATCTCGATCCTGCGCGGCCTCAAGGAGAAGTACGAACTCCATCACGGTGTTCGCATCGCCGATGCCGCCATCGTGGCGGCGGCGACGCTTTCCAACCGCTACATCACCGACCGTTTCCTGCCCGATAAAGCGATCGACTTGATGGACGAGGCGGCAAGCCGAATCCGGATGCAGGTCGACAGCAAGCCGGAGGAGCTGGACGAGCTCGACCGGCGCGTGATCCAGCTCAAGATCGAGCGCGAAGCGCTCAAGAAAGAGAGCGATCAGGCGTCGCGCGACCGGCTGGAGCGGCTGGACAAGGAACTGGCCGAGCTCGAGCAGAAGTCTGCTGAGCTCACGGCACAGTGGAAGTCGGCCAAGGACAAGCTCGCTGATTCACAGAAGATCAAGGAGCAGCTCGACAAGGCGCGCTCTGAGCTCGAGATCGCCCAGCGCAAGGGCGAACTCGGTCGCGCGGGCGAGCTCACCTATGGCGTGATCCCCGACCTCGAGAAGAAGCTCAAGGAAGCCGAAGGTCACGCCGTCCAGGGCGGCAAGGGCGTGAAAGAGGAAGTCACGCCCGAAGACATCGCTGCCGTGGTGTCGCGCTGGACGGGCGTCCCCGTCGACAAGATGCTCGAGGGCGAGCGTGCCAAACTCCTGCGCATGGAAGAGCAGATCGGCAAGCGCGTCATCGGCCAGGACGAGGCGATCCACGCCGTGGCCAACGCCGTGCGTCGCGCTCGTGCCGGCCTGCAGGATCCTAACCGGCCCATCGGGTCGTTCCTCTTCCTGGGACCGACCGGCGTCGGCAAGACCGAGCTCACCAAGGCGATCGCCGAATTCCTGTTCAACGACGACCAGGCGATGGTGCGCATCGACATGAGCGAGTTCATGGAGAAGCATGCGGTCAGCCGGCTGATCGGCGCGCCTCCGGGCTATGTCGGTTATGACGAGGGCGGTGTGCTGACCGAAGCGGTACGGCGACGTCCCTACCAGGTGATCCTGTTCGACGAGGTCGAGAAGGCGCACCCGGACGTGTTCAACGTCCTGTTGCAGGTGCTCGACGATGGCCGCCTTACCGACGGTCAGGGTCGTACTGTCGATTTCAAGAACACGTTGATCGTGCTCACGTCCAATCTCGGCAGCTCCTATCTCGCGGCGCTGAAGGAAGGCGAATCGACCGACACGGTGCGCGAGCAGGTGATGGAAGAGGTGCGCCGCGCTTTCCGGCCGGAGTTCCTCAACCGCCTCGACGAGATCCTGCTGTTCAGCCGGCTGAGCCGCGCCAACATGACGGACATCGTTGAGATCCAGCTCAACCGTCTGCGCAAGCTGCTGAGCGATCGCAAGATCACGCTCACGTTCGACAGCAAGGCGCTGCAGTGGTTGGCGAACCGCGGTTACGATCCGGTCTATGGTGCTCGTCCGCTGAAGCGGGTGATCCAGCGCAGCTTGCAGAACCCGCTGGCGACCTTGCTGCTCGAAGGAAAGATCGCGGACGGCCAGACGGTGGAGATCGGTGTCGATAAAGGCGAGCTCACCGTCGATGGGGAGCGGGTGATGAGCGAAGCGGCAGATTGATCGCTGGCGATCGCACTGGATAGAACACGGCAAGAGGCCGTCCGCTGCATGAAGCGGACGGCCTTTTTGTTTGCGCGCTCTATTCGTCCCGGGCGAACTGCGCGTTCTCTTTGGCCTTGGCCGGCGCCGATGCTTCCGCGATCGGAGGCGCGTTCTTCAGCTCATTGAGATATTGCCGCGACAGCACCCTGAAGCGCGCGAGGTCCTTGCCACCAACCATCGCGCGCATCGCGAATTTCTGGGCCAGCGGATTGACCGGATGTCCATTGCGGTAGAACTCGTAGTGCAAGTGCGGCCCGGTCGAGAGGCCTGTGGAGCCGACGAAGCCGATCACCTGTCCCTGACGGACCGAGACGCCGGGCCGGATGCCGGGTCCCAGTCTCGACATGTGTCCGTAGCCGGTGCCGATCTGGCTCGTATGTTGCAGCTTCACGAAGATTCCGTAGCCGCCGTTGGATCCGGCCATCACCACTTTGCCGGCGCCGGCGGCGAAGATCGGCGTGCCGATCGGCGCACCGAAATCGACACC
>JAFKFL010000017.1 GCA_017308235.1 Alphaproteobacteria bacterium | reverse complement strand
AGGCCGTGAAGAGGCCCGAGTGGAAACCCGGAACGACGTGCCGCGTCGGCGGCGTCTGCAAGGGCGGTCGCCTCCTTGCCGTAGACTTCGGTGAAGGCGTGGAGCTTGCCATCGGCCTTGTCGATCCGCTTCAGCAACGCATCGACGATATCGCGCGAGGAGAAGCGACGGGCCGAAAGACCTTCCGCCAGCTCGGTGAGGGTAAGGTTATGCAGGTCGGACATGATACGCGGCTCCCAACTCAATAGGTGGCCCGGCCACCGGACAGATCGAACACCGATGCCGTGCTGAAGGTGCAGAGCGGGGAGGCGAGCCAGGAAACCAGCTCCGCCACTTCGTCGACCTCGCCAAAACGGTTCATCGGAATCTTGGACAGCATGTACTGGATGTGCTGCTCGGTCATCTGGCTGAACAATTCCGTCCTGACCACCGCCGGGGCCACGCAATTCACCAGGATGCCCGATGTGGCGAGTTCCTTGCCCAGCGATTTCGTCAAACCGATCACGCCCGCCTTGGAGGCCGAATAGGCGGAGGCATTGGGATTGCCTTCCTTGCCCGCCACCGACGCGATGTTGACGATGCGACCCCAGCCGCGCTTCACCATGCCCGGCGCTAATGCTCGATTGCAGAGAAAGACACCGGTCAGGTTGATATCGATCACCTGCCGCCAGTCATCGACCGGATATTGCACCACGGTCGTATTGGGCCCGGTGATGCCCGCACTGGCGATCAGGATATCGGGTGCCGCCAGTTGCCGTTCAGTAACCGCAAGCGCCTTGTCGATCGAGGCGTCATTGGTGACATCGACCTCGACGGCAACGGCCTCCTTCAGCTCTTTCGCGGATTGCCGGGCACGATCGAAATCGCGGTCCCAGAGGGCCACCCGGCCGCCACCCGCCACGACCTTGGCGGCGCAGGCGAGGCCGATGCCGCGCGCACCGCCTGTGACAACAGCGCTTCGCCCCTTGAACAGCCCTTCTGCCATTGCCATCTCCCAAATGCTTGAATTCCTTGGCAATTCCCACCATACCGGCCTATCGCCTCATCCGCTACACTGGCTGTTCAAGCACCACCCGAGCGTTCCTGGAAGTTACATGCCATCGTCTGTGCCGGCATCGATCGATGCCACTGTCGACCTTTTGAAATCCGGCGACTACATCGCCGACCGCAGCCTCGCCACCGTCCTCTATCTCGCGCTCAAGCTCGGCCGCCCGCTGTTTTGCGAAGGCGAGGCAGGCGTCGGCAAGACCGAGATCGCCAAGGTGCTGGCAACGACGCTGAAGCGGCCACTGATTCGCCTGCAGTGCTACGAAGGCCTCGATGTCTCGTCGGCGGTCTATGAGTGGAACTACTCGCGCCAGATGATCGAGATCCGGCTCGCCGAGGCGCAGGGCGTTCGCGATCGCTCGGAGCTCGAGTCGGACATCTTCAACGAACGCTTCCTGATCCGACGTCCGCTGCTCGAAGCACTGCAGCCGCACACCGAGGGCGCGCCCATCCTGCTGATCGACGAGTTGGATCGCACCGACGAGCCGTTCGAAGCATACTTGCTAGAGGTGCTGTCGGATTTCCAGGTGACGATCCCCGAGCTCGGCACGATGAAGGCCGCCCAGACACCGATCGTGGTCATCACGTCGAACCGCACACGCGAGATTCATGACGCTCTGAAGCGGCGCTGTTTCTACCATTGGGTTGATTATCCCGACCTCAAGCGCGAGCTCGAGATCCTGAAGGTGAAAGCGCCAGGCGCCAGCGAGCGGTTGTCGCGACAGGTCGTGGGCTTCGTCCAGGAACTGCGCAAGCTGGACCTGTTCAAATCGCCGGGCGTCGCCGAGTCGATCGATTGGGCGACAGCGCTCTCGGAGCTGAACGCGCTCGATCTCGATCCCAGGATGATCAACGACACTCTGGGCGTCTTGCTCAAGTACCAGGACGACATCCAGCGCCTGCAGGGATCAGAAGCGGCCGATATCCTGCGCAAGGTAAAGGCCGACATCGCCGCTCAGCCACTGGGCTGACGTAATGGACGCGCTGCCGCCTGCTTCAGCGGAACCGGCACGGGGCGGCCGTCCAAACGGCGACAAGCTCGCCACCAACATCGTGCATTTCGCGCGGACCTTGCGCACTGCCGGCCTGCGCGTCGGGCCGGGCCAGGTGTTGCGCGCCATCGAGGCTGTCGAGGCCGCGGGACTCAGGAAGCGCGACGACTTCTATTGGACGCTTCATTCGGTGTTCGTTAACCGTCGCGACCAGCGCGAGATCTTCGACCAGGCATTTCACGTCTACTGGCGCAATCCACGTCTTCTGGAGAAGATGATGGAGATGCTGCTGCCGCAGGTCGGCGTGCCGGCCGAAGACGACAAGCGCAAGCAGCTCAGCCGCCGCCTGCAGGACGCCCTGCAGCCCGGTCGTGGCGAATCGCCCGAGGACAAGGAAAGCGAACCGCCGGAAGTCGAGATCGAGGCGACCTTTACCGTCTCCGATCGTGAGCTTTTGCAGCACCGCGACTTCGAACAGATGACCCAAGCCGAGATCGATGAGGCCTTGCGCGCGATCTCGCGGCTGCGCTTGCCGGTGCCGGAGCGGCGCACGCGGCGTCATCGGCCGGCGCGGCGGGGACCGCGCGTCGACTTTCGGGCATCACTGCGCCGAGCTCTGCGGCCGGAGGGGCTGATCGAACTCCGGCGGCGCGAGCCGCGTCGCCGGCCGCCGCCATTGGTGATCCTGTGCGACATCTCGGGTTCGATGGCGCGCTATACGCGGATGTTCCTGCATTTCATGCACGCGATTACCAATGATCGCGACCGGGTCTTTTGCTTCACCTTCGGAACGCGGCTCTCGAATGTGACCCGCGCGTTGCGCAACCGTGACGTCGACATCGCCCTGCAAAAGGCCTCGGCGCAGGTCGAAGACTGGTCTGGCGGTACGCGCATTGGCCAGGCGCTGCACGAGTTCAACAATCGTTGGTCTCGGCGCGTGCTGGGGCAGGGCGCCGTGGTATTGTTGATTACCGACGGACTTGATCGCGAAGGAGCGGCGGGGCTGTCGGAGGAAATGGAGCGGCTACACAAATCCTGTAGCCGCCTCATCTGGCTCAACCCGCTCTTGAGATACGGTGGCTACGAACCCAAATCTCAGGGCAACAAGGCAATGTTGCCGCATGTCGACGAATTTCGGCCGGTGCATAATCTCGAGAGCTTGGCCGGCCTGATCGCGGCGCTGGATGTAAAGACCCACGCGGCCGACAAGCGGCTCTCAAGTTGGCAGACGGAACTGCGCAAGGAGTAGACCATGAGCGACGCACTGGAAGTCCTGGATCAGGTCGGCAAGTGGAAGGCCTCCGGCAAGGGCGTCGCGGTCGCCACCGTCATCACCACCTGGGGCTCCTCGCCACGTCCGGTCGGCAGCCAGCTCGCGGTTGATGACACAGGTGCCATGGTGGGTTCGGTCTCTGGTGGCTGCATCGAGGGCGCCGTCGTCAAGGAGGCCCTGGCCTCGATCTCGGACGGGCAGCCGCGGCTGCTGGACTTCGGTGTCACCGATGAGCAGGCCTGGGACGTGGGACTGGCCTGCGGTGGCAAGGTCCAGGTGTTCGTCGAGAAAGTGAACTGAGCGATGAAAAGCGAGACCCTGAAGGCGCTGCAAGAAGCCCGGACCAATCGACTCGCGGTCGTACTGGCGACGCGGCTCGGCGATGCCGCCGAGGCACTCATTTACGCGGACCGGGTCGAAGGCGATCTGTCCGGCGATGCGGCGCTCGTGTCAGCCGCCCGACGTGCCATGGCAATCGGCCGGAGCGAGACCATTGATCTCGCAAGCCAGAAGGTCTTCCTAAATGTCTATGTGCCACCGGCGCGATTGATCATCGTCGGTGCGGTTCATATCGCGCAGTCGCTGGCTCCCATGGCTTCGCTGATGGATTTCGACGTGACCGTGGTCGATCCGCGCCGCGCTTTCGCGACCGACGCCCGCTTTCCCGGCGTGAAGGTGATGCAGGAGTGGGCCGATGAGGCTTTCGAGAAAATGGGCCTCGATATCTCGACTGCCGTCGTGACGCTGACGCACGATCCCAAGCTCGACGATCCGGCCCTCGAGGCGGCGTTGAAGTCTGATGTCTTTTACATTGGTGCGCTCGGCAGCAAGCGGACCCATGCCAGACGCAAGGAGCGGCTGGCCGCCGAAGCGGGCATCACGGACGAGCAATTTGCTCGCATCCACGGGCCGGTCGGACTCAATATCGGCGCCAAGTCGCCCGCCGAGATCGCCGTTTCGATCCTGGGCCAGATCGTCGAGGTGCGCGCCCGGCGGCTGGAGGCGCTCGCTGCGCCCAAGGTGGCGGCGGCATGAGGTTCGGCGACACCCCGATCGACGAGGCAAACGGCGCCATTCTGGCGCACAGCTGGCGCGCGAATGGCGTCAACTTCGCCAAAGGCCGGATACTGTCGGCAGATGACGTCGCCAAGCTCAAGTCCCTGGGTGTGACGACCGTCGTCGCGGCGCGCCTCGACCCCGACGACCTGCACGAGGACAAGGCCGCAGAGACCGTTGCCAAGGTGCTGGCCGGCGAGGGAATCGAGATCACGGCCCCCTTCACGGGGCGCTGCAACCATTTCGCGCGCGAGGCCGGGCTCGCGGTGATCGACCCGCGTCGGATCGACGAATTGAACGAGCTCGACGAAGCGATAACGGTCGCCACCCTGCAGCCCTTCGCCCGCGTGACACCGCGGCAGATGGTGGCCACCGTCAAGATCATTCCCTATGCCGCGCCGCGCGCCGCTGTGGCGCGTGCGGTAGAGGTCGCGAAGGCCGCGAACCGGCCGCTGGTTTCGGTCGCGCCCTTCAAGCCGATGCGGGCCGGTCTGGTGCAGACCATGCTGCCGGGCACACGTGACAAGGTGCTCGACAAAGCCGTCGGCACGACCGGCAAGCGCCTCACTTCTCTCGGAAGCACTTTGGTGGGCGAGCGCCGTTGCGCACACGACGCTGCCGCGATCGCGGCAGCGCTGGAGGAACTCAAGAAGGAGGGCTGCGATCTCTTCCTGGTCGCTGGCGCCTCGGCCATCGTCGACCGCCACGATGTGGTGCCGTCCGGGATCGTGCAAGCTGGCGGCAAGGTCACGCATTTCGGCTTGCCAGTAGATCCCGGCAATCTGCTGCTGAGCGGTGAACTCGACGGCAAGCCGGTGTTGGGGCTGCCTGGCTGCGCCAAGTCGCCAAAGTACAACGGCTTCGACATGGTGCTCGAGCGCCTGGCCGCCCGCTTGCCGGTCGGACGGGCGGAGCTCGTGCGCATGGGAGCAGGCGGCCTGCTGGCGGAGATCGCGACCCGGCCGCAGCCGCGTGACGAGGGTGATGAGGCGGGCCCTCAGCAGGCACCACGTGTCGCCATCGTGATTTTGGCTGCCGGCCGTTCGACGCGCATGGGCGGCCCGAACAAACTCCTCGCCGAAGTCGACGGACACCCGCTGGTCGTGCATGCGGCCAAGGCTGCGCTCCGATCCCAGGCAGTCGAGGTCATTGTCGTCCTGGGCCATATGGCGGATGAGGTGAAGGCCGTCGTCGAGCGTGCGGTTCCCGCTAAGTCCCGTCTGCGCTTCGTCGCCAACGCCAACTTCGCTGACGGCATCAGCACGTCGGTGCGGGCAGGAATCGGCGCCCTCGGCAAGGATATCGATGCCGCCATCGTCCAGCTGGGCGACATGCCGGCTGTCAGTGCGCCACTGCTCGACCGGCTGATCGCGGCCTTTAGTCCGGTCGAGGGCCGTTCGATTTGCGTACCGACGGTGCGCGGCAAGCGCGGCAATCCGGTGCTGTGGGACCGTCGCTTCTTTGCCGAGATCGGCAACCTGTCCGGCGACAGCGGCGCCAAGCACCTGATCGGCGAACACACAGATCTCGTGTGCGAAGTCGAGATGTCCGGTGAAGCGGCTCTGACCGACATCGACACGCCCGAGGCGCTGGCGGCCTTCATCGCCGAAGGGGTGGCGCAGGGCGCATCATGAGTTTCGACGTTGCTGATGTCCGCCGTCAGTTTCCGATCCTGTCGGAGATCATAGACGGCCGGCCGATCCACTATCTCGACAACGGCGCGTCGGCGCAGACGCCGCTGGCCGTCATCGACGCCGTGCGGACCTATGAGACGACGGGTCGGGCCAATGTCCTGCGCGGCGTGCATCGTCTGGCCGAGCGCGCGACGGAGGCCTACGAAAACGCACGAATAGAGGTCGCGAAGTTTTTGGGCGTACAGCCGATGGAAGTCGTCTTCACCGGCGGCTGTACCGCGGCGATCAACCTTGTCGCCTATTCCTACGGTCAGTTGCTGAAGCCGGGCGACCGCATCCTGCTTTCGGAGTTGGAGCACCATTCCAACATCGTGCCTTGGCAGCTTTTGCGCCAAAGGAGCGGAATCGAGCTCGACATGCTGCCGGTCACGCTCGATGGCCGCATCGACCTCACGGCCTTGCCGCGATTGCTCACGAACAAGACAAAGCTGGTCTCGCTTGCGCACGTCTCCAATGTCACGGGTGCTTTGCTGGACGTCCGCGCCGTCGTGGAGGCGGCGAATACGGTTAGTGCCAAGGTGATGCTGGACGGCGCGCAACGGGCGCCGCATGGACCGCTCGACTTGCCGGCACTTGGCATCGATTTCTATGCCTTTGCCGGCCACAAGGCCTACGGTCCCAACGGGATCGGTATCTTGTGGGCGAGGCCGGAACTGCTCGAGGCAATGCCGCCCTTCCACGGCGGCGGCTCGATGATCGGCCGCGTGACGCTCGCCAAGACGACATGGGCGCCGCCGCCGCGCCGCTTCGAGGCCGGGACGCCGCCGATTGGGCCCGCCATCGGCCTGGGCGCCGCCTGCCAATGGATGGCAGCGCTCGACTGGAGCGCAGCGCATGATCACGAGATGGCACTGGTGCAGCGGCTGATGGACGGCCTGCAGGGGATCGACGGCACCCGGCTGCTGGGCCCCGCCAGCCTGCAGAATCGCTACCCTGTGGTTTCCTTCATGCTCGACGGCGTGCATCCACACGACGTGGCGCAGACTCTCGATTCGTTCGGCGTGGCCGTGCGCGCCGGCCATCATTGCGCGCAACCGCTGATGGACCGCTTCGATCTCGACGGCACGACGCGGGCGTCGATGGCGCCCTACAACGACAACGACGACATCGATGCCTTGCTGGCTGGTGTCCGGCACGCGGCCAAGACCCTGCGATGAGCGATCAGCTTTATCAGGAGCGCATTGTCGCGCTGGCCAAGGCCAAGACTGGAGCGGGGAAGCTCGCCTCTCCCACCAAGTCCGCGCGTCGCGACAACCCGCTGTGCGGCGATCGGGTAACTATCGACGTCACGGTCGATGGCAATGGCAAGATCGCCGAGATCGCCCATCAGGTTCGCGGCTGCCTGCTCTGCCAGGCCTCGGCGTCAGCGCTGGCATCGGTTGCCGTCGGACGCGATGTAGCCAGCATCGTCGACCTTCGTCATGACGCGGAGCGGGCGATCGGCCGAGAGTCCGGCGAGGCGCATGAGCCCTTCACGGCCTTCGCACCCGTGCGTGACTACAAGTCCCGGCAGGAATGCGTGCTGCTGCCGTTCGAGGCTCTTCAGGACGCACTTTCCTAAACTTTCCCCGGCCCTGCCGCGGTTGTGTCACAGTCGCGGTCCACGGTTGTAGCGATAGAGCCCGGGGAGACCTTATGCGACGCTTGCTGACCGCCATTGCCCTTCTGGGTCTCCTGGTACTGCCTACTTTTGCTTCGGCGCAGGATCTTGCACTCAAGCGGGTGATGCTGTCGTCGGGCGGACTGGGCTATTTCGAATATGAAGCGGCAGTCGACGGAGAAAGCAGGCTCAAGCTCACGGTCCCGCTCGACCAGGTCGACGATGTGCTGAAGAGCCTCGTCGTCTATGACGACAAAGGCAATGTCGGCGGGCTCAGCCTGCCGGGCCGCGAGCCGCTCCAGCAGCTTTTCAAGGATTTGCCCTTCGACCAGGCCGCGCTCGAGACGCCGGCGGCGCTGCTGAACGCGCTGAAAGGAGCCGAGATCTCTGTCGGCGGCAGCCGGGCGATGACGGGTCGCATCGTATCTGTTGAAGCAGGCAACATTCCTGAAGTCGATGGAAAGGCTTCGACAAGGCGCACGCGCGTGACACTGCTGACCGACCATGGGTTGCAGCAGTTTGTGTTGGAAGAGGCCGAAAACCTGCAATTCTCTGATCCGGCGCTGCGCGACAAGGTAGGGCAGGCATTGCTGGCTCTGCAGTCCAACCGAGCCAGGGACGTGCGGACGCTGGACCTCTCGGTCCGCGGTGAGGGCAAGCGCAACGTGCGTGTCGCCTATATCGTGGCGGTACCGGTCTGGAAGACGTCGTATCGGCTCACCTTGCCACCCGATGCGGGGACGCCTCGCTCGAGCCTGCAAGGCTGGGCCACGATCGAGAATCTGAGCGGCCAGGATTGGAAGGATGTCGAACTGACGCTGGTCTCCGGCCGGCCGGTCGCGTTCCACCAGGCCCTTTATGAAGCCTACTACACCAATCGCCCGGAGGTGCCGGTCGAGGTGGCTGGCCGATTGGTACCACGCCAGGACCGGGGCGCCGTGGCCATGGCGGCTCCTCCGCCGCCGCCAGCACCGGCTGCGCCCGCAATGCGCTATGACGAGCAGCAGGCGCCCCGGAAAACGGTCTCCACGCCGCGTCTCGCGGCCGGTGCCGAACAGCTCGAGGTGACCGACGCTGTCACACAAGTGAGCTTCAAGTTTCCCCGGCCCGTTAGCGTTGAGAATGGCCGCACGCTTTCCATTCCGTTCGTCGACCGCGACGTAACGGGCCAGCGCATCGCGCTCTATCAGCCTGAAACGGCGGCACGCAATCCGCTCGCGGCCGTGCGGCTGGTCAATGACGGCGACAGCAGCCTGCCTCCGGGTATTGTCACCATCTACCAGCGCGGCAAGGGGGGTGGCGACGTCACGTATGTCGGCGACGCGCAGCTTTCAGGTATGCCGATCGGCCAGACCCGGCTGCTGCCCTATGCCCTCGACGACAAGATCACGATCGAGCAGGACGCAGCGCGGACGGAGCAGATCGCGAACGGCACCATCGCCGATGGTGTGTTGCGTTACGGCCGGCTGCAGCGCCAGACCATAACCTATCGTATTCGCGGACCGTCGCGTGACACGCGCGATCTGATCGTGACCCAGCCCCGCCTGCCGGGCTGGACGCTGATGAAGCCCGATCCCAAGGGCGTCGAAATCAGCGAGGGCAGCTACCGCCTGCTGTTCAAGCTGGCCGGCGGCGAGCAGACCCAGGTCTTCGATGTGGTCCAGGAGCAGATCCAGCAGCAGGTGCTGCGTTTGATCGATGGGCCAGTGGACCAGATCAAGGTCCTCGCCTCGGCCCAGGAATTCGACGGCAAGACTCGCGAGGCGCTGACCAAGATCCTGCAGCTTCAGCAGGCGGTGGCCGATGCTCAGCGCCGGTTGGGCCAGGTCGAGGCACAGCAGCAGCAGGTTACACAGGACCAGGCTCGCATTCGAGAGAACCTCGCCAGCGTGCCGGCCAACAGCGACCTGCAGCGCCGCTACCTTGGCATGCTCGATCAGCAGGAAAACGAGATCCAGGGGCTCGCCAAGCAACGGACCGATGCGCAGAAGGCGGTCGATGCGGCACGCGAGGCTCTGCGAACCTACGTCACCAAACTCGGCCAGGGCTAGCCGGCACGCAAGGTTCGTACGGCGTCGTCGCGGCGAAAGAGGTAGAGCAGAGCGCGAAGCGCTTCGCCGCGCGGCGACATGAGATCGGGATCGCGGTCGATCACCAGCCGGGCGTCGTCGCGAGCCGCCTGGAGCAACTCCGCGTGGGCGGCGAGATCGGCGAGCCGCATGTCGGGCAGCCCACTCTGGCGCGTCCCCAAAAGCTCACCGGCGCCACGCAGTTTGAGATCCTCCTCGGCAATGCGGAACCCATCCTCCGTTTCGCGCATGATCGCGAGCCGTGCCTTGGCGGTCTCGCCGAGTGGTTGAGCATAGAGCAGGAGGCAGGTCGATTTGGCACTGCCCCGGCCGACGCGGCCGCGCAACTGATGCAGCTGGGCGAGGCCGAAGCGTTCGGCATGCTCGATGACCATCACTGTCGCGGCAGGAACGTCGACACCAACTTCGATCACTGTGGTTGCGACGAGGATGGAAAGCTGGCCGCCAGCGAAAGCGGCCATGGTCGCCTCACGCTCCGGTCCTTTCATGCGGCCATGGACCAAGCCCACCTTGCCGGGAAAACGGGCGCCGAGCAGGCGATAGCGTTCCTCGGCATTGGCGAGGTCGACCTCTTCGGATTCCTCGATCAAGGGGCAGACCCAATAGACGCGCGCTTCGGTGGCGAGCATGCGACCGACTGCGCCGACAACCTCTCCGATGCGCTCCAGTGGGATCGTGCGTGTATCGATCGGTTGTCGACCCGCGGGCTTCTCGGTGAGCTTCGAGACGTCGAGGTCACCGTAAGCCGCAAGCATCAGCGTGCGCGGAATGGGCGTCGCCGTCATGACCAGCAGATCGACCGCATGACTCTTGGACGAGAGCGCCATGCGCTGGTGGACCCCGAAGCGGTGCTGCTCGTCGACGACCGCGAGCGCGAGGTCGGCGAATTCGACATCTTCCTGCAGCAGCGCATGCGTGCCGACCACGAGCTGGAGCGTGCCGGCCGCCAGCCCGTCGAGGGTCGCCTTCTTCTGACGCTGGCCGTCGCGACCGGTGAGAAGGGCGAATGATACGCCGGCGGCATCGGCTAATGGCGCAATGGTCGCGAAGTGTTGCCGAGCCAGCAGCTCTGTTGGCGCCATGAGAGCCGCTTGCGCGCCCGACTCGACGGCAATCAACATGGCGAGAAGGGCGACCAGTGTCTTGCCGCTACCGACGTCGCCCTGCAGCAGCCGCACCATGCGTTCCGGTTTCGCAAGATCGGCGGCGATCTCGGCAACGGCCGCCTTCTGGCTCGACGTCAGATCGAAGGGCAGGGATGCCAGTGCGCGCTTACGCAGCTGGCCGTCTCCTTCGGTCACGCGGCCGGCCAGGGCTCGATTGTGATGACGCACGAGAGCGACCGCGAGCTGGCTGGCCAGGAGCTCATCGAAGGCAAGGCGCGCCCGCGCGGGATGCTGCGGCAGGAGGTCGGTTTCGTCGGCTGGTGCATGCGCCTGCTCGAGAGCCGATTTCCAGTTTGGCCAATGCTGCTGCGCGAGATAGGCCGGATCCTGCCACTCCGGCAGATCCGGCGCGCGTCCCACTGCCGCCGAGATCGCCTTCTGCGCGACCTTTTGCGTGATACCGGCGGTCAATCCGTAGACCGGCTCGACACGCAGGATGGACTCACGCTGATCGAGCGGAACGACGTGATCGGGGTGCGTCATCTGCACCTCGCCCTGGTAGATCTCGATCTTGCCGCTCGCCACGCGCACTTCGCCCGGCGGCAGCAGCTTCCGGAGATAATCCTCGCGGCCGTTGAAGAAGGTGAGGCAAAGCCGGCCGCTTTCGTCCTCGCACCAGACTCGGTAGGGCTGGCGCGGACTGTGCGGCACCAAGTGGCGCTCGACTGTGACCGTGAGTGTGGCGACCTCGCCTGCCTTTGCATCGGCGACTTTGGGGGCATGGCGACGGTCGACGAGAGCGAAGGGCAGGTGCCAGAGCAGATCCACCACCAGCGGCCCTGCAAGTTTCTCCACGAGCTTGCCCAGGCGCGGTCCGATGCCGGGAAGCGAAGTTACCTGGGCGAAGAGGGGCGTGAGGTTCTGCGGGCGCATGGGTGGTCAGGCTTTTGGGCTGCGTGACTTCGCCATCGCTGCCGACTATATGCTACGCCCCTTTTTCTGCCGGACCTTGGGGAAAAGATGGATGAGAGCCCCGAACTGGCGACGCGACGAAAGCGTTTGCTTTATCGCAGCGTCTACCGCGGCAACAAGGAGAACGACATTCTCCTTGGGCAGTTCGCGCGCGCCCATATCGCCGAATTCGACACCGCCGAGCTCGATCAATACGAGCAGCTGCTCGAAACCGGCGACAATGAGATCTTCGATTGGGTCGCCGGCAAGGCTCCCGTGCCGCCGGAGGCCGATACACCGGTGTTGCGCCGTTTCCTGGCGTTTCGTGTGAGGTTTTAGGTGTCATCGCTTACTGAACGTTTGGCCGCGTTGCATCGCAAGGCCGGCCACTGGACCGTCGCCGGACTGCCCGAGGGCGCTGACGCCCTGGTGCTGAGCGAGATCGCACGCACGACCGGCGGGCAGGATATTCTGCACGTAGCGCGCGACGGCCAGCGGCTGGAGAGATTGCAGGACGGATTGCGCTTCTTCGCGCCCGAGCGTGAGGTTCTGGTCTTTCCAGCCTGGGATTGCCTGCCCTACGACCGCCTGTCGCCTCATCCGGACATCGTCGCCGAGCGGTTGGAGAGCTTGGTGAAGCTCGCCGCGCCACGGAAAGCGGGAACACCGGGGCGTGTCATCCTGGCCTCTGTTGGTGCCGTCCTGCAGCGCGTACCGCCGCGCAGTCTCTATGCCGAGGCGGCGAACGTGTTGCGCAAGGGCCAGACGATCGACGTCGCTTCGCTTACGAAGTTCCTGGGTGAGAATGGTTACGGCCGGTCCGACACAGTGATGGAGCCCGGCGAATTCGCGGTCCGCGGCGGCTTGGTCGATCTCTTTCCACCCGGCACGGTCGAACCGCTGCGCCTCGATCTGTTCGGCGACACCCTGGAATCGATCCGCTCGTTCGATCCCATGAGCCAGCTCTCGACCGGAGAGCGTGAGGAGGTCGCACTTCTGCCGGTTAGCGAGGTATTGCTCACGCCCGAAAGCATCGCACGCTTCCGGAGTGGCTATCGTGAGCTGTTCGGCAATGTCGCCGGAGAAGATGTGCTCTATGAGGCCGTGTCCGCCGGCCAGCGCCATGTCGGCATGGAACATTGGCTGCCCCTGTTCCATGAGCGGATGGAGACGATCCTCGACTATTGTCCCGAGGCGATCGTCACCGCCGACCACCAGCTCAAGGAAGCGCTCCAGGCGCGGCACGAACTGATCGTTGACTATTACGAGGCGCGCCAGAAGACCGGAGCCAAGGGCGGCATGAGCGGTGGCGCAGACTACAAGCCGCTACCGACGGAGCGGCTCTACCTCAAGCCGTCTCAGTGGGATGCGATGCTGGAAGATCGCAGCACCGTGCAATTCACGAGCTTCGATTCGCCTCCCGAGGCCAGCAACGCGATCGATCTTGGCGGCCGCCGCCACGAAGGCTTCGCCCAGGCGCGCACGGCACAAGGCGTCAACCTGTTCGACACGGTCGCCACGCATGTAAAAGCCGAGAACGACGCGGGCCGGCGGGTCGTGATCGCGGGTTACACAGAAGGATCGGCGGCGCGCCTCCAGCATCTCCTGCAGGAGCACGGTGCAACGACGCCCGTTCCCGTCAAGGATTATGCGACCGTCCTGGCGTTGCCCGCCGGCGCGCTGGGCGTTGCAGTCTGGCCGATCGAGCACGGCTTCGTCCTGGATGGGTTGGAAGTTGTCGGCGAAGAAGACATTTTGGGCGATCGGCTTTCCCGGCCCGCCAAGAAACGCCGTCCGTCGGAGCGCTTCATCGCCGAGGCCTCCGCGCTCAGCGACGGGGATCTCGTGGTGCATCGCGAGCACGGCGTGGGTCGGTACGAAGGTCTGGTCACGCTCGAGATCCAGCGTGCGCGGCACGATTGCCTGCGGCTTACCTATGATGGCGGCGACAAACTCTTTGTGCCTGTCGAGAACATCGACGTCCTGAGCCGCTACGGCAACGCGGAAGAAAGCGCGCAGCTGGACCGCCTGGGTGGCGTCGCCTGGCAATCGCGGAAAGCCAGGCTCAAGCAGCGCATCGCCGATATGGCCGATCGCTTGATCCGCATAGCAGCCGAACGCGCCGTGCAGCGCGGCGAGACCATGAGCCCGCCGGAAGGTCTGTACGAGGAATTCTGCGCTCGCTTCCCCTATGCCGAAACCGACGATCAATTGCAGGCGATCGCCGACGTGATCGACGACCTAGGCTCGGGCAAGCCGATGGATCGCCTGGTCTGCGGAGATGTGGGGTTCGGCAAGACCGAGGTGGCGTTGCGGGCGGCGTTCGTGGCGGCCTTGTCGGGCAAGCAGGTCGCGGTCATCGGACCGACGACGCTGCTGGCCCGCCAGCACCACCGAACATTCGTCGAGCGTTTCCAGGGCATGCCGGTCCGAATTGGACGCCTGTCGCGGTTGGTCAATACCAAGGAAGCGAAGGAGACCAAGGCTGGCCTGAAGGAAGGCACGGTCGATATCGTGGTCGGCACGCATGCGCTGCTGGCCAAAGGCATCGAGTTCAAGGATCTCGGCCTCCTGATTGTCGACGAGGAGCAGCATTTTGGCGTCGCCCACAAAGAGCGGTTGAAGGAGCTGCGCGCCGACGTTCATGTGTTGACGCTGACGGCGACACCGATCCCGCGCACCCTGCAACTGGCATTGACCGGTGTGCGGGATATGAGCCTGATCGCGACGCCTCCCGTGGATCGCCTGGCGGTGCGCACCTTCGTCACGCCGTTCGACGGCGTTACGATTCGCGAAGCGCTCCTGCGCGAGCAATATCGCGGCGGGCAGAGTTTCTACGTCTGCCCGCGCATCGAGGATCTGGCGGGCATTGCCGAACAGATCCGCGAGCTGGTGCCGGAAATCCAGATGGGCATGGCCCACGGTCGGCTGTCGCCCACCAGCATCGAGAACACCATGCAGGATTTCGTCGACGGCAAGTTCGACCTCCTGCTGTCGACCAATATCGTGGAAAGCGGCCTCGATATCCGCAACGCCAACACGATGATCATCCATCGCGCCGACATGTTTGGCTTGGCACAGCTCTACCAGCTGCGCGGCCGGATCGGTCGCGGCAAGACCCGCGCTTACGCCTATCTCACCGTGCCGCCAGGCCGCGCCTTGAACGAAGCCGCGTCCAAGCGGCTCGAGGTGATGCAGACCCTCGACACATTGGGTGCTGGCTTCCAGCTTGCGAGCCACGATCTCGATATCCGCGGCGCCGGCAATCTTTTGGGCGAGGAGCAGTCGGGCCACATCCGCGAGGTCGGCATCGAGCTCTACCAGCAGCTTCTGGAGGAGGCGGTGGCCACCGCGCGCGGTCGCGTCGAAGAGGCGGCCAAAGCCGAATGGTCGCCGCAGCTCAATCTCGGCATTCCAGTGTTGATTCCGGAAGAATATGTCGCTGACCTGTCCGTCCGCATGGGCCTCTATCGTCGACTGGGAGGCCTGACCAACCAGGCGGACATCGACGCTTTTGCCGCCGAGCTGGTGGACCGGTTCGGCAAGATGCCGCCCGAGGCCGAATTCCTGCTCCAGACAATATCGCTGAAGCTTCTATGCCGTGCCGCCTCGGTCGAAAAGATCGATGCCGGCGAGAAGGCCGTCGTGTTCAGCTTCCATGAAAACAAGTTCCCCAAACCGGAGCGCCTGATCGGCTGGATCCAGAAGAACGCACCGCTTGTGAAAGCGAGGCCCGACCAGCGCGTGATTGTGCAACGCGTCTGGCCCGACGAGCGTCAACGGCTTTCCGGCGTGAGTGGGATCGTCTCCGCAATGGCGAAGCTCGCCGCCTAGGGGAAGGCACCCGACATTGACCCGAGTCAAACGGTCGATTGGGCGGCGCTGGTGGCGGCGTCGCGTTCGGCGAGATTGAAGACTTCGACGAACGCCGCTGGAGGCTGTGCGCCCGATACGGCGTATTTACGATTCACGATGAAACAGGGCACGCCGTTGATGCCGAGGCGCCGCGCATAGACGTCTGACGCCACGACCTCCTGGCGACCGTCGTCGCTTTGCAGGAAACGGCGCGTAAGCGCTGCGTCGAGGCCGGCGCGGCTGGCGCATTCCACCAGGACATCGAGATCGCCGATATCCAGCCCGTCTTCGAAGTATGCCCTGAACAGCTCGCCGACGACCTCGTCCTGCCGCTCGTTCTTGGCACTCCAGTGGACCAACCGATGTGACAGCACCGTGTTGGGAGTCCGTCTTATGCGTGAGAACTGGAACTCGATGCCGGCCTCGCGGCCGCTTTCGGCTATGGCCTGATAGATCTGGCGCGGGCGGTCGCCACCACCAAACTTCGCGCGCACATAATCGTCACGTGTCATGCCCTCGGCGGGCATGTCCGGATTGAGCTGGAAAGGCCGCCAGGAAATCGCCACATCGTTGCGGCCGCTCAGAGCGAGCGCGCGCTCAAAACGGCGTTTGCCGATATAGCACCAGGGGCAAATGGTGTCGGAAACGATATCGACGAAAATCATGCCCCTGAGCCTACGCCTTTCCTACCGAGGCAGGAAGACAGCCAGGCCGTCTTTTGTCGCTCAGTATTGCACTCGTGTTGTGATGGCGCCGTCGACGATGAAGTTCACGCCGGTGATGAACGAGGCCTGCTTTCCCGCGAGGAACACGACCGGAGCGGCCACTTCCTGCGGTGTTCCCATGCGGCCCATGGGATTGCGTGCCAGCGTCTTCGTGTAGCGCTCGCTGCCGGAGTCGCGTTGGCGACCCCAGGTATTGCCGTCCTCGAGGATCGAGCCAGGTGACACCATGTTCACGCGCACACCCTTGGGCGCCATCTCGATCGCCAACGACTTCACGAATGGCACGAGGGCGGCTTTCACCGAACGATAGGGCTGGACCGGACCCGGGCCGCCTTCGTTCAGCGACACGGTGCCAATCACGGTACAGGTGGCGCCCTGGCCGCGCTTCAGGAGGTGCGGCATGGCATGCCGTACCGATTCGACCGTCGAGACGATGTCGATCTCGATGCTCTTGCGCCAACCTGCGGGCGTGTCGTCGGTGCCGAGCGCACTCACGTTGGCGACGAAATGGTCAATGCCGCCTTCGTTTGCGAAGCTATCGATCCACTTCTTGAGCGCAGGATCGTCGGTGACGTCGAGCGCAGCGCCTTGCACGCGGCCCTTCTTGGCGCGCCATTCCTCCTCGCGCTGCTTCACAAGTTTGGCGTCGCGCGCGCAGAAGCCCACGGTGGCACCCTCGGCCAGGAAGGCGTCCACGATGGCGCGGCCGATGCTCTTGGTGCCGCCGGTGATCAGCACGCGCTTGTCCTTGAGACCCAGGTCCATGGTTCCTCCGCAAGAAAGGCTCGCTTATAAGGCGGGCAATCAAACGCGGGAGCGGCGAGGATGTCCAAACTATTCGACCTCAGCGGCAAGGTGGCCCTGGTGACCGGCGCCTCATCCGGGCTCGGCACGCATTTCGCGAAATGCCTTGGGAAGGCAGGCGCCTCGCTCGTGCTCGCGGCGCGCCGCGCCGATCGACTCGAATCTCTGCAGGCGGAACTCGTCCAGCAAAACGTGACGGCAAAGACAGTCGAGCTCGACGTGCAATCGTCCGAATCGATTTCAGCCGCACTTGCGACGGCGGGGCGACTCGATGTCGTCGTCAATAACGCCGGCATCTCGATCGTAAAGCCTGCACTCGAGATGCCGGACAAGGATTGGGACGCCGTCGTGGATACCAATCTGCGGGGAGCCTGGCTGATTGCCCAAGGTGCGGCCAAGCGCTGGGTCGACGATAAGCGACCTGGCTCGATCGTCAACATCGCCTCGATTCTGGGCTTGCGCACCATCGGGCAGGTGGCTCCCTACAACGCCTCCAAGGCCGGCCTGATCCACCTCACGCGCGCGCTGGCAATGGAATGGGCGCGCTATCACATCCGCGTCAACGCGATCTGCCCGGGCTACATCGAGACCGAGATGAACAGTGCGTTTTGGAAGACGCCCGGCGGTCAAAAGTTGATCGAGCGCATTCCCCAGCGTCGCATCGGCCAACCCGAGCACCTCGACGGTGCCTTGCTACTGCTCGCTTCCGAGGCGGGGACCTTCATGACCGGCAGCGTGCTCACCGTCGACGGCGGCCACACGGTGAATTCGCTCTGATCACCAGCCGTTAATACGGTCGTAGGTGCCGACGATGGATTTGCCGCCGTCGAGGTCGCTGTCGATCACATAGTATCGATCGTAGGCTGCGGCGGTGATGCAGGCATGGTTAGGCCAGACGCGCACCCGGCTGCCGACCGGCAGGTTGCCGAACGGAATGGGATCATCCGCACCGACGAAGCCATGCTCCTGCGAGCAGGCGACGACCGCCATATCCTTCACCGGTGCATCGGCGATCGTGCCGAAGCCAACCTTGGGCTGGAACTCCTGGGCGCTGATGTCCTTGGAGAGGGCGAGCGCGCCGGCGTCGATCAGAAGCTGATTGCGATGCGGATAGTGACCGATTACCGACGCCAGCACCGAGAGCGCCAGGTCGGCGGGCTTGCAGGAGCCGATGAACTCTTGATCGAGATCGTTGAACACATAGACGCCCGGTCGCATCTCGGTGATACCGGTGAAATCGCGCGAGTGCATGGCAGTCGGGGTCGAGCCGCCGCTCACGATCGGGCAGGGAATACCTGCCGCGCGCAACTTCTCCGCCGCGCCCACGATCGCCTGTCGCTCCTGCTCGGCGACCGCGGCAATCCCTTCAGGTGTGCTCTCGTGGTAGGAATGACCGGCGTGCGTCATGACACCCGCGAGTTCGACATTCGGCGCTTGATGAAGGACGCGGGCGATGTCGAGAAGCCCCGGCAGCTCGGGGAAGGGAAGGCCTGCCCGGCCGCCACCGCTGTCGATCTCAATGAAGACCGAGAAGGTGTCACCGTCTTTCGCGGCATCCGCAATGGACCGCGCAACGGCGAGATTGTCTGTCACGACGCGCAAATTGATGTCCCGGCGACGGAGTTCCGTTACCGCGGCAAGCTTGGAGGGCACGATGCCCACGCCGTAGAGGATGTCCTTGAAGCCGCCATGAGCGAAATAGCGGGCTTCGGCAAGCGTCGATACGGTGATGCGGCCGTCATGGCCTTCGACCGCCATCCGTCCAATGGTTACCGATTTCGCCGTTTTGAGATGGGGCCGTAGCATGACGCCGGCAGCGCTCAGGCGGTCGCTCATGCGCTTGAGGTTGCGGCTCAGCACGGCTCGGTCGAGAATGAGCGCGGGGGTCGGAAGATCGTCGATCGTCTGCGTTTGCATTGAATCCTTCCTCTGCCTTCAGTTCTACGACAGTCCCTTCACGCATGCCCATCGAAAACGAACGCAAATTCGTCCTGTTCGACAACGACGGCGACCTAGAAGCGCAACTGGCAAAAGAGCCGGTGGCGCGCTCCGTCTTGCGCCAGGCCTATCTTGATGCGTCCGGCGTGCGCATCCGCGAGATCGTAAAGGATGGCGCGACCCACCATGTCTTCACCTACAAGCGACCGGTCGACGGGCAGATGGTCGAGATCGAGACCGAGATCTCAGCGGTCGATTTCGACCGGCTGTGGAAGTTGCGCCGCGAGACGCTGAGCAAGGTCCGGTATTCCTGGAACGAGGGCCGCTTTCATTGGGATGTCGATTTCTTCAAGAGCGATGCCGGCAAAACCTACTTCGCCCTGGCCGAAGTCGAAATGCCGGAAGAGGAGACCGTCCCTCCCGACGTGCCGCCGCGTCTCAAGCAGCACGTCTTCGGCCTGGCGCCGTTCGGCGATCCCCGGTTCACATCCAAGCGCCTTTCCGATCAGGCTCACGCCGAACGTCTGCTGTCAGATATCCGGCGTTCGGGCAGGGTCGAATAGCGCCCGTCAGTTCCGGCGCTGTTGTTGGAAGATCAGCGACCAAGGATCCGGCATCGGTCCGACCGGGCAGTCGATCAGCATCGGTCCACCCCTGGCCAAACCACGCGAGATCGCCTTGCCGAGTTCAGCCGGCGAATTTGCGCGCTCGGATGCAATGCCGAAGCTCTCGCCGAGCTTGACGAAATCGGGGTTGTGCAAATCGCTGGCGATGGTCCGGTTGTTGAAGGCCTGCTGCTGGATGCGCTTCACGTTGCCGAAAGCGCCGTCGCTGAACACCACGGCCACGACGCCGATATTGTTCTGCGCCGCTGTCGACATCTCCATGGCCGTGAACAGGAAGCCGCCGTCGCCGCTGATCGACACCACAGGCGTGTCTGGCTTGGCAACTTTGGCCCCGAGCGACGTGGCGTAGCCCCAGCCCAGCGTGCCCTGGTAGCCCGGCGAGAGAAAAGTGCGCGGCCGGTAAGTGGGATAGGCGAGCCGCGCCGCATAGCCCATTTGCGTCAGCTCATCGACCAGAATGCCGTTCTCGGGCAACGCGCTCCGAATCGCGTCAAGGTAGGAGAGCTGTGGCGCCAGTGTCTCACGCACCCTCTTCACGGCGGCATCCTTGACCTTCGCAACCGCCTCGGCGCGTCCGTTGAGCTTGGCGTTGTGCTTGCCAAGGCGTTCGGCCAGCAGCTTCAAGGTCGCCGCGGCGTCACCAATGATGCCGATCTCGGGCTTGCGTTGGCGGTCCAGCTCCTCGCCATCGATATCGATGCGGATGACCTTGAGGCCTGCTGGCAGGCCCCAACTCATCTGTTGCTGCTGCAGGCGTGTGCCGACCGCGAGCACCACATCGGCCTCGCTCCAGAACTGATAGCCTCCCAGCGCCGTGACAGAAAGGCGATGGCGGCCATCGATCACGCCCTGTCCCATGCGACTGATCACGACCGGTGCCTCGAGCCTTTCGGCAACTTGCAGCACTTCGTGTCCAGCATCCTGCGCACCGCCGCCGACCACGATCATTGGCCTCTCGGCGCTGGCCAGGAGCTTTGCCGCGCGCTCGACAGCTTCCTCGTCGACCGGGCAGGGATCGGCCTTGGCCGGCACCTGTGGCAGGACGACCGGCGCCTTGCGGGCCCAGGTGTCCATTGCGCATTCCAAGGCGACCGGACGGCGGCGGCCGGACTGTAGCCGCCGGAAAGCTTCGTTCACGAGGCCGGGCGCTTCACCAGGCGAGTTGATGCGATCGGCCCACTTGGTCAGGCCGCGCATGATCGCGAGTTGGTCGGGCAGCTCGTGCAACAGGCCGACGTTGCGGCCGATCATGGATTGCTGGATCTGGCCGGTGAGGGCCAGCACTGGCGCATTCACGGCATAGGCGGTCGAGAGTGCCGCCGTGGTGTTGAGGAAGCCGGGGCCGGGCACGACCACGTAGGCCGACGGGCCGCCGGTTGCCATGGCGTAGCCGAGCGCCATGTAGGCGCAGGCCTGCTCATGCCGCGCATGGATCGGCCGAATGGCATTGGTC
The DNA here is from genome assembly GCA_017308235.1 of Alphaproteobacteria bacterium. Taxonomy (GTDB): domain Bacteria; phylum Pseudomonadota; class Alphaproteobacteria; order Reyranellales; family Reyranellaceae; genus Reyranella. The sequence continues at coordinate 165,467 of JAFKFL010000017.1, read as the reverse complement.
CGATCATAGAGCGCATCGAAGAAGGGATCGTTCTGGACGCCGGGCAGGCAGAACAGGGTGTTGATGCCGTTCAGTTCCAGCATCGAGACAACGGTTTGGGCAGTGGTCAGGGTTTTCATCGACTTACTCTAGAAGGTGTTGATCCGGTCGTCCCCAGCGAAGCAGAGGCGGCTAGTCCACCCGAGCGCCGGAGGCGCGGATGATAGGGGCGAGCCTTGTCTGCTCCGAGTCGCGATAGGCCAGCGTGTCCGGTGGCGAATTCCACCAGGCCGTCGCCCCCAGATCGGCGAACTTCGCCTTTATCTCATCGCTCTCCAACGCTTTCTTGGACAATGCCGAAAGACGCTCAATCACTTTTGTCGACAGGTTTGCGGGTCCGGTGAGTGTCGTCCAGGAGACGATATCGAAGCCCGGCAGGATCTCCGCGAGTGAGGGAATATCCGGCGCGACTGGTGTGCGCTTGGCCGACGTTACCGCGATCGGACGCACCTTGCCGGCGCGCGACTGAGTAAGCGTGCCAGGAATGTTGTCGAACATCATTTGGATCTGGCCGGCCAGCAAATCCTGCATTGCCGGCGCGGCGCCGCGATAAGGCACATGAAGGATGTCGACTTTGGCCAGCATCTTGAAGAGCTCGCCCGAAAGATGAAGCGTCGTCCCCGCGCCCGCTGATCCGTACGAGTACTTGCCGGGATGAGCCCGCGTGAGCTCGATCAGCTCGCTTGTACTCTTTGCCCCCACGTCGAGATTGACCGCCAGCAGATTCGGTAACCACCACATGGTCGAAACGAAGGTGAAATCCTTCCGCGGATCGAAGGGCAGCTTGGTGTAGAGCGTGGGCGCGATGGCATGGCTTGAAATGCCACCCAAGCCAAGCGTGTAACCATCGGGCTCCGATTTTGCGAGCACATCGACGCCAACGTTGCCGCCGGAGCCGCCGCGATTCTCGACCACCCATTGCTGGCCCGAGAGCTCGCTCATCTTGCCGCAAAAGAGGCGCGACAGCGTGTCGGTGGGACCGCCGGCAGGAAAGGGGTTGATGTAGCGCACCGGCCGGTTGGGGTACTCGCCGTCGGCGCGGACGATTGCCGGAGCGGTAATCGCGCCAGCCATGCCCACCATCAGGCCGCGGCGACCAATCCTGCTTGCGCCTGTCATCGTCATCTCCTCCACTTTTCTTTGGTCAATCTGTCTGCAGATTGTCGCAGTGCCAATGGAAATTGTTTCAGGCCGATCATCAACAATGATATGTTGCGGCCAAGGGCATGGAAATGAACAGCAGCAGGGCGGGGACGTACGGCGCGATCGCACGATCGGCGCTTCGATCTTTTCTATGCGTCTATGCTTTCTCCATTGCAGCGACAGCGGACAGCTCGGCCCAGACGACAGCCCCTTCCAGCACCAAGTCTTCACCACAGGCGGAAGCCTGCTATGCCGGCTATGGATTGCCGCCGCAGGAAAAGATCAAGATCTGCACGGATGTCATCGAGCACACCAAACCTGCCGACAGTTCCACGGCTCTGGCCTATTTCAGCCGGGCCGTCGCATCGTCCAGCCTCGGCGACCAGAAGGGCGCCCAGGCCGACTACAAGGAAGCGTTGAAGCTCTTCACCGATGCCATCCGAGCGTCTCCAGGGAATGCGACGATGCTGTTTCAGCGCGGCTTGATCTACCACACGATGGGCGAGATCGATCAGGCGATCGTCGACTATAGCGACGCGATCCGCCTCGCGCCGACCGATGGCTATGCTTACGTGAACCGCGGTATCGCGCTCTACAGCAGGAAGGACAACAACGACGGCGCCCTTCGTGACTTCGATGCTGCGATCAAGCTCAATCGCTGCGAGGTGAACGCCTGGATCAACCGCGGCATTGTCTACAAGCGAAAGGGAAACCTCGACCAGGCTGTATCGGATTTCACCACGGCGATCGGCTGTTTGCCGCCCGATCCACCACCAGTGCGTCTGGCGGGCGAGACACCGACCGGCGCGGCCCTGAACGCGGCCTACTTCCGGCAGGCTCAGGCGGCTGCGCAGCTGTCGGATGCCTACTATCAGCGCGGCCTTGCTTATCTGGCGCGGGTAGGCAAGAACGCCAAGTCGTCGACGCCGGCACTCGACATGGCGATCGCCGACTTCACCACGGCAATCCGCTTCAACCCAACCGCTGCAGCACCTTTGGTTGGCCGCGCTTCGGCGTATATGCAGAAGGAGCAGTTCCGGCCGGCGATCGCCGACTACACTGAAGCACTACGGCTCGGATCGGGTGATGAATCCACCTATCTCAACCGCGGCATTGCCTATCATTCCGTGAAAGAGGCCGACAGCGCCATCGCCGACTATAGCGAAGCGCACCGCATCAACCCCACTGACGTCATTCCTCTGATCAATCGCGGCATCGCCAGTTACTCATTGAAGTCCCAGTGTGATCCGGCGATCCAGGATTTCACCGAAGCGCTTAAGATCGATCCCAAGGAGATCGATGCCCTGGCCAATCGCGGCATCTGCTGGAGCGAAAAGGGCGAACAGGACAAGGCGATTGCCGATTTCAGCGAGGCCTTGCGGCTCGGCCTGCAGACCGGCGATGTGCTGACATTCGGCTCCAAGGATCCGGAGGCTCTTCGCCACTGGGCCCAGGTGGCGCATGCTCGCTACCTGCGCGGCCTGGCCTATCTCGCGAAGGGCGAGCAAGACCTCGCGCTGGCCGACTTCAATGAATCGATCCGGCTCAATCCCGACGAGGCGCGCACTTTCGTCGCGAGGGGTGGCATCTACCTGCTTCGCCAAGCGTACAAGCGTGCCATTGCCGACTTCGACGAGGGCCTGCGGCTCGATCCGGCGTACGCCTTCGGGTATTTCCAGCGTGGTTTCGCCTACCACAGCCTGAACGAACCGGACAAAGCCTACGCCGACTACAGCAAGTCGATCACGCTCGATCCCAAATACATCACCGCGTACCTTAATCGCGGCATCCTCGAATACGCACGGCGAGGCGATTTCGCGGGAGCGATCGCAGATTTCACCACGGCGCTGAAGCTCAGCCCCGACAACGTCGATGCGCTGCTGCATCGCGGCGTCGCCTACGGTGCCAGCGGCGACTTCGAGAAGAGCTTCGCCGACCTCGACCGCGCGATCGATCTGTCACCAAGCTCCGCCAAGGCCTACTACTATCGTGGCGTGCTTGACACGATGCGCAGCGATACCCAACGCGCCCTGGCGGACTTCGGCAATGCCATCCGACTCGACGCCAAGGGAGCCGATCCCTATCTCGCCCGCGCCGGCGTCTATGCGCAATTGGGCCAGCACAGTAAAGCCATTGCGGACCTCGATCAGGTCATCGCCCTGACGCCCACGGCGTCGGTTGCCTACTACAACCGCGGCTTTTCCTATTTCGCCACGGGGCAGTACGCCAAGGCCATCGCCGACTACAACGAGGCGATCAAGCTCAATCCCGACCTTGCTGTCGCGTACAGCAACCGCTGCCTCACCCGCGCTGTCCTGGGCAAGGACCTGGCCGATGCGGTCGGCGATTGCGACCGCGCCCTGAAGCTGCAGCCCGCGAACCTCGATGCGCGCGACACGCGGGCTTTCATTTATCTCAAGCTCAGTGACTATCCGAAGGCGATTGCCGACTACGGCCTCTCGCTGCAGGCCGATCCGAATCGCGCCCGGGCGCTTTACGGACTCGGCCTCGCCAAGGCCAAGAGCGGCGACAAGGCCGCCGGCGAAGCCGACATGGCTGCGGCAGCCAAGCGCGCACCAGGAATTGCCCGCGACTTCACGCGATTCGGCGTCACGATCAACTGAGAATAGTCCATCGGTCGTACAATGGACGAGGCAGGGTGCTGTGCTCTACGTCATCTACATGGAAGACGGCCCGCGCAGCGCGGAAATCCGTTCGGTCACACGCGACATTCACCTCGCCTATCTCGAAGAGCATCGGGATATCCTGGTTTTGGGTGGAGCGCTTCTGGCCGAGGACGGTAAGACGCGTATCGGCAGCATGCTGGTACTGAATGTCCCGAACCGGAAGGCTGCCGAGACGTTCTCGGAAAACGAACCGTTTCGCCGTGCCGGCCTTTTCACATCGGTCCGCATTACCCGCATGCGCCGCGGCCAGTGGAATCCGGCAGCAGCGCCCAAGACCGCAGAGGGTAATTGATCACGGCGATCCTTCCCGACACGGCGAAGACCGCCATCAAGATTCATTGGCGGTCTTCGACAAGTGACCATAATAAAATACATATACTATCGATACTTTACCGAAGACCGCCAAGTGCGGAAAAGATCGGCGGCCTTCGATGGCCGTGGCGGTCTTCGGCAATCGCTCGGGTCGATCGGGACTCTTCCAAGACCGCCAGCACTTCCAGTCCTTGGCGGCCTTCGGAAGAATATCGATGGAATGGGCCTTTTTCATTGGTCCACTGTCGAAGACCGCCAACTCTACACGGTTGGCGGTGTTCGACGGCGCTGGCGGCCTTCGCTTGGAAGTATATGACTGCTCAACATGCCTGTCGCTCGCCTCGCTCGCGCTTCCGATCTGCCGTCGCTTCTCTCGCTCTTTGCCGTCTCCGAGGTGAGCGCGGCCGCGGAGCCGAGAGAGCGAGCGAGCACACCTGGCAGGAGATACTGGCGCTGTCCATGTTTCAGAAGGCTCGCGTACATCGCTACATGGAAGAGAGTGTCGGCGGGCAGAACATGAGCGAGAGACTGGTTACTATTCGGTTTCCAGGTTTTTTCGTTCCGGCCTCTTCTGGGTTTCGGCAAATCGGCTAACGTCCGTCACCCACGACGGAGGACGCTCAATGAAGATTGGCTTTACGATGTTTGCGACGGAACACTCGATGCCGCCGCACGAGCTTGCCATCGAGGCCGAAGCGCGCGGATTCGAATCGCTCTTTTTTCCCGAGCACAGTCACATCCCGACCAGCCGCAAATCTCCCTGGCCTGGCGGGGCCGAGCTGCCGAAATTCTACTACGAGGGTTACGATCCCTTTATCGCCATGACGGCAGCCGCGGTGGTCACGAAGACCATCAAGGTCGGCACCGGCGTCTGCCTGGTCGTGCAGCGCGATCCCATCCATACCGCCAAGGAGATCGCCACCATCGACCGGATTTCGAACGGCCGCGTGCTGTTCGGCATCGGCGGCGGCTGGAATGCCGAGGAGATGGCCAATCACGGCACCGCTTTCGACACGCGCTTCAAGCTGATGCGCGAGCGCGTCGAAGCCATGAAGGAGATCTGGGCGCAGCCGAAGCCGAAATACAGCGGTGAGTTCGTCAAGTTCGACGAGATGATCCAGTGGCCCAAGCCGGTGCAGAAGCCAAACCCGCCGATCATTGTCGGAGGCGGCTTTCCACACGGCGCACGCCGCGCCGCTGCCTACGCCGACGGTTGGGCACCGCTCGACGGCCGGGGCGGGGATGTCCTGGCGATGCTGCCGCCGTTCCGCGAGATGGTGAAGAAGGCCGGCCGCGCGGAATCAGACGTGCCGGTCACACTGTTCGGCGGCGCCATGAATGCCGACGCGGTCAAGCGCGCTCGTGATGCCGGTGTTGATCGCGTTGTCTTCGCTTCTCAGCCCCAGGCCAGGGACAAGGTCCTGCCGCTGCTCGATAAAGGTGCGGCTGTGATGCGCGCGATTTGATCGGGGCGGCCATACCGCCCATCAAACTTTGAATGCGTTTGGCGGAGAGGGTGGGATTCGAACCCACGGTGGGCGTGAACCCACGCCGGTTTTCAAGACCGGTGCCTTAAACCGCTCGGCCACCTCTCCCGGGAGGCGCTTGTTAGCCTGTTCGGTACGTCCGGTACATGGCGATCGTCGTGCCTCTGGCGCTGCGACGCATCTTGCAGTATTTACAAGGACCTAAATAACTTCCTTCGCTAGAAACCGGAGGATTAGTCGACATGTTCCCCTCTCGTGTCGGCCGGCGGATCGTTTGTACAGGCTTGATGCTCGGCCCGACGATGGCTTGGGCTCAGTCGAGCGACGCCCGCTTTGCCGCATGGCTGGATGGTGTACGCGCCGAAGCCCTGAGGGCCGGCGTTGATAGTGGCACAGCCGATTCGGCGCTGCGGTCGGTGCAGCAGATACCGAAGGTGCTCGAGCTCGCGCACAACCAGCCCGAGTTCAAGATGACCTTCGAGCGCTATCTCGAGCTCGTTGTCTCACCAGAGCGGGTGAGCCGCGGCCGGGCGCTCCTCAAGGAAAACCGGGCCCTGGTCGAGCGCATCGCGGGGCCGGCAGGCCTTCCGCCGTCGGTCGTCGTGGCGCTCTGGGGCATCGAGAGCAAGTACGGCGAACGGCTGGGCGATTTCGAGGTCGTTCCCGCGCTTGCCACGCTGGCGTTCAACGGCTTCCGGGCTTCGTTCTTTCGCGCCCAGCTGATCGCCGCCCTCAAGATCGTCTCGCAAGGCCATGTCGCACTGCATCAGATGAAAGGCTCATGGGCCGGCGCTATGGGCCAATGCCAGTTCATTCCGACGACGTTCCTGCTCTATGCGGCCGACGGCGACGGCGACGGCCGTTACGACATCTGGACCAGCAAAGCGGATGTCTTCGCCTCGACCGTCAACTACCTGCATCGCGTCGGATGGCGGCCGGGCCTCAGTTGGGGCCAGGAAGTGGAAAGCTCCGCGGTCGCAGCCAAGGGTGAACGGATCGTCCGGCCGAGTGGTGCCGGCGGCCCGACCTATCGGACGACGGAAAACTTCCGGGTCATCCTGCGCTGGAACCAGTCCGATTTCTTTGCGCTGGCGGTCGGCTTGTTGTCCGACCGCATTGCTGCCGCCTGACGTGAGCCGCAAGATGTTGTATCGTCTCCCCCAGATGGCGCCATTAGTTGACATCCTTGTTTCGAGACGCCAGCCACTCCTGCGAAGCTGCATTCTGCTGCTCGTGGTTACATCGATGGCCGGCTGCGGCTCTCATCGTGGCGGCAGCGGCGGCGGCTCGACGGCAAGCCGGGGGGCCTACAAGGTCGGCAATCCCTACACGATCGACGGCACGACCTATGTTCCGCGCGAGGAGTTCAACCATACCGAAACGGGCATGGCCTCGTGGTACGGGCCCGGTTTCCACGGCCGCAATACAGCGAACGGCGAGGTCTACAATCAGTCCGAGCGGACCGCCGCGCACCGTACGCTGCAAATGCCCAGCGTGGTCCGAGTCACCAATCTCGACAACGGCCGTTCGACCACGGTGCGCATCAACGACCGCGGCCCCTATGCACGCAGCCGAATCCTCGACGTGTCTCGCGCGACAGCCGAGGAACTGGGCATGATCGGAGCGGGGACAGCCCACATCCGCATCGACCAGCTTTCAGCAGAGAGCATGGCCGTGAAGGATGTGGCCATCAGCGGCGGCGGGCCGGCGGAGCAGGAGGCAGCCATCGCTCGCGTGGAGTCCGGGCGCGGCACACCACCACCCGCGACGGCTGTTGCCCAGGCACCGCCCCCAGCCCCTGAACCATCTCGGACCGTGGCGCCGCCACCGGCACCTTCACCCCCGCCACAGCAAGCTTCGCCACCACGCCCGGCCGAGCAGCTCGTATGGGCGACCCCGCCCGCGGGTGCGCCGCCGCCTCGTCCTGCCGGCCCAAGTGGCCCCACAATAGCCTCGCTCTCGCCGCACACGCCTGGCGGTTACTACGTCCAAGCGGGAGCGTTTTCCACAATGACCAATGCCGAGCGCCAACGCGGCCTGATCGCGAGCTACGGCGCGACCGAGATTTCCCAGGCCCAGTCCGGTGGACGCGAGGTCTTTCGCGTTCGCCTTGGGCCGTATACGACTTCCGATGCCGCCGGCATTGTCGCCGATCGGCTGAAGCGTTCAGGTTATGGTGATGCCCGTGTCGTGGCCGATTGATCGACTGCTCTGCCTTGCCGCCGTTGTTGCAATGGCCGGCGCGGCGAGCCTCGCTCCCGAAGCTCATGCCCAGCGGCAGGAGCCTGCGAAACGCACCCAGGCGCAGAAGCCTCCACCGGCGCCTGCGAAGCCCGCAGGCAAACCCATGGGACCCAAGCAGGCGGCCGCCGCCCAAGCGGCCAAGCTCGATGCTGCCGGGCCGTCGCAGATCGGCACGACGACGATCGCCCGCTACGCCTACATGATTGACGCAAATACCGGGGCCATATTGCTGTCCAAGGATGCCGACAAGCCGATGGCGCCGTCGTCGATGGCGAAGATGATGACGACCTACCTCCTGTTCGAGGATCTGGAGTCAGGCAAGCTCAAGCCCGAGACGCAGTTCAAGGTCAGCGAACGCGCCTATGCCATCACCCGCGGCGTTCATTCCTCGACCATGTTCCTTGAGCTCGGCGCCGAGGCGAGTGTCCTCGACCTGATCCAGGGCATCATCGTCGACTCGGGCAATGATGCCAGTGTTGCGGTCGCCGAAGGCATGGCCGGCAACGAGGAAGCCTTCGCCGACCGCATGAACAAGAAGGCGCGCGAACTTGGTCTGAAAGGTTCGGTATTCAAGAACGCGTCAGGCTGGCCGGCAGAGGGCCAGTTCGTGACGGCGCGAGACTTGGCCACGCTTGCCGAGCGGACGATCAAGGACTTCCCCAAGCTCTATCAGCACTACGCCCAGCGCGAGTTCACCTACAACGGCAAGACCCAACCGAACCGCAATCTAGAGCTCAAGACCGTGCCCGGCGTTGATGGCCTCAAGACCGGACACACGGAAGAGGGTGGCTTCGGCCAGACCACCTCGGCCATCCGCGACGGGCGTCGCCTGGTCCTGGTGCTGAACGGCCTTGAGTCGATGGCCGACCGCGCCCGCGAGACGGCACGCCTGATCGAATGGGGCTATCGCGAATCGACCAACACGACCATCTTCCGCGCCGGCGACACGCTCGCCGAGGCGCCGGTCTGGCTCGGTGTTCAGGACAAGGTACCGCTCGTCATTCCGACCGCGGTCCAGATCACGACCGTCGCTGGGCAGTCAGCACAGCCGCGCGCTGTCGCGAAGTTCGACGGCCCTCTCGAGGCGCCTATCGCCAAGGGCACGAAAGTCGGCACCGCCGTCATCACCATGCCGGACGGACGCGCCGTCGAATACCCACTGGAAACCGGCGCCGATGTCGCAAAACTCGGCATCGTCGGTCGCCTCGCGGCCACGGCGCGGCACTACATCCTCGGCTGGCTCTCGTGACGGCCGCCAACCAAGGGCGCTTCATCACCTTGGAAGGCGGAGAGGGAGCAGGGAAGTCAACGCAGATCGCACATCTCAAGAGCTGGCTTGAGCAGCGGGGACGCACCGTTCTTGCAACACGCGAACCTGGCGGCTCGCCAGGCGCCGAGATGGTGCGCAAGCTGCTGGTTGAGGGCCCGACGGACCGCTGGGATGGACCAACCGAAGCGCTGTTGCATTTCGCCGCCCGCCGCGACCATTTGCGAGCAACCGTGTGGCCGGCACTGAAGCGTGGCACGTGGGTGGTGAGCGACCGCTTCGCCGATTCCACGCGCGCCTATCAAGGCTACGGTCACGGACTCGACCTCGATGTGATCGATCGGCTCTATGGTTTCGCCGTCGGTGATTTCAGGCCCGACCTGACGCTGATCCTCGATCTGCCGGTTGAGGTAGGGCTTGCACGTGCCGCCGCACGGCGCGGCACGGAGACGCGCTACGAAAGCCTGCCACGCGCTTTCCATGATCGCGTGCGCACGGGCTTCCTCGAGATCGCTCGACGCGAGCCGGAACGATGCGTGGTGATCGACAGCAATCGCGAGGCTGAACACGTTGCGCAGGATGTCGTGCGCGCCGTTACCGAGCGGTTGGGAGCCTGAGTGATGGCGCGGGGCAAGGTGAGCGCCGATCCGACCGAGCTTGAAAAGCTCGAGTGGCCGTATGACTGGCCGCCACCCTGGCGCAACGATCGGCTAATCGGCCATGAAGCGGCCGAGCGCACGATGCTCGCCGCCCAGCAGAGCGGCAGGCTGCACCATGCCTGGCTGATCACCGGCCCGCGTGGCATCGGCAAGGCGACACTCGCCTGGCGCTTCACCCGCTTTCTCCTGGCCGGCCAACAGGGCGGCCTGTTCGGGGGCGCGACCGAGAACCTTGCTGTCGCCACCGATGCGCCAGGCCGTGCACTGGTCGATGCGCGATCACACCCCGATTTGTTCCACCTGCGCCGCAGTCTCAATCCCGACACCGGCCGGATCCGCACCGAGATCTCGGTCGACGACGTGCGAGGCCTCGGCGAGTTCATGCACATGACGCCTGCGATGGGCGCGTGGCGCGTGGCGATCGTCGATGCCGCCGATGAAATGAATCGCAATGCCGCCAACGCGGTTCTGAAGATCCTCGAGGAACCGCCACCCAACGCGGTGCTGCTGATCGTGGCGCATGCGCCCGGACGCTTGCTGCCGACGATCCGTTCGCGCTGCCGGCGACTTGCGCTGCAGCCACTGTCCCAGGAGACGGTCGTGCGTCTGCTGGGCGACTACGCACCCAACGTCTCCGCGGAGGAGAGGGCGGCGCTTGCCGATCTCGCCGACGGCAGCATAGGCCGTGCACTCGAGCTTGCAAGCGCGGGCAGCCTCGGCCTCTACCGAGAGATGGTCGAGGTCCTCGCGACCTTGCCCGACATCGACATGGCACGCCTGCATGGTTTCGCCGAACGCTTTGCGCGCCGTGGCGAGGAGGCGAATGCCGACTGGCGCTCGCTCAACTATCTGCTCGATGGATGGATGAAGGGACTTGCCCGTCACGCGGCCGTGGGCGGGGAGGGATCTGCCGTTGTGCCGGCCGAGCGTGGCTTGCAGGAAAAATTGCTTGCGGCAGCAAGTCTTGATCGCTGGATGGAGGCGTGGGAAAAGGTCGCCCACCTGCTGTCCCGTGCCGACGCCGTCAATCTCGACCGCAAGCAGACGGTGCTCGGCAGCTTCCTGGCTCTCCAATCGGCGATGCGCTAACGCGCTGGACCCGGCGCTCCGGGAGGGGCAGCGGTCCGGAGTTAAGTCATCATGTCGAGTCGCACTTATTACATCACGACGCCCATCTATTATGTGAACGACGTGCCCCACATCGGGCATGCCTACACCAGCCTTGCCTGCGATGTGCTGGCGCGCTTCATGCGGCTGGACGGGCGCGACGTCCATTTCCTCACCGGCACCGACGAGCACGGCCAGAAGATCGAGAAGGCCGCGGCGGCCGCTGGCATGGACCCACAGGCTTTTACGGACAAAGTAAGCCAGTCCTTCCGAGACCTCGTCGTTGCCATGAACTACAGCCCCGACAACTTCATCCGCACCACGGAGAAGCGTCACTACGCGGCCTGCCAGGCGCTATGGGAGAAGCTGGTCGCGGCGGGCGACATCTACCTGGGCAAATATGCCGGCTGGTACTCGGTGCGTGACGAGACCTATTTCGTGGAAGGCGAAACGGAAATCGGGCCCGACAACAAGCGTCGTGCCATTTCGACTGGCGCCGAGGTCGAATGGGTCGAGGAGCCATCTTATTTTTTCAAGCTCTCGGCCTGGACCGACCGGCTGCTGGCTTTCTACGAGAAGAACCCGAGCTTCATCGGCCCCGAGAGCCGCCGCAACGAAGTCATCAGCTTCGTGAAGGGTGGGCTGCAGGACCTCTCCGTCTCGCGCACCAGCTTCTCCTGGGGCATCCCGGTGCCGGGCGATCCGAAGCACATCATGTACGTGTGGCTGGACGCACTCACCAACTACATCACCGAGTGCGGCTATCCCGACACGAACAATCCGCTCTGGAAATACTGGCCGGCCGACCTGCACATGGTCGGCAAGGACATCATCCGTTTTCACTGCGTGTTCTGGCCGGCCTTCTTGATGGCCGCCGGTGTCGAACCGCCGAGGCGCGTCTTCGCGCACGGTTGGTGGACCAACGAGGGTCAGAAGATCTCCAAGTCGCTCGGCAATGTCATTGACCCGATCGATCTGGTGAAGACCTACGGCCTCGACCCGGTGCGCTATTTCCTGTTGCGCGAGGTGCCGTTCGGCAATGACGGCGATTTCCAGAAGCGCGCCCTGATTGGCCGCCTGAATGGCGATCTCGCCAACGCCTACGGCAATCTCTGCCAGCGCGTACTGTCGATCGTGGCCAAGAACTGCGACGGCAAGGTGCCCGCCAAGGGAGCGCTGCAGGCGGCCGACCACGCGCTGCTCGACCGCGCCCGTGGCCTGCTCGCCATCGTGCGGGCGGAGCTCGACGAGCAGGCATTCCATCGCGCCCTGACGGCCACCTGGGAAGTGGTTGCCGACGCCAACCGCTATGTCGATGCGCAGGCGCCGTGGGCACTCGCCAAGACCGATCCAACACGGCGCGACACGGTGCTCTGGGTGCTGGCCGAAACTATCCGCCGCGTAACGTTGTTGGTGCAGCCCTTCATGCCCGGTTCGACGGCAAAGATCCTCGATCAGCTCGCGGTGCCGGCAGACAACCGGTCGTTTGCCGCTTTCGAGCGGGAGATTCAATCAGGGACGCCGCTGCCGAAGCCGGAAGGCGTTTTCCCACGCTTCGTCGAAGCAGCGAAGGCTGCGAGCTGAGATGCTGATCGACAGCCACTGCCATCTCGACTTTCCAGAGCTGTCCAACGATGAAGCCGGCGTACTGGCGCGTGCACGAACGGCAGGTGTCGCGGGCATGTTGACCATTGGCACGCGTCTTGACCAATTCGACCGCGTGCGCGCCATCGCCGAACGGCATTCCAACATCTGGTGCTCGGTCGGCGTGCATCCACACGAGGCGAAGGAGGAGGGGCAGCGCGCCCCCGATCGCCTTATCGAGGCGACCCGGCATTCCAAGGTCGTGGGAATCGGCGAAACCGGGTTGGACTTCTACTACGAGCACAGCCCGCGTGATGAGCAGGCCGAAAGCTTTCGCACGCACATCACGGCAGCGCGCGAAACCGGGCTGCCGCTCATCGTCCATACCCGCGATGCCGACACCGAGACCGGCGATATCCTCGAGGACGAATACGCGAAGGGCGCCTTCACCGGACTGATCCATTGCTTCAGCTCCGGCTCCGAGGTCGCAAAACGCGCGCTGGCGCTCGGTATGTACATTTCCATTTCCGGGATCGTGACGTTCAAAGCCGCCGAAGGCCTTCGCACGATCGTGCGCGAGCTACCGCTCGATCGCCTGCTGGTCGAGACCGACGCGCCTTACCTCGCGCCGGTGCCCCGGCGAGGCAAGACCAACGAGCCAGCCTTTGTCGCCCATACCGCCGCCAAGGTCGCGGAGCTCAAGAGCGTAAGCATTGCCGAACTCGAGGCGGTCACGACCGAGAATTTCTTCCGGCTGTTTGCCAAGGCAGAGCGGTCGGCATGCGCGTGACGATCCTGGGCTGCGGAACTTCAGGCGGCGTGCCGCGCGTGGGCGGAAACGGCGGGCTGGGCGACTGGGGGGCGGCTGACCCGCAAGATCCTCGCAACCGGCGCACCCGTTGCTCGATCCTGGTGCAGGATCAGGGCAAGACCCTGCTCGTCGACACGTCACCGGATCTTCGGACGCAGCTTCTCGCCGCCAAGGTCGAGCATATCGATGCCGTGATCTGGACCCATGACCACGCCGACCAGTGCCACGGCATTGACGACCTGCGCCCCTACGTCTTTCGCCAGGGCGTGATCGAGGCCTGGGCCGACAAGCGCACACTCGGCATCCTGCGTCGGCGCTTCGGCTATTGCTTCGATGCGGAGGAGGGCGGCTTCTACAATCCGCTCTACCGTGCCAACGAGATCCAGGGGACGTTCAAGGCAGGGGGATTGGCCGTGACCCCCATCCCGCTGGACCATGGCACCATCCCTTCACTGGGCTTTCGCTTCGGCCGGATCGCCTATGTCAACGATGTCGTTGCTTTGCCGGCAGCGGCCTTCGAGACCCTGCGTGGTGTAGAGGTAATGATCGTCGATGCGATGCGATATCGGCCGCATCCGACGCACGCACATCTCGACCTGGCCCTGGAATGGATCGAACAGGTGCGCCCCCAACGGGCTTTTTTGACCAATCTCCACATCGACATGGACTATGCTGAGCTGGATCGCCGGACGCCGGCGCACGTCTCTCCTTGTTATGACGGCTTGATGATAGATGAAAAATAGACATCTATTTCAATATATTAATGAATTTTCCTAAGCTTATAGACGAACATAAACAAAAGGAGTCCGCTCGCCGGTTGCTCCTCGTGACGGTGCTTGCGCTCTGTTGGGCCGGGTCGGCTCAGGCACAGAGCAATCTCGATGCCGGCGGAATGACCTTCAAGGACTTTGCCACTGCCGATAATGGCGCGAGCTTCAGCCGTAGAGATTCTATGATCGCGGACGGTCCAGGGCCGTCACATGCCCAGATACTGGGGATCGACACCGCCAATGGCTTGGCGCGGCTACGGTTCAAAGTCGTCAAGATAGATGCAGCCGTGCCGCTCGGCTGGCAGGCAATCCAGGATCAGGACCGCGGCGTCGCCTACAACGCCGACCAGAGCTACCGGCTGATCCTCTGGCGGGTCGACTTTGCTTCCGAAGGCGTCGACAACGCCGAACAGTATGCCACGACCAAGGTCGGCACGATCGAGGCACGGCGGCCACCGACCAAGGGCCAGGCGCGCAAGCTTGGCGACGGGTCCTACCTCATGGTCTACGAGAACGTTCCGCCCAGTCAGGGCGACCGCGAGTCGCGTACCGTGTTCGATGTCATCACGGCCAATCCTTCCGATCCCAAGGAAGGCGTGCTGATGACTTTGGGTGTGCCGGCAAGCCAAGGAGGGCGAGGTTTGAAGCTTTTGGCTCTTCTAAAGAAAAATATAAAAATGGAGCCTCAATGACATGTTTTTTCTTCATAAAGATAAATTTGTCATAATATATATTATACGATAATCGTACATGGCCCCGGTCGATAAACCCACGCCTGAAAAGCTCCCCAAGGAACCCCTGGCCCGGCTTCTCGCGGTCATGGCGTGGCTGCGCGACCGGCAGCACGGCTGCCCGTGGGACATCGACCAGACCTTCCGCACGATATCGCCCTATACCATCGAGGAAGCCTACGAGGTCGCGGACGCCATCGAGCGCGACGACATGCCGGCGCTCAAGGAAGAGCTGGGCGACCTCCTGCTGCAGGTCGTCTACCACGCCCAGATGGCGTCGGAGGCTGGCGCCTTCGCGTTCCAGGACGTGGCCCAGGCGATCGCGGATAAGATGGTGGACCGTCATCCGCATGTATTTGGCGACCTCAAGATCACCGACGCGAACGCTCAGACCGTGTCTTGGGAAGCCCGGAAAGCGGCAGAGCGTGCCGGCAAGAACGGCAGCGCGCCGACAGGGACATTGGACGGAGTGGCGCGCGCCCTACCCGCCCTGCTGCGTGCAGAGAAACTGCAGAAGCGGGCGGCGCGCGTGGGGTTCGACTGGAAGGAGATCGGACCGGTGATCGACAAGATCGAGGAAGAGCTGGGCGAGCTCCGCGCAGAGATCAGTGCTGGCACGCAAGATCCAGTGCGGGTTGCTGACGAAATGGGCGACGTGCTGTTCGCCGTGGCGAACCTTGCCCGGCACTGCAAGGTCGACCCCGAAGCTGCACTACGCTCGACCAACGACAAGTTCGAACGCCGGTTCCGATATGTTGAGAGCCGCCTTGCCGACCAGGGCCGCCGACCTGCCGACGCCACGCTGGAGGAAATGGAAGCGCTCTGGCAAGAGGCGAAGGGCAAGCCCTAGTTTGGACGCGGCGACAGAAGCGGCATCTGGGCAGCTTCTAACGCCGACCTGACGTCGGCCAGTACCTCAGGCGTCGCCGCGGTGATGATCCCCGAGTCGAGTCCTCCCGCTGGCCGATAAGGTGCGCCATCGAACTTTATGGCCGCGCCCCCCGCTTCCGTCACCATAAGTGCGCCTGCCGCATGATCCCACGGCTTGGTCTGACGGTAGAGGCTGAATTCACGGTTGCCGCTCAAGATCTCGATGTACTCGCGGCCGGCGCAGTTGAGTGGCGTCAGGTCTCCCAACATCCGGCGTTGTTCCGGCGACAGCTGGCGATCGAATTCCTTGCGCGTCTTGAACCCGACATAGCCACGTGGTGGCCGATGATGCGCCAAGCCGGCGATAGGCGCACCCTCCAAGGTTACCCCCTGTCCCAGGATCGCCATGGCGATCCGATCATTGGGCACATCGAGGATCCAACCTCCGATCGTCACGGCGTCATGCACCAGGCAGACGATGATGGCGAAACGATCGCGGCCGGCCGCAAAGTTGGACGTGCCGTCGAGGGGATCGACGATCCAGCAGCTCTCGCCAGGGCGACCAATCAAGTCGAGAAGACCCGCATCCGCCTCGACCGATTCCTCGCCGACGACCGGTACACCCGGCAGTATCTTTGCCAGCCCCGATGCCAGGCGTTGCTCAGCGGCGACATCGGCGACGGTAACCACGTCGCCCGGGCGCTTCTGGCGGATGTCTTCCTGCGCGAGGTTGCGAAATCTCGGCACTAGCTCGGCCGCGGCCGTCTCGCGCATCAGCTCGGCGACGCGTTGGAGGTCGCCGGCACCCAGCATGTCGGTCAGCCGAGGATCCCGAACAGATCCTCTTCCTTCAGGATCACGTGGTCGGCGCCGTCGAGCTTGACCTCGGTGCCCGACCACTTGCCGTAGATCACCTTGTCACCGATTTTCACACCGAGTGGTTGTAGGCGACCGTCTTCGAGGCGCTTGCCCTTGCCGACCGCGACGACCTCGCCCTGCATCGGCTTTTCCTGCGCCGTGTCGGGGATGATGATACCGGCCTTGGTCTTGGTCTCGGCAGAGAGCGGCTTCAGCAGCAGCCGATCGTGTAACGGGCTGAATTTCATGGTCTTTTCCTTCGTATGAAGAACCCGCGCCGCTTATAGAAAGCGCCGACACCGGGTGTCAACGAGCACTCCTGCGCTCAAATCGGGCTGCCGCAGCAGCGTCCAGCGCCACCGTCAGGCGGGCCATTTCGCCATCGTCGTGGCGGCTGCGCACATCGCCGTTCCGGTAGAGCCAGGCGATCGTGGCGCCATCGCTCAGCGGCACCGCGACCTCGCGGGCGGCGACGTCACGGCCGAGGAACTCCTCGATCGCCAACAGAAGCGCATCGACGCCCTCCCCACTGCACGCCGATACAGGAAACTGACGTTCCCGCTCGGTCCCGGTCGAGGCTTTCGTCTGCAGGATGTGTCGCTGCTCCGGCTGCAGAGCATCGATCTTGTTGAGCGCTTCGATCATGGGCGTCCCACCGCCCTCTTCGATCGCCCCAAGCGCCTGCAACACCGCCTCGACATCGGCGCGCTGACGCTCGCTATCGGGATGAGCGATATCGCGGACGTGGATGATCAGATCGGCCTCGATCACTTCCTCAAGCGTCGCCCGGAAAGCGGCAACAAGATGCGTCGGCAGATCGGACACAAAGCCAACCGTATCGGAGATCACACATTCGTGGCCGTTGGGCAATTCGATCGCGCGCATCGTCGGATCGAGCGTTGCGAACAGCAGGTCCTTGGCCATCACCTGGGCGCCCGAGAGGCGGTTGAACAAGGTCGATTTGCCGGCGTTGGTATAGCCCACAAGCGCTACCGTCGGCAGGTGAGCCTTGCGGCGGCCAGCGCGATTCACGGCACGAGTCCGTTTCACAGCCTCGAGGTCGCGCTTGATCCTGACGATGCGCTCGCCGATCAGGCGGCGATCGATCTCGATCTGTGATTCACCGGGGCCACCCAGGAAGCCAAAGCCGCCACGCTGGCGTTCCAAGTGGGTCCAGGATCGCACAAGACGGCCGCGCTGATAATCGAGCGCCGCCAACTCGACCTGCAGGCGACCTTCATGCGTGCGTGCCCGCGCGCCAAAGATCTCGAGGATCAGCCCGGTACGATCGATGACTTTCGTATTCCAAGCCCTCTCGAGATTGCGCTGCTGAACGGGCGTAAGCCTGTCATCGACGATGACGAGGCCGATCCCCTGCTCTTCCACAGCAGCGCGCAGGCGTTCCACGGTGCCTTTGCCAAGCAACGTCGCCGGCGTCATGCGACGCATGGGCACCGCCTGTGCAAGACCCACGTCGAGATCAATGGCGCGTGCGAGGCCCACCACTTCCTCGAGCTTTGCGCCGCTCTCGCGTTGCTCGCCCGGCGTTCCCGCCCAGTGAGGACTCAGCACCGCCGCGATGGTCGCGGGTCGCGCCGTCTCTTGCGGAGTTCGCTGACGTCTGTCGTGACCGTTAAGCTCGATATTGTCTGTCAAATCAGCCTTCGGCTTTATCACCATCGAACAACTGCACGGGTGTGACCGGCATGATGGTCGAAATCGCGTGCTTGTAGACAAGCTGCGAATGGCCATCCCGGCGCAGCAGCACCGAGAAATTGTCGAACCAGGTGACGATTCCCTGCAGTTTGACACCGTTGACCAGGAAGATCGTGACGGGTGTCTTGTTCTTGCGCAGATGGTTCAGGAAGACATCCTGAACATTTTGTGCCTTTTCGCTCATGTTTTTTGGCCTCTTGCTGGGCGCCCGGCACACCTGACGGCCACCGGTTAAGAAGGTACGGGTCTCTTCCCGCTACCAAGTAACCCAAATATAGGCGACACCGCGGTCAAAGCAATGCCGCGAGCTCATGACAATTGCGTGCATGCAGACGCGGTGGGAACGCCTTCAGTCGCACAGAAACCTGTTCCACACAGCCGAAATATACCGGTAAACAGCCGGCGGCGTGGGCACATTCCAGGTCTGCGGGTGTGTCGCCCACCATCCACACGCGTTCGTCTGGCGCAATTCCCGTGCCTTCGAGAGCGAGATAGATCGGATCCGGCGCCGGCTTGTCCCGCTTTGCGTCCTTCGCGCCGACGGCCCTGGATATCCACTGGCCCCAGCCGAGATGCGCCAGCTCTGCGCGCAGATTTTCACCCACCTTGTTGCTGACGACCGCGACGTAGCAACCGAAGGCGTGGGCGCGTGCTAGCAGTGCCTCTGCTCCCGGCAAGGGTTCGAGCCGCTCGAGATGGATGCGGTGAAATGTTCCGTAGAATACGCGCTCGGCTTCGGCAGCGCGCGCGCCGAACAGCGTGGGAAAAAGGTCGCGCAACGAGCCGTGCGCCCGCTCCTGCACTTCCTGGGCGGTCCATGGCGGCAGCCCGAGAGCAGTGAAGGTATCGCGGTAGCATTCGACGATAGTCGGCCAAGTATTGACCAGCGTGTTGTCCCAGTCGAACAGAATGGCGCGCGGCAGCTTTGAAGCGACCGGCTTGTTCAAGCGACCGCCTCGCCGGTGTCCGCAAACCGGACGTATTCTTCGCGCAGACGGCGCGCCGTCGGGCCCGGCTTGCCGTCGCCCACCGGCTCGCCATCGATCTTGACGACCGGCGTGACGAACGATGTGGCGCTGGTGATGAACGCCTCCCGCGCCTGCTTGGCTTCGGTGAGACTGAACGGCCGCTCGACCAGCTTGAGTTGAAGCGTATCGGCGATCGACTTCAGCGTGCCGCGGGTGATGCCGGCGAGGATGCCGTTGTCGGTCTGTCGCGTCACGAGTTCGCCGTCCCGCGTCACGATCCAGGCGTTGGTCGAAGCACCTTCGGTGACGCAACCCGCTGAATCGACCAGCCAAGCCTCGTAAGCGCCGCTCTCGCGCGCAGCCTGCTTGGCCAGCACGTTCGGCAGGAGGGCGACGGTCTTGATATCGCATCGCTCCCAGCGGATGTCGCGCTGGCTTTTGATCGCGATTCCCGGACCGACATCGATACCCACAGGCTTGGTGTTCTTGGTCGTCAGCACAAGAGCAGGTTTCACCGGGATCGTCGGGAAGGCATGGTCGCGTCGCGCAACACCGCGAGTCACTTGCATGTAGATCAGGCCGTCGCGCAGTCGGTTGCGGCGCATCAGCTCGCGGATGACGAACGTCAGCGTCTTGCGCGATACGGGCGCCGCGATTCGCAATTCCTTCAGCGAGCGGTCGAGGCGATCGAGGTGCGGCGTCTCATCGATCAACTTGCCGTCGCGCACGCCCACGACCTCGTAGACGCCGTCGGCGAGTTGGTAGCCCCTATCCTCGACGTGAACTTTCGCGAGACGATGATCGACATAACGGCCATTCACATAGGCATAACGCGCCATAAACTCTTCTCCCCCCTTCAACTCAGGCCGCTGGCTCGACACCCACACGCTCATCGCTTCCCGTTCCATGCAGGCCGAGCGACTTCAACTTCCGATGCAACGCCGATCTCTCCATGCCGACGAACGTCGCCGTACGCGAGATGTTGCCTCCAAATCGGGTGACCTGCGCCAGCAGGTACTCGCGTTCGAAGACCTCGCGGGCGTCGCGCAACGGCAATTGCATGATCTCGCCGCCTTTCTCCCAGCGCAGCACCGACGGCGCATCCTCACTGACGTCGTTGGGCAACACGTCGGCGCGGATCGCACCACCGCCCGCCGGGGCGAGGATCAAGAGACGCTCGATGACGTTGCGCAACTGCCGCACGTTGCCCGGCCAATCGTGGCCCTGCAGCGCGGCAGAGGTATCCTCGCCGAGAGTTCGCTCCGACAGGCCGGTAGCATCGGCCACTCGCCGCAGAAGATCTGCGGCCAGCTCCGGAATATCCTCCCGCCGCTCGCTGAGCGCCGGCACCCGCAACGACACGACATTCAATCGGTGGAACAGCTCCTCACGGAACTGGCCGGCGGCAATACTGTCCTGCAAGGCGTTCGTGGTTGAAGCGAGAACACGCACATCGACTTCGACACGGGTCTTGCCGGCATCGCGCATATAGGATTGCTCCTGCAGGACGCGCGCCAGGCGGCTTTGCAAGCCTACCGGCAGGTCCGAGACCTCCTTGAGGAGCAGTGTGCCGCCATGCGCCAATTCGAAGGCGCCGGAGACGTGCAATGTGTCGTGATCGGTCTCGCCGTCTGTGCCGAACAGCTCGATTTCCAGCCGCTCCGCCGGCAAGGTCGAGCAATTCACCACCACAAAAGGGCCCTCCGACCGCTTGGAACCTTGGTGGATAAGTCGAGCTGCGGTCTCTTTGCCGACGCCGGAGGGGCCGGTGATCAGTACCCGGCTGCCCGTGGGCGCGACACGTTCGATCTGCCCGCGCACATTGGCGGCGGTCGCGGAGGAACCCACGAAGGTAACTTCGCCGCCGGCCCGTCGACGCAGGGTCGCGTTCTCCCGTCTCAGCCGGTCGGTCTCGATGGCGCGGTCGACCACGAGAAGAAGCCGATCGGCCTTGAAGGGCTTCTCGATGAAGTCGTATGCGCCGCTCTTGATAGCGGACACGGCAGTATCGATCGTGCCGTGGCCACTGATCATCACGACCGGGGTCGGCAGTTCGTCGCGGCGGATGAATTCGAGGAGCTGAAGCCCGTCGAGTTCACTGCCCTGCAGCCAGACATCAAGGATGACCAGCGCCGGCCGACGCTGACGGACTGCCTCGATCGCTTCGCTGCTGTTATGCGCGCGCCGAGCCGTATGCCCTTCATCCTCCAGGATGCCCGCGATCAGCGTGCAAATATCGCGCTCGTCATCGACGATCAGAATATCGTGGCCCATGGCTCTTCAAACGGTCCGCGGCTTTCACGGATTATTGTGCGGCTGTCGCATGCGACGTGGCCGACGCGATTTCCCTCGCGTCCCGTCGGAATACCAGACTGATGCGCGCCCCGCCACCCTCGCGGTCGTCCAGGAGAAGCTGGCCGCCATGGTCTTCCATGATCTTCTTGACGATGGCGAGGCCGAGCCCCGTCCCTTTGCTGCGTGTCGTCATATAGGGCTCGGTCAGGCGATCGCGTTCCGCCTTGGGGAGACCCTTGCCATTGTCCTCGACCACGATGCGAACGGTCGCCCCCTCGTCTTCGAGCGCGAGTGAAATCTCCCCTGGAGGCAGCGCCTGCCCACCACGCGCCTCTCGGCCCTCGATCGCCTCGGCCGCGTTCTTCAGGATGTTTGTGAGCACTTGGCCAACCTGCCGTCTGTCGCAGATCAGAGGTATCGGATGATCAGGCAGGTTCGCGTGATAGCGGATGTCGGCATTGCCGCTGCGCTGGAGGAACAAGGCCTGGTGGCACAGCTCGCGCGCATCCTCGGGCTGCACCGTGGGACGCGGCATGCGCGCGAAGGAGGAGAACTCGTCCACCATCCGGCCAATGTCGCCGACCTGACGGATGATAGTGTCGGTGCAGGTCGAGAAGGTCTCGGGATCTTCCTTGATCTGCTTGAGATAGCGCCGCCGCAGTCGCTCGGCCGAAAGCTGGATCGGCGTCAGGGGATTCTTGATCTCGTGGGCGATGCGGCGTGCCACGTCGCCCCAGGCCGCCATGCGCTGCGCCGACA
Source organism: Alphaproteobacteria bacterium (assembly GCA_017308235.1). Lineage (GTDB taxonomy): Bacteria > Pseudomonadota > Alphaproteobacteria > Reyranellales > Reyranellaceae > Reyranella. The sequence continues at coordinate 143,160 of JAFKFL010000017.1, read as the reverse complement.
TGAGTTCGGTGACGTCGTCAAAGGTGACGACGGAACCAGAGTCCGAAGCTGCGCTGATGCGCACCAGGAGGATACGGCGAATGCCGCGATGCAGGATTTCGATCTGCCCTTGCGTGAGCCGATCTGGGCGCTCCGCCGCCTGGATGATCAGCGGCGCCACCTCAGGTATGACATCGATGAGCTGCCGCCCCAGCACACCATCCTCCGGGAGAGCGAGCAGGTCGAGTGCCGATCGGTTGCTGCGGGTGACAATGCCGGCGCCGTCGACGCTTAGAACGCCGGCCGAAACTCCAGCCAGCACCGCGTCGGTAAGGCGTCGCCGTCGGTCGAGCTCCTCATTGGCGGCGACCAGCTCACCGCGTTGCTGCTCGATTTGGCTCGTCATGCGGTTGAAGGAGCGCGCAAGCTGGCCGAGTTCATCGTTCGGCGGCCCCTCCTCCACCCGCGCTCCTAGGTCACCACCGCGAACCTGCTCCGCCGCCGCCATCAGGCCGCCGATCGGCGCTGTCAGGCGCGTGGCCACCTGGATGGCAAGCCATACCGCCGCCAGCAACATCAGAAGCGCAATGGCGCCGCAGACGGTGAAGATGATGAGCTGGCTGCGCTGCAACGCCTGCTCTATCTGCCCGTAGAATTTGCCGGCGAAATCGATGCGATTGATGTAGTCGACGACGCGCAGATCGACAGCGTGACCTGTCACGAGGAACAACGGCTGGTCGACAAAGAGCTGCATCACGAAGTAGGCGCCGCGTTCGGACTCGAATTGGATGGGCCGCGCCTGGCTGACGGCCTGCCACAAATACTTTGCCGCCGGGACAGGATTGGCGATGGGTGTGGCATCAGTTGCAACCGCCCGCGCGACAAGACCATTGTCAGCGTCGATCACGTCGGCTTCGATCAGCGGGCGCCCTTCGATGAGCTGCGCCAGCGCCTTGTCCGTTTCGTCCTTGTTCCGTAGCGCGTCGATCCCGATGCTTTGCAGCGGCGCGGAGATCGCCGCGATGTCGCGCAGGATCTCTTCTTCCCGCGCCCGCCGGACCGGCTCGCCGATGGTGCGGGCCATCTCGTACGCCGCTTGCGACGGCTTCACGACGAAGTCGGTCAAATTGATGACCAGCAGCGACAGGATGATGGTGACGATGACTGTGGGTGTCACAGTGAAGAGGCTGCAGATCAGCACCAGCCGCATGTGCAAACGCGACCCGGCGGCGCCTCGTCGGCGATCGAGCCAGATCTGCGTGAGCCGCACGGCCAGGAGTGCCACCAGTGCGATTGCAATCACCAGATCGGCGACCAGAAGGCCGGTCATCCAGCCCGGCGTACTGAAGCTCGTGGGTGCAAAGCCCGCCAGCCAGGCATAGGTCGCTGCACCCGCGGCAACGGCAATCGTCGCGAGCGAAATAGCGGCGATACGACCGGTCAATGCCCGGCCGATCGCGTTCATCGTCTCGCTAAAACGCGACACACCCAGCGATGCTGCTGTCACCAAGTCACCTCCCTCGGCGAACCTGCGGTGTACGAACCACGGGAACGTCGAGGTCCTTGATTTTCTTGCGTAAAGTGTTGCGATTGAGCCCCAGAAGACGGGCCGCGCGCAACTGATTACCACGCGTTGCCCCCAACGCCAGCGAGAGCAGCGGCCGCTCGACCTCCGAGATGACGCGATCATACATGCCGTCGGGTGGCAGACGGTCGCCGTGCGCTGCAAACAATGCCTGCAGATGGCGGTCGACGGCGTCGGTCAGCGTCGCGTCGTCGGTCGCACCGCTCATACCGCTCGCCTCCGGGTCGGGTGCCAGAATGGCGTCCGTAAGCTCGCTTTCGATCGTCTCCGCACCGATCATCTCTTCCGAATAAAGAGCGGACAATCGCCGCACGAGATTCTCCAACTCGCGCACATTGCCGGGCCAGCGATACTGACGCAGACGTGCCATGGCATCAGGCGACAGGACCTTGGTCGGCAATCCGTCGACCGTCGCCGCACGCAGGAAGTGATTGGCGAGCTCGGGGATATCGTCCAGGCGTTCGCGCAGAGGCGGCAGGCGAATGGGCACGACGTTCAGACGATAGAACAGGTCTTCGCGGAAAAGGCCTTGCTGGATGAGGCGGCGCAAATCACGGTGGGTGGCTGCCACGATGCGGACGTTGGCTTTGATCGGCGTACGGCCGCCCACCGTCATGTACTCGCCTTCCTGCAGGACGCGCAGCAAGCGGGTCTGCGCCTCCGGCGGCATGTCGCCGATTTCGTCGAGGAAGAGCGTGCCGCCGGCGGCCTGCTCGAACTTGCCGGCCGAGCGTTGGACCGCCCCCGTGAAAGCGCCGCGCTCATGGCCGAACAGCTCGCTCTCGATCAGTTCGCGCGGGATCGCCGCCATATTGAGCGCCACGAACGGACCTTTGCGCCGCTTGCCGTAGTCATGTAGGGCGCGCGCGACCAGCTCCTTGCCGGTACCCGATTCGCCCGTCACCGTGACAGTAAGATCGGTCGCCATCAGGCGGGCAAGCGCCCGATAGATTTCCTGCATCGCAGGAGAGCGGCCGATCAAGGGCAGGCGCTCGCCCTCCTCCGATGGCTGCAGGCTCCGAATTGCCGGAGCCGCGGGGGCGGAAAGCGCCCGGTTCACGACCGAGACCAACTCGTTGAGATCGAACGGCTTGGGCAGATATTCGAAGGCACCGCGCTCGGTGGCCCGCACCGCCGTAAGCAGCGTCGATTGCGCGCTCATGACGATGATGCGCAGATCGGGCCGAAGCTTGCGGATGCGCGGCACGAGATCGAGACCGTTTTCGTCGGGCATCACCACGTCGGTGATCACGAGCTGGCCCTCGCCTTCCTGGACCCATTGCCAGAGCGTGGCGGCAGCACCCGTGCTGCGGACGGTGTGGCCCTGCCGACCAAGCGCCTGATGTAGGACGGTGCGGATGGCGCGGTCGTCGTCGGCGACCAGGATGGTTGTACCGGTGCTCATAGAACGGCCCGCGCTGCCTGGAGCGGCAGCATGACGCGAAATGTCGTGCGGCCTGGCTCGCTGTCGTACTCGATGGCACCGCCATGATCGGCGACGATCTTGGCGACCAGGGCAAGGCCCAGCCCTGTTCCTGACGGCTTGTTGGTGACGAAGGCGTCGAACAGATGACCGCGGATCTCGTCAGGCACGCCATGGCCGTTGTCGCGCACCGAGACGACCAGCGGCAGGTTGACCCGCCCCTGCTGGCCCGGCACGGCGAGTCTCAGTCCATGTCGGTAGGCCGTCGACAGCTCGATCTCGCGCTCGCCCTCACCGGTCGCCTCGCAGGCATTCTTCACCAGATTCAAGAAGACCTGGATGAGCTGGTCGCGATCACCGAACACTTCGGGCAGAGAGGGGTCATAGGTCTCCACGAAGCGCACGTTCTTGCCGAATCCGGTCTGTGACAGGCGCCGTACATGGTCGAGGACCTGATGGATGTTGACTGCGGCGCGGTCGATCGGACGGCCGTCGGCAAAGGCCTCCATGCGGTCCACCAGGGCCACGATCCGGTCGGTCTCCTCGCAGATCAGGTTGGTGAGCACGCGTTCGCTGTCCGGGATCGAATGCTCCAGGAGCTGCGCCGCTCCGCGGATGCCGGACAGCGGGTTCTTGACCTCATGCGCCAGCATCGCGGCGAGAGCGCTCACCGACCGGGCAGCACTGCGGTGCGACATCTGCCGATCGATATTGCGTGCGATCGACTGTTCTACCAGCGAGACGGAAATCAGCGCCTCACTCTCCACGATGGGCGCCAGACGCAGCGCGCAGAAGCGATTGCCGATACGCGGCGATGCAAGCGTGATGCCATTTTCCGCGACGGCACCACCGGTAGCGAGCACCTGCTCGAGCAGGGAGAAAAGTGGCGTGTCCTCAGGAATGAATTCGCTCAGCGCATGGCCCACCAGGCGTGTTCGTCCGATTCCGAAGAACTGCTCGGCGGAAAGGTTGGCGTAATGCACCAGACCGTTACCATCGACGACAATCACGGCCTCCGAAAGCGAATCGAGGATGGCGCTCGGGAACAGGTCGTTCGCAAGATCGCTGCGCTTGAGGGGCAGCGCCGCCGTCACGCGGCCTGCTCCTCGACAGCCGGCAGGAAGAAGGCGGCAAGCAAGGCCCGTACTTTGTCGGCTTCGGTCTCTCGGTTCACGGCGGCGCGGAACTCGGCCGATGCCGGCAAGCCTCTTGAGTACCAGCCGAGGTGTTTGCGGGCCATGCGCACGCCTGTCTCTGACCCGTAATGCTCGAGCATCGCCTCGAAATGCGCACGCACCGCCGCATACCGCTCCGCCAGCGGCGGGTCCGGCAGCCGCTCGCCAGTCCGCAGGTAATGGATCGCCTGATTAAGGAACCACGGGCGGCCGTAGGCGCCCCGCCCGATCATCACGCCATCTGCCCCAGACTGGTCCAGTGCCTGGTCAATGTCGTCGAGCGAGTTGATGTCGCCGTTGGCGATCACCGGCAGGCGCGTCACTGCCTTCACCTCGCGGATGAACGCCCAGTCGGCGGATCCGTCATAGAATTGGCAGCGCGTGCGGCCGTGCACCGTCAGCATCTTGATCCCGCATTCCTCGGCGATACGCGCGAGCGTGGGGGCATTGCGATTGGCCTGATCCCAACCGGTCCTCATCTTGAGGGTCACGGGGAGCTTCACGGCCTTCACCGTCGCCTCGAGGATCTTCGCGGCATGAACCTCATCGCGCATTAGGGCCGAACCGGCATGCCCGTTCACGACCTTCTTCACCGGACAGCCGAAGTTGATGTCGATGATGGCCGCGCCGCGATCCTCGTTCAGTTTGGCCGCCTCGGCCATCACCTCGGGCTCGCAGCCGGCCAGTTGCACCGACATCGGGAATTCCTCGGGCGAATTCTTCGCCATCAGCAGGGTCTTGCGGTTCTCCCGCACCATTGCCGCCGACGCGATCATCTCGGAGACAACCAGCCCGGCCCCGTCCCGCTTGACCATCTGGCGAAAGGGCATGTCGGTGACACCCGACATCGGCGCCAGGATGACCGGGTCATCGAGGCGTACGGGACCAATATCAATCGGGCTTAGACGAGGTTTCTGGGCCATTCTACTGATCAGTTTATGGGCAACTTGTGCGCTGCACAATAATTGGGCCGAGGATTAGCGGGTCTGCCCAAACGGCGCAAGAGCCCCGCGCGAGGGGGCCGTGAGAGGTCGAAGTGCGCCCCTGCAAAGCCGATGTTATGAACACCCGTGCCCACCTGTACCGCCCTTATTGTCGCCGCCGGCCGCGGCAGCCGCTTCGGCGGCCCATTGCCCAAGCAGTACGCCCTCCTGAATGGCCAGCCGGTCCTGCGACGCACCGTCCTGGCTTACCGGGCAACCCCCGGGATCGACGCCATTCGCGTCGTCATTGCGGCGGGGGACGAGGCCCACTACGAAGCGGCCACCCGGGGACTTGAGCTACCTCACCCTGTCCCCGGCGGGGTGAGTCGGCAGCAATCCGTCCTGAAGGGGCTCGAAGCCCTGAGCGGCGACGCGCCGGATTTCGTGGCCGTCCATGACGCGGCGCGCCCGTTCGTCCGTACGGAGGACATTGCGGCTTGCCTTGCCGCCGCGGCGGCAAAGGGCATCGACGGTGCCGTGCTGGGCGTGCCTCTGGCCGACACGGTAAAGAAGACCGGTTCAGAGGGGGCCATTGTCGAGACCGTGCCTCGGGTGAACCTGTGGCGGGCACAGACGCCGCAGATCTTTCGATTCGCGCCCCTGCTCGCCGCGCATCGGGCTGCCGCGTCGCTTGCTGAAGCCGATGCCACGGCCCTTACCGATGATGCGGCGGTGGCTGAACGTGCGGGGCTGAAGGTAGTCATGGTGGCAGGCAGCGACGAAAACCTGAAGATCACGACAGCCGAGGACGTTGCCCGAGCTTCAGCGATGGAGACACGCACTGCCTTTGGCTTCGACGTGCATGGTTTTGGTCCGGGCAACGCCGTGATGTTGTGCGGTGTGGCCATCCCCCATACGCAGACACTGGCCGGGCATTCCGACGCCGACGTGGCGCTTCATGCGCTCACCGACGCTGTCTTGGGCGCCATCGGCGCCGGCGATATCGGCAAGCATTTCCCGCCCTCCGACCCGCAATGGCGAGGCGTTTCGTCCGATCGATTCCTGCGCCACGCTGTCGACCTGCTCGGCGCGCGCGGCGGCCGCATCCTGCACCTTGACCTTACACTCGTGTGCGAGGCGCCGCGTATCGGCCCACACCGCGAGGCGATGATCTCGAGCATCGCCCGGATCGCCGCCGTCTCGCCGGACCGTGTAAGCGTCAAGGCGACGACGACAGAAGGGCTGGGATTCACCGGCCGCCGTGAAGGGATCGCCGCGCAAGCCGTCGCCACCGTCGAAATTCCGAGGAGCTGATCCAAGATGTTCGACCACGAGCTCAGGGACGCCGCCGAACGCGTGCTCAATGCCTGCCGTCATCGCGGCCTGAAGGTCGCAACCGCCGAGTCCTGCACCGGCGGCTTGATCGCGGCCACGCTGACGGCGATTGCGGGCTCGTCCGACGTGGTCGATCGCGCCTTCGTCACCTACTCCAACGAAGCCAAGCGCGACATGATCGGCGTGCGTTGGGACATGATCATGAAGCACGGTGCGGTGAGCGAGCCGGTCGCCCGTGCCATGGCGGCCGGCGCTCTGCGCCATTCCGACGCCGACCTCGCGGTATCGGTGACGGGCGTTGCCGGTCCTGGCGGCGGTACGGCCGAGAAGCCCGTGGGCCTGGTGCATTTCGGCGCCTTGCGAAAGGGCGGCGAGCCGATCGTCGAGCGCCATGTCTTCCACGGCGATCGGGACGGCATCCGCCGCGTCGCGGTAATCACCGCGCTTGCGTTGCTGGCGTCACTGGCGGAGCGTTAGGCTTGCCGTAGAGCTGCCCCGCGCGGGCTTCGAAGGCCGCCACCATTCGCTTCACGGCCTCGGCGAACAGCATGCGCACCGTATGCTGCAGAAGCCGCGAACGGAATTCGAACTCCAGGGAAAAATCGATCATCGTCCCACCGTCGTGCGGCTGGAACGTCCATCGGCTGGACAAGACCCGGAAGGGTCCCTCGATGCCGACGGTGTCGATGCGCAGCTCATTTGGATTTTCGCTCGCAAGGACGACACGCGAGACGAAGGTTTCCCGGAATGGGCCAAAGCCGATCGCAACCTCGTCGATCTCGACATTTGGCGCCTCGTGCCGGCGAACGCGCGCCGCCGTGCACCAGGGCAAAAACTCGGGATAGCGCGGAACGTCCGCGACAAGATCAAAAAGTTGTCGGGGAGCGAAAGCGATGATCTTTCGCTCGGCGTGTCGTGTCGCTGTCACGATGGCTCAGGGTCTGGTTTGGGCCGTCCGTGCGGCACGCAGGCGGGCGAAGTCATCGCCGGCATGGTAGCTGGAGCGCGTGAGCGGCGAGGCAGAGACCATCAGGAAGCCCTTGGCCCGGGCATGGGCTGCCAGCTCCTCGAATTCAGCCGGCGTCCAGAAGCGATCGAGCGGCGCATGCTTGGGCGTCGGCTGCAGGTACTGGCCCACGGTCAGGAAATCGACGTCGGCGGCACGCAGATCGTCCATGACCTGCAGGATCTCCTCGCGCGTCTCGCCCAGCCCGACCATCAGGCCTGACTTGGTGAACATCGCGGGATCGGTCTCCTTGACCCGCGCAAGCAGACGAAGCGAGGTGAAGTACCGCGCGCCCGGCCGAATTGTTGGATAGAGCCGCGGCACGGTCTCGAGGTTGTGGTTGAACACATCGGGCCGCGCAGAGACGACGGTCTCGATCGCGCCCGGCTTGCGCATGAAGTCGGGGGTCAGCACCTCCACCGTGGTCGTCGGCGCAGACTTGTGCAGCGCCTCGATCACCTGGGCGAAGTGCCCTGCCCCACCGTCATCCAGATCGTCGCGATCGACCGATGTCACGACCACATGGCCGAGGCCCAGCTTACCGACGGCTTCCGCGATATTTGCAGGTTCGTGCGGATTGAGCGCGCCGGGCTTGCCGGTCGCGACATTGCAGAAGGCGCAGGCCCGCGTGCAGGTCTCGCCCATGATCATGAAGGTCGCGTGCTTGTGCTTCCAACATTCGCCGATATTGGGGCAAGCCGCCTCCTCACACACCGTGGCGAGGCCATATTGGCGCATCAGGCGCTTGGTCTCGGCGTACTCCGGTGAATTGGGCGCACGCACGCGAATCCACTCCGGCTTGCGCGGAATGGGATTGTCCGGCCGATGCGCCTTTTCGGGATGGCGTTCGGCGCGGCTGAGCGGCGCTTTGTCGAATCCGTCCATGGCGTCCTAGATATGGAGCGTCCGGCCGTAGGCCGCCAGTACCGACTCGTGCATCATTTCCGAGAGTGTCGGATGCGGGAACACCGTGGCCATCAGCTCGGCCTCTGTCGTCTCCAGGGTCTTTGCGACGCTGTAGCCCTGGATCAGCTCGGTCACCTCGGCGCCGATCATATGGGCGCCCAGGAGCTCGCCGGTCTTGGCGTCGAAGATTGTCTTGATGAAGCCCTCGGGCTCACCCAGCGCAATCGCCTTGCCATTCCCGATGAAAGGAAACTTGCCGACCTTCACCTGTCGCCCATTTGCCTTGGCGGCCGTCTCGGTGAGGCCGATGCTCGCGACCTGCGGCTGGCAATAGGTGCAGCCCGGGATGTTGGTCGTCACCATCGGATGCACACCCTTCACGCCTGCGATCTTCTCCACGACTAGCACGCCTTCGTGCATCGCCTTGTGGGCGAGCCACGGCGGTCCCGCGACGTCACCGATCGCATAGACATTGGGTTCGCCAGTGAAGCCCCATCGATCGATCACGATGTGCGTCTTCTCGACCTTCACCTTGGTGCCTTCGAGGCCGATGTTCTCGACATTGCCCACGATCCCGACCGCGCTGATCACGCGATCGACGGTGATCTCCTGCGTCTTGCCTCCTGCCGTGATCGTCGCCGTCACATTGTTGGCCCCTTTCTTGAGGCCCGATACTGTGGCGCTGGTCAGGATCTTCATCCCTTGTTTCTCGAAGGCGCGCTTGGCGAAGGCTGACACCTCCTCGTCCTCGACCGGCAGGATGCGATCCAGCACCTCGCACACTGTCACCTCCGCACCCATGGTGCGAAAGAAGCTCGCGAACTCAATGCCGATTGCGCCTGAGCCCACGACCAGCAGCGATTTCGGGAATTCGGGAGGCACCATCGCCTCCTTGTAGCTCCATATGAGCTTGCCGTCAGTCTCCAGGCCAGGGAGCTGCCGAGCGCGAGCGCCGGTCGCCAGGATCACGTTCTTGGCGGTGAGCACGAGGTTGCTCTTGTCGTTCATCGCCACGGCGAGCTTGCGCTGCCCGGCCTCCACTCCCGCGAGTTTGGCTGTGCCGTCGAACACCGTGATCTTGTTCTTGCGCATCAGGCCTTTGACGCCATTGCTGAGCTGGTTCGCCACCTTGCGTGAGCGCTCCACGATCTTCTTGGCGTCGTAGGAAACGTCCTTCACCGAGAGGCCGAAGGATTCGGCATGCTTGATCAGGCTGTAAACTTCCGAAGTACGCAGTAAGGCCTTGGTCGGAATACAGCCCCAGTTGAGGCAGATGCCCCCCATATGCTCGCGCTCGACCACGGCGGTTTTCATGCCAAACTGTGCGGCGCGGATCGCCGCGACGTAGCCGCCAGGCCCGCCGCCCACCACGATGATGTCGAAGTTCGTATCGGCCATGGCTTGGCTCCTAGACCAGCATCGAGGCCGGCTGTTCGACGTAGGCCCGCAGCGTTTGCAGGAACTGTGCGCCCATGGCGCCATCGACGACACGATGGTCGACCGCGAGCGTGCAGCTCATCATGTTGCGGATCACCATCTGGCCCTTGCGCGCTACCACCCGCTCCTCGCCTACGCCGACGGCAAGGATCATCGCCTGTGGCGGATTGATGATGGCCGCAAATTCCTTGACGCCGAACATGCCGAGATTGGAGATCGTGAACCCTCCGCCCTGGAATTCATCGAGCTTCAGTTTGCCTGCCTTGGCGCGCGCGGCGAGGTCCTTCATCTCGATCGAGATCTGCGCCATGCCTTTCATATCCGCGTTACGGACGATCGGCGTGATGAGGCCGCGGTCAGTGGCAACTGCGACGGAGATGTCGACCGCGCCGTACTGGATCATTTCGTTTTCAGTCCACGACGCGTTGCACTCGGGATGGTCACGCAAGGCCTTGGCGCAAGCCTTGATCATCATGTCGTTGACCGAGACCTTGGCATCGAGCTTGCGTGCCACTTCGTTGATCGCTTGCCGGGCCGCCAGCAATGCGTCGATCTCCAGCTCGACGGTGAGATAGAAATGCGGAACGGTCTGCTTGGATTCGAGCATGCGCCGCGCGATGACCTTGCGCACCGCCGTGTGCGGAATGCGCTGGTCGCCGGGCGCCGTCATGATCGGCTGGGCAGGAGCGGAAGGCCTGGGGCGAGGCGCTGGAGCAGCCGTCCCTGCCGGCGCTGCGCCCGGCTTGGCCGCTTCGACGTCAGCCTTGACGATCCGTCCGTTAGGACCGGACCCTTTAACCGACGCGAGGTTGATGCCTTTTTCCGTGGCGATCCGCTTGGCCAGGGGTGACGCAAAGATGCGCTGTCCACTAGGCGCCGTGGCAGCGGCTGGAGTTGGCGGCGGCGCAGGTGCGGCGGCGGGCTTCGGTGCCGTTGGTGGAGACGCTGTCTGGGATGTTGGGGCCGCAGCCGTCGCGGGCGCTGGAGGTGGTGCTGCCGCTGCAGCGCCGGCGGGTACCGACGTCTCGCCTTCCTCGAGCAGGATGGCGATCACGGCATTCACCTTCACGCCCTCGGCGCCTTCTGGCACCACGATCTGGCCGACCTTGCCCTCGTCGACCGCTTCGACTTCCATCGTGGCCTTGTCGGTCTCGATCTCGCACACGACTTGGCCGGACGTAACCGTATCCCCCACCTTGACGTGCCATTTGGCGAGCTTGCCCTCGGTCATGGTGGGCGAGAGCGCCGGCATCAGAATGTTGATCGACATGCCGCCCTCCTGCCCTCAGCGATTGCAGACCGCACGGGCGGCCTCGACGATATTTTCCGGCTGCGGCAATGCCAGACGCTCCAGATTGGCTGCATAGGGCAATGGAATATCGAGGCCTGCGACGCGCTTCACCGGCGCGTCGAGCCAATCGAAGGCGTGCTCCATCATCTGGGCCGCGAGCTCCGAGCCGATGCCGGCGAACGGCCAGCCCTCCTCGACGGAGACCAGGCGGTTTGTTTTCTTGATCGAGTTGACGATGGTCTCGGTATCGAACGGACGCAGGCTGCGCAGGTTGATGACTTCGGCATCGATGCCGTTCTTGGCCAGTTCATCGGCGGCCTGCAGCGCTTTGCCGACCATGATCGAGAAGGCAACGATGGTCACGTCCTTGCCCGGCCGCTCGATCTTCGCCTTGCCGATCGGCAGGACGAAGTCGGAATCGTCGGGCACATCGAACTGCTGGCCGTAGAGGATCTCGTTCTCGAGGAAGATGACCGGGTTGGGATCACGGATCGCGGCCTTGAGGAGGCCCTTGGCATCGGCAGCGCTCCATGGCGCCAGCACGCGCAAGCCGGGGCAATGGGCGTACCAGCTCGCATAGCATTGCGAATGCTGGGCGGCGACCCGGGATGCAGCGCCATTGGGACCCCGAAAAACGATCGGGCAGCCCATCTGGCCGCCCGACATGTAGAGAGTCTTGGAAGCCGAATTGATGATCTGGTCGATCGCCTGCATGGCGAAGTTGAAGGTCATGAACTCGACGATCGGCCGAAGGCCTGCGAACGCAGCGCCGACGCCGAGGCCGGCAAAGCCATGCTCGGTGATCGGTGTGTCGATGACACGCTTGGCGCCAAACTCATCGAGTAAGCCCTGGCTTACCTTGTAGGCGCCCTGATACTGAGCGACCTCCTCGCCCATCAGGAAGACTTTCTCGTTCTTGCGCATTTCTTCGGCCATTGCATCGCGCAACGCCTCGCGCACAGTCAGACGAATGGTCTTGCCTTTCCATTCCGGTTCGGCCGCTGGAGCCGACGCGATTGGTGGCACGGCCAGCTTGGGCGCCGGTTCAGCCTTCGGACTACCCGCACCGTCAGGTGCATCCGCCTTCGTCGCTGTGGCGGGCACGGCCTTGGCCGCATCGGCGACACTCTCGCCCTCGGCGGCGAGGACGCAAATCGGCGCATTGACCGCGACGCCTTCGGTACCTTCCGGCACAAGAATTTGCGCCACGGTCCCTTCGTCGACGGCTTCGACTTCCATCGTCGCCTTGTCGGTCTCGATCTCGCAGATCACCTGCCCCGACTTCACCGCGTCGCCCACCTTCACATGCCACTTGGTCAGCTTGCCCTCGGTCATGGTGGGAGAGAGGGCAGGCATCAGAATCGGAATTGACATGATCAGGCTCCGACCAGGACGTCGGTCCATAGCTCCGACGGGTCGGGCTCGGGGCTGTGCTGGGCATATTCGGCGGCATCGCCGATGGTTTTGCGGACTTCGGTGTCGACTGCTTTCAGTGCAGCCTCGTCTGCGACCTTGCCGTCGATCAGGAGCTTGCGCAGGTGGTCGATCGGATCACGTTCGCTGCGATACTTGTCCACTTCTTCCTTGCTCCGGTACTTGGCGGGGTCGCTCATCGAGTGCCCGCGATAGCGATAGGTCTGCATTTCGAGGAGATACGGGCCGGCGCCGCTGCGCGCATGCTCCACCGCCTTCTCACCCGCTGCTCGTACGGCCAGCACATCCATGCCGTCGACCTCCACACCCGGAATGCCGAACGCCTCGCCATGGCGGTGGAGCTCGGTGACCGCCGACGCGCGCTCGACCGACGTCCCCATGCCGTAGCGATTGTTCTCGATGATGTAGATCACAGGCAGCTTCCAGAGCGCGGCCATGTTCATCGATTCGTAGACTTGGCCCTGGTTGGCGGCACCGTCGCCGAGATAGGTGAGCGAGACATCCTTGTCGCCGCTGTACTTGTGCGCGAAGGCCAGACCGGTGCCGATTGGCACCTGGGCGCCGACGATGCCGTGGCCGCCAAAGAAGTTCTTCTCGCGACTGAACATATGCATCGAGCCGCCCTTGCCCTTGGAGTAGCCGCCGCTGCGCCCTGTCAGCTCGGCCATCACGCCCTTGGGGTCCATGCCGGCGGCAAGCATGTGGCCGTGGTCACGGTAGGAAGTGACGATTGTGTCCCCTTTTCGGATCGTGGACTGCATGCCGACCACGACGGCTTCCTGGCCGATATAGAGATGGCAAAAGCCGCCGATCAGTCCCATGCCGTAAAGCTGGCCCGCCCGCTCCTCGAAGCGGCGGATCAGCAACATGTCGTGGTAAAACGCCTTGAGCTGATGGGGACTGACGCTGTTGTCGCCGGGCCCGGGTGATTTCGACGCCGCTTTCGTCTTGGCAGGAAGCGTCTCCTCCTTCGCCTTCGCGACCGGCTTCGCCATGGCAATCCCCTTCAATGACCCTCGATGCGGCTTATAGCATTGCCGCCGTCGATGTCATTGATCTCTCAGGTAAAAATCAATGCAACCTCGCGTGCGCCGCAGCATTTGAGCGATTGTTTGCGCAAGTCCGATCGCCTCGGACAGTTTGTTTCAGCCAGCCGCGAGGCGAGCCGGCTTATCGCGTCGGCGTGAAGATGACGAGGTCGTCCTTGCCGGCGTAGTTCAGCAAGACGCGCGCGCGCTCGTCGAGCATGTCAGGGTCCAGGCTCTGGTTGCGCAGTTCGGATACCCGCTGCTCCCAAATCTTCCGCGTAGCTTCGGCTTCAGCGAAATTCTGGTCAGCGATCTGGTTCTCACGTTGCAGATGCACCATGGCCAGCAGGCCGCGATCGCCGTTCACGAGGTGGTAGCCGAAATAGCCAAACACCGTGGCGAAGATCATCGGAGCCAAAATCTGACGTGGTCTCAACAACATATGCCGCGCACCTAAGGGGATAAAGCAACATATGGTGTCCCGAAGTCAAGGTTATTCGGCCAAAGCGATGCGCACCCGTCTGTTATGGCGGCCTTTGTTGTCGACCTTGAGAATGCGGATGGGCGGCGAGCCGCGGGTCGAAGCGAGATGGGTGCCTCCACGATCGAGGCCTTCGATCTCCACGACCCGGATCAAACCGTCCGGCGTCGGCGGCGGCGCGACCGAACGGCTGCGGATCAGACCACGTTCCGCCTGCGCCTCATGCATCGGCACGTAGGCGAAGTTGACCGGGATATCCTGGCGGATCAGGTCGTTGATCGGCCCTTCGAGTGCCCGCAGGCGATCGTTGTCGGCATTGGGCACATCGAAATCCATGCGAGCCGTGCCGTCCCCGGCCATCTGCACACCCGTCACAAGGGCACCATCGAAAGTCTGGAAGACGAGGGCATTCAGGATATGCGTGTCGGTATGGAGCTGGCGCATCTTGCGGCGAAAATCCGGATCGACGACGGCTTCGACCATGCCTGCGATCTCAGCCTGCGATTCGAGCAGATGCCAGAGCTTCCCGGCTGAATATTCGAAGCCGGTGACCGTCACTTCGCCATCCCGCCAGCGGAGGACACCGCGGTCGGCGAGTTGGCCGCCACCGCCGGGATAGAATGGCGATTGCCCCAAGACCGCTCGACCCGGTCGTGTTTCGACCACCTCGGTCTCGAGCGACAGCGTTTCCGGATTCTCATGACAAAAAAGATGCATTGCCGACCGATACGGCCGGCGCGCTCAGGCGTATTGGCAAAAATTGCTAGGCCGCTGCGGCGCGCGCGAACTGCAAGGGTGTGATGCCGTAGCAGCGCTTGAAGTGCTTGTTGAGGGCGCTCTGGTCATAGAAGCCCACGGTGGCGGCGACCTCGGCCAAGGCCGGTGAATGGCGCAGATACCGACATGCCGCACCGAGGCGGATTTGGGTCAAGTAGGCGTGTGGCGCGAGGCCGACTGTTCGCTTGAAAAGGCCGATGAGCTGGAAAGTCGTGAGGCCGACATGCTGGGCGAGGTCCTCCAACCGCAGCTCGGTGTCGTATTCCGCCTGCATGCGGTCGATGGCGCGCGCGAGTAGTACGCGATCGCGGGGCGCCGCCTTGATTCGGTCGCGGCCGCTGCCGTGCCGCTGAAAGAGTTTGCCAAACGACCCGATCAGAAGCTCGCGTTCGTAGAAAACATCGTGCCCTTCCTCAATGGCGTGGTGCATCGCCAGGAAGCCCGCGATCAAATCAGGATCGCCGAACATGTTACGCGTGAAGTAAGGCACCGATTCGATGCCGAGGCCCGCCGCCACCTGATCGAGCGCGGCCTGCGTGAGGTACATCGAACGGTACTGCCAGCGATTGCTCCATCCCATCCATCCGGCGTGCGGTTCGGCTGGATTGAAGACAAACAGCGTCGAGGGATGTGCCTCCTCGACCTGGCCGCGACTGCGGATCACGGATCCACCCTCCTCCGTCACGGCGACAACCAGCGCCTCGTGCACATGCGGTGGATATTCGTGCGTGGTGAAGTCGGCGCAGAGCAGGCTGAGACCGGAGAGATGTCGGTCCCACCAATAGCGCGTCGAATTGCAGGGGTCGCGGCGCGACATGCGCCGACTCAACCGTCGGCGCCGGAGGCTGTCAACACGCCAACTCATGCAATTTTGACCAATACCGCCAGTGATCGAGTTTTCTAGCTTGAACCATGCTCAGTGAAAGCCAGAAGCAGATTCGCGACACGGCGCACCAGTTCGCGCAACGCGAGCTCGCGCCAACCGCGGCCGAGCGTGACCGCGTGCCGCGTTTTCCGCGCGAGGCCTTTGCGAAGATGGGCGAGCTTGGCCTGCTGGGCATGACCGTACCGGCCGAACATGGCGGCGCCGGCGCAGACTACGTCTCCTATGTCCTGGCGGTCATTGAGATCGCGGCCGCCTGCGGGGCGACATCGACGGCCTTCCAGGTCCACAACTCGCTCGTTTGCCTGGCCCTGCTCAAATATGGAACGCCTGAGCAGAAGGAGCGCTTTCTGCGTCCGCTCGCCCAAGGCTTGCAGCTCGGTGCCTTTTGCCTCACCGAGCCAGGCGCCGGTTCTGATGCCGCAGCGATTGCGACCCGGGCTCGGCGGGTCGGCAACAAATTTGTACTGAATGGCACCAAGCAATTCATCACCTCGGGCCAAAGCGCGGATACTGCGCTGGTCTTTGCTGTGACCGACCCGGCAGCCGGCAAGCGCGGCCTCTCTGCCTTCGTCGTCCCGACGACGACGCCCGGTTACAAGGTTGTCCGCGTCGAGCACACGATGGGACAGCGCTCGTCGGACCATTGCCAGATCGCCTTCGAGGATTGCGAGGTCCTGCCCGACCAGATGCTGGGCAACGAAGGCGACGGCCTGCGCATCGCCCTCGGTGGCCTGGAAGGAGGCCGCATCGGTGTCGCCGCCCAGTCAGTCGGCATGGCCCGCGCCGCCTATGACGCCGCCCTCGCCTATGCCAAGGAACGGTGGACCTTCGGCAAGCCCATCATCGAGCATCAAGCCATCAGCTTTCGGCTGGCCGACATGGCGACCTCGCTGCAGGCCGCCGAACTCATGGTGCTGCACGCCGCCCGCTTGCGCGACGCCGGCCAGCCCTGCCTCAAGCAAGCGTCGATGGCCAAGTTGTTCGCCTCCGAAACGGTGGAAGAGATCTGCTCGAACGCGCTGCAGATCCACGGCGGCTACGGCTACCTGAACGATTTCCCGGTCGAGCGCATCTATCGCGATGCGCGGGTCTGCAAGATCTATGAAGGAACATCCGACATTCAGCGTTTGGTGATCGGCCGGCAGATCGCTGCCGAACCACACTACCAGGGAGTCGACTGACATGATCGTTCGCCTTTGGCGCGGGCAGGCCCTCGCCTCGACCGCCAGCGCCTACCAGAAACATGCCACCGAGAACGTCTTTCCCGCGCTTGGCCAGCTTGCCGGGCATCGCGGTGCCTGGCTGCTGCGGCGCGACGACGAGGGTCAGAGCGAATTCGTCGCCATGACCCTCTGGGAGTCGCTCGACTCGATCAAGGCCTTCGCCGGCGACGATGTCTCGACCGCGATCGTCGAACCGGAGGGGCGCGCCGCGCTCTCCAGCTTCGACGACTTCGCCACCCACTACGAAGTCGCCTTCAACCACGGACCGTAAGAAGGACCGTGGACCTCGGCATCACCGGGCGACGCGCGCTCGTCTGCGGGGCGTCCCGCGGCCTGGGGTTCGCTTGCGCGGCCGCACTCGCCCGCGAAGGTGTCGACGTGACTCTCGTGTCGCGACGTCACGAGGCGTTGTCCGATGCGGCGGCGCGGCTGCATCGGGAAACCGGAATGTCCGCCCATATCGTCGACGCGGACATCGCCACGGAGGCCGGTCGCGAACATGCCCTCGCCGCCTGTCCGGCGCCGGATATCCTGATTACAAACGCGGGCGGACCACCTGGCATGGATTTCCGCACGCTCAGGCTCGAGGACTGGTCCGCAGCCCTCTCCGCGAACTTTCTGTCCGCCGTCGAATTGATCCGCCTGACCGTGGACGACATGGCCCAGCGCAGCTTCGGGCGGATTATCAACATCACTTCGCTGACTGTACGCTTGCCCGTTCAGCAACTCGACCTGTCGAATGCGACCCGCCTCGCCCTCACAGGCTATGTCGCCGGAGTCGCCCGCCAGGTCGCCCCTCATAACGTCACAATCAACAACATCCTGCCGGGCACGATCGCTACCGAACGCATCCGCGAACTCGGTGCAACGGCAGAGAAGCTCGTTGCCCAGGTTCCGATGGGCCGTGCCGGAAAGCCGGAGGAGTTCGGTGCCGTCTGTGCTTTCCTGTGCAGTGCCCATGCCGCCTACATGACCGGACAGAATGTCCTGGTCGACGGCGGCTTGTGCTCTTTCACCGTCTAGGCGCCGCGCAGGATCGACTTCCCGGCGTAGCGCGCCTGTGTGCCGAGCTGCTCCTCGATGCGCAGGAGCTGGTTGTACTTGGCGAGCCGGTCCGAGCGTGACAGCGAGCCGGTCTTGATCTGGCCGCAGTTGGTAGAGACCGCGAGATCCGCGATGGTCGAATCCTCGGTCTCGCCCGAGCGATGGGACATCACGGCACCGTAGCTCGCGTTCCGCGCCATCGACACGGCCTCCATTGTCTCGGTAAGCGTGCCGATCTGGTTCACCTTCACCAGGATCGCGTTGGCGAGGCCGTTCTTGATGCCGTCGGCCAGACGCTTGGGATTGGTGACGAACAGATCATCGCCCACGAGCTG
Organism: Alphaproteobacteria bacterium; assembly: GCA_017308235.1. GTDB lineage: Bacteria > Pseudomonadota > Alphaproteobacteria > Reyranellales > Reyranellaceae > Reyranella. The sequence continues at coordinate 124,892 of JAFKFL010000017.1, read as the reverse complement.
GATCTTTTTGCCGAGCTTGTCGGTGATTGCCTTCCAGCCCTTCATGTCGTCTTCCGCCATGCCGTCTTCGATCGATACGATCGGGTAGCGGCTGACGAGACCTGCGTAGTAGTCGACCATGCCGCCGGCATCGAGCGACTTGCCTTCGCCTTCGAGCTCGTACTTGCCTTTCTTGAAGAACTCCGTCGATGCCGGATCGAGCGCCAGCATCACGTCGTCCCCCGGCTTATAGCCCGCCTTCTCGATCGCCTTCATGATGAAGCCGAGCGCTTCGTCCGCGGTCGCGAGGTTGGGCGCGAAACCGCCTTCGTCACCGACGTTGGTATTGTGACCGGCATCCTTGAGCTGATTGCGCAGCGCGTGGAACACTTCCGAACCCATGCGCAGCGCATCGGCAAAGCGATCCGCCTTCACCGGCATGATCATGAATTCCTGGATGTCGATCGGATTGTCGGCGTGCGCACCGCCGTTGATGATGTTCATCATCGGCACCGGCAGGACCGAGGCCTGACTGCCGCCCACATAGCGGAAGAGCGGCAGGCCACTGTCCATGGCGGCTGCCTTGGCAACAGCGAGCGAGACGCCCAGGATCGCATTGGCGCCCAGCCGTCCCTTGTTGGGGGTGCCGTCGAGGTCGATCAGCGCCCGGTCGATCTTGATCTGGTCGAGTGCATCGAGGCCGGACAGAAGATCCATGATCTCGCCGTTGACTGCGCCAACCGCCTTCAGGACGCCCTTGCCGCCGTAGCGCTTCTTGTCGCCGTCCCGCAGCTCGACGGCTTCATGGGCGCCGGTCGATGCACCCGACGGAACCGCCGCCCGCCCCATCGCACCGGTTTCCAGCTCGACCTCGACCTCGACCGTGGGGTTGCCGCGGCTGTCCAGGATTTCCCGGGCTCGGATGTCGACAATGGCGCTCATGGGGGCATAACTCCTGTTGGGGCGCGGCCTGTCTAGCCGCGCGCTTTCTCTGCGGCAAGTGACGGGGCACCGCAGTTTTCCTATAGTCCTGCCATGCGTGGCGTTCATGACATGGGCGGCCTTCAGGCCGGACCGGTAGAGCGGGTGGAACACGACTACCAGCTCTGGGAAAAACGCGTCGATGCGTTGATGGTTCTGTTGTCGCGCAAGCGGCGCTTCACCGTCGACGAATTGCGCAAGGGAATCGAATCGCTGCCGGGCGACGCCTACGACCGGCTGACCTACTACGAGCGCTGGATCAGCTCGATCACCTCGGCGCTGATCCACCGCGGCACGATCAGTATCGAGGAGCTGCGGGCCAAGCTCGCCGACATCGAGCGGCGGCCGGATGGCCCTCAGATCGGCAAGCCATGACTCCGCGTTTCTCGGTCGGAACATCGGTGAATGTTCGGCGAGGCAATCCACCCGGCCACATTCGCACGCCCTACTACATTCGCGGCAAATCAGGCACGGTCGAACGTATCTGCGGCGAATTCCGCAATCCGGAGGAGCTTGCCTACGGACGCAGCGGCGAGCCCATGCAGGTGCTTTATCGCGTGCGCTTCAGTCAGAAGGACGTCTGGCCCGACTATCGGGGGCCAGTGAACGACACGATCGACGTCGAACTCTACGAGCACTGGCTCGAGCCGGCACATTGAGGATCAAGCCATGATGGACAACATCCCCCATACCCACGAAGGCCCCAATCCGCACGCGCCGCGGCCGGATCATGACGACACGCTCACTCATCACAAGCGGCTGGAGATCGCCGTTCGCGAGCTTTTGATCGAAAAAGGCTTCCTGACCGCCGATGAGATCCGTGAGGCGATCGAGCGCATGGATGCGCGCGGCCCTCATCTCGGAGCGAAGCTGGTGGCCCGCGCCTGGGTCGATCCGACCTTCAAGACCCGCCTCCTCAAGGACGGCAGCACGGCGGCCGACGAGGCGGGCGTGCAAATGGATCAACCGACCCGGCTGATCGTGGTCGAGAACACGCCGCAGGTACACAATCTCGTCGTCTGCACTCTCTGCTCCTGCTACCCGCGCATGGTGCTCGGCATTCCGCCCGACTGGTACAAGAGCCGTGCCTATCGCAGCCGCGCCGTGCATGAGCCGCGCACCGTGCTTGCCGAATTCGGTACTCATCTTGCTGACGACGTGGCGGTGCGCGTTCACGATTCGACCGCCGACATGCGGTATCTCGTGCTGCCGATGCGGCCCAAAGGTACGGAGGGCTTCGACGAAGCCCGACTTGCCGAGCTCGTCACCCGCGATTCGATGATCGGGGTGACGACACTTTAGTGCTCAGCGCCAGGCGCTCTTGAGCGACTGCCCGGTCTTCCACTTCTCGATCCCCGCGACGTCATCGCAAGAGAAGGTCTGCGTCTCCTTGCGCGGACTGCCTTCGATCCAGGCGAACATCATGCATTGCGACGAGGCGGTGTCGCCTTGCAGGCTCTGGAGACTGACTTCGGCGGTTACGGCGTCGCCTGATTTGGCGTCGCCATAATCCTCGACCGTGGGCTTGATGTCCCCGAAGCCACGGCCTGCCGCCTTGGTGTCGGCATACCATTTGGCGAAGCCGGCAAACTGCTCACCAGCGACGCCCTTACCACCGGCCGCCATATAGGCCGTGAGGTCGCGCACCAGCGCCTGCACGGCGGCTTGCGCCTTGGGCTCGGCCGCACGATGCCGTTCGGCAAGGCGGGTCCGCAGGGCCTTGAGAGCCTCCGCATTGGACGGTGCTGCCGCCGGAGGCGGCGGTGGATTCGTGGCAGCCGTCGGATTGATGCGTTTGATCGGTACGCGCGCAGCTTCGTTGTTCAAGGTAACGGCCTCGGTCGGCGTCAGCTTCCCGACTGCCGCAAGGCCATGCCCCTTCTGCCAGTCGGCAATCGCTTTCTCCGATGCCTCGGACTGGAGATTGCCGTCAATCGGCCCGTTGTACTTGTCGAGCGTATGCAGGGATTCCTGCAGCTTGCGCCGCTCGGCCTCGGAGCTCTTCAGGACGGTGGCGTAGTCGGGCGATGCCGTGGGCCGCTGTGGCGCCGGTGCTGTCGCAGCCGGAGCTGGCGCCGGCGCCGGCGCGCCTGAAGGACAATTGGCAGGGTTCTGGAAGCAGCGCTCGACCTCGCCCGCGCTTTGGGCGAAGGCCATGGGCGCCGCCCAGAGCAGCAGCAAGGTGCCAAGTGCCAATCTCATATCAGATGCTGCCGTACATGCGGGCGGCGAGTTGCGCTGGCAATCCGATGACCATCACGATCGGCTGGCCACTCGCAGTCTGACCGCGCGCCACGATATGATCGTTGGGCGCTCCGACCCTGCTGTCGAAGTTGCCCCTCCCGCCGAATTTGCCGTTGAAACAGGAGAGCGAGAATCGCCCTGCACCCACCGACTCATTCGTGAAGGTGCCTTCGCAACCCGGCTGGCCGTTGACGTTGTCGACGTTGAAGGTGACGGACCGGTCGTGGCCGATCAGGGCGCCATAGCGCGCCAGGCCATTCAAACGTGCGATCTTGCCTTGATTATCGCGGTAGAAGATCGACGCAGGACCGTAGGCCTGATCAGGCATCGCGTCACGCGGCACGACATAGGTGTCGTCGGTGATCGCCACCTGGCACCGGCAGGCGACGGTGTAGTTCTCGTTCAGCGAACCCAACTCAGCGAGCTTGCGGTTGCAGGCGGAGACTGCAACCTCCTGCAACTCGGTCTCGCTCATCTGCCCATGGGTATAGCTGTCGGCGTAGACGAAGGAGCATTGTCGCGGCAAGGGAATCGCGACCACCCTGTGGCTCGCCGTATTGCCCCAGTAGCGTTGCGACATTTCCGGAAAGCGCAGGAAGATTGGGTCGCGTCGCTCCGGCTTGCCATAGCCTAATCGCTGCGCCGAGACGCCGCCCGCTGCAATGACCAGGGCAAGGAATGCGAGGAAAAAGGCGCGGATCATGGCTCCAGCTTCAGTGGGAAACGTGACCGAAATGCGACCCCGGTTGCCCCGCCTCTCCTCCTCCTAAACCAGCCGGCTCTGGTTCTTGGCCGCGCTGATGAAGGAAGTGAACAGCGGATGGGGCGCGAACGGCCGGGATTTCAGCTCGGGGTGGTACTGGACGCCGATGAACCAGGGATGGTCGGGAATCTCCACGATCTCCGGCAGGATGCCGTCCGGTGACATGCCGGAAAAGCGCAAACCGACCTGCTCCAGCCGGTCCTTGTAGTTGACGTTGACTTCGTAGCGATGGCGGTGCCGTTCGCTGATCACGTCCTGGCCATAGATCTCATGTACCTTGGTCCCCGGCCGCAGGTGGGCCGGATAGGCGCCCAGTCGCATCGTACCGCCCAGGTCACCGTTGACCGCACGCTTCTCGAGCTGATTGCCGCGCAGCCATTCCGTCATCAATCCGACCACCGCATGGTCGGTCGGACCGAACTCGCTCGACGAGGCGGCCTCGATCCCCAGCAAATTGCGTGCGGCCTCGATCACGGCCATCTGCATGCCAAAGCAGATGCCGAAGAACGGCACCTTCCGCTCACGCGCGAACTTCACGGCATGGATCTTGCCCTCCGTGCCGCGTTCGCCAAAACCGCCGGGAACGAGGATACCGTGCACGTTTTCGAGATGGCTGACGGCGTCGTCGCGCTCGAAGATCTCGGAGTCCATCCACTCCAGGGCCACTTTGACGTTGCTGTCGAAGCCGCCATGGGTCAGCGCCTCGCTCAACGACTTGTAGGCGTCGAGTAGTACCGTGTATTTGCCGACGACGGCGATCGTCACCTTGCCTTCGGGCTCGCGCACCCCGCGTACCACGCCACGCCAACGCTCGAGGTTTGGCTCCTCGTCGACATCGAGGTCGAAATAGCGACAGACCTCGCGGTCGAATCCCTGGTCGTGATAAGCGATCGGCACCTGGTAGATCGTATCGACGTCGCGCGCCTCGATCACGCGCTCGGGTTTGACATTGCAGAACAGCGCGATCTTGCGCCGCTCGTTGGCCGGGATTTCCTTGTCGCCGGAACGGCAGACCAGCAAGTCGGGCTGGATCCCCACGCTCAGCAGCTCCTTGACCGAGTGCTGGGTGGGCTTGGTCTTGAGCTCACCTGCCGTCGGCACCCAAGGCAGGAGCGTCAGATGGACGAACATGGTGCGCTCGCGCCCAAGCTCGTTGCCGAGTTGGCGGATGGCTTCCAGGAAGGGCAACCCCTCGATGTCGCCCACCGTGCCGCCGATCTCGACCAGGACGAAATCTTCGTTCTTGGAATCAGCGACAATGAACTCCTTGATGGCGTCCGTGACGTGCGGGATCACCTGCACAGTGGCGCCGAGGTACTCACCCCGACGCTCCTTGGCGATCACCGTCGAATAGATGCGGCCTGTCGTGACGTTATCGCTTTGCCGTGCGTCGACGCCGGTAAAGCGCTCGTAGTGGCCGAGGTCGAGGTCGGTCTCCGCACCGTCGTCGGTAACGAAGACCTCACCGTGCTGATAGGGGCTCATCGTGCCGGGATCGACATTGAGGTAAGGATCGAGCTTGCGCAGCCGCACGCGATAGCCGCGCGCCTGCAAAAGCGCCCCCAGCGCTGCTGAAGAAAGCCCCTTACCAAGCGAGGAAACCACGCCGCCCGTTATGAAAATAAAGCGCGTCATGGGCCTACAGACTACTAAATCTGGTTCGATGCGGCCATGGGGATATCGTCCCCCGATCAACTTCGACGAGGGAACGGCGGGCCGGCATCATTGTTCCTAGCGGTTCGGCGGTACGGGCGCCGTCGGCGGCCCCGGTGTCGCACCGGGCGCCGGTGCGCTGGGCGCCGAGCTTGGTGGCGTTGCGGTACCGGCCGGCAGGTTGTCCATGATCGACGTCGAGGATCTCGGTGGACCGCCAGCGCTCCAGGCCATGACCAGGCTCAGAAAGAAGAAGATGCCGGCAAAGATGGCCGTCATGCGCGAAAGGACATTGGCCTGCCCGCGCACCGAGAAGAGCGCATCGGTTCGCCCCATGCCCAGTCCGCCGCCTTCACTGCGCTGAAGCAAAATGACGACGATCATCGCGGCAGTGACGCCGATATGGATGATCAGCAGAACTACTCGCCAATCGTGCAAAAAGCCTCGTACCGCTTCCATTTCGTCCAGCGTTGGATGGGGGCTTGGATCAAGCCGGCGCTTCTAGCCTCTTTAGACCGCCTTGGCGATAGCCAAAAATTCGTCAGCCTTGAGGCTCGCCCCGCCCACCAGGGCGCCATCGACATCCCCGGCAGCGAGCAATTCGGCGGCATTGCTGCCCTTCACCGAACCGCCATAAAGAAGGCGCACCGCCGAAGCCTCGGACATCGCACCGCCAAGCTCCTTACGGATATGGACGTGGGCGGCCGCCACCTCCGCCGTCGTCGGCGTCTTGCCGGTGCCGATCGCCCAGACCGGCTCGTAAGCCACCACGAGGCGCGCCGCCGTAGCAGCAGGTGGAATGCTGCCTTTGATCTGCCGGGCAAGCACCGAAAACGTGCTCCCTGCCTCCCGCTCCGCCAGCGTCTCGCCGATGCATACGATAGGAATGAGCCCGGCCCGCCATGCCGCCTCCGCCTTGGCGCGCACGATCGCGTCGGTCTCGCCATGGTCGGTACGGCGTTCGGAGTGGCCGACGATAACGTATGCGGCGCCCGCGTCGCGCAGCATCTCGGCGGCAATGTCGCCCGTGTGCGCGCCATTCGCCTTGGGATGGCAGTCCTGGCCACCGACAAGCACGTTGCTTCCCTTCACTGCCTCCGCCACGGCCATGACAAGCGTTGCCGGCGGGCAGACCAGAAGATCGCAGTTGCTTGTTGCCTTGGCGCCGTCGGCAACTCCCTTCGCCAGGGTCAGGGCATCAGCCTTGAGCCCATTCATCTTCCAGTTCCCTGCGATCAGGGGTCGTCTCGTACGCGCCATGGAATTTCCTCTTTTTCTTGTCCCGGCGTGTCTAGCGGCCACAACAACTGCGGTAAAGGCCGGTTGGTTGCCTGGCCGGAGGGCGGGTGGTAGGCATGCGCCCCGTCCTCATGCCCCTTTGATGCCTTTAATCTCCACGAAGCTTGCCCCGTGAACAAATTCAGAAAATACGCCGGCTACGTCATCATGGCCCTGTTGATGGGCACGCTGATCATCAGCTTCGCACTGTGGGGCATCGGCGACATGCTGCGTTCGGGTGGCCGCAACAACGAAGTCGCGCATGTTGGCGGCACGCATATCCCGCTTTATGGCTGGGTAGGGGGCACATCGGTTCCATTGGAAGCGGTGCGGGATCGCTTCAATCGCCAGCTCGACCAGATCCAGCGCCAGACCGGCCAGCGCCTCGATTCCGAACAGGCCGCTCGCTACGGCCTCAATGTCCGGGCGCTTCAGGATGTGGTGCAGCAGGCGCTGATCGACGCGGCCATGAATGATTATGGCATCGTCGTCAGCGACAGCCAAATTCAGGAAAACATTGCCCAAAACCCGACCTTCCATGGCTCGAGTGGCAAGTTCGATCCGTTGAAGTATCGCAATCTCCTGCAGCAGGCGCGTATTAGCGAGTCGGCCTACGTGGCTGACGTGCGACGCGAGATCGGCTCGTCCGAGTTGTTCGGCATTGTGCGCACCGAAGGCCTCGCCCCGACCACTCTGCGGGACGACATCTTCAAGATGGAGAGCGAAAAGCGCGTCGCCGAAACGGTCTATGTCCCCGATTCGATCGTGACGAACCTGCCGAAGCCTTCGGCTGACGAGCTCGGCAAGTATTTCGACGCCAACAAGGCACGCTTTCAAATTCCCGAATACCGTTCCTTCTCCTACATCCTTTTGAGCAATGCCGATGTGATGGACCAGGTCACGGTGACGCCAGACCAGGTGAAGCAAGAATACGAGTCGCGCGCGGCAGAGTTCGGTGCGCCGGAGAAACGGGATGTCGACCAGGCGATGGCCGACAGCGAGGATAAGGCCAAGGCGATCATCGCCGCGGTCAAGGAAGGCAAGTCGCTGGAAGATGCCACCAAGCAAGTGACCGGCAGCGCCAATGGCGTGATCAAGCTGGGCTCGATCCAGAAGAAGGATTTGCCGGCTGGCGAGCTCGCCGACGAGATATTCAAGCTGCCCGAAGGCGTGGCGGCTGCGCCTATCAAGTCGCCGCTCGGCTGGCATGTGGTGCGCATTAACAAGATCGAAGCTGGCAAGGTGACGCCGCTTGATGAGGTCAAGGGCAAGCTCGAGACGGACCTCAAGAATCAGCTGGCGCCTGATCTGCTGATCAAGCTGGTGAACGACCTCGATCGAGAATTGAGCAAAGGCACCTCTATGGCCGATGCCGCCAAGGCGCTCGGCCTCAAGGTTCAGGCGGCCGACAACGTCGACTCGCGTGGGCAGGACCCGTCGGGCAAACAGGTCGTCATCGGAGCCGCCGCTGCCGAACTCATCAAGGCCGCCTTCTCTACGCGCGAGGGCAGCGACAGCGACCTGCTCGAAACCGGAAAGGGCGAATATGTGATCGTCCACACCGATCGGATCACGCCGTCGCGCGCACCGGTCCTTTCGGAGGTCGAAGCGAAGGTGACCGAGGCCTGGGAGGCCGAGCAGCGCCACAAACTCGCTGACCAGAAAGTCAAGGAAGCGCTCGACAAGATCAATGCAGGCGGCGACCTCGGCGCGATCGCCAAGGAACTCGGTCTGGAGCTGCGTACCACCAAGCCTATTACGCGGTTCGATACCGACAGCCCCAACTATCTTAGCCAGCCGGTCGCGCAGGCGCTGTTCAAGCTCCCAGTCGGCAAGGCGCAGGCGGTACGGACAACCGAAGGCAATGTCCTCGTTCGGACGAAAGAGATTCAGTCGGCCGATCTCGCCAAGGAGAAGGATCAGCTCGGTCGCTTTGGCACTCAGCTCGACAGCATGATCGGCAACGATCTCGTCGCTCAGCTTCTGGCGGCGCTACGCGCCAAATACGGGGTGTCGGTAAACGAGCAGGCGTTCCAGGCCGCTTTCCAAGCCCAGCAGCCGCCTCAATAACGCGCCATGGCTCTCTCGCCCGACTACGATGCCTTCGCCAAGATTTACGACTCGGGCAAGCCGCAGCTCGTCTGGACCAAGGCGGTCGCGGATCTCGAGACGCCGGTCTCGGCTTACCTGAAGCTGGCCGACGGCCGCGCCAACTCTTTCCTGCTCGAATCGGTCGAGGGCGGCTCGGTGCGCGGCCGTTACTCGATCATCGGCTTCAAACCTGATGTGATCTGGCGCTGCCGGAAAGGCCAGGCGGAGATCAACCGCCGCGCCCGCACCGATGCGCACACCTTCGAGCCGATCGTGGGTCGCCCGCTCGAGACGCTGCGAACCCTGATCCGCGAATGCCAGATGGAGCTGCCGCAGGGATTGCCGCCGATGGCATCCGGCCTGTTCGGCTTCCTGGGCTATGACATGGTCCGCGACATGGAGCGGTTGCCGGACAGGAACCCCGATCCGATCGGGTTGCCCGACGCGATCATGGTACGACCAACCCTGATCTGCATCTTCGATCGGCTTGAAGACAATGTGACGATGGTGACGCCGGTCTGGCCACAGACTGGCGTTGGGGCGCGAGCTGCGTACGAGGCCGCGGAGGAGCGGCTGGCCGATGCTGTCTCCGACTTCGAACGCTCCCTGCCCTATCGCCGCGAGAACGCCGAGGCGCTCGATCATCTGCCCGAGCCGCAAGCCAACATGTCGAAGGCCGACTTCAAGAAGATGGTCGATATCTGCAAGGAGTACATCCTTGCCGGTGACGCCTTCCAGATCGTGCCTTCGCAGCGTTTTTCGCTGCCCTTCAAGCTACCACCCCTCGCGCTCTATCGGTCGCTGCGCCGGATCAACCCATCGCCATTTCTGATCTTCTTCGACTACGGCGACTTCTCGATCGTAGGCTCCAGCCCGGAGATCCTGGTCCGGCTGCGCGACAACACCGTCACCATCCGACCGCTCGCCGGCACTATTGCGCGTGGCGCTACGCCGGAAGAGGACAAACGGCTGGCTGACAAGCTCCTCGCCGACCCCAAGGAACACGCTGAGCATTTGATGCTGCTCGACCTCGCACGCAACGATGTCGGCCGCGTTTCCAAGATCGGCTCGGTGAAAGTGATCGAGCAGTTCACGATCGAAAAGTACAGCCATTTGCAGCACATCAGCAGCCATGTGGAGGGCACGCTCGAAGACGGGTTGGAAGCGATCGACGCCCTCAAGGCGGGTTTCCCCGCCGGAACGCTTTCGGGAGCGCCGAAGGTTCGCGCCATGGAGATCATCGACGAAGTCGAGCCGGTGCGCCGCGGTATGTATGCCGGCTGCGCGGGTTATTTCGCGGCGAACGGCTCGATGGATACCTGCATTCTGTTGCGCACGGGACTGGTGAAGGACAACACCCTCTACGTGCAAGCGGGTGTCGGTGTCGTCGCCGACTCCGACCTCGAGGCCGAATACCAGGAGAGCGTCCTGAAGGCGCGTGCCCTCGTTCGCGCCGCGGAAGAGGCCGTGCGTTTTGCTTCTGCCGGCAACTGGAGTGCCGGCAACAAGCGTTAGCGAGACGACACCACAGGCGCTAGGCTCCTCCACAAATGGAGGAGGACGGCATGTCTGACTGGCAAAAGCGCTATCAACGCCTTCTGTTCGATCGCCCACACCCCAAGGTGTTGCGCGTCACGATGAACCGACCCGAGAAGTACAACGCCACCGATGCCCTGATGCATCGCGAGCTGGTCAATGTCTGGCGCGACATTGACGGCGACGACACGGTGAACTGCGTCATCATCCAGGGTGCTGGTGGCAAGGTGTTCTCGGCCGGTGGTGACTTCGACATCATCGAAAAGAACATGAAGGACTACAACTCGCTGCTCGCCATGTGGAAGGAAGCGCGCGACCTCGTCTACAACGTCATCAACTGCTCCAAGCCGATCGTCAGCACCATGCGCGGACCCGCGGTAGGCGCAGGTCTCGTCGCCGGCATCCTGGCCGACGTATCCATCGCTTCGAAGAAAGCGCGCATCATCGATGGCCATACGCGGCTCGGAGTCGCCGCTGGCGACCACGCGGTGATCGTGTGGCCGCTCCTCTGCGGCATGGCCAAGGCCAAGTACTACCTGCTGCTCTGCGAATCGGTCGACGGTGAGGAAGCGGAACGCATCGGCCTCGTGTCGCTCTGTGTCGAGGACGACCAGCTCGAGGCCAAAGGCCTCGAGGTCGCCACCAAGCTCGCCGAAGGCGCCCAGACCTCGATCCGCTGGACCAAGTATGCGCTCAACAACTGGCTGCGCATGATGGGGCCGTCGTTCGACGCCTCAACGGCGTTGGAGATGCTGGGTTTCATGGGCCCCGAAGTGAAGGAAGGTCTGGCTTCGCATCTTGAGAAGCGCAAACCCAAGTTCGATCCCTACTCGCCGCTCTGAGGAGACGACCATGCGTGGACTAGATGGCAAGAACGTCATCGTTACCGGCGGCGGCGGCGCGATCGGTGCAGCAATCTGCCGACGCTTCGCAGGCTATGGCGCCCACGTGGGCGTGTTCGACAAGAACGTCGACGGCGCCAAGAAGATCGCCGGCGAGATCAAGGGCGTCGCCTCGGGCGTCGACATCACCGACTACGACGGCGTCGCGAAGGCGGTCGCGCAGTTCGAAAAGGAGGTCGGCCCAACCGATATCCTGGTGAACAACGCAGGCTGGGATCGTTTCGTCAATTTCGTCGATACGACGCCCGATCTCTGGGACCAGATCATCGCCATCAACCTCAAGGGTGCCCTCAATATCAGCCATGTGGTGCTGAAAGGCATGGTAGCGCGCGGTCACGGACGCGTCGTCAACATCGCCTCGGATGCCGGCCGCGTCGGCTCCTCGCTCGAAGCCGTCTACTCGGCCTGCAAGGGCGGCTTGATCGCCTTCACCAAGACCGCGGCCCGCGAGGTGGCGCGCAAAGGCATCACCCTCAACACCGTCTGTCCCGGACCGACCGACACGCCTCTGCTCGCAGCGGTCGCCGGCAACGATGAGCGGGGCCAGAAGATCCGCGCCGCGCTGGTGAGCGCGATCCCGATGAAACGGGTAGGCGAGCCCGAGGACATCCCTGGCGCCGTCTGCTTCCTGGCGAGCGACGACGCAGGTTTCATCACCGGTCAGACGATCAGTGTTTCGGGTGGCTTGACCATGCATGGCTGAGCGACGGACACTTGGGCAATGCCCGAGCTCGATTGGCTGGTCGCCGCCTTCCCGAACTTCCTGCGCTACATCGTCGTGAGCTTCGCGCTCGTCGCGCTCTTCCTCTGGATTTATGTGCAGATCACGCCGTGGCGCGAGTTTGCCTTGATCCGGAACGGCAATTCCGCTTCGGCGATTGCACTGGTTGGCGCCCTGCTCGGCTTCTGCCTGCCGCTCGCCAACACCATCGCGCATTCCGCCAGCCTCACCGACCTGGTCCTCTGGTCGCTGGTGGCGCTCGTGGTACAGGTCGTGGTGCATATCGCGATGCGCCTGCTGCTGCCGCACCTGAAGGAGGCCGTCGAAGCCGATCGCAACGCCGCCGGCATCACGGCGGGAGGATTTGCGACCTGCTTTGGCCTCATCAATGCAGCTTGCCTCACGAGTTGAACATGTCGGCGCCCGGTCCCAATGACGGCGGTCAGCGCGCCTCGCGCACGATCAAGCTCGTGCTGATGGGCGTGGCGGGCGCCGCCCTTCTCTTTTCATGTACGCCCGGCATCGGTACGGCGCTCGGTGGATGGCCCGGCTTCTGGTTCTGGGGCAATCCCTTCTATCGGGGCACGACCATCTCCTCGCCAAGCTCGAGCGCTTCGACGACCACGCATGGAACGACCCCATCGGGCACGACATCGGGACAGACGACCAGCCAGCGCGGCGGTTTCGGCGGGTCCGCCGCCACGCACGGCAGCACTGCAAGCTGACCGATGCGGCGCGAAGCGGTCTCGCCCCGTCCCGGCTGGCAACAGAAGCTCGAACAGCTCGGCTTCGACTACTACGTCCTCGAAGGTAAAGCCTATTGGACTGAAACAGCTTGCTACGCCCTCACCGCGGACGAGGTCGACGAGCTCGAGGCGGCGACTGAAACGCTGCACGGCCTTTGCCTCAAAGCGGTCGAGCATGTAGTGGCAAACAAGCTCTGGAACCGCATGCGTATTCCGCCGGCCTGGGGCGATTACATCGAGCGCGTGTGGCGGCGGTCAGATCCGACGCTGGTCGGCCGTTTCGATCTTGCCTACGACGGCGAGAACCCGCCCAAGCTCCTTGAATACAATGCGGACACGCCGACGGCGCTCTACGAAGCAGCCGTCGTCCAGTGGTACTGGATGAAGGATGTGAAACCCGAAGCCGATCAGTTCAATTCCCTCCATGAAAAGCTGATCGAGGCCTGGCGCGGCATCGCCGGCCGCCTGTCGCCACAGGCGCTCGTTCATTTCGCCCGCTTCGAGGATCATCCCGAGGACCTCGCAACCTCGGAATATCTTCGCGACACCGCCCTGCAGGCCGGCCTCACCGGCAAACCGTTGCCCGTTTCCCAGATCGGATGGAACGGCCGGCGCTTCACCGACCTCCAGGAAACGCCGATCCAGGTGATGTCCAAGCTCTATCCCTGGGAATGGATGGCGCGCGAGCAGTTCGGCCCTCATGTCCTCACCGACACCACGGCGTTCATCGAGCCGGCGTGGAAGATGATTCTCAGCAACAAGATGTTGCTGCCGCTGCTCTGGGAAGGCTTCCCGGGTCACGCCAATCTCTTGCCCACGTTCGACAACGAGCACCCGGACCTCGGCAAGGCGTTCGTCAAGAAGCCGATCTTTGGCCGCGAAGGCCATAACGTTACGGTGACGGCACCAGGCCTGTTCGACACGGCGCCGGGGAGCTACGGTACGGAAGGTTTTGTCTGGCAGGCCTACCAGCCGTTGCCGGTCTTCGACGGCAACCATGCTGTTGTCGGATCATGGATTGTCTCGGACAAGGCGGCGGGCGTGGGCATGCGTGAGGATGAGCGACGTATCACGCACAACAACAGCCGCTTCGTGCCCCACTATTTTTCATGAGAGGGATCATCCGATGAGCGAGATGTGGATCCAGCCGACCGGAGGCTCCTTGGGCGCCGATGTCCACGGGGTCGACCTCTCCCAGCCGGTCAGCGATGCCGTCTACCAGAAGATTCTGTCAGCCTGGAGCGAGCACCTCGTGCTGCGCTTCAGCGGGCAACGGATCGACGATGCCACCCTGATGAAGTTCAGCGCTCGCTTCGGCGAGCTCGACCGCGTGCCGATCGCGAGCGCCGATGTCGACGGTGCCAATTCAGGCGTGGCGTCGGAGGCGATCGACTGGGTGAACGTGATCTCCAGCATCAAAAAGGGCGGCAAGGCCGTGGGCGGTCTCGGCAGCTACGAGCTCGTCTGGCACACCGACATGTCCTACAACCCGATCCCGCCGCGCGCGAGCCTGCTCTACGCCCTCGAAGTGCCGCCCGACGGCGGCAATACCGGCTTCCTCAACATGTACCAAGCCTACGAGACGCTGCCGGCCAATCTCAAGCGCGCGGTCGAAGGCAGGACTTGCATCCACGACGCGAGCAAGAATTCCGCCGGCGAGTTGCGACAGGGTTTCCAGCGCACGCTCGATGTGCGCCAGACTCCGGGAGCCGTGCATCCCCTCGTCCGCTTGCATCCACTGAGCAAGCGCAAAGCGCTGTTTCTCGGTCGCCGCCCCGGAGCCTACATTCACGGCCTCGCCATCGAGGAAAGCGAGACATTGCTCGATGCCCTCTGGGCCCATGTCACGCAGGAACGCTTTGCTTGGTATCAAAAGTGGCGCATAGGCGATCTCGTGATGTGGGACAATCGCTGTGTCATGCATCGCCGCGACGCCTTCGACGAATCCCTGCGCCGCCTGATGCACCGTACACAAATCGTCGGCGAGCCAGTGCTCGCAGGCTAGCTGGTCATCGATATCCGGCAGCCTGCAGCTCGAACAACTCCGCGTAAAGGCCGGGCTGAGCCAATAGCTCTTCATGTGTGCCGGCGGCTTGCACCTGGCCGTCGGCCAATACGAAAATCCGATCGGCCATGCGGACGCTGGAAAAACGGTGCGAAATCAGGACCGCGGTCTTGCCCCTGCTCAGTTCCTTGAAGCGCTGGAACACCTCGAACTCGGCGCGCGCATCCAGTGCAGCCGTTGGCTCGTCGAGGATCAATACTTCCGCCTCGCGCATGTAGGCGCGCGCGATGGCGATCTTCTGCCATTCGCCGCCGGATAGCTCGACACCATTCTTGAAGCGCTTGCCGATGCGCTGGTCATAGCCCCCAAGCAGGCGCGCGATGACCTGATCGGCCTGGCTGCTTTCTGCCGCCCGCTGAACCCTGGCGGCATCAGCGCGCGCTTCGATCCGGCCGACGGCGATATTGTCGCCGGCAGTGAAGTTGTATCGCACGAAATCCTGGAAGATCACCCCGATGTTTCCCCTCAGACCGTCGAGGTCGTACTCGCAAAGATCACGGCCATCGAGCAGGATGCGGCCCTCGTCCGGATCGTAAAGCCGTGTGAGAAGCTTCACCAACGTGGTCTTGCCGGCTCCGTTCTCTCCTACCAATGCGACCACCTCGCCCGCCTTGAGCGTGAAACTGAGATGCCGGACGGCCCAGTGCTCGTTACCCGGATAGATGAAGCCGACATCCTCGAAGGTGAAGCCTTGGCGGATTGGCTGAGGAAATGGCCGCGGATCGGGCGGCGACAGGATTTCCGGTCGCGTGTCGAAAAACGAGAAGAGATCGTTGAGGTAGAGCGCCTGGGCCGCCGTTGAGGAAAAGGTCACCAGCAAATTTTCCAGCAGGCCGCGCAACCGCAGAAAAGAGCCGGACAGGAACGTCAGATCACCGATCGAAAACTCGCCTGTGAGGGTGCGCCAAACGATATAGGCATAGGCGACGTAGTAGCCGATGGTACCTATTGTAGAGAGGGCCCCGCCCCAACTGGCGCGCTGTATCGCGAGCCGACGGTTGGCTGTGTAGAATTCGTCGGCCAAAGTCCGATAGCGGTCGATCAGGAAGCGGTTGAGGCCGAAAACCTTGACCTCCTTGGCCGTCTCGACGCTGGCAGCGGTCTGGCGCACGTAGTCGAGCTCGCGCCGTTCCGGTGTGCGACCGAAATCGAGCGTATAGGTCCGTGCATTGAAGTGGGCTTCGCCCCAAAACATCGGAAGGAGCGCCACCGCTAGCATGACAACCAGCCAGGGCGCGTAGATCAACAATCCACCGACGAAACTTGCGACCGTCACGATCTGCTGTGCCTGTCCGAAGAGCTGGGTCAACAGGGTCAGGCGGCCGCTGGTCTGTCGACGCGCTCGCTCGAGCTGGTCCTGAAACTCGGCATCCTCGAAGTCCTCGAGATCCAGGGTTGCCGCATGTTCCATCAACGATACGCTGGAAGCATTAGTCACTCGTTCCGACAGAAGGCTGTCGGCCAACGTCCCCAAGCGAGCCAATAGGTCTGACAGGACAGCGAGCGCGAACTCCACTGCCAACAGCAGGCCGAGGTAGCTTAGCAGCCCGCTTTGCAGCCAATCCTGCAGCGTTGCCGGACGGTCCGGCATCTGCACGAGCTTCACGACGTCGTCGATGATCAGCTTGGCGATATAGAGACTTACGATCGGTACCAGGGCGCGTACCAACCTGAGGAGAAGCAGACCGATTGTGAGATTAGGGCTCGTCCGCCAGACCATGGCGATGAATGGCCGAAGCGTCCTTAACGCACCGAACCGTTCCTTGAAGGTGCGTGGATTGGGGATGGATCGCGGATCGCTCATGATTTTACCGACCCGAAGTCTAGCGCATCAAGGTCACCTCATTTCCTTGCCTCCGGACATATTTTGCTTTCAGATTCAGAAAATTCGCCAAAAGAACAAAACTGGAGGAAACAAAATGCGGTTAGCGACCGGGATCGCGATCCTCGCCCTGGGTGCGACCCTCGGCTCAATAGCCACACCGGCGCTCGCCGAATGGCATCCGACCAAGCCGATCGAATTCGTGGCAACAGCGGGTCCGGGCGGCGGCACCGACAACCTGGCGCGCACGATCCAGAGCATCATCACCAAGCACAAGCTCACCGATCAGCCCGTGATCGTGGTCAACAAGGGCGGCGGCAGCGGCGCCGAAGGCTACACCTATGGCAAGGCGCTGGCCGGCGATCCATACAAGGTGATCTTCGGCACCTCGAACGCCTGGCAGCAGCCCATGGTGTCCAAGGTCGCCTTCAAGCACACCGACCTCACGCCGATCGCCGCGTTGGCGCAGGACGAGTTCCTGCTCTGGGTGAAGCAGGACGCGCCCTACAAGACCGTCACCGACTACCTGAAGGCCGTCGCCGCCAAGCCCGGCGACTTCAAGATGGGCGGCGCCCAGTCGAAAGATACCGACGAGGTGCTCACCCGCCTCATCGAAAAGACCGCAAACGTCAAGTTCACCTACATCCCCTTCAAGAGCGGCGCGGAAGCCGCCGTCCAGCTCGCCGGCGGTCATATCGACAGCCACGTCAACAACCCCAGCGAAAGCCTCGGTCAGTGGCGCGGCGGCACGCAACGGCCGTTATGCGCCTTCACGTCGGAGCGATTGCCCAAGGGGCCGTTGATCACGGCGACCGAGGGTTGGCACGATGTGCCAACCTGCGTCGAGTCGGGGCTTAACATCCCGCGCTTCCAGCAGCCGCGCACGGTCTGGCTACCGGGCAAGGTCACGCCGGACCAGGTCGCCTTCTATGTCGCCATGATGAAGAAGGCGCAGGCCACGCCTGAGTGGAAGGAGTACATCGAGCGCACGTCGCAAACCGAGACGTTCCTCGCTGGCCCGGACTTCGAGAAGTTCATGACCGAGGACATCGAGCGCGTGCACAAGATAGCTGCGGAACAAGGTTGGCTGGTGAACTGAGCGGCCGGCCGTGATCTCGCGACGCGTTCTCGAGATCGCAACGGCGGTCCTGACCGGGACATTCGGCGCGACCGTTGCGATTTCCAGCCTCGACAACGGCATCGGCTGGTCGACGGCCGGTGTCGAAGCCGGCGCCTTCCCTTTCCTCGTCGGGCTGATCATCCTTCTGGGCAGCCTCTACAATCTCGTGCGGTCCCGTCTCGACCCTCCCCAGGTGTCGATCACTCGCGCCGACATGCGCGCGCTTCTGGCACTGTTCCTGCCGGCCGCCGCCTTCGTTGCCGCCATCCCCTTGTTGGGCATGTATGTGGCGACGGCGGCCTACATGCTGGGCGTGCTGGCTGTCCGTCCGGCCGTTTCACGCCTCAAGGCCCTGGTCTACGCCGGGGTCACGCCCCTCCTGCTCTACCTCGTGTTCGAATGGGCATTCCAGGTGTCCCTGCCGCACGGGGTGCTGGGCGAGATCCTGGGGTTCTGACGCCATGGAGAACGTCGACGCACTGATGCATGGCTTTGGGATCGCGGTGACCGTCCCGCATCTGGCGCTGATGGTCGTGGGCGTGCTGCTCGGCATCCTGGTGGGCGTGCTGCCCGGGCTCGGCGCACCCAATGGCGTCTCACTCCTGCTGCCACTCACCTTCGGCATGCAGCCGGTGTCGGCGATCATCCTGCTGTCCAGCATGTATTGGGGCGCCCTGTTCGGCGGTTCGGTGACCTCGATCCTGTTCAACATTCCGGGCGAACCGTCCTCGGTCGCCACTACGTTCGACGGCTATCCGATGGCACGCGACGGCCGGCCGACCACCGCGCTTGCCACAGCCTTTGGCTCGGCCGCCTTCGGCGCACTGGTCGGCGTGGTGCTCATCACCTTTCTCGCCGCCTGGGTGGCCAAGGCGGCGCTGGCCTTCGGACCGCCTGAGTTCTTCGCCGTCTACTTTCTCGCCTTCGCAAGCTTCGTCGGCATGGGTGGCTACCCGCCGATCAAGACCTTGGTGTCACTCTCGATCGGTTTCGCGATCGCCGCCATCGGCATCGACACCGTCTCCGGTGCGGTACGGCTCACGATGGGCGTCGATGAGCTGGTGAAGGGCGTGAACTTCATCGTCGCCGTCATGGGACTGTTCGGCATCGGCGAGCTCCTGATCGCCACCGAGGAGTCCTTCCAGCTCAAGAGCGTCTCCTCTCGTGTCGACTGGCGAGAGGTCGTGCGCACGATCGCGACGCTCCCTCGGCATGGTGTGGCCATGCTGCGCAGCGCAGCCATCGGCTGCTGGATGGGCATCACACCGGGCGGGCCGACCGCTGCCTCCTTCATGAGCTACGCCATCGCCAAGCGCCTCTCCCGCCGGTCGCAGGCCTTCGGGCGCGGTGAACCGGAAGGCATCGTCGCTCCCGAGACGGCCGACCATGCGGCCGGCACGAGCGCGCTATTGCCCATGCTATCGCTGGGCATTCCGGGGTCCGCGACGGCCGCGGTGATGATGGGGGGCCTCATGATCTGGGGCCTCAATCCCGGGCCGATGCTGTTCATCGAGCAGAAGGATTTCGTTTGGGGCCTGATCGCCTCGATGTACGTCGGAAACATCGTCGCCGTCGTGCTGGTGCTGGCGACGGTGCCGGTCTTCGCTGCCCTGATGCGTGTGCCCTTCTATCTGATCGCGCCCTTGATCCTGATCATCTGCACGGTAGGCGCCTATTCTGTCTCCAATTCCTACCTCGACGTGCTGTTGATGCTGGGCTTCGGCGTCGTGGGCTATCTCTTCAAAAAGCTCTCCTATCCGCTGGCGCCGCTGGTGCTGGCCACCGTGATCGGCGACAAAGCCGAGGACGCCTTTCGGCAGTCGATGCTGATGTCCAAGGGGTCGCTCGGCATCTTCGTCAGCAATGGACTTGTGGGCAGCCTGATGGCTGCCGGCCTCATCCTGCTGTTGCTGCCCCTGCTGCTGCAGCTCCGCCGGCTACGCGCGCCCAAGCCGTCGTTCGACCAAGAGCCTTCACCATGAAGGCTGCGGACGACCGACGGTGGACTACGCCGTTCCCGGCATCTTGACCGCTGCAGCGCGGCGCCCAGGCATCGGGTCCTCGAAGGCGCGCGGATAGCGATTCGGTCGAGCCGAGACCTTGTTCAGCTTTTCCAGCGCCTCCGGCGGCAAACGCCAGCCGCCAGCCTTAAGTGTGTCGGCCAATTGATCAGTATTGCGTGCGCCCACGATGGCGCTGGTCATGAAGGGCTGGTCCATCACCCAGCGCAGCGCCGTCTGGGCCGGCGTGCGGCCGATTTCCTTGGCCACGTCGAGCAACGTCTGCAGGATCTCGGCGTGGTTGGGCGCAAAGAAGCGGGCCTGAAAGCCCCAGCCTTCCGCCGAGCGAGTTCCCTGCACCTTGAGACTGCCCGGCGTGTACTTGCCGGCGAGATAGCCCGAGGCAAGCGGAGACCAGGCGACAACGCCCAGTCCCTTGACCTGGCACGCCGGCACGATCTCCTCGTCGATATCGCGCACGACGAGGCTGTACTGCGGCTGGTAGGCGACGAACTCATCCCAGCCGCGCGACTTGGCGATCCAGAGCGAATCGATCAGGCGCCACGCCTCGAAGTTGGAGCAGGCGGTGTAGAGGATCTTGCCCTCGCGCACGAGATCCTCGAAGGCGCGCAGCGTCTCCTCGATCCGGGTCTGATGATCGACGTGATGGACGTAATGGACGTCGATATAGTCGGTCTGCAGCCGCTTCAAGCTCGCCTCGATCTCCTGCTTGATATGCAGGCGCGAGCCGCCCGAATCGTTCGGGCCCGGCCCCATGGGGTTGAAGACCTTGGAAGCAACGACAGCCTGATGCCGCTTGCCCTTGAGGGCCACGCCCAGCATCGCTTCGGACTTGCCCCAGACATAGGCGTTGGCGGTATCGATGAAATTGACACCTGCATCGAGCGCAGCGTGCACCATGCGCGTTGTTTCATCCTGGTCGGCGCCGTTGCCGAAAGTCATGGTGCCGAGACAGATCTCGGAAACCTTTATGCCCGCGCGGCCGAGGTTGCGGTATTCCATCAAACTTACTCCTCTCCCCCGACTCGACGATCAGAGCCCCAGCATCGCCTTGGCGAGGACGTTGCGCTGTACTTCCGAAGAGCCGCCGTAGATCGTGGTCTTGCGGTTGTTAAAGTAGCGTGGCGCCGCGTCGTCGACATAGTCGCCACCTACCGGCACGACGTTGCTGTCGTAGTTGCGCAGCTCGGTGAACGGCACGCCGTACCAGCCTACGGCCTCGACCGCGAGTTCGGTCACCTTCTGGCCGACCTCGGTGCCGCGCATCTTCACGATAGAGCCCATGCTGCCGGGCGCATCGCCGGTCTTGAGGCTTGAGTAGAACATCAGCTCGTTCATCTCGACCGCGTCGATCTCCATCTCGAGTGCGGCCATCTTCTCGCGCCAGTGCGAATTGACCGCCAGCGGCTCGCCGGCATCGAGCTGCGTCTTCGAAAGCGTCTGCAGATGACGGAAGGCCTTGCGCAGCCGCGGGCCGAACGCCTGCCCGCCGCGCTCGAACTCGAGCAGGTACTTGGCGTAGGTCCAGCCCTTGTTCTCTTCGCCGACGCGGTTCTCGATCGGCACCTTCACATCGGTGAAGAAGACCTGGTTCACCTCGTGCCGCATCGGCGTGCGCGTGCCGTCGACCAGGTAGATGGGATCTATTCGGATGCCAGGCGATTTCATGTCGATCAGCAGGAACGAGATGCCTTCCTGCTGCTTGCCCTCGGTCGAGGTGCGCACGAGGCAGAAGATCCAGTCGGCCCAATGTGCGTTGGTCGTCCAGATTTTCTGGCCGTTGACGACGTAGTGATCACCGTCGAGCACCGCGCGCGTGCGCAGGCTTGCGAGATCCGAGCCGGAACCCGGCTCCGAGTAGCCCTGGCACCACAGCTCCTCGGCTGCGGCGATCTTGGGCAAGAAGCGCTTCTTCTGCGACTCGCTGCCGTACTTCATCAGGACAGGCGCCACCATCTTGATGCTGAACGAGGAGAGATAGGGTGAGTCAGCGCGCGCCATCTCCATCTCGAAGATAAACTTCTGCGTCGAGCTCCATCCTGTCCCGCCATATTTCTTCGGCCAGTTCGGGCAGAGCCAGCCCTTGCCCGCGAGCTTCTTCTGCCATTGCAGCAGGCGCTCCTTGGAGACGTGGCTGGAGCGGCTGCGCCGGCTCTCCTCTGCCACCTCAGCCGGCATGTTGGCCGTGATCCAGTCACGAACCTCTTTCTGGAAAGCGAGCTCTTCGGTGTTGAAGGCGAGATCCATTCTTCCACTTCCTTGTCATCCAGAGCGTAGCGAAGGATCTTGCGCTAGCACCAGAATCGTTGGTCGATCCCGTAGGTCCTTCGCTACGCTCAAGCGCGGGGGTTACCCCGCGCGAGACGACAGAGTCTAGAGACCCAGCATCACTTTCGACATGATCCCGCGCTGAACCTCCGACGAGCCGCCGTAGATCGTCATCTTGCGGCCGTTGAAGTAGCGCGGCGCCAGCACATCGGCGCCCTCCGGGCCGATCGGCTCGACATTGGCGTTCCAGGCGCGCTGCTCGGGGAACGGTATCGAGTACCAGCCCGTGGCCTCGACGCAGTATTCCTGCACTTGCTGCATGACCTCGGTGCCGCGCAGCTTGATCATGGAAGACATCGGTCCCGGATTCTGGCCCGACGCCAGGCGAGAATAGAATTCCTGTTCAAACATCTCGAGGCCGGAGATTTCGATATCCATGCGCGCGAGCTTCTCCCGCCACGCCGTGTCGGCAAGGATCGAATCGTCCCCGTCCGGCATCGACTTGGCGATGCGCAACAGCCGTTCGTAGGCAGAGCGCAGACGCGGGCTGTAGGGATTGCCGCCGCGCTCGAACTCAAGCAGGTACTTGGCGTAGGTCCAGCCCTTGTTCTCTTCGCCGACCCGGTTCTCGACCGGCACCTTCACGTCGGTGAAGAACACGGAATTCACCTCCTGTGTGCCGGCGCGATTGCCGTCGGCCGTGATGATGGGCTCGACCGAGATGCCCGGCGTCTTCATGTCGATCAGCAGGAAGGAGATCCCCTCCTGCGGCTTGCCCTCCGTCGAGGTGCGCACGAGGCAGAAGATCCAGTCGGCGGTCTGCGCGAGCGTTGTCCAGGTCTTCTGGCCGTTCACGATGTAGTGGTCGCCGTCGCGCACGGCTTTTGTGCGTAGCGAGGCAAGATCCGAACCGGAGCCCGGCTCGGAGTAGCCCTGGCACCAGATCAGGTCGGAGTTGAGCATCGGTGGCAGGTGCCGCGCCTTCTGCTCCGGCGAGCCGTATTTCATGATCACCGGCGCGCACATCTTTGGCCCGAACGGCGATGTGCCCGGCGCGCCGGCCCGAGCCATCTCCATCTCCAGGATGTACTTCTGCGTGGTGGTGAACCCGGGCCCGCCGAATTCCTTCGGCCAGCCGGTGCAAAGCCAGCCCTTCTTGGCCAGCCGCTTCTGCCAGTCGATCAGCCGCTCTTTCGGCATGTAGGCATTCCGCCCGACCTTGATCTGGCCCACGATTTCGGGCGTCAGGTTTTCCTTGAGCCAACCACGCACTTCCTGCTGGAAGGCCAGTTCTTCTTTGCCGAACGTCAGGTCCATCGGGGCAACTCCTTCAGGTTGCAAGGGTACCGCGCCGAGTTCCAGCCCGTAAAGCGTCAGGCAATGCGGCGCAGCTTGAATAAAAAATCCCGCAGAGCGGGCTGAAAACAAGGGCTCCGGCCCATACTGCATTCACGATTTCTGCCACACTGCAGCCCGCATGTCGCGATGAGGGTGCAATGATGAAGTCGACTGCGTGGCTGGGCGGCATCGACGACCGCCTGCGGCAACAGCTGGTGTTCCTGATCGAAGCGGACCGGCTCAAGAATGTGATCCGCGGTAATCGGATCTCCGATGGATCGCGGCGTGAGAATACCGCGGAGCACTCCTGGCATCTCGCCCTGTTCGCGATGGTGCTCCAGGAACATGCGGTCGGCCCAGTGAATATCCTGCGCGTGGTGCAAATGCTGCTCCTTCACGACCTTGTCGAGATCGAATGCGGCGATACTCCCCTGTTCGATCCGCGCCGGGCGACGCAGGCCGAGCAGGAGCGGCTGGCGGCGGAAAAGCTCTTCGGGATGCTGCCGGCCGACCAGGGCGGCCCGCTTCGCGCGCTATGGGAAGAGTTCGAGGAGGCAGCGACCGCCGATGCCCGCTTTGCCAAGGCACTCGATCGACTGCAGCCCATCCTGCTCAATCACGTCGTGGGCGGTGGCACCTGGATCGACTATGACGTCGACGAGACGAGAGAGCGCTCGATGACCGAGCGCATCGCCGAGGGCTCGCCCACCCTCTGGGCAGCAGCAGAGACGGTCTTCGCGGATGCCGTGGCGAACGGATGGCTGCGGCCTCCGACCCAACAATAGGAAACGGAATCGTGCCTCCCTCGGTTCAGCCGGTTGTGAGTGATGAAAAGCTGCCAAGTGCCGCAGACGTGGTGGTGATCGGCGGCGGCATGGCCGGCACCTCCGCCGCCTACGCCCTGGCCAAGAAAGGAATGTCGGTCGCCCTTGTGGAGAAGGGACGCATCGCCGGCGAACAGACCAGCCGCAATTGGGGCTGGTGCCGCCAGCAGCACCGCGATTTGCGCGAGCTGCCGCTGGCGATGAAGAGCCTCGAATTGTGGGGCACCCTCAACAAGGAGCTCGGCGTCGATACGGGCTTTCGCCGGACCGGCCTGCTCTACGTCACGACACGCAAGGCTGATTTCGAGCAATGGGAAGCCTGGACGTTGCGCGCCCGAGACTTTCAGATGCACAGCCGGATCCTGAGCGCATCCGAAGCCAAGGCCATGACTTCCGGCAGTGTTCCCGACTGGATCGGCGGCGTGCACTCGCCCAACGACGGGCGCGCCGAGCCGGCGATGGCGGGGCCTGCTATTGCCGAAGGCGCGCGGCGGCTCGGCGTCACGATCCATCAGGACTGTGCGGCACGCGGGCTCGATATCGAGGCCGGCAAGGTCGCCGGCGTCGTCACCGAGAAAGGGAGGATCAAAGCGCGGGCGGTCCTGTGCGCGGGTGGGGCCTGGAGCTCCCTCTTCTGTCGTCACCACGGCCTCCGCCTGCCGCAGGCCAGCGTGCGCGCCACCTCATTCGCCACGACCGCCGCTCCGGCCGTCACCGACGGCGGCCTGTCGAT
Source organism: Alphaproteobacteria bacterium (assembly GCA_017308235.1). Taxonomy (GTDB): domain Bacteria; phylum Pseudomonadota; class Alphaproteobacteria; order Reyranellales; family Reyranellaceae; genus Reyranella. The sequence continues at coordinate 99,807 of JAFKFL010000017.1, read as the reverse complement.
GCCTGATGTCACGATCCGTCGCCGGCTCGACGGCGGCTATACCGTTGGCCTGGGCGGACGCGGCCTGGTCGAACTGTCGCCGCAAGGCTTGCTTTATGCGCGCCAGTTCTGGCCGACATTCAAGAAAAGACGCGCGGGTCTCACGTTCGGCGTCGGGCGGTCGTTTTTCGATGGGCCTGAGACCTTCTCTCGCTGGTCGCTCGATCGCGCCTCGCCGTTCGAACGCCATCGCACGCTCGATCCCGCAGCGGATCCCGCGCTGATGCAGTTAGGCCTGACGCGGCTCGGCGAGCACTATCCGGCATTGAAGGGACTCACGGTCGCGCGAAGCTGGGGCGGAATGATCGATTCGACACCGGATGGCATACCGGTGATCTCGGCTGTCGATCCCCTGCCCGGTCTTTACCTTTCGACGGGCTACAGCGGTCACGGCTTTGGCATCGGCCCCGCGGCTGGACAGCTCGCTGCCGACCTGATCGCCGGAGATCCGCCGATCGTCGATCCCTCTCCTTTTCGATATAGCCGAATGATCGACGGCACCGACCTTGGTGAGCCAGGAATGATGTAGCGGCCGATCAGTTCGCCATCGCCGGCTGTTTCGCCTCGCCAGTGATGGTGAAGAAGCGCGACCGGGTGGAGGTCTGGTTCTCGTAGATCGAGCCCTGGTGCGGCGCGGGCGGCAGCGGCATGCGCACCGGCACGTCGGCAAGCCGCGGCGTGATCACCGACGTGCCCGCGATCAGATTGGCGTCGAAAGCCGCGAGATCGGTGACGGGCTTCACCAGCGGGAAAGCGTCGGCGGCCGCATACTCGTAGAGCAGAAGCTGACGCGACTTCTCCGACACATTCTGCGCCGAGCCGTGCACCAGCCGCACGTGATGGAAGCTCATCGAGCCCGCGTTGCCGACCAACGGCACCGCTTTCGAAAAGTCTACGTCGCACGAGGGATCCATGGCGCCGCAGAAATAGCCGTCGCTGTGATGGTCGTGGACGGGCCCCTTATGCGAGCCCGGGACGACCATGAGCGGCCCGTTCTCGAGTGCGCAATCGTCGAGCATGACGCCAACCGCCAGCACATCGTCGTTCGTATGAGGATAGAAGGCCCAATCCTGATGCCATTCGACGGGCGAGCCGTAGTGCGGCGCCTTCATGTTGAGCTTCGAGCCATGCAGCCGTACGCCCGAGAGTCCCAGAAGCTGCTGCAGGATCTCCACCAGGCGCGGCGTGCGCATGACGCGGCGGAAGATCTCATGATGGAGATGCGGCACCTTGAGGCGGCGCACGCGCGGCGCATCGGGCCGGTGCGTGGGCTCTAGGTCGTAGAGGTCGGTGTGGGTCGTGACGCCACGAGCGCCTTCGATGAACTCTGCAATGACCTGGCGCATCGCGCTCAAGGTCTCGGAGTCGAGCAGGCCGGGCACGACGATGTAGCCGTGCTCGCGGTAGAACGCGACGTCGTGCGCGGAAATCATGGCGTTTCCCTCCTGATCAGTGTTCCAGCTTGCTGCTATGATAACGTTATCATAAACGAAAGCAAGGACCATTTCCTTGCCAGCCAAGAGGCCGAACCGCTACAGCGAGCGGCGGGGGAACGACTGGATGGGAAAGGTGAAAAGACGCGGCCGGCCGATCCGTCCGCGCCCGGACAATGCGCCGAGCCTCGAGGATGTGGCGCGCCGGGCCGGTACGTCGATCATCACCGTGTCGCGCGCGCTGCGGCAGCCGGACAAGGTACGGCCGGAGACACGGGCGCGGATCACCGAAGCCGTCGAGGCGCTGGGCTACATTCCCAATTTGGCGGCGAGCAGCTTAGTATCGCGACGCAGCGGCATCATCGCGGTGGTCGTGCCGACGCTCGGGAACTCCACGTTCGTCGACACCCTGCACGGCCTGTCTGACGGCGTGACGGCCACCGGCCGGCAGCTTCTTGTCGGCGATACGGGCTATTCCGAAACTGCCGAGCATGCGCTGATCACTGCCCTCGCGGGACGGCGGCCGGACGGCATCGCCATTGTCGGCCTCGTGCGCAATCCGCGCACCCGCACCCTGCTCTCGAGCCTCGGTGTTCCGGTCGTCGAGACCTGGGACATGACCGACGATCCGATCGACCATGTCGTGGGCTTCTCCAACACGGAAGCCGGGCGGGCGATGACGCGGTACCTCCTCGACAAGGGCCGCCGCCGCATCATCTTCGTCGGTGCCCACGAGCCGCGCTCGCGAGCCCGCGAGGCGGGCTATCGCTCGGCGCTGCAAGATGCAGGCCTGTCAGGCGGTACGACCTTCTTCACCGAAGAGCCGCCGTCGTCCTTTGGCGAAGGTCGACGGCTGATGCACCGGATCGCCAACCTCGATCCCCGCCCCGATGCGGTCTTCTTCTCGACCGATGTGCTGGCCGTCGGCGGCATCATCGAGTGCCAGCACCTCGGGATCGAGGTACCGCGCGAAATCGCCATCGCAGGACTGGGCGATCTGGAGATCGGCCGCTCAATCGTTCCGACGCTGACGACCGTCCAGATCCCCTCCTATCAGATGGGACGCCGGGCGGCCGAAATCCTCTCGCAACGACTCGAAGGTGCCGAGCTCACGCAAAAGATCGTCGACTTCGGCGTGAACATCATCGCGCGCGACAGCGCCTGAGCGCCGGACACGCTCACTTCGACCCGGAACCGAACGTCTGGCGGTGAGTCCTGGTCATCAGCTCGTCGAGACGCGTGCCTGGCACGAAATCGGACATGCCGCCGGGACGCGTGAGACCCGGGAGCTGGCGTTCACATTCCGACGGCGCGCCCAGCACCTGCGTGATGGGATAGAGCGCCGACCAAGCCGGTACGGCTGCGTAGTCCTCCTCATCGTCGGCGACATGCTTGTCGCGGATCTTGCCGGAGGCGTGCTCGATCTCCATGCCCATCATCGTGGTCGCCTTCAGCTCCTGCTTGTTGGGCTGTCGGATGAGCTTGGAGCGGCCGGGGTAGACGCGGTCGATGAAGGCGTCCAACAGGCTCAGCTTCTTCTCGATATCGTCGATGATATGGGCGCGGCCGAAGGCCATCACGGCGCGGTAGTTCACTGAGTGATGGAAGCCCGAACGCGCCATCACCAGCGCATCGAGATGGGTGACGGTGAGACACACCTCGACCCCCTGCGCTTGCGTGCGGATCATCCGGCTGGCCGACGAACCGTGCCAATAGAGATGGTCGCCCTCACGCCAGAAGCTGGTTGGCGTGCAGTAGGGCCGGCCGTCGATGACATAGGCGATATGGCAGACCAGCGCGGCGTCGAGGATCTCATAGACGGTCTTGCGGTCATAGCGGCCGCGCTCATGTACCCGCTTCACCTTGTTGACCGGTGTGACCCCGAAGGCCTCCGCCGTGTTGCCTGCGCCGCCTTTCGTGTCGCCACCTTTCGTATCAATCGTCGAATCCATGATGCCTGGCTCCCGCAAAGCGATTGCGGTGTCGACCATGCTGGCAATATGGTCCACATGAAAGAGCCAGTTCCATGAAAACGGCTTGAACCAGTTATGACAGGACGTGCTCGCAAAGCAGCCCCTCTGGGCATCGCACTCGATCCGGCTACCGCCGCGCCGCTGCACCGGCAGATCGGCGAGCAGATCCGCCGTGGGATCCTTGTACGTCGTCTCGCGCCTGGCCTGAAACTGCCCTCGTCCCGTCTGATGGCGGCGGAGTTGCACTGCGCCCGCGGCACGATTCTGGCCGCCTTGGATCAGCTTATCGCCGAGGGATATCTCGTTGCGCAGCCCGGATCGGGCCTGTCCGTTGCCGCCAACCTGCCGGACGAAATGCTGGTGTCACCGAACGTCGGTACCCTGCATGACGGACCAGCGGCACGAGCGCCGGTGCTGTCACGCCGCGCCATTGGCATTCTTGCCAATCAGACGCTCGATGCCGAGTTGAACGAATCGCCGATCGCCTTTCCGACCGGACAGCCCGACCGCACGGCCTTCCCCTTCCCGCTTTGGGCCAAGCTCCTCGAACGGGAATGGCGCCAGCCGGCCTGGTCCGTCGCCGGCGCGCTCCATCCCTTCGGCCATCACGGGCTGCGCACGGCGATCGCCGACTATCTCGGCATGGCCCGTGGCTTCAGCTGCAACCCGGAGGCTCTCGTCATCACGTCGGGTGTTCGACAAAGCCTCTCGCTCTTCGCCCGCCTCGTCCTCGATGCCGGTGAGCAGGCGTGGATCGAGGAGCCCAGCTTCATCGGCACACTCGAGGCGCTCGCTCTGGCCGAGGTGAATGCCGTCGCCGTTCCGGTCGACGCTTCGGGTTTCTCGCCGGACGCTGCAACAGCCCTCGCACCCAACGCGCGTCTTGCCGTCGTGGCGCCCTCGCATCAGTTTCCGCTCGGCGTTGTGCTCGGCCTGCAGCGGCGCCTTGCCCTTTTGAGCTGGGCCGAACGCGCGAACGGCTGGATCGCCGAGGACGATTTCGACGGCGAGTATCGCTACGCCGGCCGTCCGCTTGCGCCTCTGCGGGCACTCGATCGGACCGGCCGGGTCGCCTATCTGGGCAGCTTCTCCAAGCTTCTGTTTCCCGCGCTGCGGCTGAGCTACGTGGTGTTACCCGACTCACTTGTTCCTGCCGCCGAGAAAAGCATGAGCGCCGCTGCCGTTCGGGCTTCGATGCTGGGCCAGGGTGCATTGGCCCGGTTCATCGCCGACGGCCATCTGGCAACCCATCTGCGGCGCACGCGGCTCCTTTATGCAAACCGTCAGCAAATCTTGATCGCGTCGGCGGCACGCCACCTCGGTGGGCTGCTCCAAGTCGCGCCGGATCCGGGCGGCATGCATTTGATTGCTCGGCCGCATCCCGATCTCGTTCCCTGCTTCGACGATCGCGCCGCGACAGCAGCCGCCGCGGCCGCGTCCCTCACGGTCTCCCCGCTCTCGGCCTGCTATCGCGACGAGCCTCGCGCCCAAGGCCTCATCCTGGGTTACGCCGCGACGCCCGAGGAGGCTATTGATCCCATGATCATGAAACTCGGAAATGTCCTGCGCGACCGCTACGCTCCTGGGCTTGCGAGATGAAGGAGGAACGACCATGGCCAAGCGCATCAACCGCGCGATCGAGCTTCTGGAAGCCGGCCAGGCGATCTACTACGACGGGCCGCACACGGGCCATATCCTGACCTACGAGCAGGGCCGCAAGGACGCCCGGACCTGGGCCGACTACATCAACGTCGGCATGGAGCACGGCGCCTTCGACATGACCGGCCTCGCCGACTATATGCGCGGCCTGATCGAGGGCGGGCCCACGGCGTCAGGCCACCGCACACCTACCGTCATCGTCGAGGCGCCGGTTAACGGCACCGACGGGCCCAACGTCGCCTTCAACGCCTGGCAGTTCCGCCAGATCCTGGGGCGAGGCGTGCACGGCATCCTGCTCTGCCAGGCCGAATCAGCGGACGCCGTCCGTGAGTTCGTCCGGGCCTGTCGCTTTCCGCACCATAAAGCAGGGGTAGACAAGCTCGGGATCGGCAGTCGTGGCCGTGGCTCCGAACCGACGGCGACACCTGTCTGGGGCCTTGACCAGCAGGAATATTTCGCCCGCTGTGAGCCTTGGCCGCTTAGTCCTCGGGGTGAGCTTTTGCTCGGTGTAAAGATTGAAAGTCCGCCCGGCGTTGAGCATTGCGAAGATATCTTGGCAACGCCTGGATTGGGTTTCGCCGAGCTGGGCCCCGGCGATCTGGGTCTGTCGCTGGGCTACACTGGCTTGCAGCGGCGTCCCTATCCAGCCGAGATGGAGGCTGCCCGCGCCAAGGTCTTCGCGGCCTGCCGAATGAACAAGCTTGCCTTCCTGGAAGTCGCCACGCCCGACAATATCGCCCAGCGCCTGGATGAAGGTGTGCGCGTCATTTCCGGGCATGACCCCGAGACGGCCAAGATTGGCCGGGCCCACCAAAAGCGGACGATGCCCGTCTAGCTAGACGGCGATCACCACACCGTCGTGGCCAGGGTCGGCGCCGCCGTCGAGGCCGTCCTCGTGACTGCGAATGCCGTGCACGGCGGCAAAACCAAAGCCATAGGGGCTGCGTACGACGGGATAGCCCATCGCCTGCAGCTCGCGCTCGACCCTCCACTGGATGCGATTGGAGACGTCGATCGTATCCGAGGTGGCCGAGAAGCGTGCGGCACTCACCGCCTCCACCATGGTCATGTTGAAATCGAGCGCATTCAGGATCGCATGCAGGACGCCCATGGCGATCTGGGTTGCGCCTGGAGCGCCGATGATCAGGCGCGGTTTTTCCTCCTTGAAGAGGATGGACGGCACGACCGAGCTAAAGCGCGCCTTGCCTGGCGCGATCGAGCCTGCATGGCCGGGACGTGGATCGAACACGCCCATGCAGCCGTTGTACATGAAACCCAGCCCTGGCGTGACCACACCCGATGGCATACCGAGCGAATGGGTCATGGAGAAGCAATTCCCATCCTTGTCTATGACGGAGATGTGCGTGGTGTCCTTGCTGACAGCTCCCGAATTGAAGCGCGGCACGTGGGCCTTCACCCCGCGTCGAATTTCGTCGGCCATTTGCATGGCGTACTCCTTCGAGGTAAGGCGCTCGACCGGCACCTTCACGAACTTCGGGTCGCCTACATGCGCATCCTTGTCGATCGTGGCCCGCTTCATCGCCTCGGAGACAATGCGGACATACTCCGCCGAATTGTGCTCGAGCTCGCCCAGCACGAAGTTTTCGAGAATGTTCAGCATCTCGATCAGCATCACGCCGCCGCCGGGCGGCTGGTTCGTCGAGACCTTGTAGCCGCGATACTGCCCCCAAAGCGGAGCATTGCGTACGGTCTTCCAGGCCTCGAGGTCGGCGAGCGACAGAAGCGCGCCGTTCTTCTTCATGTCCTCGTCGATCGCATGCGCAAGTTCGCCCGAGTAGAAGACATCGGCCCCGCCTTTGGCGATGGCGCGCAAGGTCTGCCCGTAGTCGCGGTTTGTGACCCCGTCGCCGACCTGCTTGGGCGTGCCGTCTGGCCGGCAATAAAGCGCACGGGCGGCCGGAAAGGCGGTAACACGCTCATGGTTGGGAGCACGGCCAAAGGAGCCTTCGCTGGACCACCAGAAATGGACGTGCGGGCGCACCGTCCAACCGTTCTCGGCCCAATGGATCGCGGGCTCGACGATGCGCTCCCACGGGAGGTGGCCATGCTCCTGGTGCGCTTCGTAGTACATCCTGAGATTGGCCGGCGCGCAGATCGACTTGTAGCCAATGTCGTTCACCCGGCCTTCCAGGATGAAGCCATAGCCGTCGCGTGCTTCGCTCTCGATCAGGTTGGCCCACATGTCGGGCCGTGCGGCCAGCGGCGCCGGTGCGTGGGCATCGATGTAGCCGTGGAACTTCTTGCCCGGCATATAGATGCCGCAGCTGCCAAAGCCCGCGATGCCGCACATCAGCGGATCGACCACCCCCTGCACCAAGGCACAGGCGATGCCGGCATCGACGGCATTGCCGCCCTCGCGCAACGCATCCGCCCCCGCCTCCACCGCTTCGGGCTGCGGAGCTACAATCATCGCCTGCTTGTGATAGCGCACTGTCTGTCCTCCAACTCTCGTTGGCAGGACTCAATCCCAACCGTTTCGTTTGCGCAATGCGGCTGTAAGCGGCGCGAGCGCGAAGCCCTTGGCCGCGAGCGCCGGCAGCCATTCCGACAGCGCCTGCAAGGTGTTCTCGTGGGGGTGGCCGATTGCCACGACGAATCCCTGGCGGCGCGCCACCTCCTCTGTGGTCGCAAGCTGGCGCTTCACGGCGCTCAGCGACTCATCGTCGTCTAGAAAGACGTTGCGCGAAATGGTCGCCACGCCGAGCTCCTGCGCCATGCTTTCGCCGACCGATTGGGCTGTCGTGCGCGAATCGAGGAACAGCAATCCGCGTGCCCTCAGGAGACGGAGCACGACGTCCATGCCGGGCCGCGACGCGGTGAAACGGCTGCCCATGTGGTTGTTCACGCCGACATAGCCATCGAAGCTATCGAGATCGGTCGTGACGCGCTGGCGGAGCTCGTTCTCGCTGAGCGATGTCAGCAGAGCATTGGGACCGGGATCGGCGTGGCCCATAGGCTCCATCGGCATGTGCAACATCAACTCGTTGCCGTGCGACCGGGCCACCTTTGCCTGCTCATGCAGGTCCTTGGCATAGGGCAGGAACGACAGTGTGACAGGCCCAGGTAATTCCCAGGCGCGTCTGGAGCGGGGCCGATCGAGGCCAACGTCGTCGATCACGATGGCAATCAAGGGTTTGCCGTAGAGATCTGCGAACGGCAGCGCGTAGCGACGCCAGGCCGGCCGCTCGCTGGTCGCGCCTGGCGCAACAGCAGCGACCTGCGTGGGCCGCGGTGCCTTGCGAGCCGGCTCCTCGACGATGGGACGTGCCTCGCCGGGCTCGGCCTCGGCGTATTTCGGAAGGCCCGGGATATCGTCGATGCGCGCATATTTGCCAGCCGGCTGATGTGGTGCGCTCTCGCGCTTCATGTCGTTCAGCATATCCTTGACCACCCGGTCGCGATCGACTGAGTCGAGCTTGCTCGCGAGCCAGGTGACGCTCACGAAACTGCCCACGAGCAGCAACACGGCGCCGGCTGCAATCGAATGCCAACGATGGGCTTCGATCCAATCAACAAAGCCGCGATATCGTCCAATCAGCCTATCCCGCCACGTCGCCGCAGACTTCGGACTCTTTCTGTTCGACTTCCTGCTTCTGTTCTTCCTAGATGCCATCTGAATTTTTCGCGTTAAGCCGTTGGTCTGTCGCCACTATTTTGCCTTAGTTCAGAGCAACAGACAAAACAAAGGTTACATTTCATCCAACGTCTTCACCACGCAGATATCGGAGTTGCCTGCGCGACCGCTTTGACGCTTGAAGCCGAGACGTTCGGTGAGTTCTAGCATGCGATGATTTTCGCGCAGGACGTAGCCGACCACGCGTTTGATGCCGCGACTGCGCGCATAGTCAAGCACATGACGCAACAGCAGTGCGCCGTACCCGCGACGCTGCCGATCCGAAGCGACGATCAACGCAAACTCGGCCTGCTCGAAGTCGGGATCTGCTGCCAGCCGTCCAACGCCCAGCAGGTCGCTCCCATCAAGCAGCAGGAAAGCCATCTCCCGGTCATAGTCGATCTGGCTCAGGCGGGCGGCCATCTCGTGGCTGAGCTCACGCAGCGGACCGAAGAACCGTAGCCGAATGTCTTCCGCCGTGAGCCGCTTGGTAAAAGCATTGATCAGCACTTCGTCCTCCGGCCGGATCGGTCGGATATGCAAGCGTTCGCCGCGATGCTCGATATCGGTCTCGAGCTCGACCGGGTAAGGCCGGATGGCGAAGCGAGCTGCACGTTCCTGCCCCACCGGCCGGCGCACGACGATGCGTGCATCGAGGGCAATGACGCCAACGGCATCCACCAGCAACGGGTTGATGTCGAGTTCGGCGATCTCGTCGACATCGGCAATGAGCTGCGACAGCCGTATCATCGCTTCGCACACGGCGTTCCTCGCTGCGGGCGGTCGGTCGCGATAGCCGCGCAACAGCCGGTCCACGCGTGTACGCGAGAGAGCGCCTTCGGCCAGGACCAGGTCGAGTGGCGGCAACGCGAGCGCCTTGTCGTCGATCACTTCGGCCGCCACGCCGCCGTGTCCCACCATCAGGATCGGACCGAACACCGGGTCCTCGGCAGCGCCGAGGATCAATTCGACGGCATCCGGCCGCTTGATCATCGGCTGCACCACGAACCCGTCGATCCGCGCATGAGGCGCTTTCGCCCGTGTCTTCGCCGTCATCTCGCGCACAGCGTCGAGAACTGCCTGCTCCGACGCGAGGTCGAGTGCCACACCGCCGACATCGGATTTGTGGGTGATGTCGCGCGACAGGATTTTTACCGCGACCGGCAAGCCGATCAGTGCCGCCGCAGCCACCGCTCCCGCCGCGTCGCGCACGGTCTCGGTCGGTACGACGGGAATTCCGTAGGCGGCCAGCACGCGCTTTGACTCGGGTTCGGTCAAAAGATGCCGATTGTCGGCCAGGGCACCTTTGACGATCGAATGAACCAGCGCCGTGTCCGAGCGGGCCTCGGGAACTGATGGCGGCGTGCGCTGCAGGGCGCGCTGGCCGCGACGATAGTCAATGATATGCATGAAGCCGCGCACGGCGCGCAGCGGCGTGTCGAACGCCGGGATGCGCGACTCATGCAAGGCGCGACGGCCTGCCTCGGCGTCCGGCCCGCCGACCCAGCAGCCGATCACCGGCAGCATGCGCCGACCTGCCGAACCCGCAACGGCACGGGCCACCTCCTCAGACGACGCCAACGCCGTCGGCACGTTCATGGCGAGTACGGCCCCCACGCCGCGGTCGGCCGCCAGGATGTCGAGCGCCGTGGCGTATCGGGCGCCGTCGGCATCGCCCACGATGTCGACAGGATTGCCGTGCGACCAGATGCGAGGCAGGCGTTTGTCGAGTTCGTCGAGCGTGCCGGGCTGCAACGGCGCAAGCTCGCCGCCTTCGTCTATCAGAAGGTCGGTGGCGATGATCCCCGCACCGCCCCCGTTGGTCAGGATCGCCAGCCGCTCCGTGCGCGGCACCAGCCCGTGCCCCAGCGTCTCGGCGGCATCGAAGAGTTCGCCCAGGCCCGTCACACTGACCAGACCTGCCCGCGCGAAGGCCGCCTCATAGACCGCCGCCGAACCCGCCATCGAGCCCGTATGCGAGGCCGCTGCCTGCGCGGCCGCGGCATGCCGGCCGGCCTTGAGCACAATCACGGGTTTGAGACGCGCCACGCCGCGCGCCGCCGACATGAATTTGCGGGCCTGCGTGATACCTTCGACATACATCAGCACAGCGCGTGTCTCGTAGTCGCGCGCCAGCATATCGAGCACGTCGCCGAAATCGACGTCCGCCATGTCGCCCATCGAGAAGAGATGCGAGAAGCCGATCCCCTGCGCGATGCCCCAATCGACCAGCCCCGCCAGCACGGCACCCGACTGAGCAATCGCCGCCAGGCGCCCGCTTCTCAATTTGCTGGGACCGAAGCTGGCATTGAGACCGATCTTGGGCGCGGCGTAGCCGATGCAGTTGGGCCCGACGATCCGCAACAAAAAGGGTTTTGCTGTCTCAAGAAGATGCCGCCGCCAGCGCGCGTTCGTGTCGGCGGCGTGGATGCCCTCTCCCGGGCCAGCACTGATGACGACGGCAACCCGGGTACCGCGTTGGCCAAGTTCCTGGATCAAGCCCGGCGCTGTGGCCGCCGGCGTCATGATGACGGCAAGATCGGCCGGCTCGGCGAGGTCCGACAGGCTGCGCAACAGCGGACGCCCTTCGATCTCGCCGCCCTTGGCATTCACGAAGTGCAAGCTGCCCTTGAAACCGCCGGCCAACAGATTGCGCGTTACCGCAGCTCCCACGCTGCCAGCACGCGTGCTCGCGCCGATGGCGACGACAGAACGCGGGGCGATGAGGTGCTCGAGATTGCGTGTCGACACGGCGTCAAAGGAACGCCGGACCGTTCATCAATACAAGGCCCGAAACGATGACAATGGCTGCGGCGACGCGCCGCCCGCCGAATGGCTCGCCCAGCAGCAATGTGCCGATCAGCGTGCCGAACAGGACCGAGGTCTCGCGCAGCGCCGCCACATGCGCCATCGGCCCTGCCGCCAGGCCGTAGATCGCAATGCCGTAGCCGATACTGGCGATCGCGCCGCCCACGACGCCACGCCACCAGTTGCCGCGCAGATGCGCCCATGCCGCTGCCGGCCGCCGCGCGAAGACTAGGACGAGCAGCCACGGCCCTTCGACCACGCAGAGCCAAGCGATATAGCTGATCTTGTGTTCCAGCGTGGGACCTGCGGCGCGCACGCCGAGGCCGTCCGCGATGATGTAGCCCGCAATGGAAATACCCGTCAGGACGGCAAAGATCGTTGCAAGTCCATGTCGCCCCCCTGGGCTCGACACGGCACGGCGTGACGGGAATGCGAGTGCCACCAACCCGCAGCTCAAAAACAGGACGCCCAGCACGTCCTGGGAGCGCAAATGTTCACCGACGAGCTGGCCGGAGAGCAGTGCGACCAGCAATGGCCCCAGCCCGCGCGCGATCGGATAGGTATGGCTGAGATCCCCGTAGGAATAGGCCTTGAGCAGGAAAGTGTAATACGCAAGGTGAACCACCACCGAGAGGGCGATGAACTTCCATGCCGCAGGCTCGATCATGGGCAGGAACGGCACCATGACGAGGCCCATCACCGTGCCAGTGGTCATGATCACGCCGAAGGTCGTGAGCCGATCGGCACGGTCCGACTTCAGGAGCGCATTCCAGCTCGCATGCATGAGCGCTGCCAACAGCAGCAGCCCGACGATCAGCGGAGAGACAACCATCGGCGCGCGGTCACCGCGCCTTGTAGTTGGAATACTTGACCGTCACCCGAACGTGCACGGGATTGTCGTCCGGTCGCACATTCTCGTCGGCGCGCATCAGGACAGGGAACCAGTTGTCTTCTCCGACCTGCTCGCGACGAATCTCGTACCGCATCGGTCCGATTGGATAGGCGGCGGCCCGGCCGCAGGTCCTGAGAACGCCGCCCACACCGGAGCGCACCCAGACGCGTCCAATGAAGCCGCGAAGTGGTGCCTGATCGTTTCGCGGCAGGAGATCGAAGACGGCCGGATTGCGGTCGGCCATGCGTTGACGACCCGAATAAACCACGTCCTTCTCGGCCATCACGTCCGAGGTAAGGGCGAAAGGAGGCGCCATGACGAATGCATCGATGTCCTTGGCCGACAACTGGAGGCGGCTCAGCGTATTGACAGGCGGCTCGACGGGCTTTGAGCCGCGCGTGCCGATATTGTCGAAACCAACATCCGAGGTCTGGTGGAAATCGCCATCCACCGCATCGCCCTGCAACGTCTGGACGCTTACTTCGACCCGATAGCCGAATGTCGTGAAAGCCTTGGCGAGTGTCGCCTCCTTGGTCGCGATCGCATGCGTGAACTCGAGCGCGCTCATCTGCGATGAAGCGTCCCTGTCGATCGGTTCCAAGCCTTCATTGCAGTCGACCTGGGCGAAAGCCGGCAACGCCAACAGCAGCAAGGAGACGAGCACGGCGATGTGGATCATGACGCCACATTAACTCCACATCGGCAGTTAAGTCATCGCACCGAAGCGAATTTGTCCGGCTAGACCTGCTTGTCCGCCACCGAGAACATGTCGCGCTCACCAAGCTCGGCGCTACGGCGGCGTTCGAGCTCCTGATTGTAGCGGCGCAGCGCATAGTGCTCGGTGAGGTAACCGACGATCGAGCGGTCGGTCGACGAGGCGACCACCGGCAGTGTCTCGACTTCCTTGTCCTCGAAACGCGCGAGCGCCGTACGGACGTTTTCATAAGGCAACAGGAACACGTCGGGATCGGCCGCCAGATCGCGAGCGAAGCGGATATCGAGCTTGTCGTTCTGCTGGGCGTCGTGGACATCGGCACTGTCGAGTGCGCCGGTGTAGACCCCCTTGTCCGATACCACGAACACATGCCAGGCGGTGCCGGGCGGGAACTTCTCGCGCAGATCCTTGAGCGGCGTGTTTTCGGGGACGACCTGGGCATCGGTGCGCATCAGGCGACCGACCGACAGATCGGCCAGCCAGCCGATGTCGTGCGGGCTGCGAACGCCGATGCCACGTTGATGGAAGCGCCAGGTCGAGAACGAGTAGCCGAAGGTGAGGCGAACGATGGTCGAGGAGATCACCACGCCCACCATCACCGCGACCATCATCGCGAAGCTGCCGGTCCCCTCCAATACCAGGAAGACCATGGTGAGCGGCGCGCCAATGACTGCCGCCGCCACCGCGCCCATGCCCACCATCATCAGCGCCGATTGCATATCGCTCAGCGACGGCACGACAAGCGCTGCGATGCCGGCGAACGCGCCGCCGAACAGGCAGCCGAGGAAGAGCGCCGAGCTGAACATGCCGCCACGGAAGCCGGAGCCGAGGGAAAAGGCCGATGCGATCAGCTTGGCGAACAGCAGGATCAGGAATGTCCGCAGGGTCACGTTGTGGTCGAACATTAGCTGGATCGCGCCATGGCCGCTGCCCAGTACCTGCGGCACGACGATCGCGATCGCCGACAGCAGCAATCCGCCGATCGCCGGCCGTAGCCATTGCGGCAAAGGCATACGACGCAGCGCGCGTTCGGCCCATGTCACCGATTGCATGGCCAGCACGCTGAAAGCCGCCGCGAATACCCCCAGCGCGGCGAACACGAAGTAGACCTTGAGATTAAAGTGGAAGAACTGCTCTACACTGAAGATGGGTTCGGGGTCGATCAGGGCCCGTTCCGTAAAGGTTCCCGCGAGTGCTGCTGCCGCGATCGGCGCGAGGGCACGCACCGAGTAGGTGCCGAGAATCAGCTCGAAGCCGTAGAAAGCGCCTGCGAACGGCGCATTGAAGGCAGCCGCGATTGCCGCAGCCGAGCCGGCACCGACGAAGATACGCTGGTCGTTGCGACGCAGGCGGAAATACTGCCCCACCTTGGCGAGAATGCCGGATCCCATCTGGGTGTAGCCCGCTTCCATCCCGAGCGATGCCCCCGAGGCATTCGACGTGATCGTTGCGACCAGCAACCGAAGGCTGTCGAGCAACGACATGGTGCCGCCATGCAGTGCGTTGGCCTCGATCGGGTCAACGATTTCCTTGGGCCGGATGCGGCGCATGATGATGGCGGCGAGGCCGATCACCAAGCCACCGATCACCGGTACGATCAGGATACGCAACGGATCGACGCCGATGCCCGTGCTGAGGGTGTGGTCCTCCGGCAGATTGAAGGCCAGCCGGTGCAGCAGGTCGACCAGCCAGCGCAAGCCCGCCACCAGGGCGCCAATCACAGCGCCAACCGAACCGCATACGAAGATTTGCACCGGCTCGTTGGACCGAAGACGGCTCTGCATGCGAAAGAACCGGCGCGCCTGCCCCACGAAGGCGGAGCTGACCCAGTCCGAAAAGGTGCCGGCCGCGCCCCGCGCGGAAGTCAAAACGCTCACAGTCTTCTTTCCTTCAGGCGCCGTTTCCCGGAAAATAACCCGAACACGGCGACAGGTGCCACGTGCTGCTTTTGATCGATAACTACGACAGTTTCACTTACAACCTTGTCCACTTTCTGGGCGATCTTGGGGCGCAATGCGCGGTCCATCGTAACGATCAGATCACGGTCGAGGCGGCGATGGCGCTGAAGCCCGATGGAATCGTGCTGTCCCCGGGCCCCTGCACCCCCAACGAGGCCGGCATTTGCATGGATCTGGTCAGGGCCGCGGCCCAGGCTCAGGTACCGCTGCTGGGCGTGTGCCTCGGTCATCAGGCGATCGGCCAGGTGTTCGGCGGCAAGGTCGTGCGAGCGCCGGCACCGATGCACGGCAAGCTGTCTGGCATCGAGCACAAGGGCCAGAGCGTGTTCGAGGACGTGCCCTCGCCCTTTTCCGCCACCCGCTACCATTCTCTGATCGTGGACCGGGCGAGCCTGCCCCAGGATCTCGAGGTTACCGCCCGGACAGGCGATATCGTGATGGGCATCAGGCACAAGGCCCTGCCCATCCACGGCGTCCAGTTCCATCCCGAAAGCATCGCCTCGGAGCACGGCCACAAGATCCTGGAGAATTTCCTCAAGATCGCCGGAGAGCATCCGACGCAGCAAAAGAAAAAGGCGGCCTGAGCCGCCTTTCAACATCAAAGCGTTGTGAAATCAGGGAGTTAGGTCCCCGCAACGCCAAAGCCGGCGCGCTGGATGGCGCGGGTGATGGCGGGCACATCAGCCCCTTCGGGCAGGCGCATTTCGCCGCTCTGGAGGTCAACGGAAAGAGGTGCCGTCCCGGCACCGGTCGCGGCCCGGGTGACGGCCTTCACGCAGCCATCGCAATCCATGCCCGTGACCTTGAGGATCAGTTCTTCAGCCATGTGATATAGCTACGCGCCTTCCGGCTTGGCCGGCAAGAGGCAAAACAACATGGGGTCCCGGTGAGCGGCGATATCGACGATTTTCGCGGTCTTTTGGCGAAGGTGGGCAGCGGCCGAGCGTTGAGCGTAGACGAGGCCGAGCGCGCCTTCGACATCATGACCAGCGGCAACGCCACGCCGGCGCAGATGGGCGGGTTCCTGATGGCGCTGAGGGTCCGCGGTGAGACCTCTGACGAACTGGCGGGTGGCGCCCGTGTCCTGCGGGCCAAGGTCCAACGCGTGCGGGCGCCCGAGGGGGCCATCGACATCGTCGGCACCGGCGGCGACCATCACGGCACTTACAATATCTCGTCCTGCTCGGCGTTGGTGGTGGCCGGCGCCGGCATCCCCGTTGCCAAGCACGGCAACCGCGCTTTCACCTCCAAGTCGGGAGCGGCCGACGTCTTGAACGCCCTCGGGATAAATCTCGATCTGCCCATCGAAACGCTCGAAAAGGCGCTGGCCGAGGCCAATATCTGCTTCCTCATGGCGCCGCGACACCACAGTGCGATGCGCAACGTCGCCGGCCCGCGCGTGGAACTCGCCCCGTCGCGAACCATCTTCAATCTGTTGGGTCCGATGTCGAGCCCCGCATTGGTGAAGCGCCAGCTCGTGGGCGTGTTCGATCGGCGCTGGCTGCGACCCGTCGCCGAGGCGCTTGGCCAACTTGGCCTGGAGCGCGCCCTTGTGGTGCATGGCCAAGACGGGATGGATGAGCTCACGACCACCACCAAGAGCTGGGCCGCGTCGCTGGAGAACGGCAAGGTGAGCGAGATCGAGATCGCGCCTGAGGAGATAGGCGTAGCACGCGCGTCGATCGAGCAACTGAAGGGCGGTGATGCTGTTCACAATGCCGAGGAGATCAAGAAAGTGCTGGCCGGCGAACGCAATGCCTTCCGTGACATCGTGCTCCTGAACAGCGCCGCGGCCATCGTGGTGGCAGGCAAGGCCAAGGACCTGAAGGAAGGCGCCGCGCTTGCCGCCCAGTCGATCGACAACGGCAAGGCAGCGCATGCCCTCGCGACACTGCAAAGGATCTGTGCATGAGCGACACCCTCGCCCGGATCGTCGACGACAAGCGCCGCCACGTGGCCGCCACCCGCGAACGTCGACCGCAGGGCGACGTCGAACGGGCCGCCCGGGCGATGGATCCGCCGCGCGGCTTTGCGAAGGCACTGAAGGTCGCCATTGCCGCAGGCCGCTATGGTCTGATCGCCGAGATCAAGAAGGCCTCTCCCAGCAAGGGGCTGATCCGGCCGGACTTTGACCCGCCGTCGCTGGCCCGCGCCTATGAGCGCGGCGGTGCGGCATGCCTTTCGGTGCTGACGGACGAGCCCTACTTCCAGGGTAAGGATGAGTTCCTGACTCAGGCACGCAGCGCGACCAGGCTTCCGGCCCTGCGCAAGGACTTCATGATCGATCCCTACCAGGTGTTCGAGGCGCGCGCGCTCGGTGCCGACTGCATCCTGCTGATCATGGCCTGCCTTGACGATCAGCTTGCCGCCGAGCTCGCTCGGCTCGCCCATCTCTACGGCATGGACGTCCTGGTCGAGGTCCATGATGGCGACGAGCTCGATCGTGCGCTCGGCATCGACAGCGATCTTGTCGGCGTCAACAACCGCAATCTCAAGACCTTGGCTGTCGATCTGGCGGTCACCGAGCAGCTCGCCCCCAAGGTGCCCAAGGACCGCGTGCTGGTCGCTGAAAGCGGCCTCGGCACGCCGACGGATCTGGCGCGCATGGCCAAGGTCGGCGCTTCGGCCTTCCTGATCGGCGAAAGTTTCATGCGCAAGCCCGACGTCGAGGGCGCCGTGCGCGAGATCCTGGCGAAGGCCGCATGAGCAAGACGCTCAGCCACTTCGACGCGCGCGGCAATGCCCACATGGTCGATGTCGGGGCCAAGGACGTGACCGAGCGCGTGGCGGTCGCCGGCGCAAGCGTGATCATGCAGCCCGCGACGCTCGCCCTGATCAAGGACAAGAAGGCGGCAAAGGGTGATGTACTCGCCGTGGCGCAGCTTGCCGGCATCATGGCCGCCAAGCGCACGGCGGACCTGATCCCGCTCTGCCATCCGCTGTCGCTTTCGGCGGTCGAGGTGACATTGTCGCTCGATGCCACGCGCCATGCCGTCGACATCGAGGCGACCTGCAAGCTCAAGGGCCGCACCGGCGTCGAGATGGAGGCCCTGACCGCTGCCTCGGTCGCTGCGTTGACCGTCTACGACATGTGCAAAGCCGTCGACCGCGCCATGGTGATTTCCGAGGTGAAGCTTTTGCACAAGTCCGGCGGCAAGTCGGGAACGTTCAAAAGAGATCCATGACATGCTGACCGTTCGAGAGGCCCATGCCCGCGTGATTGCGGCTTTTGCGCCGCTGCCGGCCGAGATCGTGTCGATCGCCAATGCCGTGGGCCGCGTGCTGGCCAAGCCGCCGGCCGCCCGCCTGACCCAGCCGCCAGCGGATTTGTCCGCCATGGATGGCTACGCCGTTCGCGCTGCGGATATCGCTGCTGCCCCCACGACTTTGACGCTGGTTGGCCAGGCGCCCGCCGGCGGCTCCTACGACCATGCGCTGAAGCCAGGCGAGGCTGTACGCATCTTCACCGGCGCCCCGCTGCCGATGGGCGCCGATTCCGTCGTCATCCAGGAAGACACCAAGACTGACGGCACGAAGATCACTATCCTCGAAGCACCGACGCCGGGCCGGCACGTTCGCAAGGCCGGCCTAGATTTCAGTGCCGGCGATGCGCCTTTCGCAACGGGACGCACGCTGACAGCCCGTGATGTCGCCCTCCTTGCGGCGATGAACCTGCCATGGGTGAGCGTCTATCGGAAACCGCGCGTGGCGATCCTGTCGACCGGCGACGAGCTCGTGATGCCAGGCGAGCCGGTGGGCCGCAATCAGATCGTCTCATCGTCCGGCATCGCCGTTGCCGCTCTGGTGCGCGGTTGGGGCGGCGAACCGACCTTGTTCGATATTGCGCGCGACGATGCAGCGTTGATCCAGGGTCGCATCGCTGCCGGCGCTCAGCACGACCTCCTGATCACGCTGGGCGGCGCGTCGGTGGGCGACCACGATCTCGTTCAGGATGCTTTAAAGGCGCAGGGCTTCGCGATGGACTTCTGGCGCATCGCCATGCGCCCAGGCAAACCGTTGATGTTCGCCGCCCGGGATCGCGCCCGGGTGCTGGGCCTGCCCGGTAACCCTGTTTCAACCATGGTCTGTGCACTTTTGTTCCTCAGGCCAGCCCTCGAGCGCCTCCTGGGCCAGCCTGGCGACCTGATCGCAACCCAGCCCGCACAACTTGCAATCGACGTGAGGGCAAACGACACCCGGGAGGATTATGTCCGCAGCCGCCTGAGCCGCGGTGCCGACGGCACGACAATCGTCGAGCCGCACAAAGTGCAGGACAGCTCCATGCTGTCGGTGCTGGCCGGGTCGGACGCCCTGCTCGTCCGGCCGGCGCATGATCCGGCACGTAAGGCCGGTGAAACGGTCCAGATCATTGATCTTGTAGGTGTTCCCGGCGGCTATTGATCCCCAGCTTTCACTGGAAAACTTGACCCGAATCCAGAACTAAACTAGAACATGTAGTGGGTTTCAGGATTTGTTCCGAAATCTGGTAGTTGATTTGGGGAGAAGTCGGTTGCTGACCCGCAAGCAAAATGAACTGCTGCTATTCATCAACAAGCGTCTGAACGACGCCGGCGTATCGCCTTCCTTCGACGAGATGAAGGAGGCCCTGCGGCTAAAATCCAAGTCCGGCATCCATCGGCTGATCACCGGGCTGGAGGAGCGTGGCTTCCTGCGGCGTCTGCCACATCGCGCCCGGGCACTGCAGG
This sequence comes from Alphaproteobacteria bacterium, assembly GCA_017308235.1. GTDB lineage: Bacteria > Pseudomonadota > Alphaproteobacteria > Reyranellales > Reyranellaceae > Reyranella. The sequence continues at coordinate 79,990 of JAFKFL010000017.1, read as the reverse complement.
TTCTGAAGTTGCCCGAGGCGGCCGCCCTGCCCGCCGCCAACGTCACACCATTCCTGGCCGACTCGCGTCGCTCGGGTATGGCCGAGGCGCGCGAGGGCTTCGTGCCCCAGGTGGTGCGTGGCGAACGCCTGCCGCTCAGCGGTGCCCTCCAGGCGGCGAACGAGGCACAGGCGCTCAGCCTGCCGTTATACGGCCGTATCGCCGCCGGCACGCCCATCGAGGCGCTACGTGACAACTCCACCACCGTCGATGTGCCGGTTTCGTTGCTCGGCTCCGGCGCGCACTACTGCCTCGAGGTGCAGGGCGATTCGATGATCGAAGCCGGCATCCAGGACGGCGATATCGTCATTATCAAGAGTGCCGATACCGCAGAGACGGGAGAGGTCGTCGTGGCGCTGATCGATGACGCCGAGGCGACATTGAAGCGCCTGCGAAAGAAGGGCGCCTCGATCGCACTCGAGCCGGCCAATGCAGCCTACGAGACGCGAATCTTTGGACCGGACCGCGTAAAGATTCAGGGCCGGTTGGCTGGGCTTTATCGCCGCTACAGCTAAACGCCAACTGATGGCGGCAACGAAGAAGGCGGGCGGCTCGATACCGCGCGCCTGTTCGTTGTTCAGGCTGCTTTCATAAGTGCGTGGATCGGCTCCAGCTTCTCGACTGTGTTGAGGCACGCTGAAGCTGCTTCCCGGCCTTTGACGACGAAATGCTCCCGGAAGAACGTCTGATGCTCGGCATGCTCATGGAAGTGTTGGGGCGTAAGCACGGCGGAGATTACCGGCACACCGATTTCAAGCTGTACGGTCATCAATGCGTTGATGACGGCCGTCGCCACGAATTCATGCCGATAGATGCCGCCATCCACGACGAAACCGCAGGCGACCACGGCGCCATAGCGGCCCGTCTGGGCCAACAGCTTGGCATGGAGCGGAATCTCGAACGCACCCGGGACTTCGTAAAGGTCGATCTGTTCCCGTGGGATTCCCCAACGGGCCATTTCCGCCAGGAAGGCATCCCTTCCTTGATCGACGATCTCGCGATGCCAACAGGATTGGACGAAGGCGAACCGCGTCCCCCTCTTGGATCCGACGTTTACATTTTCAATTGCCGAAGGCTTGTCTGACTGATTCATAGCTTCCTCACGTGACGGTTGAGGCCAGAATCAGGGTGCACGAGCTAACGCCTCGCCCGCAGCCCACGTGTCATGGGACTACGATCGAGACGCAGACATCGCGCTCTCTTCCATCCGGACTGTCACCGTCGGCTTCGGAATTGCACCGAATCTGCTGACCCCGCCTCTCTCGGAAGAGAAACGGGCGCTCGCGGGCTGATGCGATTGCTCGCAATCACCGCCGGTGGGGACTTTCACCCCGCCCTGAGAACGCCTGTCCCGGGACATCCCGGAACACCGGCAGCTTTCTCCAACAGCCGATGGTTTGCAAATCCTCCCGCTGCATGGCCGTCATGCTGGGCGAATGATATCGTGATGAGCATGACGCTGGAGCAGCTTCGCGTTTTCGTGGCAGTCGCCGAACGCCAGCACATGACGCGTGCCGCCGAGTCGCTGCATCTCGCACAGTCGGCGGTCAGTGCCGCGATCGCTGCCCTGGAAGCACGACACGGCGCCAAGCTGTTCCACCGCGTCGGACGCGGCATCGAGCTCACCGAAGCGGGCGCGCTCTTCCTGAATGAGGCGCGCGCCGTGCTCGCCCGTGCCGAAGCAGCCGAGCTGGTACTTTCCGAATTGGGTGGTCTGCAGCGCGGCACGCTCGCCATCCATGCCAGCAAGACCATCGCCAGCTACTGGCTGCCCCGACACCTCGTCGCCTTCCGGCGCGCCTATCCCGCGATCGATATCCGACTGAATGTCGGCAACACCGCGCAGGTCGCGGCTGCCGTCCACGAGGGACTTGCCGAACTCGGCTTCATCGAGGGCGCGATCGACGACCCGATGCTCATCGCCACCGAAGTCGCTCGTGATCAGCTCGTCGTCGTTGTCGGCGCAGACCATCCATGGACCCGGGCCGATCGCGTCGAACTGGCTCAGCTTGTCGAAACGGAGTGGGTACTGCGCGAGCCTGGCTCGGGGACGCGCTCCGAGTTCGAGGCGGCCTTGCAATCGGCGGGCGTCTCGTTGAAGGAGCTCAAGGTCGCGCTCGAATTGCCTAGCAACGAGGCCATTCGTGCCGCGGTGGAAGCGGGTCTCGGTGCGACAGCAATTTCCGGATCAGTCGCCGCCCCCGGCCTGGAGGCCGGCCTTCTCCATCAGGTCAAGGTCGCGCTGCCCGAACGCGCATACAATGCCATCCAGCATGCCGAGCGTCACGGAAGCGTCGCCGCGGAGCGGCTGTTGGCAGTGATGGGCGTGCTGCCTGACGGCGATCGTTCTCAAGCGAAGCTCAAGCAACTCCGATCAGGCGGATCAAGCCGAAGCTCAGTACGCCGAGCACGATCAGTGACAGGATGACGGCAGCCGTCACCTTGCCGCCAGCCTGCGCAACACTGCGCAGATCGGTCGAAAGGCCAAGAGCCGCCATCGCAATGATGGTCAGCCAGTTCGCCATGGCGGCCGTCGGCCCCAGCACGGCTTGAGGAAGCAAACCCAGCGAGCGCAGAAAGGCTAACAGCAAGAAGCCGACAATGAACCAAGGCACGAGCTTGTGCAGGCCGGGGCCTTTCTTCGGGCGATCTCCCGCAGCGACCTGCGAGGACGGTCCGTCGGCCCGATCCCGCAGACGACGCGTCAGCAGCGTCAGCAGCAGAACAACAGGTCCCAACATCAGCACCCGGACCAGCTTGACCAAGGTACCGATCTGGACAGCAACGGCCCCGACCGGCGCGGTGGCCGCCAGAACCTGCGGCACGGCATAGACGGTCAAACCCGCGAGCACGCCATACTGCAGATGGGTCATATCGATGGCCGGCTGCAGGAAGGGCAAACCCAGGACAACTGCCACACCGAAGACAGCCGTGAAGGCAATAGAGGCTGCGACCTCCTCACCTGTCGCGCCGATCACCGGCGCCACCGCAGCGATCGCAGAGTTTCCGCAGATGGAATTGCCACAGGCAACCAGCACCGCCAGACGATGGCGCAGGCCGAGCAATCGACCGATGCCGTAGCTCGCCATGATCGTCACCATGACAATCGCCGCGATGCCGGCCAGCAGCGCCGGGCCTGTCGCGAGAATGGTGGCAGCGCTAAGCGACGCGCCGAGCAGCACCACCGCCACTTCAAGGAGTGTCTTGGCGCAGAAGGAAATGCCGGCAAATGCCCGCTGGCTGGGCGTCCACACCGTCCGGACCAACGTGCCGACGATAATCGCCAATACAAGCGCCTCTAGCCAGGCGCGGCCAAACAGGTGTGCCTCTGCTTCTTCAAGCACCATGGCTGCGGCCGTTACGGCAATGCACAGCACGATGCCAGGAACCAGCCGTGCGGCCATCCCGACCGGACGCTGCTGCGGAACGGCGGAGCCGTTGGAGGAAGCGACGCGCGTTGCCATCACACTCTCGAGCAAAATCTGCTGCCGAAGATCGCTGCTGCGATCAAATTCTTCCAATTCAATCGCACGTTCATATCGATCTGTCTTTTGGATTAATTGCCGTCTACCGCCAATCCTTGATCAGCATGGTGAAATTGTGTCGGTCGCCGCGGTAGTAGGACACGGTACAAAACACAGGTTTGTTCTCGCCCGCATAGTAGGTCCGTTCGCCCTCCAGTACCGGCACGCCAACCTCGACACCAAGATCCTTTGCGAAACGGGGATCGGCGAGCCGCGCAGCGATGACCTGCCGGACCTGGTCGATCTTGCAGCCGTAGGAATCGTTGAGCACCGACGCCAGGCTCATCTGGCGTAGCTGCTTTTTCGCCTTGAGAAGTCGCGCTCCAATTTCGAGGGGCAGAAAACTATAGATGAACACGATGGGGGCGCCTTCGACGAGGCCGAGCCGCTCCAGGGCGACGACACGATCATCGGGCGCCAACCCAAGTCGCGTGGCGATCCGCGCCGGGGGACGCTGGACGTGCGTACGCAGGACCCGGATCTTGTTGCCTTCGCGGCCTCGGATCGTGGCCTCGAGAAGCCGGCTGGGCTCCTGTTCGGTCCGGCGCTGGGGTGGGCCCAGATAGAACGTGCCACGACCCTGCTCACGACGGATCACGCCCTCCAGCTCGAAGAGTTGCAGCGCCTGCTGAATCGTCGAGCGGCTTACCGCGAAATCCGAGCAGAGTTCGATCTCGGGCGGCAGCCGGTCTCCTGGACGCATATCCCGCTCGAACCGCGCTTCGAGCAGGATCTTGACGGTCACGTACTTTGGAACTTGTGAGCGCATCGACGTTTCCGTAGATTTGTCTGGTTGATCGGACAAGATGATGAATTGATCAGGCGGAGTCGAGTATGGAACAAAGATCGCGGCGGGCCTTCCTCAAGGCCGCGCCAGCCGCCGCCCTCTTCCCGGCCATCGCCCGCGCCAAGGAAACATGGCCGACCCGCCCCATCCGTTGCATCGTGCCCTTGCCGCCCGGCGGCGGAACGGACGCAGTCGCCCGGCTTGCCATGCAGCATCTCTCCGAGGCGCTCGGCGTCGCAGTGGTGGTCGACAACAAACCTGGTGCGGGCGGGACGATCGGGAGCGACGTCGTCGCTCACTCGGCACCTGACGGCTATACCTTTGGCATTGCCACATCGAGCAGCCACGCGGCAGCGCCGGTGTTCCGCAAGGACCTGCCGTACGATCCAGTCACGTCGTTCACCGCCGTCACCCTGATGGGAACGACTCCCTACGTCCTTATCGCTGGTCCTGACGCCGGCGCGAAGGACTTGGCCAGCTTCATCGCGGCAGCGAAGGCGCAGCCTGGCAAGCTGGTTTGCGCCTCCCTGGGCATCTCGACCCTTGGCTATCTGCTCACACGCCAATTCGAGCTGATCGCGGGCATCGAATTGGTCGACGCACCTTATAAAGGATCTGGTCAGGTCTATCCCGACCTCATGAATGGCACCGTTGCAGTGATGCTCGATAACCCCACCGGTTCTGCCGGCCTCGTGCGCGAGAATCGCCTTACAGCCCTGGCTGTCACGCAACCTTCTGCGGCGCTGCCCGATGTACCGACGTTCGACAGTCTCGGCGTCAAGCCGTTCGACGACGTCTTTTGGTATGGGCTCGTGGCGCCGGCGGGCCTGCCTACCGAGATCGCCCAACGCGTCCAGCAAGCGCTCGCGCAGGGCTTCCTCACCGACCCTGGCCGCGCGAAGATGCGCGCCCTTGATGTAACCCCTGTCTTCTCGGCGCCCGAAGCATTTACCGCGACAATGGCACGCGACACGCGCAAGTGGCGCGACCTGGCCGACCGGCTCGGCATCAAGCCGGAGTGACCATCAGGATCAAGGAGCATGTCATGGACGGCAATGTCACCCCCGCCTTTCGCGTAAACGAGCTCACCCCCGACTCCAAGGTCGTCTTCGATCCCAAGGTGACCAAGAGCTACGTCACCTATGCCCATCGCATCGCCGCCCGCGGACTGGTGAACAGTAGCGTGGGCGGAATGGTCATCCGCGTGCCGCACCCCGACTATGCTGACGGAGTCTGCTACGCCAAACCACAGGGTGTCAGCCTGGAGGAAGTCGAGGCCGAGGACCTGGTGATCACCGACATTCCCTATGGTCGCATCCTGTGTGGCGAGCGGGCGACGACCGTTGGCCATCAGATGAACCGCGAGATCCTGCGTCTTCGCCCCGATGTGAACTGCGTCATCCACCTGCACCATGACGAAATGATCGCTTTTCTGGCCGCGGGTTTCGAGGAGATCCGCTCGTTCAGCCTTACTTATGGCTATCTCATGCAGAAGCCGGCGCACTACCTGCCGGCCAGCGTCAATGTCGAAGAGGATGTGGAGCCGATCAAGACGTTCATCGCCGACACCAACTGCATCATCATGCGTCGACATGGCTTCACCGTGCTCGGCCGCACGGTATCGGAGGCCTACCATCGGACCTGCGTGCTGGTGAGCGAGGTGAAGCGCAACATCATCGTCGAGACGCTCTGTGGCATCACCGGCAAGAAGCCGGAATACATCTCCAACGAGGAGCTCGCCTACATGGCAAAGCACGGTGACGCCGTCATGTATCCCACCCTGATCAAAGGCAAAGGGTAAAAATCGACCGAACGACGCTCAAGCTCCCGGCGCCTTGATCGCGGCCCGGCGGCCAGAACTGTTGGGCACCCAGGGGCGATCACCCCGTGCGGCGTTGGCGGTCAGGCGGCGGATCCCGCTGTCATCGAGCCACAGTGCTTGTGCGCCCTCGCGCCAGGCGTCCCGTCGATCGATCACCAGGCGCGGGCCACGGCAATGGCCAAGCGCATCTACGGTTGAGAGGACAATGTCGGCGCCTGCACAAGCCTCGGCCAAGCGGCGTTCGTCGCTCACCAGAGCAACGTGCCAGGGGCCTTTTTGCCATCGGCAGAGACCAGACGCGCAGCCAAGGCCGAGGGCCTGTTGTTCCGCACTTGCCGCCCACTTGCGCGCGCCATTTTGACCACCCCGGCGGGCCCAGGTGTCGGTGACGAACCGATCTGTGCGCTGGGAGGCGACTTGAAGCGTGCCATGGTCGTCGTGAAACCCGAGCACGCGACCGTCTCCGCTCATCAAGAGATCGGGTTCGGGCCCCGGACGCAACATCAGCGCAGTGACGATCACAGGCAGCCCGACCAACCGCCACCGGCGGCGCCACAGACAGAGCCAGAGACCGCCCAACGTCAGCAGCCAAAGGCTTGCACCCGGCAACGAGGGGACCAGCATCGCCGCCTGCGGCCAGGCAGCGACATGGGCCGCGATCGAATCCAGCCCTTCGATCCCCCAGCCCATGGGGATCAGGGCGAATCTTTCCAGGCCAAACGGCATCAGCAGCATGGCGAGCAATCCCCATGGCATGATCCAGAAGCCGGTGAGCGGCACGCCGAGCAAATTGGCGGCAATGCCCAGAAATGACAGGCGATTAAAGTGATAGGCCGCGAATGCGCCGGTCGCGATCGAGGCGATCAAGGTTGTGGCCAGGCTAGCGCCAAACCCGGCAAGGACCCGCCACCGCCAGCGATGCTTCGTGCCCTCGATCCGATCATGCCATCGCCGGCGCCAGCTGCCCGCAGCCTCCCAACCGGCGATCAGAGCCACAACCGCAGCGAAGGACATCTGAAACGAGGCACCGGTCAAAGCCTCTGGCGCTGCCAAAAGCACGACGATCGCCGACCACGCGACTAACCGCAGCGACAGCGCGGTACGGTCGAGCAGGATCGCCAGCAAAGCGAAAGCAGCCATGGCGCAGGATCGTTGCGCTGGCACCGGCGCCCCCGCCAGTGCCGTGTAGAAGAGTGCGACCAGGAGCGCCACGACGGCCGCAACCTTCTTCGCATCCACGCGTAGTGCCAGCGGCGGAATGAGCGCGATGCCATAGCGCATGATGCCCATCACCAGCGCGACGACGAAGACGATGTGGAGTCCCGAGATCGAAAGAATATGGGCCAGGCCTGAGTCACGCATGGACTGGTTGATGTCCCGCGTGACGGCGGTCTGTTCGCCCGTGAGCAGCGCCGCTGCCACTCCCCCTTCCGGTCCCGGCAAAGCCGCAAGAACACGCGCCGTGATATCAGCTCGGAGACCATCGATGGTTCTTACGAGGCCGTTGGGACGACCGTGTTCGATCACCGCCGCGGGCGCCAGCGCATAGCCGACCGCACCGATCTGCTGGTACCAGGCGACACGCTGGAAATCGAAGGCGCCCGGCAAGGCCGGGCCGGACGGCGGCGAGATGTTAGCCAGGACCAATAGCCGGTCGCCCACCCCGATTGGCGGTGCGCCCCGGCTCAGTGATACGCGGACCCGCGCAGGCATCAAATCCGGCGTCGGCGCACCGCGGCCCTTGAGGCGCACGGCCTCGAGCACCACACGCACCCCTTCCGGCAACCGCTGCACATCCGCGATCCGCCCCTCGACGTTGATGCTGAAGAGCGGCCGGCTGAGCACGGGAGCGGCAAGATCCGCGGTGCGCCAAGCGGCCAGACCAAATCCCGACGCGGCCGCAACGAAGCCGGCGCAAAGCGCTCGAACCGCCGTGCCTGCCGGTGCCAGGAACGTTGCGAGCAGGGCCGCGACAGCGATCGCAGGTCCGAGCCACAGGGACGGTTCGCTCGGCAGCTCGAAATAGACGGCAATGCCGAGGCCCATCGCCACTGGCAGCCAAAGCATCCAGCGACCGCGCTCGGCATCAAGCTGCTGCAAAAACCAGGTGCGTGCCCCCGACACGCGCTCTCCCCTTGTGCTCCAGTGCCCGCCACGGTTTGACAGACATGAGAGGCTCGCCTACCTACGGCGCGCTTTTTCGACTTAATTGCGGCAAAACCCGCACCTTCCCTGCATCCCATGACTATCGTTACACGCTTCGCCCCCTCGCCGACCGGCTATCTGCATATCGGCGGCGCGCGCACCGCGCTCTTCAACTGGCTATTCGCCCGACATCACGGCGGCAAATACCTGCTGCGCATTGAGGATACTGACCGCGCACGCTCGACCCAGCCGGCGATCGAGGCGATTCTCGACGGTCTTTCCTGGCTGGGCCTCGACTGGGATGGCGAGGTCACCTACCAGTTCGAGCGTGCGGCCCGTCACGCCGAGGTGGCGCGCCAGATGCTGGCAGAGGGCAAGGCCTATTATTGCTATGCCTCGCCGCAGGAGCTCGAGGAAATGCGCGCGGCGCAGCGCAAAGCGGGCGTGCCCATGCGTTACGACGGACGCTGGCGCGATCGCGACCCGAAGGACGCGCCCCCTGGCGTGGCGCCGGTCATCCGCCTGAAAGCACCACAGAACGGCAAGACCGTCATTCAGGACGCGGTTCAAGGCGAGGTCACCGTCGAGAATGCGCAGCTCGATGACATGATCCTGCTGCGCGCCGACGGAACGCCAACATACATGCTGGCGGTCGTGGTCGACGACCAGGACATGGGCGTCACGCACGTCATCCGCGGCGACGATCATTTGAACAATGCGTTTCGTCAGCTCCAGATCATCAAAGCCATGGACTGGCCGGAGCCGGTTTACGCGCACATTCCGCTGATCCACGGGGCAGACGGCGCCAAGCTCAGCAAGCGCCACGGCGCGCTCGGCGTCGATGCCTACCGCGACATGGGTTTCCTGCCAGCCGCGTTGCGCAACTACCTGCTGCGGCTCGGCTGGGGACATGATGACGACGAGATCATCTCGACCGAGCAGGCGATCGAGTGGTTCGACCTTTCCGGCGTCGGCCGCTCACCCTCGCGCTTCGATACGGTGAAGCTCACCAATCTCAACGCGCATTATCTGCGCGCCATGCCCGATGCCGAACTGCTGCCGCTGGTGATGCCCATGGTCGAAGCCAAGACCGGCGCCATCGATGCCTCCGGCCGCCAGCGGATCGAGCGCGGACTCGACGGCGTGAAGCCGCGGTCGCGTACGCTGGTGGAGCTTGCCGACAATCTCGTCTTCTATGCCCGCAGCGGCGTTCCCGCGATTGCCGACGACAAGGCTCGTGCGCTCCTCACGCCCGACGCCAAGACGTTGCTTTCGAAATTGGCGACAGCCCTCACGGACGAGAACGACTGGCGGGAAAAGCAGATGGAGGAGGCCGTTCGCCGCTTCGCCGAGAGCCAGGGCGTCAAGCTCGGTCAGGTCGCCCAGCCGTTGCGCGTGGCTCTCACCGGCTCCACCGCCTCACCTGGCATCTTCGAAGTACTGTCTGTCCTTGGGCCTGACGAGACACGGCTGAGATTGCAGGCCGCCAGCGGATAGCATCCGGTTCGCGCTTTCGGGACAGTCAGCCGATGTCCTTGCGCGTCTGGTTCTGGTTGATCTCGCTTTCCGTGCTGTGGGGCGGTTCGTTCTTCTTCGCCAAGGTAGCCATCAGTGAGTTAGGCCCCTTCACGGTCGTGTTTGGCCGCGTGGCGATCGCTGCCTTTGCCCTCAACGCAGTGCTTGCCATCTCCCGCGACAGCTTGTTCCGTCGCGGCACGCCCTGGCCGACCTACTTCGCCATGGGTTTCCTCAACAACGCGTTGCCCTTCAGCCTCATCTTTTGGGCACAGACCCACATCGCATCGGGCCTGGCGTCGATCCTCAATGCAACGACGCCTTTGTGCACGGTGCTGGTGGCGCATTTCTTCACGCCGGACGAGAAGATCAGCGCCCCGAAGGTCGTCGCTCTCCTGGCAGGCTTTGCTGGAGTAGCGCTGCTGATCGGCCCCTCGACCATGCAGCAGGCGGAAGCCGACCTCTGGGGTCAGTTGGCGTGCCTCGCGGCCGCCTTCTCCTATGCCTGCGCAGGGGTCTTCGGACGACGCTTCAAGGCCATGGGGATCGCGCCGATGGAGGCCGCTGCCGGACAAATTACCGCAAGCAGTCTGTTGATTCTCCCGATCATGATGATTGTCGACCGTCCCTTGGCGCTCGCTGCACCTCCTTCGCTAACGGTCTGGGCTGCCGTTGTCGCCCTCGCCCTGTTGTCGACCGCGCTCGCCTATGTCCTCTATTTCCGCATCCTCGCCGCCGCAGGTGCCACCAACCTGCTGCTTGTCACTTTTTTGATACCTGTCACATCGATCCTTTTGGGGGCGGCATTTCTGGCTGAGCAGCTGGGTCTGCGGGAGTTCGCAGGTATGGCGCTGATCAGCATTGGCCTTGTGATCATCGATGGTCGTGCAGCGCGTCTGTTGTACCCCGCGAAATAGCGGTCTGGCCGCACAATTGCGCCCTCCGGGACGGCTTGTTAGGGTGCCGACGAACCCGCCAATCGAGCCCGAAAGAGTAGTCAAAAATGGCCAAATCGACCGCGACGCTGACTGACAACGAAACCGGCAAATCTTACGAATACCCGATCATTCATGGCACGATCGGACCGCGCCTGGTCGATATCCGCAAACTCTACGGCGATTCGGGCATGTTCACCTACGATCCGGGCTTCACCTCGACCGGTTCGTGCGGATCCAAGATCACCTACATCGATGGCGACGAGGGCATTCTGCTCTATCGCGGCTACAACATCGCCGAACTCGCCGAGCAGAGCGACTTCATGGAGGTCTGCTACCTCCTGATGAAGGGCGACCTGCCGAACAAGGCGCAGAAGGAAAAGTTCGTGAAGGACATCACGAACCACACCATGGTCCACGAGCAGCTCAGCACCTTCTATCGCGGTTTTCGGCGCGATGCCCATCCGATGGCGGTGTGTTGCGGTGTCGTGGGCGCAATGGCGGCCTTCTATCATGACTCGCTCGATATCCACGATCCGCGCCAGCGCATGATCGCGTCCTACCGCCTTGTCGCCAAGATGCCGACGATCGCGGCGATGGCCTACAAGTATTCAATCGGACAGCCGTTCGTCTATCCGCGCAATGACCTCTCCTACTCCGCGAACTTCCTGCGCATGCTGTTCTCGGTGCCGGCGGAAGAGTACGAGGTCAATCCGGTGATCGAAAAGGCGATGGACCGCATCCTGATGCTCCACGCCGACCACGAGCAGAACGCGTCGACGTCGACGGTCCGCCTTGCCGGTTCGTCAGGCGCCAATCCATTCGCCTGCATCGCTGCCGGCATCGCCTCGCTGTGGGGCCCCAGTCACGGCGGCGCCAACGAGGCTGTCATCGCCATGCTGCACGAAATCGGCGGCAAGCAGAACATCCCGGGCTTCCTGTCACGGGTGAAGGACAAGCAGGACCACACCCGGCTGATGGGCTTCGGCCATCGCGTCTACAAGAACTATGATCCGCGCGCCAAGGTGATGCGCCAGACCTGCCATGAGGTGCTGACTTCACTCGGCATCGAGCATGACCCGCTGCTCGAGCTCGCCATGGAGATGGAGCAGATCGCGCTAAAGGACGACTATTTCATCTCGAAGAAGCTCTATCCGAACGTCGACTTCTACTCGGGCATCATCTTCCGGGCGATCGGCATCCCGACCTCCATGTTCACCGTGCTGTTCGCGGTGGCGCGTACCGTCGGATGGATCTCGCAGTGGAACGAGATGATCGAGGATCCGGACCAGAAGATCGGCCGTCCCCGGCAGCTCTATAACGGGCAAACCGAGCGGCCCTACAAGCCCCTCCACATGAGGGGCTGAGCCGCTGATCGGCGGAAAGGGAGTGATGATGGCGAGGTCGTTCCATGGATCGCGCCGGGCCACGACCTGGGCGGTCACGCAGAAGCCGAAACCCATGCCGCGCGTCGTGCGACTTGGCCGCGCGGCCAATGACAATGTCCGCCGGTCGAACTTCGCGACGCGACTGCTGGTCGTTGCGATCGTTACGGCGCTGGTGATGGTGGCGCTGTACGACTGGCGGCTGATCTGACAGGCAGTCGGTCGCGCCGCCGGCGAAACCTCTACTACTTCCGCTCGATCAACTCGATCTTGTAGCCGTCTGGATCCTCGACGAAGGCGATGACGGTGGTGCCGAACTTCACCGGGCCGGGCGCGCGCGTGACCTTGCCGCCGGCCTTGGTAACCTGGTCGCACATGCCGTAGACGTCTGGCACGCCAACCGCGAGATGGCCAAAACCGGTGCCGATCTCGTAGGGCTTCTCCTGGTCCCAATTGTAGGTGAGCTCGACCACGCAATGGTGGTCCTTCTCGTCGCCATATCCCACGAAGGCCAGCGTGTATTTCCCTTCCGGGACTTCGCGCTGACGCAGCACCTTCATACCCATCGGACCGGTATAAAAGGCCAGCGACTGTTCGAGATTCTTGACGCGGAGCATCGTGTGCAGCATGCGGTGGTTGGCGGCCGTATCGGGCATGGCGTTTCCTTCCTACCTGTCGCGGATCATTGCGGCGAACGTGGCTTCAGCAGCGACCTTACCCTCGACGATCGCTTTGCCGGCGAACTTCCAGACATTGGCTCGGCTCTGCACTTTCGAGACATGGAGCTCGAGGCGGTCGCCCGGCACGACCGGCCGACGAAAGCGCACCCCGTCAATCGTCATGAAATAGACGAGCTTGCCTTCAGAATCGGCGCCGAAGGTCGCGACCACCAATACGGCTGCCGTCTGCGCCATCGCCTCCACGATCAGCACCCCCGGCATCACAGGCTCGGATGGGAAATGGCCCTGAAAGAACGGTTCATTGACGCTGACGTTCTTGATGCCGATGGCGCTCGCATCCAGGTGCATATCGACGACCCGGTCCACCATGAGCATCGGGTAGCGATGAGGGATCATCTGCAGGATGCGTTTAATATCGACCGATGTTGCGGTCGTGGTCACGGTGCTGGTCTTGTCGGTCTGCATGTTCATGGCAGCGCCGCTCCCGATCAGAAGTGGGTCCCGAAGCTGAATCGGATAGCCTGGAGCTTGTCGTAAGGCTGTTTAACCAAGGGTATCGTGTAGTCTATACGGATCGGGCCGAACGGCGATAGCCATTGTACGCCGAAGCCCGTGCCGACACGCATAAGTGTATCGTCGAGGATGGTGGTACCGGCCAACGGAACTGCTCCCCAAAGCGAGCCGACATCGACGAAAGCCTTGCCGACAATCCCGATTTCCTTGGGGAAGCCCAGCGGGAAACTCAGCTCGCCGATTCCCGTGTAATAGTACTGGCCACCCAGCGAGTCCGTCGTATTGGCGTCGCGAGGCCCGATACCGCCGACGGCCCAGCCAGGAAGCGAGTCGCCGCCAATGAAGAAGCGGTTGGTGAGACGCAGGACGGTGTTGTTGAAAGGGGCGATGTAGCCGACCGACCCGCTGATCGAGGCCACGAAATCCTCGACGATCTGCTGATAGACGGTCGCATCTGCCGTCGTGCGGAAATAGTAGTTGTCGCCGATAAGGCCCGCGACCGCGACAGTGTGGCGCAACAAGAATCCCTTGGTCGGATTGATCCGCTGATCGCGCGTGTCCCACGCCAGCGTCTCGGAGATCTCCGAGGTGACAGATTCACCAGCCTGCGATTGGACAACCAAGGATGCCCAAGGCTGCACGTTGTAGATGTTCGTGTCGCGCAACGTGTAGCGCACCGTCTGCGTCGTATGCTCGGAGAAGGCCCAGCCGGCGCGCAGTGCAAAGCCGACGCTGGCGTCGCTGTACGACGCAATCGCCTGGCGATCGTTCGTCGTCCGGAAGAGGTCAAAGCCGGCCGCCACCGGGCGATCGAGGAAATACGGCTCGGTGAAGCTGAGGTCGATCAACGTGCTCAAGGTGCCGAGCGAGAGACCCAGGCGCAGATCCTGGCCCTTGCCCAGGAGGTTGCGCTCTCGAATTGAGATGTCGCCCAGGATGCCGCCCACCGACGAGTAGCCGGCGCCGAACGAGATTTCGCCCGTACTCTGCTCCACCACCTGCACCTGCAGGTCCGTCTTGTCGGGCGTCGAGCCCGGCGTCGCCGAGATATCGACCTTTTCGAAGAAGCCGAGATTCTTGAGCCGCTGCTCGCTTCGCCGGACCTTCGCGGTCGAGAAGGCATCACCTTCGGCCAGACGGAATTCGCGCCGGATCACCTTGTCGAGGGTTCGCGTATTGCCCGAAACATCGATCCGCTCGACGTAGACTCGCGGGCCTTCCTGGATGGAGAAGGTGATGTCGAGCGTATGCGTGTCACGGTTGCGCCGAATATTCGGCCGGACATCGACGAAGGCATAGCCGAGCGTTCCCACGGCATCCGATAGCGCCGTCACGGTCTTGTCGACCTCGTTGGCGTCGTACCAGTCGCCCTCCGACATCGTGAGATAGGATTTGAGCGTATCGACGTCGAGTCCCTGGAAGCGGGTACTGATATCGATCTTGCCGAATTTGTACCGTTCGCCTTCGCTGATCGTGAAGGTCAGGAAGAACCCGTCACGCGTCGGTGACAGCTCGGCAACCGCCGACTCGACGCGAAAATCGGCATAACCCTCCGACAGGTAGAACTTGCGCAGCAACTCGCGGTCGAGGTTGAGGCGGTCGGGATCGAAGCGATCATCAGACGACAGGAAACGCCACCAGGCGCTTTCCACCGTACGGATCTTGCCGCGCAGCGTGCCGTCGCCGAACTCCTTGTTGCCGATGAAGGTGATGCGCTTGATGCCCGTGACATCGCCTTCGCTAATCTCGAACACCAGATCGACGCGACCCTGCTCGAGCTTGATGATCTTGGGTTCGACAACGGCGTTATATCGGCCGCTGCGGCGATAGATTGTGAGCAATCGCTCGACGTCGGCGCGCACCCTCGCCTGCGTGAAAACCGTTCGCGCCTTGGACTGAATCTCGTCCCGAAGCTTGTCGTCCTCGATCTTGCGATTTCCTTCGAAGGCTACCCGGTTGATGATCGGGTTTTCCGTGACCTTCACGACCAGAGTCGAGCCCTGCATGTCCATCGTCACATCGGAGAACAGGCCCGTCGAGAACAGCGCTTTCAGCGAGCGGTCGGCGGCCGCAGGATCGTAGGGTTGTCCTTCCTTGAGCTGTAGATAGGACCGGATGGTGTCCGCCTCGGCGCGCACATTGCCCTGAATCTGCACGGCCGTGATCGTCGTTCCGGCACCCGCGGGACGCTGCGCATAGGCGGGTGCTCCGAATACGAGCACCGCAGCAACGGCCAGGACGGCCCAACGAAAGATCAAACTCACTCCTGGCACCTTCAGGACCTGCCGTTGGCTGCGTTCCAAAACGCAGCTTCATAAACCGGCAACAAGGCGTTAGCTACCTCTTTTGTTCCCCAAGGCCGAGTGTCGTCTCGCCGGTTGCCGTTCTCCTCCACCATCGTATCAGGTCACCGCAGCACGTACTTGATGGCATTGATATCGTTAAACGTCGCGATCAGCGCGATGCCGACGATCAACGCAAATCCAATCTTGAGGCTGAGTTCCTGCGCCTTGAGGCTGAGCGGCCGGCCACGAACGAACTCGTAGAGATACATCGCCAGATGACCGCCATCGAGCATCGGCACAGGCAGAAGATTAAACACGCCCAACACCACGGAAAGTCCGATGACGAGATTGAGGATGCCCGCCCAGCCAGCATACGAGGCCTCGCCCGCCGCCTTGGCAATGCGGATCGGACCGCCGAGCTCATCGACGGGCCGCGCACCGGTCGCGATCTGGGCCAGCGACGTATAGAACATTGTCGTCATGTTCCACACGTGCGAGACGCCGGCCCACACAGCACCTGGGATGTCGTGACCGCGAAGTTCCGTCACGTTGGCAGCACGAATTCGCAAACGGCCGATGGTTCGAGTGGTCCCCGCACAATCGGTCACCTGGCCAGGCTGCGGGACGATCGTCGTCTGCAGCTGCTGACCGTCCCGATCATAGGTAACGGCCACAGGCTGGCCAGCGCGATCGCCGATCAAATCGGGAATGCGTGAGAAGTATTCAACAGGTTTGCCGTCGATCGTGAGCAACAGATCGCCGACCTTGAGGCCGGCTGCCTGGGCGGGACTATCGGGCGTGAATCCGCCGACGACAGGACGAATGAGCTCGTCGATACCGAGGTCGCCGAAGCGGATGGTATTATGATAGCCGTCGGTGCGTTCACAATATTGCGGAAGAATTTCGCCCCGAAGCACCTCGCTGCCGCGGCGATACTCGACCGACATCGGCCGCGCCAGGTACAGAAACTGCGCACCCTGGATATCCTCGAACCGATCGACCGCATGGCCGTCGAGCCGCACGATCTCATCGCCGCTGCGCAAGCCCGCCTTCGCTGCCGGGCCGCCTGGTTGCACCGCGACGACCGGTGGCGAATACGGCTCGCCTGCAACGTAGAAAACGCCGGCCAACAACACGATCGCGAACAGCAAGTTGGCGAGCGGGCCGCCTAGAACGACCGCAGCTCGCGCGTGGAGCGGCTGGTTGAAGAAAGCATGTCGCTTTTGGTCGTTGGACAGCGGCTGGTCCGATGGCAATGCGCTGCTGCCGTCACTGTCGCCCAAGAACTTCACGAAGCCGCCCAATGGAATCAGGGAGATCTTCCAGCGCGTGCCGCGCTTGTCTGTCCAGCCGAGCAGTTCGGGACCGAAGCCGATCGAAAACACTTCAGCATGGATGCCGAAGCGGCGTGCGACCCAGTAGTGCCCGAACTCGTGCACGAACACGAGGAGTGTCAGCACCAGAACAAAGTACGGCAGATATGTCGTAAACAGGCTGACAAAGGCTTGCATGGCTCACCAGAACATAAATTTCGTTCTTCTTCAATTGGTTACGCTGTGGCCTTTGATAGCTTCCTCGGCCCGTCGGCGCGCCTCGGCGTCGGCCGCCTGGACCTGTTGGAGAGATTCGACCGGACCTGCCAACACCGCGGTGGCCGTGAGGACGTCCTCGACGATCCGAGCGATATCCAAAAAGCCAATCCGCCGCGCCAGAAAGGCCGCGACCGCCACTTCGTTGGCTGCATTCATCACAATCGGGGCAAATCCACCCAGCACCAGCGCTTCACGGGCCAGTCTTAGCGGGGGAAAGCGGCTGGAATCGGGCCGCTCAAAGGTGAGCGGTGACAGATTGGTGAAGTCGAGACGAGCCGCCGGACTGTCGATCCGCGCTGGCCAACCCAGCGTGTGGCTGATGGGAATGCGCATATCGGGAGTGCCAAGCTGAGCCAGCACTGAACCGTCGCGGTAAGCGACCATCGAATGGATCACCGACTGGCGATGGACCACGATCTCGATCTGCTCCGGCGGTAAACGGAACAGCAAGTGCGCCTCGATGAGCTCGAGCCCCTTGTTCATCATGGTAGCCGAATCAATGGAAATCTTGGCGCCCATGTCCCAGTTGGGATGAGCAAGCGCTTGCTCCGGGGTGGCCGTCGCCATCTCCTCAAGCGACCAGTCGCGAAACGGACCACCCGACCCCGTCAGTACCAACCGGTCGATGGCATGATGTTGGCTCGGTTCGAGAACCTGAAAGATCGCATTGTGCTCCGAATCGACCGGCAGCAGGACCCCTCCCGACTGTTCGACCGCCTCGATCAGCAGTCGACCTGCGCAGACCAGCGCTTCCTTGTTGGCCAGAGCCACCATCGCGCCGCGGCGCGCCGCGACCAGCGTCGATTCGAGACCGGCAAATCCGACCACTGCGGCCATCACCCAGTCGGCCGGCCGTGACGCCGCCTCAACCACGGCCTCTGGTCCGGCAGCCGCCTCGATCGAGGTTCCAGCCAGCGCATCCTTCAAGGCCCGATAGCGCTGCGGGTTGGCGACGACGGCCAACCTGGCATGCAGCCGCCGAGCCTGATCCGCCAGCGCCTCGACCGAATTGCCCGCAACCAGCGCCTCGACGCTGTAGCTTTCCGGATCACGATCGATGAGATCGGCCGTGCTCTGGCCGACCGAGCCTGTCGAACCGAGAATGGTTACGCTGCGCGGCTTGTCGCGCGAGGGCGCCGTCCAGCGCATCATGCCCATGGCCAAACTCCTCCAGCGATCAGGCGTGCCAGCCCCATGACGACGAGTGCCGCAATCAGACCATCGATGCGATCGAGCAGACCGCCGTGGCCCGGAATGAGACGGCCGCTGTCCTTCAACCCGACGCGTCGTTTGGCGGCAGACTCCAACAGGTCACCTGCCTGGGCAACCGCCGCGATGCCGATGCCCGCCAATACCAGCGTGATGGTGTCGCCGCGATCGAACGTCAAGCCACAGGCGGCGCTGACAACGGCCGACAGGCACATGCCGCCGAGCAAGCCCGACCAGGTTTTGCTGGGGCTGATGGCCGGCGCAAGTTTTGCCCCGCCTGCGAGAATACCCAGAAAATAAGCACCGATATCGGTCGCCCACACGCAGGCGATGATCCAAAGCACGGTCTCGCGGCCGAGATTCGGCTGATGCCGCAGCCACAACAAGACCGCGACTGCCGCCATGCAATAGACGATGGCGAATGCCCGCGCAAAAGGCTGTCCCTGCGTGAGCCTGATGCATTCGCCAAGAATGAACGGAGCAGCAATCGCCGCCATCAGGTCGATCCAGGGAAAGCCGAGCCAGATCGCCGCCAGGCAAAGCGGCGCGAGGATGACAGCCGAAACGACACGCACCAGCAATCCGCGGAAAAGCCGCGGCACATCTGGTGCGCTAGCTGTCGACGCCGCCATAGCGCCGTTCGCGTCGCCGGAATTCGACAACGGCCTCCTCGAGATGGCCCTTCTCGAAATCGGGCCAGAGCGTGTCCACGAACACGAGCTCTGCGTAGGCACACTGCCAAAGCAGGAAATTGCTGATGCGTTGTTCGCCGCTGGTTCGGATCAGCAGGTCGGGATCCGGCACGCCGGCGGTCAAAAGCTCCCTTTCGAACCGCTCGTCATCGATCTCGTCGGCATTGATTTCGCCTGCGGCCACCTTGCGCGCGAGACTGCGCGTCGCCTGCAGGATCTCGTCGCGCGCGCCGTAGTTGATGCAGATATTGACGTCGATACGGGTGTTGCTGCGGGTCTTGGCCTCGGCGTCGGCGATCTCGCGCACGATGTCGGACGCGAGACGCCCGCGATCACCGATCACACGCAGCCGGGCGCCATTGCGCGCCAGTTCATCGAGCTCATGCTTCAGATAGTGCCGCAAGAGACCCATCAAGTCGCTGACCTCGGCCTCCGGCCGAGTCCAGTTCTCGGTCGAGAAGGCAAACAGTGTGAGAACGGGAATACCGAGTTCGGCGGCGCCGCGGATCACACGGCGCACCGCATCGGCGCCCCGGCGGTGCCCCGCGACGCGAGGCAGGCCACGCGCCTTCGCCCACCGACCGTTGCCATCCATGATAATGGCAACGTGGTGCGGCCCCGGCGTCGAACCGGCATTGGCAGGCAGCGGCGCGGTCGGCATCAGACGGTCTTGATCTCCTTTTCCTTGTGCACCAGCGTCTCGTCGACAAGCTTCACATAGCGGTCGGTGAGCTTCTGCACTTCGTCCGATTTCTGGTGATGCTCGTCTTGCGAGATCTTGTGATCCTTCTCCGCCTTCTTCAGAGCCTCCATGCCGTCTCGCCGCACGTTGCGCACGGCGACCCGTCCTTGCTCGGCATATTTGTGCGCGAGCTTGGCAAGCTCGTTACGCCGCTCGGCGGTGAGCTCTGGAATCGGGATGCGGATCATCTGCCCATCCGGCGCGGGATTGAGGCCGAGTCCGGCTTCGCGGATCGCCTTGGCTGTGGAGATGACCAAGCCCTTGTCCCAGACGTTGACGGTAAGCAGACGCGGCTCGGGCGCGCTTACTGTGCCGACCTGGTTGAGCGACATGCGCTGCCCATAGGCCTCGACCATGACCGGGTCGAGCAGGTTGACGGAGGCACGCCCGGTACGCAGGCCACCGAGTTCCTTTTTCAGGGACTCCATCGCGCCCTGCATACGTTTTTCGAGTTCCTTGAGGTCTGTGCTCATTTCAGCCCTCGTCCTTGATGATTGTGAAAGTACCCAGCCCCGCCATCGTCTCGGCGAAAGCACCAAGTTTGTGGATGTCGAACACGATAATCGGAATCCGGTTCTCGCGCGCGAGCGAGATGGCCGATGCGTCCATCACCTGCAGGTCACGCGACAGCACGTCCATGTAGGTGAGATTATCGTAACGCTTGGCGTTCTTGTCCTTACGCGGGTCGGCCGAGTAGACACCATCTACCTGCGTCCCTTTCAACATCGCATCCACCCCCATCTCGGCCGCGCGCAAGGCGGCGGCCGTATCGGTCGTGAAGAAGGGATTGCCGGTGCCGGCAGCGAAGATCACCACCCGGCCCTTGTCCATATGGCGGGCCGCACGACGGCGGATATAGGGCTCGCAGACAGTCGTCATGGGGATGGCGGACTGTACACGCGTCTGCAGTCCTTTGCGCTCCAGCGCACTCTGCATAGCCAATGAATTAATAACCGTGGCAAGCATGCCCATGTAGTCGCCGCTTGCTCTATCCATGCCTGACGCTGCAGCTGACACGCCGCGAAAGATGTTGCCACCGCCGATCACCAGGCAAACCTGCACGCCCATGTCGTGCACGGTCTTGATCTCCTGGGCCACCATCCCAACCATCTTCGGATCGAGACCGTATTCCCGGTCCCCCATCAGCCCCTCGCCAGAGAGCTTCAAAAGGACGCGACGGTAGCGGGGAGCCGGCGGCATTCAGTGCCTCAAAGAAGTTCTTGGGCGGTGCAGGCTTCCTCCCGCGCGCCAGGAGTCCATCCTTACTACTTCTTGAGCTGAGCGGCCACCTCGGCCGCGAAATCTTCCGATTTCTTCTCGATTCCTTCACCGAGAGCAAAGCGAAGGAAGCCTGCGATGCGCACCGGTGCGCCGACTTGCTTGCCCACTTCGTCAACCACCTTCGATACCTTGGTCTTGCCGTCCATCACGAAGGCCTGCTCAAGGAGCACGACCTCCTGGTGAAATTTGCGCAGACCGCCCTCGACCATCTTGGCGATGATGTCGGCGGCCTTGCCGCTCTGCCCGGCCTTCTCGGCCAGTACCGCGCGCTCGCGCTCGACCAACACCTTGTCGAGTTCGGCAACCGTCAGTGACTGCGGATTGGCGGCGGCCACATGCATGGCGAGCTGCTTGGCCAAAAGCGCAAGCTTCGCCTTGTCGCCGGTCGACTCGAGCGCGACGAGCACACCGATCTTCCCAAGGTCGGGTGCGACGGCATTGTGCGTATAGGCGGCCACGACGCCATCCGACACCGAGAGCGACGCGGCGCGGCGCAGCGTCATGTTCTCGCCGATTGTCGCGATCAGGTTAGTGAGCTCGGCCTGGACGTCGCGGCCGGCACCGGGAAATGGCGAGGCAGCGACCTTGGCGAGATCACCGCCCTGCTCCAGGGCGATCTTGGTGGTGGTACCCACGAATTTCTGGAACTGTTCGTTGCGGCCAACGAAGTCAGTTTCAGCATTCACTTCGATGACCGCACCGCGTGTTCCATTGGCCGTGACGCCGACCAGGCCTTCAGCGGCGATTCGCCCGGCCTTCTTCGACGCGGCGGACAAGCCTTTGGTACGCAGCCAGTCGATCGCCTTTTCGAGGTCACCCTGGACCTCGTTCAGCGCCTTCTTGCAGTCCATCATGCCGGCGCCGGTCTTCTCGCGCAGTTCCTTGACGAGCGATGCGGTGATCTCAGCCATCTTCAAGCTCCATGCGGTGCAACAAGGGCCGGTCTTGCGACCGGCCCCGCTATTCGTCTTCCAGAGGGGCCGCTATTCGGCCGGCGATGCCCCGGCCGCCCCTTCGCTTTCGACGACGGGGACTTCCTCGGCAGGCGGCTCGGAAAGCTCACCAACGTCGCCGCCTGAAGCCGCGATTTCGGCCCGGATGCCGTCGAGCACGGCGCTCGAGATCAGATCGCAGTAGAGCGACACGGCGCGGATCGCATCGTCATTGCCCGGGATCGGATAGTCGATGCCGTCCGGGTCGGAGTTGCTGTCGAGGATGGCCGCGATCGGAATGCCGCGCTTGCGCGCTTCCTGGACCGCGATCGCCTCCTTGTTGGTGTCGATAATGAACAGCATGTCAGGCGTGCCGCCCATCTCCTTGATGCCGCCCAGCGACCGCTCAAGCTTGTCGCGCTCGCGGGTAAGATCGAGCTGTTCCTTCTTGGTCAGGCCCACGACATCGCCCTTGAGCCGATCATCGAGCTCGCGCAGGCGCTTGATCGAGGCTGAAATGGTCTGCCAGTTCGTGATCATGCCGCCCAGCCAGCGGTGGTTCACGTAGTACTGGCCGCAACGCCGTGCCGCCTCGGCAACCCGATCCGCCGCGGCCGCCTTGGTGCCGACGAACAGGACGCGGCCGCCATTGGCCACGACCTGACGCACCTGCAGCAACGCCTGCTCCAGGAAGGGCACGGTTTTGGTGAGGTCGATAATGTGGACCCCGTTGCGCACCCCGAACAGGTACGGCTTCATCTTGGGGTTCCAACGCCGGGTGTGGTGGCCGAAATGGACCCCCGCCTCCAGCAACTGACGCATCGTAAATGTCGGCATAGCCATGCCGTTTCTCCTTTTCCGGTTGAGCCTCCGCGGGCGCCGTCCCTGCTTGGGACACCGGAGCGAGCGTCGGGATGTCTCCCCGGCGACCGCAAACCCGCGTGCGAAGTGGCGCGTTTCTAGGACCTAACGGTTACGAAAGCAAGAACAGCACGTATCCCATTTCTGATGAATATAAACGTATATATAACAATTAATTAGGCGGCGTTTCTAATGTGAAAGATTCAATCCTGCGCAGCCGCGGCGATCTCCTCGGCGAGCTTGAGGAGCGACAAGGGTGCGCTGCCCTCGGCCTTATTGTTCGCCGTGATCCAGACCTTACGGCCTGCCTTGAAAGCCGCCTGGGCCATGCGGGCCAGGATGCGGCGGGTCTCGGGATCTTCGTCGACCAGCCGGTCGAACGGCTCGTAGCGCTGCTTGGCAGCCTGGTAGAGGAACCCTCGGTGCAGGTTCCAGCGCACCACCAGATCGCCTGAGGCATCGCCGTCAAGCGCCCGCAGCGCCGCTTCCTGGCGTTCCACTTCGGGCATGCGATCGTGCAGTCCGACGCAGTATCGAACGCCCACCTCGTGCAGCATGCGCATTAGCCTCGGCGTCAGGAGCTCAGCGTTGCGTAGCTCAAGGGCGTAGAGCGGACGCTGACGGCCAAGCTCCGCCGGCAGCGCGGCAAAAAAGGTCGCAAGCCGTTCGATCAATACGGCAGCCTCCTCGACCAGGCCGCGCGGCAGTGGCGACACCTGGAACACCAGCGGCCCCGCCTTCGCCTCCAACCCCTCAAGGCACGGAACGACGAACTCGCGCGCAGCGATCGCAGGATCGAGAAAGTGCGGATTGGCAACCTTGCCCCGGCCCTGCTCGTCACGCGTCACGGCATCGCAAACGAGCGCGGGAGCCTTCACGACGAAGCTGAAGGAGTCCGGCACCTGCGCCGCATAGCGGGCATATTCGATCGTGGTGATCGGCGCGTAAAAGGTTCGATCAAGGCTGACAGTTCGCAGCAACGGGATCTGGGCATAAGCCGCCAGCCCTTTCTTGCTGAGGGCCGTCTGCGGATGGATGCCTTCGTAGACCAGCCCGCGCCAGCCGGGGAAGAACCACGAGGAGGTGCCAAGACGGATATTCACCGGCAACGGCGGCGCTTCGAGCAGCGGCGAATCCCAGGATGGCTGCACCTCCCCCGGCGACGGCGTCCGCCGCGTGGGCGGTGGCTGCTCGAACAGGCCGGGCTGGCGGCTCAAATCTCCTCCACCTGCGAGACGCCGGGCAGGCTGCCGATGGCATCACGCAGGCCGCCGGCGATGGAATAGGTGCCGGGCAAGATCACTTCGGCCTCGGCTTCATCGGGCATTGGCACGACAAGCGTCACCCGCCCACGTCCTCGCTTTCCCTCGAGGTGTTTGCGCAAGGCATCGAGCGCCGTCGGATCGGAGATCACAATGCGCAGGCCGGCCGCGGCATGGGCAACAGCGTCCTCGAGCTTTTCGACCGACTGCGCCATCAGCTTGACCTGCTCGCCGTCGAGCCGGCCGTCGGCCGAGACCAGGATCGCCTGCCCCGCCTCGAGAAGCGGGCGCTTGCTGCTCAAGATCTCGCTGAAACAGGTGAGCTCGAAAGCCCCTGACTGGTCGGAACATTGCACGAAGGCGAAGCGGTTGCCCTTGGCCGACACGCGCTCCATGCGGTCGATCACCGTGCCGGCGAGCTTGATCCGTCCCGGCGTGCCGCGCATCAGCAATGCCGGAAGATCGGCCGCCCGCACCACCCCCAACCGCTGCAGGCTGCGTTCATAGGCGGCCAGCGGATGCGACGAGAGATAGAAGCCGATGGCCGAGAACTCCTGCTGCAGCCGTTCCATCGGCGGCCAGTCCGGTACCTTGGGCAGCGGCGGGCGACGCTGAGCCGTGTCGTCGCCAAACAAGCTGTTCTGGCTGCTGCCGCGCGACTCGTGCGTGGCTTGCGAATGACGCAACAGCGCCTCGACGGCGCCGAAGGTCTGGGCTCGATTCTTGTTCAGGGTGTCGAAGGCACCTGCCTTCACCAAGCTCTCGACCAGCCGTTTGTTCAACGCGCGCTGGTCCAATCGCTCGGCAAAGTCGAACAGATCCTTGAACGTACCATTCGCCTCACGTTCGGCGACCAGTCGAGCCATGGCGTCACGGCCCACGCCCTTGATCGCAGACAGCGCATAGCGGATCGCCTTCTTGCCTTCGGCCGTCTGTTCGACCGCGAATTCGGCCGAAGAGCGCGTGACGTCGGGCGGCAGCAACTCGATGCCAAGCTTGTCGAGATCGCGGCGATAGCCGTTCAGCTTCTCGACGTTACCCATATCGAGGGTCATGGTCGCGGCGAAGAACTCCACCGGATGATTGGCCTTGAGATAGGCCGTCTGGTAGCAAACCAGCGCATAAGCCGCTGCGTGGCTCTTGTTGAAGCCGTAGCCTGCGAACTTGTCGACCTGGTCAAAGATCGACGAGGCCTTGTCCTTCTTGACGCCGTTGTTCTCCGCGCCCTCGATGAAGTTGGCGCGCTGGGCATCCATCTCCGATTTGATCTTCTTGCCCATGGCGCGGCGCAGGAGATCGGCGCCGCCCAGCGTATAGCCGCTCAGGACCTGGGCGATCTGCATCACCTGCTCCTGATAGATCATGATGCCGTAGGTCTCCTTCAGGATCCCTTCCAGCAGCGGATGCAGGTAGTCGGGCGCCTCCTCGCCGTGCTTGCGCTTAATATAGCTTGGAATGTTCTCCATCGGACCCGGCCGATAGAGCGCCACGACGGCGATGATATCCTCGAAGCGGTCCGGCTTCATCTTGCGCAGCACATCGCGCATGCCGTTGCCTTCGAGCTGGAACACCCCGGAACCATCGCCGCGGGCGAGCAACTCGAACGTCTTGCGGTCGTCGAGCGGCAGCTTGGGGATGTCGATCTTGTCGCGACCGATCAGGTCGCAGGCCTTCTCGATCACCGTCAGCGTCTTGAGGCCGAGGAAATCGAACTTTACCAGCCCGGCTGTCTCGACCCATTTCATGTTGAACTGGGTGGCCGGGAGCGACTCCTTGTTGTCGGTGTCACGATAGAGCGGCACCAGCTGATCGAGCGGCCTGTCGCCGATCACGACGCCCGCCGCGTGCGTGGAGGCGTTGCGGTAGAGACCTTCGAGCTGCAGTGCGAGATCTATCAGCCGCTTGATCTCCTCGTCGGCCTCGTACTGGTCCTTGAGCAGTTGCTCGGTCTCGAGCGCCTTGGCGAGCGTGACGGGGTTGGCCGGATTGTTTGGCACCAGCTTGCAGATGCGATCAA
Source organism: Alphaproteobacteria bacterium (assembly GCA_017308235.1). Lineage (GTDB taxonomy): Bacteria > Pseudomonadota > Alphaproteobacteria > Reyranellales > Reyranellaceae > Reyranella. The sequence goes on along the minus strand of JAFKFL010000017.1, from coordinate 53,772 downwards.
CCTGGCCGTACGGCATGCCCAGCACGCGCCCGACGTCGCGCAGCACGGCACGTGCCTGCAGCTTGCCGAAAGTGATGATCGCCGCCACGCGGTCGTGGCCGTATTCATCGCGCACGTAGCGGATGACGCGGTCGCGCTTGTCCTGGCAGAAATCGATATCGAAGTCCGGCATGGAGACGCGTTCGGGGTTGAGGAAGCGTTCGAACAGGAGCCCCCAACGCAGCGGATCGAGATCGGTGATCTTGAGCGACCATGCGACCAGCGAACCCGCGCCCGAACCGCGGCCCGGTCCGACCGGCACGTCGTTATCCTTGGCCCATTGGATGAAGTCGGCCACGATCAGGAAGTAGCCGGCGAAGCCCATCTTCTCGATCATGTCGAGTTCGTAGGCCAACCGCTCCTCGTACGTCTTGAAGTCTATGTCGCCGGCAAGGCGTCCCAGCTGCCTAAGCTCGTCGAGGCCGGTGCGCGCCAGGGTTCGCAATGCTTCGCCTTCCGAGCGGCCCTGCAGCTTGGTGTAGCTCGGCAGGATCGGCCTGCGCGGAACGGGCATGTAGGCGCAGCGCTGCGCGATGACTAGCGTGTTGTCGCAGGCTTCCGGAAGATCGGCGAAGAGCTTGCGCATCTCCGCTGCAGACTTGAAATAGTGCTCTGCTGTCAGTCGCCGCCGGTTGGGATCATCGATGTGTGCGCCTTGCTCGATGGAGAGCAGCACGTCATGCGCCTCGTACATCGCCGCTTTCGGGAAGTGAATGTCGTTTGTGGCGACGAGCGGGAGGCCTCTCTCGTAGGCGAGCTCGAGCAAAGGACCCTCGATACGCCGCTCTGTATCGTTGCCGTGGCGCTGCAGCTCGAGATAGAGGCGGCCGTCGAACATCTTTTCCAGGCGATCGAGCTGGTGACCAGCCGCCGGCGTCTGGCCAGCAGCTAGCAAACGTCCGAGCGCGCTGCCGGCACTGCCGGTGAGAGCCAGAAGGCCTTCGGTGTGACCTTCCAGATCCTCCAGCGGCAAAGCCGCGAAAGACCCGATCTTGAACTCAAGGTGCGCGCGGCTGACCAGCCGCATCAAATTAAGATAGCCCGCTTCGTTCTGGACCAGCAGCGTCAGCCCATCCAACGCCGGAACCTTGCCGACGGCCGCGATGCCCCCCTCCTCTGCGCGCCGGATAGCGAGTTCGCAGCCGATGATCGGCTGTACACCGTTGTTGGAGGCGTATTGCGCAAACTCGAGAGCACCGAACAGGTTGTTGCGGTCGGTAACCGCGACCGCGGGCATGGCGTTCTCCTTGGCCAGCGCCACAACCTTGTCGACCTTGTTGGCGCCCTCGGTGAGCGAGTAGGCGGATCGGACCCGGAGATGGATGAAATCTGCGATAGGCACGGACTACTATTGCGCCCGAGCCTTGTGGAAAGCGAGACAGACTTTAGCCCAGGACGCCGTCCTTCAAACGCACCGTACGGTCCATGCGCGCAGCGAGCTCGGGATTATGGGTCGCGATCAGCGCCGCCATGCCGGTTTCGCGAACCAGCGTCAGCAGCTGCCGAAAGACCGCATCGGACGTCGATGAATCGAGATTGCCGGTGGGCTCGTCCGCTAGCAGCACACGCGGCGCATTGGCGACAGCGCGAGCGATGGCCACCCGCTGCTGCTCACCGCCGGAAAGGCGGCCCGGGCGGTGATCGGCACGGTCGGTCAATTGAACCATCTTCAATAGCTCGGAGGCGCGCAACCTCGCCTGGCTCCGTGGCAGGCCGTTGAGCATTTGCGGCAGCATCACATTTTCCAGCGCCGAGAATTCCGGCAGCAGATGATGATACTGGTAGACGAAGCCCAGAAACTTCCTGCGCAGCGCCGTGCGCGGCCCGTCACCGAACGTCCGCACCGATCGACCTTCGACAATCACGTCGCCCGCATCCGGCCGCTCAAGCAGGCCGGCGATATGCAGCAGGGTCGACTTGCCGCTGCCGGACTGGCCGACCAGAGCGACGATCTCGCCCTGATGCAGGTCGAGGGTAATGCCGCGCAGGACCTCGAGGCGGCGGTCGCCCTGGATAAAGGTACGCGCAATATCGCGCAGAGACAGCAGGTACGCGTCTTCACTCATGGCGGAGCCCTTCGACGGGTTCGATTTGTGTGCTGCGCCACGCGGGATAGGCGGCCGCGCCAAGCGACAGCAGGATCGCCACCAGCACAATAGACAGAACTTCGAGCGGCTGCACGCGAACAGGCATGGAGGTAATGAAATCGACCTCGGCGCCGCCCGAACCGGCCGCGCCAGTCAGTGCCGTCAGAAGCCGTCCAATTGCCGGCATGTTGGCGCAGATCAGCAGGCCCAGCGCCGTACCGGCCACCGTCCCAATCACGCCGACGCCGGCCGCCGCCATGAAGAAGGCGCGGATGATGGTGCCCTGCCCGGCCCCCATCGTCCGCAGGATAGAGATGCTGCCCCGCTTCACACGCACCAACATGGTGAAGCTCGCCACCACGTTCATCGCTGCCACCAGGATGATCAGGCTCAGAATGATGAACATCATCACGCGTTCAATCTGTAGTGCGCCCACGAACCGGGCATTGAGACTTTGCCAGTCCGCCACTTTGAGGTCGTCGCGGTGCAACGACGCGCGAATAGCCGCCGCCACCTTCGGTGCCTCGGTTGGGTCGGGAAGTTCAAGATCAATCGAGCTCACCGTCTTGCGATCGTATTCGAGATCCTCCTGCAGCATCGACAGGGGCAAGAATACAAACGCTGAATCGAATTCGTAGCGCTTGCTGAGGAAGCTCGCCAAAACCTCGTAGTCGGTATAGCGCGGCGCGATCGTGCCGCTTTCGTTCAGCCGCTGCGTCACGATGGTAATCTTGTCGCCAATCTGCAGATTGAGCGATTGCCTCAGCCTTTCGCCGATCACGACGCCCGGCCGTGTGCCAAAAGCCCCGAGCTCGCCGCGCACGATGTTCGCCGTCACGATGGCGCGGGCCAACAGGTCTTCGGTACGCACACCGCGCAGGACGGCGCCGCGCGTCTGGCCGTTGGCGCTGACGAGCGCCTGGCGTTCGAGCGTAAGCCATACCGCCTCGACACCGGGCGTTTGCCTCAGCGACGCTACAAGATCTGCGTCCGCCTCCAGCATGCCATTGCGGGCCGTGATGACGACATCGCCGTTCATGCCAATCAGCCGACCGATCAGCTCCTGGCGAAAGCCACCCATGACGGACAGCACGACGATCAGGGTCGCCACACCGAGCGCCACGCCGATCAGCGAGAAGATCGCGATGAACGACACGAAGCCTTCGCGTTGCCGGGTCGCAAGATAGCGCCAGGCGAGCCAACGCTCGACGGCATGCACCCGCTCACTCACGGTGCAGGCCCTCAACCGGGTCGAGCCGCGCGGCCCGGGCGGCGGGATAGAGTGAGGCGATCAGGGCAAAGAAGATCGCCATCACAGCGATTCCCGCCACTTCCTGCCAATCGATATGCGACGGCATCTCGGCCAGCAGATAGAGCGTCTCGTCGAACAGGACGAGACCGAAGGTATGTTGCAACCATTGCCGGATCGCTTCGATGTTGTCGGCGAAGGCCAGGCCCAGGATGACGCCGATCGCGGTACCGAGGCCACCGATCACCAACCCGTCGATCAGGAACAGGCGCAGGATGGCGCCTCTCGTCGCCCCCATGGTGCGCAGGATCGCGATGTCGGCCGTCTTGGTTCGCACCAGCATGACCAGGCTCGAGACGATATTGAAGGCAGCAACCAGCACGATCATGGTCAAGACGAGGAACATGACGTTGGTCTGCGCTTCGATCGCCGAGAAGAAGCCAATATTGGCCTGGAACCAGTCGAACACCCAGCCCTGAACGCCGACCGCCTGCATCGCCAGCTGACGGGTCCTGGCAAGTGGCGCGGTCTCATCAAGGAATATCTCGATCGTCGTTACCTTGTTGCCAAGATCGAGCAGGCGCTGGACGTCGACCAGGGGCGCGTAGACGAAATTGGCGTCGTAGTCGTACATGCCGGCGCAGAAGATCGCGCTCACACGCGCGTTGCCCGAACGCGGCATGACGCCAAGTGGCGTCGCGACCGAAACCGGCGAGACAAGCTGCAGGCGGTCGCCCACCTTCAGTCCCATCAGGTCGGCAAATCGCCGCCCAACCACCACCGTGAATTGATCGCCGAACCCCTTGAGCGAACCCCAGTCGGTCTGTGCGTCGGTGCCGTCGCCGCGACAAAGGCCACGATAGCGATCACGCACCGCCGGAGGGCCGTCGATGGCCGCCGAAAGCGGCAGGCGTGCCTTGAAATCCTCGGGGCGCATGCCGCGCAAAAGGACACCTCGGACCTTATCACCGGCGACCGCGATCACCTGGCCCTCAGCCGAGGGAGTGGCCGATACCACGCCCGGGATCGCGCGTAGCCGGGCCAAAAGGTCGGGAGTCGCGTCAAGCCCGCCGCGATTGCCCTGGACGCCAAGTTGGCCACTGATGGCCGACATTTGCCGTAGCATCTCGATGCGAAAGCCGTTCATCACGGCCATCACAACGATCAACGTGCCGACTCCCAACGCGATACCGGCGAGCGAGAAGCCCGCGATAACCGAAATGAACCCTTCCTCGCGCTGGGCGCGCAAATAACGGAAGGCGATCAGGCGCTCGACGGCGGCAAAAGCCATGATGGTGGTCGAACCTGCCTCAGCGAAGCCGCGTCGACAGCTCGGCCACGATCTGGTCGATCGGCAGTTCTTCGCGGGCGCCGGTCTTGCGGTTCTTCAACTCGATCTTGCCAGCCGCCAGCCCCTTGGGACCAACGATCACCTGCCAGGGTGTACCGATGAGATCCATGTCGGCGAACTTGGCACCTGGCCGCAGGTCGCGGTCGTCGTGCAGCACGGTGATCCCCTTACCTTGAAGGGCGTCGTAGAGCTTGCTGCAGGCACCGGTGACCGCCCCATCATCGGGCTTGAGGTTCACGAGGGCGACCTTGAAGGGCGCCACCGATTCCGGCCAGACGATGCCCGCGTCATCGTGACTCGCCTCGATGATGCCGCCGACCAGGCGAGACACGCCGATCCCGTAGGATCCCATCTCGACCGCGATCTGCTCGCCGTTCGGCCCGGCCACAACTGCATTCATTGGCTTGGAATACTTGGTTCCGAAGTAGAAAATATGGCCGACTTCGATGCCACGTGCGGCCAGCCGCTCGCCCTCTGGTATTTTCTCGAAGGCAGCCTTGTCGTGCATCTCATCTGTGGCGGCGTAGAGCGACGTCCATTCGTTCACGATCGGCTGCAGGTCAGTGTCATAGTCGATTTTCCGGCTCAGGATGTCCTTGTCGACCAGCCCCTTATGGCAGAACACGGCGCTTTCGCCGGTGTCAGCCAGCACGATGAACTCGTGGCTGAGGTCGCCGCCAATCGGGCCGGTATCCGCGCGCATGGGAATCGCCTTCAGGCCCATGCGCGCGAAGGTCCGCAGGTAGGCCACGAACATCTTGTTGTAGGAATGCCTCGCACCTGCCTGATCAATGTCGAACGAGTAGTTGTCCTTCATCAGAAATTCGCGCCCTCGCATAACGCCAAAGCGCGGCCGCACCTCGTCCCGGAATTTCCATTGAATGTGATAGAGATTCTTCGGCAGGTCGCGGTAGCTCTTCGCGCCGTCGCGGAAGAGCACCGTGATCATCTCCTCATTGGTCGGCCCGAACAGTATCTCGCGATCATGCCGGTCCTTGATGCGCAGCATCTCCGGTCCGTAGGCGTCGTAGCGCCCGCTCTCGCGCCACAGGTCCGCCGACTGGATGGTCGGCATCAAAACCTCCTGCGCTCCCGAGATATCCTGCTCTTCGCGGACGATACGCTCGATATTCTTCAGCACCCGAAAGCCGAGCGGCAGCCACGCGTAAATGCCGGCGCTGGTCTGGCGGACCAAGCCGGCGCGCAGCATCAGCCGGTGCGAAACGATCTGAGCTTCCGCCGGATTCTCCTTCAGGGTCGGCAGGAAATACTGGCTCATGCGCATGCTGGATCGGTCCTCATTGGGCGGCCGGAGGGGTGGCCGCGGACTGTAGGGAACAGGCCCTTTAAAGGCAAACCCGCGCGCCAGCGACTGGTTTTGCACAGGCCGATGCCCTCACACTGCCTTGTTCTCGGGGGAGATGCACATGTTCAACCAAGTCTTCAAGCTTAGAGAGAACGATACCAACGTACGGACGGAGATCGTGGCCGGGATCACGACCTTCCTGACCATGGCCTACATCATCTTCGTCAACCCGGACATCCTCAGCAAAGCCGGCATGCCGCTCTCGGCGGTCTTCGTGTCAACCTGCGTTGCCGCCGCCATTGGCTGCTTTCTGATGGCGTTCGTGTCGAACTATCCGATCGCGCTCGCGCCCGGCATGGGATTGAACGCTTACTTCGCCTTCGGCGTTGTTGGCGGCATGCACTACAGCTGGCAGGTCGCGCTGGGATGCGTATTCATATCCGGCGTGATCTTCTTCATCATCAGCGTGCTGCCGATCCGCGAATGGATCGTCAATGCCATACCGAAGTCGCTCAAGATGGCGATCGCGGCCGGCATCGGTTTGTTCCTGGCGCTGATTGCACTCAAGAATGCGGGCATCGTCGTGAGTAACGAGGCGACGCTCGTTGCTCATGGCCAGCTCGTCAGCTGGCCTGTCGTGATGGCGACGTTGGGCTTTGCGCTGATCGTGGCGCTTGAATATCGTCGCGTGTTGGGCGGTGTGATCATTGGCATCCTGGCCGTGACGGCAGTCTCCATTCTCGCCGGCCAACAGAAGTTCGGGGGCGTTTTCGACGTTCCGCCATCGATCGCGCCAGTCTTCCTGCAGATGGATCTGGCAGGCGCTTTTAAAGTCGGATTGGTGACAGTGGTTTTCGCCTTCCTGTTCGTCGACCTGTTCGACAACACAGGCACGCTGATCGCACTGGCCCACCGCGGCGGCTTCATGCGCCCCGACGGCACTGTTCCGCGACTCAATCGTGCCCTGATGTCCGATAGCGCCGCAGCAATGATCGGCGCTGCCGTGGGCACTTCGACGACGACCAGCTACATCGAGAGCGCTTCAGGCATCAATGCCGGTGGGCGAACCGGCCTCACCGCCATGACGGTAGGCGTGCTCTTCCTGTTGTCGCTCTTCATCGCACCGCTTGCCGGGTCGATCCCGCCGTACGCAACGGCGCCAGCCCTGCTCTACGTCGCCTGCCTCATGGCACGTGGCCTGACGGAGATCGAATGGGACGATGTCACAGAGGCCGCGCCGGCGGTGATCACGGCGATCGCCATGCCCTTCACCTTCTCGATTGCCGAGGGTATCGCCTTCGGATTTATTTCCTACGTCGCAATCAAGCTAGTGGCGGGAAAATTTCGCGACATCCACCCTGCGGTTGGCATTCTCGCTGTCCTGTTCGTCATCAAGTATCTGGTCATTGGATAGTCAGACAGCGAACGAGGACATTAGTTTGTTTCCAAACTTGCGAGGCCCATAACAATCAGTCCGTCAAGCCCTTGTGTTCGAAAGAAAAGGTCTTGGCAAAGCAAAAATCACAAGCTAGAGAGCTTATGACTTGGGCACAGTCCGAGTTTAGGGAGGAGAGCGGTACAAACCGCCAGACTGCGAGTTTCGGGGTTAGAGAAGCGGCGGGCGAAAGCCCGCCGTTTTTCTTTTCAGTGGCTTAACGCATTTTGCTCATGGGCCGTCTCAGTAGCGACCGGACCACTTGCGGAAGTCGAAAATGTCCGCCTCGTGCAAAATGTAGAAGGCGATCCAGATTGCTGCCGCAATCAAGGAAGTGATGATCGCCTTGCGCAGGAGTTGGGGATTTTCCGGTGCACCGGGGTCCTGCCCTCGACCTGGATTCTCGACCCGGCGCACGCCGAGCGGCAGCACCGCGAACAGTATGATCCACCAGATCACGAAGTAGACCATTATGCCGGTGGCCCAATCCATGAGGGCGACCTGTCAGACCTGTTCGAGTTCGATCAGCGTGCCGGTGAAGTCCTTGGGATGCAGGAACAGCACAGGCTTATCATGCGCGCCGATCTTGGGCTCACCGTCGCCCAAAACACGCGCACCGCCGGCCTTGAGTTTGTCGCGCGCGGCATAGATATCCTCGACTTCATAGCAGACATGGTGAATGCCACCGTCGGCATTGCGCGCCAGGAAGTTGGCGATCGGCGATTTCTCGCCCAGAGGATGCAGCAATTCGATCTTGGTGTTGGGCAGCTCGACAAACACCACGGTCACGCCATGCGCCGGTTGGGCTTTGGGCGCACTCACCTTGGCACCCATCGTCGTGCGATAGAGCTCCGCCGCCTTGTCGAGATCGGGTACGGCGATGGCGATATGGTTGAGGCGTCCGATCATGTCGGTCTCCGGTGGTCTCGGATTTTAGATGCGGACGATATGCACATCCGTCAACGGCTTCTTGCCAAGGTGCGCGCGCACGACGCGCCGCACCGCCTGGCGCGCCGCGTCCTCGATCCTGCCGTCATCCCGGCGCTCGGGCACGCTGAGATCGGCCAGCATCTCCTCCAGCGCCGTCACCGCGGCTTGGGCCAATGCGCCATCGGCATCGGAGATTCCCCGGAACGACACCTTTGGAGGTGCCATCGGCTGCCCCTTTGTACCGATCACAAGAGTAACCGATGCGGAACCATTCCATAGAAGCTTGCGTCGCTCGCGCAGGGCCTCGCCTTCGAGCGGCACGACGGCATCTCCATCCCGAGCGAGCCGGCCAGCATGGACGTGATCCACGACCGTGGCCGGCCCCGGCGCCAGCCGCACCAAAGTGCCGTTGGGTGCCAGCACGGTTTCCGGTACCTGGCATGTCTTCGCCAAGGCGACATGCTCGACCATGTGACGAACCTCGCCATGCACCGGCACCGCGATCTTGGGTCGCACCCATTGGTAGACCCGCACCAGCTCGTCCCGGGCGGGATGACCTGAAACGTGGATGTCGACGTCTTGGTCGGTCACGACCTCGACGCCTCGCGCCAGAAACTCGTTCTGCAGGCGGCCGACCGACCGCTCGTTGCCTGGAATGACGCGTGAGGAGAAGACCGCCGTATCCCCCGCTTCGAGCACGATGTCGCGATGCTCGCCATTCGCGATCTTGGCCATCGAGGCGCGTTGCTCTCCCTGGCTTCCGGTGCAGATGTAAAGGACCTTGTCGCGCGGCAGGTAGCCCGCCTCGCGCTCGGGCACGCATTCGGGGAAATCGAGCAGGTAGCCACATTCCTGGGCAGCCTCGACCATGCGTTGGATCGCACGGCCAGCGAGAACGGGATGCCGGCGTGACGCGACCGCAGCCTTGGCGATGCTCTCGACGCGCGCCAGGTTCGAGGCAAAGCAGGTCGCGGCGACACGCCCTTTACGGGTCTTCACAAGCTTCTCGAGGTTGGCCCGAACTGTCGCTTCTGACCCCGCCTCGCCGTCGACGAACACATTGGTGCTGTCGCAGACCATGGCGAGTGCGCCCTCCTCGCCAATGCGCTTCAGCGTCGCCTCGTCTGTCGTCTCTCCGAGCAGTGGTTCAGGGTCGATCTTCCAGTCGCCGGTATGGAACACCGTGCCGAGCTTGGTGCGGATGGCGAGCGCATTCGGTTCGGGGATCGAGTGTGTCATGGTGATCATCTCGAGCTCAAACGGCGCAACAGTGAATTTTGCGCCGAGCGCGACCTCGGTGACCGGGACATCGTTTGCGAGCCCTGCCTCGACAAGCTTGCGGCGTAGCACCGACGCGGCAAAAGGCGTTGCGTAGACCGGCGCGCGCAGCCGCGGCCAAAGATCGGCTACAGCCCCTAAATGATCTTCGTGAGCGTGCGTCAGGATGATGCCCACGAGATCGTCCCGCCGCTCCTCGATAAAGGCTGGATCGGGCATCACCACATCGATACCTGGCATGGTGTCATCCCCGAAGGCGATACCGAGGTCGACCATCAGCCATTTGCCGGCGTGGCCATAAAGATTGAGGTTCATGCCGATCTCGCCCGCTCCGCCGAGGGCGAGGAACAGGAGTTCGTCGTTGCCGGGAGCGATCATGCCGCCTTCTTGCTGCGCTGCCAAATCTCGATCAGGCCGCGGGCGGTGATGTCGGTCGCCACCTGATCGATCACCGAGATATAGCCCTCGAATACCGGGGCGAGGCCGCCGGTCGAAACCACCTTCATGGGCTTGCCGAACTCAGCCTTGATGCGCGTGACGATGCCCTCGATCAGGCCGACATAGCCCCAGAACACGCCGGTATGCATGCACGCGACTGTCGTCGTGCCGATCACCTTCTCGGGTTTCTCGACCACGATGCGCGGCAGCAAGGCCGCAGCATTCACCAGGGCCTCGATGCTGAGGTTGGGTCCGGGCGCAATGGCGCCGCCACAGTAGCTGCCTTCCTCGTCGACGACATCGAAGTTAGTGGCAGTGCCGAAGTCGACAACGACCACCGGCGTCCGGGGGAACATCAGGCTGGCGCCGACCGTATTGCAGATGCGGTCCGCGCCTGCACCGACGCCCTTGATCTTGATGCCATGGACAACGTTAGGCTCGCCGATAAACAGCGGCTCGCAATTGAGGTAGCGCGTGCACAGTCGGCGCAGATTGAAGTTGGCCTGCGGCACGACGCTGCCGACGATGGCGTCGGTCACCGACTTGGGATCAATGCCCTCCATGCGCATCAGCTCCATCAGCCAGACGGCGTGCTCGTCGGCAGTGCGCATGGCCGAGGTGTGCTGCCGCCATTCGCCGACGATGCGGTCGCCGTCGACGACGCCGAACTTGATGTTGGTGTTGTTGCAGTTGATGGCAAGCAGCATGCCGTCCTCCTACTCAACTCAGGCCGCTCGGCCCAGCAATTCGCCCGCCACGATCTTGCGACGACCGGCCGATGTCTCCAGCAGCAACGCGCCATCTCCATCGATGCCGGCAAAGCGGCCGCGCACCAGTTCCTCGCCGAGCTTCACGTCGACATCGAGACCAATCGGTCCGGCCTTGGCAAGCCAGGCGGAACGAATCGCTTCGAAGCCGGCGCGACGCCATTGGCCGAGGCGTGCCGCCAGTGCCGCCGTGAGCTTCTCCAGCGCTCCTTCGACCGTGCCGCCCAGCATCGCAGAGGGATAGCGCATCTCGGGCAAATCGGGCGCGAAGCCCACATTGACGCCGATGCCCATCACGACATGCTGGGCCTTGCCATCCTCGCCGATCGCACTTTCAGGCAGGATGCCGGCAACCTTTCCGCCATCGACCAGAACGTCGTTCGGCCATTTCACGCGCACTGCGCGCTTCGGCGGCACGATATCGGCCACGGCGAGCGCGGCAACGAAGCCGAGTTCCGCCGCGCGTGGCGCGGGACAATCGGGCCGTAGAACCGTGGAACAGTAGAGATTTCCCGCCGGCGACGTCCATCGCCGTCCCCGGCGACCACGGCCGCCCGTCTGTTCTCGCGCCCAGACGACGGTGCCTTCTGGTGTGCCACTATCGGCCAGGCGTGCCGCCTCGTCATTGGTGCTGCTGACGCTTTGCAGCGCGACCAACCGCCACCCGTCCGGCAGGACGGGCATTGGATTCACGGGAACAAGCCCTTGGCGGCCGCCGCGGCGACTAAGCTAAGCGGTTGCGGTGCCAGCGAGAAGACCGCGACGATCAATGCTGCCGCGAAGGCAACGGCGCGGGTAACACCAAATGCGGTTCGATCGAGCGCTTCGGTGGGCTCGTCGAAGTACATCACCTTGACGATCCGCAGGTAGTAGTAAGACGCCACGACCGAGGCGAGCACGCCCAGCACGGCCGGCCAGAAGAGCCTGGCCTCGATCGCCGCCATGAAGACGTAGAGCTTGGCCCAGAAGCCTGCGAGCGGCGGGATGCCCGCCAGCGAGAACATGAAGAGCAGCATGGCGAAGGCCATCATCGGCTGCGTACGACCAAGTCCGGCCAGGTCGGAGATGTTCTCCACCATGACATTGCGGCGCTGCATCATCAAAATGATTGCAAAGGTGCCAAGCGTCATGACCAGGTAGATCGCGAGATAGAACACCATCGCCTGGATGCCCTTCTCGCTGCCGCTGGCCACGCCGAGCAGGATGTAACCGACATTGCCGATCGACGAGTAGGCCATCAGGCGCTTGATATTGGGCTGGCCGATGGCGGCGAAAGCGCCGAGGGCCATGGACAGGACCGAAACGACCACGATGATCTGCTGCCACTGGGGAAACAGCGGCTTGAACGGTCCCATCAGCACCGAGACCGTAAGCGAGATGGCCGCGATCTTGGGGGCGACGGCAAAAAAGGCGGTAACTGGTGTGGGCGCGCCCTCGTAGACGTCCGGCGTCCACATATGGAACGGCACGGCGGCGATCTTGAAGGCAAGGCCTGCCACCACGAAGACGAGGCCGATCACCGTGCCGAGCTCTCCGGCCTTGCCGTCGATCAGGGCTCGCGAGATCTGCACGAACGCGGTTCCGCCGCAGAAGCCGTAGATCAACGAGGCGCCGAACAGCAGCATGCCCGACGCCACTGATCCCAGGACGAAGTACTTCACGCCCGCCTCGGTCGAGCGCACCGTGTCACGCTGAAAGGCTGCGATCACGTAGAGGGCCAGCGACTGGAGCTCCAGGCCAACGTAAAGCGACATCAGGTCGTTGGCCGAAATCATCAGCATCATGCCGAGCGCCGAGAGCGCCACAAGCAGTGGGTATTCGAAGCGCCAGGACTGCACGCGTTCGAAATAGGCCCGCGACATGGGAATAGCGATCGCCGCGCCGACCAGCATCAAAACCTTCATCGTCCCCGTAAGGCGATCGACGACGAACAGCGAGGCAAACGCCGTTCCTTCGCGGTAGGGGACGAAGATCAGGACGGCGGTCACCAGCAGCGCAATCGTGGTGGCGACGGCCACGAACGACGCCGATCCCTCACCACGCAACACACCATAGACCAGCAGCAATGCCGTCGACGCCGCCAGGAAAATCTCCGGCCGGGCCAGTGTCCAGGATTCGAGACCGATAGGCATTGTCGTTACTCCCCGCCGCTCACGGCTTCGCCGATGCCGTGTGCGCGAGCTTGATGGCCGCGTTGTAGTCGCCGATCAACTTGTCGACGGCGGGCGCCATCGGATCGAGGAAAGAGGCAGGATAGATGCCCATCCACAGCGTGATCAGGACCAGTGGCAGGAACACCGCGACCTCCCGCCGGTTCATGTCCAGGATGGCCTTCAGAGAGTCCTTGGTGAGCTCGCCAAATATGATCTTGCGATAGAGCCAGAGCGCATAGGCTGCGCCCGTGATCAGCGCCGTCGCCGCCAGGAAGGCGACCCAGGTGTTGGCCTTGAAGGTGCCGACCAAGACCAGGAATTCGCCGACGAAACCCGACAAGCCCGGCAGCCCCACACTCGCCAGGGTGAAAAACATGAAGACAAAGGCATAGCGCGGCATGCGATGCACGAGACCGCCGTAGGCCGCGATCTCGCGCGTGTGCATACGATCATAGACCACGCCGACACAGAGGAAGAGCGCGGCCGAGACGATGCCATGGCTCAACATCTGGAAGATCGAGCCCTGCACCGCCTGCATGTTCATGACATAGATACCGATCGTCACAAAGCCCATATGGGCCACCGACGAGTAGGCGATCAGCTTCTTCATGTCCTCCTGCACCAGCGCGACCAGCGAGGTGTAGATGACCGCCACGACACTCAACCCGAAGATCAGTGGTGCGAAATACTGCGTCGCCTCGGGAAACAGCGGCACCGAGAAGCGGATGAAGCCATAACCGCCCATCTTCAGGAGCACGCCGGCCAGGATGACCGATCCCGCGGTCGGCGCCTCGACGTGCGCATCAGGCAACCAGGTGTGGACCGGCCACATCGGCACCTTAACCGCAAAGGAGGCGAAGAACGCCAGCCACAGCCAGAACTGCCAGCGGAACGGCAGGTTGAGCTTCTCGAAGGCCGTAGGCAGATCGCTGGTGCCGAGCTGCCAGTAGATGGCGATGATCGCCAGCAGCATCAGCACCGAACCCAAGAGCGTGTAGAGGAAAAACTTGAAGGCCGCATAGACCCGGCGCTGGCCGCCCCAGACGCCGATGATCAAGAACATCGGGATCAACACGCCTTCGAAGAAGACGTAGAACAGGGCCAGATCGAGCGCACAGAACATGCCGACCATGAAGGTCTCGAGCACGAGAAACGCAATCATATATTCCCGGACGCGCACCTTGACCGCATCCCAACTCGACAACACGCAGATTGGCGTCAGCAAGGTCGACAGCAGCACGAAGAACAACGAGATACCGTCGATCCCCATGTGGTAGCCGATGTTGAGCGACGGGATCCAGGCGAGCTTCTCCTCGAACTGGAAGCCGGGCTTCGCAATATCGAACTGAGTCCACAGGGTGAGCGAAAGGAGGAACGTCACCAACGAGGTGATCAAGGCGGCGCTGCGGCAGTTGCGGTCGACCACCTCTTTAGGACCGTTGACGACCATACAGAACAATGCGCCCGCCAAAGGCAGGAAAGTCACAAGCGACAAGATCGGCCAGCTCGACATCGCGCCTACCTCGGCCAGCTGAAGTAGGTCACCGCCGCCGCCACTCCGACCAACATGGCAAATGCGTAGTGATAGAGATATCCGCTCTGGAAGCGGCTAAGGGCGGCGGCCATGTCGCGCGAGCGGGCGGCGAGACCATCCGGCCCAAGACCGTCGATTACCGATCCGTCACCCTTCTTCCAGAAGGTTCGGCCGATCGCGAGCACCGGCTGCACGAAGATCGCATCGTAGATCTCGTCGAAGTACCACTTGTTGTAGAACAGCCGGTGCAGGGCACTGAACGTCGCGACGGTCTTGCCCGGCAGATCCGGTCGAACGATGTAGTAGACGTAACTGAGGGCGATACCGCCCAACCCCATGAGCAGCGGCAGGAGCGAGCTCCACGTCGGCACCCCGTGCATGTGATGCAGGATCTCCTCGGTCGCCTTGGGCGCAATGGCGTGAGCCCAGAACGACTCCCAATCACTTCCCACGAACCAGGGATAGGCAACAAGGCCAGCCGCCAACGCACCCGCTGCAAGCACGTAAAGCGGGATCAGCATGACCGCCGGCGATTCGTGTGCGTGATCCCAGGTGTGATGGTCGCCGCGATACTTGCCATAGAAGGTCATGAACATCACGCGGGTCGAGTAGAATGCCGTCATGAAGGCGCCTGCGACGCCCAGCCAGTAGGCGATGTAGCCGACTTCGGTTCCCGCTCCGTAGGCGGCTTCGAGAATGGAATCCTTGGAAAAGAAGCCTGCGAAGCCGATGCCGTGGCCCAGGATGAACGGCACGCCGATGCCAGAAAGCGAGAGCGTGCCGATCCACATCAGCCAGAAAGTCTGCGGCGCCTTCTCCTTGACGCCGCCCATCTTGCGCATGTCCTGCTCGTGGTGGAGACAGGTGATGACCGAGCCCGACCCCAGGAACAGCAACGCCTTGAAGAAGGCGTGCGTCATGAGATGGAACATGGCCGCCGAATAGGCTCCGACGCCTGCAGCGAAGAACATGTAACCGAGTTGGCTGCAGGTCGAGTAGGCGACCACCCGCTTGATGTCGAACTGGGTGAGACCGATCGTGGCGGCAAAGAAAGCCGTCGCGGCCCCGATGAGGGTCACTACCTGCGACGCCACGGGCGCCAGCTCGAACAACGGTGAAAGACGGCACACCATGAAAACGCCGGCAGTCACCATGGTCGCGGCGTGGATCAAGGCCGAGACCGGCGTCGGGCCTTCCATTGCGTCAGGCAGCCAAGTGTGCAGGCCGAGCTGGGCCGATTTGCCCATGGCGCCGATGAACAGGAGAACGCAAGCCGTCTCCAGCGCCGGCAAATCCATGCCGATGAAGTGGATGCGCATCTGGGCCATCTCAGGGCCCTTGGCGAAGATCTCGTGGAAGCCGATCGAACCTGACAGCATCCAGACCGCCGCGATGCCCAGCGCGAATCCGAAGTCGCCAACGCGGTTCACGATGAAAGCCTTCATCGCCGCCGCATTGGCCGAAGGGCGATCGTACCAAAAGCCGATCAGCAGATAGGAAGCGAGCCCCACCCCTTCCCAACCGAAGAAGAGCTGCACCAGATTGTCCGCTGTCACCAGCATCAACATGAAGAAGGTGAACAGGCTGAGATACGACATGAAGCGCGGGATCGACGGGTCGTCGGCCATGTAGCCGACCGAGTAGACATGCACCATCGATGACACGCCGGTCACGACGATCAGCATCACGGCAGTCAGTGTGTCGACGCGCAACGACCACGAGACGTCGAACGTCCCAGAGCTGATCCAGTCGAACAGCTTCACGACCACCATCTTGCCGTCCTCGGGCCCGAAGCCGACATGGACGAAGACGAAGACCGACAGGGCTGCCGCAATCAGGAGTGCGGCGCAGGTGACAAGCTGCGCCGGCCGGTCGCCAATCACGCGACAAAAAAGTCCGGCAAGTGCGGCCGCGACCAAAGGCAGGAAGACGATGAGCTTGATGGCGAGATCCATGATGCGTTCCCTGCCCCTAGCCCTTCATCGCGTTGATGTCTTCGACCTCGACGGTGCCGCGAATGCGGAAATAGACGACGAGGATCGCAAGACCGATCGCGGCCTCGGCGGCGGCCACGGTGAGCACGAGCATGGCGAAGACCTGGCCCACGACATTGCCCTGGAACGCCGAGAAGGCCACCAGATTGATGTTGACGGCGAGCAGCATCAGCTCGACGCACATCAGGATGATGATGACGTTCTTGCGGTTGAGGAAAATACCCAGGACACCGAAGGTGAAGAGCGCTGCTGCGACGAACAGATAATGTCCGAGCCCAATCGTCATGACACGCCTCCCCGGGTCGGCACCTTGACCACGGTGACAGCCTGATCCTTGGGCCGGAAGAGCTGCTCGCTGATGCGCTGACGACGCACGCCCGGCCGACGGCGCAGGGTGAGCACGATGGCGCCGATCATGGCGACCAGCAGGACCGCACCCGCCGCCTGGAACAGGTAGAAGTATTGCGTGTACAGCACCTGGCCGATCGCCCGGGTGTTATCCATTGTGCCGACGCTGACGCCGGCCTTGTCGAGCGAAGTGATGGTCGCCGAACCGCCGCCGAACACGCCGAGAGCGAACAGAATCTCGCCCAGCAGGACCAGTCCGATCAATGCGCCGATCGGGAAGTACTTCAGGAAACCTTCGCGCAGCGCCGTGACCTTGATGTCGAGCATCATAACGACGAACAGGAACAGCACCGCGACCGCGCCGACATAGACAATGATCAAGATCATCGCGATGAACTCGGCGCCGAGCAGCAGGAACAACGCTGCTGCGTTGAAGAAGGCGAGGATCAGGAACAGCACCGAGTAGATCGGATTGCGCGACACGACCACCATGGCGCCGGAAGCCATGGTGACAAACGCAAAGACGTAGAAGGCGATCGCCTGCAGCAGCATCTTTATCTCCCCCGCCCCGGCCTAGCGATAGGCCGCGTCGGCTTGGAGATTTGCCGCGATCTCGCTTTCCCAGCGATCGCCGTTCGCGAGCAGCTTCTCCTTGTTATACATCAGCTCCTCGCGCGTCTCGGACGCGAATTCGAAGTTCGGCCCCTCGACGATGGCATCGACCGGGCAGGCCTCCTGGCAGAGACCGCAATAGATGCACTTGGTCATGTCGATGTCGTAGCGCGTGGTGCGGCGGCTGCCGTCATCCCGCGGCTCGGCCTCGATGGTGATCGCCTGGGCCGGACAAACGGCTTCGCAAAGCTTGCAGGCGATACAACGCTCCTCGCCGTTGGGATAGCGCCGCAGCGCATGTTCGCCGCGAAAGCGCGGGCTGAGCGGACCTTTCTCATAAGGGTAGTTCACGGTCACCTTGGGCTTGAACATGTATTTCAAGGTGAGCAGGAAGCCCGAGACCACCTCCGACAGGAGGAAAGTGCGGGCGGTACGATCGAGAGAAGCCATCAGCGATCTCCCTATTTTCCGGGGACCCAGCCGCCGAACTGAAGTACGGCGGCGGTAAGGACGAGCCATCCCAGCGAGACCGGCAGGAACACCTTCCAGCCCAGTCGCATGAGCTGATCGTAGCGATAGCGGGGCAGTGTGCCCTTGCTCCAGCTGAAGACGAACAACAGGAGCGCGATCTTGAGTGCAAACCAGATGAGGCCCGGGATCCAGGTGAAAGGCGCGTAAGGAATGGGCGACATCCAGCCGCCGAGGAACAGCACCGCGCCCATCGCCGACAACAGGATCATGTTGGCGTATTCGCCAAGGAAGAACAGGGCGAAGGGCATGGACGAATATTCGGTCTGGAACCCCTGGACCAGTTCCGCTTCCGACATCGGCAGGTCGAACGGCGTGCGATTCGTTTCCGCCAGCGCCGAGACAAAGAAGATGACGAACATCGGCAGGAGGGGCAGCCAGAACCAGTTCCAGAACCAACCAGATTGCGCCAGAACGACCTTCGTCAGATTGAGCGAGCCGACGCAGAGCAGCACCGTCACCAGGACGAAGCCGATCGAGACCTCGTAGGACACCATCTGGGCGGCAGACCGTAGCGCGCCCAGGAAGGCGTACTTGGAGTTCGATGCCCAGCCGGCGATGATGATGCCGTAGACGCCGAGCGATGAGATGGCGAAGAGATAGAGGATGCCGACGTTGATGTTGGCAATCACCCAGCCGTCATTGAACGGCACCACCGCCCAGGCGATCAACGCCGTCATGAAGGTGATCATCGGCGCGATCAGAAAGAGGACGGTGTTGGCGCTCGACGGAATGATGGTTTCCTTCAGCAACAACTTCAGCCCGTCCGCCATGGGCTGCAGCAGGCCGAAAGGACCCACGACATTGGGACCGCGGCGAAGCTGGATGGAGGCCCAGATCTTGCGGTCGGCGTAGGTCATGTAGGCCACCGCCAACAGCAGCGGAACCGTCACCAGCAGGCACTCCGCCAGGATGACAATCGCCTGGCCGAGCCAGTTGACGGTGAAGAAGTGGGCCAGATCGGCGTACATATCCTACTCCGCCGCCAGAAGCTGCTGCCGCGAGGCCATGCATTCGGCCATTGTCCGCGAGGCGCGGCTGATCGGGCAGGTCATGTAGTAGTTCGTGATCGGCGAGGCGAAGGCGGCATCGCTGGTTGGGCCCGCCTTGCCGAACGTTCCCCAATTGCCCGCCACCTGCTGGTCGAGAGCTGCAAAGCTCCGGCTCACGGCGACTAGCCGCGACCGCACCTGATCGAGCGTGTCGTAAGGCAAGGTCTTGCCCAGCCGCTCCGACAGCGCACGCAGAATTGCCCAGTCCTCGCGCGCTTCGCCCGGCGGAAAGTTGGCGCGGCGGCCAAGCTGAACTCGGCCTTCGGTATTCACATAGGTGCCCGGTTTCTCGGTATAGGCGGCGCCTGGCAGAATCACATCAGCCCTATGGGCCCCGGCATCGCCGTGGTGACCCTGGTAGACCACGAACGCCTTGCCAAGCTTCTGCGTATCGATCTCGTCGGCAGCCAGGAGATAGACGACCTCGATCTCCTTGGCTTGCGCGCCTTCCAGGATCCCAGCAACGTCTCGACCGCCCTCACCCGGGACCAGACCGAGATCGAGGCCGCCCACGCGCGCCGCCGCCGTATGAAGGACGGCAAAACCGTTCCAATCCTCGCGCACTGCATTGGCCTTCTCGGCGAGTTCGCGTGCGAGCGCCAGCACCGCGGTGCCATCATCACGCGAGAGCGCGCCCATGCCGACGATGATCAGCGGATTCTTGGCGGCCTTGAGCTTCTCGGAAAAGCCAAGCTTGCCGTCGGCCAACTCGCGCAGCGTCGCAGGCCCTGCGCCCAATCGCTCGGTTGGATAGGTCAGGTCGGCCACAGAACCGATACTTGCGATGGCACAACGGCCGGTAAGGTACCGTTTGCGTATCCGGGCATTCAGTACCGGCGATTCAAGTCGTGGATTGGTGCCGATCAGCAGGATGGCGTCAGCCTGGTCGATACCTTGAATGCCGGGATTGAAGATGTAGCCGGCGCGCACGCCAGCCTCGAGCCGGGCGCCGTCCTGACGACAGTCGACATTGGGCGATCCCAGCGCCGCCATCAGGTCCTTGAGCGCGACCATCGCTTCAGCGTCGCACTGGTCGCCGACAATCGCAGCGATCTTCTTGCCGTCCACACCCTCCAGCTTGCTTGCGATCGCTGTAAAGGCTTCGGCCCAGGTCGCCGGCGCGAGCTTACCCGCCTTGCGGACATAGGGCCGATCGAGGCGTTGGTAGCGCAGGCCGTCGACCGCATGGCGCGTCTTGTCGCCAATCCATTCCTCGTTGATATCGTCGTTGAGGCGCGGCAGGACGCGCATCACCGTGGCGCCGCGTGTGTCGACGCGGATGTTGGCGCCGAGCGCGTCGAGCACGTCCACCGACTCGGTCTTGCTCAACTCCCACGAGCGAGCCTCGAAGGCGTAGGGCTTCGAAGTGAGTGCTCCTACCGGACAGAGATCGACCAGGTTTCCTGATAGCTCGCTGCTCAGTGCATGCTCGACGTAAGTCGTGACCTCCATGCTTTCGCCGCGGCCGGTTGCGCCGAGCTCTTCCACGCCCGCCACTTCCGTCGCGAAACGGATGCAGCGCGTGCAGTGGATGCAGCGGTTCATCGAGGTCTTGACCAGCGGGCCGAGCTCCTTGTCCGGCACCGCGCGCTTGTTCTCGTGATAGCGGCTGCGGTCGAAACCGAAGGCCATCGCCTGATCCTGCAGGTCGCACTCCCCGCCCTGGTCGCAGATCGGGCAGTCGAGCGGATGGTTGATCAGCAGGAATTCCATCACGCCGTTGCGCGCCTTCTTGACCATCGGCGTGTCGGTTTTGATGACCATGCCTTCGGCGGCCGGCATGGCACAGGAGGCGATCGGCTTGGGCGCCTTCTCCTGCTCGACCAGGCACATGCGACAGTTGCCCGCGATCGAGAGCCGTTCGTGGTAGCAGAAGCGTGGGATCTCGACGCCGGCCATTTCGCAGGCCTGCAGGACCGTGATGCCCGCGGGCACCTCGATCTCGACGCCATCTATCTTCAACTTGGGCATTGCGTACTCCTGCCCTACTCGGCCGCGAGCTGCCGGCTGCGCGTGCGGATGCGGCGCTCCATCTCCGGCCTGAAGTGGCGAATGAGGCCCTGGATCGGCCAGGCGGCAGCGTCGCCAAGGGCGCAGATCGTGTGGCCCTCGACCTGCTTGGTGACATCCTCCAGCGCATCGATCTCCTCGATACGCGCGTCACCCACGACCATGCGCTCCATGACGCGCCACATCCAGCCGGTGCCCTCGCGGCAAGGCGTGCACTGGCCGCAGCTCTCATGCTTGTAAAAGTACGACAGCCGCGCGATCGCCTTCACGATGTCGGTCGACTTGTCCATCACGATCACGGCCGCGGTGCCGAGGCCGGATTTCTGGTCGCGAAGCGCATCAAAATCCATCAGCACCGTGTCACAGATCTCCTTGGGCAGAAGCGGAACGGAGGCTCCGCCCGGGATGACCGCCAGAAGATTGTCCCAGCCGCCGCGCACGCCACCGGCATGCGTGTCAATCAGCTCGCGCAACGGGATGCTCATCGCTTCCTCGACGTTGCACGGCTTGTTCACATGGCCAGAGATGCAGAAGAGCTTGGTGCCGGCATTGTTCGGCCGGCCAAAGCTTGAGAACCAAGCCGCCCCGCGACGCAGGATGGTTGGCGCAACCGCGATTGACTCGACGTTATTCACGGTCGAGGGGCAGCCATAGAGCCCGGCACCGGCCGGGAACGGCGGCTTCAGCCGCGGCATGCCCTTCTTGCCCTCGAGGCTTTCGAGCAGTGCTGTCTCCTCGCCGCAGATATAAGCGCCCGCGCCACGATGGACGTAGAGATCGAAGTCCCAGCCCGAGCCGCAGGCATTCTTGCCGAGGAGGCCGGCGTCATAAGCCTCCTGAATGGCGATCTTGAGATGCTCCGCCTCGTTGTAGAACTCGCCGCGCACGTAGATGTAACCGGCATGCGCACGCATGGCGAAGCCCGCCACCAGGCACCCCTCGACCAGGAGATGCGGATCGTGACGCATGATGTCCCGGTCCTTGCAGGTCCCGGGCTCGGACTCGTCGGCGTTCACCACCAGATAGTGCGGCCGGTCCTTCACCTCCTTCGGCATGAAGGACCACTTCAGCCCGGTCGGGAAACCGGCACCACCGCGGCCGCGCAGGCCCGACTTCTTCATCTCGTCGACGATCGCATCGGGGCCGCGATCGAGGATCGCCTTGGTGTTGTCCCAGGCGCCACGCGCGCGAGCGCCGGCCAGCCGCCAGTCATGGATGCCGTACAGATTGGTGAAGATGCGATCCTTGTCGGCAAGCATGCTCACACACCCTTCAATGTCGTCGGACCACCAATCGGCGCGGACGTCTGGCGATCGATCTGCGGGCCGGGCTTGGGCGTTTCGCCACGGCGGAAGGCCTCGAGCAGCTTGCGCATCGACACTTCGTCGAGGTCCTCATAGAAGTCATCGTTGATCTGTACGACAGGCGCGTTGACGCAACCGCCCAGGCATTCCACTTCCTGGACGCTGAAAGTCTCGCCATCCGCCGCTTCGCGACACGCCTTCATCACACCATCCGAGCCGCGCAGCCAGCACGGCGTCGTGGTGCAAACCTGCAGGAGGTACTTCCCCTTCGGCTTGAGCTGGAACATCGTATAGAAGGTGGCGATCTCGTAGACGCGGATTGGCGCCATATCGAGGAGCTTCGCTACCGCGTCCATCGCTACCCGTGGCAGCCAGCCCTGCTGACGTTGCGCGAGGTCGAGCACACCGATCACCGCGCTCGCCTGACGGCCTGACGGATACTGCGCAATCAGCGCCTTCGCCTTCTCCAGATACTCCGGCGTGAAGGCAAAAGACGCGACCTGCGGTACGTCCTTCGGATCGGCGGTGATCATCGCCATCTCACGTCACTCCTAGCGGTCGATCTCGCCGAACACGATGTCGAGCGAGCCGATA
Source organism: Alphaproteobacteria bacterium (assembly GCA_017308235.1). GTDB lineage: Bacteria > Pseudomonadota > Alphaproteobacteria > Reyranellales > Reyranellaceae > Reyranella. Next base: position 30,763 of record JAFKFL010000017.1, on the reverse strand, counting down.
TTCGCTGACATGTCGGCGAGCTGGTGGCCTCGGGTCATCATGTCGAGCGCCTGCAAATGCGGGAAACCGGGCGCGCGGATTTTGCAGCGGTAGGGTTTGTTGGTGCCGTCCGACACCAGATAGACACCGAACTCACCTTTCGGTGCCTCAACCGCAGTGTAAGTCTCGCCCGCCGGCACTTTGTAACCTTCGGTGTAGAGCTTGAAGTGATGGATCAGCGCTTCCATCGAATCCTTCATCTCGGCACGGCGCGGTGGCGCGATCTTGCGATCATCGATGCGGACCGGTCCTTTGATGGTGCGCAACGCCTTGACGCACTGCTCCATGATGCGCGCGCTTTGGTACATCTCCTCGATCCGCACGAGGTAACGCGCAAAGCAGTCGCCGACCTTGCCAACCGGGATGTCGAAGTCCATGCGATCATAAACGTCGTAGGGCTGAGACTTGCGCAGGTCCCACGGGATACCCGCCGCGCGGATCATCGGCCCGGAGAATCCCCAATCGAGGGCCTGCTGTTTAGATGTAACGCCGATATCGACGGTGCGCTGACGGAAAATGCGGTTGTCGTTCAGAAGCTTCTCGATGTCCTTTAGGAACGGATGGAATTGCTTCAGCCACCCTTCCATGGAATCGAGCATGCCATCGGGCAGATCCTGATGAACGCCACCGGGGCGGAAGTAGTTGGCGTGCATGCGCGAGCCGCTCACGCCTTCGTAGTATTCCATCAGGAGCTCGCGCTGCTCGAAGCCCCACAGCGGCGGCGTAAGCGCGCCGGTGTCCATCGCGAACGTCGTCACGTTCAGGAGATGGTTCAGGATGCGGGTGATCTCGGCAAACAGGACTCGGATGTATTGGCCGCGCTCCGGCGCCGTGATGCCCAGAAGCTTCTCGACCGCGAGCGCAAAGGCATGCTCCTGACTCATCGGCGATACGTAATCGAGACGATCGAAATACGGTACCGCCTGCAAGTAGGTCTTGTACTCGATCAACTTCTCGGTGCCGCGATGGAGCAGGCCAATGTGCGGATCGCAGCGCTCGACGATCTCGCCATCCATCTCGACGACCAGCCGCAACACTCCGTGCGCCGCCGGATGCTGCGGCCCGAAGTTCATGGTCAGCGTTTTGATTTCGACGTCGGACATGTCAACTCGTCTTGGTCGCTTTTTCGTCACCCGGCAGGATTCGCTCGATGCCGCCTTCCCAGGGACTCAAGAAGTCAAACCGCCGGAACTCCTGGGCAAGCTTGACCGGCTCATAGATCACGCGCTTCTGCACATCATCCCAGCGCATCTCGACGAAGCCGGTGAGCGGGAAGTCCTTGCGCAGCGGATGCCCTTCAAAGCCGTAGTCGGTCAGGATACGCCGCAGATCGGGATGGTCGGCGAACCACACGCCGTAGAGATCGTAAGTCTCACGCTCAAACCACGTCGCCGAGCTATACACAACGGCCGCTGACGGTACCGGCGTCGCCTCATCAGTCGCAACCTTCACCCGAACGCGCTGATTGTTCGCAAGACTCAGCAGATTGTAGACGACGTCGAAGCGCTTCTCCCGTTCGGGCCAGTCGACGCCGCAGACATCGGCAAGCTGGGCAAACAGGCAACGCGAGTCGTTCTTCAGAAAGGTCAGGAGCGCAATCAGCTTGTCCGGTGTCGTCTCGAGCATCAGCTCGCCCAGGCGAACCATAATGCCTGTCGTCGCGCCGCTCTTCTGCGCAATATAGTCGCCAAGCTCTTCCATCCGCTGCCTCCTACCGGACCAGCGTCCCGGTGCGGCGGATCTTCTTCTGGAGCTGCAACACACCGTAAAGCAGCGCCTCGGCAGTCGGCGGACAGCCCGGCACATAGACATCGACCGGCACGATGCGGTCGCAGCCGCGCACGACAGAGTAGCTATAATGATAGTAGCCGCCGCCGTTGGCGCAGGAGCCCATGGAGATCACGTAGCGTGGCTCGGCCATCTGGTCGTAGACCTTGCGAAGGGCCGGCGCCATTTTGTTGCAGAGCGTACCCGCCACGATCATCACGTCAGCCGAGCGCGGGCTCGGCATCGGCGCGACACCAAACCGGTCGAGATCGTAGCGGCTCATCCAGCAGTGGATCATTTCGACGCCGCAGCAGGCCAGGCCAAAGGTAAGGCCCCACATCGAGCTCGTGCGCGCCCAGGAGACCAGCTTGTCGAGCTGCGACACGACAAAACCCTTGTCGGCCAGCTCGTCGTTCAGCGCACGCGACAGCGCCGCTTCGGCGACGGGATTGGATTTCGCGGGCGTGATTACTCCCATTCCAACGCTCCCTTACGCCATTCGTAGATGAAGCCGACGGTGAGAACCGCCAAAAATAGCATCATCGACCAAAAGCCAAAAACACCGATGTCGCCCAACGCCACCGCCCACGGAAACAAGAAGGCCACTTCCAGATCGAAGATGATGAAGAGGATGGCCACGAGATAGAAACGCACGTCGAACCGCCCCCGGGCATCGTCGAAGGGCGCAAAGCCGCACTCGAAGGGCGACAATTTCTCCGAGTTCGGATTCTGACGGGCGATCAGGTAGGAGCCGCCGAGCATGGCTAGCACCAGGACGAAAGCAAGGCCGAGGAAGATCAGGATCGGAAGGTATTCTCTCAGAAGAGCTTCCATCGCCACCCCTTCCGTCCGTTGGACCACCAGCGTTGGGGCTGGCGCGAGCGACGGGACTCGAACCCGCGACCTCCGGCGTGACAGGCCGGCGTTCTAACCAACTGAACTACGCCCGCAAAAGCCCCAAACGGCGCGCGGAGAGATAAAGGACCCCCTATGGGGTGTCAAGCTAACCGCATCCGCGAGATAGCGCGTAAATGCCGGGAATATTTGAACTTTCCGCGAAACGCGAAATGCCTGCGTGAATATGTGCAGTGGTGGGCGATGACGGACTCGAACCGCCGACATCCTCCGTGTAAAGGAGGCGCTCTACCAACTGAGCTAATCGCCCGTCTCGCTCTTCGTAGCACAGCGGAGCACGAACAGCGCTGGCTTATTGCCCAGTCGGTTGCTCGGTTGGTGGCCGACTAGTTGATCGCGTCCTTGAGGGCCTTGCTCGCCTTGAAGCGCGGCACGGTCGCCGCCGGGATCTTGATCTTCTCACCCGTCTGCGGATTGCGCCCCTCCCCCGCCTTGCGCCGGGAAACCTGGAACGTCCCGAACCCGACCAACAGAACCTTCTCCTTCTTCTTCAAGGATTTGGTGATGACGGTGAGGATCGAGTCCACAGCATTGGCGGCGTCGGTCTTGGACAGGTTGGTCGAAGCGGCAACTGCAGCAATCAAGTCATGCTTATTCACAGGCGACCCTCTGAAATCCGGCAGCGTCGACTCTAAGGGCGGCGCGAAAACGGCGTCAATGGGAATACCATATTTTGTAGCTACCCCGCAATTTTGACCACAGATAATGGGGCAAAACGCACCGAGGCCCCGGTTGCTCCGGGGCCTCGGCTTTCGATTGAATAGACGGAGAGATCAGTGGGCAACGATCGCCTCAGCCCCTTCCGCAGGCTTCTTCGCGACAGGCTCGAGATCGTCTGGCCATTCGATCGGCACCAGCGGCCTTGCCAATGCCCGGGCCAGCACCTCGTCGACTGTGGAGACCGGGACCAGCTCCAGCCCCTTCTTCACGTTGTCGGGAATTTCCGGCAGGTCACGCTCATTCTCCTTGGGAATGAGCACGGTCTTGAGACCGCCGCGCAATGCAGCCAGCAGCTTCTCCTTGAGGCCCCCGATCGGCAGGACCCGGCCGCGCAGGCTGATCTCGCCGGTCATGGCCACTTCCTTGCGGACCGGGTTTCCGGTCAGCGCCGATACGATCGAGGTGATCATGGCGACGCCGGCCGAAGGACCATCCTTGGGCGTTGCGCCTTCCGGCACGTGCACATGGATGTCACGCTTCTCGAACATGGCCTGCTTGATGCCGAATGCCGCCGCGCGGGAACGGACGTAGGCGTTTGCCGCCTGCACCGACTCCTGCATGACGTCGCCCAGCTTGCCGGTCACAGTGACACGACCGCGGCCAGGCACCAGTACCGCCTCGACCTGCAGGAGTTCGCCACCAACCTCGGTCCAGGCGAGGCCCGTGGTGATGCCTACGAGATCTTCGAGCTCCGCCTCGCCGTAGCGGAAGCGGCGGACGCCCGCGTATTTGTCGAGGTTCTTGGCCGTGACCTTCACCTTGGACGTCCCCTTCATGAGGATTTCCTTGGTGGCCTTGCGCGCCAAGTTGGCGATCTCACGCTCCAGATTACGCACGCCTGCCTCGCGCGTGTAGTAGCGCACGAGGTCACGCACGGCGTCATCGTGGATGTCGAGCTCGTTGTCCTTCAGTCCGTTCGCCTCGACCTGCTTGGGGATCAGGTGCTTGCGGGCGATCGCCACCTTCTCGTCCTCGGTGTAACCCGCCAGACGGATGATCTCCATGCGGTCCAGCAGCGGCTGCGCCATGCGCATCGAGTTGGCCGTGGTGATGAACATCACGTTCGACAGATCGTAATCGATCTCGAGGTAATGATCGTTGAAAGTCGCGTTCTGCTCGGGATCGAGGACCTCAAGCAGAGCCGATGAGGGATCGCCGCGGAAGTCGGCGCCCAGCTTGTCGATCTCGTCGAGCAGGAAAAGCGGATTCGACGACTTCGCCTTCTTCATGCTCTGCACGACCTTACCCGGCAGCGAGCCGATATAGGTCCGGCGATGGCCGCGGATCTCGGCTTCGTCGCGTACGCCGCCCAGCGACATGCGCACGAAGTTGCGGCCCGTCGCCTTGGCTATCGACTTGCCGAGCGAGGTCTTGCCGACACCCGGAGGACCGACGAGGCACAGGATCGGGCCCTTCATCTTGTCGACCCGCTGCTGCACGGCGAGGTATTCGAGGATGCGCTCCTTCACCTTCTCCAGGCCGTGATGATCGGCGTTGAGCACGTCCTCGGCGTACTTCAGGTCCTTGATGATCTTGGTCGGCTTGCGCCACGGAATGGACAGCAGCCAGTCAAGGTAGTTGCGTACCACCGTCGCCTCAGCCGACATCGGGCTCATCGTGCGCAGCTTCTTCAGCTCGCCGTTAGCCTTCTCGCGCGCTTCCTTGCTGAGGCGCGTCTTCTTGATGCGCTTCTCCAGCTCGGATATCTCGTCGCGACCGTCTTCGGTCTCGCCAAGCTCCTTCTGGATCGCCTTCATCTGCTCGTTGAGGTAGTACTCGCGTTGCGTCTTTTCCATTTGACGCTTCACGCGATTGCGAATCTTCTTCTCGACCTGCAGGACACCGATCTCGCCTTCCATGAGGCCGAGAATCCGCTCCAACCGCTTCGACACCGAGTCGAGCTCAAGGAGCTGCTGCTTGTCGGCGACCTTCAGCGCCAGATGCGCCGAGATCGTGTCGGCGAGCTTGGCCGGCTCCTCGATCTTGTTGATCGAGACAACAACCTCAGGCGGCACCTTCTTGTTGAGCTTCACGTAGTTCTCGAATTCCGAAACGACGGTGCGCGCGGCGGCCTGCAATTCGGCTGGATCGCCAGAGGCCTCCTCCATCTCGACGGCACGGGCCTCGAAGAAGTCGGCGCGGTCGGTGTAGCCCGCGATGCGCACCCGCTTGCCGCCCTCGACCAGCACCTTGACGGTGTCGTCAGGGAGCTTGAGAAGCTGCAGTACCGTGCCGAGCGTGCCGATATCATAGATATCGTCCGGGCCCGGGTCGTCCTGGGTGGCGTTCTTCTGGGCGATCAGCAGGATCTGCTTGTCGTCCTTCATCACCTCTTCGAGCGCCTTCACGCTCTTCTCGCGGCCGACGAAAAGAGGAACGATCATGCCCGGGAACACGACGATGTCGCGCAATGGCAGGACGGGATAGACGGAGCCTTGTTGAGTGGTGGGGGCGTTCATAATGCCTCGCTACATATGCTGTTAGAGCTGTCGCGCACCCCGGCCGCAATCCCCAGAGGCGGGCGATTGGCGACAGAAAGCAACGCACACTCAGCTGCAAAGATTGGCTCGAACGGAAGGCCGTTCAAGGCCCCGGAACGGGAGTACCGACGGCAGGAAATGCCATCAGCGTAGCAAATTTCAGGCCGGCGCGGCAGCGATGCCTTCCTTGCGCTCGCCGTGCACGTATAGCGGCTGGGCACGCCCTTCGATGACTTCACGATTGATCACGACCTCGTCGACGCCATCGAGTGAAGGCAAATCGTACATTGTATCAAGCAGCACGGTCTCCATGATCGACCGCAGGCCGCGTGCGCCTGTTTTACGCAGGATCGCTTTCTGGGCAACTGCCCGCAACGCATCGTCAGAGAACTTCAGCTTCACGTTCTCCATGTCGAATAGTCGCTGGTACTGCTTGAGCAGTGCATTCTTCGGCCGGGTCAGGATCTCGATCAGCGCGCCCTCGTCCAGATCCTCCAGCGTCGCAACCACTGGAAGGCGGCCCACGAACTCCGGGATCAGCCCGTATTTCAGAAGATCCTCAGGCTCCAGATCACGCAACACCTCGCCGGTGCGTCGGTCGTCAGGGCCCCGCACCTCGGCACCGAAGCCGATCGAGGTGCCCTGCCGCCGCTGGGAAATGATCTTGTCGAGGCCGGAGAAAGCGCCACCACAGATGAACAGGATATTGGTCGTGTCGACCTGCAGGAACTCCTGCTGTGGATGTTTGCGCCCGCCTTGTGGCGGCACCGATGCAACGGTCCCTTCCATGATCTTGAGTAGTGCCTGCTGCACGCCCTCACCCGACACATCGCGCGTAATCGAGGGGTTGTCGGACTTGCGGCTGATCTTGTCGACGTCATCGATATAGACGATGCCGCGCTGCGCCCGCTCGACATTGTAGTCGGCCGCCTGCAACAGCTTCAGGATAATGTTCTCGACGTCCTCACCGACGTAGCCCGCCTCGGTGAGCGTCGTGGCGTCGGCCATCGTGAAGGGAACGTCCAGCATGCGGGCCAGCGTCTGCGCCAGCAGGGTTTTCCCGCAGCCGGTCGGACCGATCAGCATGATGTTGGACTTGGCGATCTCGACTTCGTTCGCCTTGCCGCCATGGCTTAGCCGCTTGTAGTGATTGTGCACCGCAACGGCCAGGATGCGCTTGGCCTGATCTTGCCCGATGACGTAGTCATCGAGGATCTGGCGAATTTCCTTAGGCGACGGCACGCCGTCCTTGGACTTCACCAGGGTGGTCTTGCTCTCCTCCCGGATGATGTCCATGCAAAGCTCGACGCATTCATCGCAGATGAATACGGTCGGGCCGGCAATGAGCTTACGGACCTCATGCTGGCTCTTGCCGCAGAAGCTGCAGTAGAGGGTATTGCGGGAATCGCCCCCGGACTTGGCGGCTGGCATGTCAGTAACGCACCTCCGCTTGGGGGCTCGCAGCCGGCGAGCCCGCACACAAGACTATGTTAAACGCGCCTCCCAGAGAGCGACAACCCCAAAATATAGTGTGTCGACCTGCGAATAGGAAGCAATTGGTCGCGGTAGCTCAGGAAGCCGCCGCTTGGATCGTCGGCACAGGCCGATTTTCCAGGACGTCGTCGATAAGGCCGAATTCCTTGGCTTCCGGCGGGGAAAAGAACTTGTCACGCTCCATCGCCCGCTCGATTTCCTCGATCGTCCGGCCCGTATGTTGAACGTACATCTGGTTCAGACGTGCCCGAGTTTGCAGGATTTCCTTGGCGTGGATCTCGATATCGGTCGCCTGTCCCTGGGCTCCGCCCGAGGGCTGATGGATCATGATCCGAGCGTTGGGCAGGGAAAAGCGCTTGCCCTTGGCACCGGCCATCAGAAGCAGGGATCCTGCCGATGCCGCCTGTCCGTAGACCAAGGTCGAAATCTGTGGCCGGACATACTGCATGGTATCGTATATCCCCAGCCCAGAGCTCACCACACCGCCTGGCGAATTTATATAGAAGGAAATGTCCTTGGTCGGGTTCTCGGCTTCCAAATAGAGCAGCTGAGCGCAAACCAGGCCTGCGACATTGTCCTCGATCGGCCCGTTCAGGAAAATGATGCGTTCCTTGAGCAGCCTCGACCAGATGTCATAGCCACGCTCTCCTCGAGCCGATTGCTCCACAACCATCGGCACGTAGTAATTGTTGTAGACTTCCAGCGGATCACGCTCGCGGCTCATCGCCGAAACTCCTTGCAGACTGGGGACTAAAGGTGGCAGCGCTGATGGCCCGGTTCAAGGCCGGCGGCGCTGATCAATTGGTGGCCGGCTCGGCCGGCTGCTCCTCGGTTTCGCGAGCCGCTTTCATCAGTTCCTCCGGGGTAACCGTCTTTTCGGTCACCTTGGCGAGCTCAAGGATGAAATCAACGGTCTTCTCCTCGAAGATCGGCGCGCGCAGTTGCTCCTTGAGCTCGGCGTTCTTGCCGTAAAACTCCAGCACCTGCCGTTCTTGGCCAGGATAGCGCATCGCCTCGCGCATCACCGCTTGGTTGAGTTCCTCGGGTGTGGCTTCGATGCTGTTGGAGCGGCCAACGTCCGCCAGCAACAAGCCGAGCCGTACCCGACGCTCGGCGATGTCCTGGTAGTCCTTGCGCAGCTTTTCCTCATCGTCCTCGAGCTTCTCGCCATTCTTTTTGGCTTGCTCGATGCGCTGCCAGATCGAATTGAACTCCCCTTCGACAAGCCCCTCGGGGACGGCGAACTTGTGGGTTTCGGCGAGCTTGTCGAGAAGCTGGCGCTTGATCATGGAGCGCGAGATCTGGGCATAGTCCTGCCCGATCCGATCGCTCACCGCCTTGCGCATGGCGTCGAGGGTCTCGAAGTTGTTCTTCTTTGCCAGCTCATCATCGAGCGGCGCTTCGACGAATTCGAGAATTTCCTTCACGGTGCACTTGAAGACGGCATCCTTGCCTGCGAGCTCCTTGGCACCGTATTCGGCCGGAAAGGTCACCTTGACGTCGACCGGCTTGCCGACTTCGGCGCCTACGAGCTGATCCTCAAAGCCTGGGATGAACGAGCCTGACCCCAGTTCCAGCACGTAGTCATCGGCCTTGCCGCCAGGGAACTCGACCCCTTCGACAGACCCGACGAAATCGATCTTGATCGCGTCGCCCTTCTGCGCAGGGCGCGGCGGATCAACCGGTTTCTGCTCGCGGTTGGCTTTGGCGATTCGCTGCAGGGCCTCGTCGACGTCCTTCTCCGGGATCTCGGCTTTCAACCGCTCAAGCTCGATGTCGGAGAAGTCCAACTTGCCGATCTCCGGCAGTACTTCGATGGCGACCTCGAACTCGACGTCCTTGCCCTCGCCCAGTTCCTTGAGATCGACCTTGGGCTGCAAGGCCGGGCGCAAGCCGCGATCCTCGATCGCCTTGGCCGTGCTCTGGTTGACCGCCTGCTCCAGCGCCTCGCCATAGAGCGCCTGGCCATACTGCTTCTTCAGGAGGCCGACCGGCACCTTGCCGGGACGAAAGCCCGGCATCTGCGCCGTCCGCGAAAGCTCCGCCAGCCGTTCATCGACCTTGGCTGAAAGGTCGCCCGCGGGGACGACGATCTTGAATTGCCGCTTCAGGCCTTCGGTCGAGAGTTCCGTGACTTGCATAATCTCACTTCCGTCATTTCCGTTTGGTGCGGGCGGAGGGACTTGAACCCCCACGCCTTGCGGCACGAGAACCTAAATCTCGCGTGTCTACCAATTTCACCACGCCCGCCCGACCTAGCCCGCGCCCCGCCGGGGCGGGCCAACGCCGCGAGGGCCGAATCGCGCGCCTCTTAGCCCGCGCTTGCCGGACGGTCAATTCATCGCCGCACCAAGGGCTTCCGGCAAGCAGTGGATGAGGTCTTCAGCGATAAGGCCGGGTCCGCCGAACCGGTAGCTGCATTCGCCGTGGACCCACGCCGCCGCGGCCCCCACTGCCAACGGTGCGAGGCCTTGCGCCATCAAGCCCGCCGCGATCCCGGCCAGGACGTCGCCAGATCCTGCGGTCGCCAGGGCGCTAGACGCGTGGACGTTGATCACCGCCCGGCCGTCGGGTGCGGCGATCACCGTATCGGGCCCCTTGAGCAGGACGATAGCACCACTGCGCTTGGCTGCGGCACGGGTACGGTCGACTTTGCCCGGGATATCGGCCAGGTCGGGGAAAAGCTGGCGGAATTCTCCCGCATGGGGCGTCATCAGCACCGGCCCCGTGATGGCTGCAAACAAGGTGTCGGGCCGCTCGGCAAAGACCGTCAGCGCATCGGCATCGAGGACGGCGGCACGCCCCAGCGCAAGGGCCGACAGCACGGCACGGCGCGTCCTTTCGTTTCCTCCCGAGCCAGGGCCGATCAGCACGGCATTGCGCCGCCGATCCGCCAGAAGCCGCGCGAAATCGTCGTCGCCATCGCAATCGGCCACGAGATTCCCGGGCTCGGTGCCTCGGTAGATCGCCGCGGCCGTTGCGGGAGCTGCGATGGTCACGAGGCCCGCACCGGCCCGGCGCGCCGCCAAGGCAGCCATTCGAGCCGCACCAGTGGAATATCCGCCCCCCAGGATCGTGAGATGGCCGCGCAAATATTTGTGGTCGCCAAGATCGTGGCGCTTCAACAGAGGCGACCACAGCATCGGCTCGTTTTTCCACAGCGCCGGCTGGATGTCGTCCAGGACAGCTGGGGGAATGCCGATGTTCGCGATGCGAATCTCGCCACAGAGCCGGAGCCCTTCCAACGAGTAATGCCCCGGCTTCGCACGGAAGAACGTCACGGTGAGGTCGGCCTTGACCGATTGTCCCAGCACCTCGCCCGTATCCCCGTGCAATCCACTGGGGACATCGACCGCGACGACCGACAAGCCCAGGACGCCCATCCGCGCCAGCAGCCGCGCGGCGATCCCATCGACTGGTCGACGGAGACCCGCTCCAAACAACGCGTCGATCACCAGGGGGTGGCTCTCCAGCAGATCGACCGAAAGTTCTTCGACGGGCCTGGTCCACAGTCGGGCGGCCTCTGCCGCGTCGCCCTTCAACGAACCGCGCGATCCCAGGAGCGCCAGGCGAACAGGCCAACCGGCTGCATCCAGATGTCGGGCGGCCACGAAGCCATCGCCACCGTTGTTGCCGGGCCCACAAAGGACGACGACGGGCTGGCGCGGGTAGCGCTCCTGCACGGCAGCGGCGACGGCACCGCCTGCAGCCTCCATGAGAGTGCTCACCGGCGTACCGGCCGCGACGGCGGCCGCGTCTGCAACAGCCATCTGGGCGCAGCTCAGGAGGGCCAGTCCGTCGTGGGGGACGATATCTCTCGAAGATGGTGTCGGGTCAGGCATGGCAGGCGGGCGGTTGGGGCGACCGACCGGATTTGAACCGGCGACATCCAGAATCACAATCTGGCGCTCTAACCAACTGAGCTACGGTCGCCACCGTCCCTCGCTTCAGGCGAAGCGCGCGCTTTCCTACGCTCAGGCGATGGGAGCGTCAAGAAACCGGCGTCGGCGGCAGCAACCGGTCGATCGCCCGGATCCAGACCTTGCACGCCTGCTCATGGGACAGGCCGAACATATCGATCATCCGCGCCCAGCTTTCGAAATCCATCAACGCCTCAAGAGCGATCAGGGTCTTGCTGCGTTCGGACTCGGCAAGCGTTGCCAATTCGGACTTGAACATCAGCTCGATGCGCATAAGCACAAGCTGGCGGATCATCTTGATACGTTGCTGAAGCTCCGGTGAGTCATTGCTGTTGGCCTTGAGCACGCGCCAGAACGGCAGCCATCGCTCGCAGCCTCGTGCCCGGGCCTCGACCTGGGAACGGATGCGGGTCTGGCGGTCGGCGGTGATATCGCGCGGCGCCCCCAACGCCTTGGCTTCGCCGATCGCGAAATCGGTCGCCGCAATCCGGATCGCGAGGAGATCGGGAAACCGCTCGAAGATCGACCTCACGGAATAACCAGCCCGCTCGGCGATCTGCACCGCCGTCGGCATCTGGTTGTTCTCCCGCACCAGCGTCATATAGGCCTCGACAATCAGCCGCTTGGTGCGCTCGCTGCGCAAGTGACGGCCGTCAACACGGACCGGCTTGCGTGCCTGAGGCAAGTTGGATGCCGCCACAGGAGGATCTTCCATCGAAGACCGCTCGGGTTGGTCGGTAGTCTCAGTCATGGGTCTGGATCGGTGTCGGCGGTAGCAGCCGGTCGATCGCATACTGCCAGACGGCTCTCGCCTCCTCGAACGGCAAACCATGCTGCTCGCGCATGCGCGACCAATTTTCGATGTCAGTCAGGGCTTCGAGCGCAATCAGGAGGTCGCGTCTCTCGTCGGCCGGCAGGACCGACAGCTCGGGCTTGTACATAAGCTCGAGCCTCGACATCGTGACCTCGCGTGCCCGGCGCACCCGGACCTTGAGCTCGTCCGACTCGTCGAGGGCATTCATCAGCATCCGCCACAACGCGATGCCGCGCTCGCAGGTATGAGCACGTGTGTCGACCTGCGACTGCAGTCTCGTCTGCCGATCAGGGCTATCGGCATGTCGCGCCGGCGCCAACGCGGCCGCTTGGGCAAGCGCATAGTCGGTGGCCGCGACGCGCAAAGCGTTGAGGTCAGGGAAGCGCTCAAATATCGAGCGCACAGAATAACCAGCCCGCTCGGCGATCTGGAGGGCGGTCGGCACCTTGGGATCCTCGCGAACGAGCGCCAGGAACGCCTCGATGATGAGCTGCTTGGTCCGCTCGCTGCGCAGGCGGCGACCGTCGATCCGGGGAGGCTTAGGCGCAGATGGCAACGGCACGGTTTCCACCGGACTGACACATGGGTTGCGCCCGACGGTCAACTCCTGCCGCTAAGGTACAAGAAAGCGCGGAAGAATTTGGCAATACGAGTGCAGTAATACTATGCCGCAATGTGACGCCAGCGTCGCCTAGATTCCTGTAATATTCGCTACACATTCCCCTGCCGTCTGAAATATTTGCTTAGTCGTTCAATTGCTGCATCTAACGTACTGTCATTCTTACAAAAACAAAACCGGATGAAGTGCCGAGGAGCGACAGCGGGATCGTCATAAAAGGCGCTCACCGGCACAGCGGTCACCCCCGCCTCAGATGTAATGTGGCGACAGAAGTCGTCATCCGTCCCGTTGAAGCCCAGCGGCCGGAAATCGGTCGTGACGAAATAGGTGCCCTGCGAAGGCAGGACATCGAAGCCGATCTGCACCAAACCGGCAGCTAGGCGATCGCGTTTGCGCTGCATCTCACTCGAGAGAGAATCAAAGTAGTCGTCCCCCAAACGAAGGCCGGTAGCTGCTCCCCACTGCAGATTTGGTGGTGTCGTGAAGGTCATGAACTGATGCGTCTTGGCAATCGCCTTCAGCATGTCAGGTGCCGCGGTCACATAGCCCACCTTCCAGCCGGTCACGCTGAAACTCTTTCCGGCTGAGCCGATCCGGGCCGTGCGGTCGCGCATGCCTGGCACGTTCATGATCGAAAGATGCCGGCAGTGATCGAAGACGATGTGCTCGTAGACCTCGTCGCAAACGGCGTAGACGTCGTGCTTCAGACAAAGATCGGCGATGAACCCCAATTCGTCTCGGTCAAAGACCTTGGAGCACGGATTCATCGGTGTATTGAACAGGATAAGCTTGGTCCGATCGTTGAACGCCGCTGCAAGCTCTTCGTAAGGCAGCCGCCATTCCGGCGGCTGAAGGCGCACCAGTCGCGGGATCCCTCCGGCTCGGCGCACGATCGGCAGGTAGGAATCGTAAAGAGGCTCGATCAGAACGACCTCGTCGCCGGGCTCGATCAGTCCAAACAGGCAGTCGCCCAATGCCTCGGTGGCGCCCGAGGTGACCAGCACCTCCGTCTGCCAATCGACCTCGAGCCCCTGGAAGCGCCGGGCGTGCTCGGCCACCGCCTGCCGCAATTCTGGAAGGCCCATCATCGGTGGATACTGATTGTGTCCGTTCAGCAAATATTCCGCCGCGGCGCGGCGGACAGCTTCGGGCCCCTTGTCGTCAGGAAAGCCTTGCCCGAGGTTGACCGACTGGTGCTCACGGGCGAGCGCCGACATGACCTCGAACACGGTGGTCCCAAGGCCTGACAGGGTGACGTTTGCGGACTTCATCGATCTTCTCGTGACACAAAGGCGGGCAGTTTTCTGAACATCATTTGATCAGTCCGCCTATTTCCCGATCAAGTCGGCCATACTGCCCTTCCCCGCTCTGTGGAAAACTTTGGCATAAAAGTTGCTTAACTACCTAGCAGGGCTGCCGAGGCGACAGCGCCGGTGTCTCTGCGTGGAGTATTGCAAGCCAATGAAGAAGATCGAAGCGATCATCAAGCCCTTCAAGCTCGACGAGGTAAAGGACGCCCTCAATCAAGTCGGCCTCAAGGGGATCACGGTCCTGGAGGCGAAGGGCTTCGGCCGCCAGAAGGGCCACACCGAACTCTATCGCGGCGCCGAATATGTCGTCGACTTTCTGCCCAAGGTGAAGATCGAGTTGATCGTCGAAGACGATCTCGTCGAGAAGGCGGTCGAGGCGATCCGTGCGGCCGCCCACACCGGCCGCATCGGCGACGGCAAGATCTTCGTGTCGCAGATCGACGAAGCTATCCGAATTCGTACTGGCGAGCGCGGTGACGCCGCCGTATGAGAAACGGCCCTTGGGGGGCCGGACGTCAACCAACGGAAAGGGACGAACGACACATGGATGCCAAGCAAGTTCTCGCGATGATCAAGGAGAAGGACGTGAAGTTCCTGGACTTCCGTTTCACCGATCCTCGCGGCAAGTGGCAGCACACGGCTCGCATGGCCTCGGCCACCGATGAGAGCACGTTCGTCGACGGCGTAATGTTCGACGGCTCCTCGATCGCCGGCTGGAAGGCGATCAACGAGTCCGACATGATCCTCATGCCCGACACTTCCACGGCGGTGCTCGATCCCTTCACGGCGCAAACCACGCTGATCGTCAGTTGCGACGTCGTCGAGCCTTCGACCGGCCAACTCTATTCGCGCTGCCCACGCTCGACCGCCAAGCGTGCCGAAGCCTTCCTGAAATCGTCCGGCGTCGGTGACACGGCCGTGTTCGGGCCCGAGCTCGAGTTCTTCGTGTTCGACGACGTGCGCTTCGATGTCCAGATGCAGGGCAGTTACTTCAAGATCAATTCGAGCGAATCGCCCTGGAACACGGGTGCAGAGTTCGAGGGCGGCAACATGGGCCATCGCCCGGGCGTCAAAGGCGGCTACTTCCCGGTCCAGCCGGTCGATTCGATGAACGACCTCCGTGCCGAGATGATGTCAGTGGCGACCGAAATGGGTCTCGTCATGGAGATCCATCACCATGAGGTGGCGCCGAGCCAGAACGAACTTGGCTTCAAGTTTGATACCCTGGTGAAGACCGCCGACAACGTGCAGAAGTACAAGTACTCCCTGCACAACGTCGCGCACAGCTACGGCAAGTCGCTGACCTTCATGCCGAAGCCACTTTACGGCGACAACGGCTCGGGCATGCACACCCACCAGTCGATCTGGAAGGACAACAAGCCGTTGTTCGCGGGCTCGGGCTACGCCGACCTCTCCGAGACGGCGTTGTACTACATCGGCGGTATCATCAAGCACGCCAAGGCGCTCAACGCCTTCTGCAACGCCAGCACCAACTCCTACAAGCGCGTCATCCCGGGCTTTGAGGCGCCGGTGCTGCTGGCCTACTCCTCGCGCAACCGCTCGGCCTCATGCCGCATCCCCTATTCGGCCTCGCCGAAGGGCAAGCGCGTCGAGGTCCGCTTCCCCGATCCGTCGGCCAATCCTTATCTTGCCTTCGCTGCGATGCTGATGGCCGGCCTCGACGGCATCCAGAACAAGATCCACCCGGGTGATCCGATGGACAAGAACCTCTACGATTTACCGCCGGAAGAACTCTCCAAGGTGCCGACCGTCGCCGGCTCACTGCGCGAGGCGCTGAATGCGCTCGACGCAGACCGCACCTTCCTCACCAAAGGCGGCGTGTTCACCGACGACCAGATCGACTCCTACATGGAACTGAAGTGGGAAGAGGTTTACGCCTGGGAACACCAACCCTCTCCGGTCGAGTACAAGATGTACTATTCGATCTGACGCACGATCGACGATTGTCTTTCGGATCATGGAAGGGCCCGCGAAAACGGGCCCTTCTTTTGTTGGAGGACGGCGACGGGCATGCAAATCTTCGCCCGCAGCAAGGACGGAGATCATGACGGAGTGGATGGACAAGGCGATGGAGACGCTGCGCCCGTGGATCGGACGGGTGCGCGTTGTAGAGGATGACGTCGGCCTGATGGCGGTACGGCGCGCCGCCGGGACCTTCGACCTCGATCCCGATTCCTTTCGGCAAGGGAGCGATCTGCCGCCGCACTGGTTCACCTTCTTCGGCGTCGAGGCCGTCCAGCAGCACGAGATCGGCGCCGACGGTCACGCCAAGAAGGGTGTGGTGTTGCCACCCATTCCTATGCCGCGCCGCATGGGCGCAGGTCGGCGTGTGACGATTGCTGGCCGGCTGCGCACCGGCGTGCCAGCTGTCAGGAAAGCCGAGGTTGCCAATATCGTCCCCAAGAGCGGCCGCTCGGGCGATATCTTCGTGCTCACGATGCGCAACACCTACGAGCAGGCTGGCAAGACGGTCGCCGTCGACGAGATGGATGCCATCTATCGGCAGGCCGTGCCGCCCGGACAAAAGACGACGGCAACTGTGGCAACGCAGGCACGCAGCGATCACGCCTGGAACGTGCGCACGGAACTCACCAATACCCTCAACTTCCGTTACTCCGCCCTCACCTGGAATGCGCACCGCATCCACTACGACGGCGATTATACCCGCAGCGAGGAAGGCTATCCGGCGCTGGTATCGAACGGTGGCTTGTCGATGCACCTCATGGTCGATGCAGCATTGAAGCATGCCAAGGGCAAGCTGACGGGCTACACGACCAAGCTCGTCCATCCCCTATGGGTTGGCGACGTGATTGATGTCCGCGGCGAGCCGCAAAAGGACGGCCGGCTCAAGATCTGGGCCGCCGACAAGAATGGCGTGCTCTGCGGTGAAATGGATCTGGAGTTCGCGCCATGACGGGTAACGCGAACGGCGGCCCGCTCGCGGGTGTGCGTGTTGTCGACCTCACCACCGTGGTTGTTGGCCCGATCTGCACGCGCACCCTCGCCGACTATGGTGCCGACGTCATCAAGGTCGAAGCGCCGGGCGGAGATCTCTTGCGCACCATGGCCGAAGGCAGCCGCCATCCCGGCATGTCGGGCAAGTTCATCAACTTCAATCGCAACAAGCGTTCGATCGTTCTCGACCTCAAGAAGCCGGAAGGCCATGCCGCCCTCCTCCGGCTGATTGGCCGTGCCGACGTCTTCGTGAGCAACGTCCGTCCCGAAGCACTGGCGCGAGCTGGGCTCGACCATGCGAGCCTAGCCGAGAAAAATCCAAGGCTGATCCACTGTTCCATCCTGGCGTTCGGACGCGGCGGCCGTTACTTCAACCGGCCGGCCTACGATCCCGTCGTGCAAAGCCTGTCGGGCGTCGCAGGTACGCTCGCGCGCGCGACCGGCGATCCTCGCTTCGTGCCCATGGTGATGAGCGACCACGTGAGCGGCCTGATTGCAGCGCAATGCATCGGCTTTGCCCTCTATCGTCGGGAGAAGACCGGCAAGGGCGAGGCGATCGACGTGCCGATGCTCGAGAACATGACGTCGTTCGTAGCCAGCGAGCATCTCGGCGCCATGACCTTCGATCCGCCGGTGGGCCCAAGCGGCGATGGCCGCCTGCTCAGCCCGGATTATCGACCGCTGCCGACCAAGGACGGCTACATTACCGTTCGCCCGAATACCAATGCCCAGGCCTTCGCCTTCTTCGATGCAATCGGCCGGCCCGAGCTCAAGACCGACCCTCGCTTCGACAGCGCCGCCTCGCGTACACGCAACGCCAAGGCCTATTTCCAGGTCCAGCGGGAAGGCCTCTGCTCGAGGACGACCGACGAGTGGGTCGAATTGTTCGACAAGGTCGACGTTCCGGCGGCCCGCTACAATTCGATCGATGATCTCCTGACCGATCCGCATCTGAAAGATGTCGGCTTCTTCAAGGAAGAGAACCATCCCAGCGAAGGCAAGATCCGGCGCACCAAGCTCGCTAACACTTTCTCCGGTGGCGCACGCCAGGAGGAAGGCCACGCACCGCTGATGGGCCAGCACACCCGGGAAGTTCTCGCCGAAGCAGGTTACAGCTCAGGCGAAATCGACAAATTGCTGGCCGCCGGCGCGGTGCAGGAGGGCACGATCCGTCAATGAGGGCGGTCACCCTCGATCAAGACGCGCTGCATGATTCGAGATTCGCCCATCGGGTAGTCGACGTCGACACGATGCATGGTAGCGCGGTTGTCCCAGACCACGACGTCGCCAAGCGTCCAGGCGTGGCCATAGTGGTGCTTGTTGTTGCGTGCCTCGGCTGCGAGTTCATCCAGCAGTGCATCGCTTTCCTCACGATCCATCCCGACGATTCGGTCGAGACGATTAAAGTTTAGATAGAGCGCCTTGCGCCCGGTCTCTGGGTGCGTGCGGACCAACGGATGCTCGACGTCCGGCGTTTCCGCAATCTCCCGTGCTGTCCGCTGCGATGGCCGATTGCGAGCACGCGACGTATCGTAAGCGTGGATCGCACATTTGCCATCGATGCGCCGACGCGTCGCCTCGGACAGGGCTTCATACACCGAGTGCATGTTGCAGAACCAAGTCATCCCACCATGACTCGGCAGCTCGATCGAATGGAGCAGCGTCGCTTTGGCCGGAATGGCCATGTAGGAATCGTCGGTGTGCCAATCCTCGGAACGGAGCGCCGTCTTGTCAGTCGTGCCATCGGCCATCAGCGTACTGACCATGACCGATACCTCAGGCACCTCGCCGCTCCGCTTGTAGCGCAGTACCTGCGGCTTCAGTTTGCTAAAGGCAGAAGCAAAGTCACGCATCTGCTTTGGCGCCATCCGATCACCGGGCACGACCACCAGTAGATGTTCCGCCAGAACGCGATTGAGGAACGCAGTGATTTCCGGGTTGGCAGCATCGGCGCGATCCAGCCCCTCGATGCGTGCCCCCAGCGCTGCACGCAGGGGAATGACTTGAGGTGAGCCCACGGCGTTCCTCCAATGTCCTATTAGCGGCAGGCTAGCGCGCCGTCAGTCCGGACATCAATTCCACAATCCGGGCACGTACGCGCTCGATTAATGCCGTCGCCCTGCGCCAGGCTGGCAGGTTACGCACGAAGCCATAGGCCCAGTCCCGCCACTGGAAGAATTTGAGATCGGCCCAGGCGAACCAGCGGAGCGACATCAGAGTCGGCCGCAGTATCTTATAGAGCCGTGCCACAACTGCGGTAGCCAGTATCTTGCCCAGGGCGACCGCGACGAAGGCCAGCACGAAATGGCGATGCATCGCGAGCCAGAAGGCGGCGAGCTTCACCGGCAGAATGAGGATCGAGGGCGCCGCAAACACCAGGACCGCCACCCAGGGCGGCAAACGCACGAGGAACGCCTCGAGTCGCGCAATCAAAGGCAGTTGCGCGAATACCGCCATCATCATGTTGAGATAGCGGATGAGCGTCTGCTCCAGGAACACGATCGCGGCGGCGATCGGCACCAGGACGAGTTCGAGTACGTGCTTCAGACGCTGTTTCATCAGCGTGAATGTAGGTGAGACAGTCAGTTGGAACAGCCGCGTGTCGACGAAAAAATGCGGCCCGTCCGCCTTTCTCCCGCCTTTTTGGCCCGGGACGGCCGCCGTAGCCGTCACACCGTCTTTACGAGTTCGGCGATAGCCGCCCCCACGGTCTTGGTATCGCCGTTGCCACCGAGATCGCGCGTGCGCGGCCCACCTTCGACCAGCGAGGCGGCGATCGCCCGTTCTATCGCCTCGGCGGCTTCAGGGTAGCCGAGATGGCGGACCATCATGGCGCCTGACCAGATCTGGCCGATCGGATTGGCGATGAACTTGCCCGCGATGTCGGGCGCCGAGCCATGCACTGGCTCGAACATCGAGGGAAACTTTCGCTCGGGATTGATGTTGCCCGACGGCGCGACGCCAATCGAGCCAGTGAGCGCGGGGCCCAGGTCCGAGAGGATGTCGCCGAACAGGTTGGAGCCGACCACGACATCGAACCAATCGGGATTGCGCACGAAGTGCGCCGTCAGGATATCGATGTGGTACTGGTCCGCCTTGATGTCGGGATAGTTCTTCTTCATCTCGGCGAAGCGCTCGTCCCAGAACGGCATCGTGTGGATGATGCCGTTGGACTTGGTGGCCGACGTCACGTGCTTCTTCTTGGTGCCGCGCGCGAACTCGAAGGCGAATTTCAGCACGCGATCCACGCCCTTGCGGGTGAAGACCGCTTCCTGCACCGCGAACTCGTTCTCCGTGCCCTGGAACATACGGCCGCCGAGTTGGCTGTACTCGCCCTCGGTGTTCTCGCGCACGACCCAGAAGTCGATCTCGCCCGGCTTGCGATTTGCCAGCGGCGATGGCACGCCCTCGAATAGCCGCACCGGCCGCAGGTTCACATATTCGTCGAAGTCGCGGCGGATCGGGATCAGAAGGCCCCACAGCGAAACGTGATCGGGCACACCCGGCCAGCCGACGGCGCCCAGGAAGATGCTTTCGAACGCCTTGAGCTGCTCCATGCCGTCTTCCGGCATCATCTTGCCGGTTTTCAGCAGGCGATCGCACGACCAATCGAAGTCGGTGAACTCAAGCTGGAAATTGAAACGACGCGCCGCCGCTTCCAGCACGCGAACGCCCTCCGGTAGGACTTCCTTGCCGATTCCGTCTCCCGGAATGAGTGCGATCTTGTGCCTGGCCATGTGTTTCCTCTCTTCGCGTCCGCCGACGTATAATGCACGTGTACTTGGGAGCAAGCGCCATGTCTTACGACCTCAAGATTACGGGCGGCACCATCATCGACGGCACCAGCAAGCCGGGCTTCGTCGGCGATCTTGGCATCAAGGACGGCAAGGTCGTGGCCATGGGCAAGGCCGAAGGACCGGCCACCACGACCATCGACGCCAAAGGCAGGGTCGTATCACCGGGCTTTGTCGATGTGCATACGCACTATGATGCCCAGATCCTGTGGGATCGCATGCTCTCCATCTCTCCGTGGCACGGTGTCACCACCACGGTGATCGGCAATTGCGGCTTCGGTGTCGCGCCGACTCGGGCTGTCCACCGCAGGCTGATCCTGCAGACACTCGAGAAGGTCGAGGGCATGAGCCTCGACGCCCTGCAGGCTGGACTGGGCGATGCCTGGCCGTTCGAGACCTTCCCGCAGTATCTCGACACGCTGGAGAAGCAGGGCTCGGCGATCAATGTCGCTGCGCTGTTCGGCCATACGCCGCTCAGGCTCTATGTTATGGGCGAAGCCTCGACCGAACGCGCCGCCACGGCCGACGAGGTTGGCGCGATGAAAAAGCTGGTGCGCGAAGCCATGGAAGCTGGCGCCATCGGTTTCGGCACGTCGATGTCCGTGAGCCACAACGGCTATGCCGGCAAGCCGGTGCCGAGCCGTCAGGCCACCGTCGAGGAGATGGATGCGCTTGTCTCCGTCATGGGCGAGATGAAGCGTGGTCTGATGCAAATCACCATCGGACGCGAATTCTCGACCAAGGCGATGGCCGAGGTGAGCCGCAAGTACGGCATTCCCGTCACGTGGACGGCGCTCCTCTCCTACCTCTATGGCCCGGGCGGACACCGCAAGCAGCTTGATCTCGCCGCCGAGCAACGCAAATCGGGCGCCATGGTGATTCCGCAGGTGAGCTGCCGCCCGCTCAACTTCGAATTCACCTTCGCCGAGCCGTTCATCTTCGACGTGATGAAGTTCATGAACGCGCTTACCGTCGAGGATGCCCGCTCTCCCGGCGCACGCCGGCGCGCTTACGCCAATCCGGCGTGGCGCCGCAAGTTCACGGCAGAGTTGACGCCGCTCTTCCAGCGCTGGTGGGACCGTACGATCATCGCCTGGGCGCCGTCTGCAAGCGAGCTCGAGGAACTGCCGCTCGCCGAAGCCGCGCGTAAGGTCGGCAAGGATCCTGTCGATCTTGCCCTCGACCTCGCGCTAGCGAGCGACCTTCAGGCCCGTTTCCGCATGGCCGTGATGAATTTCGATGAAGCCGAAGTAGCCGAGCTGATCACCGATCCGCATACGATCATTGCCCTGTCCGATGCCGGCGCCCACGCCAGTCAGCTTTGCGACGCCTGCTACTCAACGCACCTGCTTGGCCACTGGGTGCGCGAGAAAAAGACCCTGACGCTCGAACAAGCCGTGCACAATCTCACGCAACGGCCCGCCGAGATGTTCGGCATCACCGATCGAGGTGTGCTGGCCGAAGGCCGACCGGCCGATGTCGTGGTGTTCGATCCGCAAACCGTCGGCCCGGGTCCGCTCAAGCGGGTCTACGATTTGCCGGCGGGAGCCGATCGATTGGTTTCCGAAGCCAACGGCATCGAGGCCGTCGTCGTGAACGGCAAGCTGATTCGCCGTGGCGGCAAGGATGTCGTAGCCATCAACGACCGGTTGCCCGGACGCCTGTTGCGTCACGGCCGCGCCGTCTGAGTGACTTCAACGGAGGAAAATGTGATCCACGTCATCGCCATCATCACCGCCAAGCCTGGCAAGCGCGACGAAATCCTCGGCCACTTTCGTGCCAACGTTCCGGCCGTGAAGGCCGAGAAAGGCTGTATCGAATACGGCGCCACGGTCGATGCCGACGGCATGGGTTCGTTCCAGACCAAATTTGGCTCGGACACCTTTGTCGTGGTCGAGAAGTGGGAAAGCACCGACGCGCTGAAGGCTCACGCCGCCGCGCCGCACATGGCGGCTTATGCGGCCAAGACCAAAGACAACATTGCGAGCCGCGTGATCCACGTGCTCTCGCCGACCTGATTTACTTGGACCGCGCCGATTAAGGCAGGCGCACCACGCCGCGCACGGCTACGTCAATCATGCCGGCGATCAAGGTGTCGCGTCGGGTCCAGGGAAACTCCGGATTGGTGATGAGCGCGGCCACCAAGCCGTGCAGGCTCATCCATACCAGTTCGGCGGCGGTGTCGACCGGGTAGAGCAGCGCCACGCCGCTGCTCTCAATGTCGCGGAACATACCCATCAGCTTGCCAAAGGCGATCGCGCCGCTCGTGCCAGGCTCGTTGGGATCGATCGTTTCGGGCTTGTGTCCCTGCTCCTTGATCCGCTTGGGCGTGTTCCCGGAAAGGAACGTCAGCCAGTATTCCTGAGGGTTCTCCAAAGCAAAGCGGACATAGGCCTCGCCACAATGTCGCAGGCGCTCGATCGGCGGCATTCCCTGCTTCTCGATTTCTCCCATCCGCTCGATAAGGCCACCGAAAGTCTGGTCGCAAAGCGCCAGCATGATGGCTTCCTTATCCTTGAAGTAGAGGTATAGCGCCGGCGCCGAAACGCCCACGGAATCGGCGATTCGACGGATCGTCGTCGCCTCGTAGCCCTCCTTCAGGAACAGCTTCTTCGCGGCCCACAGGATCTCGTCCCGGCGGGTGTATCCCTCGCCGCGTTTTTTCCGGGTACCCGGCACTGCCGTGGACAATTCGGTATCCATTCCCTTGACTTGTAACTTACCGTAGTTAACTTAACAAAGATAAGTTAACAATGTTCAGGCTTTCGTTCAACGCATCGTAATCCTCGGAGGGAAGGCCCGCCATGCGTCTGCCATTCGAACGCTTTCCTGTGCGAACCGCTGGTGTGCTGGTGGTGGGCGCCCTTGCCGCCATTGGCATTGCCGCTCTGACGATGCGGGCCGGAGCGTCATCTCATGCCGTGGCGGAGGAACCGGTTGTTCGCCCGGCTCGGGTGATGACCGTGGAATACCGCGATACCGCCCGTTCGCTGGTTCTTGCCGGGACGGTCGTGCCGCGCATCGAAAGCACGTTGGGTTTCCGCGTCGCGGGCAAGATCGTACGGCGCGCCGTCGACGTCGGCACCGTTGTGAAGCCGGGTGAAGTGATCGCCGAACTCGACCCCGCGGACTTCCAGTTGGCCGTCGACAATGCGCGCGCGGCCCTGGCTTCGGCCCAGTCCGATTCGGTCCGCGCGAAAGCCGACTACGAGCGCTATCTCGCCTTGCGCGGCACGGCAGCCTTCATGTTGCAAACTCTCGATACTCGCCAGGCCGCGGCGGCGACCGCGCAGGCTCGGGTCGAGCAGGCAAAGAGCCAGCTGGCCACCGCCGAGAACAATCTCGCCTATACCGAATTGCGGGCCGATGCCGAGGGTGTCGTGACCGCGGTCCAAGCCGAGGTGGGCCAGGTCATGACGCAGGGTCAGGGCGTCGTCCGCGTCGCTCGAACGAACGAACTGGAAATCCTGGTCGGCGTTCCCGAGCAACGGTTGACCATTGCGCGCCAAGCCCGAAACGCGACATTCGAGTTGTGGTCCGATGCCGGCCACCGCTATGCCGCACGTCTGCGTGAGCTTTCGCCCAGCGCCGATCCCACGACACGCACCTATCCGGCGCGGTTCTCCGTAACCGAACGGCCGTCCTTCATCGGCCTCGGCATGACCGCAACGCTCTCCTTCACCCGGCCGGACGCCCAGCACGTGGCCGAGGTGCCGTTGTCGGCGATTTTCCAACAGGGCACGCAGCCGGCCGTCTGGGTGGTCGATCGCTCGACCGGCGTCATCACCCTGCGCCCGGTGGTCGTCGTGCGATGGAACGACGATACCGCGGCGATTTCCTCGGGCCTCAGCAATGGCGAGACGATCGCCACGGCAGGCGTGCACAAGCTCGAGGCAGGCCAGAAGGTCAAGCCCGTCGAACTCCAGGCATCACGTTAGCCAAAGAACCTTCCCGGGGGAGACTATCTTGGCCACGCGCACCAACCTCTCGGAGCTGGCGCTGCGCAACAGCACGCTCACCGTGTTCTTCATGCTGGCACTCACGATCGCCGGCATCTACGCCTTCTTCAGCCTCGGCCGGGCGGAGGATCCACCCTTCACCATCAAGCAGATGGTCGTCTCGGCCGCGTGGCCAGGCGCCACTTCGCGCGAGGTCGAGCAGCAGGTCACCGACAAGATCGAGACCAAGCTGCAGGAACTGCCCTACTTCTACAACGTCACGAGCTACACCAAGCCGGGCGAGACCGTGATCTATGTCTCGCTGCGTGACGACATTCCGCCGGCCAAGGTGGCCGACCTCTGGTACCAGGTGCGTAAGAAGGTCGGCGACATCCGCAACACGCTGCCGCAGGGCGTGGTCGGACCGTTCTTCAACGACGAATATGGCGACACCTACAGCCTGATCTGGGCCTTCGAGGCCGATGGCTTCTCGCCGGCCGAGCTCAAGACCATCGTCAAGGACGTGCGCCAACGGGTGCTGCGCGTGCCGGATGTCACCAAAGTCGATCTGTTCGGCGTGCAGGACGAGAAGGTCTACATCGAATTCAGCCACGCACGGCTCGCAGCACTGGGCGTGCCCGTCGACCAGATCCTCGATGTGGTCCGCAAGCAGAACGCGGTCGTGGCGTCGGGTACCGTCGAGACCAAAGGCGAGCGGGTCGCAGTGCGCGTCGACAGCGCGCCAACCAACGCCGAGGATCTCGCCTCCCTGCCCTTCAGCGCCAACGGCCAGACGCTCACCCTCGCCGATGTCGCCGAAATCCATCGCGGGTATGTCGACCCGCCACAAAGCGCCATGCGTTTCAAGGGCAAACCGGTGATCGGGCTTGGCGTTGTCATGGCGTCGGGCGGCAACGTGCAGACCCTGGGCAAGGCACTCGACGCCACGATGGCGCAGGTCGAACGTGAGTTGCCAGTAGGCATCACGGTGCACCGTGTCGCCGACCAACCCGAGGTCGTGCAAGATTCCTTCGCCGAATTCATCCGCTCGCTGGGCGAGGCACTCGCGATCGTGCTGGTCGTGTCCTTTGTGAGCCTCGGCGTGCGCACTGGCATTATCGTGGCGATGTCGGTGCCGCTCGTGCTCGCCATCACCTTCGTCGGCATGATGCTGCTCGGTATCGATTTCCAACGCATCTCGCTCGGCGCGCTGATCATCGCGCTGGGCCTTCTGGTCGACGATGCCATCATCGCCGTCGAGATGATGATGGTGAAGCTCGAACAGGGTTTCAGTCGCATGCAGGCCGCGACCTTCGCCTACACCTCGACCGCCTTCCCCATGCTGACGGGCACGCTGGTCACGGCGGCGGGCTTCGTGCCGGTTGGCTTCGCCCGTTCGAGTGCCGGCGAGTACACCAACTCGATCTTCTGGGTGGTCGGCCTATCGCTGGTGATCTCCTGGTTCGTGGCCGTGCTCTTCACGCCCTGGCTCGGCTATCGCCTGTTGCCGCAGCCCAAGGCGCAGCATACCGATCCCTATCAGGGCTGGCTCTATTCGCTCTTCCGCCGTCTGGTCGTCTGGTGCGTGAGCTGGCGCAAGACGACCATCGCCGTCACCGCGCTCGCCTTCGTGGTCGCCATGGCGGCGTTTGGCCTGGTGCAGAAGCAATTCTTCCCCACCGCCAACCGACCCGAGCTGATCGTCGATCTCAGGCTTGCGCAAGGCGCCTCTTACGCCGCCACCGACGCCGAAGTCGCCAAGCTCGAGAAATGGCTCTCGAGCGAACCGGACGTCGCCTACTACACCTCCTACATCGGTGCCGGTAGCCCCCGCTTCTACCTGCCGACGGTGCCCGAATTGAAGAACGCCAACTTCGGCCAGGTCATCGTCATGACCAAGGGATTGGAGGCCCGCGAACGCGTTGTGACGGCGCTGGGCGAACTCTTCGCCGGCGACTTCGAAGCGGTACGCGGCCGCGTGCAGCGGCTGCAGAACGGCCCGCCGGTCGCCTACCCCGTCATGTTCCGGGTGCTGGGCGATGATCCGCAGCAGGTGCGCGCCGTGGCCGAGAAGGTTCGGCAGGTCTTCAAGGCCGATCCCGACACGCGCGACATCAATTTCGACTGGAATGAGCTGGCCAAGAGCGTTCGGCTCGAAGTCGACCAGAGCAAGGCCCGCGCCCTCGGCGTCGACGCGCAGCTGCTGGGCAACACGCTTCAGACGCTGCTGTCGGGCGTGGTCGTGACGCAATATCGCGAGGGTACCGAGACGATCGATGTCGTGGCACGCGCTGTCGCATCGGAGCGGCTCAGCCTTGACGGGCTTGAGGCGATCAATTTGCGCACAGCAACCGGAGGGGTGGTTCCGCTCGCCCAGCTCGCGAAGCTCCATTTCGAGCTCGAGGAGCCGATCCTGTGGCGACGCAACAAGGATCTGCTGATGACTGTTCGCGCCAGTGTCGTCGACGGCGTGCAGGGCCCCGACGTCGCCGCACGCATCGACAAGGCCCTGGCGCCAGTGCGAGCCAGCCTGCCACCGGGTTACCGCATCGAGATCGGCGGCGACAGCGAGGAAAGCGCCAAAAGCCAGGCCTCGATCTTCAAGGTCATGCCGGTCATGGCTTTCCTGATGATGCTGTTCCTGATGCTGCAGCTCAGAAGCTTCTCCAAGCTTGCGCTGGTGGTGCTGACCGCCCCGCTTGGCATGATCGGCGTGTCGCTGTTCCTGCTCGCCTTCAATCAGCCGTTCGGTTTCGTGTCGCTCCTGGGTACGATCGCGCTTGCCGGCATGATCATGCGCAATTCGGTGATCCTGGTCGACCAGATCGACCAGGATGTCGCCGCCGGCCATGCACCGTGGGATGCGGTGATCGATGCCACAGTTCGCCGTGCGCGGCCGATCCTGCTCACGGCGGGAACCGCGATCTTCGCCATGATCCCGCTATCGCGCAGCGTCTTCTGGGGTCCGATGGCCGTCGCCTTGATGGGCGGCCTGCTGGTCGCGACCGCGCTCACGCTCCTCTTCCTGCCAGCGCTCTACGCCGCCTGGTTCCGGGTGAAGAAGCCAGTCGGCGAGCGAACAGTGGCCAATGACGCACACAGGCCGGAGCTCGCGATCGCAGCGGAATGATCGTTCCGCTTAGGACAACCGCCCTTCTGCCGTCCGCACGTCGTTGGTGCGCGCGGCACTGACCGAAAGGACGATCTCGATGCCGCGCACGATGTCGTCGGCCGACATCGATGGGGCGCCGCCGAGCTGTGCTGCCTGTTCGGGCAGGTAGGGAATGTGCAGAAAGCCGCCGCGGAACGAGAGGTCGTGCCGGCCCGCCATGTCCATCAGCGCATAGAACACGTGGTTGCAGACGAAGGTTCCCGCGCTGTTGGAGACGGCCGCCGGCAGGCCGGCGCTGCGCATCTCCGCCACGCAAGCCTTGATCGGCAGAGTCGCAAAATAGGCGGCCGGACCGTCGCGCACCACCGGCCGGTCGATCGGTTGCTTGCCGTCATTGTCGCGGATGCGCGCGTCCTGGACGTTGACGGCGACGCGCTCGAGGCTGAGCTCGCTGCGGCCGCCTGCCAGGCCGACGCACAACACGATGTCGGGTCGCACGTCGTGGATGGCGCCTCGCAACGCGATGGCCGAACGGCCGAAGGATGTCGGCAGGATCGCGGTGTGAACCACAAGGCTTCCCTTCCGCCGCTTCAGCCGTTCGACAGCCATCGACGACGGATTGACTTTGTCGCCGCCGAAAGCATCGAAGCCTGTCACCAGTGCTTTCATTCCAAGCCAGTCCTCGCTGCCAACGAAAAGGGCGCCCCAACGGGGCGCCCGACGTTAGCCCTGCCAAAGGACGATGGCTACTTGTTCGCAGCGTCGACCGCGCGGCGCGCCATGACATTCACCAGATGCGCGCGATATTCGGCGCTGCCGTGGATGTCGCTGTTGAGGCCGTCCGCGGGGACCTTGATGTCCTTGATCGCGGCCGAAGTGAAGTTCTTGGCCAGCGCATCCTCCATCGCCTTAACGCGGAAGACCGACGGCCCCGCGCCCGTCACTGCGACACGCACGTTGTTGCCCGTCTTGGTTACGAACACGCCCACCATGGCATAGCGCGAGGCAGGATTACGGAACTTCATGTAGGCTGCCTTGTCCGGCTTGGGGAAGCTGATCGAGGTGATCAGCTCGCCGTCGCCGAGCGCGGTTTCGAACAGGCCCTTGAAGAAGCTATCGGCCGCGTGCTTGCCGGTGTTGGTCGTGACGGTCGCATTCAGGCCAACCACCGCCGCCGGATAATCCGCTGCCGGGTCCGAATTGGCGACCGAACCGCCGATCGTCCCGCGATTGCGGACCGCCGGATCGCCGATCATACCGGCGAGCTCCGCCAAGGCCGGGACCACGCGCTTGACGTCAGCCGAGGTCGCAACGTCTGCGTGCTTGGTCATGGCGCCGATCACGAGGTTCGTCCCTTCGACCTTGATGCCGGCCAGATCCTTGATGCCGCCGAGGTCGACGACGTCGCTGGGACGAGCCAGCCGCTGCTTGAGCGTCGGAATCAGGGTCATCCCGCCAGCCATGGGGCGGGCTTCTTCCTTGCCCTTCAGCGCGGTGGCCGCGTCGGCAAGGCTCTTGGGGCGATGGTAAGCGAAATCGTACATCTCTTCCTCCCGTTACTCGGCCGCCGCGCGCGGAGCGCCGTGAATGGTCTGCCATACGCTGAGCGGTGTGGCAGGCATCGGTACGTGCGTGACGCCGAGCGGCGCCAACGCATCACGGACGGCATTCATGACAGCGGCCGGCGCGGCAATCGCCCCGGCTTCGCCACATCCCTTCACGCCCAGCGGATTGTGCGGGCAAGGCGTGACCTTGTAGCCGAGCTTGAACGACGGCACGTCGTCAGCGCGCGGCATGGTGTAGTCCATGTACGAGCCGCTCACGAGCTGGCCCGTCTCCTTGTCGTAGACGGCGTTCTCGAGCAGCGCCTGGCCGACACCCTGGACGATGCCGCCATGCACCTGGCCCTCGACGATCATCGGATTGATGATGTTGCCGAAATCGTCGGCGGCGACGAACTGGACGATCTCGGTCACGCCCGTGGCGGGATCGATCTCGACCTCGCAGATGTAGCAGCCGGCCGGGAAGGTGAAGTTCGACGGATCGTAGAAGGCTGTCTCCTTCAGGCCGGGCTCCATGCCGTCCGGAAGGTTGTGCGCGGTGTAGGAGGCCAGCGCCACCTGGAACCAGGGCAGGCTCTTGTCGGTGCCGGCCACCTTCAGCTCGCCGTTCTCGATGACGATGTCGGCCTCGTCGGCTTCCATCAGGTGCGCGGCGATCTTCTTGCCCTTGGCGATGATCTTGTCGGCCGCCTTCATGATGGCCGACCCACCGACCGCGAGCGATCGCGAACCGTAGGTGCCCATGCCCATCTGCACCTTATCGGTGTCGCCATGGACGATCGAGACGCTGTCGATGGGGACGCCGAGGCGCTGGTTGACCAGTTGCGCGAACGTCGTCTCGTGGCCTTGGCCATGGCTGTGCGAGCCGGTCAGCACCTCGATCGTGCCGACAGCGTTGACACGGACCTCGGCCGATTCCCAAAGCCCGACGCCGGCGCCGAGCGAGCCGACCGCCTTCGACGGCGCGATGCCGCAGGCCTCGATGTAGCAGGAGAAGCCGATGCCCCTCAGCTTGCCTCTCTTCTTCGCCGCCTCGCGGCGCTTCGGGAAGCCGGCATAGTCGGCCTCCTTCATGGCGGCGTCGAGGGAGGTGCCGAAATCGCCGGTGTCGTAGTTCATGATGACCGGCGTCTGGTGCGGGAACTGGGTGACGAAGTTGATGCGACGGAACTCCGCCGGGCTCATGCCGATCTCGCGCGCGGCCGTCTCCATCGTGCGCTCGATCAGATAGCACGCCTCGGGTCGGCCGGCGCCGCGATAGGCGTCCACCGGCGCGGTGTTGGTGTAGACGGTGCGCACATTG
>JAFKFL010000016.1 GCA_017308235.1 Alphaproteobacteria bacterium | reverse complement strand
AGCTGTCGGAACGGGGATCGATCTGCGATTGGAGAACGGTCATGGCCGAGCCAAACTGCCCGGACCTACTGCCTGGTGCAAGGCCGCCGGTGGGCGCAGGGCGCTACGGCAGGCGGGACAGCGTCCGCCAGTCCGTGCCCTGGGCCACGAATTTCTTCAGATTCTCCCAGGCGGACGCGAATTCGGGGTCGGCATCGGCTCGTTCCTTCAGAACGATCTCGGTGTTCTTGCGGAAGGCATCGAGCAATTCCGGTGACCACTGCTTGATGGTGACGCCCGAGGTGCGCAGCTTCTCCAGTGCCAACGACTGGGTATGGGCCGAGCGACTGAGCATCCAGGTGATATTCGCCCGGCAGGCGGTTTCGATTTGGGCACGCTGGGCCTTCGGCAGGGCTTCCCACTTGTCCTTGCGCATCAGGAAGTCGAGCACCGCCGACGGCTGCTGCCAACCCGGCATATAATAAGGTAGGCCAAGCTTGTCGAAGCCAAGGGCAGCATCCATGGCGGGCGTCGACATTTCGCCACCATCCACATGGCCCTGCTGAAGCTGGTAAAAGAAGTCACCCGGCGGAAGCGGAACCACGGTCGAACCCATGTGCTCCATCACCGGACCGGCGATACGGCCGTAACGCAGACGCAAGCCCTTGAAGTCCTGGACGGTGTCGAGGTCGCCACGAAACCAGCCGCCGCCCTTTGGTCCCTGCATGCCGCAGGGAATGCCGGTCACGCCCAGCTTGTCATAGGCATAGTGGTGGAGGCGACCACCGTCGCCCTCCAGGATCCAGGTCGTCATCTCCTCCGGATCGGGGCCGAACGGCACGGTGGCAAATAGCGCCAGCACCGGCGCCTTGGCGGCAGCGTAACCGGACCAGGTAAAGGCGGCCTCGAGGTCGCCGTTCACCACCGCGTCCAACATATCCCTCGTTGGCGCGACCCTGCCGGGTTCGATGATCTTGGCGCCGAGCGCGCCATCGGAAATGTGCTTCAGGGTCTTGGCAAAGACCCTGACCCCTTCGCCGCCGCCCGGCAGGTTGGGATTGAACGCCGTCTGCATCTGCAGCAGCCGACCAACCGGAGCCGACTGTTTTGCTTCGTCGGCCCAAGCCAGGGTCGCTGCCACAATGGCGACGATCGTTGCGATTCCGAACGCTCGAACACTAGCTCGCACGGCCCACCATTCGCAGCCGTCTCCTTCCCTTGCAACCCAGGGCCCTTACTTCACTACAAATGAGCCTCGCACGAGACAACTAAATGCACAAGAGATGCGCAATTAAATCACCGCCAGGCCGCGGCCAATGAGAATCCTTTGCACGTCGCTGGTGCCCTCGTAGATCTGGCAGACGCGTACGTCGCGCCAGATCTTCTCAGCCAGGTAGTCGGAGACGTAGCCGTAGCCGCCGTGAATCTGGATCGCGGCCGAGCACACTTCCTCCGCCATCTCGGACGCATAGAGCTTGGCCATTGCGGCTTCGGTGAGGCAGGGCTGGCCCGCTTCGCGCAGGGATGCTGCATGCAGGACCATCTGGCGGGCGACCGCGGTTTTGGTCGCCATGTCGGCCAGTCGGAACTGGACGGCCTGGTGGTTCACGATCTTGGTGCCGAACGCCTCGCGCTCCCCGGCATAGGCACGGGCAAGTTCGAAGGAAGCTCTGGCCATGCCCACCGCCTGGGCGGCGATGCCGATGCGGCCGACCTCGAGGTTGGCAAGGGCGATCCGATAACCCTGCCCTCCCGATCCCAGCATCGCGTCCGCGCCCACCTCGCAGTTCTCGAAGGCGATCTGGCAGGTGTCCGACGATTTCTGCCCAAGCTTCTTCTCGACCGAGGCGACGCGATAGCCGGGTGTACGGGTCGGCACGATGAAACAGGAAATGCCGCGTTTGGTGTTGGCCGGGTCGGTGACCGCGAAGACCAACGCCATATCGGCGGTGCGGCCCGACGTGATGAACTGCTTCACGCCGTTCAGCACCCAGCCGTTGCCGCGGCGCTCCGCGCGCGTCTTGAGGTTCGAGGCGTCCGAGCCCGCCTGCGGCTCGGTGAGGCAGAAGGCGCCCAGCATCTCGCCGCTCGCCAGCGGCTTCAGCCATTTCTCCTTCTGCTCGGTCGAGCCGTAGGCCATCAACGCCGCGCAATCGGGTGAGTTGTTGACGCTCATGACGGTCGAGAGACCGCCGTCGGCTGCCGCAATCTCCTCCAGCGCGAGCACATAGGAGAGCATGCCGGCGCCCGCGCCACCCCACTCGGTCGGCACGCACATGCCCATGAAACCCAGCCGGCCCATCTCGGCCAGAAGGCTGCGCGGAATCTCGCCCGCCGCCTCCCACGCTCGGACATGGGGCAACACCCGCTCCTGCGCGAAAGCGCGGGCGGTGTCGCGGATCAGGATCTGTTCTTCGCTGAGCAGCATCGGTCACCAGGGTAGTTCGGTACCGTCGTATTGCAGGTAGTGGCCGTTGTCAGACGGTTTCAGCCCGTCGATCACCTTGATCATCCCAGGAACGCTCTGCTCGATGGTGAGCGGCGCTCCCGACCCGCCCATGTCGGTCTGTACCCAGCCGGGATGCAGGGCAACGCAGATCACGCCCTTGTCAGCGAGATCCTTGGAGAGGCAGCTCCACTCCATGTTCAGCGCCGTCTTGCTGGCGCGATAGAAATAGCGGCCGCCATTGTTGTTCGAGATGCTGCCCAGGACGCTGGTGATGGCGATCAGCTTGCGCTGCTTGGAGCGCGCCACGTGGTCGGCGAATGCTTCGGCTATCATCAACGGCGCGAGCGTGTTCACCTCGAAGACCTCGCGCCAGATCTCGGGATCGAGCGAACCCAGGCTTTGGGCACTCTCGCCGCGGCTGCCACCGACGCCGGCATTGCAGATCAGGACATCGATCGCTTCGCCCGACAGTTTCTGGGCCAGTGCCTTGACGGCCTTATAATCGGTGACCTCGAGGCTGTGGTGATGGATGTCGCCTTTGATGCCTTTCAGCGCATCGGGTTTGCGGGCGCAGGCGAGCACCCTCCAACCTTTGGCTGCATATCGCGTGGTGAAGTCGAGACCGAGACCTCGCGCGGCGCCGGTAATCAGTACTGTGCTCATGCTACTCCTCTTAGCCGCGGCTAAGGAGCCGGGCGCGCTGACGCTTCCAGTCGCGTTCCTTGATCGATTGGCGTTTGTCGTGGGCCTGCTTGCCCGTGACCAGCGCGATCTCGATCTTGGCGCGGCCGCGCGGATTGAAATAAACCTGCAACGGCACGACGGTCCGGCCTTCGCGCTGGATGACGCCGATCAGCATGTTGATCTGCTTGCGGTGAAGCAGCAGCTTGCGCGGACGTTTGCGCTCGTGGTTGAAGCGGTTCCCCGAGGCATATTCGGGGATGTCGGCATTGACCAACCAGGCCTCACCACCCTGCTCGGTCACATAGGATTCGGCGATCGAGCTGCGTCCACCGCGCAGCGACTTGACCTCGGTCCCGGTGAGCGCCAGGCCAGCCTCGAACGTCTCTTCGATGAAGTAGTTGTACCGCGCCTTGCGGTTCTGGGCCACGACGGTGCGGCCCAGCTCCGGTTTCTTAGCCAAAGGAACTGCCTTGTCGCTTGAGCGACTAGTTGATCAGGCCGGCGTGCACCATTGCGTCATGCACCTGCTTCTTGGTGGCGTCGGTGCATTCGACCAACGGCAGCCGAAGCTTGGCGCTCGCCTGACCGACCAGCTCGCAAGCGTATTTCACGGGTGCCGGGCTGGTCTCGACGAACAACGCCTTGTGCAGCGGCATCAGCCGATCCTGGATTTCGAATACCTTGTCGAGATCGCGCGCCTTCCAGGCGTCGTGCATGTCGGCGCACAGGCGCGGTGCGACATTGGCCGTCACCGAGATACAGCCGTCGCCGCCCTGGGCCATGAAACCCATCGCGCTCGCGTCCTCGCCGGAGAGCTGGATGAAGCCCTTCTTGGCGCGAAGCTTGGTGAGCGTCGGCCGCGCCATGTCGTAGCTCGCGTCCTTGATGCCGATGATGTTCTTCACCTGCGACAATCGCACGACGGTGTCGACCTGCATGTCGCCGCCGGTGCGCGGCGGCACGTTGTAGAGCAGGATCGGGATATCGACCGCCTCGGCCACCGCCTTGAAGTGCTGGAACAGTCCTTCCTGCGTCGGCTTGT
Source organism: Alphaproteobacteria bacterium (assembly GCA_017308235.1). Classification (GTDB taxonomy): domain Bacteria; phylum Pseudomonadota; class Alphaproteobacteria; order Reyranellales; family Reyranellaceae; genus Reyranella. Next base: position 185,351 of record JAFKFL010000016.1, on the reverse strand, counting down.
TGTAGTACGGCACGACCAGCATGGCGGCGTCGGCGCCTGCCTTCTTGGCATGCTTGGTGAGGTCGATCGCCTCCTCGGTCGAGTTGGAGCCGGTGCCCGCGATCACCGGCACACCGCTCCCCTTGGCGGTCTGGATGCAGATGTCGATGACGCGCTTGTGCTCTTCATAGGAAAGCGTCGGCGATTCGCCCGTCGTGCCGCACGGCACGAGGCCATCCGTGCCCTCCTTGATCTGCCAGGCCACGAACTTCTCGAACCCTTTTTCGTCGACCGATCCGTTCTTGAACGGGGTGATCAACGCAACGAGTGATCCGGCGAACATGGCTTTTCCTCCGATTTTCAGGCGGACGGGCAGTTTAGGCTTCACTGTTTGCCGCGGCAAGGTGAGCAACTTGCCATTGTGATGCCGTAAGGACCTGCCTACGATTCCTAGCGTGATGCCCCCTCGTCATTTCATCCTTCCCCTACTGGTGGCCCTGGCCAGCGGTTCTGCGCAGGCCCAGACGGCCGGCGTCACCATCTTGCGCGGCGAAAGCGGAAATCCATCGGCTGTTGGCGCCCCTGATACGGGCGTTCGCCATGTACCGGGGGCCAGCGGCGGGTCAAGCCGGCCGACGCGGCCTGCCGCGCCCAAGACGGCGGAGCTTCCGATCGCCAGTGAAGGCGGCTCCGGTGTTCTGCCCACCACCCCTGCCACCGAGATGGCGCAGGCAATCGCCTCGGGGAAGCCGCTTACGGCGGCCGAGACCGCTGCTCTGGGCGCCGCGTTCAAGGCGATCGACGACGGCCGTTATGCCGATGCGCGCCCTGCGGTCGCGAATTTCGACAACCCGCTCCTGGCGCAGATCGTCGACTGGTCGGCGCTTCGGGTCGCGCCCAAGACCGATGCTGATTTCGCGACGACCTGGCGCTTCCTGCGCGAACACCCGGATTGGCCCGAGCCGGAGGTGCTGCGCCGCCAGGCCGAGGACCGTATCACCGCCGATACGCCGCCTGGCGACGTCTGGCGCTATTTCACCGCCTTCCCGCCCCTCACAAGCGCCGGCCATCTGCGGCGCCTCGAGGCCGCGAGCTCGGCGAGCCCCAAGGATGTCCCCCGGCTTGCCAGCGAAAGCTGGCGTTCAGCGACGTTCAAATCGGCGGACGAGAACGAGTTCCTGAACCGCTACGGCCAGTACCTCTCCGGCGAGGACCAGGTCGCGCGCTTCGATCGCGTCCTGCGCGAAGGCCGACCGCAGGTGGCCCAAGACCTCCTGTCGAAGCTGCCGCCGGACTACCGGCCAATCGCCGAAGCGCGGCTGGCGATGGCCACGAAGGCGGCGGATGCGGTCACCGTCCTGCGCGGCGTACCGGCCGCCAAGCTGGCCGAGCCCGCGATGCGTCTGGAACAGGTCGCCTGGCTGCGGCGGACCGGTAAGCTCGACGACGCGCGCGCATTGCTGGCCCAATCGTCGACAGACCAGAGCGACGCCTGGTCGAACGAGCGACTTCAGATCGCGCGTGACCTTCTTGCCGCCGGCCATCCGGCCGAGGCCTACGCGGTTGCGGCCCAGCATGGGCAGCTGAAGGGAGTGGCCTTCGCCGAAGCGGAATTCCTCGCCGGCTGGATCGCGCTGCGCCATCTCAAGAAGCCGGCCGAGGGGCTGAAGCACTTCCAGACGCTCTACGACGGCGTGTCGACGGATATTTCCAAGAGCCGCGCCGCCTATTGGCTGGGTCGGGCGCATGAAGCCTCTGGCCACGCCAAGGAGGCGCGCGACTGGTACGGACGCGCCGCCGCTTTCGGCCAGACCTTTTACGGGCAGCTCGCGGCGCGCAAGCTGCCTGGCGGCGCCACGCGGCTACCGACCGACCCGACGGCATCGGAGACCGACCTGCAGGCGCTCTCCGGCCGCGAGCTGGTCACGATCGCGCGATACATCGGGCAGTCGGGCTATTCAGAACGCACGCGGCCCTTCCTGCTGAAGCTGGCGCGCGCCGTCAAAGGCCCGGGCGAGACGCTCCTGCTGGCTCAACTCGCCGTCGAGCTGAAGCGGCCGGACGTCGCGCTTACGATCGCGCGGCACGCCACTGAAACCGGCGTGACCCTGTTCGATGCCTCGTTCCCCGTCGTCGACCTCGGCGCGACAGGCTCGATCGAGCGTGCCCTGGCACTCGCCGTGACACGCCAGGAGAGCGCCTTCAATGCGGCCGCGGTCTCGCCCTCCGGCGCGCTTGGTTTGATGCAGCTCATGCCTGGCACGGCGCGCGACGTCGCCGGACGCCTTGGCATGCCTTTCGTGCAGTCCAAGCTCACGGGCGACCCGACCTATAACGTGGCGCTGGGCAGCCAATATCTCGCCGAGATGCTGCAGCGTTTCGGCGGCTCCTACGAGTTGGCACTCGCCGCCTATAACGCCGGCCCCAATCGCGTGGCGCGCTGGCTGCAGACCATCGGCGATCCGCGGGGCGGCAAGATCGACATGGTCGACTGGATCGAGATGATCCCGCTGCGCGAGACCCGCAACTACGTGCAGCGCATCATGGAAGGCGTCGGCGTCTATCGTGATCGGCTGAGCGGCCCGTTCAAGATGCTCTCACCCGCGATGGGCCGATCCTAGGCCCTGAGGCGCAGCAGAGTTTCCTCGGGCAGCGGACCCTTGTTCACTGCCGCGGCGGCCTGTTCGAGCTGATCGAGGGTCGAATAACCGACCAGCATTGTCGTCACGGCCGGGTGGGCGATCACGAAACGGAACGCAAGTTCCGGCAAGCTGCTTGCAACGCCCTGCTTGATCAGCGGCTCGAGCACCTTGGCGCGGGCGACGTCCTCGACGAAGCTCGGCGCCGAGCCGATCGGATCGACGGCCTGCATGGCCAGCGGATGGCGTTCGGTCGTACCTGCCAGTGCACCGCCGGCCAGAGCGCGAATGACGATGGTCCCCATATCCATCGCCCGGGTGCGATCGAGCAGGTGGCCATAATCCTGTCCTGGCGCACCGCCAGGCATCGGCGCTCCGGCGCTGGGATTGAGGAGGTTGTAGACAACCTGCATGGTGTCGAAGGCGCCCGAGCCGATGGCCTGCATAAGGGCCGGCGTCTCGCCCACGCCGCTGAAGCCGATGAAGCGCGTCTTGCCGGCCTGCCGCAAGCGCTGCATCGCCGGCACGACCTCGTTCAAAGCAATGTCGATCGCTAGATCGTCGTCGGAATCGTTTGCGACCAACGGATTGTGCAACTGGAACAGATCGACGTGGTCGCGGCCCAGCCGCTGCAAGCTTTCGTCCATCGACCGGGCGATGAAATCAGCGACATCCGCGCGATCTGCTGCTTTGAGGCGGACCTTGGTCCCGATGACGACGTCCGGCTTCAGCGCCTTGAGCACCCGGCCGAGATTGCGCTCGGACTCGCCGCTGCCGTAAAGCGGCGCCGTGTCGATGTAGTTGATGCCGAGTTCAATCGCGCGCGCGATCGCCCGCTCCTGGTCGACCACCGCGCCCTTGGTCATAAGACCACCGACGGCCCCCGCTCCGAAGCCAAGCAGGGAAATCTCTAGGTTGGTTCGTCCCAGCCGGCGGCGTTGCATTCAGCGCTCTCCCTCAATCCGAACCTTTCCCACCTCGTTGTCCACCACGACGTGGTTGTCGTAGTAGGTCACGGTCGGCTTCGCGCCGAAGCGGGCCTCCATCTGTTTTTCCCAGTCGGTCGTGTACCAGGCCCGCGCTGCCGCCTCGGACTCCCACAGGTACACGCCACCACCGCCGGCATCGCCGTTGATATAGTATTTTCTCACGAGCCCCTTCGCACCAAGCGCGGTATAGGTCGGCGCAGACTTGCGGGCGGCGTCAATGGCGGCCTCGCGCGAACGCTTGGCCACGGGGATTTGGACAATGGCGACGAACATGGCCGTCAGCCTACGGTCATCAGCCGTCAGGAGCAATTCATGACCACCGATCTAAACGGCATCGAACTCTGCGTGTTCGATGCCTACGGCACGCTCTATGACTTCAACTCGGCCGTTGCCCGTCATCGACAGGCGATCGGCGCCAAGGCGGACGCGCTCACCGAAATGTGGCGCAACAAGCAGATCCAGTACACTTGGCTGCGCAATAGCATGGCCGCCTACGCCAAGTTCTGGCAGGTGACCGGCGAGGCGCTCGATCATTGCCTCGCAGCCCAAGGCATGACTGCGGTAGACGTACTCGAAAAGCTCCTGTCCGCCTACCTGGCGCTCGATCCCTTTCCCGAAGTGCCAGCCATGCTGGGCAAGTTGCAGCAGGCCGGCAAAAGGCTTGCCATTCTGTCCAATGGCAATCCCGAGATGCTGGAGCCGATGGTGAAGGCGTCCGGCCTCGCAAGCCGATTCGAGGCCGTGCTGAGCGTCGATGCCGTCCAGGTTTTCAAGCCGGACGCGCGAGTCTATCGGCTGGTGGAGACACGATTAGGCGTCGGTCCTGAAAAAGTCTGCTTTCTTTCGTCGAATTGTTGGGATGCGCATGGCGCCGCGCATTTTGGCTTCCGGACGGTGTGGGTGAATCGCGCCGGTGCTCCCGACGACGGCCTGCCCGGCAAGATCGTCACGGAGATCAAGGATCTCTCGCAACTGCCCTCTCTTCTCGGTGTTTCCTGATGTCTTCGTTGCCGACCTTCGCCGATGTCCAAGCCGCCGCCCGTCGCCTGGACGGCATCGTCGTGCGGACTCCGTTACTCGAGACCGCGCGCGTCAACGCACGGCTTGGCGGACGCCTGTTCATCAAGGCGGAATGCCTGCAACGGACCGGCTCGTTCAAGATCCGCGGCGCCTACAATTTTCTTGCCTCCATGAGCGATGCCGATCGCAAGAAGGGCGTGGTCGGTTGGTCGTCCGGCAACCACGCACAAGGTCTCGCCGAAGCGGCACGTCTGATGGGCATCAAGGCAACGATCGTGATGCCGGCTGATGCGCCTGCTCTGAAGGTCGCAAACACGCGCGCAAGCGGCGCGGAGGTCGTTCTGTACGACCGCGTCAAGGAGAGTCGCGAAGAGATCGGGCTGGGCATTGCAAAGAAGACCGGCGCCACGGTGGTGCCGCCCTACGATCATCCGTGGATCCTGGTTGGACAAGGCACAGCCGGGCTGGAACTCGCCGAGCAGGCAAAGGCATTCGGAGTCACGCTCGATGCCGTCGCCGCGCCCTGCTCCGGTGGTGGCCTTTCGACCGGCGTGGCGCTCGGCGTCAAGGGCATCAGCCCTTCGACGACCGTGCATGCGGGCGAACCGGCGGGTTTCGACGACATGACGCGCTCACTGGCCGCCGGCGCGAAGCGGCGCAACGACAAGCTCTCGGGCTCGATCTGCGATGCCTTGCTCGCGCCCGAACCCGGCGATGTCACCTTTCCGCTGGCTCAGAAGGTGCTGGGACCGGGCCTCGTCGTCACCGACGAAGAAGTGCTCGACGCCATGGAAGTTGCGTTCCGCGAGTTCAAGCTGGTGGTCGAGCCGGGCGGCGCCGTGGCGCTGGCGGCGGCGCTGACCGGCAAGCTGCCGGTGAAGGACCGCACGGTTGCCGTTGTCTGCTCCGGCGGCAATGTTGACCCCGTAACCTTCACACGCGCCCTGGAGCGCCGCGCATCGGCATGAGATCGGGTCGCGCCCACCGGGAATGGCGGATTTTTCTGGCGCTCAGTATTGCGAGCGCGGTGATCAGCGCCTGCTTTGGTTATTTGATCGGCGACCATTCTCTGCATGCGGTGGTGATGGGCGTGCTCCATTCCATTGCCATCGCAACGCCGATCCTGCTGTTCGAGATCAAGGGGCAAAGCACTCGCCTTCTGCGACGTCTCAGGCGCCAGCCTCTGGCGGTCTATTTCGGGTTCAGGAGTCTTTTCTATATCGCCGTCATCATCGGCGGCATGGTGATCGTGCGCCTGCTCTTCAACGACTCGCCGACGGTCTTCGACGAAACCTTCCGGCCCTCGATCGTCTTTGCTGTGGCGATGTCCGTGGCCGCCAATCTCGTGTTTGAAGTGGGCCGCCTCCTTGGCTTTCGCACCCTCAAGAACCTCCTGACCGGCCGCTATGTACAGCCGCGGCGCGAGCAGCGCGCCTTCGCACTGATCGACATGAAGGACTCGACGGGCATGGCGGAACGCCTTGGCCCGATCCGCTTCCATGAGCTCCTGAATGCCTTCTTCCAGGATGTCGCCGATGCGGCGCTCGAATGCCGGGCGGAAATCCACAAGTATGTCGGCGACGAGGCGATCCTGACGTGGTCGCGCACCGATGCGATCGCCAATGGCGACTGCGTCGCCTGCCCGTTCATCGTCCAGGATCGAATTGCCGCAAACAGCAAGAGGTACAAATCCCGCTTTGGCACGGTTCCCCAATTCCGCGCCGCCCTGCACTGGGGCGAGATCGTCGCCGGGGAGATCGGTGACCTGCGCCGCGAGATCGCCTATGTCGGCGATACGCTGAACGTGGCAGCGCGCCTGCTCGATGCGACCAAGACGCTCGGCGAGGATGTGCTGGCGTCGACAGACCTGCTGGACCAGACGACCGTGCCGCCTGATCTCAAATCGAAACCCCTCTCGACCCTCTCGTTGCGCGGACGCGTCGCCCCGCTCTCGGTTGCCGCCCTCGAACGGCGTTAGCGTCTGACGCGAACCCGCTCAAGCAGGCTGCCCAGGATGCCCTTGGGCAAAAAGATGATGAACGCAACCAAAAGCACGCCGTAGATCAAGTTGTCCCAGCCGACAGCCTTGGTGCCGAAGCCGACGCGCAGCACTTCGGCCAGCAGGATCGTGATGACGGCGCCGACTGTCGGACCGAGCGCGACGTAAAGGCCGCCCACCACGGCCGCGAACACCATCTGCAACGACACGGCGATGCCGCTCACCGTGTCCGGCGAAATGAACATCTGGTACTGGCAATAAACCGCACCGGCGAGCGCCGTCATGAGCGCGCTCAGCACGGTGATCTTGAGCTTTTCCGCCGTGACGTTCACGCCGGCGGCGGCGGCGGCATCCTCGTCCTCGGAGATCGCCTCCATGGCGTGGCGCATCATGCTGCGATCGACCAAAAACCAGATCAGCAACCCCGCCACCCAGACCGCGAGTGCACCGAAATACCAGACCGTCTTGTCGCTCGACTGCAGCGCCAGGAGTTTGCTGCCTGTCGCTGCCTCGGGGGTATATCCCAACGACCCGCCGGTGTAGTCGCGCGACGCCGTGATGACCTGCAACACGATGCCGGACAAAGCCAGCGTCACCAGTGCGAAGTAATGGCCGGTAATGCGGAAACGAAAGCAGGGATAGGCCACGACCAGCGCGAGCGCGCCGGCACAGACGAGTGCGATGGGAATGCCGAGCCAAGGCGACACGCCAAGGTGATTCCACAACAGCGCCGTGACGTAGGCGCCGACGCCCATGAAGCCGCCATGGCCAAGCGATGTCAGGCCGAACCGGCCCATCATCGACCACGACGTATAGGCGAACGACCAGATCAGGATCAGCACCATGATGTGCAGGTGATAGGGATCGCGGTGCACGAGAGGCAATGCGACGAGGAGCACTGCTGCCAAGGCCAACCAGGCGCCGTACCGGGCGGTCATGACCGCCTCGCCAGCAGGCCGCGTGGCCGGATGAACATCATCAGGATGAAGAAGCCGAAGGCCAGCACATAGCCCCACTCCAGGTCGGAGAAGAGCCCGCCGAGCGAGATGATCTCGGCAAACACGAAGGCCGCGACAAAGCCGCCGATGAAGTTGCCGAGCCCACCCAGGACGCAGATCAGGAAGGTGATCGGGCCGATCGAAAGGCCGATGAAGGGATGCACGTCGTAGAGCAGAACGAGCAGGCAAGCCGCCAGGCCGGCCAATGCGCCACCGAGGGCCGAGGTGATCAGGTAGACACGGCGCGTATCCACGCCCATCAGCGCCATGATCTCACGATCCTGCGCGATGGCGCGGATGGCCGTTCCGACGTAGCTCTTCTTCATGAAGATATAGACAGCGACCATGCCGACCAAGGCCGCAATGAAGGCAAGCAGGCGGGCGTAGCTGAAATGCATTTCGCCGATGCCCAGCACCGGCAGCTGGATGCCGATGTTGCGGAAGTCGATGCCGAAGACAACGGTGGCAAAACTCTGCAGGAAGAACAGCACGCCGCCGGTCGCCAGAAGCTGGTTGATCGGTGGCGCCGAGAGAAGCGGCTCGATCACCAGAAGATGCAGCAGCGCACCCAATGCGGCGACCAGGAGGATGCACAGCGGGGCGGCAAGCCAATAGGAAACGCCGAAACCCGACACCAGATAGAACATGGCGTACATGCCGATCATGATCAGCTCGGCGTAGCAGATCCATATGACGTCGATCACGCCGAACACCAGGTTCAGGCCGAGCGCCAGCAGCGCAAGCACGCCCCCCAGCAGAATGCCGTTCAGCACCGCCTCGAGCAGGTAGATGTCGAAAATGTCGAGGAAGTCCTGCATTACCGGCTTTTCCCATCCATTCGTGTCATCCCGAACGAAGTGAGGGATCTTTTCACAGCGCCGACTAAAGATCCCTCGCTGCTGCTCGGGACGACACTATTTCCTGCAACGAGGGTGTGAGCTGAATTAAACACCGAGGTACGCCTGCTTGATCGTGTCACTCTGCAGCAGATCGGCGGAACTGCCGGAAGCGCGGATCGTGCCAGCCTCGAGCAGATAGGCGCGGTCGACGACCTTCAGCACCTGCTGGACATTCTGCTCGACGATCAACACTGTAAGGCCGCCCTCGCGGATGCGCTTCACCAGCTCGAACACCTGCTGCACCACGACCGGCGCAAGACCAGCCGACGGCTCGTCGAGCAGCAGGAGCTTGGGTTCACTCATCAGGGCGCGGCCGATCGCGCACATCTGCTGCTCACCCCCCGACATCGTGCCCGCGAGCTGGTGACGGCGTTCCTTCAGGCGCGGAAAGAGGTCGAACACGAACGCGAGCCGCTGGTCATGCTTGGGGCGTGCTTCGGGCATGAAGGCGCCCATCTTGAGGTTGTCTTCGACGGACAGGGCGGGAAAGAGACGGCGATTTTCGGGTACATGCGCGATACCGAGGCTAACGATACGGTGCGCGGGCGTGGCCAGCACGTTCGTCCCCTGCATCGTGACGGATCCCTTGCGGGGCCGGATCAGGCCCGAGATGACCCGCATCAACGTGGTTTTCCCCGCGCCGTTGGGGCCAACAACGCCCACCGCCTCGCCCGCCTTGACCTCGAGATCGACGCCGAACAGCGCCTGGAAGGTGCCGTATCCCGCATCGATTTTCCGGAGTTCGAGCATGCGCTGGTTCCTCAGCGACGCCGTTCGGCGGCTGCGGCCTGCGTGGCCTGGGCATCGGTGCCGAGATAGACCTCGATCACGCGCGGATCGCTTGCCACCACACCAGGCAAGCCCTCGGAAATCTTCTCGCCGTGATCGAGCACCATGACGCGATCGACCACGCGCATCAGCACACCCATGATGTGTTCGACCCAGATGATGGTGATGCCGAGTTCATCACGGATCTTGCGCAGCATGTTGGCCGCCTGATCCATTTCCTTCTCGTCGAGGCCGCCCAGGCTCTCATCGGCGAGCAGCAGCTTGGGTCCGGTCGCCAGCGCCTTGGCAAGCTCCAGCTTCTTTAGGCCGGCCGCCCCCAGGCCGTCGACACTGGCATGGCGGTCGGTCGGCAGGCCCACCAGGCCGAGAGCGCGCTTCGCCGCGTCCGATGCCTTGGCGCGGCTGTGCCGGTTCTGGCCGTAGTAGCCGGCAAGCTCGACGTTGTCGAAAATCGACAGCCGGCGAAAGGGCCGTGGAATCTGAAAGGTCCGGCCGATGCCGCGGTTGATGATCGTGTGCGGAGCCAGCCCGGACAGCTCATGGCCTTCGAATCGGATCGAGCCTTGCGACGGTGCGAAGGTGCCCGACAGCATGTTGAAGATCGTGCTCTTGCCGGAACCGTTCGGACCGATCAGGCCGACGATCTCGCCCTGATCGACTTTGAACGACACATTGTTGACGGCTGTGAAGCCGCCAAAACGCTTGATCAGGTTGTCGACGACGAGCACGGCTCGCCTGTGCGCAGGATGCGGGCCGCCTACTTGTAGCTGTACGTCGTGCCCGCCGGCAGCGGCAGCACCGGTTCCTGCATCTGCTGGCTCTCCGGCCACACCACAACGGCCTTGCCGTCGACATACTGGGTGACGACCGGGAACGCACGCATGTTCTGGCCCTCCATGGCGGCATCCTGCCCGGCGAACTTGACGCCGAAACCCAGCATCGTGCCGCCGTCAGGAAGATCGACGTCGAGCGCCGCCTTGCGCAGCGCGTCACCATCGATGCCGCCGTACTTCTTGATGGCGCGTGGCAGCACTTCCGTGAAGAAGAGGTAGGTGTTGCTGGCGGCCATGCCGATATGGGCAGACTTGGTGACGCCGGGCTTCATCTTCTCAAAATCGTCGCCGATCATCTTGATGATCGGCGGCAGCTTCGGATCCAGGCTCTTGGGGTTGGTGAGCCAGATCGAAATCGGATCGATGGTGAAGAGATAATTGGAGTCGTTGCCCAGGCCTTCCTTGAGCTTGTCGTAGACGCTGTAGCCCGCACCTTGGCCAACGATGGCGCCGACCTTCAGGCCCTGCTCCCGCGCCTGACGCAGCAGCAGCGTGATGTCCGGATTGTATCCGGTATGGAAAATGACGTCCGGCCGGGCGCGCTTGAGCTTGGTGACCAGCGACGACAGATCGGGCGCGGTGATCGAATAGCCTTCGTTCAGCACAATATTGAAGCCATGCTTCTTGGAACCCGCCTCGTCGCCCTTGCCGACATCGACGCCGTAGGCACCGTCCTCATGGACGATCGCCACGCGAAGATCCTTGGGCTCCTTGCCGAACTTCGACTTCGAATAGTGGGCGATCATGTCCGTCGCTGCCACGCCGTAGAGATTGCCACTGACCTGCGGGCGAAAGACGTAGTGCAGGTGCCGGTTCTCCAGGACCGCGCTCGAGATGCACGTCGTCAGCCACATGAACTTCTTGAGCTGCTCCACCTTCGCCGCGGCCGGCACGCACTGCGCCGACGAATAGAAGCCCAGCAGCATGTCGACCTTTTCCTGCTCGACCAGCCGCACCGCCTCGTTGATCGCCACGTCAGGCTTGCTCTGCGCGTCGGCATAGATCGGCTCGATCTGGTAGCCTTCGACGCCGCCTTTCTTGATGAAGTAGTCCATCATGATCTTGGCGCCGGTGTACTGCAGTTCCGATCCGCCGCCGGCGAATGGACCCGTAAGATCATAAACGACGCCGATCTTGATCTTCTTTTCCTGGGCCTGCACAGGCATCGCTACGGCGAGCGCCGCCGCAACCGCAGCCAACACGCTTACAACACGCCCCACATTGCCCTTAGACATGGCGTTTCTCCCTGTAATCGATACTTATTCGCTTTTTGTTAAGCGCATCACAGGGGCCGCATGCCGGAATGTCAAGCGCCGGAGGGAAATCTACGTTACCCGATGGCGCTGGCGCGGCTTGACCGCCTGACGGCAAGTGACCTCGCGAAGCTCGTCCAGCCAGGTCCCCGTGCGACGGAAACGTTAAGGCCGCTGCCGACCTTCATTACTCCCTCAGGTTCACCTTCTTGCCGATCTCGATCCACTGGCTGACCAGGGCCGCGGTCTGGGCCTGATGCTCCTCGGGCGTATTGGCGATGACCTCGTAGCCGAACTCCGCGAGCTTCTTCGCCAGGTCCGGATCACGCATGATCTGGGCGAAGGCGTCACGCAAGGTGCGTCGCACCTCGAGGGGCGTCCCGGCCGGCGCATGCAGGCCCCAGACACTCGAAACATCGGCGCCCTGGATGCCGCTTTCGTCAAAGGTCGGAACGTCGGGAAAAGCTGGATTGCGATGGTCGCCCGTCGTCGCCAGGGCGCGCACCTTGCCGTCCTTGATGTAGGACGCCGCGGAGCTCAGCCCGCCAAACTGCATCGTCACATGGCCGCCGAGCAGCGAGAGCAGTGCCTGCCCTGACGATTTGAACGGCACGTGAACGATGCTGGTGCCGGCTTTCAGGTTCAGCATGACCCCCATCAAGTGGGTCGAGGAGCCAACCCCGCCGGAGGCGAAGGTGAGCGGAGATGTCTTCGCGAGCTTGATCAGCTCCGGCAACGTCTTCGCCGGCACGTCCGGATGCACCATCAGAATCACCGGCGCCTGCGCCAGCATCGTAACGGCGGTGAAGTCCTTGACGGTGTCGTAAGGCAGCGACTCGAGGATTGCCGGGTTCTGATAGAACGAATTGTCAGCCAGATACAAAGTGTAGCCGTTGGGCTTGCTCTTCTCGACGATCGTGGCGCCCAGCACGGCGGTCGCATCGGGGCGATTGTCCACGAGGATCGATACGCCAAGCTTCTTCTCAAGCGCGGGCGCCAGCAGACGCGCAAGGTTGTCGGAGCCGCCGCCAGGTGAACGCGGGACGACAATCCTGATCAGCTCTGAAGGATACTTGTCGGAAGGTTTGGCTGCCTGCGCGCGGGCCGTCGCGGGACCGGCGACAAGGGTGGCTGTCGCTATCGCGAAAAGCTTGCGTTTACCGATCATCGTTTCCGGGCCTCACAATTGTTCCTAGAAGACCTTGCGCCGGCGCCATTTGACCGGCTGGTCACCCGGAAAGGCGAGACCACTGGCGTCGACGCCGAGGTTGACCAGCGTCTTCGCCATCTCGACCGCGGCGCGGCACCCTTCCAGCACGGGCACATCCCAACCGATTTCTGCCAGCCGCTTCTGCAGGAAGGGCTGCAGCCAGAACGCGGCCGAGCAGCCGAGGATGATGACTTCCGCGCCATCGTCTTCGATGGCGGCAACGGATTCCTTGACCGCCGCTTCAAGCATATCCGACGTGCCACCCTGCATCGCGCGATCGCGCTCCGACTGGATCGACCGATCGTTCAGATGGTTGGGCCTCGGCAGCGGAAAGTTCACGTTCCGGATCGAGGCGCAGCGGTCGGTCATCCGGTACTGCACCACGATATGGTACATCTGCATGTTATGGGTTTCGCCGATGTCGACGACGCTGAACTTGTTGCCGAGGAAGCCGGCGAGATGCATCTGCGCGTGGGCCGACGACGTGACGGGGATGCGATAGTTTCGGCAAACCTCGCGCGCTTCCATATAGCCCGGATCGCCACCGCCCAGCAGGACGATAGCGTTGTACTTGCCGCTCCTGCACGCCTCCTCGACGATCGGGAGTCTGTTCGCGGCCACGGACAGGAACTCCCGCTTGGTGGTGACGGGCCAGTTTCCGTGCGTCGCCGGGGCGCCGGGATGGAGGTCCCAGTCGACATCCGCCAGGAACGAAGCCACGTCCGCGTAGTTGTAGAGCTGTGCCTCCTTTGGCCCCGAGTAGGCGCGCATCTGAAAATCGCTGCCTGGCGCGAGGCTGAATGCGTTGATCAACAGAAATCGATACTTGCCCGACTGAGAGCCCATAAGTGTCCCCCTCGATTGACAGTGGGTTGGTTCCGACGGTCGAAGCCTAGATGCGCTTGCTGGGAGCGATCGGGCGAACGCCGAACAGCTTCCGATATGCCGGGCGAAGGATATTCTTCGCGACTTCCACCGACCATCCGGGAAATGCGACTGACGTTTCCGCCAGCGGTCGGGCCAACAATCCGGGCATCCCGCTCTCGAGGATCAGGCGCAGCTTCAGGACTTCGGCGCGATAACGCCAGTGTTCGGTGTAGGAATTGAGGAAGTGCGCGATCCGGCGGGGAGCCGCGTGTCCGGCGGGGCGTTTGGGATCGTGCAGGCGATGGGGTTCTGGCGGATTCGACATTCGACATATGCCGTCAAGGACGCTCAACTGGTGGATGAGCGGGAAATGTTCCAGGCAGGCGAAGATCGTGCCGTCGTCGGGGATGGAGTGCGCGCCGAATTCGGCCATCGCGATCGACACGAGGATCTCGTCATTGGGTCTGCCTCTCAAACGAACGAGGCCGATCGCGTCATAGTCCGGCTCCAGCGCGCGAGCGCGGGCATAGATCGCCGAGGCTTTCTCTCCAGGCTCGACGTAGTACACGCCGCCGTTGAAGGACGGCAGGGCCGGCACGGCGAAGCGGGCGCAGAGCGGTTCGATATCCCCGAACCAGTGCCCCGTGGAAAGCTCGCTGCCGAATACCGACACCGCATGGCCGGCGAAGCGATCGAAGACATCGGAAAGCGGGCCGAGGCAAAGACAGTCGGCGTCGATGAAGAGCGTCTGTTCGGCGGGCGCAAGCTTGTCGAGATGAAGCTTCGGCGAGAAGCCAATGCCGAGTTCGCCGCGCGGGACGCGAACGACCCGAATGCTTTTCAGGTCCCGGGGAAGGTCGACATCGAGATCGGTGACGAGGTGAAAGTCGATTTCCTGATCGCGATTCCAGTACAGGAACGATCGCGCCAACGCGATTGCCATGCCGACGTAGATATCCTTGGTCGTCACCAAGGTGATGACAGCTCTCCCCAAGCAGGCTCACCTCGCGTTCACTATCCTGCGTCGGCGACCTTAGATTCTCAGGTGGGCGACTTCAACTTGGCAGCCCGAACCTTGGCGAGACGCCCTACTCCGCAGGCTTGAGCGCAGCCGTGGCCATGTGCCGTTCGTTCGGCAGGAACGAGATCGCAAGCATGGTGCAAGCCGCGACGGCGGCGAGCGCCAGTAGCAGGGTCGGGAAACCAGCGGCCTTCACCGACGGGCCGATCGCCGCGACCACCAGCGAACTCACGCCGAAGCCAATGGCGAGCCGCATGCCGGTTACGCGGCTGCGCATGCGGTCGTCGACGAAGCGCACGATCATCGCGTCGGTGAACGGGATAGCGCCGAACACGAACACCATGAACAAGGTCGTGACGAAGACGAGCGACCAGCCTTCGGTATAGGCCGCGAGCACGAACAGCGGGACCTGCGCGAGCAGGATCGGCAGGTAGATGGTCTTCAATGGGAAGCGATCGATCAGCAGACCGACCGCGATCTGCGCGATCGATGCGATCGTGAATACGGCGACCAGCACGATACTCAGCAACCACGGATCGGCCGCAAGCTCGGCGAGGCGCGCCTTTAGCATCTCGCCGTTGGAGTTGGTCGTGAAGTTGAACACGATGCTGCCGGAGATAGCGGCGCAGGTCATGATGAAGAAGACGCGCGCCATAACGTTGGGCGGCATGTCGAGGATCTTCGACTTGCGCCTGGCCGGTGCTTCCACTTCCTTCGGCACGAAGGCGACGAACAGAACGGCTGCGACGAGGCCCACGATGCCCGGCACGACATAGGCCATCTGCCAGCCGTAGCGCGTGGCCAGCAGGACGGAGAGGCTGGAGCCGATGGCGATCCCGAGATTGCCGACCAGGCCGTTCACGCCGATCACCAGGCCCGGCTTCTCCGCGCCCTGGACCAGCATCGGGATGCCGACCGGATGATAGATCGACGCGAAAGCGCCCATCAGAGTCATCGCAAGGCCGATCTGCCACTTGTTCTGGCAAAGCGCGATCAGGAGACAGGAAAGACCCATGCCGGCGAAGAAGATGATCATCATGGCGCGCCGGCCCCACTGGTCACCGAGCTTGCCCGAGACGATCGAGCCCGCGCCGAACATGAACGAGGCACCGAAGGCATAAGGCGTGAGCTCGTGCCAATCGGCACCCCAGATGCCGGCGATCACGCTCACCGTGTAGAGGAAGATCACCAACACCCAGTGATCCAGGGCGTGGCCGAGGTTGAGCAAAAGCGAGGTCGGGCTACTGAACTTCATCGAAGCGTCTCCTGGACAAAGATTAGGGAGAGCGCCTTTGGCTGTCTTGCGCTAAAATGCCAAGTGATGTCGAAAAACAGCCAAACCCGGTCGACGCGCTCCACCAATCCTGAGGACTATCAGCATGTCCCGCGGGCCGTCGTGGCCATGCCCAAGGACTTCGCGGCCGGCTTCAAGATCCTGCCGCACCGACACGAGCGCGCGCAGCTCATCTACGCGACTACCGGCACGATGCGTGTGGCGACCGACGACGGCGTGTGGATCGTGCCGCCGCAGCGCGCGCTATGGATGCCGGCGGGCGTGACGCACAGCATCGAGATGCTGGCCGATGTCACGATGCGCACGCTCTATCTGCACGACGACGTGGCGGCCTCGATGCCCGATGAATGTCGCGTGTTGCCCGTCTCTTCCTTGCTGCGCGAACTGATCGTGCGCGCGACAGAATTGCCCCTGAAGTACGACGAGAAAGGACCAGGCGGCCACGTTATGGCGTTGATCCTGGCGGAACTGCGCGGCCTACAGTTCCTGCCCCTGCAACTTCCGATGCCGCGCGACCCGCGCTTGAGGGCGGTCTGCCAAGCGCTGCTGGGCAATCCTGGCGATGTACGGCCCTTGGAGGATTGGGCGCCCGTGGCGCATGCGAGCGCCCGCACCCTCGCCCGCCGCTTCCAGAGCGAGACGGGTATGACCTTCGGCGGCTGGCGCCAGCAAGCCCGCGTCCTCGAAGCAATGGGCCGATTGGGTGCCGGCGAACCCGTGACCCGTGTCGCCTTCGATCTGGGCTACGAGAGCGTCAGCGCCTTCAGCGCTATGTTCCGTCGCGCTGCGGGAGCTTCTCCCAGCCAGTTCCGTCATCGGCAACCTGGCACTTGATAAGCCCTTTTGTCGCATAGGGAATTGCCGCCCCAGAGCAACCAGACCTCATATAGAATCCTTGACGTATTGTGTGTGAATCTCCCCAATGCGCACCCCGTTTGAGTTAGAGTAAATCGTTGTTCATCCAAGCTCGGCCGCTGCTGCGGGCAGCCCGAAGTGAGTTCAGTTTTGAAGCCGACCGACATCACGAATCCCGACTACTTCCACAAGGTGGTGGATTGCCAATGGGCGTGCCCGGCGCACACCCCGGTTCCCGAATACATCCGACTGATCGCCCACGGACGGTATTCCGACGCCTACATGATCAATTGGAAGTCGAACGTCTTCCCCGGAATCCTCGGCCGCACCTGCGACCGCCCCTGCGAACCAGCCTGCCGACGCAGCCGCGTCGAGGACGAGACTCTGGTCAAGGGCAAGAAGGAGCCGGTCGCGATCTGTCGCCTGAAGCGCGTTGCCGCCGACTATAAGGACGACGACATCGGCGAGCGCATGCCCAAGGCGCCGGCCAAGAACGGCAAGCGCATCGCCTGCATAGGCGGCGGACCTGCCTCGCTTACCGTCGCCCGCGATCTGGCGGTGCTGGGTTACGAGATTGTGATCTACGACCAGGATCCCAAGCTCGGCGGCTTCATCCGCACGCAGATCCCGCACTTCCGCCTGCCAGAGTCCGTGATTGACGAGGAAGTGGGCTTCATCACCGATATCGGCAACATCGAGTTCCGCCATCAGAAGATCGACTCGATGAAGAAGATCCTGGCCGAAGGCTATGACGCGGTGTTCGTCGGCTGCGGCGCACCGCGCGGCCGCGAGCTCGACGTGCCGGGCCGCCAGGAAGCGGCCGCCAACATCCATATCGGCATCGACTGGCTGTCGTCGGTCTCGTTCGGCCACACGACCAAGGTCGGCAAGCGCGTGATCGTGCTGGGCGGCGGCAACACCGCGATGGACTGCTGCCGCACCGCGCGCCGGCTTGGCGGCCAGGACGTGAAGGTGATCGTCCGCTCCGGCTTCGAGGAGATGAAGGCCTCGCCGTGGGAGAAGGAAGACGCGATGGGCGAAGACATCCCCATCCTGAACTTCCTGGTGCCGAAGGAAGTCACGCACAAGAACGGCAAGATCACCGGCGTGCTGTTCGAGAAGGTGCGCGCCGAGTACGACGCCAAGGGCCGCCGTTCGCTGGTGCCGTCGGGCGAGCCCGACCAGCACTTCGAATGCGACGACGTGTTGGTCGCGATCGGCCAGGAGAACGCCTTCCCCTGGATCGAGAAGGATGCCGGGATCGAGTTCGACAAGTGGGGCCTGCCCAAGCTCGACGAGGCGACGCTGCAGAGCACGGTGAAGAACGTGTTCTTCGGCGGCGATGCCGCGTTCGGACCGAAGAACATCATCTGGGCCGCAGCGCACGGCCATGATGCCGCGATCTCGATCCACAAGCTGCTCACCGGCGAAAAGGTCGAGGAGCGGCCCGCACCGGACGTCAATATCGTGAGCCAGAAGATGGGCATCCACGAGTGGAGCTACGACAACGCGCCCACGATCGACCATCGCTTCAAGGTGCCGCATCGCGCCAAGCAGGAGGCGCTGAAGGACATCATGGCCGAGGTCGAGCTGGGCTTCGATCCCAAGCTCGCCTTCGACGAAGCACAACGGTGCCTGAATTGCGACGTGCAGACGGTCTTCACCGGCAAGCTCTGCATCGAGTGTGACGCCTGCGTCGACATCTGCCCGATGGACTGCATCACCTTCACCGAGAATGGTGAGGAGAAGGACCTGCGCGGCCGACTCCTCGCCCCGGCGCTCAATCCGACCCAGGATCTCTATATCGGCAACGACCTCAAGACCGGCCGAGCCATGGTCAAGGACGAGGACGTCTGCCTGCATTGCGGGCTCTGCGCCGAGCGCTGCCCGACCGGTGCATGGGACATGCGCAAGTACTACATGGAAATGACGCAAGCGGAGCACGCATGCCGCCAGCAATAGCCGCCGTTAACGACTTCGTCGTCAAGTTCGCGAACGTCAACGGATCGGGATCGGCAAGCGCCAACGAACTGTTCGCCCGCTCGATCCTGCGCATGGGCGTGCCGGTCAGCCCGCGCAACATCTTCCCCTCCAACATCCAGGGCCTGCCGACTTGGTACGAGGTGCGGGTCACGGAAAAAGGCTACCTCGGCCGGCGCGGCGGCGTCGACCTGATGGTCGCCATGAACCCGCAGACCTGGGCCGAGGACGTGAAGGAGATCGAGCCCGGCGGCTATCTGTTCTATGACAGCACCAAGCCGATGCCCTCCTCCGCCTTCCGCGAGGACGTCAATGTCATCGGCGTGCCGCTGACGGCGATTTGCAATGCCACCTATACCGACGCCCGCCAGCGCCAGCTGTTCAAGAACATCATCTACGTCGGCGCGCTCTCCGTCCTGCTCGACATCGATCCCAAGGAGATCGAGCGGCTGTTCGGCGAGCAATACAAGGGCAAGGAGAAGCTGCTCGATTCCAACGTCAAGGCGCTGGCGCTCGGCCGCGACTGGGCCAAGCAGCACCTCGACACCGACGCCGTGAAGATCAAAGTCCGCCGCGCCAACAATGTCGGCAACCGCATCTTCGTCGAGGGCAACAACGCCGCCGCGCTGGGCGCGGTCTATGGCGGCGCCACGGTGTGCGCCTGGTACCCGATCACCCCCTCCTCCTCACTCGCCGAAGCGTTCGCCAGCCACTGCAAGCGGCTCCGGCACGACAAAGCGACGGGCAAGGCCAAGTACGCGATCGTTCAGGCGGAGGACGAACTTGCCTCGATCGGCATCGTCATCGGCGCCGGCTGGAACGGCTCACGCGCCTTCACCAGCACCTCGGGCCCCGGCATCTCGCTGATGACGGAGTTCATCGGGCTTGCCTCGTTTGCCGAGGTGCCGGCGGTGATCGTGAATGTGCAACGCGGTGGGCCGTCGACGGGCATGCCAACGCGCACGCAGCAGTCGGACCTGCTCTCCTGCGCCTATGCCTCGAACGGCGACACCAAGCACGTCCTGCTGTTCCCGGAGGACCCGAAGGAGTGCTTCGAGTTCACCGCCGAGGCGCTCGATCTCGCCGACCGGCTGCAGACGCCGATCTTCGTCATGACCGACCTCGACATCGGCATGAACCATCGGCTCTGCGAGCCCTTCAAATGGGACGAGAAGCGGGTGTTCGACCGCGGCAAGGTGATGACGGCGGCGGATCTCGACGCCGGCAAGACCTTCGGTCGCTACCTCGATGTCGACGGCGACGGCATTCCCTTCCGCACCTATCCGGGCACGCATCCGACCAAGGGATCGTACTTCACCCGCGGCACGACCAAGGACGAGTACGCCCGCTATTCCGAGCAGGGACCGGTCTATGTGCGCAACATGGAGCGGCTGCAGAAGAAGTTTGCCACGGCAGCCAAGATCGCCCCGCAGCCACTGCGCTACTCCTCGCCCAAGGCCACCCGTTACGGCGTGATCTATTTCGGCTCGACCAGCCCCGCCATGGCGGAGGCGCTCGACCATCTCGAGGCTGACGGCCATCACGTCAATGCGCTGCGCGTGCGATCGTTCCCGTTCTCGCAAGCAGTGGAAGACTTCATCCACGAGCACGACAAGGTGTTCGTGGTCGAGCAGAACCGCGACGGCCAGCTGCGTTCCATGATCATGAACGAATTCACGCTCGACGCACGCAAAGTCGTTCCCGTCCTGCACTATGACGGCACGCCGATCACGGCGCGCTTCATCGCGGCCGACATCGCCAAGAAGCTCGGCCAGTTCAAGGTTGTACCGTTCGACAAGGCAGCGTCATGACCTTCATCGCCAAGCCCAAGCTCCATCATCCGTCGCTGGTCAAGAACAAGGCCGGCTTCACCCGGCGCGACTACGAGGGCGCCGTCTCGACGCTGTGCGCCGGCTGCGGCCATGATTCGATCAGCGCCGCCATCATCCAGGCCTGCTACGAGCTCGATATCCTGCCGCATCAGGTCGCCAAGCTCTCCGGCATCGGCTGCTCGTCCAAGGCGCCGACCTATTTCGTGGGCGCAAGCCACGGCTTCAACACCGTGCACGGCCGAATGCCGTCGGTGATGACGGGCGCCAACCTCGCCAACAAGGACCTGATCTACATGGGCGTGTCGGGCGACGGCGACTCGGCCTCGATCGGGCTCGGCCAGTTCGCCCACATCATGCGGCGCGGCGTGAACATGACCTACGTCGTCATGAACAACGGCGTGTACGGCCTCACCAAGGGACAGTTCTCCGCCACCGCCGACAAGGGCTCGATCAGCAAGAAGGGCGTCGCCAACTCCGACGCGTCGATCGACATGGTCTCGCTCGCCATCCTGATGGGCGCCACCTTCGTCGGTCGCTCCTTCTCAGGCGACAAGCACCAGCTCGTGCCGCTGATCAAGGCCGCGATGTCGCACAAGGGTGCGGCCTTCCTCGACGTCATCAGCCCCTGCGTCGCCTTCAACAATCACGCCGGCTCGACCAAGAGCTACGAGTATGTGCGCGAGCACAACGAGGCCCTGAACCGCCTCGACTTCATCGAGGAGCGCGAGGAGATTACCGCCGACTATGCGCCGGGCACGGCGACGACAGTGCAACAACACGACGGCTCGATCCTGCGTCTGCGCAAGCTCGGCGAGGACTACGACCCGTCGGACAAGGTCTCGGCCATGAAGCGCGTCCAGGAAGGCCTGGCGTCAGGCGAGGTCGTAACCGGCCTGCTCTATGTCGATCCGACCCCGACCGACCTGCATGCCAACCTGAACACGGTGGACGCGCCGCTCAACACGCTTCAGACCGCCGATCTCTGCCCGGGGTCGGAGCAGCTGGAACGCATCAACGCCAGCCTGCGGTAAATCTTCTGGACCGCGGGCTTCCAGCTCGCTCATAGGCTCGCTAATCCAAAAAAGTATGAGCGAGCTGGAAGCTCGCGGTCCGGAAGATCAAAGGTCGACACGTTCCTCGGCGACCGTCTTGCGCTCGGCCATGTTGAAGCGGCCGGCATAGATCGGACGCTCGCCGGTCGACGGACCGGGATACTGCACGATCAGGATCTCGCCGCCCGTCTCGGTGCGGAACTCGCCCTCGAAATGCGGGTCGGGATGAAACAGCATCGAGCCCGGTCGGCAGAGAGTCCCGCCGATCGTGAACTCGCCCTTCAGCACGTACCAGACCTGCGCGAAGCCGTGATAGTGCTCGGGATGATAGGCCCCCGGCTCGAGCCGCAGGACGCCGGCGTTGGGTTCGGTCGGCCGCTCGGGCCTCGGATGGAACAGCATCTTACCGGTCTCGCCCGGCCAGCGGATTGTCTCCCATTCGACATCATTGATGTGACGAATGTCGTAGGGCTGATGGTCCTTGCGCGAGGCCTCGCGCGCCGTCGCGAGGCCGGCATTGGCCTCCGCCGTGTCGGGAACGTGCTTGCTCATCGCTCGGGCTCCTCTGCGGGCATGGAACGGGAAAGGTGCCACCAGTCGGGTGCGTCTGCCGCCTCGGCGGATCTCGCCACCGTCATCAGCACCTGCGCCTTGCCGCGGCCGGCATTCTCGGCGCGGTGTGGTTGCTGGGAATCGATCAGGATGCCATCGCCGGCCTTCA
The DNA here is from genome assembly GCA_017308235.1 of Alphaproteobacteria bacterium. Taxonomy (GTDB): domain Bacteria; phylum Pseudomonadota; class Alphaproteobacteria; order Reyranellales; family Reyranellaceae; genus Reyranella. The sequence goes on along the minus strand of JAFKFL010000016.1, from coordinate 163,121 downwards.
GCCGATGCTCGGCATCGCCCACGAAGAAACGCACTTCCCCCGACAGCACGTAACAGTGCTCCTGCCCCGGATGGGAAACCATCGCCGTCATGCCTTTCTCGCGCGGGAACACGAGATGGAACACTTCCAGCCGATCGAGCGGCGCACCGCCGCCGAGATGGCGCCAGAGGTAGCCCGTACCGGCCACTTCCTGGAGCTTGCCGGCTTCTGTCCTATGGACTGCCACCCGCGTCTTGGCCGGCGCTGGCTCGTGGGCGAACAGTTCGTGCAGCCCCAGCCCCAATGCATCGGCGAGCTGGATCAGATTGGCGATCGACGCGGCCACCTGGCCGCGCTCCAGCTTCGACAGGAAGCCTTCCGAGACATCCGCCTTGGCCGCGACGTCAGCCAGCTTCAAGCCCGCGCCAAGGCGCGCCGAGCGCAATCTGCTGCCGATCTCGCGGGTCGTTCGGGCGATCCTGTCCAAGGGTTCCTCTCCTTGGCACAGGATGCCCCTCGCTTTCCTTTAAGGCAATCTCATTTTCCCTATAAGAAACTATCTAGGCTGGTGCCTCGACCAGCGTTCCCACCTGTCCCGGCGCACGCTTCAGCTCGAGCTGGCGATCGTGCCATTGCTTGAGGGTCGGCCGGTGGCCGATAGAAACGATGGTCGTGTCTGGCAGCCGTTTCTTCAAAGCGCCATAGACCATCGCCTCCGCGTCCTCGTCGAGCGAGGCGGTCGCTTCATCCATGAAAAGCCAGTCCGGCTTGAAGACGATGGCTCGGGCGACCGCAAGCCGCTGCTGTTCGCCGCCCGACAGCATGTTGCTCCAGTGCGCCACCTCATCGAGCCGGCCGGTGAGTTGGCCGAGGCCTGCCGCCTGCAAGGCATCGACCAGGTCGGCGTCGGAGGCCTTCGAGTGCTCGTCGGGATACCGCACCGCGTCCCGCAGAGTGCCGATCGGGATGTAAGGCTTCTGCGGCAAGAACAACACGCGCGCACCTGCGGGGACGCGGACCTTCCCGCTACCGAAGGGCCAGATGCCAGCCAGCGCACGAAAGAGCGTACTCTTGCCCGAGCCGCTCGCGCCGCGCACCAGGATGGATGTGCCGTGCGGCAAGGTCAGGTTCGTATCCTTCAGCAACGCCTGGCCTGTCGGCAAAGCGAGCGTCAGGTCGCGCAGGCCGACGTCCTGGCCCGCTTCCGGTTCGACGACAATGGCCGCGGGTGGCTTCGCATCGATCGCTGCCTGCGCTCCCTTGAGCCGGTCCATCACGGCACGCAACTCGGCAAGTCCGGTGTAGTTGTCGACAAAGAAAGATAGCCCTCCCTGGACTTGGCCGAACGCCGAAGCGATCTGCATCAGAATGCCGAGCGTGATGGCGCCGGAGAAATAGCGCGGCGCCGCAACGAGAAGAGGAAAAATGATGGCAATCTGCGCGTACCCGGTTTGGTAGAAGGCAAGCTGCACCTGAGTGAAGAGGACCCGCCAACCATTGGCGAAGACATCCGCAAAGCGTGTGTTCAGCACCTCCGCCTCGCGCCGCTCGCCGTTGTAGAGCGCGATCGCTTCGGCGTTCTCGCGCACCCGCACCAACGAGAAGCGGAAATTGGCCTCATACCGCTGCTGCATGAAGTTGAGGGGAATCAACCTGCGACCAACCAAGTTGGCGAAGAACGAACCAACGACGGCATAGATGACGGCTGCGATTGCCATATATCCAGGGATCACAACGTCCAGGCCAATGAAGGAAAGCGACAGGGGCCCGGACAGGGTCCACAGGATGAATATGAACGACAACAGGGTTCCCACCGCGGTCAGGAACCCCAGGAAAAGCTGCATCGTATACTGGCCGAGGTAGTTCAAGTCCTCGGCGATGCGCTGGTCGACGTTGTCGATCGAGCGCTGCAACTCGATGCGGTAATAGCCACGACCGTCGAGCCAATGCGCCATGTAGTGCCGCGTAAGCCATCGGCGCCAACGCAGGCGAAGGTAGGGACTGACGATGGCGCGCGCCACGGCATTGACGATGTAGAGCATCGCAAGCCACGAGAAAAAGATCGCTTCCTGCCAGAACACTGGCTCGTTCTTGTTCTGGATGGCGTCATAGAAACGCCGGTTCCACTCGTTGAACAGAACCTCGAACCCAACGCCGGTGAAGGTCAGTGCGATTGCACCAACCAGCAACGGAATGGCGTAAGGCCACTCCTCGGACTTGAAGTAAGGAATGACGAGCCGCCACCAGTCGCCGAGGAACAAGCCAACTTTCTTCATGCGGGGATCCTTTCGGGCCGCACGGTAGTCTTACATGTGGCCCGGCAGCCAAAGCGCGATGATGGGGAAGACGATCAGAATAACCAGTCGCAGGATGTCGGTCGCGATAAAGGGCAATACGCCCTTAAAGATTGACGAAAACGTGACGTCCTGGATCACGCTCTTGATCACAAAAACATTCATCCCGACCGGCGGGTGGATCAGGCCGAGCTCCACGGTCATCACGATGATGACCCCGAACCAGATCGGGTCGAAGCCGAGATGGGTCACCACCGGGAAGATGATGGGCACGGTCAGGATGATCATCGCCATCGCATCCATCAGGCACCCCAGCACGAGGTACATCAGCATGATGAGGACGAGCACGCCGTAGCTGCCGATGCCGAGGCCGGTCAAGAACTCGGTCACCTTCTGCGGCACCTGGGTGATGGTCAGGAAGTAGCCAAACAGGAGCGCACCGATCAGCACCGTGAAGACAGCCGCGGCAGTACGCGTTGCCTGAAGGAGCGATGCGCGAATCTCCTTCCGTCCAAGACGACCGCGCAACACGCCCAGCAGGAAGGCTCCCCCCGCCCCCACGCCGCCCGCCTCGGTCGGCGTAAAGACGCCGCCGTAGAGGCCACCGATCACGAACACGAACAGCAGGAGCGGCGCCCAAACGTCGCGCAGGCCGGCCGCTCGCTCCTTCCACGGCGCCTTCGGCGCGATCGGGAGAAAGTCCGGCTTCACGCGGCAGATCGTGGCGATGGTCAGGAGATACATCGACATGGCCAGCAATCCGGGAAGGATCCCCGCCATGAACAGCTTGCCGATATCCTGCTGGGTGATGAGGCCGTAGACCGCCAGCACGGTCGACGGCGGCAGCATGGCGCCGAGCGTGCCGCCCGCGGCAATCACGCCGGTCGCGAAGCTCTGCGGGTAGCCGTAGCGGCGCATCTCCGGGTAGGCGACGGTCGAGAAGGTCGCCGCCGTCGCGACCGACGAGCCGGAAATGGCGGCAAAGCCGCCGCAAGACAAAATGGTCGCGAGGCCGAGGCCACCTCGTCGATGACCGATGAATGTATTGGCGGCGCGAAACAGCTCTCGACTGACGCCGGAGTGCGAGACGAACGCGCCCATCAGCAGAAACATCGGGATGACGCCGAACTGGTAGTCCGTGACGGTGCGCATCGAGGTGAGGCCGACCAGCTTCAGCGCCGGCGCGCCGCCGCTCAGGTAGGCGTAGCCACTCACGCCCACCAACCCCATCGCCATGCCGACCGGCACGCGCAGCAGCATGAGCGCAAACAGGACCACGAAGCCCAGGATAGCGACGGCATCGGCACTCATTCGACGGCCGATCGGGTGTCGTGGATATCCTCGGGATGGAAGATCAACCGGAATGTTCGGATGGCGATCAGGACCACGGCCGAGACGTCGCCGATCCAGGCGATGGCGAAGAACGGCCATGTCGGCAGGCGCAGGTCGAAGGTCTGCACGTTGTCGTAGTAGGTCGCGGAAACCTTGTCGAACAAGGTGTAGGTCTGGACCGTCACCACGAACAGAAGGACCAGCGTGGCGAAGATATCGATCACGCGCTTCCAGCGCTGGTTGGCCTGCGCCCAGATCAGATCCACGGTGATATGCGTGCCGCGATAGGACGTGGCCGCGATGCCCCAGAAGATCAGGATACCCAGCAGCATACGGCCGAAGTCGTAGGAATCGGGGATCTGCGCGCTGAAGAAGCGGCGCAGCATCACCGAGATGAAGATGTCGGCGGCAACAAGCCCCACGAACACCGCCGCAATCGCCTCGATCGTGTCGATGATGCGATCCATCACGCTACGCTTCACCGATCACCCCTCCCCTTGCTTCTCTCCCCTCATCCAGCCTCTCCCCTAGGGGGAGAAGAGCACGGACCGAAGAGTCAAAAGCCAGCCTTGTACTGAGCGATGCTCGCCTCAAGGGCCTTGTAGATCTCATCGGCATTGCCGCCGGCCTTGGTGACGGCGTCGGCCCATTGCTTCTGCAACGGCTGGACGGCGGTCTTCCAGGCTTTGACCTGGTCAGGCGTCAGTTCATAGACCTCGTGACCCGGCGTCTTCTTCATCTTGTCGCGTCCCGCCGCTTCGAACTCGGTCCAGGGTGAGGAAAGCTTCACTGCCCAATCAGTGGTGCAATGGTCGTCGATCACCTTCTTCTGCGCCGGTGAGAGCGAGTCGTACTTCGCCTTGTTCATCGAGTAGGTGAAGGTGGTCGTGTAGAGCGGCATGTCCATGTGATACTTGGTGACCTTGTCGAGGCCGAACAGGAACACCGAACCCCACGGGAAGAAGATCGCATCGGCCACGCCGCGCTCCAGCACATCGCGCGCTTCCGGCGCCGAGGCCTGCACATTGGTGCCACCCAACATGGTCACCATCTGGGCGATCGTGCTCTGCGGCGGGCGGATCTTCATGCCCTTGATGTCTTCGGGCACGACCACCTTCTTGCGGCCGTGGAAAGCACCAGGGTCATGCATGAAGGCGAAGCAGAAGTGCGTGTCCTTCATCTCCTGCCCGGCATATTTGCGGTACCAGGCGTCGAGCGCCGCCGTCCCCTTCTTGGCGTCGGCAAACATGAAAGGTAGCTGGCCGGCCGCAATCACCGGGAAGCGGCCAGGTTGATAACCGGGATTGACGTAGGTGATGTCGGCAATGCCGTCACGCGCCATGTCGTAGTGGTCGAACGCCTTGCCGAGCTGCTCGGACGGGAAGATCGTCACCTTGATCGAACCGTTCGATTCCTTGGCGATGTCTTCGGCCCAGGCCTTGGTCGAGGGCACCAGCGGATGAGCAGGTGGCGCCCAGATCGAGAATCTCAGCTCGACCGGCTTGTCCTGCGCCGCGGCGGGCAACGCCCAGCCGATCGCGGCCACTCCCATCAGGCCCAACATAAGTTTCTTCACGGCCGCCTCCTCCAGAATTGTCTTTATGTTTGGTTGACGAATTCGTTATCATGTTAACGTTTCTTTGTAAATCCCACCAACCGAAAGCGACATGATTCCCTTGGACAAGGATTCCCTGATCGTCTCAATCACTCCGATCTTCGCCCGAAGGCTCGCCCCGACGGATCAATTTGTCCAATTCCATTGTCAATGAATCGGGGTTGAGCACCATGCGCAATTTGCAACAGTCCTTGCCGTTGAAACTTCTGATGGCGCGCGAGGCTGTCATGGACCGGTTCCGGCCCAAACTTAAAAGGGCTGGGGTGACCGAGCAGCAGTGGCGCGTGCTGCGTGCGCTCTCGGAAACCGATGAGATGGATGCTGGCGAGCTCGCCCAGGCAATCTGTCTGCGCATGCCCAGCCTCTCGCGCATCCTGGCCGATCTCAATGAGCGCCGTTTGGTACAGAAGCAGCTCGGCGCCGATCGCCGACTGCGGATCGTTCGGGCGACTCGTCAGGGTCGGGCGCTCGTCGAACGGCTTTCGCCCCTTTCGGAACAACAATATCGCAGGATCGAATCGGCATTAGGCACCAAGCACTATCAACGCCTGATGAAGGATCTCGACACATTGATCGCGCGGCTATCGGTCGACGAGACGGAAGGGTCGTCGACCGTTCAGGAGCACGCTGATCCGGCGGCGCGAGGTCAGAACCCCGCCTTGTAGTTCGCGACGCTCGCCTCGAGTGCCTTGTAGATCTCGTCGGCGTTGCCGCCGGCCTTGGTGACGGCGTCGGCCCACTGCTTCTGCATCGGCTGAGCAGCCGTCTTCCAGGCTTTGAGCTGGTCGGGCGTAAGTTCGTACACCTCATGGCCCGCCGCAGCCTTCATCTTGCCGCGGCCCGCCGCCTCGAACTCGGTCCAGGGTGAGGAGACTTTCACCGCCCACTCCGTGGTGCAGTGGTCATCGATCACCTTCTTCTGGGCCGGAGACATGGACTCGTACTTCGCCTTGTTCATCGAGTAGGTGAAGGCGCTCGAATAGAGCGGCAGGTCCATGTGGTATTTGGTGACCTTGTCGAGGCCGAACAGGAACATCGAACCCCACGGGAAGAAGATCGCGTCGGCTACGCCGCGCTCCAGCACATCGCGCGCTTCAGGAGCTGACGCCTGCACGTTGGTGCCGCCCAGCATGGTTATCATTTGCGCCATCGTGCTCTGCGGCGGACGGATCTTCATGCCCTTGATGTCTTCGGGCAGGACCACCTTCTTGCGGCCGCCATGGTAGGCGCCGGGGTCTTGAAGGAAGGCAAAGCAGAAGTGCGTGTCCTTCATCTCCTGAGTGGCATACTTGCGATACCAGGCGTCAGCCGCCGCCGTCCCTTTGTTCGCGTCAGCGAACATGAACGGAAGCTGGCTGGCCGAGATAATCGGGAAGCGGCCTGGCTGGTAACCGGGAGCCACGTAGGTCACGTCGGCGATGCCGTCGCGCGCCATGTCGTAGTGGTCGAACGCCTTGCCGAGCTGTTCGGAGGGAAAGATCGTGGCCTTGATGGTGCCGCCCGATGCCTTGGTGATGTCTTCGGCCCAGGCCTTGGTCGAAGGCACCAACGGATGGGCCGGTGGCACCCAAAGCGAGATCTTGAGATCGACCGTCTTATCCTGCGCAACGGCGGGCAGCGCGCTGACGATCGCGGCCGCTCCCACCAAGCCCCACATAAGCTTCCTCACGCCCGTCTCTCCTCCGGAATTGTTTGTTGTCCCAACATACTGAACCATGACAACAGCGCCAACCGCGTTTATAGCGCACGGAGATGGATGACCTCCTCGCCTCCCGACGCGTCGCGTTCGAGGTGCTCGCTGCCTGCCTGGACAAGGGACAACCGTTGGACGACGCGTTGGCCCGTCACGATGGCTTCATCAAGCTTGCCCCGCGCGACCGCGCCTTTGTGCGGCTTTTGCTGGCCACAACACTCAGGCGACTAGGCGAAATCGACGGCGTCCTCAGCGCCCTGATCGAACGCCCGTTGGATGAATCCAATATCATGGCGCATCACGCGCTGCGCCTGGGCGCGGCCCAACTCCTCTTTCTCGGGACGCCGCCACACGCAGCGGTTGATACATCCGTTCGCCTCGTCGAGGGGATGCGCTTGCCGCATCTCAAGGGTTTTACCAACGCCGTGTTGCGACGCGTCGCGCGCGAGGGGATTGCGCTCCTCGGCGACCGTGATCCCGCGCGACTCAACACACCGCATTGGCTGTGGGAGAGCTGGTCCGCAAGTTACGGAGAGGAAACTGCGCGGGCTATCGCTGCTGCCCATCTGAACGAAGCGCCTCTCGATTTCACCGTGCGCGCTGACACGGCGTTCTGGGCCGGGCAGCTGGAGGCCGAGGTATTGCCGACCGGCACGCTTCGGCGTCCAGTTGGTGGCGCCATCGTCGACCTGCCGGGTTACGCCGAAGGCACCTGGTGGATCCAGGATGCGGCAGCCGCCTTGCCCGCCCGGCTGTTGGGCAATCTCGCCGGCCAACGCGTCGCCGACCTTTGCGCCGCACCGGGTGGCAAGACGCTGCAGCTTTGCGCCGCCGGCGCCCATGTCACCGCGGTCGATATCTCGGCGCGCCGCGTTGCCCGTCTTGCCGATAATCTCCGCCGCGCTGGTCTCACAGCCGAGCTGGTGACGTCGGATGCGAGCAAGTGGATACCGACGGAGAAGTTCGATGCCGTCCTGCTCGACGCCCCCTGCTCGGGCACCGGCACGTTGCGCCGTCATCCCGACATCGCCTGGCTCAAGGACGAAGAAGACGTCGGACGCCTCACCCTCACGCAGGATCGCCTGCTGTTGCACGCGATCACTCTGCTGAAGCCCGGCGGCATCCTGATCTACGCCGTCTGCTCCTTGCAGGAGGAAGAAGGGCCGGCACGTATCGCGGCGCTGCTGGCGAGGACGCCGCAGTTGAACCGGGTGCCTGTGCGGCCAGAGGAGATACCGGGTCTCGCCGAAGCGATCACGCCCGCCGGCGATGTCCGCACGCTGCCCTCGATGTGGCCCGATCGCGGCGGGTTGGACGGCTTCTATATTGTCCGCCTGACGATCGGTGACGCGACATAGTTTACGATTGGGTCGAAGCCGGTTGACTTTGCAGCCGTTATGAATGCCTATCCGGCCAATTATACTGAAATGGGAGAACTACAAAGTGACTCTTATTCGCCGGCGACTCCTGGCCACTGTCGCGGGGGCATCGCTCGCCGCACCATGGATCGCCCGCCCGGCGCACGCCGAAGCCAAGAAACTCAAGATCTCCCATCAATTTCCAGGTGGCACGATCGACTCGGGCGATTTCCGCGACCGTCTTTGCCGCCGCTTCGCCGCCGAAATCGAGAAGCGTACCAACGGTGCGCTGGTGGGCGAGGTCTATCCCAACTCCTCGCTGGTCAAGACCGTAGCGCAATATTCGGCGTTGCGCCGCGGCGCGCTGGACCTGTCGCTCTATCCGCTGAACTACGCCGGCGGCGAAGTAAGCGAATACAACATCGGCTTCATGCCGGGCGTCATCAGCTCCTACGACCAGGGCTATGCCTGGAAGAAGGCCGAGATCGGCAAGAAGCTCACGGCCCTGATGGCGGCCAAGGGCGTGGTTTGCGTCACTTGGCTGTGGCAGGCCGGCGGAATGGCGAGCCGCGGCAAGCCGATCCAGGTCCCTGATGACGTCAAGGGCCTGAAGGTGCGCGGCGGCAGCCGCGAGATGGACCAGATGCTGAAGGGCGCCGGCGCCTCGGTCGTCACCATGCCGTCGAACGAGCTCTATGCCGCCATGCAGACGGGAACGATGGACGTCGCCATGACCTCGTCGACCAGCCTGATCTCCTTCCGTCTGGAAGAGATCGCCAAGGCGCTGACGACGGGCCGCAATAAGGGCTTCTTCTTCATCTTCGAACCGCTCCTGATGTCCAAGCAGGTCTTCGACTCGCTGCCGAAGGACCAGCAGACGGCGATCATGGACGTGGGACTCGAGCTCGAGAAGTTCGGCGTGACCGCGGCCAAAGCCGACGACGAGAGCGTCGCCAAGGTTTACGAGAAGGCGGGCATCAAGGCTTATGACATCGACCAGGCGCAGGCCGACAAGTGGAAGGCCGTGGCCCGTGAAACCTGTTGGAAGGAATACGCCGACAAGTCGGCAAGCAACGCCGAGTTCCTGAAGCTCTCACAGCAGGTCTCGTGAAGCTTCTGGCGTTGGTGAACAGGGCGATCGTCATTCTCTCGGCGATCGCGATGATCGTTGCGTCCTGCGTGCTGACGTATTCGGTCGTGCAGCGCTACTTCTCGCCGGCGCCGACCGACTGGCAGGAGGAATTCTCGGTCTTCCTGCTGATCGGCGTTTCCTTCGGCGCGGCCGCCTGGGTCCATTCGCAGCGCGGCCACATCGGCATCGAGGCGCTCAAAGCCGTCCTGCCCCCGAAGCTTGAACGCTGGCGCCAACTCATCGTCGACCTGCTGAGCGCGTTGTTCTGCGCCTTCTTCGCCTGGAAGTCGTGGACGCTGCTGCATGAGGCGTGGGTCGGCGACTACACCAGCTCCTCCTCGTGGGCACCGCCGCTGTGGATCCCCTATCTGGCCATGGCGGCCGGCACCACGCTCCTGACCGTGCAGATCGTCGTGCAGGCGTTCCGTAAGCCATGAGCACCGCCGAGATCGGCCTGCTCTATGGCGGGGCCACGCTGCTTATCATGTTCTCCGGCATGCCGATCGCCTTTGCGCTCGGCCTGGTGGCAACGGCGTTCATGGTCTTCTTCATGCCGTCGGCCGCGCTCGATACGGTGACGCAGAACGTCTACGAAGAGATGTCGTCGATCACCCTGCTGTCGATCCCGCTGTTCATCCTGAAGGGCGCCGCGATCGGACGCTCGCCGGCCGGGCGTGACCTCTACTCGGCGCTGCATGTCTGGATGAACCGGATCCCGGGCGGACTGGGCATCGCCAACATCTTTGCTTGCGCGCTGTTTGCAGCCATGGCGGGCTCCAGCCCCGCGACCTGCTCGGCCATCGGCTCGGCCGGCATCCCGGAGATGCGCAAGCGCGGCTATTCCGGCGGCTTCGCCTCTGGCCTGATCGCCGCCGGCGGCACATTGGGCATTTTGTTGCCGCCCTCGATCACCATGATCCTTTATGCCGTCGCCTCGGAGCAATCGCTGGGGCGGCTGTTCCTGGCCGGCATCGGCCCCGCGCTCCTCTTGGTCGCCCTCTTCTCGACCTACGCAGCCTGGCGCTTCAGACACGAGACCCATCACGCACGGCGCATTCACGAATCCGGCGGCGCCTCTTCGGCCTTGCTTGCCGAAGAGCGTTTCAGCCTCGGCCAGCGTTTCGCCGCCCTGCCGCGCGTGTTGCCGTTCGTGTTTCTGCTCACCGGCGTGATGGTCGCCCTCTATGCCGGCTTCGCCACACCGTCGGAGACGGCCGGTCTTGGCGCAGTGCTGGCGCTGATCCTGATCGCGGTTGTTTACAACACCTGGCGGCCGAAGCAGCTCGAGCCGATCATGGCCAACACGATCCGCGAATCGACCATGCTGATGCTGATCATCGGCATGTCGCTGCTCTATTCCTACGTGATGAGCTACCTGCACATCAGCCAGTCCACCGCTGAGTGGATCGTGGCCCAGCACCTGTCGCGCTGGGTGCTGCTGGCCGCCATCCTGGTGATGGTGGTCGTGCTGGGCTTCTTCCTGCCACCGGTGTCGATCATCCTGATGACCGCGCCCATCATCCTGCCTCCGCTCAAGGCGGCGGGCTTCGACCTCGTGTGGTTCGGCGTCATCATGACCATCGTCATGGAAATGGGCCTGATCCATCCGCCGGTCGGCCTCAATATCTTCGTCATCAAGAACATCGCACCCGACATCCCCTTGTCCGATGTCGTCTGGGGCGTGCTGCCGTTCGTCGTCCTGATGACGCTGGCTGTCGTGGTTCTCTGCTTTGCTCCGGAGATCGCGCTGTGGCTGCCCGACTGGCTGATCACGACCGTGCGCTGACGGCCTGCCTGTAGCGCACCCGCTCGCGATAACCGACATAGAGGCCGGAAGCGATGATCACGGCCGCACCTGCCCAGGTCCAGACGTCGGGGCTTTCGTTAAAGATGAGATAGCCCAGCACAGCCGCGCCGATGAGCTGCGTGTAGTTGAACGGAGAGACGACGGCGGCAGGTGCCTGGCTGTAGGCGATGGTCAGGAAGTAGTGACCGGTACCGGCCATGACGCCCATCCCCACGAACAACACGAAATGCCAGAGCGATGCTGGCATCACCCATTCGAGGGGAACGAACGGGCTGGCCGCGATCGTGCCGACGATGGTCGCTACCGTGGCCGATGCATCCGGGCGCTCGGCCTGGCCGTAGCGCCGGGAAAAGAGCTGGTAGAAGGCGCTGCAGATCGTGCTCGCGACCACCCAGAGGATGTGCCAATCAAAATCGGCGTGGCCGGGCCGCACGATGATCACCGCACCGGCGAAACCAACGACAACCGCCGCCCAGCGCCGCGGCCCCACGGGCTCGCCCAGCAGGCGCGAAGACAGAGCGGTCACGATCAGCGGGCTTGTGAGCGAGATCGAGGCGGCCGTCGCCAGCGACAGATAGACCACGCCGTGGAAGTAGAAATAGGACGAGAAGAAAAGCAGCAATCCCCGCACCACCTGCGTCCATAGCCGGCGGATGGTGAACAGCCCTCGCCCGTTGCGTGGCAGGAACATCACCAACATGAAGATGAAGGCGAAGACATAGCGCGCCCAGATCACTTCGATCACCGGGTAGCCGGACGTCGAAAGCGTCTTTGACATCGCATTCAGGACAGAAAAGCAGGCCATCGCCACGATGGTCGAGACGATGGCGCGCAGGATGCGGTCCGCCGGAGGCGGCGCGGAAACAGTCATCACACCAAAGCTAACGCCCGACGACGCGGAGGCAAGCTGACACGATGCCCCGGCGCCCGCTCCTCAGCGCGAAACTAGTCGGCGGCCCTGGCCAGGGCGGGCTGCGGCTTGAACGGAAGAATGGTTGTCCCGCGCACCGCGGGCAGTGGCAGCGGCGGCGTTTCCACCCCGAGCGCCCGCGCGGCATTCCACGCCCAGCGCGGATCGAGCAAGAAGGCTCGCGCATGCGCCGTGCAATCAGCTTCTCCCGACGCCACGATGCTTTCGGCCTGTTCCGGTTCGGTGATGACGCCGACCGCCCACGTCTTGATGCCAGCTTCCTTGCGGATGCGCGCCGCAAAAGGCACGTGATAGCCCGGTACGACGGTGATCTTCTGCGCCGGCGAATTGCCGCCCGAGCTCACATCGACAAAATCGCAGCCCAGTGCCTTGAGCTGCCGCGCTGTTTCGATCGTGTCCTCGACGGTGAGTCCGCCCTCGACCCAATCGGTCGCCGAGAGGCGGATACCCAACGCCTTGTCCGACGGCACCAGGCGGCGACAGGCCTCGAAGACTTCGAGCGGGAAGCGCCGACGTTTCTCCATCGAGCCGCCATAGGCATCGGTGCGGCGGTTGCTGAGGGGCGACAGGAACTGGTGCAGGCAGTAACCGTGGGCGCCGTGCAGTTCGATCAGATCGAAGCCCAGCCGCAGACTGCGCTCGACGGCCGAGACGAAGGCCTCCTTCACGCGCTTGAGACCAACCTCGTCGAGTGCGACGGGCGTATGCCACTTGCTGTCATAGGGCACGGCCGACGCCGAGAAGGTCGTCCAGGCGAGATCTGGAGCATCCGCGCCCGTCAGCGGTCCGCCGCCCTTCCATGGCCGTTGCGCCGAGGCTTTGCGGCCAGCGTGGGCGAGCTGAATGCCGAGCCTCACTTGCGGCATCCAGCCCCGGACCCATTCGACGATCGGCCGAAGCGCGGCCTCGTTCTCGTCGCTATAGAGGCCGAGGCATCCTTGCGTGATGCGGCCTGACTGCTCGACATGCGTGGCCTCGAGGCACAGGAGCCCCGCACCCGACATCGACAGCATGCCGTAATGGATTTGATGCCAGCCCTGCGCGGTGCCGTCGATCGCAGCGTACTGACACATCGGCGACACGACGATACGGTTGGGCAGCGTAATTCCGCCCAGATCGACGGGCGTAAAAAGCTTGGCAGTCATCACTACTCCTGTTGTGGAGAATCAGCCCGAGATCGAGGGACCAGCCTCGTGTCCCAGCCATTCCTCGATCAGCCGCCGCGCAATCGAATCGCGGCGCGGCATGAAGAACGAGCCATCCTTTGGCAGGTTCTCGGGCCTGAGGTCGTCGCGGCTCATCCAGCGCGCGCTCGCCAGCTCGTCCTCGTTGACCACGAAGTCGAGCGATTCAGCCTCGGCGTGGAAGCCGATCATGACCGAAGCAGGAAACGGCCAAGGCTGCGAGGAACGGTAGGTCACGTTGCGCACGCGCACCCTCACCTCTTCGTAGACCTCGCGTGCGACCGCATCCTCGAAGCTCTCCCCCGGCTCCACGAAGCCCGCGAGAGTAGAGTGCATGCCGCGCGGAAACTGCTTGCCCCGTCCCAGCAGACATTTGTCGCCGTGATGCACCAGCATGATGACGGCGGGATCGGTGCGCGGGAAATGCTCGGTCTTGCAGTTTTCGTTGGTGCAGACGCGGACATGACCGGCGCGAGTCACCTTGGTCGGCGAGCCGCAGACGCCGCAGAAGCGATGACGGCGGTGCCAGTAGGTCATGCCGCGGGCATAGGCGAGGATCGATCCTTCGCGGGCGAACAACAGTGCACCGACCTGGCGCAAATCGACGAACTCGCCAAGCTCCGCCAGCGGCGTCTCCTTGCCGCTGACGTCGACAGCAAAATAAGGAGTGCCCTCGACGTAGCCCAGGAAGATGTGATGTTCGGCAACGCTCGTCACGGCACGCGCCATCATGCCCTGCAGGAACACGGCTTCCGGATTGCCGCCTCCCTTGCTGACAAGATTGCGCTCGGTGTCGATCGGCACGAACCGGGCCACGCCGGACGAGGCGAGCTCGATCATCCTCTCGTCGTTCTCGCGTTCGTGACTGGCGCGGTCGATTTCCGCGCTGGAATAAGGGTTTCGCGGTCTTTGCATCGGGCGCGGACGGTGCCACAGCCCTGCCGAGGCTGCAACGAGCGGTCTGACGATTAAGCCAACGCCTTCTCCAGGACTTGAGCGACATGGATCGCATGGCGGCTCGTGCCGTCAGCGATCTGATGGCGGCAAGAGGTGCCGTCGGCGACGATGAGGGCATCGGCGTCGGCCTTGCGCACGGCGGGAAGCAGCGAAAGCTCGGCCATCGCTATCGAAGTGTCGTAGTGCTCGGCTTCGTAGCCGAAGCTGCCCGCCATGCCACAGCAGCTCGAGCCGATCGGCTTGACGGCAAGCTCGGGCACGAGCGCTAGAATCTCCTGCACCGCGCTCATCGCACCAAACGCTTTTTGATGGCAATGGCCATGCAGCAGCGCCGTTTTCTCCGCAAGCGGCTTCAACGCCAGCGAGAGTCGACCCGCCTTCTTCTCGCGTGCCAAGAATTCCTCGAACAGGAAAGCGTTGTTGGCCGTTGCGGTGGCTTGGGCGCCAAGACCCAGCCCCAAGAACTCGTCGCGCAAGGTGAAGAGGCAGGAAGGCTCCAGTCCGATGACCGGCACGCTGCGCGCCACGAAGGGTGACAATGCTTCGACAAGCCGTTGCGCTTCGTCACGCGCCTTGTCGATCTGGCCGGTTGCGAGATAGGTGCGCCCACAGCAAAGCGCTCGGGCTCCAAGTTCCGGCCAGGCGACGGCCACGCGATGGCCAGCTGCCTCGAGCACGCGTCGTGCCGCATGCAGGATCGCGGGCTCGAAATGGTTGGAAAAAGTGTCGGCAAAGATCACAACCGTGGCATCGTTGGCGTCGACATCGGTCGTGGCGAGGAAGGTGTCACGCCGCCATTTGGGAAGGGCCCGCTGGCGCGCAAAGCCTATCCAGGGCTGCACGAGAGCCGCGAGATTGAACAGCTCGGGCAGGCGCCGTGCCCATGGGGCCATCGCGGGCAAATCGCCGATCAGCTTGTCACGTAATCTGAGGCCTTTGCTCATCCGTCGCGCTGACTTCACCTCGATCTTCATGCGCGCCATGTCAACGCCCGTCGGGCAGTCGCGCTTGCAGCCCTTGCAACTCACGCAAAGATCGAGCGCCGCGGCGACGGCGTCCGACGCCAGCGCCTCGGGCCCGAGCTGCCCCGACAATGCCAACCGCAGCGTGTTGGCCCGGCCACGCGTCAGATGGGCCTCGTCGCGCGTCACGCGGAAGGACGGGCACATCGTGCCTGCGTCGAACTTCCGGCAGTGGCCGTTGTTGTTGCACATCTCGACGGCCTTCGCGAAGCCGCCGGCCGGATCGCCGCCGCTGCCGGCCGCCGTAAGTGCTTCGGTGCGTGGATCGTTCTGCACATTCCACGCCGACCAATCGAGCACCGGCTTGTAGTCGATGCTCTGGTAGCCGGGCTTGAAGCGGAACAGCAACCGGTCGTCCATGCGCGAGGGCCGCACGATCTTGCCCGGGTTCAGCCGGTTCTCGGGATCGAACAGGTCCTTGATCGCCTCGAACGCCTTGGTGAGGCGCGGGCCGAACTGCCACGCCACCCACTCCGAGCGCACCAGGCCATCTCCGTGCTCGCCCGAGTAGGCGCCCTTGTATTCGCGTACCAGAGCAGAGGCCTCTTCAGCGATGGCGCGCATCTTGGCGGCACCTTCGCGGCGCATGTCGAGGATCGGCCGCACATGCAGCGTGCCGACCGATGCATGCGCGTACCACGTGCCACGCGTGCCGTGTTTCTCGAACACGTCGGTGAGGCGCTGCGTGTAGTCAGCCAGATGCTCGAGCGGCACGGCGCAATCCTCGATGAAGGAGACCGGCTTTCCGTCACCCTTCATCGACATCATGATGTTGAGGCCGGCCTTGCGGACTTCCCACAATGCCTGCTGCGGGGCGGGCTCGGGCATTTCCACGACGCTGCCCGGCAGGCCGAGATCGCTCATCAGCTCGACCAGGCGCTTGAGGTCGCGGAGCTGCGCCTCCTTCTCCTCGCCCGCGAACTCGACCAGCAGGATCGCTTTAGGCTTGCCGATCAGTGCCGCCTCGATCACGGGCCGGAACGCCGGGTTGGCGCGCGCCAGCTCGATCATGGTACGGTCCACGAGTTCGACGGCGGCAGGCTTCAGCTTCACGATGTGCTGGGCGCTGTCCATTGCCTTGTAGAAACTCGGGAAGTTCACGACGCCCAGCGTCTTGTGCCGGGGCAATGGCGAGAGCTTGAGTGTCAGTCGCTCCGTTACGGAAAGCGTGCCTTCGCTGCCCACCAGCAAGTGCGCGAGGTTCACGGAATTGTCGGTCGTGTAGGGCCGCTCCGACTGCGGGAAGAAGATGTCGAGGTTGTAGCCGCCGACGCGCCGAAGCACCTTGGGGTACATCCGGGCGATCTCGTCCTGCTCGGCAAAGGCGAGCGACGCCACCTTGTCGGCAATGGCACGTACCGCAGGCTGCATATCCTCAGGCCGACGCGAGTCGAACCGGGCGCGCGTACCATCGGCCAGGATCGCATCGATGGCAGCAACGTTGTGCACCATGTTGCCGTAGCGGATCGACCGACTGCCGCAGGAATTGTTTCCCGCCATGCCGCCCAGGGTGCATTGCGCCGAGGTCGAGACATCGACGGGATACCAGAGCCCTTGCGGCTTCAGCCAGGCATTGAGCTGGTCGAGCACGACGCCGGGTTGCACCGTCACCTCGGCGCGATCCTTGTCGAAGCCCACGATCTCGCGCATGTACTTCGAGAAATCGATCACCAGCGCTTCGCCGACCGTCTGGCCACACTGCGAGGTGCCGGCGCCGCGCGGGAGGATCGCGGCCTTGGCATCGCGTGCGACGTCGAGCGCCAGAGCGAGGTCGGTCTCGTCTCGCGGCACGACGATGCCGACGGGCTCGATCTGATAGATCGAGGCGTCGGTCGAATAGCGGCCACGCGAGGCGCGGTCGAACAGAACGTCGCCCTTGACGGTGCGGCGCAGGGATTGCTCGAGCGAGGTCATGCGGCCTCCATTGTTTCGAGGACGGCCTGCAGCTTTGCCTTGAGATGCCGGACGAGGATTTCGCGCAGCCGGACGCCATCTCGCACGGCCAAGGCGTCGATCATGTCGCGATGCTCGGCCACCGCTTGATCCCACTTGGTACGCACGAGATTGGAGCGAAAGCGCAGCGCATGCAGGCGCGTGTTCAAGGTGCGGAAGGTCTGGGTCAGGATCGGGTTGCCGGCGATGGCATTGATCCGATCATGGATCGCGCGATTGACGCGATAATAGGATGGGAGATCGTGCCGGCTGTGCGCCTGCTCCATCTCTGTCTGCAAAGCGCGCAACTCAACAAAATCGTGATCGGTCACACGAGCCGCCGCGAGCTCGCCCGACAGGCCCTCGAGCGAGGCCATCACTTCAAAAGCGTGCCGCACATCGTCGGTCGACAGTGCCACGACCTGCGCGCCGCGATTGGGCAGCTGCACCAGAAGCCCGTCTGCCGCCAGCATGCGAAAGGCTTCGCGCAGCGGCGTGCGCGATACACCGAGTCGCTCGCTCAATTCACGCTCGTTGAGCCGCGCGCCGGGCGCCAACTCGCCTTCGATGATGAGGGTACGCAGCCGTTCCGCCGCCGCTTCAGGCAGAGTCAGCCGGGTGATTTGAAAATTTGATCCATCCATGACTGGACTCAGTTTGGCATGTTGTATACAAAATGCAATCGGCATGTTGATGGAGGATCGACCCATGCGCCTGAATTCGCATCCCAGCGGACGGCATTTCCTGCAAATTCCCGGACCAACCAACGTGCCGGACCGGGTCCTCCGCGCGATGGATCATCCGACCATCGACCACCGCGGGCCGGAATTCAATGCGTTGGCCAAAAAGGTCCTGCGTAGCGTCCGACAGGTTTTCCAGACAAAACAACCTGTTATCGTCTTTCCTGCATCTGGAACGGGAGCCTGGGAAGCAGCCCTTGTGAACACACTGTCGCCAGGGGATCTGGTGCTGATGTGGGAGACCGGTCATTTCGCCTCCTTATGGAAGAAGATGGCCGATCGGCTTGGCGTCAAATCAGAATTCATGGGCGGCGACTGGCGCAAACCGGCCGATCCCGCGGCCATCGAGCAGCGCCTGAAGGCCGATACCGCGCACGCCATCAAGGCGGTCTGCATCGTCCACAACGAGACCTCGACCGGCGTTGTGAGCGACGTCGGCGCCATCCGCCGCGCCATCGATCAAGCCAAGCACCCTGCTCTCTTGCTGGTCGATACGATCTCGTCTCTGGGCTCGATCGACTACCGCCACGATGCCTGGGGCGTCGATGTCACGGTCGCGGGCTCGCAGAAGGGCCTGATGCTGCCGCCTGGGCTTTCCTTCAATGCGGTGAGTGAGAAGGCCGTCGCAGCCTCCAAGGCGTCAAAGATGACCAAGTCGTTCTGGGGTTGGGACGAGATGTTGGCGGCCAACGCCAACGGGTGGTTCCCCTACACGCCCGCCACTAACCTGCTCTATGGCCTGAACGAAGCCTGCGACATGCTGCTGGAGGAAGGGCTCGACGCGGTGTTCGCCCGGCATGCCCGTCACGCCGAGGCAACGCGGACGGCGGTCAAGAGCTGGGGCCTCGAGATCCTATGCAGCGATCCCAAGGCCTATTCCGGCTCCTTGACGGCGATCGTCATGCCCGAAGGCCATGATGCCGACGCCTTCCGCAAGGTGGCGCTGGAGAATTTCAACCTGTCGCTGGGCCAAGGCCTCACCAAGGTTGCCGGCAAGGTGTTTCGCATCGGCCATCTCGGCGATTTCAACGACCTGATGCTGATGGGCACGCTATCCGGCGTCGAGATGGCGCTGGGACTCTCCAAGGTGCCGCACAAGGCGGGCGGCGTTCAGGCCGCTCTCACTTATTTGAAAGATACGGCACCTGGCGCTCGCCGCGGATGACGAAACACGCGTGGCGCCCCGCCGGTCGATCGGCTACCGTGCACAGCTAATGAAGTTCCGCGGAAATCGATCCGCGGGTGACCGGGAGGAATGATCGTTTGACGGCAACGAATGCTGCCGCCTTGCCTGTTGCTGACAGCGTTGAACGTCCGACGAGGGGGTGGGCCACGCCACTGTGGGTCGGAGCGCTGCTGATCATCCTGGCGTTCCTGGTGATCTATCCGCTGGCGATGCTGTTCTTCGGCGCGCTGAGCGATTCCAATCCGGTGGTCGATGGCTTCGGCGCATTCCGTCCGTCCATTGCGCGCTTCCTCGAAGTGCTGGGCAACGAGAACGTTCACCTCGCCTTCTTCAATGCGCTGCTCGCTTGCGGCGGCGGCACGGCGCTCGCGGTACTGATCGGGCTCTTCTTTTCGTGGAT
Source organism: Alphaproteobacteria bacterium (assembly GCA_017308235.1). GTDB lineage: Bacteria > Pseudomonadota > Alphaproteobacteria > Reyranellales > Reyranellaceae > Reyranella. The sequence continues at coordinate 143,559 of JAFKFL010000016.1, read as the reverse complement.
CGTCGTGCGGACCGACACGCCGGGGCGTCGCTTCATTGCCGGCGCGAGCATGGTCCCGTTATTCGTTCCGCCGCTGGTGGCGGGCGTGGCTTGGAGCATTCTGGGCTCACCCAAGACCGGCCTGCTGAACATCGCACTGAAGTGGCTGGGAATAGACTTCCGCTTCGACTTCTATTCGATGTCCGGCCTGATCCTGGTGTTCGGCATCTACTACGCGCCCTATGTCTACATGTTCACCTCGTCGGCGCTGCGCAACATGGATCCAAGCCTCGAGGAGGCTTCCGAGGTCGCCGGCGCCTCGGCCTTCACCACGCTCTTCACCGTCACCTTTCCGCTGATCGCGCCCGCCATCCTGGCAGGCATGCTGCTTTCTTTCGTGGTGATGCTGGGCATCTACGGCGTGCCGGCAGCGTTGGGCGCACCTGCCAACATCAACGTACTCACGACCTACATCTTCAAGCTCACCGCCTGGAGCCCGCCGCTCTACAACACTGCCGCGGCGGTCGCGATCCTGCTGATGGTGGTCACGGCCATCATGGTGTGGGCACAGCAAAAGGTACTGAGCGGCAAGAGCTTCGCTACTGTCGCCGGCAAGGCTTTCCGGCCGCGCAGCCTCAACCTTGGATCCTGGCGCTGGTTCACCTTCGCGCTCGCCCTCGTCTATCTGTTCATCGTGGTTGTCCTGCCCACGATCGCGCTGGTGATCGCGGCTTTTCGCAAGTTCCTGTTCTTCAAGGATTTCGACGCAGTCTTCGACACCAAGGCCTACAGCCTCGTGCATTTCAACGCGGTGTTCGACAATCCGCTCACCATGCTGTCGATCTGGAACACGCTGAAGGTCGGCGTGATCACGGCGCTGGTCGGCGGCGCACTCGCCTTCGCCATCGGCTACACGGTGAACCGCACGCATGTTCCTGGCCGGAAACTGATCGATCTCCTGGCCACCGTGCCGGTCGCCATCCCTGGCCTGGTCGTCGGCGTCGCCTACCTTTGGGCGTGGATCGGCCTGCCCGGCGGCCTCTACGGCACGATCTGGATCCTGGCCCTGGCCTTCGTTGCGCGCTTCATGCCGGACACTGTAAAGGCGCTTTCCACCTCGTTCCTCCAGATTCACAGGGAACTCGAAGAAGCCGCGTGGATCTGCGGCCGCGGCCTCCTGGGCACGATCGGCACCATCGTGCTGCCGCTGGCGCGTCCTGGCGTCGTCGCCTCGATGACACTCCTGTTCGTGCTGGCGATCCGCGAGCTCGGTTCCTCGCTCTTTCTCTACACCAGCGACACGACCGTGATGGCCGTGCTGCTGCTCGATTATTACGAAGGCGGCAATACCGGCAAGACGGCCGCTTTCAGCCTGGTGCAGACCGTGATTCTCGCAGTGCTGCTCGGCCTCACCAACTGGCTTTCCCGCGGCTCGGCGCAAGGCAGCGCGCGCGTCGGCTGAACGGATGACAACAGGAGGATTTTTATCATGAAGCGTAGAACGATAATCACAGGTGCAGCCGGCCTTGCTGCAGCGAGCTTCGCCGGCTTGCCGGCGCGAGCAGACGATGCGTTCGGCCCAAAGGAGCTGATCGACGCGGCCGACAAGGAAGGCGGCCTCACCTACTACACCGCGAACTTTGCCGAGACCGAGCAAGAGGTCATCAAGGCCTTCAACAAGCGCTTCCCCAAGATCAAGGTGGCGATGGTGCGCGCGCCCGGTGGCCAGCTCATCACGCGCATCAAGACCGAGGCAGCGGCCGGCAAACTCGCCGCCGACGTCATCAACCACTCCGACCGTGGCTTGATGCTGGAGCTCGCCGATCTCTTTCAGGACTACACGCCGCCCAACGCCGCCGATTATCGTCCGGATGCGCTGGTCTCGCCGAAGCTGTGGCCGGGCGTCACGTTGGGCTGGGCGATCGCCTACAACACCCAGCTCGTCAAGAACGCTCCCAAGACCTGGATGGACCTGCTGAAGCCTGAATATAAGGACAAGCAGATTGGCCAGGTCGTCGGGCCGTCGGGCGGCACGACCTGGACCCGCATCATGTTCGAACGCCAGGTGCTGGGCGAGGACTACTGGAAGAAGCAGGCCGCACTCGGCATCGCGCTCTATCCATCGGGCGCGCCGACCTCCGATGCGCTGGTGCGCGGCGAGATCTCGATCGCACCCCTGCTCTACAACATCATCTACACCAAGATCGTGGAAGGCGCGCCTGCCGAGACGGTGTTCGCGCCCGAGGGCGTGCCGATTATTCCCTACGCCGACGGCATTCCCAAGACTTCGAAGAGCCCGAACGCGGCCAAGCTGTTCATGAACTGGCGGCTGTCGAAGGAAGGCCAGGCCTTCCAGATCGAGAAGCTCGGCAACATCACCTCGATGAAGGAGCCGCCGGCCTTCCCGAAGGGCTGGGACCCCAAGGCGGTCAAAGTCTGGGTGCCCAAGTTCGATGAGTTCGAGAAGCTGCGCGCGGCGTGGCTTGAGGACTGGAACAAGACCTACGGATACCGTCAGTGAGCGCCGCCCTCAGCATCGAAAATCTCGGCAAGCGCTTCGGCGTCGGCCGACCGGCGGTCGACGGCGTGAGCTTCGACGTGCCGGCAGGCGAGATCGTCGTGCTGCTGGGACCTTCGGGCTGCGGCAAGACTACGACGCTGCGCTGCGTGGCGGGGCTCGAACATCCGACCGGCGGCCGCATTTCGATCGGCGGTCGCGTGGTCTCCGAGCCGGAGCGCGGGCTGCTCGTCAGCCCGCGCGAGCGCGACATCGGCATGGTGTTCCAATCCTACGCGGTATGGCCGCACATGACCGTACGCCAGAACGTGGCCTATCCGCTGAAGCATCGCCGCAAGAGCCGCGGCGGCGACATCAACGCCAAGGTGAACGAGACGCTGGAGCTTGTCGGCCTTGCCGACTACGCCGACCGCCCCGTCGTGTCGCTGTCCGGCGGCCAGATGCAGCGCGTAGCGCTCGCCCGCAGCCTGGTCTACAGGCCGCAACTGCTGCTGCTCGACGAGCCGCTCTCCAACCTCGACGCCAAGCTCCGGCTTCGTCTGCGCGACGAACTGCGCCGCATCCTGAAGCAGACCGGCATGACCGGTCTCTACGTCACCCACGACCAGGCCGAAGCGGTCGTGCTGGGTGACCGTATCGGCGTCATGCGCGACGGCCACCTGCTGCAGATGGCGCCGCCCGGCGAGATCTACAACAGGCCGGCCGATGCGTTCGTCGCCAATTTCACGGGCGCTTCGAATGTCCTGCGCGGCAAGGTGCTGGCGCGCAGCGGCGAGACGGCGACCATCGATCTTGGCGGCGTGGGCCGCATCGAAGCCTGGACGCCGCAACCACTCTCCGCCGGAGACCAGGCGCGCATTGCGCTCAGGGCGGAAAATGTCCGCCTCGGCGAGCGGGCGGAGCGAAATGTCTTCTCCGCACGGGTGCTCGAACGGCGCTACCAGGGCACGCAAACCGTGTACGACCTGGAACTGGGCGGCCAGCGGCTGGAAGCGCTGGAACTCGGTACGGCAGCGCGCCACGATCCTAACGCCGAGATCCCTCTCACCCTGCCGCCCGAAATGTGCTGGGCCTATCGCGACGAAGGCCAGAGCCTGGATTAGAAACAGGTACCTTTCCTATCGTGCAGTGATGCGGTCGGCAACACGGCGGGCCTCGTGCGCGATTTCCCGCAGCAGGCCGGTCACCGGGTTCTTGAACCCCACGAAGTGGAGTCCATCGGAAGAGTCGCCGGCGGCGAGGAAGTCTCGATAGTTCGGACGATAGCCTGTCGCGAAAATGATCGCGTCAAACTCGCCAGCCTGACCACCCTCGAAGAGGACTCCGTTCTCGGTAACCGCGGAGACTCCCGGGGCGATCTTGATCGCTCCTTCCGCAACTTTCTGAACCGTGCCGACGTCGAGTACCGGAATCTTGGACGAGCGGGCGATCTGCCGCAGAATGCCCTCCTTCGGCCGCTTGAGGCCGTACCTCGCCGGATAGCCAAGCGCCAGGTCGAGGACCAACGGAAAGATCGCGTCGTTGACGCTGATCGGAAACACTTTGGTGGCGAGTGTCGCCGCGATTTGGATCGGGATGCCAAACAGGTCGCGCGGTGCGATGTGGACGCCGCCGCGAAGCGAGATGGTGGCGCGAGCGTTGCTCTCGCAGAGATCGAGCGCGATCTCGGCGCCGGTGTTGCCCATGCCGACGACCAGGACGGATTGACCGTCAAACGGTCGGGCGTTCACATAATCGGCGCTATGCAAGACCTTGCCCTTGAATGTCGCCATTCCCGGCATGTCAGGCATCACCGGTTCCGCATTGAAGCCGGACGCGATCACGACATGAGAGGCTTCAATGGCACTGGATGTGCTCTCAACTGTCCAACCGCTGCCTGTCCGTCGGACCGCGCGAACGGCCTCGCCGAAGCGCGGCTTGAGATCGAAAGTCTCTGCATAGGTTTCCAGGTACTCGATGACCAGATGCCGCGGCACATAGCGCGGATAGCCGGCGGGGAATGGAAGGTAAGGCAGCGACGACAGCTGCTTGACGGTATGCAAGTGCAGCCGCTCGTAATGCCGTCGCCACGACGACGCGACGTGCTGGGCCTTCTCGAGGATCACAAAGTCGACGCTCGCCCGGCGCAGGCATGCCCCTACCGCAAGACCTGCGGGGCCAGCACCGACGACAGCGACACTCGTACGTTCCATCCGCTCCTCCCCTACGGTCGACTACATACTGAGCCGACTTCAGCCCTCGGGCGCGAAGCAATTCGGCGTCTAACGGAAAAGTCGTGCCTGGTGCATCTTTTCGGCCACGCCAATTCCGCTGCGGCCATACACGGCTTGACCGGCCTGCGCCCCCTCTCCACAAGGACTGCAGCAACCAAGGACTGGACCATGAGCTTCACCTCGAAGGTATTCGAGACCCGCACCGTCAGGATGGCCGACCGCGAGGAGACCATCGTTGCGGGTGGGCGTCATCTTTTCCCGCTTTTGCCGAAGGCCTTCGAGGGTATCCGTCAGATCGGCGTCATCGGCTGGTCGTCGCAAGGCCCGGCTCAGGCGCAAAACCTGCGCGAGTCCCTTGAAGGCTCGGGTATCCGGGTGAAGGTCGGCCTGCGCGAGGGCTCGTCCTCGATGAAGGAAGCTGCCGCCGTCGGCTTCACCAAGGAAAGCGACACTCTGGGCGAGATGTACGACGTGATCCGCGAGAGCGACATGTCGCTGCTGCTGATCTCCGACGCAGCCTTTGCCGAGAACTACAAGAAGATCTTCGCCGCCTTCCGTTCCGGCACGACGCTCGGCCTCAGCCACGGCTTCCTGCTCTCGCACCTGCAGGCGCAAAGCGAGGACTTCCCCAAGAACATCAATGTAATCGCCGTCTGCCCCAAAGGCATGGGCCCGTCGGTGCGGCGGCTCTACGAGCAAGGCCGAGAGGTCAACGGCGCGGGCATCAATGCAAGCTTCGCCGTGCAGCAGGACGTCAACGGCAAGGCCACCGACTACGCGCTGGGCTGGTCGGTCGCGCTCGGCTCGCCCTACACCTTCGAGACGACACTGGAATCGGAATACCGCTCCGACATCTTCGGTGAACGCGGCATCCTGCTCGGCGCCGTGCACGGCATCGCCGAAAGCCTCTATGCGCGCTATGTCGGACAGGGCATGGCCAAGGACGACGCCTATCTCAACACCTCGGAGTCGATCACCGGCCCGATCAGCAAGACCATTTCGCGCTCCGGCCTCAAGGCGGTCTACGAGCAACTCGACGACAAGGAGAAGGCGGCCTTCCGCAAGGCCTTCAACGCTGCCTACCACCCCTGCCGAGAGATCCTCGAAGAAATCTACGACGACGTCGCTTCAGGCAATGAGGTGCGGAGCGTCATCCAGGCGACCCGCCGCCACGGCACCTACCCGATGGGCAAGATCGACAGCACAGACATGTGGGTGGTCGGCGAGAAGGTACGCGCCAACAGCGAGCGCAACTATGCGCCGATCAATCCGGATACCGCCGGTGTCTATATGGCTTGCATGATGGCCCAGGTCGATCTGCTGAAAGACCGCGGCCATCCCTATTCGGAGATCGCCAACGAGTCGATCATCGAGGCCGTCGATTCGCTCAATCCCTATATGGACTACAAAGGTGTGTCCTACATGGTCGACAACTGCTCGACCACCGCGCGGCTGGGTGCGCGCAAGTGGGCGGCACGGTTCGACTACATCCTGAAGCAGCAGGCCTTCACCGCCATCGACGAGAGCAAGGTGAAGGACGGCGCACCTTTCGACAAATTCCTGTCCAGCAACATCCATGAGGTGCTGAAGGTCTGCGCAGAGCTCCGCCCGTCCGTAGACATTTCGGTGGTGCCCCAGCGCAGCGGGGCACCTGGCTAGCTCCTGCGCAAGAACGAGACCTCGGTAAGGTCGAACATCGCAGTACCGCGATCGACGAGTTCGTATGGCTTGCGATAGAGCAGCCATACGGCCGTGAGGTGGCAGAGGCTGCCCATCAGAAGCGACATGCCGAGATAGGGGTCGAGGTCCCTTGTGTACTCACCGGCGGCAACGGCGCGGCGGATCAGTTCGACATAGTGCAGGCCGTAACGGTCCACCGCTTTGCGGATTCGCGCCTGCCCGACGGCGGCGCTGGGCCAGATCTCGAGGAAGAAGACCCGGCCCCAATCGGGATTGTCGCGGATGTACTCGAGGTTCGCGAGAAAGGTCGCGCGAAGCTGCTGCCGCGGCCCCTGCTTGCCATTGGCCACCGCCGTGAGGCGTTCGTAGAGGGCAAGGTAATTGTCCTCGGGCACGGCCGCGACGAGGTCCTGCTTGTCCTTGAAGTAGTCGTAGAGGCTCGGCAGCGGCACGCCGGCAAGCTTTGCCACCTCCGTGAGCGAGGTCTGGGCGATGCCGCGCCGGCCGAAGAGGCGCGTTGCCGCCGCCACGATCCGCTCGCGTCGCTCGCGGCTGCGCCGCTGCTTCAATTTCAGGGTATTGGCCACCACGGTTCAGCCAAGCTTGATCGAGATTTCGAGCCCGCCTTGGTGTGACAGCAGCACCGAGCGGAAGCCGTTCTTCGGATCGCGCACGAAGGACGTGTAGTCGCTGTATTCCCGTTCGTACTTCTCGACGTTGTCGCACAGTACCATCGCGCCACGTCGTAATTGCGGCGCCATCACGTCCATCACCGGCCGCACCAGCGGAATCCAGCTGTCGAGCAATAGGAAGTCGACCGGACCTCCGGCATTCTTCAAGGTCTCGCGCGCATCACCCACCCGCACCTCGACGAACGGGCTGAGACCTGCCTCAGCGATGTTCGCCGCAGCGATCTCCGCTTTGCGGGGCTCGATCTCGGTACCGATGACGATCCCCTCGCCGCCCCGCTCGCGCACCGTGTCACGCACGGCGGCGGCAAGATAGATAGTCGAGACACCGAACGAGGTACCGAACTCGACCACGCGACGAGCTCCAATGGCACGGCACAGCGTATAACAGAGGTCGCACTTCTCCGGATCGAGAGCGACAAGCTTGTCGCGCACGAAGTCCATGTCGTGCTTGGAAGCCGGATCGGTCGTCCGCTTGGCCGACTCGCGCTTGGCGTCGTAGTAGCGACGCATCTCTGCCGACTGCTGACGTCCCTGTTCGTCGAGCCGTGCCAACACGGCCTCGGCCCGCGCGTCGCAAAGTACCGTCTTCATCCCGGTCCTCCTTGTCACTGATTTGCCTACACTGCCGCGTTGCGTCTGTCGGCGGCGCGAAAAAGATCGCGGGCCACGATGCGACGCATCATTTCCGAGCTGCCATCGAGGATCTTCACCACCCGCGTTTCGCGCCAGATGCGTTCGATCGGCAGGTCCTTGGAGTAGCCCGCTCCGCCGAAGATCTGCAGCGTGGCATCCGCCACCCGCTGCACCATGTCGGCACCGATCAGCTTGGAGGTTGCGGCGGCACGCGTGCGTTTGCCCGCGTCCTCCTGGTCGTAACGCCACGCGGCCTCGTAAGCCACCAGTCGAGCGGCGTGGATCGAGGCCGCCATATCGGCCAGCATCCATTCGATTCCCTGATGCTCGCGCAGGCGTCGTCCGAAGGTCTCGCGGCACGAGGCGCGCTCAACGGCGAGATCGAGCAGTCGTTGCGCCGCGCCCACGCAGTAGGCACCCCAGTGCGTGCGCCCGGCATCGAGGCAGCGCATGGCGAGCGCGAAGCCCGTTCCCTCGTCACCCAACCGGTTCTCGGCCGGTATGCGACAACCGTCGAGGATCAGCTCGGCATGAGCCGAGCCGCGACCCGCCGCCATTTCGATCGTGCGGCCGATCCGGAGGCCAGGCGTGCCCGCCTCGACCAAAAAAGCGGTGATGCCCTTGGCGCCCAGCGCCGGATCGAGGGTGGCGAAGACGGTGAAGAGACCCGCCACAGGCGCGTTGGTGATATAGGTCTTCGTGCCATCCAACAGGTAGTGGCCTGCCCCATCGCGGCGCGCGATCGTCCTGATCGCGGCCGCGTCGGAGCCGGCCTCCGTTTCGGTAAGGGCAAAAGCGGCAATGGTGCGGCCCGAAGCGAGTTCCGGCAGCCAGCGGCGTTTCAGCGTCTCGCTGCCGGCGAGCTCGATCGGCTTGGAGCCGATATGCACGTTCACGCCGCTCAGAAAGTAGAAGGCGATATGCGCCTTGGCGAGCTCCTCGATGGCGAGGCAGCTCCCCAGCATGGAGAGCCCCAAACCGCCATAGTCCCTGGGCGTGTTGGTGCCGAATAACCCAAGGCGCCGGAGCCCCGCCAGCGCCCGCTCGGGCACCTGACCCGTCGCTTCGACCTCGGCATCGACTGGCTGCAGTTCCTCGCGCACGAACTGCCGCACCTGTTCCTGAAGGTGCACAAGATCGGGCGGAAGCGTGAAGTCCATGTCGCCCTCGGATTAAATTCGAATATTCTTCGAAAATTGTCACGTGCGACCTCACGAGAGTCAAGCTCAGCGACTCCCCCAAAAGCGATGGGTGCCTGATGAAGAAGCGGCTAGACGCCTTCGACTGCCAAGACGTTTAGTGACGCCGCTTGCTCGCGCAGCTTTTTCACCGGTACGTAGTCGGGCGAATCCCAGAAGGCACGCAGCGCAGCCATCGACGGGAACTCGAAAATGACCGGCCGGCGGTCGTCGGGTTTCCCTTCGAGCACATCGACCTTGCCACCCCGCACCAGGAACCGGCCGCCGTTCTTGGTGATCAGCGGCACGACCGCCTCGCGGTATTTCTGATACTGCGCTTCGTCGCTGATCGAACCCTGCACAATGAGGTAGGCGGCCATCCTGTTCTCCTCCTGAAAGAGATCGGGAGAATAGGCCAAAACAGTCCCGAATCGGCCTCGATCTGACCCTTGCGCCGGCCGCCCCGACTCCTGATATAACCCCCTTGAGGGGCCGGTGTGGGCGAAGCAGTCGCCAACCCGGTCAGATCCGGAAGGAAGCAGCCGTAACGAATTCGCTTCGGGTCATGCCGGTCTCTCACCCGTCACCCCAAGACGCGCCGTCGCGGGGCCGGGCGGCCTAGGCGCGATGACCGCCGGGTGCTAAGGGGCCGCGGCGCAACGAGGGTGAGCGTCATGGCGAAGGCCACCACAGCCGCCGGGGAACAGCTCCCCTATCGCGTCCTCGCTCGCAAATACCGTCCGGTCGATTTCACCACCCTGGTTGGCCAGGAAGCCATGGTGCGCACGCTGCGCAACGCCATAGCGTCTGGCCGCATTGCGCACGCCTTCATGCTCACCGGTGTACGTGGCGTCGGCAAGACCACCACTGCACGGATCATCGCTCGTGCCCTGAACTGCGTCGGCGCCGACGGCAAGGGTGGACCGACCGTCGATCCCTGTGGTGTCTGCGAGAACTGCAAGTCCATCACCGAGGATCGGCACGTCGACGTGATCGAGATGGATGCCGCGTCCCGCACCGGCATCGACGACGTACGCGAGCTGATCGAGGGCGTGCGCTACCGGCCGGTGTCGGCACGCTACAAGGTCTACATCATCGACGAAGTGCACATGCTGTCGGAGAAGGCCTTCAACGCGCTCCTGAAGACGCTGGAAGAACCGCCGCCGCATGTGAAGTTCCTGTTCGCCACCACCGAGATCCGCAAGGTACCGGTGACGGTGCTGTCGCGTTGTCAGCGCTTCGACCTCAAACGCGTACCGCAGGAAGTGCTGGTCGCCCATTTTGCAAAGATCGCCGAGGCCGAGAAGGTCGAGATCTCGCCCGAGGCGCTGGTCCTGCTAGCTCGCGCCGCCGACGGCTCGGTGCGCGACGGACTCTCCATGCTCGACCAGGCGATCGCCCATGGCGGCGGCGTGGTCGATGCCAACCAGGTCCGCGACATGCTGGGCCTCGCCGACCGCAACGGGGTCCTGGACCTGTTCGAGAAGACAATGCGCGGCGATTCGGCCGCGGTGGTCGCCGCCCTGGGCGAGATGCACGACGCAGGCGCTGATCCCGTCGTGATCTTGCAGGACCTGCTGGAACTCACCCATTGGGTGACCCGCCTCAAAGTGGCGCCCGAGGCCGGCGCCACTTCCGCCGACAGCGAGCGCACCCAGGGGCTTGCGATGGCCCAGAAGCTCTCCATGGCCTCGCTCACCCGCGCCTGGACGCTCCTGATGAAGGGCCTGCAGGAGACGCTCAGCGCGCCCTCACCCGCGCGAGCCGCCGAGATGGCGCTGATCCGGCTCTGCTACGCCGCCGACCTGCCCTCGCCCTCTGATGCCCTCAAGGCCCTGCAGAATGGCAGCATGCCGGCCGGCGCCACCAACGGCGCCGGCGCCCCTGCGCCACGACCGGGCGGTGGAGGTGGCGCAGCCGCCGCACGCGTTGCCGCGCCGGTGTCGGCCGTTGCACCGCAACCCGCGCAGGACCTTCCCGCACCCAAGAGCTTCACCGAGGTCGTGGCGCTCCTTGAGGAGCGGCGCGAGGCACGGCTGGTGCATCACATGATGCATCACGTGCACGAGGTGCGCTGCGAGCCAGGCCTGATCGAGTTCCGGCCCGAACCCAGTGCTGCGCCCAAGGATCTCGCGGCAAAGCTCAGCGAATTCCTGGGCAATGCCACCGGTCGGCGCTGGATCGCCTCGGTTTCACGCGACGAGGGCAAGCCGACGCTGGTAGCCCAGAAAACATCGCGCGGCGATGCCTTGCGGACTCAAGCCGAAAACAATGTGGTCGTGCAGGCAATCCTGAAAACCTTCCCCGGTGCCAAGCTCGAAACGGTGCGCCGCAAGGGCGAGGAAACCTCCCTGGTCGCCGGTCTGGACGCGCCGATGGCGGGTGACGAGCCACCGCCGGCGGAGGACTATCCTGCCGACGACGACATTCCGGAAAGCGAGTACTGATGTTCGACAAGCTCAAGGATCTGGGCGGCCTGATGCAGCAGGCCCAGCAGATGCAACAGAAAGTGCAGGAGTTGCAGGCGCAACTCGAACGTTTGGAGATCGTCGGAAGCTCCGGCGCGGGCCTCGTGAAAGTAACCGTCAACGGCAAGAACGAGACCCGCCGCATCGAGATCGATGCCTCCCTGTTCAAGCCCGAGGAAAAGGGCGTCGTCGAGGACCTGATCGTCGCCGCGGCCAACGACGCTCGCGGCAAGGTCGAACAAACAGTCCAGGAGCAGATGCGCTCCCTCACCGGCGGCCTGCCCCTGCCCCCGGGCTTCAAGCTTTGAGCCGAAAGCCAAAGTGAGCACAGATCTTGGCAGAGGTATCGTGGTTCCGGATGACGCGGTTGTCGTGATGGATACTGTGCGACCATGAGCGGGCTCGAGATCGAGCGGTTGATCCAGCTCCTGGGGCGGTTGCCGGGGTTGGGGCCGCGCTCGGCGCGACGTGTTGCGTTGCACCTTCTCAAGAAGCGCGAAGTGCTAATGCAGCCCCTGAGCGCGGCGTTGGCCGACGCGGCACGAACAATCAAGCCATGCGGAGTCTGCGGCAACCTCGACACGATCGATCCTTGTGCGATCTGCGCCGACTCTCGTCGCGACGCCGGCCTGATCTGCGTCGTCGAAGATGTCGGCGATCTCTGGGCCATGGAGCGCGGCAAGATCTTCAGCGGCCGCTACCATGTCCTGGGCGGCACGCTTTCGGCGCTCGATGGCATCGGACCGGACGAACTCAATATCGGCGGCCTCCTGAGGCGTGTCCGCGACGGCGGCATCCGCGAGATCATCGTGGCCACCAACGCCACCGTCGACGGCCAGACCACCGCTCATTACCTCGCCGAGCGCCTGGCCGACGCCAATGTGCCACTCACTCGGCTGGCGCATGGCGTGCCGGTGGGTGGCGAGCTCGACTGGCTCGACGACGGCACGCTGGCGACTGCGCTCAAGGCCCGGCGCGCCCTCTAGCCTGCCCCCTCATGAGCGCCGACTCCTTTACCGCCTCCCTCGCACCCGTGGCCGTCGCTCTCGGTGCGAGCTGGGCAAGTGGCCTCAATCCCTACGCCGCCGTCCTGATCCTGGGCGGTGCGCAGGCGTTCGGTTTCGTCACCTTGCCCGCCGATTTGCAGGCCCTGGGATCACCCTGGGTGATGGGCGTCGCGGGGCTGCTGTTCGCCTTGAACTTCTTCGCCGACAAGATCCCGTTCGTCGACAGCGTGAACGACATGCTGCACACGATCGTGCGAATCCCCGCAGGCGCCCTGCTCGCCTACGGCGCCGCCGATCAGCTCGGCCCGGAGACCGCCATCCTCGCGGGCCTCCTGGGCGGCACGCTCGCGGCCGGAACCCACATTGCCAAGACCGGGTCGCGGGCGCTGATCAACACCTCCCCCGAGCCATTCAGTAACATCGCCGCCTCGCTCACCACGGACGGCCTGGTGTTCGGTGGCCTGGTGCTGTCGATCCTTCACCCGATCGCTTTCCTTTGCATCCTGGCGGCCTTCGTGGTCGGCCTTCTCTGGCTGTTGCCAAAACTGGTGCGGTTGGCGCTGTTGCCCTTCCGACTGGCTGGCCGTCGACCGCAAGGATGAAATGATGGGGTAACCGCTTTTTTTCGCGCCCGATCGCGCTACACTCTCGATCAACGATCATGTTCATCCGTCAGAACATCCAGACCCTGCGGTTCTTCCGCACCACGCCGGCGATGCGCTGCCCGTATCTGCCGCACCGGCTGGAAACCAAGCTCGTTACCGAGCTCAGCGGCCCAGATGCGATCTCCCAGCACGATACGCTGACGGACGCCGGGTTTCGGCGGTCGCACCACTTCGTCTACAAGCCCTTGTGCGACGGCTGCCGCTCCTGCGTACCAGTACGCATCCGCGTCCGCGACTTCGAGCCCAATCGGGCGCAGCGCCGCATCATGAAGCGTAATGAGCATGTCCATGCCGTCGAGACCCAGGCGCTGGCGACCGGCGAGCAGTATGCCTTGTTCTCCCGCTACGTGATGGCCCGTCATCACGATGGGGACATGGCCGACATGGATTTCGATGATTATCGGGCGATGGTCGAGGAAAGCCCGGTCGACACGGCGATCATCGAATTCCGGGACGATTCGGCCGAAGGCCGCCTGGTCGGAGCCTGTCTGGTCGATTGGCTCTCCAGCGGCGTGTCGGCTGTCTATAGCTACTTCGACCCTCAAAACCCGCGTCGGGGGCTCGGTACCTACATGATCCTATGGCTGGCCGACGCCGCGGCGCGGCGTGGCCTGCCCTATGTCTATTTGGGCTATTGGATCGCCGATTCGAGCAAGATGGCCTACAAACGCTCCTTCCGGCCCTTGGAGTTCTTTGGGCCCGAAGGCTGGACGGAATTGCCCAGTTCGTAGGCAAAACCGCCAGGTGGATCGACTTGACGCACCACCTGCCCCTTTCACATTCCTGCGAAACTCTAGCGGTACCGCAAGGACCACGTTATGAGAGCCAAGCCTCGGGAGGCGAAACGGGGCTCAAAAGAACGAAGAATTTCTGGGGAGAGGAATGCGCTTTCTGCTCAAGTTCAGCGCAGTTATCGACGTAATCAACGAAAAGATCGGACTCGTCTGTAACTGGCTGGTGCTGCTGGCCTGTCTGGTCAGTGGCGGCAACGCGATGGTCCGCTACGCCTATGACACGAGCTCGAACGCCTGGCTCGAGGTGCAGTGGTACATGTTCGCCGTGATCGTCATGTTCGGCGCCTCCTATACGCTGAAGCGCAACGAGCATGTGCGGGTCGACCTCCTCTACATGACGCTGGGGCGCCGCGGCCAGCTCTGGATCGACATCCTGGGCACGCTGATCTTTTTGCTGCCAACCTGCGCTATCCTGGCCTGGCTTTCCTGGCCGTTCTTCATGCAGTCCTACGTCATTGGCGAGCATTCCTCGAATGCCGGCGGCCTGATCCGCTGGCCGATCAAGGCCGTCCTGCCCTTCGGCTTCCTGCTGGTGGCCTTGCAGGGCCTCTCCGAACTCATCAAACGCGTGGCCTTTTTGATCGGCATCCCCGTCGAAAGCCTCGAAGCCCACTACGAGAGGCCGACGCAATGATCATCCCTCTCGAGTGGATGCCGCCGATCATGTTCGCCGGCCTCGTGGTGTTCATGATCATTGGCTACCCGGTGGCCTTCTCCCTGGCCGCTGTCGGTTTCTTCTTCGGCTTCCTGTCGATCGACTTCGGCTACTTCACCCTGCCCTTCATGCAGGCGATTCCTGGCCGCGTGTTCGGCTCCATCCTGAGCAACGAACTCCTGCTCGCCATTCCGTTTTTCACCTTCATGGGCGCGATCCTGGAGAAATGCGGATTGGCCGAGGACATGCTGGAATCGATGGGCCAGTTGTTCGGCCCCGTGCGCGGCGGCCTCGGCTATTCGACCATCATCGTCGGTTTCATCCTGGGCGCCATCACCGGCACCGTGGCCGCGCAGGTGATCGCCATGGCGCTGATCACGCTGCCGATCATGGTCCGCTACAAATACGATATGCGCTACGCGACAGGCGTGCTGGCCGCATCGGGCACCATCACCCAGCTCGTGCCGCCCTCGCTGGTGCTGATCGTGCTGGCCGACCAGCTCGGCCGCTCGGTCGGCGACATGTATCTCGGCGCCTGGGGGCCCTCGATCCTGCAGATCGTGATGTTCGCCGCCTACACGTTCTACGTATCGATCGTGCGGCCCGCGGCGCTACCACCAGTGCCACGCACCCTGTTCGGCAAGGCGCTCCTGATCAAGTGCGCCTGGGGCATCATCCCGGCCGCCATCCTGATCTTCCTCGTGCTCGGCACCATCATGATGGGCCTCGCGACCCCGACCGAGGCGGGCGCCATGGGCACGATCGGCGCCATCGTGCTCGCTGTCGTGCGCAATGCGCCACTGACGAAGTTCGACAAATGGGTATTCGGTGCCGGCTGCGTCGCGGCAGTCATCGGCTTCTTGATCGGCTTGGTCGCCTTCAAGTCGCCAGCCTTCAAGGCGGCTTTCACCGTCATGTTCGCCGCCATCGTCTGGCTCTGCTGGCGGGCCTGGGACGTAAAGGACCTGCGGGACCTGATCGTGCAGGCGTTCCAGGCGACGATGCGCATCACCGCCATGGTCGCCTTCATCCTGGTAGGGGCCACCTGCTTCTCGATCACCTTCCAGGGCGTGGACGGCAACCGCTGGGTCGAGCACATGATGTCGAGCCTGCCGGGCGGCGTTTGGGGCTTCCTGGTCGTCGTCAACCTGTTCGTTTTCTTCCTCGCCTTCTTCCTCGACTTCTTCGAGATCGCCTTCATCATCGTGCCGATGCTGGCGCCGGTCGCGCAGAAGATCCTCGAGCCGGTGGTCGGCCACGATGCCGCCCTGATCTGGTTCGGCGTGATGTTGTGCGTGAACGTCCAGACCTCGTTCATGCACCCGCCGTTCGGCTTCGCATTGTTTTACCTGCGCAGCGTTGCGCCCAAGGAAGTAAAGAGCTCCGATATCTATTGGGGATCGATCCCGTGGGTCGCGCTGCAGCTCATCATGGTGGTCCTGGTGATCGCCGTGCCACAGTCGGTCACCTACTTCCTCGAGCCTCCTTCGACTATCGATCCCAGCAAGATCAAGATCGACATCCAGGCGCCTCCAGCCGAAGAAGCAGCACCCCCGGTCTTCAAATGACAGCAAAAAGCCCCGCCGAAGCGGGGCTTTTCCTGATTCTGGGTCAGTCTAGAGCTTGTTGCTTGCCGACTGATGCGCCATGAAGTTGTCGTAGGTGTTCTCGGCCACCCGGAACCACAGCACCTCTTCCTTGCGGAAGGCGGTCATCGATTCGTAGACCTTCTTGAAGTTGGCATTCTTCGCCATGGTCTCCGCGTAGACTTCGTTGGCGGCATTCCATGATGCTTCCATGATGGCCGACGAGAACGGACGCAGCTTTGTGCCGCTGGCAACCAGCTCACGCAACGCCTTGGGATTCTGGGCATCGTACTTGCCCGTCATCCAGGTAACCGCATCGGCGCAAGCCGCTCTCAAGATCGATTGGTAGCCTTTCGGCAGCGCATTCCATTTGTCGAGGTTGATGAAGACATGGAGCGCCGCCGTACCTTCCCACCAACCCGGATAATAGTAGTTCGGTGCGATCTTGCTGAAGCCGAGCTTCTGGTCGTCATAGGGCCCGACCCACTCGGCCGCATCGATTGTGCCCTTCTCCAGCGCCGGATAAATGTCCCCGCCAGCAATTTGTTGTGGCACGACTCCGAGCTTGGCCACCACCTGACCAGCGAAGCCGCCGATGCGGAACTTCAGGCCTTTGAGGTCATCGACGGTGTTGATTTCCTTGCGAAACCAGCCGCCCATCTGACAACCGGTATTGCCGGCATTGATGCCAACCATGTTGTACTTCTTGTAGAACTCATTCAGCAGATCCTCGCCGCCACCGTCGCGAAACCAGGAGTTTATCTGGCGGGTGTTGAGGCCGAAGGGCACTGCCGTACCCAGAGCGAAGGTCGGGTCCTTACCAAAATAGTAGTATGACGCCGTATGGCCCATCTCGACGGTGCCGTTCTGCACCGCGTCGGCGACCTGCAAGCCGGGGACGATTTCGCCGGCGGCGAAGACCTTGATCTCGAACTTCTTGTCCGTCGCCTCAGAGACGACCTTGGAGAGGTACTCAGCGCCGCCGTAGAGCGTATCGAGTGACTTGGGAAAGCTCGACGTCATCCGCCATTTGAGCTCAGGCATGGACTGGGCGATGGCCGGTGCGGCGACGGTGGCACTGGCCGCCACGGCGACACTCCCGACACCCGCGTTACGCAGGAACTTACGACGTTGCATTGAATGATCCCTCCCTAAAGCCTGCGCTGCCTCGGATTTCATTTCGCTACGCAAGCGGTGGAATTTATGACATGGCGCAGGCCAGATGAAAAGTGGCCGGGGCTCCCCTCGGGGCAAAGAAAAGCCCCGCAAATGCGGGGCTTTTGACGGTTTCGACGCGCGTCCTCGTCAGAGCTTGTTGGCGGCCGACTGGCGCGCCATGAAGTTGTCGAAGGTGTTCTCGGCGACGCGGAACCACAGAACCTCTTCCTTCCGGAAGGCCATCATCGATTCATAGACCTTCTTGAAGGTGGCATTCTTGGCATTCAATTCGGCATAGACCTCGTTGGCCGCTTTGAACGATGCCTCGAGGATGGCCGGCGAGAACGGCAGCAGCTTCGCGCCGCTGGCAATCAGTGTGCGAAGGGCTTTGGGATTGTCGGTGTCGTACTTGGCGGTCGTCCAGTTGTTGCTGTCGGCGCAGGCCGCCGTCAGGATCGCCTGGTAGTGCTTCGGCAATGCATTCCACTTATCGAGGCCAATGAACATGTGGATCGCCGCATTCCCTTCCCACCAGCCCGGGTAGTAATAGTTCGGCGCGATCTTGGCGAAGCCGAGCTTTTGGTCGTCGTAGGGTCCGACCCATTCGGCAGCATCGATCGCGCCCTTTTCGAGAGCCGGATAGATGTCGCCACCGGCAAGCTGCTGCGGGATGACGCCCAGCTTCGCCATGACGTTGCCGGCCAGACCGGCGATGCGGAACTTCAGGCCCTTAAGGTCGTCGACTGTGTTGATCTCCTTGCGGAACCAACCGCCCATCTGCGCCGTCGTATTGCCCGCGACGATGCCGTGGATGTTGTAGCCTTTGTAAAAGTCGTTGAGCAGATCGTTGCCACCGCCTTCGGTCACCCACGCATTCATCTGGCGCGTGTTGAGACCGAACGGCACCACCGTTCCAAGGGCGAACGTCGGATCCTTGCCGAAGAAATAGTACGAAGCAGTGTGACCGACCTCGACCGTACCGTTCTGCACGGCATCGACGACCTGCAAGCCCGGAACGATCTCGCCTGCAGCGAAGACACGAATCTGGAACTTGTTATCGGTCGCCTCGGCGACAAGCTTGGCGAACCTCTCGGCGCCACCATAGAGCGTGTCGAGCGACTTTGGAAAGCTCGAGGTCAGACGCCAATTGAGCTCCGGCGTCGACTGGGCAATGGCCGGCGCCGCCACCGCACTCGTGACCGCTGTCGCCGCAGCGCCTATACCCGCGCTGCGCAGAAATTTACGCCGTTGCATCTTCAACTCCTGACCGCTTCAAAAAATGTTGCCGGCTTATGGCACACGGTATGAAGCGCAGGAAGCGTCAATGCATGAGCAATAGAACGAGCGCCAATGCGCCAATTGCAATGCGGTACCAGGCGAAAGCGGTGAACCCGTATCGGCTGATGAACTGCACGAACGGCCCGACGACGACGAGGGCAGAGAAGAAAGCGGCAATGAAACCCAGCGCAATAACGGCGCTTCCGTGCCAGCTGAGGTCTGCCCAGTTCTTGTAGAGATCGTAAGCGGCCGCGCCGATCATGGTCGGCATCGCCAGAAAGAAGGAAAATTCTGCAGCGGTCGCACGGTCCACGCGAAAAGCCCGTGCGCCCATGATCGTCGCACCGGAACGCGACACACCGGGGACCATGGCCAGGCACTGACACACACCCACCCAGAACGCCGTCTTGAAATCGATGTCGTCCATCGATTTCACGCGAGGCCGCTGCACCAACCGCTCGATCACCAAGATCGCGATGCCGCCCAAGATCAACGCGACCGCGACCACCAGGGGACTTTCCAGCAGCTGCTTGATGTACTTAAAGGCGATCACGCCCACGACCGCGGAGGGTAAAAAGGCAACGAGGATGGTGCCGGCGAAGCGCAGCGCCTGCGGTTCGCGATTCATCGCGCCAACCACCGTGGCCCAGATCTTGGCACGGTAGAGCACGCACACGGCCAGGATCGCGCCGAGCTGGATCACGATGTCGAACACCTTGCCGGGCGGGCCTTTAAAGTCGAGGACCACTTCGGAAAGGATGATGTGCCCGGTCGAGGATACCGGCAGAAATTCGGTAAGGCCCTCGATGACGCCGATCACCAGCGTCTTCCAGATCAGCGCCAGATCCATCCCATCAATCCTTGAAACGCTTGGCGCGCGGCCAGCCTTTTTCGGGCATGCGGCCAGCCTGCGCCCGCTCGCCCCGCCAGAACTTGAGTTCGGCTGCCGCAATCAGCCGATTGGCCCAGGGCAAACCGTCCGACAATTTGAAAGCTTGTGCATCCGAAAGCTGGTCGGCCTTCGACTTCTGCAGCAGCACGCCGCGGCCACGTCCCATCTCCGGCACCTGCTCAAGGGGAAAGATCAGGAGCTTGCGCCCCTCGCTCAGGGCCGCAACCGAGTCGGCCCCTTCCGGCACGATCGAAAAAGCGACCGCCTTCTCCTTGTCGGCAAGGTTCAGCACCTGCTTGCCGTTTTTGGTCTGGGCCACGACCTCGTCCTCGGGCACGACGAAACCGCGGCCGGCATCGGATGCGACCAGGAACTTGCGCCCGCCTTTCAGCACTTCGAGCTGGACGATATCCTGCTCGTTGCCAAGTTCGATCATGAGACGTACCGGCTCGCCGTGCCCTCGGGCACTCGGCAACCGATCGCAGGGCAGCGTATAGAACCGGCCGTTGGTGCCAAACACCAGGATCTTGTCGATCGACTGGGCGTGCACGGCGAACTTCGCCTGATCGCCTTCCTTGTACTTGAGCTCGGCTGCCGCCTTTTCGTCGAGATGCCCCTTGGCGGCACGGATCCAACCCTTGTCGGACAGAAGCACGGTGATCGGCTCGCGCTCGACGAAGTCCTCGACCGCATGCTCGACCTCGACCGGCGCGTCGGCGAGCTCCGTGCGGCGCTTGCCGAGCTTCGTCTTGCCGCCGAACTTGTTCTTGGTCTCCTGGACCTCAGCCGAGATCGCCTGCCATTGCAGCTTGTCTTCCTTGAGAAGCGCCTTCAGTTCCTTGCGCTCGGCGGTGAGTTTCTTGTGCTCGCCCTTGATCTCGAACTCTTCCAGCCGCCGCAAAGCGCGAAGGCGCATGTTGAGGATCGCCTCGGCCTGCAGGTCGGTGAGCTTGAAAGCCTTGATCATCTTCGGCTTGGGCTCGTCCTCTTCGCGGATGATCTTGATCAGCTTGTCGAGGTTGAGAAAGGCGATGAGATAGCCGTCGAGAATTTCCAGCCGCCGTTCGATCTCGGCCAGCCGGAAGGTCGAACGCCGGATCAACACCTCGCGCCGATGGTCGAGGAAGGCCTGCAGCGCCTCGCGCAGGTCCATCACGCGCGGCGTATTGTCCTTGTCGAGGACGTTGAGATTCAGGGGAAAGCGGGTCTCGAGATCTGTCAGCTTGAAGAGCTGCTCCATCAGAAGCTCGGCTGGCACGTTGCCGGTGCGTGGCTCGAGCACGATGCGCACATCGTCCGCCGATTCGTCGCGCACGTCCTCCAGGATCGGCAGCTTCTTGGCGTTGATGATCTCGGCGATGCGCTCGATCAGCCTCCCTTTTTGGACCTGATAGGGGATCTCCGTGACAACGATGCGGTACTGGCCGCGCGGCAGCTCTTCCTTGGTCCAGCGCGCCCGCAGGCGGAACGCACCGCGCCCGGTCTTGTAGGCATCGATGATCGACTCGCGCGGCTCGACCAGAAGGCCGCCGGTCGGAAAGTCGGGGCCCTTCACCAGATCGACCAACGTCTCGACGCGCGCGTTGGGTGTGCGGATCAGATGCAGCAGCGCGTCGCAGAGATCGCCGGCGTTGTGCGGCGGGATGGAGGTCGCCATGCCGACCGCGATGCCGGCCGCGCCATTGGCGAGAAGATTGGGAAAGCCGCCGGGCAGCACGACCGGCTCCTGGACGGAGCCGTCATAGTTCGGCCGGAAGTCGACCGCATCCTCGTCGATGCCCGCCAGCAGCGCCTCGGCCACCTCGGTGAGACGCGCCTCGGTGTAGCGCATGGCGGCGGGGTTATCGCCGTCGATATTGCCGAAGTTCCCCTGCCCCTCGATCAGCGGATAGCGGACCGAGAACTCCTGGGCGAGCCGAACCAGCGCATCATAGATCGACTGGTCGCCGTGCGGGTGATACTGGCCAATCACGTCGCCCACCACGCGCGCGCTCTTCTTGAAGGCGCTGTTCGGATCGAGCCGCAGCTGCCGCATGGCGTAGAGCAGGCGACGATGCACGGGCTTCAGCCCGTCCCGAACGTCGGGTAGCGAGCGCGCCATGATGGTGGACAGCGCGTAGGACAGGTAGCGCTCCTGGAGCGCCTGTCCGAATTGCACCGGCTTCACGGAGGCGAGCGGGACGACGTTGGTGCTGCGTTTGGCCATTGATCGGAATGTAGAGGGATGCGACTGCGATTGATGCTGCAGCCATCGTTATATTCTAGCGGTGCAAAGCTTCCATAAATCTCGCCCGCGCCGGAGGCAAGGGCTTGTTGTGTGGCCAAAACACGTGTCGCTCGAGGAAATATCCCGCCAGATCGAGGCCTTGGCGCAATTCGCTGTCATCTTCTGGTAATCCACCGGTGGACAGAAAGGCCGGCAGTGTGAGCAGCTTGCCTTTGTAGGGCTCCGCGGCGGTGCGCGACACGGCGCGACCTGTCCTGGGAGAGACGTAGGCAAGGTCATGGGTGGTGCCGGACACTGCACACTTCGCGAGATCGAGCCCGAAGCCCAGCTCCTGCAGGAGGCCGAGCTCGAGCTTCACATAGATCGCCGGCCAGCCCGCATGGCCGAGCGCCAGCAGAAAAGCATGGAAACCGTCGAACATCGCCGGGTGCGGTTCGCGCTCCGGCAGGGCCGCGTCGATGACGGCGCAGGCGGCTGCAAGTCCCGCAAGTTCAACCGCATCATCGAGGGCACGCGCGGCGTGCGGCTCGCGCAACTCGCCACTCATATTGCCCAGCTGCTCGGCGAGCCGCGCCCGCCATTCAACCTCGACCAGGTTGCCGGATTGCCAGACCGGTCTGGCCTTGCGCGAGATACCACCGTGGACGAAGCCGGCGTGCCGCCCATGGTCGCGCGTCAGCAGCGAGACCACCAGACCGGTCTCGCCGTGGGGCCGGCTCGCCAGCACGATACCGCGGTCGTTCCATTCCATGCGCCGACCTAGCCCGTTCGTTCGACTGGGAGACTCATTTCTTCGGCGGGCTGAGTGGCTGCTTGATCTCCTTGAATGGAGGCAATGCCTCGCAGACTGAGGCATGCGCTGCAAGCGTCGGGTAGCGCGCCCGATCGAACAAAGCCGCATGGGCCTCGCCAATGAAGCGCAGCGCGCAGCCGACGACAATATCGGCGTGGCCAGCCTGCTCACCGAACCAGAACGGCGTCCGCACCCCGGCGCGTTCCCTTTCCAGCAGGTCGAGAACGCTGCCGATCTGAGCCTGACAGCGCTCGACCCAGATCTTCGATTGCTCGGTGCGCAGCACACCCTCGTAGAGCAGGCTGACGCCCTTGTCTGCGAGTCCAGTCGCCAGCGCACAGATCCGCAGATGTCGCCAACGCGGTTCGCCACGCGGGGCGATCAACGCTTTGCCGGGCCCGACACGGTCATCAAGATACTCAAGGATCGCGCCGCTTTCGATCAATGCGAGTCCATCGTCGAGCACCAGCGTTGGCACCCTTCGTAGCGGGTTATAGGGCGCGATCTTGTCGGCATCGCCGAAGGTCGACCATGGCCGATGCTCGAAGGGGATTTCATAGAGGCGCATCGCGATCGCAACGCGGCGGACGAAAGGCGAGTCGTACTGGCCAATGAGGAACATGTTCGATTCGTCCTTATAGGCAAGAAGCTGAGATCAAGGGTCGTAATCTAGACCGATCGCGCGATAGTGCGCAGGGTCGTCGGCCCAGCGTTCGCTCACCTTGACATGCAAGAAAAGATGCACCGGCCGCTCAAGCATGCGGCCAAGCTCATGCCGCGCCCGTGCGCCGATCTGCTTGATGCGGGTTCCTCCCTTGCCGAGAACGATCGCGCGCTGTCCCTCGCGTTGCACATGGATCGTCTGCTCGATGCGCACCGAACTGTCGCCGCGTTCCTCCCATTTATCAGTCTCAACGGCAGCCTCGTAAGGCAGTTCCTGATGAAGCTGCAGGAAGACTTGCTCGCGCGTGACCTCGGCTGCCAACAAGCGCATCGGCAAGTCGGCCGCTTGATCTTCGGGGTAGAAGAAAGGTCCCGCCGGCAGGTCGGCTGCCAGCGCCGCCAGCACATCGGCTACGCCGTCGTGCTTGAGAGCGCTCACCATGAAGGTATGCGCAAACGGCAGAAGCGCGTTGAGCTCGCCGGCCAGCGTCAGCAGTTTCTCGCGCGCCACCAGGTCGATCTTGTTCAGAACGAGATGGCGGCGCGCACGCGACTGCTTCAGCTTCTCTGCAATTGCGCGCGTCTCGTCGCCAACCCCACGCTCGGCATCGACGACCAGCGCGACCGCATCGGCATCCTCCGCTCCCTGCCAGGCCGCCGCCACCATGGCGCGTTCCAGGCGGCGCTTGGCGATGCGGAAGATGCCTGGCGTATCGACCAGCACGAGCTGGGCGCGTGAGCGGTCGGGCAGATCGACCATCGCGATGCCGATCACGCGCATGCGCGTCGTCTGGACCTTGGGCGAGACGATGCTCACCTTCTCGCCGACCAGAGCATTGACCAGCGTCGATTTGCCGGCGTTGGGAGCGCCGACGATGGCGACGAATCCTGCGCGTGTGGTCGCCTCTGTCATGGCTGGTCGAGCCGTTCCAGAAGTGCATTCGCGGCCAACCGCTCGGCCTCGCGCTTGCTGCTGCCATGTCCACGGCTCGGCTCGTGGCCTTTGACCGATACGTCGACGACGAAGACCGGGGCGTGCGGCGGTCCTTCCCGGCCGACCTCGCGATAGTTGGGCAGCGGTAGCCGGCGGGCCTGCGCCCATTCCTGCAATGCCGTCTTGGGATCACGCGGCGCCGTTCCCTGGCTTGCCAACCGGTCGCCCCACAGCGTCTCGATGCAGCCCGCTGCAGCGGCGAAGCCGGCATCGAGAAAGATGGCTCCCAGCAGTGCTTCCAGTGCGTCGGCCAGGATGTTGGCTTTCACACCGGCCTTTTGGGCACGCTCGGAATCGCCAAGACGAATATATGCACCAAGTCCGATGGCTTCGGCGATTGCCGCCAACGTCTCCGCACGGACCAGCGCCGCATGTCGGCGCGCCAGACCGCCCTCACGCTCGTTCGGAAAGCGGCGCAGCAGAAGGTCAGCCATCGCCAGTGACAAAACGCGATCGCCCAGGAATTCCAGCCGTTCGTTGCCGTGAGGAAAAGCTGCCTTCAGCTCGGCTTGCCGGTCGAGAGCGCTGCGATGCGTGAGCGCCTCGGCGGCCAGTTCGGGATGCGCGAAGGCATGCCCGATCCCATTCGTCAACGCCGCGAGATCGACGTCGTTGGGCTTCAGTGGATCGCCCTGAAGAAGCGGCTGAAGCGGATCGCCTCGGGCCATTTCCACGGTTCCGACCAGCCCGCTTCGGACGGGTCATGCGAGAAGAAGATGAATTCGGCGCGGCCGACCAGGTTCTCGGCCGGCACGTACCAGCCGAGCTCGTCGCGCTGGCGCGTGGCGCCGCTGATATCGCGCAGCACGAGCGGCGTACGGCTGTCGAGCGAATCGTCTCGATTGTCGCCCATCATGAAATAGTTGTTGGCCGGAACGAGGAATTCCGGCGTGTTGTCGACCGAGCCATTGTCCGAGTACTGCAGCACCGTATAGGTCGGGCCGCCATCGGGCATCGTCTCGCGATAGAGCATCCCCTTCTGGAAGCTGTTGCCACCCTTGGTGTAGTCGCCGAGCTTCTCGCGCTTGACCGCAACACCGTTGATATGGAGCACGCCGTTGGTCACCTGGATGCGGTCGCCGGGAAGGCCGACGATGCGCTTGATGTAGTCGGTCCGGTTGAGCCCCTGCCCTTGATCACCCGGATACTTGAACACCGCGACGTCGCCGCGCTTGGGCGAATGGAAGAAAATGCGGCCGGAGAACAACCCCATCGAAAAAGGGAAAGAGTGCTTGCTGTAGCCGTAGGAGAATTTCGAGACGAACAGATAGTCGCCGACCAGGAGCGTCGGGATCATCGATCCGGATGGAATGTTGAATGGCTCGATCGCGAAGGTACGCACGACCAGTGCAATCAGCACGGCGTACACAACCGTACGGACGGTCTCACCCAGGCCGCTGGTCTTTTCCTGTCCCCGTTTGCGCCGTTCCGCCACTTCAGTCATCGCCATTCCAGTTTAGATGAGCCGCGCCTATAGCAGGGCAGCAAGACGCTGTCTCTGCTCTCCGACGCCGCATGGGAGCAGTGCATTTTGGTCCAGTTCGACATCGCGACCACGCAACAGGGCGAAACCCGCCGCATCAAGGGACCCGCGTGGCATTCGAAAGATTGGCGGAAATCACCACAAAAGCCTGGGCCAGAGGGAATTCGTCGGTCAAGGTCAAGTCGATTTGCGGCGACATCCCTGCCGGCATGATCTCCTGCAACCGCGCCAGTGCGCCGCCGGTCAGCACCATCGTCGGCTTGCCTCCCTTGAGGTTGGTGACGCCCATGTCGCGCCAGAAGACGCCGCGCCTCAGCCCCGTGCCCAGGGCCTTGGAGCAGGCCTCCTTGGCGGCGAAGCGCTTGGCATAGCTCGCCGCTCTCGTTGCCCGACCTTCCGAGCGCCTTTGTTCGGTTTCAGTGAAGACGCGCTGGACGAAACGATCGCCGAAACGTTCGAGCGACTTCTCGATGCGCCTGATATCGACGAGATCGTTTCCGATGCCGATGATCACGCCGCCTGCCCCGCTGCCCGCGCCTCGTCCATGACGCGCCGCATCTCGCGGATCGCCTTGTCGAGGCCGACGAAGATCGCCTCGCCAACGAGGAAATGGCCGATGTTGAGCTCGCGCACTTCGGGAATGGCGGCCACCGGCCCGACATCGGCGTAGCTCAGCCCATGACCGGCGTGGCATTCGAGGCCAAGCTTGCCGCAGAGCGCCGCTGCCTTCTGCAGGCGGGCAAGCTCGGCGCGTTGCGCTGCTCCTTCGAGCTCGCAATAGCGACCCGTGTGCAGCTCCACAACCGGGGCGCCGAGCGAGACGGCCGCATCGAGCTGGCGCGGATCAGCCTCGATGAACAGCGACACGCGAATCCCGGCGTCGCGCAGACGCGCGACCATCGGCTTCAGATGATTGTGCTGCCCGGCCGCGTCGAGACCGCCTTCTGTCGTCCGCTCCTCGCGCTTTTCCGGCACGATGCAGGCGGCATGCGGGCGATGCTTGACCGCGATGCCCACCATCTCCGGCGTCGCCGCCATCTCGAAATTGAGAGGAATCTTGAGTTCGCGCATCAGGCCTTCGATGTCGACATCGACGATGTGACGCCGATCCTCCCGCAAGTGGGCGGTAATGCCGTCGGCGCCGGCGGCCGCTGCGATCGCGGCCGCTCGCAGCGGATCGGGCAGCTTGCCACCCCTCGCGTTACGCACGGTGGCGACATGGTCGACGTTCACGCCAAGACGGAGGGGCGGCAATACGGGCATGGCTACCTAACGCAACACGTTGTCGTCCTGAGCGCAGCGAAGGCCCTTACGCTCAGTTCGCAGGGGTTCTTCGGAATGAGCGCGAGATCCTTCGCTTTCAGCGCGCGGGTTACCGCGCGCGACTCAGGATGACAAAGAAGGGAGCGCATCATAAGCAGAATCGACATCAGTTGCGGGCGCGCTCGACGGCGTTGATGGCCGGCGTCGCGCGGAGCGCCGCGGTGATGTCGGCGAGGTGCTTCACGTCGGAGACCTCGACGTCGATCACCATATCAAAAAAATCCATCGATCGATTGACGATGCGGAGATTGGAGATGTTGCCCTCATGCCGCGCGATCACGGTCGACAGGCTCGACAGGCTGCCCGGCTGATTGGCGACGGTGATCCTGAGCCGCCCCGTATAGGCCGCCTCGCCTTCTCCTACGGCATCCCAGCCGACATCGATCCAACGCTCGGGGGCGTCGGAGAAGCTCTCGAGCGTCGCGCAATCGATGGTGTGGATCGTCACGCCCTTGCCGGTGGTGATGATGCCCACGATGCGGTCGCCCGGCAGCGGATGGCAGCAGCGGGCGAAATGCACCGCCATCCCGGGGATGAGGCCGGTGATGGCGATCTGGCCCGACTCGCGCTTGCTTTGCGCGTCGCGCGCCTTCGAGGCCTTGTTGCGCGCCCGCGAGATCGGCACGACGTCGGCGCTGCCCTTGCGCTGCTGCTTCTGCTTCAGCCCGGGATAGACAGCCGTCAGCACTTCGCGCGCGCCCACCAAGCCCGCACCGACCGCCGCCACCAGATCATCGGTGGTGGCCTGCTTGAAATTGGCCTTCACGTCGGCGAGGCCCTTGTCGGTGACTTCGTAGCCTTCCTCGTGGAAGGCCTTGTCGAGAAGCGATCGGCCGAGCTGCAGATACTGCTCACGCTGACGCGTGCGGATGAAGCGCCGAATCGCGGCCTTCGCCTTACCCGTTACGGCGAACCGCTCCCAGGTGGGCGATGGCGTCTGCGCCTTGGAGGTCACGATCTCGATCTGGTCGCCGTTGGAGAGCTGCGTGCGAAGCGGCAACATGCGGCCGTTGATCTTGGCGCCCACACAGGTATCGCCGACCTGGCTGTGCACAGCATAGGCGAAATCGATCGGTGTCGCACCTCGTGGCAACGCGATCAGCTTGCCCTTGGGCGTGAAGCAGAACACCTGGTCCTGGAACATCTCGAGCTTGGTGTGCTCGAGGAATTCCTCGGCGTTGGGTGCCTTGTCCAAAATGTCGATCAGGCTGCGCAGCCAGGCGTACTGCGGCGCGTCGGTCGAAGGTCCGCCCTGCTTGTAGATCCAGTGCGCGGCAACACCGCGCTCGGCCTGGTCCTGCATTTCGGCGGTCCGGATCTGGATCTCGATGCGCTGGCCCAGCGGGCCGATGACACCGGTATGCAGCGAGCGATAGCCGTTGGGCTTGGGCACCGAAATGTAATCCTTGAAGCGCTGCGGCAGCACCTGGTAGCGGCCATGCAGCACGCCGAGCGCCTGATAGCATTGCGCCACGTCATCGACGATGATGCGGAAGGCCATGATGTCGGCGAGCTGCTCGAACGACACATTCTTCTGCTGCATCTTGCGCCAGATCGAATAGGGCGTCTTCTCGCGGCCCGAGACCTGGGCCGTAACGCCACCCTCGCTCAGGGTCTCGGCCAGCTCGGCCTCGATCTGAGGGACGATCTGCTCGCCCTTCTCCTTGAGGTAGTCGAGCCGCGCCAGCACGGACGCCCGCCCATCGGGGTTGAGCTCAGCGAAGGCCAGCTCCTCCAGCTCACGCTTCACCTTCTCCATGCCGATGCGCGAGGCGAGCGGCGCATAGAGGTCCATGGTCTCGCGGGCGATGCGCCGACGCCGCGCCGGATCCTTGATGTACGTCAACGTCCGCATGTTGTGCAGGCGGTCGGCGAGCTTCACCAGGAGGACGCGGATGTCCGACGACATCGCAAGCACCAGCTTGCGTAGATTCTCGGCTTCCTTGGTCGTTTCGGACTGCACCTCGAGGCGGGACAGCTTGGTGACGCCATCGACCAGCCGGGCGATGTCCTCGCCGAACATGCCGGCGATCTCCTCGCGGGTGGCGTCGGTATCCTCGATGGTGTCGTGCAGCAGGCCGGTGATGATCGAGGAAGTGTCGAGCTTCATCTCGGCCAGGATGCCCGCCACCTCCACGGGATGGGAAAAATAGGGGTCGCCCGACGCCCGAAGCTGCGTTCCGTGCTTCTTGAGCCCGTAGACGTAGGCGCGATTCAGCATGTCCTCGTCCGCCTCCGGATCATAGGACTGAACACGTTCAACGAGTTCGAACTGCCGAATCATCGCAATCACCCATTATATGGGGCCGATTGCGTCCACTCCACGTCGTTTGCGCGAATAGCAGGGCTGAGCCCTACTAGGGCTGGGGCCTCTACTCCGTGACGTCGTCTTCCTCGGCCATCGGCAGCGCCTTGGGCTGGGCCGCCTCGGCACCCCCCTGGGCCAACGCCGCAGCCAGCTCCTGCTCGAGTTCGGCCATTTCGTTGACCTCCTCGGGCTTGTCGATATCGGCGTGCTTCTGCATGCCCGAGATCAGCGAATCCTTGAGCTGGCCCTGGTCGAGCTTGGTCTCCGCGATCTCGCGCAGCGCGACCACCGGATTCTTGTCCCGGTCGCGATCGACCGTGATCTGAGCGCCAGCCGAAACGTCGCGGGCGCGCTGGGCGGCGTACATGACAAGCTCGAAACGGTTGGGTACCTGCAGAATGCAGTCTTCGACGGTGACACGCGCCATGGAGACCTCTGATTTCCCGGGAGCGGCGGGTTATACGCGCCCGCCACCAAAACACAAGGCATCAAACACAAACGGGCCGGAATGCCGCTAAAGCCTCGCGATCAGTTGGGTTGCCGGCAGGGCGGCAACAAGAGCGGCGATAGGCGTGCCCGTAACGGGATGGCGCCAGTCGGGCGCCAGGTCGGCGAACGGTCGCAGCACAAAGGCCCGCTCGGCCATCCGAGGGTGCGGCAAGGTCGCTTTCCCGGGCCCACCGACCGCAATTTCTCCACGAAAATCCAGCAAATCCAGGTCAATCAGCCGGGCAGCGTTGGTCACGGATCGGACTCGGCCAAAGGCCTCCTCGACCGCGTGCATTTGGGCTAGGAGGGCATCAGCGCATAGATCAGTCGAGACTTCTGCCACCGCATTCACAAACCAGGGTTGGTCCGATGCTGGCACAGGAGCGCTGCGGTACCATGGTGAGAGGCGCGAGAGGCGACCACCTCGGCGTTCGAGGTCACGCAAAGCCGCTTCCAGCGTCGCCTTGGGACACCCATATTGCGGGTGACGAAGGTTTCCGCCTAAGCCAATATAGATCGGCGCATGCCCCAATTTTGTCACAGGCCCTACCTTTAACCGGTTGTGATCAATGGGATAATGCCCTAAAGTTAAAGCAATACAGGAGAGGTGTGGATTATCAGCCTCCTGTTGCTTATAATTTCGTCCGCTCCCTCTGCGTATATTCAACAAAGGATAAAAGGCCATGAAAGGCAATTTTTACGAGAACGAGCGCGTGGCGCTCTTCATCGACGGCGCCAATCTTTACTCGGCCGCGCGTGCGCTTGGTTTCGATATCGACTATCGCCGCTTGCTCAAGGTGTTCCGCGAGAAGGGCCGGCTGGTTCGCGCCTACTACTATACCGCCCTTGTCGAAGATCAGGAATATTCACCGATCCGGCCGCTGATCGATTGGCTCGATTACAACGGCTATACCATGGTCACCAAGCCGACCAAGGAATTCACCGATGCCATGGGTCGCCGCAAGATCAAGGGCAACATGGACATCGAGCTGGCCATCGACGTGCTGGAAATGGCCGAGCATCTGGACCATGTGATCCTGTTCTCCGGCGACGGTGACTTCCGCCGGCTGGTCGAGGCCGTGCAGCGCAGGGGTCTCAGGGTTTCGGTCGTGAGCACCATCAAGTCGGCGCCGCCAATGGTGGCGGACGAGCTGCGTCGCCAGGCGGACGATTTCATCGAGCTGTCGGAGCTCGCGCCGCTGATCGCGCGCAATCCATCAGAGCGCGCGGCCCGACCGGCGGTCTCCGGCAGTCCCAATACCGATTCGCTCGAGGACGGACCACACGAACATCTGATGCGCACGGCGTAGCTAACGGCGCTGTGGTCGCTCCGCGTTTCGACGAGCCTCCGCTCGACTGTCCGCGCTGTCCGCGGCTCGAGGCCTTTCGCCACGAGCTACAGGCCAAATATCCCGATTGGGGCAATGCGCCAGTCCGATCCTTCGGCGACCTCGAGGCACGCCTGCTGATCGTGGGTCTCGCGCCCGGCATGAAGGGCGCCAATCGCACCGGCCGCCCCTTCACCGGCGACTATGCCGGCGACCTGCTCTACGCCACACTCCTGAAGTTCGGCTTCGCCCAGGGCACCTACCGGGCCGATCCGAACGACGGGCTGCGCCTGCTCGATTGCCGCATTGCCAATGCGGTGCGCTGCCTGCCGCCTGAGAACAAGCCGTTGCCGATCGAATTCTCTGCCTGTCGGCCGTTCCTTCAGGCCGAGCTGGCGGTCATGCCGAACCTCAAGATGATCCTGGCGTTGGGCAAGGGAGCACACGACCAGATCCTGCGCGCCCTCACCGTCCGCCCTGCCGGCGCCTTCCCCTTTGTTCACGGCCGGCTGCATGCCCTTCCCACCGGCCTGCAGCTCGCCGACAGCTATCATTGCTCGCGCTACAACACGAACACCGGCCGCCTCACGACCGAGATGTTCCACGACGTGTTCGAGAAGATCCGGCAAGCGATACCGGCGAATTAACCAGCCAGCGCCATTTGAACGGCGCCCGTGATTTCAGGCGCCAGGGGCCCGACCTTGCTGGGCCACGCACCGGCGAGCTTGCCGTTCTTGTCGATCAGGTATTTGTGGAAATTCCACTTGGGCGCCGCTGCTTCACCGGCTTCGCCCGAAATCCACTGATAAAGGCCGTGCGCGTCCATGCCGACGACCTTCTGCTTCGACGTCATCGGGAAGGTGACGCCATAGTTCTTCTCGCAGAAACTGGCGATCTCGGGCTCACCCTTGGGCTCCTGGGCGCCAAAGTCGTTAGACGGCACACCCAGCACCACCAGACCCTTGGGGCCGTAAGTCTCGTGCAGCTTCTGCAGCTCCTTGTATTGCGGCGTGAACCCGCAGAACGACGCGACGTTCACGAGCAGCACCGCCTTGCCGGCGAAGCTCTTCATGTCGAGCGGCTTGTTGTCGATGGTGGTGAAACTGAAATCATGCGCCGATGCCATTCAAGTCTCCTCGTCGTAGCGCTGCTCGCGCCAGGGATCGCCATAGTTATGATAACCCCGGACTTCCCAGAAGCCAGGTTTGTCGAGCTGGGAGAACTCGATGCGCTTGATCCACTTGGCGCTCTTCCAGAAGTAGAGCTTGGGCATGACAACACGCAGCGGGCCGCCGTGCTCTCGGCTGATCGGCTCTCCGTTCCAGCTCCAGGCCAGAAGCACGTCCTCGGCGGCGAAATCCGCGAGCGGCACGTTGGTCGTGTAGGTGTCGTAGGAATGGAAGATGACGTGTTGCGCTTCGGCCTTAGGCTTCACCTGTCTCAGCAGCTCGCGCGCGCTCACACCCTCCCACCGGTTGTCGTAACGCGACCATGCCGTCACGCAGTGGATATCGGTCGTGAGTGTCGTCTTCGGCAGGTCCGTGAACTCGCCCCACTTCCAGCTCGCGGGCTGCTCCACCTCGCCATCGACAAAAAGGCGCCAGGCATTAAGAGGAATCTCGGGCTGGACGCCAAGGTCGAGCACCGGCCAGGTCTCGACGAGGCGCTGGCCGGGTGGCAGACGCTGGCTGGGCGCGGCAGTGGCGCCCGTAAGCAGGCGCCCGTCTTCCGCCCATTTCTGCTTGGTGTCGATCAGCTTGCTTTTGAGCTTGCCGAAAAGGGTGACGTCGTCATCGGCCATCGGTTCCTCAGATGCTGCGTCCCGCCTTCTCCCAATATGGGGCCCGCAGCTTGCGTTTGAAGATCTTGCCCGAATCCTCGCGCGGCAGCGCGGTGCTGAGCTCGATCACTTTCGGCACCTTGTAGCGTGCGAGATGCTGGGCGAGATAGGCACGCACTGACGCAGCATCGATCGCCTCTCCGGCAAGCGGCTCGACATGAGCGCAGATCTGCTCGCCGTACTCCTCATCGGGAATGCCGAACACAGCGCAGTCGCGCACGCCCGGCATCTGGATCAGGGCCGACTCGATCTCGGCCGGATAGATGTTGACGCCACCCGAGATGATCATGTCGCGCTTGCGATCGCACAGGAAAATATAGCCGTCAGCGTCCTGGTAGCCGACATCGCCGACCGTCACGAGATCGCCTAGCGCCACGTCGCGCCGCTTGGCGTCATCATTGTTATAGGTGAACTCCGAAAGATGCGGGCCGCGCACATAGATCTCGCCGATCTCGCCCTGCTTCACGTCACGGCCCTGCTCGTCCACGATGCGCAGGATGGCGTCCTCGACGACCTTCCCTACTGTGCCAGGCTTCTTCAGGGCCTCGTGCGAATCGTGCCAGACCACGATGCCGGTCTCGGTCGCACCGTAGTACTCGTTGATGATCGGCCCCCACCACTCAATCATCTGGCGCTTCACGGCGGGCGCGCAGGGCGCCGCCCCATGGGTGATCCAACTCAGCGAGGAAAGGTCGTAGCGCTGGCGCACCTCGGCCGGCAGGCGCAGCAGGCGCACGAACATGGTCGGCACGATATGCATATGGCTGACGCGGTGCCTGGCGATCAGCTGCAACATATCCTCGGCGTCGAAACGCGGCTGCAGCACGATGGGGAGAGCGAGTCGGGCGCTCACCATGCCGTAGGCCGCCGGCGCGGAGTGGTACATCGGCCCGTTCATCAGCACGACGGTCGAAGGATCGGCGAGCAGTCCCCAGTAGCGGGCGACATCCGTCGCGCTGGCGGCTTGCAGTTCGGGCGAGCTGGGCGCGCGCCGCACGCCCTTGGGTCGCCCCGTCGTACCAGAGGTGTATATCATGCTTCCGCGCGAGAGCTTGGGCGGCGCCGTGTTGGCCACGTTTGCCGCCACGAAGGCCCCCCAGGTCTGCGAATCCGCCCGCCCCTGCCGTTGTTCCGCCGGCACACCATAGGCATCGGCGATCTCCGATGGTGTCGGCACAACCAGCACCTTGACGCCCGCTGGAATGCCCGGCGCGATGCCAGCCAGCAAGTCGGCGTGAGCGACAAGGACCTTGGCCGCGCAGTCACGCAGGATGTAACCCGCCTCGTCCGCGGTGAAATGCCAGTTGATCGGCACGGCGTAAGCGCCGAGCTGGCCGGCCGCCATGTTGACCTCGAAGGTCGCGAAGTCGTTGCGCAGCATCAGGGCGACGCTGTCATCCTCCCCAACACCCAGAGCGGCGAGGCCACCGGCACCGCGTGCCGCATTGGCTTGGATGTCGGCCCAACTCCGGAAGCGTTCGCCTGAGGTGACGCCTGCCGTCATCGCTTCCTCCCTTTCTTTCGATCCACTGCTGCCGCGCCTTTCATGACCGTCGAGCCATAGAAGCTGGCCAGGGCCTTGTAGTCGGGCCCGTGCGATAACATGCCCGCCTGGTGCAGCATGACGATGCCGTGCAATGCCGCCCAGTTCGTCCAGCCGAACAGGATAGGGTCAGCGTCGATCACGCCCGCTTGTGCCATCTCCTCGGCGCTGCGCGTGATGTATCGGGCCGCCCGTTCAGCTTGTGGCCCTAGCTCGGGATGGGCCCCATCGATCGGCGCATCGATGTCGAACATGATGCGATAGGCGTGTGGGTTCTTGAGGGCGAAACCGAGATAGGCCTCGCCTATCAGCCGGCCCCGGCTTCCGAGGTCGGGCGCAGCAGCAGCAGCCTTCTCAAGTGCATCGGCAAACCGACCGAAGGCCTGCGCGCGCACCGTGGCCAGGATATCGGCCTTGTCCTTGAAATAGCGGTAAGGCGTCTTGGGACTGCAGCCCAGCGCCTCAGCAAGCTGGCGCATGGTGACGCCTTCGTAGCCGAAACGCGCGAATCGCTCGGTCGCGACCTTACAGAGTTCGGCGCGGAAGTCGGCAATATCCTGTTCAGTAAGATAGCGGGGCATGATGTTCTGTACACACTGTGTACGGAACGCTGGTCCCTCCCGTCAATGGCTTTGCGCTACCCGGTCCACCCTATCGCCGGTACGTGCGAAGACGGCGCTGGCGTGCACGATCCGCTGGCCGTCGCACACAACGTAGCAGTTGGCGAACGCTAGGCGGCCTCCGACCTTTTGCACGTCGACATGGGCCTCGATCCAGTCGCCAACTTTGGCGGCACCGGCGAAGTCGGTCGTCACGCTCGCGGTTGTCAGCATGGGCCGGGGATTGGCACTCGCCGTCGTGCGATAGCCAAGCGCGATGTCGCAAAGGGTCATCAACAGCCCGCCGTGGGCGCCGCCCCGGCCGTTGGCGTGGCAGGGCAAGACCCGCAACCCCACGACGAAGGTGCCATCTTCCGCTTTTCGCATGAAGAAGGGGCCGAGATGATCGAGGAACGGGCTGCTGCGGAACAGCGGTTCGAACCCCGGAGGCGCATCAACACTTGCCATGCCTCGAAGCTAGAACTGCGATGCGTCGACGAAAAATGAATCTCTTGAATGACTTTCCATCAAGCCGACCGATGGTAGCTGGACCAGTAGATCACGCGGTCTCGGCGAAAAGTTCGCGGCCGATCAACATGCGGCGGATTTCACTCGTGCCGGCGCCGATTTCATAGAGCTTGGCATCGCGCAACAAGCGTCCCGTCGGATAGTCGTTGATGTAACCATTGCCGCCCAGCAGCTGGATCGCATCGAGCGCGACCAATGTTGCCTTCTCGGCGGCGTAGAGAATCGCACCGGCCGAGTCCTTGCGCGTGGTCTGGCCGCGGTCGCAGGCCTTGGCGACGGCATAAACGTAGGCCTTGCAAGCATTCATGGTGGTGTACATGTCGGCGAGCTTGCCCTGCACGAGCTGGAACTCGCCGATCGCCTGGCCGAACTGCTTGCGCTCGTGGACGTAGGGCACGACGATGTCCAGCGCCGATTGCATGATGCCGAGCGGTCCTGCCGCCAGCACCGCGCGCTCATAGTCGAGCCCGCTCATCAGCACATTCACGCCTTTGCCGACGGCGCCCAGCACATTCTCTTCCGGGATCTCGCAATCCTCGAACACCAGTTCGCCGGTGGAAGAGCCGCGCATACCCATCTTGTCGAGCTTCTGGGCGACCGTGAAGCCTTTGCGGTCGGTCTCGACGATGAAGGTCGTGATCCCACGCGAGCCGGCTGCAGGATCGGTCTTGGCATAAACCACGATCACCTGCGCGTCGGGGCTGTTGGTGATCCACATCTTGGTGCCGTTCAGTACGTAGCGGTCACCCTTCTTGTCGGCCCGCAGCTTCATCGACACGACATCCGAGCCCGCACCTGACTCGCTCATGGCCAAGCTGCCGACATGCTCGCCCGAGACCAGTTTGGGGAGGAAACGCTTCTTCTGCTCGTCACTGCCGTTTCGGCGGATCTGATTGACGCAGAGATTGGAGTGCGCGCCGTAGCTCAATCCCACCGCCGCCGACGCGCGGCTTATCTCTTCGACGGCAATGACATGTTCGAGGTAGCCGAGCCCTGCTCCGCCATATTCTTCCTCGACCGTGATGCCGTGCAGGCCCAGGTCGCCCATTCGCGGCCACAGCTCCCGTGGGAAACGATCGGTCTTGTCGATCTCGGCGGCGATCGGCGCCACCTCCTCGGCAGAGAAACGCTGGATCTGGTCACGCAGCGCGTCTGCGGTCTCGCCCAGCCCGAAATCGAAGGGCGGCATGGCATTGGGGATCATGATCGGTTCCTACGATTGGTTATCGGTCTTGACGTTTATGCTGATGAGCTTCCATTCGCCGTCGGACGGAATGAACTCAAGTGCAAAGATCACGCGCAGTGGCTCAGTCGGGAAATATCCGTGCACGACCAGTTTGCCCTTGTCGTCGACGACCGGTGCGGGATCGTAGGTCGGTTTCATGGCCGCGACGACAGCAATATCGATATTCTCGTCGGCAAACTTCTTGAAGATTTCCTTTAGCCGGGAAGTCGGAAACTGGTCACGAAATGGCTTGGAAAGCTTGGCGTGGAACACGGCATATTCGCCAGTGACATTGGCGTCGTTCCAGCTCAGCAAGGTTGACTTCACCAACGCTTCAAGCGAGCGCTCGCTGGGCACCTTGTTCTGTGCGGACACGCTGACCGCGACGAGCAATGTCATGAGCAGCCCGACAAACCCTGCAAATGAGCGCATCTGGCGTTCTCCCGGCGAACACGATAGCCCGCTGCCCGCTCGAAGCGGAGTTACCGCCACCAGGCTCAGTCTTCGGCGTCTGCAAGCCGCTGGGCCTCGACCACGGAGAGTGCGGTCATGTTGAGGATGCCCCGGGCGGTGACCGACGGCGTGAGGACGTGCGCCGGCCGCGCGGTGCCGAGCAGCATCGGCCCGATATGGAGACCATCAGCGGCCGTCTTGAGGAGATTGAAGGCGATATTTGCGGAGTCGAGCGTGGGGCAGATAACGAGGTTGGCCGAGCCGGCCAGCCGCGAGTTCGGAAAAACACTGCGCCGGATCTCGGGATCGAGGGCGGCATCGCCATGCATCTCGCCATCGACCTCGAGGGAGGGCGCGCGCTGGTGCAGGACCTGCACTGCCTCGGCCATCTTGCGTGCCGACGAATGGTCGGAGCTGCCGAACAGCGAATGGGACAACAGCGCGACCTTGGGCTGGACGCCGAAGCGCAGAACCTCGTCTGCGGCAAGAAGGGTAATGTCAGCCAGTGTCTCGGGATCTGGATCGTCGTTCACGTAGGTGTCGGCGATGAAGAGCGAACGTGTCGGCATCACCAACAGGCTGAGACCGGCCATGCGGTGCACGCCCTCGCGCGTGCCGATCACCTGCCGGACATGGTTGAAATGCGTGCGAAAGCGGCCGTAGGCGCCGGCAATCATGGCGTCGGCGTCGCCCAGACGCACCGCCAGCGCGGCGATCAAGGTCGGGCTGGACCGCACCAGGTTGCGTGCCGTGGGTTCGGTCACGCCACGCCGCTCCATCAGGCTATGGTAGTAGCCCCAGTAACGGTCGTAGCGCGGGTCGCTCGCAGGATCGATGAGCTGCACATCGACGCCCGGCTTGAAGCGCAGCCCGAGCCGCTCGGCCCGACGATTGATGATCTCGGGCCGGCCAATCAGGATCGGCACGGCGATCCGCTCGTCGAGGATGATCTGAGTTGCGCGCAGGACGCGATCGTCCTCGCCGGCGCTGAAGATCACGCGCTTGGGCGCGCTCCGTGCCTGCTCGAAGACCGGGCGCATGGCAAGACCGGACTTGAAGACGAACTGGCTAAGCTGCTGGCGATAGGCGTCGAAATCTGCGATCGGCCGGGTGGCAACGCCTGAGTCGATCGCGGCCTTCGCGACGGCAGGTGCCAGTTCCACGATCAGGCGCGGGTCGAACGGCTTGGGAATGATCTGGTTCGGCCCAAATCCACCGCCGCCCGCATCGCCGAAGGCACGGGCCACCACTTCCGACGGCTCCTTGCGCGCGAGCTCAGCGAGCGCCCGCACGCAGGCGATCTTCATCTCGTCGTTGACGGTCGTTGCACCGACATCGAGAGCGCCGCGAAAGATGTAGGGAAAGCAGAGGACGTTGTTGACCTGGTTGGGATAGTCGCTGCGTCCCGTCGCCATGATGGCGTCATCGCGCACCGCCGCAACCGCCTCCGGGCTGATCTCGGGGTTCGGGTTGGCGAGCGCCAGGATCAGCGGCGCCGACGCCATGCGGGCCACCATCTCACCCTTCAGGACATTCGCGGCCGAAAGGCCAAGGAAGATATCGGCATCGCCGATCACCTCGGCGAGCGTCCGCGCCTTCGTTTCGCGGGCATAGCGCTCTTTCCAAGGATCCATCAGCTCATTGCGGCCCTTCCAGACGACGCCTGCGATATCGGTAACCCACATATTCTCGCGCGGCAGGCCGAGCTTCTCGAGGATGCCGAGGCAGGACAGCGCCGCCGCGCCCGCCCCGGAGACGACGAGCTTCACCTTGGCGATATCCTTGCCGACCAGCGACAGCCCGTTCAGCACTGCCGCGCCAACGATGATCGCGGTGCCGTGCTGATCGTCGTGAAATACCGGAATGGCCATGCGCTCGCGCAGCTTCTGCTCGACGTAGAAGCATTCCGGCGCCTTGATGTCCTCGAGATTGATGCCGCCGAAGGTGGGCTCCAGGGCGGCCACGATGTCGACCAGCTTTTCCTGGTCGAGCTCGGCCAATTCGATGTCGAACACGTCGATGCCGGCGAACTTCTTGAACAGCACACCCTTGCCTTCCATCACCGGCTTGGCGGCAAGTGGCCCGATCGGGCCAAGGCCCAGGACCGCGGTGCCGTTGGTCACGACGGCCACGAGATTGCCGCGCGCCGTAAGCTCGGCGACGGTGGTCGGATCGCGCACGATCTCGTTGCAGGCGGCGGCAACGCCCGGCGAGTAGGCCAGCGACAGGTCACGCTGGGTCGCCAGAGGCTTGGTCGGGACGACCTCGATTTTGCCCGGCCGAGGAATGCGATGGTACCGGAGCGCGCCGTCGGTCAATTCATCCGCCAAGCTCGTCTCCCGCCCTCGCGCGGCAGCCAAACCGCACCGCCAAGATGGCGGCGGCTTGGTGCCACCTTTTTCGATCGAACCGGCAAGTTTGGTGCGGCCAAGAAGACTCGAACTTCCACGCCTTGCGGCACTAGCACCTCAAGCTAGCGCGTCTACCAATTCCGCCATGGCCGCGCCGGGTCGATGGGCCGGGGGGATACCAAATACCCCTCGCAGTGGCAAGGCAGCGCTCACGGGCTTGCACTGCAGCGCGCAAACGCCGATTTTGCCGCCATGATCCATCCGGAATGGCGCATATCGGAGAGCCCGGTCCCCTACGGGGAAGCCTTGGCGGAAATGGAGGCCCGTGTGGCCGATATCCGGGCTGGCCGGGCGCGCGAACTCCTCTGGCTGCTCGAGCACCCGCCCCTCTATACCGCGGGCACCAGCGCCAAGGCGGCCGACCTGCTCACCCCGCACCGTTTTCCGGTCCATGTGGCAGGCCGCGGCGGACAGTACACCTATCACGGCCCCGGCCAGCGGGTGGTCTACACCATGTTGGACCTGCGCGCGCGTCGCCAGGACGTCCGCCGGTTCGTGTCCGATCTGGAGGAGTGGACGATCCGCGCCCTCGCCCGCTTCGGCGTCACGGCCGAACGGCGGGCCGGCCGCGTGGGCGTCTGGGTTGTGCGACCCGACAAGCCCCCGCTTCCCGACGGACAACCGCGCGAGGACAAGATCGCCGCCATCGGTATCCGCATCCGCCACTGGGTTTCGTTCCACGGTCTTTCAATCAACCTGGAACCCGACCTGTCGCACTACGCCGGCATCGTGCCCTGCGGCATCGCCGAGCACGGCGTGACCTCGTTGGTCGATCTTGGCCTGCCGGTGACCATGGCCGATCTCGACGTCGCCCTGGCCGAGACGTTCGAGGAGGTTTTTGGCGCCATCAGATCGTCGGCCGCCGCGTAAAGCCCTCCGGCAGGATGTCGAGGTCCATCGGCTCGACATCGATCTCGTCAACACGTGCGAGTGGCGGACCGCGCCGGCAGGCATCGATCATGGCGCCGACGGCGGCATCCTCACCCACGATCAAGGCCTCTACCGAACCGTCGACTCGATTGCGCACCCAGCCGGCGAGCCCAAGCTGCTGGCCGATATCCACCAACCAGTCACGGTAGCCGACGCCCTGCACCCGGCCGGAGATCGTCAGTCGCGCCTGTAACGCCATGGGCAACGCCGTTTCAGGCGAACTCCAGAATCTTCTGGTCGACCTTCAGGCTGTCGCCGGGCTTGGCGTGCAGCACCTTGACCGTGCCGTCTTGCACAGCACGCAACACGTTCTCCATCTTCATCGCCTCGACGACCGCCAGCGCCTCACCCGCCTTCACCTCCTGCCCTTCGCTGACGGCGACCGACGCCAGCAAGCCCGGCATGGGCGAGAGCAGGAACTTCGACGTATCGGGCGCCGCCTTCACCGGCATCAGCGCATAGAGCTCGGCCTGACGCGGTGTCAGCACCAGCGCTTCCGCCTGGCCGCCTGCATGGATCAGCCGCCAGCCCGAGCCTGCGGCATCGACCTGCACGACAACTGACGTACGGTCGACAGTCGCCCTCAACAGCGGCTCGCCAGGCGACCAGCCGGTCTCGATCTCCAGTCGCCGGTCGCCGGTCTCGACGACGAACTGCGGGCCACTGCCCGTGATCGCCACCTCGATCGGCGCGCGATTGAGCAGGGTAACGCGCTCGTCCTGTACCGAACCGGAGCGATGACCCTGGATGCGATCGACGACAGCGGCAATGGCCGCGAGGATTGCCGGATCGCGCGGCGGGAGATACGCGGCCGAGAAGCCGCCCTTGAATTCCTCGGCGATGAAGTTGGTCGTGAGCTTGCCTGCGACGAAACGCGGATGGGCCATCAGCGCCGCCAGGAACGGCACGTTATGCGACACGCCGCGGACATAGAATTCGTCCAACGCCCGCCGCATGCGTTCGATTGCCTGATCGCGCGTCTTGCCGTGCGAACAAAGCTTGGCGATCATCGGATCGTAGAACATCGAGATCTCGCCGCCCTCGTAGACGCCGGTGTCGACGCGCACGTCAGGACCAGGCTCAGGCTCGCGGTACTTCACCAGGCGGCCGGTCGAGGGCAGGAAGTTCCGGAACGGATCCTCGGCATAGAGCCGGGCCTCCATCGCCCAACCGTTGAGCTTCACGTCCTTCTGCTGCAGCGGCAACTTCTCGCCGGCAGCGACCCGGATCATCAGCTCCACGAGATCGAGACCGGTGATCAGCTCCGTCACCGGATGCTCGACCTGGAGGCGGGTGTTCATTTCGAGGAAATAGAATTTGCGGTTCTTGTCGACGATGAACTCGACCGTACCGGCGCTCTTGTATTTCACTGCCTTGGCGAGCGTGACAGCCTGCTCGCCCATTGCTTTGCGGGTCTTGGCATCGAGGAACGGGCTCGGCGCCTCCTCGATCACTTTCTGATGGCGGCGCTGGATCGAGCACTCGCGCTCCCAGAGGTAGAGGCAATTGCCATGGCCATCGGCGATGAGCTGGATCTCGATGTGCCGCGGCTCTTCGACGTACTTCTCGACGAACACGCGATCGTCGGCGAACGAGGCCTTGGCCTCGTTGGTCGCCGACACGAAGCCCTCCTTGGCCTCGACGTCGTTGTAGGCAATGCGCATGCCCTTGCCGCCGCCGCCGGCCGAGGCCTTGATCATCACCGGATAGCCGATCTTCTTGGCGATCTTCACTGCCTCGT
Source organism: Alphaproteobacteria bacterium (assembly GCA_017308235.1). GTDB lineage: Bacteria > Pseudomonadota > Alphaproteobacteria > Reyranellales > Reyranellaceae > Reyranella. Next base: position 101,285 of record JAFKFL010000016.1, on the reverse strand, counting down.
CGGCGTTCGGGATCGCCGCGAGATGACCAGGCACCGTGCTGACGCCCGCGGCCTGTGCGAGCTTCTTGGACTCGATCTTGTCGCCCATGGCGTAGATCGCATGCGCATCGGGACCAATAAAAGCGATACCTGCCGCGACAAGCGCTTTCTGAAAAGCTTCCTTCTCCGACAGAAAACCGTAGCCCGGATGCACGGCCTGAGCGCCGGTCTGCCGACAGGCCTCGACGATCTTATCGATCAACAGGTAGGACTGGGTGGCCGGCGACGGACCGATGAAGACCTTTTCATCGGCCTCGCGCACATGCAGTGCGTCGGCATCGGCTTCGGAATATACAGCGACGGTCTTGATGCCGAGTCGGCGGCAGGTCCGGATGACTCGGCAGGCAATCTCGCCGCGATTGGCGATCAGGATCTTGTCGAACAGCTTGCCTGGCGAGGGCACGTCAGCCGCCGCCTTGGCCTTCGGGGCAGCCTTCTTCGCGTTCTTGTTCTTGGCAGCCATACTCACTTTCCTTCTTTGTTCCGATCGAACAGGCCCACACCCCAGGCGGTATGCGCAGCGATCAGCGGCATCCAGGCCACCAAGACCCACAGCCACCATGGATAACGACTCGTGAAGATCGCGTTCATGGCGATCAGCACCAGGAGGGTGAACAGCGCCACGATCACATGAAGCCGCACCGATCGGGCTCGTCGCATGCGCTCTTCAGGCGACAGGCTCACAGCGGCGGGTTTCCGTGCTTGCGCCAGGGATTGTCGAGCTGCTTGTTCTCGAGCGTGGCGAGCGCGCGACAGATCCGGCGGCGCGTGCCGTGTGGCATGATCACGTCATCGATGAAGCCGCGGTTGGCGGCGACGAACGGATTGGCGAACTTCTCGCGATACTCCTCGGTGCGCGCCGCAATCTTGTCGGCATCGCCAATGTCCGAGCGGAAAATGATCTCGACCGCCCCCTTCGCCCCCATCACGGCGATCTCCGCGCCCGGCCAGGCGTAGTTCACGTCCCCGCGCAGATGTTTCGACGCCATGACGTCATAGGCGCCGCCATAGGCCTTGCGGGTGATGACCGTCACCTTCGGCACGGTCGCCTCGGCATAGGCGTATAGAAGCTTGGCGCCGTGTTTGATGATGCCGCCGAATTCCTGTGTCGTGCCCGGCAAGAAACCCGGCACGTCGACGAACGTCACGATCGGTATATTGAAGGCATCGCAGAAGCGCACGAAACGTGCGCCCTTGCGCGAGGAATCGATGTCGAGGCAGCCCGCCAGCACCATCGGCTGGTTGGCAACGAATCCTACCGTTCGACCTGCCAAGCGGCCGAAGCCAACGACGAGGTTGCCGGCCCACTCTGGCGAGAGCTCGAAGAAATCGCCCTCGTCGGCCACCTTCAGGATCAGCTCCTTGATGTCGTAAGGCCTGTTGGAATTGTCCGGCACCAGCGTGTCGAGCGAGAAGTCGTCGCGATCGGCCGGATCGAGCGTCGATCGGACCGGTGCCTTCTCGCGATTGTTGGCCGGCAAGAAATCGACGAAGCGACGCAGCTGCAGAAGCGCTTCGACATCGTTCTCGAAAGCGAGATCCGACACGCCGGACTTCTGGGTGTGGGTGAGTGCCCCGCCCAGTTCCTCCTGGGTGACCGTTTCGTGTGTCACGGTCTTCACGACGTCGGGACCGGTGACGAACATGTACGAACTGTCCTTCACCATGAAAATGAAGTCGGTCATGGCCGGCGAATAGACAGCACCGCCGGCACAGGGCCCCATCACCATCGAGATCTGCGGGATCACCCCTGATGCAAGCACGTTGCGCTGGAACACATCTGCATAGCCTGCGAGCGAATCGACGCCTTCCTGGATGCGCGCGCCGCCCGAGTCGTTCAGGCCAAGCACGGGAGCGCCGACCTTCATGGCCATGTCCATGATCTTGCAGATCTTGGCCGCATGCATGCCAGACAATGCACCGCCGAATACCGTGAAATCCTGGCTGAAGACATAGACCAGCCGGCCGTTGATCGTGCCGTGGCCAGTCACCACACCGTCGCCCGGAATCTTCTGGCTCTCCATACCGAAGTCGATCGAGCGATGCTCGACGAACATGTCGTATTCCTCGAACGAGTCCGGATCGAGCAGAACGTCGATGCGCTCGCGCGCCGTTAGCTTGCCTTTGCCATGCTGCGCCTCGACGCGGCGCTGGCCGCCGCCCGTTCGCGCCGCCGTCCGACGCCGTTCAAGCTCTTCCAACATCTTCTGCATTCAGGAACTCCGGCCGATATGGCCCTCTTCGTCGGTTTTGGGTCAAAAAGACCGGCAGGTCTAGCGAAGGAATCGCTTCTCGTCGTCCTTCACCTTGCCCATACCCTGCAATTCGAACACGTCATCGACAGAGGCGATATCGGCCTCAACGCCATGGATGCCGCCGTCCTTGCGGATTCGCGCAAAAGTCCGGCGCATGGCCTCGACCGAGGTACGGATCGCATGGTTGCCCCAGATCAGCAGTCCGATCTTCCCGAGTTCCCGCACGCGCGCCACCGTCATCTGGGGATAGGCGGTCGGCACCAGTGCAATCGGCACCGTCCCATCCCACGCCTTCACGAAAGCCTCGATCTCGTCGGGCGTCTTCTGCTTGGAATGGACCAGGATCATGTCGGCACCTGCGGCCTCGTAGGCTCGCGCCCGCTTCAGCGCCTCCTCTTGGCCGAGGCCCGCGATCAGGGCTTCGGTGCGCGCCACGATCACGAAATCCTTGTCGCGACGAGCCGTTCGCGCAGCGTCGATCTTTCCCTGAAACTCCTCGATACGGACCATGTCCTGGCGTCCGCCGGCGATCAGGCTCGTGACCTTGGGAAAGCTCTTGTCCTCCATCACGATCGCCGCGGCACCCGCACGCTCATATTGTTCGACGGCGTACAGGACGTTGATCGCGTTGCCGAAGCCGGTGTCGATATCGGCTACGACCGGCAAGCCGGAGCGTTCGGCCATGGCGCGGGTCATGTCGAGATGTTGGGACATCGACACGATGCTCACGTCGGGCACGCCGTACATCGCCGAGAGTTCGAAGCCCGAGGCCCAGATGGCATCAAAGCCGGCTTCGGCCGCCAACAAGGCCGAGAGCGGGCTGTGCGCCGCCATCGCCTCGACAAGACCCTTCTTCGCCAGAATCTGGCGGAACGTCGCGCCGGCACTCATGGTCATCTTCCCCCTCGTCATCCTGCCAGGCGATCGTTTTCCAGCAGCGCCAGGAAGCGCGCTGCGGCGCCAATATCGTTCTTGATGCCATTGTGGCGCTCAGTCGCGATCGGATCTTCGCCCCAACGCTCTATCTGGTAGAGCTCATCGAGCTGGGCGGTATCGAAGGCCTGCTCGGCCGAGAGGCGGCCTTCCGCCACGGCCAGCGCGATCACGAGAGAGCCCGCGATGTGCGTGAGATTGTAAAGGGCCGACAGCGCCATATCACTGTGTGCCGCTACCGCCGCCTGCAACGCCGCCACCGAGTCGGCCGGTTGCGTGACGAAGTTCGTCCCCGACACCACGACCAACGGCGCACCGTAGCGCTCGGCCGCCCAGTCGAGCAGCGCCTGCCAGGTGTCGTGCTGGCGCTTGACCAGGCTCGCCGGATCGGTGGCGCGATAGCACAGGAGATCGGAGCCGGCATATTTTGCCGTGTCCTCGATGACGCGCGACCGTTGCGTCGTGACGCGATCGAGGCCCGTCGCGGCAAGCCGAGTCAGAGGCAAGTGCGCGACATTGATGTCGGCCTTTTCGGGCACTTCATTCCACTCACGTGCCACTGCCTCGGCGAGCGCGCGCGTGGGGACCAACAACTCCGACTTGGCGGGGGTCCGCATCGGCCGACCATCAAGCAAGACCCGCCAGCCGCCCTCGGCAGGCTCGACGCCGGTTTCTTTGTAAAAGCGCTTCATCGCGACCGGCTTATACGCGGCACGGGCGGGACGACAAGGCCAGTCAGTGTCGGCTTCTCGAGCGGTTGGCGGCTGGATTCGCCTTGCGATTGGGCCGGTCGCGCTGTTCGACAACCGGCGTCGGCAGTTGCGCCCGAAGCCCGGGCCGCATGCCATCGACCTTCGGCGCCATCAGGGCACAGGCGTTGTTGACGTTCGGCTGCCGCGCGATCTGGTTCAGCGTTCCGGCAAGACTCGGCACCGGACCGGCGCCGATCAGGAGCTTGGCAAGGCCCGGCTCGAGCGCGCCGGTGGTCTCGCGCGCCATACCACCCTTGAGCCGAAGCGGCGAAGCCAGACTCGTGCCATGGGCGTCGCGCGCTTCCGGCGCCAGGATGAATTCCCAGCTCTCATTGCGGAACGAAGTAAAGCCTCCGCCAATCACGACCGCTCGCGGTGTATCCACCACAAGGCGGCGGAGGTTGGCGATGCCCCCCTTGACCTCGAAGCTGCCAGCAAGACAGTTCACCGGCGCGCCATCGTTGCCACCCAGCAATCGCTGCGTGTCGGCAGGCCAGCCTGCCAACCCTTCGCGCGGCCACATGCCCTTGCCCGCCGAAAACTCGATCGTTCCGCTGGCAGCGTTCAGGGCGTCGTGCGCGGCGCGGCCCGGACCACGCAGTCGCAGATCGATGTCGCCCACCATCTCCTTCAGCCCGAGGTCGAGGCCCAGCAGGGCCGAAAGATCCTCGAATGAGACATGGCTTGCCGTCCCGGTCAGCGTGGTAAGGCCGAGGCGGCCGGCTGGATCGTAGACGAGGTCGAATCCCGCGGAGCCGCCGCCGATCGACGCCGCCCCGCGGAAGGTGAAGCGCTTCTCGCTGGCACTGAGGGCAATCGAGCCGTTCTGTACCTTGTTGGAAAGACCGGTGATTTCGGCCGCGCGCGCGTTGATCGTGAGCTGCGAGCGGCCAAGCCACCTCGCCGCGAATGCTTGCGTTGGAAAGAACCGACGGGACTGTGGCGCTTGCCCGTCCGCCTGGGAGGTGGCCGACGGCAAGGCATGCAGCCCGGCAAGATCGATCTTGCTCGCGTCTACATCGACGGTGGCATAGGGCGTTCCGCTGCGGGACACCCTGAACATCGCCTCGCCGGCAAGCTCGCTACTACCAACCTTGAGCGACGGGACCTCGACCTTGAAGCCGTTGCGCAGCGTAAGGGTCTTGGCGGTGAAGGCGTAGGGGCCACCGCTCGGCAGCGGGAGACGGAGATAAGGTCCCAGCACGGAGAAATCGCTACCCTCGGCCGTGATCTGCAGGTTGGTGCCCTTCTGCGCACCGATCGTCCCTTTGATCGCAACGTGGCCGTCACCCAGGCTGCCCTGCACGTCAATGTTGCCGGGCAGCCCCCGCATCCAGCCGTCGAACGTCCCGATCCCGCCCGACAGATCGAACGTCGCAGCACGTGGCGCGCTGATCCGCGCCTGCATCTGCATCGGTTGTCCCGACGCCGACGACTTGAAGGTCGCTTCGGCGACATTGAGGACCAGCGGCGTGCGGCCCGGGCTTTCGACGATCGTCAATACCGAGTCCTTGACCTCGATCGTTCCGATCCAGGGGAAGGCCGGGTTCGACTTGATCGTAAGCGAACGATTGTCATAAGGCCGCGGCCCCGATCCATCGGGTGGCGGCAGCATCTCGAGGTTGGCGTCGCCCACCTCGTTGTGCTCGACCAGGATATCGGCGCCCTCAAGTACCACGCGCCCCACCCTTACCTCGCCCAGAAGGAGCGCGAAGGGATCGAGGTACATCGTGATCTTGCGGACCTGGGCGAGATCCGGCCGCGAGCCCCACGAGGCATTGCTGAGCGTCACGCCTTCCGCCACCAACGCCGGATCGCGGCCGATGCGGATCGAGATCGGCACCTTCGTCTTGATGTCGCGACCGGTGACTTTGTGGACACGGTCGGCCAGCCGCGCCTCGTAGCGCGACAGGTCGCGCGTGCTGCCCCATACGACCGCTCCCACCGCAGCGAGCGGCAGGCTGATGATGGTGATCCAGGCGATCCGTCGCCAGGGAATGCTGATGGCCAAGTTCTCGCTCAATCGCCCGAGGTCGAGGACTCGGTCGAGAATCCAAATGCCTCGACGGTGCGGCGGAAGTGAGGCGGCGGCCCCGCCTCGACGACAAGTTCACCCGTGCCCGACGGATGCGGGAGCGCAATGCGCCGGGCATGTAGATGAAGACGGCGCGCATCAGCGATGGCCGACAGCAAGGCCTCCTCCCCGCCGTACTTGCGATCGCCCAGGATCGGGCAACCGATCTCCGCGCAATGGACGCGCAGTTGATGGGTGCGTCCGGTGCGCGGCCAAAGCGCTAAGAGAGCGGCACGCTTGCCGGCGCGATCAAGCACACGGAAGTGAGTCAAGGCCTTCTGCCCCTCGTCATAATCGACCTGCATCGTTTCGCGATCGCGCGCGCCCGGCCGCTTGGCCAACGGCAGATCGATCGTGCCTTCGGGGCGCGGCGGTGTGCCGACAACGACCGCCCAATAGAGCTTCTCGGTCTCGCGGTCGCGGAACGACTCGGCGAGCCGCTTCGCCGCCTGCCCTGTGCGCGCCACCAGCAACAGGCCAGACGTATCCTTGTCCAGCCGATGGACCAGCCGCGGGCGCTCCTCATAGCCGAAGCGCAAGGCGTCGAGCATACCGTCGACATGTCGTTCGGTGCCGCTGCCGCCCTGGACCGCGAGACCCGGAGGCTTGTTGAGCGCGATCACCTCGGCGTCGCGATGGATCACCAGGCGCTGAATCTCGGCGGCGTCGCGATCGGAGACCTGTGGACGGTTTTTGGGTTGTGGCGGCGGCGCGGCGGTGACTCCGGGAGGCAGACGCACGGTCTGGCCGGGCTCGATCCGATCCTTCCCTTCCGCACGCTTGCCGTCGATCCGAACCTGGCCGGTGCGCAACAGCTTCTGCAGTGCACTGTGGCTAAGATCAGGAAAATGCCGCTGAAACCAGCGGTCCAATCGCAATCCAGCTTCGTCAGCCGAGACCGAGCGCATCTGGATCTGGCCACGGGGGCCAGCCGGCAAGGCGCTGCGGGCAGGGCTGTTGCTCATGGCGCGCAACCTAAGCGACAAGCTAAACATGGTCCATGGAATCGGTGGCCTTCGACACACTGACCTTCGACCATCCGACGGGCTGCAAGCCGGCCCGGGTAACGGCGACACTGCACCTGCCCTCGACGAGCGAGCCGCCGTTCCCGTGCATGGTGATCCTCACCAGCAGCGCCGGCGTCCAGCGCCATCGCGAGCATCATTATGCCCGGGCGCTGAACGAGGCCGGCACGGCGGCGCTGATCGTCGACAGCTTCACCGGTCGAGGCGTGCGGCGGACAGTCGCTGATCAGACGCTCGTCTCCGCGGCGCAAATGGAAGGCGACGCTCTCGCAGCACTTGCCCTGCTGCGCGCCGATCATCGAATCGATCCGGCGCGCATCGGCGTGATGGGCGTCTCCAAGGGCGGCGGCGCCACCCTCTCCACCGCGATTGCCGTCCGCCAGCGCTGGCGTAATGGCTTCCCGCACCTGTTCGATCTGCATGTCGCCATCTGTCCCGGCGCCACAACGCAGCATCGTGATCCGACCACGCACGACCGGCCGATCTATTTCATGCTGGCGGGCCGCGACGATTACACGCCCGCGCCGCTTGCCATCGAATACGCCGAACGCATGCGCGCAGCAGGTAATCGCCGCATCAAGGTGAAGATCTACAGCAGCGCCCACCATGGCTGGGAGTCGGTCGGCGACGTGTTCGACATCAAAGATGCCGAGAACTGGTCGGGCTGCCGCAACTTCATCGAGGACGACGGGCGGCATTTCGTTCCTGCGGCCGGCCTCACCTTCAGTGAGCCCGAATACCAGGCGTGGGCGCGTCATCACTGTGTCACGCTGGGCGCCCGAGCGGGCGGCGGGACTGTTGCATTGAAGCAACGCGCAACCGCGGATTTGCTTGAATTTCTGGCCCTTGAAGGCTTCGCGCCTCGATGGACGGCCCGCCGGTCGGCAGGTATAAAAGGGTTGTGAGGCGCGCGTCTTTTTTCATCGGCTTGTTGGCCTTGCTGGCCCCCATCCTGGCGGCATCTCCTTCCTATGCCATCGACCGGTTGTGGACAGGATCACCCATTGCCGAGGCCCGCGCGCAGGCTCTGCTGAGCGCCATCCGAATTGCCGATGAGCACGGCCTGAAGCCCGAATGGTATCGGCTTGCCGATCTGGAGCGAGCCGTTGCACCCGATGCGGACAAGGACAAGGCGGAGCAGCTCCTGACGGACGCTTTCGTCGCCTACGCCAGCGACGTTTCCACCGGGCGCGTGCGCGCCAACAGCATCGATCGGGACATCGATATCCAGCAGCGCAAGCTCGACCGCACCGAACTCCTGAAGAACGCCGCCGAGGCCAGCGATTTTGCAGCTTGGCTCGCCGCACTGCCGCCAAAAGGCGATTATCCCGCTCTCCAGAAAACGCTGGCCACGCTGCGCCAGCAAAGGGCCACCACCACCTTCACCCGCCTGCCTGACGGCGAGGCGTTGAAGCCAGGCATGATCGATGTGCGCATACCCATCCTGCGCAAGCGCCTTGCCGAGCTCGGATTGACGGTCCCATCGCCGGGCGCCGTCGCCGAACTCTATGACGATCCTCTGGTTGCTGTGGTCAAGGAGTACCAGACAACGAAGGGGTTGACGGTCGACGGCGTGATTGGCGCGATGACCACGCGATCCCTCAACACGACCCTGGACGATCGGATCGACCAGGTAATCGCCAACCTGGAGCGCCGCCGCTGGCTGCCGGCGAACCTTGGCAACCGCTATGTGCTGGTGAACGCCGGCGACTACTCGATGGTTTTCGTCAACGGCGGCGAGGTCGTGTTCCAGAGCCTAGTGATCGTGGGTACGCCGAAGAATCCGACGCCCGAGATCGCCTCCACGATGTATGGCTTCCAGACCAATCCCTACTGGACCGTGCCGCAGTCGATCGCCGGCGAGGAATACCTGCCGATGCTGCGCCGCGACCCCCATTCGCTCGCAGCCAGCGGCTTCAGGATCTTCGAAAGCTGGAATGACGATGGCAGCGAGATCGATCCGGACACGGTCGACTGGAGCTCGGTCGATCCGAGGGCCTTCCCCTACCGACTGCGCCAGGATCCCGGCGCCGGCAATGCGCTGGGCTACATCTTCTTCCCGTTCTCGAACAAGTACGGGATCTATATGCACGACACGGCGACGCGCTGGCTGTTCACCGAGGGTAGCCGCAACTTCAGCCACGGCTGCATTCGCCTGCAGAACCCGCTCGATTTCGTGGAAAAAGTGTTCGGCGGCCGGGGCGGCTTCGACAAGGACAGGGTGCGCGCCGCGATCGATGGCGGCCAGCAGCTGAGCTACTCCTTCCCCGAGCCGGTCAGGCTCTACGTCACCTATCGCACTGTGACGGCCAATTCAGACGGTGTGGTCACGTTCCGCGACGACATCTACGGCCGCGACCGCCGCGTCGTACAGGCCATGGTCCAGCCGCGGAGCTGAGGCCTTCAGCGCTTCTTCTCCCGCAGCCTCTTCCAGTACTCCAGGCGCTTCAGGATCTCGCGCTCGAACCCGCGTTCGACCGGCTGGTAGAATTCCTCGCGCGCCATGCCGTCAGGGAAATAGTTCTGGCCCGAGAAGCCATCGTCGGCGTTGTGGTCGTACTGGTAACCCTTGCCGTAGCCGATGTCCTTCATGAGGCGCGTCGGCGCATTGAGGATGTGCATCGGTGGCGTTAGCGACCCATGCTCCTTCGCTGCGCGTTTGGCGCCGCTGAACGCGACATAGCCCGAGTTCGACTTGGGCGCGGTGCCGAGATAGATCACCGCCTGCGCAATCGCGAGCTCGCCTTCGGGTGAGCCCAGCCGGTCGTAAGTATCCCAGGCGGCCAGCGTCTGGGTAAGCGCGTTGGGATCGGCCATGCCGATGTCCTCGACGGCAAAGCGCACCAGCCGGCGGGCGATGTATTTGGGATCCTCGCCGCCATCGAGCATGCGCGCGAACCAGTAGAGCGCTGCATCGACGTCGGAGCCGCGCAGCGACTTGTGCAGCGCACTGATCAGATTGTAGTGCGCCTCCTGGGCCTTGTCGTAGAGCGGAGCACGCTTTTGCAGGAGCGTCGCCAACCGCTCGGGCGGCACGGGACCTTTGTCCTTCAACGCGGCGAGCTGTTCGGCAAGGGTGATCAGATAGCGGCCGTCGCCGTCCGCCATGGCGAACAGCGCCTGGCGCCCTGATTCGTCGATCGGCAGCTTGCGGCCGAGGGCTGCTTCGGCGCGCGCGAGCAGCGTCGCCAGGGCGGCATCGTCGAGCCGGCGCAGGACCAGGACCTGGCAGCGCGAAAGCAGCGCGGCATTGAGCTCGAAGGAGGGATTCTCGGTCGTGGCGCCGACCAGCGTGACTGTACCGTCCTCGACATAAGGCAGGAAGCCATCCTGCTGGGCGCGATTGAAGCGATGGATCTCGTCGACAAACAGGAGTGTGCCCTTGCCGTCCCGGCGCCGCTGGCGGGACGCCTCGAAAACCTTGCGGAGATCGGCAACGCCGGAGAAGACGGCCGACAGGGGCTCGAAATGAAGATCGGTCGCCGAGGCCAGCAGGCGCGCGATGGTGGTTTTGCCGCACCCCGGAGGGCCCCAAAGGATCAGCGACGATAGCTTTCGCGCCGCCAGCATGCGGCCCAGGGGGCCTTCGGGACCGAGCAGATGGTCCTGCCCCAGGATATCACCAAGGGTCTTGGGCCGCAGGCGCTCGGCCAGCGGCGTGGGGGCAAGAGAGGCAAAAAGCTCGGACATGGGCGCAGCCGGCATCTTGCCTATATGGGCATCGATTGCGCTACTGCCGCTTCCTTGCCCGGCTCGCGTAGGGATTCTTCGGTTTGCGCATGGCGAGCCGGATCGGCACGCCCGGCAGACCGAAATCGTCACGCAGGCGGTTGATCAGGAACCGCAGATAGTCGTCGCCCAGCTCCTCGGGCTGGCTCACCGACAGCACGAAGGTCGGTGGCCGGATCTTGATCTGGGTCATGAAGCGCAGCCGGATGCGTCGGCCGTGGGCCAGCGGCGGCGGATGCAGCGTCTCCATCTCGCGCAGCCAGCGGTTCAGCTTCGGCGTCGGCACGCGCTTGTTCCAGACCTTGTAGGTCTCGAACACGGCCGGCATCAGCCTCTCCACGCCGCGGCCGTTCAACGCAGAGAGTCCAACGATCGGCACGTCCTTCACCTGGGCGAACGAGGCTTCGAGCCGATCACGCAGTTTGCGCCAGGCCTTGGTCGCCTCGCCGCGGTCCTCGGCCAGGAGGTCGGTCTTGTTGACCGCGATCACCAGCGCCCGCCCCTCCTCGATGACCCAACCTGCGACGGCGAGATCTTGCTTCTCGGCCATGTTGACGGCGTCGATGACGACCACCGCCACGTCGGCCAAGCGAATGGAGTCGAGCGTATCGGCGACGGACGCGGCCTCGAGCTTAGCTTCGATGCGGCTGCGTCGACGCATGCCGGCGGTATCGACCAGCCGCACCGCCCTGTCCTTCCACTGCCATTCGACACGGATCGCATCGCGCGTAATGCCGGCCTCCGGTCCCGTAAGCACCCGCTCCTCGCCGATCAGGCGATTGAGGAGCGTCGACTTGCCGACATTGGGTCGCCCCACGATGGCAAGCAGCAGCGGGCGCTTGGCAAGCTCCGCGTCGCTGACGTCTTCACCCTCCTTTTCGCCCTCAGCTCCTTCTTCCTCATCCTCGTCGGGCATCGGTTCGATATGTTTGGCGAGCGCATCGTGCAGATCGCTCAGCCCCTCGCCATGCTCGGCGGAAAAGGGAATGGGTTCGCCGAGGCCCAGGCCGTGCGCTTCGGCCAGCCCCTGTTGCCCTGCCCGGCCTTCGCATTTGTTGGCGACCAGGACCACCTTGGCGGCTCGCTTGCGCAACCAGCTCGCGAAGGCTTCGTCGAGCGGCAAGATGCCGGCACGCGCGTCGATCAGGAACAGCACGACTTCGGCCGTGTCGACGGTACGCTCGGTGAAGCGGCGCATGCGCGCTTCAAGGGCCTCCCCACCGGTCGTTTCCCAGCCGGCGGTATCGAGAAGAGTGAAGGCGAGATCACCAAGTTGTGCCGGCGATTCGCGCACGTCGCGCGTCACGCCGGGCGTGTCGTCGACGATGGCGCGGCGACGACCGACCAGGCGATTGAACAACGTCGATTTGCCGACATTGGGCCGCCCCACGATGGCGACCCGGGGTCCTCCCCGGTCGAGACGGCGATCGTGCTCAGCGAAGCGCAATGAGCCTGCCCGAATCGGTCAAGACATAGATCGTCCGATTGGCGATCACCGGGGCAAGGCGTGTCGGCGCGCCGAGGCTGACCTTGCCCGTCACGTCGCCGGTGTAGGGCGACAGCACCAAAAGATCGCCCGTCATGCCGGTGATCAGCAAGCGATCGCCGGCCAGCACCGGCCCCCCCCACAGGATCGGCTTCTGGCGCTTCTCGTCGAAATACTGCGAGAGTGGCGTCGACCACTTAACCTTGCCGCTGCTGCGCTCGAGGGCGACCACGTCGTTGTTGCTGGTGATCGCGAACAGGAACCGGCCGGCGACCCACGGCGTCTGGTTGCCGCCAAAATTACGCTCCCAGCGGCGTTGGCCGCTGGCGAGATCGATGGCGGTGATCTGGCCGGCCGAGCCCATGGCAAACACCTGGCCGCGGTCGATCACCGGCCGGCCGCGGATATCGGCGAGATTACCGAAGGCGCGCGCTTCCACGTTCCGGCCAACGAGCGATTCGTTCCAGATCGAGCGGTTGTTGGCAGGATGGAACGCGACGAGTTCGCCTGACCTGAAGGGCGCCACGATGTAATCGCCATAGCCGGCGGGGCTCGTCCCGTCGACGTAGCCCGAGACCTCCTGCAGGCTGGTGAACGACCAGAGATCGGCGCCGTCGACTGCGGCTAAGGCATGAAGTTTGCCGTCGAGGGTGATGGCGAAGACACGGTCGGCGAACGCAAGCGGTGCACCGCGCACCGGCGCGCTCTCCTTCGAGCGCCAGATCTCGTTGCCGCTGTTGGGATCGAGCGCGAACACGCCGGAGAAGCCCGTGGTGACGAACAGGCGACCGCCATACCAGGTGAGGCCGCCGCCGAACTCGCCTTCGTCACGTGCCTCTTCAGGCTTCAGCGTCACACTCCACAGCCGCTCACCCGTGTCGGCGCGAAAGGCCGAAACGGTGCTCTGCGCATCCTTCACGAACACCTTGCCTTCGGCGATCACCGGCGGCGTGGTCAGGATTCGGCTGCTCGACGAGCCGGCGCCTATATCGGCAGTCCAGGCGACCTGCGGCTGCGCGGCGACATCGAGATGCTGCATCGCGTAATCGGCGAAGCCGCCCGATTGCGGCCAGGCATCGTTCACGACAGGTGCCGGCAACACGACCGGTACGTTCGCCATCTCGTTGTCCGGCTCGACGTCGCGTCGTTCGTTGAACACCGCGATGCGCTCACCCGGCAGCGGCGGCCCCTTCTTGTCGAAAAGGCTGCAGCCAGCGAGCGAGGTGGACAAAAGAGCAGCGGCGAGAACGACGCGAGGATTGCAAAAGCGCAGCACAGTCGACATCGGCCTATTTCGTCCCCTGCTCGTCGGAAAGGTTGAGCATCGCCTGTGCCCGCTGCGCTGCGCCTGGCGGCGCTGCCGGATCCTTGATGATATCGTTCCAAAGCTCGCGCGACCGTTTCACGTCTCCCTTGCGCACGGCCTGGAGCGCCTGCACCTCGAGGATGCTGGCATGGAATGCATGGTCGACCCCCGAGATGGGCGCCAGCGCGGCGGTGACCTCATCCGCTTTTGGCGTGTCGGCGCCGCGATAGGCCGCGATCACCTGGGCGAGTTCAGAGAGTTCGCCCGGGAGCTTGGGCGCCACCTCAAGCAGTGCCGCAACCTGTTCTTCCGGCTTGTCGCGCAATTGTGCGGCGGTAAGCATCGCGAAAGAGCGGTACGGTTCAACGGCCGTCGCAGCCACCTTGTCGAGTGCGGTGCGCGCGCCGGCATTGTCCTTGCCAATCAGGGCAAGCGCCGATGAATAGGCCACGCCGCTCGTGGCGCGTTGAGCCGTTTGGTACCGCTGCCAGCCTATCCATCCGGCGACGGCAACCACCAAAACGACGACGCCCGCGACAATCCAAGTTCCATAGCGTTTCCACCAGGCTTTCAGATCGTCCTGCCGGACGGCATCGTCGATTTCCTGAAAAGCGGCCTGATCGGACACGCGGGACTCCCGATTATTGCGGAAAATCAACAGCTTCAGCGGGTTCATAGCCGCCGCCCGAACCTTTGGCAAACCATGCGATGCGGCAAGCTGGGGATCGGTGACTTTACCCTTGGGAAACCTTCTGCAACAATTCGGTCAACAGCATGGCCCGCTCGCTGACTGCATGACCAATCTTTACCGCCTCGCCGATCAGAAGGCGCGTCGCCGCATTGTCTCCTTCGATCGCCGGGAACTCTCCCGGCTCCTGAATCTCTACAGCATGCGCGTGGCCTCGGGCGAATGGCGCGACTACGCCATCGACTTCCGGCCCGGCATGGCCATCTTCTCGATTTTTCGCCATACCGCCGAGCAGCCTCTGTTCGCTATCGCCAAGGTCCAAGGTACCGGGCCCAATGGCGGCTACATGGTCTACAACGGGCCACGCAAGCTGGCCCACGGTGACAGCCTCGAAGACGTGCTCCGCGTCTTCGACCGTAAACTGAGGCTGCTGCTGGGCTAAACCAGCTTAACGGTCAGCTACTTGGTGGCGCCCGGCGTGGTGACCGCACCGATGCCGGCACCCACGGCGGCGCCTGCCAGGGCCGGTGCCAGCAACGGCCAGCCGGCAATCGCGCCGATTGCCAGGCCCGCACCGGTGCCGATCGCACCGCCGGTGACAGCACGTTGGCCCCAAGTGTCGCCGCAAGCCGACACGGAAAGCGCGAGAGGAACGAGAAGCAGCGAAAAAACCTTGGTCTTCATGGCCAGAACCTCGAGGGGAGAGGCGGCCGATGGGCCGCTGGCGATATTTTCTTGCGACCACGGACGCAGTCGATTCTTAATTACCTTCACTATTTTGATTCGTTACGTCAAGTGATTGTTTCAATACGCTGATTCAAATCGCTAATTTACTGTAGGATCTCCTCATAGGTGGCGGGCTTGAACCCCACCAGGAGCTGGCCGCCGGCCTCCAGTACCGGACGCTTGATCATCGATGGCTGGGCCAGCATCAGGGCGACAGCCTTCTTCTGGCTAAGGCCTTCTTTGTCGGCCTCGGGCAGCTTGCGGAAGGTGGTGCCGGCGCGATTGAGGAGCGCCTCCCAACCCACACGCTCGGCCCACCCCTCGAGGCGCCCGCGGTCGACGCCCTGCGCTTTGTAGTCGTGGAAGGTGTAAGCGACGCCCTTGGCGTCGAGCCATGCCCGGGCCTTCTTCATCGTGTCGCAGTTCTTGATGCCGTAGATGACGGCAGGTTTGGTCGTCACTTTGCTCAACTCCCTCGATAAAGATGGTCCGCGGGCAAGCCCAACCGGACGCAAGATTGTACGGCAGGGCTGGAACGCAGCATCACCCGATCAGCCAGCATGCCGATGATCCGTACCAGCGGGCGTTGCCAGGATCGCAAGCCAAAGGCTGCTGTCAGGCCTAACCGATCGCGGACCCAGTCGGGCACGAGATCTACGGCGGCTCGAATCAGGAGCCGCTGCATCGGCCGGAGAAACAGCGGGAGGATCGGCGCTGCGTTCAGGATCGTGAGGAACTCGAACACGATCGGCGAGGCTTCGAGCCTGTTGCGTCTGGACTCGAACAACCGATCCAGCTCCGCTTGCGAAGCAGGCGCCTCAACGGCGCCATAAAGCCGCGCCGCCGTCAGCCCCTCCTCAAAAAGTTGGTCAAGCTCTCGCGGCGGGAGCGGATGAACATGGCGGCAATAGGCCTGGGCAAAGCCGAAGCCTGCCGTCGCCTGCACCCAGGTGAGCAGGCCGACGTCGTTGGCTCGATAGTTCTCGCCGGCAGGTGTGCAGCCGGCAATCGTGTCATGCAGGCGTGCGACACGGGTAATCATCGCCCTCGCCTCGCTCGTGGCGCCATAGACAGTGACCATGGCGGCGAGACCGGTGCGGCGCAAACGCTGTACGGGATCCCGGCGGAAGGAGGAATGTTCCCAGACACCGGTGCGCACCGCCGGATCGGCAAGCTCTAGGATCACCGCCGCCACGCCGCCTACGAACAGCGCGACCGGATTTTTGAAGATCCGCCACGAGACCGAGTCTGCCGGCACCAGCGCTGCCTCACCTCTCGGCTGGCTGAAATCGACGATGGGTCCGTCCTTCGGCTGCACAAGATCGCGTGCAAGCGCATCGAGAAAAGGCAGGATGAGGACGGCCATGGCTTGTAGATGGGTGGTCCCCGGTCGAAGTCCACCGCGGGCTTCGCGGCCGCCTACACGCCCAGGTACCGGTGCAGGATATCCGGGTTGGCCTTCAGTTCGGCCGCCGGGCCCTCGTGGGCCACATGGCCGTTGTTCAGGACGTAGACGCGCTGCGCAAGCGCCAGCACGGCGGCGAGATTCTGCTCGACGATCACGATCGTCTGCCCGGCCGCCGCGAGGTCGCGGCAGGCCTTCATCAGGTCGTGCACGATCACCGGCGCCAGGCCCTCGAACGGCTCGTCGAGGAGGACAATCTTGGGATCGCGGATCAGGGCGCGCGCAATCGCCAGCATCTGCTGCTCGCCGCCGGAAAGATCCGTACCCCGGCTCGTCCGCCGCTCCTTCAGGCGCGGGAACATCTGCCAGATACGGTCGAGTGGCCAGCGTTTGGGCGCCGTGTGGCCGGCGAGGACAAGGTTCTCCTCGACGTTCAGGCTCCCGAAGATGCGGCGCTCCTCGTGCACCAGCTGCATGCCCGCCTGGGCGATGGAATGGCTCTTGCGGCCCGCAATGTTGCTGCCGTTGAACACGACCTTGCCTGTGCGCGGCGTCACCACGCCCATCAGGCTCTTGAGCGTCGTGCTCTTGCCGGCGCCGTTTCGGCCGAGCAGCGCCACGACCTCGTTCTTTTCGACGCGCATGCCGACGTCGAACAGAATATGTGAATCTCCGTAGTAGGAATTCAGGCCCTGGACTTCGAGCAGGCTCATTCGAGCACGCCTCCAAGATAGGCCTCGCGCACGGCGGGATTGCCTTTGATCTCGTCCGGCGTGCCTTCGGTCAGCACGCGGCCTTCCTGCAGCACGGTCACACGCTCGGCGAGCTCGAACAGCGCGTCCATGTCGTGGTCGATCACGATCATGGTGCGGCCCTGCCGGATCGACTTCAGGAGCTTCACCGTCTCCACACGCTCCTGCGGGCTCATGCCGGCCAATGGCTCGTCGAGCAGCAGAAGGCTGGGCGATGTCGCCAGCGCGAGCCCGATCTCGAGCCGCCGTTTCTCGCCATAGGCAAGCTGCGCCACCGGCGTGTCGGCGCGGTGCTTCAGGTTCACGAGCTCGAGCGTATGTTCGATCTGGTCGCCAAGCCCCGGAATGCGCGCGGGATTGCGGAAGAGATCGAGCCGGAACTTGCCGCGCAAGTCGGCAAGAGCGCCGATCTGCAGGTTTTCGCGCACCGTCAGCTTCGTGAAAAGCTGGTTCACCTGGTAGCTCTTGGTGAGGCCGAGCTGACAGACGTCGGTGACGTTCATGCCAGTGATGTCGCGGCCGGCGAACTCGATCTTGCCCGAGGTGGGCTCGACCTCGCAGGTCAGCATCTTGAAGAACGTCGTCTTGCCGGCGCCGTTGGGCCCGATGATGCCGCGCAGCTCGCCCTGCTCGACCGTGAAGTCGATGTCGCTGTTGGCAAGCAGGCCGCCGTAGCGTTTGCTGACGCCGTTCGCCTTGAGGATCGGGCCTGCCGCCGGCTCGGCCACGCGATGATGAACCGGCAGTGGCGTCGCTGCGGCGCCGACCGACATGGCTGCAGCAGGCACCGACTCCTCGGGAGCCTCCATCTCCGCTCCACCCCGGTGGAAAATCAACCGGTAGAGATCTTTCAGGCCGCCGATGATGCCTTGGCGCAGGAAGCAGACCAGCAGCACGAACACCAGGCCCAGCACCAGCTTCCAGGCCGCGCCGAGCCCCAGCGTCGCTTGGAGGAAATCCTGCAGGTAGAGCCAGACCGCGGCGCCGACCAGCGGACCGAACAGCGTACCGCGGCCGCCGATGGCGGTCTGCATCACGAGCTGGCCGGACGTATCGAAGGTGAAAGCTTCCGGCGGCATGAAGGCCTGGAGCACTCCGAGCAGGCCGCCGGCCAAACCGGCATAGGCCGCGGCAATGACGAACGCCGTGAGCTTGTAGCCATGGATATTGTGGCCGACGGCCGCGGCCCGCAGCGGGTTCTCCCGGATCGCGGTCAGGATGGCGCCGACCGGCGAGCGCACGATACGCAACGCGATCACGATGCCGATGAAGTAGATGAAGGCGAGGAACGGATAAAGCGACCAACCGGTCGTGAAATGATGCTTGAAGAAACCGAGGTCGATGGTCGGCGTCGGCACGCCCGGCAGGCCGTTCTCGCCACCCGTCCACTCGGACAGCGGATTGAACTCGACGAAATAGAAGACCTCGGCGATGGCGACGGTGATCATCGCGAAGTAGATGCCGGTGCGTCGAAGCGCGATCAGTCCGACCAGATAGCCGACGACGGCGGCGGCAACCATGCCGATGACCAGGGCGAGCACAACATGCGGGAAGCCCGCCTGGGTAAGCAGATAGGCGGCAACGAAGCCGCCGGTACCGTAGAGGGCCGATTGGCCGAACGACAGCAGGCCGGTATAGCCGAACAGGATATCGAAGCCGATGCCGAACAGGCCCCACACCAGGACGCGGTTCACCGTGTTGGGCGCGAAATTGAGATAAGGCAGAATAAACGGCGCTGCGATCAGACCGATCGCCGTCAGCAACTCGACCAGGGAACGATGTTGCTTGTACATCAGAGGCCAACGTTCATTCGCGGCCCCGCACACCGAGCAGGCCGTGCGGTCGCAGCAGCAATACGAGGGTCATCGCGGCGAAAAGCATGACATAGGCATAGCCCGGGTCGATCATCGAGGTGATGCTGATGATCTCGCCCGCGATCAGGCCGCCCAGCACCGCACCAGGGAAAGAGCCAACGCCGCCGATGACGACCACCACGAAGGTCTGCACCAGGATCGCTTCGCCGACGTCGGGCGTGAGCGACACCACCGGCGCGTTCACGATACCGGCAAAACCCGCCGCCATCGCGCCAATGCCGAACACGACCATGAACACCTTGTAGACGTCGATGCCGAGTGAATCGACCATCAGCGAATCTTCGATCCCGGCGCGAACGATCATGCCGAGCTTGGTGCGGTAGAGCACGATGTAGAGCACGATCAGCGCCACCGCCACGATGCCGACGACGGCCAGGCGATAGGTCGGATAGAACATGAAGCCGAGCGACGTGATGCCCGACATCATAGGCGGCGCCGGCACGGTCTTGGTCAGGCTTGAGAAGAAGAAGCGGACGACTTCGACGAACACGATGCCGAGGCCGAACGTGACCAGGAGCTGGTCCTCGTGCGGGCGGCCGTAGAAGTGGCGGATGACCACCCGTTCCATGACGATGCCGACCACCAGCAGGAACAGCGTGCCCGCGGCGACGGCGACGATATAGGAGCCAGTCGCCTCGAACGCGACGTAGCCGGCATAGCCGCCCAGCATGAACATCGCGCCGTGCGCGAGGTTCAGGACGCCGAGTGTCCCATAGATGATCGTCAGTCCGGAGCTGATGAGCGCAAGCAACGCTCCCAGCGCCAGACCGTTGAACATCTGCGAGACGAAGTTAGCCCAGGTAAACACCGTCGACTCCGCCGTCGGTCCCGCGTGCTGACAAGAACGCTCCGGAGAACGTCAGGTCGTTTCGCCGAGCTTACAGCCGAAGGCATCCGGCTTCTGCATCAGCGGCTCACCGGGCAGAACCTCGAGGACTTCCCAGAAATCCTCTTTGTTCTTCATGTCGGCCGGCTTCTTGCCGCGAACGATGACCACGGGGCGGACGAGCTGATGGTCTTCTGGCCGGAAGTGCACCTCGCCGACCGTCGACTGCAGCTTGGCGCCTGATTCGAGCACCTTGATGACCGACGGAGGATAGAAGGTGCCAGCGGTCTCCACCGCGTTGGCCCAGAACGCGAACTGCAGGTAGCAGGCGTTGGCGCCCCACTCCGGCTTGTAGCCGTATTTCTTGTCGAACGCCTCGACGAACATCTTGGCCAGCGGATACTTGTCCTCGAGCGTCCACCAGAAATCCGTTGCCGCATAGACGCCTTCGGTCAGCTCGGCGCCGACCTCGCGCGCCAGGAACGGAGTCTGGTAAGGAATCACCAGCTTCTGCTTGCCCAGAACGCCGAACTGCTTGGCCTGCTGGGTCGAGAGCACGGCATCGTGGCCCCAGTTGATGTTGAGCAGGAAGTCGGCGCCCGAGTTGGCGATGTTCAGCAGGTAGGAGCTGTAGTCCGGCGCACCGAGCGGTGCCACCTGGTTGGTCGCCGTTGTCCAGCCGCCGTTCTTGTTGAGGTACTCCTCCATCGACTTCTGCACGGTGTGCCCGTACGTGTAGTCGGGTGTGAGATACGCCGCCTTCTTGCCCTTGCCGAACGCCTTCAACAGGACCGGGCCGACGCCCGCCGCTGCGGTCTGCCCGTAGAAGCACTCGCGGAAGCCGTAGCGCACACAATCCTTGCCGGTCGTGTCGTTCGACCCGGAGATGCTCGTCATGAACAGCACCTTCTCGCGCTGGGCAAGCTTGTTCAGAGCCACAGCCACGGCGCTCGACGTGCCGCCGGTGAACACCACCGCCTTGTTCTCGGTGATGAAGCGCGAAATGTTCTGCACCGCACTGTTGGGTTTGGCGCCGTCGTCGGCGATGCCGTACTTCACTTCCTTGCCCAGCACGCCTTTGGTGGTCTTGGGCGAGATCGCCTTGATCAGAGGATGGCCGCTGTTGATGTGCTCGATCGCGAGCTCGCAGCCCTTGATCTCGTCCTCGCCCTGGACGGCGTAGGTGCCGGTGCGTGGGCAAGTAATGCCAACAAAGACCGACGAGCCGCTCGACCCGGCCGGATAGGTGCCGATCGCTGGATGATCCTCCGCCAGCGCCGGAAGCGCCAGGAAGGGGGTGGCCAGCGATGCGCCGGCCAGTGCCGTGCTCGCCTGCAACAGCCCACGCCGGGACAAGGCGTTGGAATGGACACGCTGCGTCATTGTCATTTCCTCCTGCAAATGCATCCGAGTCTGCTGCTCGAATCGCGTAACGAAAATTCACCCAGCGCCAGCCCTCACCCTTGCATGGGCTGGTCAAATTTGCGCCACTCCAGTAGCGGTCTCATACGTTGTGTAGTCAATGCGACCTTGGTCGAAGTTCGACGTATCGCATTGCGAGATTTTGTCACGTCAAATCGGACGGGACGGCCTCGACGCTCCAAACCGCCCAGCGCTGTTAGAGGTCCAGATCACGCAACCGGCACAAAGGAATATCCTTGCCCTTCTTCGACGACTTTACCGATTCCCGGCCTGCCCAAATGAGCACCGGCCAGCCAGGTGCGTGCGCCTGCAGCGTCTTGTAGCAGTTTGATCCGGGTAGCTCTCGCCACGGCCTGGCTATCGTCATAGTCCCACGTCAACTCCGGCTGGGCGAACTGGGCGGCAGGAACGTGGATCACGTCCCCACAGAACAGAATACTGTCATCGCCAGTATCAAGGCGGTAACCCATGTGACCTGGAGCGTGTCCCGGTATGGCGACAGCGAGCAGATGATCGGCCAAGCGGTCGCCGCTCGTGATCGGGGCCAGAAGATGCCGAAATCGCTCCAGTTCCGACTTATCGAGGAAGCTCTTCACAGCATCCTTGGCGATCAGGATCTTGGTCAGGTTTGCAAACATCTCGCGACCGTCCGGTGCGAGAAGGCCGTTAACGTGATCCAGATGAGTATGGGTGAGAGCAACGACCGTGACCGATGACGGGTCAATGCTTGCCTCGTCCATGGCCTCTCCGAGGTGGCCCATGGATGGGTCCCAGCTTCCTCCCGCTCCACAATCAATCAAAACTCTGTCGATCCCCGGGCGGTCACACAGGAAGCAGTTGACCGACAATCGAAGTAACGATGCCTCTCGAATGGATCGGGGCATCTTGTGCATTCCATCATCCGGCGCCTTGAGGAGATCAGCGGGCATGTCGACGTATCCGTCGGACAGCGACCAAATCTTCCATGGCCCCGAGGTGCAACCTACGGCATTTGCATTTTGTGACGTGATGATCATCGAGCGCCAGCCGATCGCAGATCGGTAGCAGCCCGTGCCAACGCTTGATGAGAGCAGGCGCCGATCAGTGCCACGATGATTTTGTGATCCAAGAAACGCGAGAGCTGCGGATTCATTTCCAGACTCCTGACTTCGTGCGGATCGTCTCGACAACCCAATCAGACCGATTGGGATTCTACATTTTGCGATGACAGAATTACGCGGTTGGCTAAGATATCGACACGCATCGTGCAAATCAGCAACGCGCCGCCGGAAGAGCAGGACGCGGGCATCGCGACGGGAGAGAAATCCATGGGGCTTTCGAAACGACAGGTCATCGCGGGTGCAGGCGCCTTCCTGTTGAGCGCGGCCGCGAGCCGAGCTCGTGCCGACTGGCGGCCGAGCGAACGCTATCCAGATTCATCGGTCCGCGCACTCGATCCAGCCTTCAGCAAATACATCGTCTTCTTCGCCGCGGTCGAGCGTCTCTATCAAGGTGACACCCGCTACACCGAGGGCACGGTCTGGTTCGGCGACGGCCGCTACCTCCTATGGAGCGACATCCCGAACAACCGGATCCTCAAGTGGGAAGAGGAAACCGGCGCCATCAGCATCTTCCGCAAGCCGGCCAACTATGCCAACGGCAACACCCGCGACCGGCAGGGACGGCTGATCACTGCGGAACACGGCCGCCGGGTGACCCGTACCGAGCATGACGGGACGATCACGGTGCTTGCCGACAAGTTCGACGGCAAGCTGTTGAACTCGCCGAACGACGTCGTGGTCGCCAGCGACGACTCGGTCTGGTTCACCGATCCGCCGTTCGGGATCGCCGGCCATTATTCCGGCAACAAGGCCAAATCCGAACTGCCCAACAACGTCTACCGCCTTGAGCCGAAGTCCGGACGCCTCACGGTTGCCGCATCGGACGTCGCCGCGCCCAACGGCCTCTGCTTCTCGCCCGACGAGAAGATCATGTACATCGTCGACTCGTTCTCGAAGCCGGTCAGCATCCGTGCCTACGACGTGGTCGACAACGGCGCAAAGCTCGCCAATGGACGCATCTTCTTCAATTGCGAAGCAGGCGAAGCACCGGACGGCATCCGCTGCGACGTCGACGGCAATATCTGGACCGCCTATGGCGCTGCCCAGGAAGGCGTCGATGGCGTGCTGGTCCTCTCGCCCCAGGGCAAGCGCATCGGACTGATATCGCTCCCCGAGCGTCCGGCCAATCTTTGCTTCGGCGGCCCCAAGCGCAACCGGCTTTTCATGGCAACCGGGCGGGGCCTCTATTCGCTTTACGTCAACACACAGGGAGTGGCCGGCGGCTGACCTGGCAGACCGGACTCGATCGCTATTGGGGCGATGGTTTCGAGATCGCGGGCATCTTCTCGAACATCTTCGCCAACATCGACCGTGTCAGGGACGATGGCAGAAGCGCGCGCATGATCCGGTTCATGCGCCCTGGAATGACAATCGGACGGTTGGTCGAGAGCCCTCTCAGCCCTTCGCTGGCCACCTGTGCGGCATCCAGGGGCTTCATCGGCATGGTCTTCGGATCGAAGCCGAACTTCGCGAGCGTCGGCGTCGCGGTGGGGCCCGGCGGAAGCACGGTCACATAGACGCCCTTCGGCTTGAACTCTTCATGAAGCGCCAAGCCCAGGCTCTGGACGTAGGCCTTGGCGCCGCCGTCATGCGCCATGAAAGGCGCCCCCGTATCGGCGCCCATCGCCCCTACGAACAACAGGCCGCCGGATCCGCGCTTGGTGAGCTTGCGACCGAAATGGAGGGCAAGCTCGGCATGCGCGAGCGCGCTCAATCGCAGCGTCATGCCGAGCTCTTCGCGATCCTTGTTCGTGAACCGTCCCGGATTTGCACTGCCCGCATTGGAGATGACGAGCCCGATATCGAGATCGGCCGTCGCATTCGCCAATTCGTCGACGAAACCTTCCTTCGAGAGATCACTGACAATGACACGATGCTGCACCCCGAATTTCCGTGAGAGCTCGCTGCCGAGGGTCTCGAGCAGCGCTTGCCGCCGGGCAACCAGCACAACGTTGATTTTCGAGGCGGCGATCTGGTGTGCAAATTCGCGGCCGATACCGGATGACGCGCCGGTGATAAGAGCCCAGGGGCCGAACCGCTTGCTGTCCACTCTGGCTTGCATCGCGCCCTCCTTGGTTCGCAACCGGTCGCGCACGACATCCCGTCGATGCGTCGCGGCCTGGCTGTCAACAATTACATAGTGATCGATACGAAATATCAAAGATTGCGCGTAACGGTCAAGACGAATTATATATCGATCGCTATGAAACGTATGATAGCACCGACCAGATCTCGTGGCCGGCCGCGCGAGTTCGATCGCGACGAGGCCCTCGAATCCGCCATGCGACTGTTCTGGGACAGAGGCTATGAGGCGACGTCCATAAGCGATCTGACGAGAGCCATGCGGATCACGCCGCCGGCCCTCTATGGCGCCTTCGGCAGCAAGAAGCAGCTGTTTCTGGAGGCCGTCGAACGCTACGAGCAAGGCCCTGGTTGCTTCGCGCAGCAGGCGCTTACGGAAGAGCCGACGGCCGAATGCTCGATGCGGCGGCTCCTGCTCGGCGCCATGAAATCCTTTACCAACCCCAAAAATCCGAAGGGCTGCCTCGCGGTACTGGGCGCCACGAACTGCGCGCTCGACTCCGCCGACCTCTCCCAGGCGCTTATCGATCGCAGACGCTTGGCGGAAGATGCTGTACGCGCCCGCATTGCGGCCGGAAAGAACGCCGGCGAGTTGGCTGACGATGCCGACATCGACGCACTCACCGGTATGGTGACCGCCCTCCTCTACGGTCTTGCCCTCAAGGCGCGGGACGGCGCACCGCGGTCGCAGTTACGGAGAATTGTCGAGCAGTCGATGACGATGTGGCCGCGGCGGCGGACGACGCCGAGATAAGCGACCCGTCAGAAGCTGTTCCTGTCGTGATATGTCTGCAGGAACTGGCGCACGCGCGGCTCGGCGCTGTCGTGAAGGACATGGCGCGGCGCGCCGTGGTCGATGATCCGGCCACCATCGATGAAAGCGATGCGGTCGGCAACGTGGGCGGCGAAGCCCATCTCATGCGTCACGATCAGCATCGTCATGCCTTCGGCGGCGAGGCTGCGCATCACTTCCAGGACTTCACCGACAAGCTCGGGATCGAGCGCCGAGGTCGGCTCGTCGAACAGCATCAGGCGCGGCTGCATCGCAAGTGCCCGCGCAATTGCCACCCGCTGCTGCTGGCCGCCCGACAGGTTCGAGGGATAGGCGTCCGCTTTATCCGCAAGGCCGACGTGCGCGAGCGTTTCCCGAGCCCGCGACGACGCCTGCGCACCGTCAAGTCTGCGCACGCGCCGCAGCGGCTCGGCGACATTATCCAGCGCGCTCATGTGCGGCCACAGATTGAAATGCTGGAACACCATGCCGATCTCGCGACGCATTTCGCGCAATTGCCGCGCCGCCATCGGCCGGCGCGCGCCGGCCTCGCCATCGCGATAACCGATGAGCTTGCCCTCGATGCGGATCTCACCGGAGTCATAGCTTTCGAGAAAGTTTACGCAACGCAGCAAGGTGCTCTTGCCCGAGCCGCTGGGGCCGATCAGGCAGACGACTTCCTGATTGCCGACGGTGAGATCGACGCCGTTCAACACCTGGATGGTGCCGAACGTCTTGGTGACGCCCCGGATGTCGATCATTGGCGCGCTCATGCCGGCCCCGCCGAATGCCTCATGAACGCAGTCACGCTTCGCTCCAGCCGTCGGCCCAGGCGCGAGACCACCTCGACGAGCAGCCAGTAGAACACCGCCATGGCGAAAATCGCATCGAAGGCAGTGAAGGTCTCGGCGGCCATGGTCTGCATCTGATACATCAATTCCGGGACGGTGATGATCGAAAGCACGACCGTCTCCTTCGACATCACGATAAGCGTGTTGACGATCGGCGGCACCACGGCGACGAGAGCGCCCGGCAGCGTGATGCGCCAAAGGATATCCAACGGCGCCATGCCGATGCTGACCGCCGCATCGATCTGCCCCTTGGGAACGGCCGCGAAGCCGGCGCGGAAGATTTCCGCGAAATAGGCCGACGAATAGATGCCGAGGCCGATCACACCCGCCGCCGTGGCGCTGAGGCGCAGGCCGATCGACGGTCCAGCCGCGTAGAGCAGGAACAATTGCATCAGGAAGGGCGTGCCACGGATGAGCTCGACATAGGCGCGCAGCAACCACCGCAGCGGCGACAGGGGCGCGCGACGGCCAAGCGCGATCGCGGCGCCCAGCACGAGGCCAAGTCCTGAGCCAATGCTCCAGCACAGGATGGTGACGCCAAAGCCGCTGATCAGCGACGGCGCATAGCGCCAGAGAACGTCGAAGCTCATGGACCCGACCCGGCGGCCAGGCGCCGCTCGGCAAGATTGCCCAGCGCGGCGAGGCCGAGGTTGATCACCAGATAGAACAGGCCGCCGCCGACATAGGCCTCGAGCGGTCGGTAAGTGGAGGACGCAACGTTCATGCTCACTCGCGTCAGCTCGGCGATGCCGACCACTGACACGAGCGACGAGGCTTTCAGCAACAGGATGAACTCGTTGATGAGCGGCGGCACGGAGATGCGCAAGGCCTGCGGCAGGAGAATGCGCCACCAGGTATCGAGGGGGCTGAAGCCGAAGGCGATCGCCGCCTCCTCTTGTCCGCGCGGCACGGCATTGAGAGCGCCGCGCAGGATCTCCGCTTGGTAGGCAGCCGAGGCCAACGCCAGGCCGCCCACCGCTGCGACCAGTGCCGGCACGTCGAGACCGAGCTCGGCCAGGAAGTAGTAGATGAACAGGAGCTGCACCAGCAGAGGCACGCCGCGGAACACGCTGACATAGACAGCGCCGAGGCCACCCAGCCACCTGCCGCCGGAGACACGGGCGATGCAGACCGCAATGCCGATGATGAACCCAATCGCGATGCCCGCCAGCGAAACCGCGACCGTTACGCCAGCGGCCTGGGCGAAATAGCCGAACGAGTTGAAGAAGGCCTGCAACGGCATGACACAAAGAAAGGGCGGCCGGACGGCAGCCCGGGCTCTTGCGTCAGATCGTCGGCTCGGGGACCGTCTTGGGCAAGCTCATGGTTTGCCCCAGCCATTGCTTCTGGATCTTCTCCATCGTCCCGTCGCTCTCGGTCTTGATGATGGCTACGTTGATCGCATCGATCAGCGTCTTGTCGCTCATGCGACCGACCCAGGAGAAATAAGTCGGCTGGCCGAACGGCGGCGTGACGACTGCGAAGGTGTCGGAGCGCTGGGCCGCGGCATAGGCGAGATTGGGGAAGGAATTCACCGAGGCATCGATGCGTCCCGCCGCGAGATCGGCGTAGGACTGGTTGTTGTCGACATACTCCTTGATCTCGACCGGTTTGGGCAATTTGGCGGCGAACGCCTTCAATTGCGCGAGCTGCGCCGTCCCCTTCTGGCCGCCGACCGTCTTGCCCGCAATGTCTTCCGGCTTCTTGATGCTGGCGTCCTTGGCGCGCTTCAGCAGCGCCGCGGTGGCATCGGCGATCGGCACCGTGAAGAGGTAGCGCTTCATGCGCTCCTTGGTGATGGTGACGGGCGCGACGCACAGATCGAATTTCTTTGCCTCGAGCCCGGGCAGGATGCTGGTCCAGGGCAGATCGAGATACTTGACCTTGACGCCGAGCGCCTTGCCTACCGCATCGATCAGATCGCGATCGAGGCCCTTGTAGGTGCCGTTGTCGGACATGTCGAAGGGCGCGAATTGCATCTCGGTGGCGATCACGAGTTCGCCGCGCTTCTTCACCTCGGCCAATGTGTCGTCGGCAAAAGCATCACGCCGACCATCGAGCAAAATGCCTGCCGTCGCGGCGCCGGCAAGGCCAGACCTCAACATGGATCGCCGAGTCCAAGCCGATGTCGTTTCTTTGGTCATGTGCTGCCCCCCCAATTTGTTCGATTACTCACCCACGCCGGACACTATCTTAAGCGATCATCAGTATCAGCGCCGCCGCGGATGTTCGGATAAAGTCTAGACATAAAGAAAAAAGCGTCAAGAAGCGGACCGCAAGCCACGACCTATGTTGCTTCGTCGAACAACCCCCTTTAAGCGGTCTTGCTAGCCGGGAGCCTCGGCTTGAGCACTATCACGGGGGCGAAACCAAATGGACAAACCCACCTCTTTCGCGCCTGTCCTGATCGTGGGGTCCGGCCCTGCCGGATCGTTCGCAGCCTGCGAACTCCTCCGCCATGGCGTCACGCCGCGTATCGTGGAGCGCAGGCCCGCGCCACATCACGAGACGCGCGGTACTGCCCTCCAACCTGCGGTGCTGGAGATCCTTGATCGCGCCGGCCTGATCGAACCGTTCCTGCGCGCAGGCGTGCCGATCAAGCACATTCAGCTTCTGGGGCCAGGCCTGCGGGAGATCGGCCATGCCGACCTTGCCGGGATCGGATGCAAGTACGAATTCCAGTGCAGCCTTCCGCAGTGGCGCACCGAGACGATCCTGCGCGAGCATTTGCAGGGCCTTGGCCTCGAGATCGAATTCGGCACCGAAGTGACATCGATCGAGGACGATGCAGCCGGTCTGCACGTGACGCTTACCAGAGATGGCCAAACGGAAGTGGTCTCGGCGGCCTATGTGCTGGGTGCGGGTGGCGGCCATAGCGTGACCCGCCATTCGATGCAGGAGCATTTGGACGGCGAAACCTACGGCGGTCGCTACATCGTCGCCGATGTGAAG
Source organism: Alphaproteobacteria bacterium (assembly GCA_017308235.1). Taxonomy (GTDB): domain Bacteria; phylum Pseudomonadota; class Alphaproteobacteria; order Reyranellales; family Reyranellaceae; genus Reyranella. The sequence goes on along the minus strand of JAFKFL010000016.1, from coordinate 72,236 downwards.
CTCGGCCTTCCCGCCCCGCCCGAATGCGGGCGCGTCATTGTGGGACAGTCGGGCTTCGGGTTGTTTTCGCCGCTCCCGGATGATCGCTGGTTGATCTTCGTCAATCGGGACGAAGGCGACGAACGAACCGAGTTGCCGACCGCTGGTGACGTGGGCCGTTTGTTGAATGCCCGGACCGGCGTTGACGTCGAGTTAAACGACCTTCGGTGGACTTCATACTTCAAGATGCACAAGCGCACCGTCAGGACGCTGAGTGATGGACGGCGGTTTCTGCTGGGCGACGCCGCCCACCTCTCGAGTCCGCTCGGGGGCGAAGGAATCAACTCGGCATTTATGGACGCAGCGGACATCGCCTGGAAACTCGCCCTGGTGGTAAAGGGCGCTGCCAAGCCATCGCTTCTCGACAGCTATGCGATCGAGCGTGGGCATGCCGACCACCAGGTGCTGAACGCGTCCGATCAGATCCATACCCTTGTGATGGATCTTGTTGCCATGTGCGAAGGCGGAGCGACGCCGACCCTTCCGGCGACAGATCCTGCGCAGAACCTGATCGTTGCCCGCCGACGCTCGATGCTCGACGTTTCATACGCTGGGAGCCCGCTCGTCGGTCAGGCCGGGATGCCTGGTGACGGCCCATTGTCGGGACAGCGCTTTCCCAGCTGTCATCGCCTGAGCGGCACCGGCCATCATCTCCTCGTATTCGGTGATAGGCCGCGTTTGGACCGGCTTCACGCGCGTTGGGGCCAACACGTCTCGATCGTCGATGCTTCAGCGGCTCGCTTCGATGCGGCCGAGGCCGGCCTTCCCAAGGGCGGCGCCCTCCTCGTGCGACCCGATGGCTTCATTGGCTTCCACTCGGCATCGACCGACCCGGCGACGATCGACGCCCTCGACGCCCATCTGGCCACTTACCTGGTGCCCGGAATCGAGAGGCGTTAGCACCATCAACCTGAGGTGACTTCGGCCGGTTCGCCAATATGACGGTCAGCTGCGAAGCTGCCGCAACACGCGCCCCTTGTGCAAAGCGACGTGATCGGTCTTGTCGCTTTTGATCTCATATTGCGGGTCATCCTGGCTCGCGTGATGCACGTAGCCTTTGTAATTCACGTCGCTCGTATGTACGCGCACGATCCGGCCGCTGACCCGGCCCGCTTCGGAGTTCCAGCTCACGTGATCGCCGACTTTGAACACCCTTGCCATTGCAATTTTCCAGGTATCGGTTCGATGCGTTATCGACGAACCTCTCGATTGACGGTACCGCCGAATTCCCGCGCGGCGTATGGCTCGATCGATGTTCCATCGAGTTCTGCGCGTCGCGCCAGCAGCCACGGCTCGGGTTGCCCAAAGCTCAGTCGCCGAACGGAAACCGGCGACGACTTGAGCTGCGGCTGATGGCTGATCGGATCCCGGGCATACCAGGTGTGCTGATTGGCTGATTGCGAGCCGTGACCGTAGTGGAACGGAACGAAGACTTCACCAGGCCGGACCGTATCGACCACCATCGCTACCCCTTCCCATCGGCCGTTCGGTGATGTGATCTCAACCAGGTCACCGAGCCCGATCTCCAGGCGAGCGGCATCGTCGGGGTGTATCTCGACGTAAGGATGCGGTGCTCGCTCATTCAGGGCAGCAGACCGGCCTGTCTTCGTGCGGGTATGAAAATGATAGACCACTCGTCCAGTGTTGAGCACGAACGGGTACTCGTCAGAGGGCGGATTCGGCTGTCGCCGCCAATGCACTGGTCTCAAGAACGCCTTGCCCTTGGGATCGATCCGCTCATAGTCGCCGCGGGTGTTCTTGTTGCCGGTCAGGAAATCGGCACCGTAGCTTTCGCATTCGTCGATGCCGGTGAAGAACTTGCGATCCTCGTACAGGCGTTCGCAGCCGCGCGGGTGCTGCTCGTTGCACGGCCAGCGGACCGCGCCCATCTGCAGGATCAAGTCATAGGTCATCCCCGAGTAGTCGCACGGCCGACCTTTGGATATCTTGCGCCATTCCTCGAATGCATCCTCGGACTTCTTGAAGGGAATCAGCGGCGTGCCGTCCCGATCCTTGAAGCCCAGCCGCCCCGCAACCTCGACGAAGATGTCCAAATCGCTCCGGGCCTCCCCCGGAGGATCGACGGCCTTCAGCAGAAGATTGACGCTGCGGTCCGCATTGGTGACGCAGCCCGTCTTCTCTCCCCACATCGCGGCCGGGAAGTAGATGTCGGCCAGGTCCACCGTCTCGGCATCCACGAACGGATCCTGCACCACGAGGAAAAGCCGGCGCAGGATGCGCTCGGTGCGGTTCTGATCGGGCAGGCTGACGAGCGGGTTCGTGCCGATCACCCACATGAACTCGATCTCGCCGCGCTCGGCGGCCTCCATCATGAGCAGGATGTCTTTCGGCACCTCCGGATGGAATTTGTCGAAGTCGAGATTCCAGCACTCGCACAGGTCGCGCATTTGAACTTCACTATGGGGATTGCGGTAGCCGGGATAGGAACCGCCTGCCCCCGCCTCCCGGTTGCACATCGCCGCTGGCTGCCCTGCCATCAGCAACGGTCCTGCTCCAGGTTTGCCGATTGCCCCCGTAAGCAAGTGCACCGTGTTCACCAGCGAAGATGACGCCGTGGCCTCGACGCTCTGGTAGAAGCCCTGCAGAACAGTCGACACCATGTGCGGCGTGGTGCCGATCCACTCTGCCGCCGTTTCGAGATCGCGCCGGGGAATGCCGCAGATCTCGGCAACCCGCTCGAGCGGATACTCGCGGGTCACCGCGTCGAGCGACTCGAACCCGACCGTGTATCTTGCGATGAACTTGCGGTCCGCCCAACCACGCGCAATCAGCAGGTGGATGATCCCGTTCATGAGCGCGACATTTGTCCCGGCCCGCAACTGAAGATGCAGGTCAGCCCCTTGTCGCACGGTCGGCGTTCGGCGCGGATCGGCAACGATGATCCGACCGCCGCGTTCCTTCTTTGCCGCCAGCATGCGCTCCCAAAGGACGGTCTGCGCCTCGGCAACGTTGTGACCGTAGAGGCACAGCAGGTCGGCTTGATCCACGTCGACATAGGAGGCGACGGGACCGTCCACGCCAAAATTGGCCATCAGCCCGGTCGCTGACGTCGCGGTGCACAAGCGTGTGTTGCCATCTATGTTGGAGGATTGCAGCCCGCCCCGCCAAAGCTTTCCAAGCGTGTAAAACTCCTCGATCGTGAGCTGCCCGGAATTGTAGCAAGCCAGGTTCTCGTGCCCCTGCTGCCAGGCGGCGTTGAATCTTTCCGTGAAGAAATCCATTGCTTCCGCCCAGCTCGCCGGCTGCAGCGGAGCGCCCTTCGTCCGTCGGATCATGGGAGTCGTACCGCGACGTTTCGAATTGTTGGCAACCCAGCCGTGCTCGCCCTTCGGCCCCAGATGACCGAAACTGACCGGATGATCGACAGCGCCACGGACGCCAACGATGCGACCGTCTTTCACGGCGATGTCGAGACCGCATCCGTTGGAGCACAGAATGCAGGCAGAATGGACCCAGGCGTCGGGTTCGCCTTCGATTCCGAGATTGGTGTCGATCCGGGGTTGCATGGGACACTCCCGTCGGTCGGTGGAATCCTCTCTCGTACTATATGTCGTCTTACGATATTAAATCGGAATGCGCTCGTGCCGCGACACCGTGAGGCACTGGCGCCCTCAACCTGGGAGGGCTCGGCTCACCAAGCAGTATAGCCGCCGTCCACCGACAAAATGGTTCCCGTGACGTAGGTCGAAGCTCCGGAAGCCAGGTAGACGACCGCGGCGGCGGCCTCCGCCGGTTCGCCGATACGGCCCATCGGAGTCATATCGAGCCAGGTGTTGAACAGTTCCGGTCGTTCTCGCATTTTCAAGGTCATGTCCGTCGCCACATAGCCTGGCGCAAGGGCATTTACACGCACACCGCTTTTCGCCCACTCCGTGGCCAGAGCCTTCGTGAGCATATGCACGGCTCCCTTGCTCGCCATGTAGGATGCCGCTGTCTGCGGGCGATTGATGATCAAGCCCGACATCGAGCCGATATTGACGATGCTGCCCTTGCCGCGGGCGACCATGTGACGCCCGAACGCCCGGCAGCACCAGAACAAACCGTTCAAGTTGATGTCCACGACCGCGCGCCATTCGTCGTCGGATGTTTCCAATGCCGAATTGAGCCGCGCGATGCCGGCGCTGTTGACGAGGACGTCCGCCTGGCCGTGTTGAGCCACGATCGCATCAGCAGCCTTGTTGACGGCAGATGAGTCGGTCACATCCAGCACAGTGTAGGTCGCTTCAACCCCGGACTCGGCCAAACGCCTGACGGCCGCGTCCAACGAACTTTGATCCCGGCTCGCAATGACGACCTTAGCCCCACATTGACCAAGCGCGACGGCAGCTTCGAAGCCAATTCCGCGCGACCCTCCTGTGACGACGGCGACGGCACCCGTCATATCGAAGGCGTTTCGATAATCCATGACTCTCCTCACTCGCGGCCCAACTCCTCGAGAGGCTCGGCGAGCATCGCCGAGCCGGCGAAGCGTGTGAACTCCAAAGTAGCGCGGCAAGCTGGCGGATTGTATTCAGCTGACTGGTCGGATCGGAAAGGTGTCGGATGATTGATCTTGCGAGGGTCCGTGCTGACACGCCAGGCATTGAACATCGCATACATCTCAACAATGCGGGCGCGGCGCTCATGCCGAAGCCCGTGCTGGAGGCAATGACCGCCTATCTGAAGCGCGAAAGCGAAATCGGCGGCTATGAGACGGCGGCCGAAGCGCAGCAGAAACTGGATGCGGTCTACGCGAGTGTCGCGCGGCTCGTCGGCGCCGACGCGAAGGAGATCGCGCTCGCCGAGAATGCCACCATTGCCTGGCAGATGGCGTTCTATTCCTTCGCCTTCCAGCCGGGCGACCGCATCCTGACCGCGCGAGCGGAGTACGCCGCCAACTACGTTGCTTTCCTGCAGGTCGCGAAAACGCACAGCGTAAAAATCGACGTCGTACCGGACGATGAAACCGGCGCACTCGATCCCGGTGCGTTGGAGAAGATGATCGACGATCGAGTTCGGCTGATCGCGATCACCTGGATCCCGACCAACGGCGGGCTGGTCAACCCGGCGGCGGAGGTTGGGAAGATCGCCCGCAAGCACGGCATCCCCTACCTGCTCGATGCCTGTCAGGCCGTCGGACAAATGCCGGTCGATGTCGATCGTTTGGGCTGCGACATGCTTTCGGCCACCGGCCGCAAGTTCCTGCGAGGGCCGCGCGGGACGGGCTTCCTCTATGTCCGGCAAGCGATGCTCGCAAAGCTGCATCCGCCCATGATCGATCACTTCGCAGCGCCCTGGGTCGCGCCCGACCGCTATGAGTTGCGTCCCGACGCGCGACGCTTCGAGAGCTGGGAGAACAACTACGCCGCGCGCCTGGGACTGGGCGTTGCCGTTGATTACGCCCTTGCACTGGGATTGGACGAGATCGAGGCCCGTTGTCTGGAGCTCGGCAACACTCTGCGTACGGAATTGCGTCGCTTGCCGGGTGTGCGGGTGCACGATCTCGGGCTGCGGCCTTCGGCTATTGTTTCGTTCTCGATCGACGGCCATCAAGCGGATGCCGTGAAAGCGTCTCTGGCGGACGCCAGGATCAACGTCAGCACCTCCAGGGCCTCGAGCACCTTGCTCGATGCGACGGCACGAGCCCTGCCGACCGTACTGCGCGCCTCACCTCATTACTACAACACCGAGGATGATCTTCTGGCGTTGGTCGAACACTGTCGTCGATTGGTGAGTTAGGCCCGATCCTGATCTGTGACGAAGCGGCAGACCTGGTCTCCCAGGCGAGCGAGGAAGACGTCTCGATCCGGCAGAGGCTCGACGGTTTGCGGCGGCGGAGCATTCATAAAGGAGAAATGGCCGGCGCCTTCGACGAGGTGCACCTCGACCGGCAACCGCGCGCCAATCTCCTCCTTCAGGAATGCCGCCTGCGCCGGCGGCGTCATCTCGTCCTTTGTGCCTGCCCAGGCGCAGACAGGCACGCTCACGCCGTTCAGCGCGCCTGGCGCCCGGAAGAAGTCTGTCGCCGGTGCGAGAAGCGCCAGCCTGTCCAACCGCGGGTCTGGCGCAACGACCACACGTTGCGCCGCGCGTGTCCATGCCTCGGCGCCAGCGAGAACGAGGAGCATGGTCGATCCAATGGAATGCCCAACGCCGGCCGCGCTCATCCCTGGGCGCATGACATGATCGAGGGCAAGCCGCAGCCGGCGCACCCGCAACACCAGATCGTCCTGCGTCGGCACCGGTGACACCATCCGCGCGAAGTGCGGCGCGGCGACCGTGCAGCCCTGATCGGCCAACGACGTCAGGAGCGGAAGATGGCGCTCCGGGTCCCCGCCGCCGCCGACCGAGAAGAGCACCACACGAGAAGGTTCCGTCGCTTCCAGGACCGTGACGTCGAACGAGCCAGCGGCATCGTTCAGCGCTCGCCTGGAAACCCGACGTGCAGTCCCCATCTTGATCGTTCCAGTCATGAAGTTATGAATAGCGTCGCAGTTGTCGCGTACGGCCGCCTTCGCGCGGCATCAAATAACCTGCCAGCAACCTCGTGGCCTCGTCGACGAGCGTTTCGGCCATTTCGTCCGACAGCATCTCGGAACGATGCAAGACCGCCGTATGGGTGAGCGCCTCGATCGAGGTCACACACACGAACGCCGCGAGCTCCAAGTCGACAGCGCGAAGTTCGTCTCTGTGACTCTCGAGAAAATCCCTGAAGAGGATAAAATAGTCGCGATTGAACGCCGCCACCTTCTCGAGCCGTCCCGTCCGCGGAATCTGCTCGGCAAGGACGCGATGCAGCTTCGGATCGAGGCGATGCGCGTCGATCGCCGTGACGACGAGTTTGCGCACCGCTTTTTCGATCGGCAGCGCGGCCACCTCCGCTAGCGCCGCACGGACGACCTGCATCAGCTCGCGGTTGTGGCGATCTATGACGGCGGCAACAAGCGCCTCCTTGCTGGGGTAATATTGATAGAGCGAACCGACACTCACACCCGCTTCCTGGGCGATCCTGTTGGTGCTCGCCTTATCAAAACCATCCCGGACCAGAAGGCGGGCTGTCGCTTCGACCAGGGCATCGACGGTTACGCGCGATCGCTCCTGCGATGCTTGCTTCCTGGGAGTCGTGATCGGCCTGCGGGCAGCCATATCTGAATATGAGCTATCGCTCGCATTGTGTCCAGAACGCGAGCGGTTATGCGCCGATGGCACCTGTCGCCGCCCGAGATCGCGGCCACAACGCGGGTTTTCCGCGACGAGTCAATGCGAGTAGACAATGTGAGCGATCACTCGCAAAATTCACATCAGGCAACACCCTCTTTCTCGCAAAAATGAAAGGCACTGCCATGCTCACCACCCTCCCCTATCGCACCATGATTCACCAGAAGCGCTGGGCGACCAACGGCCTGAATGCGGTCCTCGCCGACAATTTCGAGCGCCTGCCCGCAGACGAACGGGTCCTGGTCGTGCGGCTGCTCGACCACATCCAGGCCGTCGACGAGATCTTCCGCCATAACCTCGAGGCGCGCCCTCACAACTATCAAGCGCCGCGCTCGGCCGAGCTTCCGTCGCTCGACGCTCTGGCCGACAAGGCCCGCGCGACCGCGGACTGGTATGCCAACTACGCCGATGCCCTCAGGCCGGAAGAAGTGGACGAGGCGATCGCCTTCGCCTTCTCCAACGGCGAGCCCGCACGCCTGACGCGCGGCGAGATGCTCCTGCACGTCGCGACGCACGCCGCGGGCCATCGCGGCCAGGTCGCGCTGCTGCTACAAAAGAACGGCATCCAGCCCTTCCCGGACCGGATCACGGACTTCCTGAAAGCCGAGGATGCCAACCCGCAACAACGGATACCCACTGAGGTCACGCCATGACGAAACAACTCTCGTTGGAGCGTTTCCCACTCCACCTCGGTCTCGGCGCCAAGGCCGTGCCGCAGCCCGAGTTCACCGGCATGGACTGGTACGCTCCCTATGTCGACCGCAACGCCGCCGACGGCAACGAAGGACGGCTCGTCTCGATGTACAGCTTCAAGGAGAACTGGACAGCCTGGGAGCGGCACCCAGCGGGTGACGAGGTCGTGGTCTGCACCGAAGGCGAGATCACGGTGATCCAGGAATTGCCGGACGGACCACAGAAAGTCACGCTGCGCGCGGGCGACTACGCGGTCAACCCGCGCGGCGTCTGGCACACCGCGGATATCGCCAGCCACGCCACCGCCCTGTTCATTACGGCAGGCGTTGGCACCGAGCACCGCCCGCGTTGACGTCCCCGTCTGCACTGGCTCTGTTGCGAAATCAGGGCCCACCACGAAGCAGGCGGCGGTTTCGGGGCATGTGCCCATCAATCCTGACGGCTCCGTCGCCGGCCCCTTCGAACGCGTCGGTGCCGAAGTCTCGCCCGGTGGAGATCGAGGCGGAATTGGAACTGGCGTGATCAATCAGAATGCCTTGAGAACTATCGATGAGATGCAGTCGCGCCTGATGCGCTGTCACGCTTGTGCCGGGCGGTTCGGTCGGGACGCGTTATCGGCAAGATCTCGCGCATGTAAGCTGCCAGCATTCCACAATAGTCTGTCGCGAAGCGGGGCAATGGACGTCTCTTGTCCCAGGAAATCGTCAAGGGCTCTCTCAAGAGGCTGCCTTTGTACGTAAGGCTGACGGCCTTCAATTGATAGCGGTGACACTGTAGTTGCGAGGGAACGATCGCTACGCCGTGTCCCGCCTCGGCAAGGGCCAACAAAGTGTGCGGGTTTCGACTTTCAAACACGATTGTCGGCTTCAGTCCCGCCATGCGGCTGGCCGCGTCGAAAGCACGGCGAAATCCGAATCCACTGTCCATCAGCAGCAACGGAAAGTCAGCGAGACGGCCAACCTCGATGGTGCGACGGCGACCAAGCGGCATCGAGGGGTGGCAAACCGCCAACAGTTCCACCGAGCCGAGCGGCAGGCTGCCGAAATGGCGCTCGTCGAGCTTGACGGCGTGAAGCAAATTCTGGCCGAGGTGGATTTCTCCACGTTCGAGCATCGTCAATATTTCGCTTCCCGTTCCCTCGCTTATCTTCACCTGGACCTTCGGATAGCGCTCCGCGTAGCGATGCAAGAACTGTGACAGGACGCTTTCGATGTGTTGCGGCGAGCCAGCGATCCTCAGGACTCCCGTATCGCCATGACGAAGTAGCTGAGCCTGCTCTGTCAGGGCGCCGGCAAAATTGAGAAGGACGCGACAGCCCGCAAGCAATTGGTCGCCTTCGCCCGTCAGGAGAAGCCGCCGTCCGACGCGATCGAAGAGCCGCAAGCCGAGGTCATGCTCAAGATCGATAATCTGCCGAGACAAGGCAGGCTGGGCGATCCGCAGTCGAAGCGCTGCCTTGGAAACGGAGCCCAGTTCGGCCACCGTAACGAAAGTACGAGCGTGTCGCAGGTCCATGCAGACTTATAGCAAATCGGCATAAGAAAGCAGAGCGCTTATGTATTGGACGCATGGCACCCTCCGGCGCTACGCCAACCTCGGTTGAACGTGGAAGGGAACGCAAATGAATCCTCGAAGCAAAATCGGTCTCGCCATGCTCACGTGTGTCGCGTCAGGCGCGCTCGGCAGCGAAGCCCTTCACGGGCAAACCACGCCGCCGGCATACTTGATCGGTCAGATCGATGTCAGTGACCCCGATGGGTACGCCAAGCAGTATCTCCCGAAAGCGAGAGAGATCATCAAAGCGCACGGCGGGCGCCTGATTGCGGCGGCGGGCTCGGCGGCGACCGGCGCGAAGGTCGTTGCCGTCGACGGAGAAGCCCCCAAGCGCGTCATCATCTACATGTATCCGAGCATGGAGGCTCTTCTGGCCTGGCGAAATGATCCGGCATACGTGCAAGTGCGCCATGTCGGTGAACAATTCGCCAAGTATCACACCTTCGCCGTCGAAGGCGCTCCTGGTCACTCGCCTTGACCGTCGCGTCAACCGACATTGTCCTGGCGGCGATATCTCCCTGATGCGAGCACGGCGGCCAGTCCGAGAACGAACGGCGTGAGGCTCAAACTCCCCCAACCGATGGCGTCCACGCCCCATCGCGCCACCAGCCATCCGCCGGCCAACGCGCCGAGCGCGATACCGAGATTGGCGGCCGAAATGTTCATCGCCATGGCGAATCCCGGGGCGACGCGCCCCGCGAGCGTGACACGCACCTGGCACAACGTGACGCATGCCGTGTGCGCGATACCCCAGACCGCGAGCAACAGCAGGCGTGCCTCCGTTGCTTCGACGAGTGAAAGGCCGATCGCAGCGAGCGGCACGACGACGACCGCGATCGCAGTGGCAAGGAGGGGCGCACCGTCCGCAATCCGGGCCGCCATTGCAATACCGAGCAACCCTGTTGCGCCAAATCCCGCCAGCACCAGCGCAATCCGCACATTGGAAAGACCGGCGCGTTCGGCATGCCAGGCCGTGAGATAGGTGTAGGCCGCGAAGGTCGCGGCGAACACGGCCACCGACAATGCCAAATGCAGGATGAAGCGATAGTTGACCAACAGGCGCGACGCGGCCCCCGCACGGGGAGCGGGTTCGTCCGCCGCGATCGCATCAGCCACGTTGGGAAATGCGACAGCCACCAGTCCTGCGGCCGCGATCGCCAGGCCGGCCAGCGCGATGAAGGATGGCGTCCAGAGGCCGTTCTCCGAGAGCGCAACGCCGGCCGGCACAGCAAAGACCACACCGATCGCAAAGCCTGTGTTGGCGAGCGCCAAGGATCGGCCGTATCGCTCCGGCGGCGCCAGTCGGCTGATTGTTGCTGCACCCACGCTGATGGACACCGGGAGCGCGGCGCCCTGGAGGATCCGCACCGCCAGCATAACGCCGAAGCCGGGCCATAGCAGCGCTGTGATATCGCTGGCCGCAAACAGGAGCAGGACGGCGACCAGGATCCGGCGCGTCGAAACCTGCGCCGTGGCAAGCGTCAGCGGCGGCCCCAGCACCGCCGCTGAAAAGGCAAAGGCGCCGACGAGCAAGCCGGCCTTGGTCATCGAGACGCCGAAGTCGCGGCTCAGGACCGGCAGCAGGCCGACGACAATGAACTCCGAGGCGACCACGACGGCGCTCGACGCAATGATGATCGAGAGCGCAAGCGGCAGCGCCCGCGCTCCCGAACAGCTGGCTCCGATCATGCGTTGGCGCCACCGTCGATCGTCAGACCCGCGCCGTTGATGGAGCCTGCTTCGGGGCCCGCCACAAAGGCTACCAGCGCCGCGACGTCCCCGGCCTTGCCGTAGCGCGGGATCGCCATACGGGCGCGCTGGGCCGCCGCCTGCTCGCCTTGTGCCGGATTCATGTCGGTATCGGTCGAGCCCGGATGCACGACGTTGGCGGTGATGCCGCGGCTGCCGAGATCGCGCGCCAGACCCTGTGTCCAGGCGATCAGTGCCGCCTTGCTCATGGAATAGAGGCTCATGCCGGCGTCGGGCACACGGCTCGCGAGATTGCTGCCGATCGAGACGATGCGGCCCCCTTCGCTCATATGTTTTGCCGCCGCTTGCGAGGCAACCACCGCGGCACGCACGTTCACAGCCAGGGTTGTATCGATGTCTTCCAACGTCATCGCCTCGAGCGACCCGCCGCGGAAGATGCCGGCATTGTTGACCAAGATATCAAGGCCACCGAACGTCTTCGCCGCCTGATCCACCGCGGCCTTGACCGCATCAGGATCGGCGCTGTCCGCCTGGATCGCGAGCCCTCGCCGGCCGAGCTTCTCGATCTCGCCGACGATCGCCTTCGCCGGACCGGCGGAGTGCTGATAGGTGATGGCCACATCTGCGCCCTCGGCTGCCAGGCGCCGGGCGATGGCGGCGCCGATACCGCGACTGGCGCCGGTCACCAGCGCCCGCTTTCCCTGCAACGTACTCATGCTGTGTTCCTTTCCTAAAGATTTATGTGTCGATCAGCACATAAATTGGTGGGTTGCGCTTCTTGGTCAAGGTAATTATTTATTGATCGACACATAAATCGAGACGCACAGATGACACCGAGAGGCCGGCCCCGGAACTTCGACAAGGACGCAGCACTCGAGCGCGCCATGGAACTTTTCTGGATCAAGGGCTACGAGGGCGCCTCGATGACCGACCTCACATCGGCCATGGGGATCGCCTCGCCCAGCCTCTATGCGGCATTCGGCAGCAAGGAGGATCTGTTCCGACAGGCCGTGCAGCATTACGGGGCAACCCAGGGGCTGGAGATCTGGGATGGCGTGACGCAGGCGAAGACTGCATACGAGGCCGTCCAACGCTACCTGATGGAGACGGCGCGCGTGTTCACCAGGCGCAACAAGCCGCCGGGCTGCCTGATCGTGCTATCGGCGCTGCATCCGGGCGAGCACTCCGATACTGCGCGGCGCGAACTGATCCGGTTGCGGGCGCAGAATGTCGAAGGCTTGAAGCAGCGGCTGCAGCAGGGCGTGGCCGCGGGCGAGATTGCGCCCAGCGCCGATCTCGGCGCGATCGCCCGATACTACGTCACGGTCCAGCAGGGCATGTCGATCCAGGCGCGCGACGGCGCAAGTCGGCGCGAGCTGGAGGCCGTCGCCCAAGCCGCGCTCGCGTCGTGGCCGTCGCTGACAGAACCGTCGAAAAAGAAGACCGTCGCGTGACGTCTGCGAGAGCGGCGTCGCGCGTTTGGTCTCAAAACGTGAATCGAGATCGGTAGTCTTGCGGCGTGACGGCGAGCAGGCGCAGGAAGCCGCGGCGCATTGTTTCTTCCGAGCCGAAGCCGCAACGCTGTGCGACCCTCTTGATCGGCGTGCGCGAGTCCGAAAGCAGGCGCCGCGCCGCCTCTATCCTCAACCGCTCGATCGCGCGAGCCGGCGTCTGCCCAGTTGCCTCCGCATAGTGTCGACTGAAACTGCGCTCACTCATGCCCGCCCGATCGGCCAGGACGGAAAGCGAAAGATCGTCACCGAGATGACGGTTGATCCAGTCATGGAGCGCGCCGAACTTGTCATCCACGGCCTGCAAGGCCAGAGCGGCGCTGAACTGCGCCTGCCCGCCGGGACGTTTGAGGAAGACGACCATGTAGCGAGCGACGGCAAGCGCCACGGAGCGGCCGAGGTCCTGCTCCACCAGCGCCAGGGCGAGATCGATTCCCGCAGTCACGCCCGCCGAGGTCCACACCCGACCGTCGCACACGAAGATCGGATCGGGCTCGACGCGCACAGCGGGAAAGCGTTGCGCCAGCCTCGCGCAATCCTTCCAGTGCGTCACCGCGCGACGTCCGTCCAATAGACCTGCGGCGGCAAGCAGGAACGCGCCGGTACAAACAGACGCGACGCGGCGTGCCTGCATCGCCCGCTGCTGCAGCCAATCGACCAATGCCGGATTTGCCGCCGCGGCCTCCACCCCCTGCCCGCCGGCGACGAGCAACGTATCCAGCGGCTCGCTGCGTCGGCTGAGCGGCCCCACCGCCAGCGTCACTCCGGCCGAAGAGACGACGCCCCGATCTCCTTGCGCCACGAGCTTGACACGGTAGGGCGGCGCACCTCCGGCGTTGGCGACGAGGTCGTTGGCGGAGGCGAACACCTGAACCGGCCCCGTGACATCGAGCAGTTGCACCGCCGGGAAGGTGAGCACCTCGATAGCCCGAATCGAGTTTGGCGAGAAACGTGGGGACTTTGGCATTTCCGCCAAACCATGCCCGGCTAGGATCGCCTTGTCCACCCACTGACGTCGAACCTGGAGATCGCCATGATCCCACATGACAAGCATCTGCAGATCGGCTCCCTCTTGTTCGAGGACCTCGATCAGATCGACCTCACAGGACCGTTCGAGGTGCTGTCGCGCCTCCCGAATTCGACCTATCGCCTCTATGGCAAGACCGCGGCGCCTGTTCGCGACCTGAAAGGATTGCGGCTTGCACCTGACGCGACCCTGGCCGATGCGCATCAGCTGGATGTTCTGCATGTGCCGGGCGGCTTCGGCCAGGAGGCCTTGATGGAAGACGCCGAAGTGCTGGGCTGGATCCGGCAGCAGGCGTCGGGCGCCTGCTGCATGTTCTCGGTGTGCACGGGCGCCCTGATCTGCGGCGCGGCGGGTCTGCTCAAGGGGCGGCGCGCGACGACCCACTGGGCGTCGTTTCACTTACTGCCCTATTTCGGCGCGATCCCCGTCAACGAGCGCGTTGTGGTTGATGGCACTTGGGTCTTCGCCGCGGGCGTTACGGCCGGCATCGATGGCGCCTTGCGCCTCGCCGCCGAGCTGCGCGGCGATGAGGTCGCGCAAGCGATCCAGCTTTATATGGCCTATGCGCCGGAACCGCCCTTCGACAGCGGCACGCCCGAGACGGCACCCTCCCCGATCCTGGAACAGGTCCGTCGATCAGCACAGACCATCACGACGCAGCGCGAGCAAACGGCGCGGCGCATCGCCGCCAAACTCGGCATAGCGACCGACGCCGTCGACTCGTTTGGCGAGAACCGAGGCTTTGTTGGCGAACCCGCCAAAAGTTTCATCCCTAGATAAGCCACAGATCGCTCATCAGAGAGTAGCTCACATGACGGACTTTCCCCTTCACACCATTGAAACCGCCCCTGAACGCGCGAAGCCGGCGCTGCAGCAGCTGCAGGCCGCATTCGGCATGATCCCGAACATCGCCGCGGCGATGGCGACCTCGCCAGCTCTGATCAATAGCCTCGTCGCTCTGTTCGACAATGTGCATGGTGGCAGCTTCACCGAAGCGCAGGTGCAAATCATTCTGCTTACCGACGCGGTGACCAACGGCTGCCGCTGGGCCGTGGCGTTCCATACGACTCTGGCTCTCAAGGAAGGCATCGATCCAGTGGATGTCCAGGCTGTCCGGGAGGGCCGTCTGCCGAAGGACGGCAAATTCGCCGCACTGTCGGGCTTGGCGAAGACGATGATCGAAAAGCGAGGACGTCTCGACGACGAGGACGTCCATCGCTTCCTCGCGGCCGGGTTCGGCAAAGATCACCTCCTGGAAGTGATCGCCGCGGTCGCCGCCTCGACGATCACGAACTACACCGGCAGCATCACCAAGCCGCCGCTCGAAGTGCCGTTTCAGAAACACGCTTGGCAGGATTGAAATATCCAGCTATTCGAGATTTCGAGCGTGTGCGCCCAAAGTAACTGACACCAGGCGCCAAAAATACTTCGCGCGACCCATGGAATAACTCCTCTCCGCACGCGTCCACCCTAATGACGCCCTTTGTGCACACGGAGTGGACCGCATGTTTCCTGCATTCCTGCCGCGAGCAAGTGCCCCTGCACTTGCCGCCGTCTTCGCGTTTGCTGTCAGTTCGATCAGCGGATGGGCGCAGTCTAATCACCCCACTGCACAGGCCTCGGCGCCGGCGAATGCCGCCGTCGCGGCGGAGCAGCCGTTTCTCGCCGAGAACAGCGCGGCCATGGACAAGATGATGGCCGGAATGGACGTCAAGCCAACAGGCGACGTCGACGCCGACTTTGCCGCGATGATGATCCCGCACCATCAGGGCGCCATCGACATGGCGCTCGCAGAGCTTCGCTACGGGAAGAACGAGCAACTCCGGCGCATCGCCCAGGAAATCATCGTCGAGCAGCAGCAGGAAATCGCCGCGATGCATCTTGCGCTCGGCCAGCCCCTGCCCGCGCAGACGGCCGCGCCGACGCAGGTTCCACCTGCCGCGGCTCAGCACGGTCACTCATCCATGCCGCACTCCAACCAAACCAAGTAGGAGCAAGAAGAATGAAGCGCAGTTTGTTTTCCGCCGGCGTGCTGGCCAGCGCGATCCTGGCGGGCACGATCCTGGCTTGTACGTCGGCCTCGGCTGGCCAGGCGCCCGGTCTTGCATCGACACCCGATATTCCGGTCAGCCATCACGACCGGGTCTATGCGGCGGAACAGTTCTCCAACACCGTGTCGGTGACGGATCCAGCCGACAACAAGCTCCTCGGCGTCATCCGTCTCGGCGATCCGCTGCCAGGCAACTTGAGTCCGTTGTACAAGGGGCAGGTCCTGGTCCACGGCATGGGCTTCTCGCCCGATCACAAGACGCTGGCCGTTGTTTCGATCGGCTCCAATTCCGTGACGTTCATCGACACGGCGACGAACAAGGTGAAGCACACGACCTATGTCGGCCGGTCACCGCATGAGGCGTTCTTCACGCCGGACGGCAAGGAAGTTTGGGTGACCGTCCGCGGCGAGGATTATGTCGCGGTTCTCGACGGCACCACCTTCCAGGAAAAGACCCGCATCAAGACGCCGAACGGCCCGGGCATGCAGATCTTTTCGCCGGACGGCAAGTACGGCTATGTCTGCTCATCCTTCAATCCGGAAACCGACGTCATCAGCGTTGCCGATCATCAGATCGTGGCGCGTGTGAAGCAGGCGAGCCCCTTCTGCCCGGATATCGCCGCAACAGCCGACGGCAAGCAGGTCTGGTTCACCTTGAAAGACGTGGGCAAGACGCAGGTGTTCAACGCCCAACCGCCGTTCAACGTGCTCAAGACGCTCGATACCGGCCCGATCACCAACCACGTCAACCTTGCCGTGAACAAGAACGGCTCGTTTGCCTATGTCACCATCGGCGGCCTGAACGAGGTCAAGGTCTTCCGAACCGACACCTTCGAGCAGGTCGCAACGATCCCCGTCGGCAACCTGCCGCACGGCCTCTGGCCGTCGGGTGACGGCACCCGCATCTATGTTGGCCTGGAGAACGCCGATGCGTTGGCCGCGATCGACACACTGACCAACAAGGTCATCGCGAACGTTCCGATTGGCCAGGCACCGCAAGCCATCACCTATGTTCCCAACGCGGTTCCGGAGGGCGCCGGCACGGACAACCTTCAACCGCTCGGTGTTGCCGGACAGATCGCTCACCTGACCTTGGCCAGCGCAGGATCAGCCAACAAGGCCCCGACGAACGTTACACTCTTCGACCAGGGTCTCATCCAGGTCCTCCAGGCCTCGGTCACCGATCTCGAGCCGAAGAAACCCTATGTCCTGGCTCTCTCGACAAGCCCGGACGGCCATGGCGAATTGCAGCCACTGGCAAACTTCATGACCAATCCGGGGGGATCGGCCATTGTCAACGCGGCGGGTCCGATCCGCCAGCTCGTCCAGAGCGATGTCAAGAGCGAGAAGCGCTATCTTGTCATCGCCGAGAACGCGGCGGGCAAGCCAGGCAAGGTCGTCCAGGTGCAAGGCCCCTAATACGCGCAGGGCCACCGATGATCGTTTCGACCCGGCCGACGAGCTGGCCGGGTCGTTGCCTGCCGAAAGGTTTTGCCGTGAATGACATGGTGCACCTGATCGAACCGTTGATTCCGGCGCTGCGCCGCTACGCCCGCGCGCTCGTCAGGAATCGCTCGGTCGCGGACGATCTCGTGCAGGACTGCCTGGAGCGCGCCGTGAGCCGATGGCATCAGCGGCGCTTCGATGGCGACCCCAGAACCTGGATGTTCTCGATCCTTCATAACCTGGCGGTCGACCGATCCCGCCAGCAGAAGCGAAGTCCCGTCGAGGTCACGATGGAGGAAGCCAGCGAACGTGAGCTGTCCCAGATCGCTGGCCAGGACAAAGCCATCGAGGTTCGAGACATGCTGCGTTGCGTCGATCTATTGCCGGAGGACCAGCGCTCGGTCCTGCTCCTGGTCGCCGTGGAAGATCTTTCCTATGCGCAAGCCGCCCATGTTCTTGGCATTCCCGCGGGCACGGTGATGTCGCGTCTTTCACGGGCGCGCGATCGCCTGATCGAGCTGATGGATGGCGCAGAGACGGTGCAGCCGTCGAAGCCTTTCTTGCGGAGGGTGAGATGACGATCCGTCCCATCACGGAAGAGGAATTGCACGGCTTCGTCGATCAAACGCTCGACGTTCGTCGCAAGGAGGAGGTCGCCGCCTACCTCGACGCGCATCCAGACGTCGCCATGCGCGTGGCCGCCTACAGCCGTCAACGCAACCTTCTGAAAGCGGGATACGCGCCCATCGCCGACGAACCCATTCCCCCGCAGCTCAACCTCGCCCGGATCGTCGAACGCCAGCGGCGACCGTCCTGGACACCCTGGTGGGCCGCCGCTGCCGCGGCCGTTCTCTTGCTCTGCACAGGCGGCGTCGCTGGATGGTTGCTTCGCGGCGCCGGGCCGTCAACGGAAGGCATCGCCGCCCTCGCCGTGGAGGCGAACGCAAGTTACGCGGTGTACGCGCCCGACCATGTAAGACCTGTCGAGATCAAGGCCTCCGATCGGGCCGAGCTCATCGCCTGGATGACGGAGCGACTGGGCCGCGCCGTGACCATCCCCGATCTGTCGGCCGCCGGATTTCGGCTCATGGGTGGACGAATCGTGGCGACGACTCACGGACCGGCCGCCATGTTCATGTACGACGACGACCACGGCACCCGTCTCGTGATGCTGACCCGTCGCATGGCCGTCGACAAGAGCGTGCAGATGGCGCCGCAGGCGAACGGCGACCTCAACGGCTACACCTGGGCCGACAAAGGGCTCGGCTACAGCCTGGTCGGTCCCACCCCGTCGGAGCGATTGCACCCGCTGGCCAACGAAGCGCGCAAGCAGCTCGCGAGTGCGATCTAGAGGTTTGTCGTTGCAGGATTGAGCGATACGACCCCAGTCTTGACCCATATCGCACCGGAGATGGCCGGGCGGCCGCGTGAGCATGGCACGAGAGGCAAGATTTAAGGAGGTCGAGAGCATGAAGCGAAGCACGGATCGCATCCTGACCACTCATATGGGCAGCCTGCCGCGGCCGGAGGTCCTGGCCGACCTGCTGGTGGCGCAGGCCGAAGGCAAGCAGGTCGATGCCGCGCGAATCCCGGCGCTCACCGACGAGGCGATGGACTACATCGTCCGCCGGCAGCTCGAATGCGGCATCGATGTCGGCAACGACGGCGAGGTGCCGCGTTCCACCTTCTTCGGCTACATCATCGAGCGCATGTCCGGCTTCGGCGGCCGCTCGAGCCGCCGGCCGATCCTCGACATGCAGCACTTTCCCAAATGGTGGGAGAACTTCCAGGCGCGTGGCGTGCGCCGGCTCAACGTCTACGGCTTCCCGGCGGCCGTCGGGCCGGTGCGCTACGAAAGCCTGGACGGTGCCAGGGCCGAGCTTGATGCCTTCACCCGGGCGCTCGCGCGCCAGACCGAGCGCTTCGCAGAGACCTTCGTCACCGCCGTTTCGCCCGGCTTCGCCGCCTGCTCGATGGAAAACCAGCACTACGACAGTCACGAGGCCTACGTCTTCGCGCTCGCCCGCGAACTCAAGCAGGAATACGAGTTCATCGTGGCGCAGGGGCACGTGCTGCAGATCGATTCGCCGGACCTTGGCATCGAACGCGCCGGCTACTTCCAGGACGAGCCGCTGCCGAAGTTCATCGAAGCGATGGAAATGCACGTCGCTGCGCTGAACGAGGCTCTGGCCGGCATCCCGGCCGAGCGGGTGCGCTTCCACGCCTGCTGGGGCAACCGCGACAGTCCCCACGTGAACGATGTACCAGCGCCCGACGTCCTGCCGGTCTGCTTCCAGGTAAAGGCCGGCGCGCTCTGCCTGCCCTTCGCCAATTCACGTCACAGCCACGAGGTGGACGCGTTCCGAACCCAGAAGTTGCCCGATCGCATGACCCTGGTCTGCGGCGTGGTCGAAACGACGCACAACTACGTCGAGCACCCGCAGGTGATCGCCGAGCGGCTGGAGCGTGCCGTGCGCGCCGTCGGCGACCGCGAGCGCGTCATGGCCGGAACCGATTGCGGCTTCGGCACCATCGTCGGCGACACCCTGGTGTCCGAGGACGTGGTCTGGGCCAAGCTCGCGGCGATGCGCGACGGCGCGGCCATCGCGAGCAAGCGCCTCTGGAGCTGAAGGTTATTGCGCCGGAAATATATCGGCCTCGCCCTTTTGCGCCAAAGTGGCGCCCGGGATCAGCTTTTCGGCGTCGATCTTGTAGGGGATGAGGACGATGACCGAGTAGTTGTCCCGATGATTCAACGAGACGGCGATGGCATCGGAGATTTCTCCGGTGGAAGGCAATTTGATCCGCACATCGTACACGATTGCCGTCGCCTTATATTCACCGTTGCGGGCGGCCGCGATCATTCCCCCCTTCATCTGGGCGATGACATCGACTGACTTCGGACGCTCATTTCCGTCGTAGCCTGCGATCGACACGAGCTGTCCGTCCGGTCGCATCGCGCCGCCGAAGGGAAAGAACTCGCCATGAGTGGTCAGCATCTGCTGCGCAAAAGGGAGCACCGAATTCATAAGGGCTTCACAGTCTGCTTTTGGATCACTCACCGTATTCCCCTACTGGCTATCGCTATCTATCGATTGGTGCGAGCTATTCCTCACGGCCACAAAAATCACGCGGTGGTGACAATAAATTTCTCAGCATCTTCAGGGGAAGCGAACGGCCCCACCATCGTGCCTCCGTGGCGATCGTTGAATGTCGTCCCCTCGACCCAATCTCTTTCAGCCAAATAAGTTTTGCCGTTGCTGAATTCTCGGACCTCGACCTCACGTTTTCCGTCAGCGCTATACAGCTTGAACGCAACTTTATATTCCAACCCATAGAGGCTCGACCCGGTCTTCCGTTTGAAGATCTGATTCCACCATGCCATCGGCAACCTCGCGAGATCCGCAAACTTTTGTAACAGGGCCGCCGGTAAAAATACGTCAGGCCAAGCGCCGCCGTTCCCCAATCATATTAGTCGATGATATCGGCACCCTCCTCCTTCAAACGGGCGAGACCGTCCTTCATCTGCTGTAGCCGGTCAGGTGGGTGCCCTTGCCACTTCGTCACTTCTGCAATGACCCGGAGCGGGTCGCGGGAGCGATAGGACAGCGTCGGATTACCGGGAAATTTCTTATCCGTCAGGTTGGGATCGTTCTCGATCGGCCCAGTTGGTTCCACGACGTAAATCCGTTCTTGCTTACTGCCGGCGGCCAGTTCAGCGCCCCAGATTGCAGCATCCAGCGTGCCCGTGAAATATACCCAAGATAGCGGCTTAGCTTCGGCAAAATTGGACTGGTAGCCGACGGCGATCAGGTCTCCGGGTTTCAGATCAGCTTTGGTTCCGTGGAAGAACGATTGTGAAAACATGCTGGCAATCGCTGACATGGATTCGCCGCTCCTTTGATGGAAATTGAGGGCTGTCTACTTGGCACAAGTACCCTGGCTTGCCGCAACCCCGCCTTCGACTAGGCAATGAGAGCGGGATAGGCGGCGACTTCCTCTTCAGCATCCAGTGACACACAGAGGAAGTGACGGCCTGTTTCCTGCGATCTGAAGGGACAAGCCGCCATTCGCAGGCGCTATTTCAGCGGTAAAAACAACTCCACGACCACTTCATGTGCCGACACCTCCGGCATGAGGGCGAACCGGCGTCGACAATATATCGGGAAGTCGCGCGCTTCCTCGCCGCTGTCCGGGAGCCAGTCGCGATAGAGATAGAGCACGGCGGGCTCAAGATTGTTGGTATTGCCGGGATAGCGCAGCACCGCGCAGCGTCCGCCGGGGATGATGCCAGCCTTCATTCCTTCGTCATTCGCTTCAATCGGCTGGTCAGCCCCGACACACAGGTCCATGCTGTAGTCGGCCGGGTTCGCGGGGCACCTCTCGGATCGAAAGACCATGAAGCTGGCGCGGCCTGTCTCGGGCGACAGGCTTGCTGCCTTGCACCAGGCCTTGAACCGCTCGATGGTCGTGCCGAGAGTTGCCCGGTCACCTCGATGCTCCAAGACCGCCACCGGCGTCGGAGGCACTTCGCGGATCGTCACGTCATCGTGGGTAAAGATAATCTGCATGAGCTTGTTCCTTGCGTTGTCCAGAGGCCCGAAGGCCGCAATCCACGGCGCCCAATCGGGCGACTTCCGGAACGACGAAGGCGACTGCCCGAACCGTTGCCGGAAGGCACGGGCGAAGGCATCGGGTGCATCGTAACCGGCTTCCATCGCTATGTCCGTGACGCTTTCGGCATCGTTCCAGGCCAGCCGGCGCGAAGCACGCTTCATGCGGGCAAGCTGGACATAGCGATGGACGGACAACCCGAAGGTTGCCGTAAACTGCCGGTGGAAATGAAACTTCGAGAAGGCGGCGACCCGACTCACCGTTTCCAGGCTCAGATCATCATCAAGATGCCGGTCGATATACTCCAGCACCCGTTGCATCCGGATATGATAGTTTTGAAGCACCGCCTTCATCGTCCCTTTCTCCGTGGCGGCATCATCTAGCCGCTCAGGGCCACAACGTGCTCGACCGATCTTGCGGTTTGGGTGGATCGCGTATGATTCGTCGTGTCATTGCGGCAAGCTGCAACACTTAACCCGTCGCCAGATTCTAACCACGGACCGCCACCGCCATTACCGCCGCCACGGTCAGAACGACGGCGCCTGGCAGATGGCCCCACTCGCGACAACGGATCAGCGTCATCACCGCGGCCCCCAGGATCACGAAACTGCCTATCGCGCCGGCCCACGCCGTCGCCGGGACCAGAAGCAGCACTCCCGCTATCGCCTCGAGCCCGCCTGTCACCCGATGAAAACCGGCCGGATAACCCCAACGCACAAATGAGTCGCGGACTGACTTGGGGCCGACGAAGTTGACCGCGCCAGCCCCGATCATCGCGACGCCGAGCGCGATTGGAAGCCCGATCGCGAAGAGCTCGCCTACCGGCATGGGATGATCCTCACGTTGCGGACGGCTGGCCAAGGGGCGCCAAGGCGCCGATCTGGGTGAAGATGTCGAGGGTGTTCAGCTCGTCCCAATGCTCGATGAAGCGTCCGTCCTCCACACGCCAGATATCGATCGAGCGCATGGTGAAAGCGTTGCCTGTCGCGGGATATCCGAGGAAGTCGCCCGTGTGCGTCCCCTCGTAGCGGTAGCGGCCGACCAGGCGCGAGCCATCCGCCGACACGAAGATGTCTTCGGCGGACACCCTCAGGTCGGGGACGCCCGCGATGATCGCGCCGAAGATCTTCTTGACCCCCTCTCGACCAGGTTCGGCGAAGGCGTTGTGGTTCAAATAGCCGGGCGCGACGATCTCATCGAAGCGCGACACGTCGTGACCGGACACGATCTCGGCGAAAAGGTAGCCCAGCTTTGCAGCATCGATTGACATTAGGCTCTCCTGCTTTAAACGAGACTGATCGGTCTCGCCTACATCAGATAGCGAGACTGACCAGTCTCGTCAAGGATCACGAATGACCCCTGCTGTTTCGCCGCGCCCCGGACGCGTTCTCGACCCCGCCAAGCGCGCGGCGATTCTCGAAGGCGCGCGCGCCGTGTTCATGCGCGAGGGGTTCGCACAGGGTTCGATGGACGCGGTCGCCGCCGAAGCTGGCGTGGGCAAGCAGACCATCTATCGCCACTTCCAGTCGAAGGAGGCGCTGGTCGAGGCGCTGGTCGAAGCAATGTGCGCGCCGGAGGTCGTTCGACCGCCAACAAGGTCGCTGCCGGCCGGACAGCGGCTTCGCGAACTGCTGCTGACGTTCGCGGCTGGCGTCGCCAGTCCCGAAAGCGTCCGGCTCTACCGCGCCATCGTCGCCGAGGCCGACCGGATGCCGGGCCTGGGGCGCCTGTTCTGGGAGGCCGGGCCGCGTCAGGTCCGAGCGGCCATCGCCCAACTATGGGCCGAAGAGCACGATGCCGCGACGGCGCCAATCGTCGCCGAGCAGCTCGTCCAGCTCGCGCTGGGCGACGCGTACCAGGAGCTGGTCCTGGGCACCGGGTCGCCGAAGCCCGAGATCTTCGAGCGTCAGATCGATGCGGCGCTGGCGCTCCTGGACGTGGCGTCTCGCCGGCGTCGGCGATGAGAGATGGGTGAGGCGCCCGGCCCGCTCCCGACGGTCAGCGCGTCAGCACGAGGTGGGTCGCGAGCTCCGTTGGGACCGCCTCCGTCACCCGATAGCCGAGGCCTGGCAGGTCGATACCTGCGAACAGCGATTCACCATGGCCGAGAAAGACGGGCGACAGCGCCAGGTGCACCTCGTCGATCGCTCGTGCGAGCAGGTACTGGCGGACCGTCGAAACGCCGCCGCCGATCTTCACGTCCAGGTCGCCCGCGGCGGCCTTGGCCTGGGCGAGCGCCGCCTCGATCCCTTCAGTGACGAAATGGAAGGTCGTCCCGCCCTCCATCACGATCGGCGCCCGGGCGTGGTGGGTGAGGATGAAGGTCGGCGCGTGGTACGGGGGATTGTCGCCCCACCAGCCCTTCCAGTCGGGCCCGCCCCAATCGTCGCCGGCCGGCCCGAACATATTGCGGCCGAGGATGAAGGCGCCGAAGCCTTCCGCCGCGGCGCGGGCGAAGCGATCGTCCGTCCCGCCGTCCTGGCCGATCATCGTTCGAAAGGTCCGAGTCGGGTAGAACCAATTGTGCAACTCCCTGCCCCCTTTGCCGAGCGGATGCTCCAGGCCCTGGTCCGGGCCGGCGCCAAAGCCGTCGATCGACACTGCAAAACCCGCTACGCGTACCTTACCCATGGGACTTCCTTCTCCTTGTGAACGGCAACCAGCTCGGACGGCCGTCAGGCCTTCGCGCGCAAGGCGACGAGAAGTTCGTCGAGCTGCGCGAACTGCTCGGGCGTCGCGCCTTCCATGCCGACAAAAGCCTCGTCGCGCGCTTCCTTCGACGGATAGAGTTCTTGCAGGACCAGCAGCGTCCCGCCGTCGTTTTCCTCGAAGGTCACCGTGGTCACGGCGGCGTCATCGCTTTCCTCATTGGTCCAGACGAGGCGCGAGGGCGGCGACACGTCGAGGTACTTGCCGAAGAAGGCCATGGCATTTGCGGCGTCACGTCCGAACGCAAGGCGATAGCCGCCCCCGGTGCGAACGTCCATCTCGCAGGAAAGCAAGGGCGCCGGCATCGATTTCGGCGCCCACCACAGCTTGAACAGCTCGGGCCGGGTCCACGCGTCGAAGACGAGGCGGGCCGGCGCGTCGAAGGTTCGCGTCGCGACGAGTTCGCGTTCGGACCTCCGTTCGATGGTCGTGCAGCCGTTACTCACTCTTTCTTCCATCGATCTTCTCCGTCGTAACCAGCCCGACCGTTCCGGACGCCGCATTGGATGGCGTCCTGGCAAACACTAAACCATACGGTTAAGTGTCTAGCGTGCAAATCGGCGTCGCGCAACAGGGTCCGGGCGCAGCGACGCTATTCCCTCTGGAGGTCGAGGTGACGGCGCGCGCCGCTCAGGGCGTCGGGACACCGATGGATTTCAGCCGCGCATGGGCGCGGCCGGCCCGCGCCTTCAGGCCATCGAGATAGGTGCTGATGTCGTTGCCGGGCAGGTTCAACACCTTGCAGCCGAGCTTCCAGTACTCCTCGATCTGGGCCTCGGTTTCCGCCGACCCTCGGGCCAATTTGCCGTGCGCGGTGCAGGCCTCCGCGATCCGGCGCACGGCCGATTTGAACGTCGGGTGCTCGAGCTGGAGGTGGACGCCGAGGCGCGCACTAAGATCGGAGTGACCGTAGGCGATCATGTCGATGCCCTCGACGGCCGCGATCGCCTCGACATTCTCCAGGCCCTCGAGCGATTCGATCGACACGCAGACGATGATGTTGTCATTGGCCCAGGGCGCGTACTCGGTCGCGTGACGGGCGCCATAGCTCCGGTATCCGGTGTGCATGCCGGCGCCTGCGATGCCGCGATGGCCGATCGGCGGATACTTCGCGTGCGCCGCGATGGCGCGCGCCTCCTCGACGGTGTCGACGTCCGAGACCTGGATGCCCATGATCCCCTGATCGAGGATCGCCGGGATCAGATGCGTGAACGACTTGTGGATCCGCACGATCGCCGAGACGTCGGTGGCCTGGAACCAGCCGGCGAGATCCGCAATCGTCTCGAGATCGAAGGCGCCGTGCTCGTGGTCGATCATGCAGTAGTCGAAGCCGGAGGCCTCGATGATCCAGGGCACCCCGCGCGAGGAGAACTCCTTGAGCTGGGTCCCCAACGCCGCCCGTCCCTCGCGCACCGCGCGGCGTATGCTGTTTTCTTTCATGGATTGATGAGGCTCCCGCCGCGAAGCCCGGACTCTAGGCGCGTCACGCGCCTAGGTGAAGGGCCGACGCCTCC
Organism: Alphaproteobacteria bacterium; assembly: GCA_017308235.1. Taxonomy (GTDB): domain Bacteria; phylum Pseudomonadota; class Alphaproteobacteria; order Reyranellales; family Reyranellaceae; genus Reyranella. Next base: position 46,151 of record JAFKFL010000016.1, on the reverse strand, counting down.
TGGCCGGTCTTGTCCTTCCCGAGCCCTCAGGAAAGAACGCGGATGACGGTCTTCCCCTTGCGTCGCTCGGTCGAGTTCAAGACGGCGGCGGCATCGTCGAGGGTCGAGACGTTGCCGATGTTCGTCCGCAGTCGTCCGGCCCGCACCCGCTGGACGATCTCACTCAGTTGGGCGCGATCGGTCTCGACGACGAAGTCGACCGCTAACCCGTCGTCGGGTCGCGGCACGGGCGGCCCGACAACAGACACCATTGTTCCTCCGGCTCGAATCAGGCGGGCGGACTGCTTGCCGATGTCGCCGCCGATGACGTCGAACACCAGATCGACGCCACCGACGTCTTTCAGGGCTTCGTTCTCGAGGTCGACGAACTCATTCGCGCCGAAGTCGAGCGCCTTCTGACGGTCGGCCGCGCGTCCGGTGGCGATGACATACGCGCCAGCTTCGCGCGCGAGTTGCGTCACCATCGAACCGACCGCGCCTGCCGCGCCGTGCGCCAGGACGGTCTGCCCAGCCTGAAGGCGGCCGTGCTGGAACAGCCCTTGCCACGCGGTGAGGCCCGAGATTGGAAGACTCGCGCCCACCGTGAAATCGACGTCGCCCGGGAGCGGCGCGAGGTTACGGGCCTCTATGGCTACATACTCCGCCAAGGTACCATCGCGATGCCAGTCGGCGAGCCCGAACACCCGCTGTCCTACCGACAGGCCCGTCGTGCCGTAGCCGAGAGCGGTGACCACTCCGGCCAGCTCGTGGCCGGGGATCGACGGTGTTCGGTCGAGGTTACGGCGATCGGTCCAGGTCGAGGGCCATTCCATCTCGGTGGGGACGAATCCCGATGCATGGATCCGAACGATCACGTCGTTTATCGCTGCCGTCGGCTCGGGCCGCTCGGTCAGCTTCATCCCGGCCAATCCCGCGGCCTGGTCCGTTACCACGATCGCCTTCATGTGATTGTCTCCTGGGGCATTTGTCTCGATGCTGGAACAATGCCTGGAGCCATAGGTAGGTTTCCTGGATTACTTTCGGCGAGGAGCGCGCGGCCCGTTGGCAATCAATCGGGCCGCGCTTTCGCTGAAGCAGGAGATACAGCATGCCGACCGTTCATCCGCAGGTGCAGAAGGCCCGCGATCTCATGCCCCTGATCGTCGCGGCCGCGGACGAACACGACGAAACCCGGCAACTCACCAGGCCCGTCGTCAAGGCCCTGATCGATGGCGGGTTCTTCGCCATGCTGAAGACGAAAGCCGTCAGCGGAATGGAGCTTAAACCCTCGATCTTCGCCCAGGTGACCGAGGCGCTTGCCTATGCGGATGGATCCACCGGGTGGGTGGTGGGCCAAAGCAACGGCTGCGCGACCACGAGCGCCTATCTCCTTCCGGAGATTGCCCAGGAAATTTTTGGCCGGCCGGACGGGATCGTCGCCTGGGGACCTCCCGGTTCACCCTACGAAGCCACACCCGTGGAAGGCGGGTACCGCATCACTGGAAAATGGCGTTTCATGAGCGGCAGTCAGAACGCCACCTGGCTCGGCGCGCATCTCAGGGTCGCGGGCACCAGGGAAACGAAAACCTTTCTCTATCCCAAATCGAGCGCCACTTTCCACGATATCTGGCACACGCTGGGACTGCGCGGCACGGCCAGCAACGAGTATTCCGTCGACAATCTGTTCATTCCGCACGAGCACGCCGTCTATCGCGACGATCCGCGCGACCGCCGCAGCGACAGTCCGCTTTATCGTTTCACCAGCACCCAGCTCTATTCGATCGCGTTCGGTGGCGTCGCCCTTGGCATTGCCCGCGCCACGATGGACGCGTTCCTGAGCCTGCCGCGGGAAACGGTTCGCCGCGGCGCGGGCAAACCGATGGTGGAGAACAACGTCGTCCAGAGCCACGTGGCGCAATCCGAGGCGAGGTGGCGGTCCGCGCGCTATTTCCTTCACGCGGCGGCGGACGAAGCGTTGGAAACGATCGGGGAACGCGGCGAGATGGACATGGATCAACGAACCCGCCTGCGGCTCGCCTCCACCTGGGCCATTCAGTCGTCGCGGGAGATCGTCAATACGCTGTTTCACGATTGCGGCTCGATGGCAGTGTTCGAGGAAAATCCGTTCGAACGCCGCCTGCGCGACATCGACACGGTCGCGCAACAGGGCCAGGGGCGCATCCTGCACTACGAGACGGTCGGTCAGGTCATGCTTGGCGTGGCGCCGGAGAACATTTTCTAGCTTTGGAACCTATTGCGACCTCTACCTCGTCCTTGAAGAGCTCGCGCAACGACTCGACCAGCGAATTCGGCGCGGCTTCGGCCACTATTGACGACGATTGGTCGAAACCACGCCTTCATCGTCCCGCCTTTGCCCGGCCATGCCAGATCGCGACCGCACCTGCGAGCAACACAGCGGCCGATATTACGAGCGAAGCATGTGCGCCCGCAATGAACGCGTTGTCTCCTCCGACCAGCGAGCCGAACAGGGCCACCCCAAGCACGCTGCCTGTTTGCCGCGTCGCGTTCAGCACGCCCGCGGCGATGCCGGATCGCGACTTCTCGACACTGCCGAGCAATGTTGAGGTCAAAGACGGCACGAGCAGGCCGAGCCCGCCGCCGAAGACGACGAGCTGCGCGCCGATCGCCCAGTAACTCATGCCCGGCGCCATGGGCAGCAGCGCAACGCAGCCCGCGGCGGTGATCGCCGAAGCCAGCGCGATGGTTTGTGGGGCGCCGAGGCGCTCGCTGACCGATGCGGTGACGAGGTTGGCGGGCAGCACCATCGCCATCATGGGCACGAAGGCAAGGCCCGTTGCGAACGGCGACCAGGCGTTGACCTCCTGGAAGTAGAGACTGAGCACGAAGATCAGGCCGTAGAAGGCGATGTTGAAGAGAAGCCCGACCAGCGCGCTCAGCGCGAACAGACGATGGCCAAACAGCGAGAGCGGCAGCATCGGTTGCGGCGCGCGGGCCTCGCGCCACACGAACAGGAGTCCGGCCACGGCCGCCGCCGCGAAGCCCCCGATGACGAGCGGATGGCTCCAGCCGAGCGCGCCGCCCTCGATCAGGGCGCCGGCCAGCGCGCCGAGCGCCGTGATCGCCGCGAGCTGGCCCGGCAGATCGATCTCGCGCTGCGCGAGCCGCGGCGTCTCCTCGGCATAACGCCAGGCGAGCCAGAGGCCGGCGGCGCCGATCGGCAGGTTGACCAGAAAGATCCAGCGCCAGCCGACCAGCGTGATCAGCACGCCGCCGACGAACGGCCCCGCGGTTAGTGCGACGGCGGCGCCTGCGGCCCAGATGCCGACCGCGCGGCCGCGCGCCTTCGGATCGGCATAGGCGTGATTGAGCAGCGTGAGCGAATTCGGCACCAGGATCGCCGCGCCCAGACCCTGCACAGCGCGCGCCGCGATCAGGAACGTCGCCGACGGCGCCAGCGCACAGGCCAGCGATGCCAACGTGAAGATGGCAAAGCCCGCTATGAAAATCCGTTTGGCGCCGAGGCGGTCACCGAGCGCGCCGGCGGTCAAGATGAAGGCGGCGAACGTGACGGTATAGGCGGTCACCACCCACTGCAGCTCGGCGACGCTACCGCCGAGCGAGGTGCCGATGCTGCTCAGCGCGGTATTGACGATGGTGATGTCGAGCTGCACCACGCCAAGGCCGAGGCTCATGGCCGCAAGCGCCAGCGTCCTCGCGCGGTGCGAACGCGGTGACGTGTTGTCGGAGGGGGCTTGTTCCGGCCGCCTCGTGTCGAGCGAAGTTGTTTGCATTGATCATACTTATGTCCCGTGATCGAACCAGTCTCGCGGAACTACTACGGTCTTGGCCGAAGTACTTGTCCTTGGCGCTGTGTTCTTGTCGGCGTAGGAGACCGACATGGACACGGGACCCAAAATCGCCCAGGTCGCAGCACTCGTCGGCGATCCGGCGCGTGCCAACATGCTTAGCGCGCTGATGGATGGCCGAACATTGACCGCCTCGGAGCTCGCCTATGTGTCTGGCGTGGCGCCGCAGACAGCGAGTGGCCATCTTGCGAAACTCAGCGACGCCGGACTGCTCACACTCGAAAAGCACGGCCGGCGACGATATTTCCGCCTGGCCTCTCCGCTCGTCGCGCGCATGCTGGAAGGTCTCATGGTCGTGGCTCAGGAAGGCCCCGCCCGGCAGCGCAATCTCTGGCGCGGCGGAGAAACACTCCGACACGCGCGCACGTGCTATGACCACATGGCCGGCCGCATCGCCGTCGCGATCGCCGAACGGCTGGTCCAACAGTCGTTTATTCTGCTCGATGAGGATGGTGGACAACTAACCGATACCGGTCGGTCATTCTTCGATGAGTTCGGCGTCGATCTTCGCCTCGCCTCCAAGCGCCGAGTGTTCTGTCGCCCTTGTCTCGACTGGAGCGAGCGCCGGCCGCATCTGGCCGGGGCGGTCGGCGCTGCCATTCTTCATCACGCTCTCGAGCACGATTGGGTCGAGCATATCCGGGATAGCCGCGCGCTCGTCGTGACTCCTGTTGGCGTTAGAGGACTCGCCACAACGTTCGGCATCGAGGGCGCGCCCCCGACCGACGGCCGCGAAGGGCAGGTTGCATCACTGCCCTGCGGCCGCATATCCGACGAAATCCGTTTTCGCAATTCTGTCGGCCGGTAGTCTTCGAGTGCCTTTGGCTTTTTTATCAGCGTTTCCGGGACGCGGTGGGAGGCCCCGGATGGGTCTGAATCGTTTCCTCTCGCACTTCGTTGGTCACGTCCATCCCGAGAACAAGGTGATGATGTCCGGATGGCACCGCTGCCTTGACGATTGGCGCCGGCGAGCGCGTGGCCGCAGGCAACTGGCGCGGATGTCGGACAGGGAGCTCCGGGACATCGGCTGCTCGCAGGCCGACGCGCACCGGGAGATCAACAAGCCCTTCTGGCGGGCTTGAGACCGTGGTCGAACCGGTAGTCGCCGGCGGTCATGCCTCCGGTCGAGGTGACGGCGCGCAGCGCGCAGGCCTGGTCGTAGGTGCGGCCGTCGCTCATTATGCTTGGTCAGATCTTCATTGATCTCAAACGCAGGATGTGCGGCTGCATTCGGACCAAAACATTCTGCGTACCGCTAGGTGGCGATTCCGGCGCCGACCAGCGGCACCGCCAAGACGACGGAGCGACGCATCACGTGCCTGCAGGAATCGTCCTTTCCGGCGCGGCCTCCAGGAATGCCGCCAGCTGGTCAGCGCTCGCCTCGGCCGCCTCGAGCATGGGGAAGTGGCCGCAGGCATCGAAGAAGACCACCCGGGCTCCGGGAATGGCCGCGGCGAAGCAGTCAGCGAGCGCCGGTGGGAAGACCGCGTCTTGCCGGCCCCAGAACAGCAGCGTCGGCGCTCTGACGTCTCCAAGGCGCACCGTTGTGTCGCTCTCGACGCTGAGGGCGCGGATTCTGGCGATCGCCGCGTTCGGGTTCGCGCCCGCGCGGCTGAACCGCCACAGTACGTCCGCCAACTCGGGCGTTATGGTGCGCGGATCGTGGGCGTTGCTTGCCAACCCCTTGGCGAAGCGGTCGCGGGTGGCGAGCAGTCGCAGGGCCAGTGGACCCCAAGGTGCGCGCACCAATCGATAGAGTGCGCGTTGCGCGCCGCCCGGCTCTGCCAGGCCCGCCGGCGCTATCAGCGCCAGCCTGGACACCCGCGCGGGACGTTTCAGCGAAAACCGCCACGCGACCTCGCCGCCAAACGAGTGTCCGACGAGCGCAAAGGGCCGATCCAGCCCGAGCGCCGTGGCGAAGTCGTCCACGAAGCTCGCCGCCCCCTTGGCCGCGCTCGCATACGCCGTCGTATTTGTGGTCCGACCGTGCCCCGGCAGGTCGACCGCGACGAGCCGAAATCGTCCGGCCAGCCGGTCGAACCAGGGCTCCCAGACCTCGATGGCCAGGTTCGCCCCGTGCAGCAGCAACACCGTCGGCGCGTCAGGCTGATGCGCCGGCGCGTCCCAATAGCGGGCGCGCGCCCCGTCGGGCAGGGTGAGAAAACGGCTGGCCGTCCCCTCGTTCGGCCTCGGTGCCGCGATCGGCGTTGAACCTCGAACCATTCGCCCGCAGCTTACCTGCGGCCTCCGCCTCCCCTTACTCCGCTTTCGCAAGGACCTCGCCGCCGATGGGTACGACCCGACAAGTCTCTGTTCCGGAACGACGAATCCCTCGCCAACAGCGGGCGCTGGCCAAGGTCGAGGTGATCCTGGAGGCCGGAGCTCAGGTTCTGGAGGCCGGCGGTCCGGCGGCCTTCACCACCAATCGCGTGGCCGAACGTGCCGGCGTCGGCGTTTCCACGCTCTACCAGTATTTCGATGGCAAGCAGGCGGTTCTGGTCGCCCTCGCGCGGCGCGAGCTCGACCACCACGCCGCCGCGGTCACCCAAGCCTTATCGGCGGCGCTGGAGGGGCGAGCATCAAATGGGCAACGGGCGACGGAGCCCGACAGGCTGGCCATCCGCGCCTTGATCGAGGTCTATGCGGCACGGCGGAACATGCGGCGGATCGCCTTCGACACTCTGGTGGCGGCCGGGCTCGGCCAGGAACTGGCGCGCCCCGTCGAGGCAGTGGCGGCACTGCTGGCCGGCAACGACGACGCCCTGTTCCCCGCTCGACTCTCGCCGCTTCGTCTCTTCGTCCTGACCAGCGCCATGAACGGCGCCCTCGCCGCCGCCGCCCGAGGCGACGCTAAACACCTCGCCACCCCCGCCTTCGAGGAGGAATTGGTGTCCTTGGTACGGGCGTATGCAGCAGAACCTGGTGCGCCCCCGAGTGACATCTAAGCGGGCTATCGGTATCGATTGGTCAATTCTCGAGATCTTCTGCGAGACGGCGGCGCCGCCGCGGTTCTGTCCGACCGGGCCAGCGTTCCCATCAACACCGGCCGCAGCCGGCTCGAGCAGAAATCGAAGAACGCGCTGATGCGAGGGACCCGGCGCAGGTCTCTGTGCGTGAGCAGGTACATTGGATAACTCAGGTCCCGAATGGGACCGAGCACGCACAGCAACTCATCATCCATATCGGCGAGCAGCATCGGTAGCGGTCCGAGGCAGGCTCCGGTTTTCACCGCAAGGAAGGCACTCGGCACATTCCCGCACTCGGCGTGGATCTGCGTGCGGGGCGCTTTTGATCGCAGCCAGCGCGCCGCCCTGTGCTCCGCCATCCCATCGACGAAACCGATAATGCTGTGGCGACTGAGCTCCTCGGCCGACGCTGGCGCACCGTGGCGCTGCACATAGGCGCGCGATGCGTAGAGACCCCAGGCGATGTCGGCCACTTTCTTGCCGATGAGCGTTTCATCAGTGGGGTCACCGCCGCGGATCGCCAGATCGGCATCGCCATTTGCCAGGCTGAGCACGCGCTCGGACATAATGAACTCGACCGTGAGGCCGGGATGACGCGCATTGAATTCTTCAATCAGCCCGGAGGTCATTAAACGCTGCCCGACGACGGTCGAGCATGTCATGCGGATCCGCCCGACCATACCTTTGTCGGAGGACGCGACATGGCGCGCGATCGCGATCGCCTCGTGCTCGATCCGCTCCGCGTGGGCACACAACTGTTGCCCGATCTCAGTCAGCCGGTGTCCGGTCGGATGGCGCTCGACGAGGCTGCAATCGAGCGCCCTTTCAAGGGCCACGAGCCGCCGCTGTACCGTGGATTGGTTCACACCCAACGCCTTCGCGGCCGCAAGCGTGCTGCCATGACGCGCCACCGCGAGCAGGTGGCGCAGATCGTTCCAGTCAAACATGCCGATGTTATGCATTCCTGCCGAGTGACAGCGCAAGATCGCGGCTCCCGCCACGCCAACCGATCCGGCAGGTTCAGAACATGAATGCTTCAGCTCGCGCACGGTTCAACCCGGGCGGGGTTCCAACACCAGAGGTCACGCATGGTCCGCGATATCGCGCTGGGAATGACGATTACGATCGGAATGGTTCTGATCGCTCCGGTGGCCACGGCCCAGCAAAAGCTACACGTCAGCTACAATACCCCGGCAACTCACACGACATACACCCAACAACATATAGTCGATGTTGGCGATATTCCGGGACATCAAGCTCGGCTCTTCGAAATTCGGCGGACCTATGGGACCGATGCCCCCGTCATCAACGGGCAGAAGTTGAAGGAGCAGTGGACGCGCGGCATGTCGGACTACATCGACAACAATGGACCCGCCATCATCTACAACGTGTGGGTGCTGGAGAATGGGGAGAAGTTTTTTGTCAGGACATCCCTGGTCGCCCAAAGCGGTGGAGACGGGAAGCTTACAAACATGACATCGGGCGTCATTACTGGAGGCACAGGTAGCTTCGCCAGAATGCGTGGCATCATTAGTAGCCATGGCCCATCCGAGCCGACGGCTGGCATCAATGCCAATCAGACCGACATCGACTACTGGATGGAGTGAGAAGTTCTTCGCGACAGGCGATGGACCGGTGAGAAATTGCCGGTCCACCATGTCACCTTCTGTTGAGGGTTCTCGGAGAATCGAAGTGGCACCGCTGCCATCCTGGGAGGATTCCAATGCCGCACCGCCCAAACGGGCCCACGGTGGTGTTTCTGTTCTGCTTACTCAGCCTCATCGCCACGGTGCGGTCTGCGATCGCGGAAGTCACCCGAATCGAGTTCGCGTCGAAGCAGCCGTACGGCACGTTTCGGGCCGGCGACTATGTGATTTGGCAGGGCAGGATCCACGGCGATCTGTCGCCGCAGGAGGTTATTCCGGGGATCGACAAGGCCGCGCGCAATGACCGCGGGCGCGTCGCCTACTCGGCGAAGATCATTCTGATCATGCCGGCGGCTCCCCGCGCAGGTAACGGTGCATTGCTGGTGGACGTGCCCAACCGTGGCGGCGCCAACGCCGAGGCGCTCTACAACTCGCCGCGCGATCTGCCGTTTCTCTCCGGAACGCTGGAGCAGGGCACCGGCTTTCTCCAGGACCACGGCTTCACGGTTGCCGAAGTGTATTGGGAGCTCGGACATGACGCGGACCTGCCTTCGTTCGTCGATGCCGACCGCAAGACACGCTACGTCGAGGGCGTGGGCTTCGCGATCGTGCGCGACGCCGCGGACTTCCTAGCTCACGCGGCCGCCGACAGCGCCGGAATGCCCAACCCGCTCAAGGGAGCGATCAACCGCGTGCTCGCGAGCGGCAGGTCCCAGGACGGACGGTTCCTGAAGACCTTTCTGCTGGACGGCTTCAACATGGTGGGCGATCGGCGCCTATTCGATGGAATGCACGTCTTTGTTTCCGCAGCGGGCCTTCTCCCGATCCTGCAGATGGGCACCGGACCGGATTCGAGCGGCGCGGGGGCTCCCACCTTCGCCGATCCGGATTTTCCCGGCGTGAATGACGGGCCGCTCACGATCGGCGAGACCATCGCCAAGGTCGAGGCGCGGGGCGAGGTCCCGCCGAAGATGCTGCTGGTCAGTTCGACCACCGACTACTACTCGCTGCGCGCCTCGCTGGGTCGCACGGGCGAATCCGGGACCGCGGATCGGCCGCTGCCCGCCAATGTGCGGATGTACGATATCGCCGGCGGGTCGCATGTCGTCGTTACGCAGGTGCCGACGTGCACGTTGCCGCCCGGTCGCCTCGATTGGGCCCCCGTATCGCGAGCCTTGCTGCTGCGCCTCGATGCCTGGGTGAGCCACAACGCCGAGCCGCCCGCGAGCGAGTTGATGCCACTCGAGCCTGCGACCGGCGAGCCGCCCGCGCTGCGTGCCCCGTCCCGGCTTTCCGCCGCCGTGATCCAGGTGCCGAAGCGGGATCGAGATGGCAACGCGCTCGGTGGCGTGCGGCTGCCGGATATCGCGGTGCCGACCGGTACCAACGGCGGACAGAACCAGCCGCAGACGTTCACCTGCATGCTGGTCGGATCCTTCACGCCATTCGCGGCGACGAAAGCGGAACGAGAACGCACGGGCGAGCCCCGCCCTTCGATCGAGGAGCGCTATCACGGCCGCGACGATTACGTGAACCGGGTCCGGATCGCCGCGGAGGACGTCGAGGCGCGCGGGTTTTTGCTGTCAGAAGATGCGGCGGTGATCGTTCAGGAGGCCGCTTCGAGTAAGCTGTTCGCGCCCGCAGCCGCAGATGCTCCGCCACGCTGAGGGGCGCTCGGTCGCGTGGGCCGAGCTGAAGCGAAGTGGCATTGCTAGGTCGGCGTGCGCGCATCGTCCCCGCAACGTGCTCCGTGCCCTGGACGCCGAGGCGCGCGCCTCCTCGACGGTGTCGACGTCCGAGACCTGGATGCCCATGATCCCCTGATCGAGGATCGCCGGGACAAGATGCGTGAAGGACTTGTGGATCCGCACGATCGCCGAGACGTTGGTGGCCTGGAACCATCCAGCGAGATCTGCGATCGTCTCGAGGTCGAAGGCGCCGTGCTCGTGGTCGATCATGCAGTAGTCGAAGCCCGCGGCCTCGATGATCCACGGCACCCCGCGCGACGCGAACTCTTTTAGCCCGGTCCCAAGTGCTGCCCGCCCCTCGCGCACCGCTCGTCGTATGCTGTTCTCTTTCATGGATCGTACGAGGCTCCCGTAGCGAAGCACAGAATCATGCTTCGCCTTGTGACACCGTCCAATGACTCTCAATTCGCCAGCGACAGGAAAATGCTGTTAACCTCACTATGGCTCCGGTAGGTCAGCGGCCACTGCTGCTAGAACAGCATCCACTTCTCCTGCATGCGATGCCAAGTGCCCATCCACTAAGTGTGAGAGGCCATGCTTCGCCTCAAACCGGTAAGACTCTTCGAAGGACGCTATGGCGTCTTTCGGCAGCAATACCTTGAGTTCGATCAGCAACTCATAAGCGAGAACCATGAAGTTAAAGAGGCATGGATTGATATTCACCGCTTCGCCATACCAATGGAACTTGTCTTTGCAAGTAGCCCGCGTACTCGCACGCCACCGTTTGTCGACGTTCTCTATTGCACACTCGATCTGATCGCGCCGGACGACACAGAGGAAAGCGAGGTCGCTAATAGCGGGCGTCGGGATTATGCGCACGTTGGCGAGTATCTCCTCCTGATGGTGGGCGAAGTTGCGAAGCGCCTTGAGTGCTACGAACTCATCAATTTGATGGAAGTCACAATCGACCTCGCTCCGAAGCCTGTCATTCAGACTGTGCATCGCGGTTAAGGTATCAAAGAGCGTGTCAATTCCTGGACGCTGAGAGTGACGCTCATAGGCACGAAAAAGGCGCCCCGCAGCGGCAGCGATAGACGACTGCCTTCTTTCAGTTTTGCTTCTATGCTCGCCCAACATAGCCCCCGCTTATCAGCGATTAGCCTCACTTGGGCTATCGTCGTCGTTTCCTATCACACTTGATCACGCCTGGTGGCTGAGCCAAGTCCGCACAAAAACACTGTTGCTAAGCACTCCAATAGCGTTCTTGGGCGGGCCTTTGCGGAAAGGGTTCCGACTACACGAAATACCGAAACGATGTTTCATTCTGTTCCTTGTCACCGTACTCATCCAGAATCCCGCCTACCCGCCGCGCGAAGGACAGCGAGACAGGCCATTTTCCCCGTATATCCGCCGTGTTCCAGTTCATGCGAGTGAGGTTGAGGACATCCTGCGCCGCAGCAATTGCGCCCTCGGGACCGATGCATCTTACCTCGAAGGGTTGAGGCACGTGCGGACCGGGGTAGGTCTCCAGTTCTGGCATGAAACCTGAGGTAAACAGAAACGACCGGTCCTGTCCGATCGTACAAACTGTCCCGACCTTCGGAGGATATGATCCATAGCGCAGGAGACGAAACTGGCTGGGGACCAATGTCACCATAGATACGATCGGAATTTCCTTCAGCGCAGTTCCAAACCCAGCCTGCTCGGCGGCATCGAAGAAGGAAGTTTTGTGCAGCACGACACGCAGTGGCCTGCCACCAGTCCGAAGCTCGTATTCGGCGAGCAGCTTCTGGGCCAGCCCTATTGCCTGCTGCTCCGAGAGATGCACATTGCGGCCTTGGTCGGCGTCAATTGGCACTCCCTCGCCACGGATCGCAAACCCCTCACCGTCACTCGAGAAAGCCTGCGCCAGGCTCGAGCGTACTAGCGCGCGCTGCGTTGTACGAAGGTGATGGAAGCTAATGCCCACAAAGCACGTATCCGGGCCACTCTGTGGCAGCCGCCAAGGAACCCCTCCCGCCTTGTAGTATAGACCGACAGAGAAGTTCCAAGCTCGGGTCGCCGGATCCTGATTACTCGCTGCGTCGCTCAGCAGCGCATCAGTGGCCAGCTGTATCGGCAGACGGTTGCGCAAGGCCTGAGCTTTGAGCGCAAGGCGCAAATCGCGCTTAAGAAAATCTTCCGGCGTTTCCTCTACTTCGTCCAACGTATCGAAAAGATCGAGTTGGTTGCTCCGGCGCATGCGCTCCAGCTCTTTGGCGCGACGTCGCTCAGCCTCTGTTGCCTTTCGCTCTACTATTCTCACCTTCGTCAGCACCGCATCTGGAATGCAGATCAGCACTACATCCGGACGGTTTAGATCACGGGATGCGAGCCGGCCATGCGCCGCGCCATATAGGTCGACGATACGTTGAAAGGCCGAGTAAGCGTCGCCCTCCAATGCGCGCGCCACCTCTTCGTCCGAGAATCCGATCGCTGAGGTCTCGGGCTGGACAAGTGACTTGTGAAAAACCTCTGAGAATCCGGGAAATGGCTTACGTAATAGGCTCGGATCGCCAAATGTTGGAATCTCGTGAATGCATCGAATCAGCCATTGGCGCGCGGCCTCCAGCTGTGCCGTCGGCCCGATTAGACCTACGTGAACGGTGTCCTTGCGCGCCGACCCGAAACGCAGATCAAAGGGACCGGCGGCCAACAAACCTGCCTTGGGATCACTGTGTGTGCTTGCGCCACCGAACTGAAGACGGGGAGGAGCGATTTCTTGGATCGAGAGTTCAATTGTCATCGTCTGTCTCCGGCTCATCCTCCTCTGGCGGATCGTCCTTCTGGGGGTCGATTTCCTCCTCTGGATCAAGCGCCAACTCTTCGAGTTCCACATCCAGACGACGCAAGCCTTTCTCGATTTCGCTTTCGAAATGCGCACTCTCTTGGAAGGCCGAAACATTGAACGAAACAGTTGGCGGGCGATGAGACAGTATGATGCTTGGAGCGAAGCGAGTTAGTTCGCCATCACTTTCCAATGCAAACAAACCATCCGCTTCTCCAGAGAGCACTGCAATCCAGAAAGAGACGTCCTGTAACACCGTAGGGTTGAAATCCCGGGCGGCCCGGCGCGTCGAGAGTGAATTGGTGCGCTCTCGACTAATCGGCTTCTGCACGCCGTCCCGCGTGAAAGCATAGCCGGGCGTCAAGACAACTGCCCAGTCCGCGCCGAACCGCATCACCGAAAATGTCACCGCTTTGTGCTCGTAGTAGAGCACATCACTGCCGTCACGGCGCATCCGTGCTTTCACCACCGTCCGCGTGGCCTTGCGCAACCTCCCCTGATAGCTAAGCCGGCGTTCCGGTTCCTCACCGCGCGCGAAATAGGCCCGCCGGCGGTCGTACTCAACTTGCAATCCGCGCTTCCGCAAATGCTGGAAGAGTTGGTTATGCATGAGCTTGAGAAAGATGGCTTCGCCGCCTGGGCGGCCAAGCAGTTCGTTCATCTCCATGGGCTCAATGTCGCCCGGGTCAAAGGGCGTCACCATTGCTTCGGCCAGCCCCTCCAAATCGTAAAGCGAATAAAACCGTCCGCCGGCAACGTGCCCGGGTGGAACTGCCAAGTCTCCCGCCTTGCTGTAAAAACTTCGATTTGATTCCGCGGTGGTACCGGTATGCCAAACCTTCTGGGGTATCACCTCGATCGGCAGTAGATTCGACGAATACCGAACCGTCTCCTCGGCCGTTGGCAGTGCAGTATTGGTGATCTCGTCTACTGCTTCTGGGCGCGCTTCAACGGTGACGATGAAGTAGCGATTATCATCGGCCGGCCCGAAAACAACATTGGCATTGTTGTTGAGGGTGAGTAGCACCATGTCCGATAGGCCCGACCCGGCGCGGTCCATTTGACCACCGCCGTAGAACAGGTCGGAAATGGCGGGATTGCGGTAACCCTTGATCACTCCGCGATGCTCGGTAATTGCCTCCTGAAAGGACTGGTTGCCAACCTGCGCGGCAATTTCGGCGGTAATTCCACCCGGGCTCTTCACAGTAACCGATCGCGGCGCTACTCGGATGACAATCGGCTCCTCGCGGTCGTAGTCGCGGTGGACGATGGCGTTGACTAGCATTTCCTTAAGGGCCAAGGCGTTATACGCATTGACCGTTTTGGAAACCTCCGCCTTGAGTCGGAACTGGAAGTTGACAAGGGCTAGCAAGTCCGTAAGCGCGTCGAGCTGAGTCCACAGGTTCCCAGTAATAGTTCGGCGTACGGTAGCGTCACCTCCGCCCGGCGCGACCTCCAGGTCAATATCCGTGCCGAAGCGATCCTTAAGCCAGTGTGCAGGACCTACCGCCTCGAACTCCACGCGCGCGTGCACGAACTGCACGGAGGGATTGTCGGCGAACAGCAGCCACCCTGCCAATGTGGGCACTTCGGCCTCCCCCGCTGGGCGCACTAAGTCCAGCCGGTCCATCATTCCTTCAACCCAAGCCGCATCAACAACCGCAGGGGTCCACAGGTCGGTACGTTTTGCGTATTGTGCCAAGCGAGCCTGCAGGAGCGGCTGCTCCAAGCCGGCAATCGAATATCCTTCGAGTGGACGCATGTCCGCAGGCATTCCTCCTGCACTGTGGCCTGAGGGACGCCGAGTGGGTGGCACGCCAGCGGCCGTCATGCTGGCGAGAAGGTCTTTCTCGAAGAGGTCATCGAATCCGTTAATCGGCACCAGTTGGAAGTTGCTCCCGATAGCTTCAGCGAACTGCAACACCAGTGGCGGTAGGTTAGCGGACTGCTCGCTCTGCAAGACGCACCAGTACACACCATGCAAAAAGCCATTCGGCGTTGAGCCAGACAGGAACAGGTCCTGCATGACGGACGCCTCTGCGCCGCGATACCCGACCACGATAACAGGATGATCGCGCAGCAGAGGCCGCAGCATTCCCACGAGCGCGGGATCAAGTGCTTGCACCTCACTAGTCAGATTCTTGTCCGTGTAATGGCTCACCGAACCATGCAGAAAGATGAGCTGCGGGTCGTGCGGAGCCGTATTGAACATTACGTAGTCGGCCGGTGTCGCGATGGTTACGAGGCGGTGTGGCCGATTGTGCAAGACTGCCGCTCGCGCGAGACATTTGTCGAAATTCGGCGTGAGTACCGTTGAGATCCAACCTTGGTGTAGGACCTGGGTTAGCGCTCCGTAACCACGGGACGGCGGGACATTCACGGGATTAATCAGTTTCTCGAAGAACTCTCGCCGGTCCGTCTTGACGCCAAGCAAGTCGTCGATAGCAGCCGGGTAGAGTTCCGCGAGAGGCACGTCGGATTGGAACCACTTTCGGCCACTTAACCACGGCCAGTAGTCGGACCGCCGAATGGTGATATCGTCAGGGTGTCGACCATTCTCCTTACACCATGCCCAGCGCGCGACGCGCTCGACCGTAGCACCGGCGGCAGGTATGCCCGAGGTAACCGAAGCGCCGGCGCCGATCAGCAAGACCGGGCTGCGACCATCCATAAGGGTCGAACGCAGTCTACCGGTCGTTGCCGTCCGGAGGACGTGGGGCGTGGCCGCGAGTGTCGTCGGAGAGCGCATTCCTAACCCGGATTGAACACCTACTGGCTCATCGCATGCCAATATATCGCATAGCAATATATTTAGCGTCTTTTCCGGGCAGCATTACAACCATAGGTAGAATTCGAAGGTCCGGCTCACTCCCACTCGATCGTGCCCGGCGGCTTGCTGGTGATGTCGTAGGTGACGCGGTTGATGCCCGGCACCTCGTTGATGATGCGGGCCGCAACACGGCCGAGGAAGGCGTGGTCGAACGGGTAGTAGTCGGCGGTCATGCCGTCGGTCGAGGTGACGGCGCGCAGCGCGCAGGCCTGGTCGTAGGTGCGGCCGTCGCCCATCACGCCCACGGTGCGCACCGGCAGCAGCACGGCGAAGGCCTGCCAGATCTCGTCGTAGAGGCCTGACTTGCGGATCTCGTCGAGATAGACGGCGTCGACCTTGCGCAGAAGGTCGAGCTTCTCCTTCGTGATGTCGCCCGGGATGCGGATGGCGAGGCCCGGGCCGGGAAACGGATGGCGGTTCACGAGATCGGCCGGCAGGCCGAGCTCGCGGCCAAGCGCCCTCACCTCGTCCTTGAAGAGCTCGCGCAACGGCTCGACCAGCTTCATATGCATGCGCTCGGGCAGGCCGCCGACATTGTGATGGCTCTTGATCGTGACCGATGGGCCGCCGGTGAAAGAGACCGATTCGATCACGTCGGGATAGAGCGTGCCTTGCGCCAGGAAGTCCGCGCCGCCGATCTTCTTCGCCTCCTTTTCGAAGACGTCGATGAACAGCGCGCCGATCGTCTTGCGCTTCTTCTCCGGATCGGTGACGCCCTTCAGCGAGCCGAGGAACTGCTCCGACGCGTCGGCGTGGACCAGCGGGATGTTGTAGTGATCACGGAACAGCGACACGACCTGCTCCGCCTCGCCCTGCCGCAGGAGGCCGTGGTCAACGAACACGCACTGGAGCTGGTCGCCGATCGCCTCGTGCAGCAGCACGGCCACGACCGAGGAGTCGACGCCGCCGCTCAGGCCGCAGATCACCTTGCCCTTGCCGACTCGGGCGCGCACCTCGGCGATGGCGCGTTCGCGGAAGGCCGCCATGGTCCAGTCGCCGGCGCACCCTGCGATGTTCAGCGCAAAGTTGCGCAGCAGCCGGGCGCCGTCGGGCGTATGCATCACCTCGGGGTGGAACTGGACGGCGTAGTAGCGCCGCTTCTCGTCGGAGATGGCGGCGAACGGCGCGTTGTCGCTGGTGGCGATGACCGAGAAGCCGGCCGGCAGCCGCGTTACGCGATCGCCGTGGCTCATCCAGACCTGCCTGCGGTCGCCGGGCTGCCAGACACCGTCGAACAGGGCGGACTTGGCCTTGACCTCGATCTCGGCCCGGCCGAATTCGCGGTGGTGGCCGCTCTCGACCGCGCCGCCGAGCTGGTGCGCCATGGTCTGCTCGCCGTAGCAGATGCCCAAGACAGGCACTTTGGCGGTGAAAATCGCAGGATTGGCAGAAGGCGCCTCGCCTTCGATCACCGAAGCCGGGCCGCCTGACAAGATGATGCCCTTGGCATCGAAAGCTTTGATCTTGTCAGCGTCAACCGACTGGAAGGGGTGGATTTCGCAGTACACCCCGGCCTCTCTCACGCGCCGGGCAATCAACTGGGTGACTTGGGAACCGAAATCAACGATCAGCAGGCGGTCAGAGCGGTCGGTCATGGCGCGATATAAGCGAGCCTGTGGGCCACCGCAATGTGGATCGCAGCAATCTAGATCGGCACAATCTGGATCAAGGCGCGAGGCACGGTCTATTGATCAGGCGCGAGGCGCCGGCGGACCAGCGGCGCCTCGAGGTCCTCCCAGGCGTAGGCCACCTCGTCGACGTCGACCCCGGAGAAGGTGTCGGTGCGCTGACCGACCAACCTGCCGCCAAGGCCTTCGTAGAAGAAGCGGGTCTGGTTCTCGGCCAGCATCCACAACACGGCGGTGTTGAAGCCGTCGGACCGGAGCTGGCGAAACAGGGCGTCGAGCAGCCGGCGGCCCAGCCCCTGGTTCTGGAAGTCGGGCTCGACATAAAGAAGGTAGACCTCACCCATGCGGTCCTTGTCGTCGAGGTCTTCCGGCGGGTCGCGCACCGGCCCGCAACTGCCGAAGCCCACCACGCCCATCTCCTCGTCGTCGGCCACGAAGATGCCGCGGGCCTCGTGCGGGTTCGACAGCGAGTGCGCCCACATGGCCGAATGCCGGACGTCGGACATCCGCGCCAGCATCACGTCGGGCAGCAGGCCGGCATAGGCCGACTGCCAGGTCTCGACATGGACCCGGCCGATCGCCGTGGCATCGGCTCGCATGGCGCGGCGGATGCGGATCATGCCGCGGGCTCCTCTTCGACCTCTGCGGCTTCGGGCGCTTCTGCGGCCGGCGCCTCATCCGACACCAAATCCGATGGGGGCGATTGGCGGACCAAAATGGCCGCGAAGAAACCGTCGGTGCCGTGCCGGAGCGGCGACAGCCGCAGATACGGGCTCTGCGCGAGGCCGGCCGGCGGTTCGGTGCCGACGGCCTCCGGCCAGAGATCAGCGACGGGCACGAGGACGAAGTCAGGATGATGCTCGAGAAAGGCCTCGATCTGGCGCTCGTTCTCGTCAGGCAGCACCGAGCAGGTCGCGTAGATCAGCCTGCCGCCCGGCTTCACCAGACGCGCCGCCGCATCCAGGATGCCGGCCTGCTTGGGCAGGAGCTCTGCCAAATCTTCCGGCGACAGGGTCCAGCGGCCATCGGGATTGCGCCGCCACGTACCGGTGCCGGTGCAGGGCGCGTCGACCAGCACGCGATCGAAGCTCGCCTTCTGCCGCTTCAGCCACTTCGCATTCTCGCCGAGCGCGCGGCGCTCGACATTGTGCGCGCCGGCGCGGCGCAGGCGCTGGGCCGAGCGGTCGAGGCGCGTCTCCAGCACATCCATCGCCACCACGCGGCCCTTGTTGTTCATGCCGGCCGCGATCGCCAGCGTCTTGCCGCCGGCGCCGGCGCAATAGTCGGCGACTTGCGCGCCCGGCCGCGCATCGACCAGCGCCGCCACGAGCTGCGAGCCCTCGTCCTGGATCTCGACCAGTCCGGTCTGGAAGGCCTCGCCCGCGACGACGGAGAGCCGGCGTTTCAGCCGCAAGCCATGCGGCGCATAGCGCATCGGCTCGGTCTCGATGCCTTCGCGATGCAAGGCGCGGCGCACGTCCTCGATCGTCGCCTTCAGGCGATTGACGCGCAGGTCGACCGGCGCCGGCATCTCGAGCGCTGCGATCTCGCGGCCCCACGCCTCGCCGTAGGCTTCGCGCAGGTGCGGTGCCGTCCACTCCTGCACGTTCAGCCGCACCCAGTCCGGCTGCTCGGGATGGCTGAGCGAATGGCCTTCCATCTGGCGCAGCGCGCGAGTCTCCACCTCTTCAAGCGGCGATGGCCGATAGCGACCGCCGTCGAACAATGCCTGCATGTCGTGCAAGGCATGCCCTTCGACCAACATCAGGTCGGCCGCGACGATGGCCCGTGCCGATCGAACCGCCCGCGTCCGATCCACCCACCACGAGAGCTGGCCATAACGTCGCAGGATTCCCCAGACGCGATCGGCCACGGCCCGGCGATCGCCGCTGCCAATGAAGCGACGCGTGCGAAAGAAGGCGTTGGCGACCAGGTCGGCCGGTCGATCGGACTGGCTGACGATCTCGTCCAGAAGCTCTATGGTAGCGGCGACCCGCGCGCCCGGTGTCACGTCTTTATCCTCTCAGGGCCCTGCCGCTACGATGAATAAGCCTGCCGCGCAACGCTTTCCGACGTAGCCGTGCCCTCGCCCGCTTTTTCCGACAAACCGCGTCCGCGTACGAGCCTGCTGGCCCGCATCGGCATGGTTCTCGGCTCCGTCCTGGCGTCGCTCGTGCTGCTCGAGCTCGTTGTCCGGCTTGTGACAGGCTACCTGCTCATTTGGCCCAATTTCGTGGTGGGCGCCCGCACGGTGCTCGCTCAGCACGAAAAGAGCCGCTTCATCGACGATCCCCTGTTGGGCTACGTGCCGCGGCCGAACTATACCGCCAAGGGCATCACCTTCGACGATGCGGGCTTTCGCCGGACCGGCGACATGCCGGCAACGGCGGACGACCATCCCATCCTGGCCGTCGGCGATTCCTACACATATGGGGACGAGGTCTCCGATCGCGAGGCCTGGCCGGCGCACCTGCAGGCCCTGACCGGCCGGCGCGTGCTCAACGGCGGGGTGAGCGGCTACGGCTTCGACCAGATCGTGCTGCGGGCCGAGGCGGCGAGCGTCTATCATCCCTCCGCGATCGTGATCGGCTTCATCGCCGACGACATCCATCGCACCGAGATGCGGCGCGTGTGGGGCGCGGAGAAGCCCTACTTCGATTTGCAGGGCGGTGGGCTGGTGCTGCGCAACATTCCCGTGCCGCCACGTCCCGATCCGCGCACGACGCTCACGATCTGGCAGCGCACGCTGGGCTATTCGCTTGTGTTCGACCTCCTTCAGCGCCGCCTCAACCTTCTCTACAACTGGATCGGCGACCACGTCCGCGTGCATCCCGCGGGCGAAGGCGAGCAGATTGCTTGCCGGCTCACCTGGCGGCTCCAGGAGTTGCAGCGCATCACCAATGCTCCCGTACTGGTTGTGGCCCAATACGATCCGTTCGTGTGGCAGGACCCCGACTTCGCCGCCACGCAACTGCGCATGACCCGAGGTTTGCTCGCCTGCGCGCGCGAGCGCGGCCTCGACGTTCTCGACACCTACGATGTCTTGGCCGGCTGGTCGGGCAAGAACGGTCCGCGCGACCTCTATGGGCATTGGCACATGAACGACCGCGGCAACGCGCTGACCGCCAAGCTCGTCGCCGAACGGCTCGCCAAACACGAACGCTAGTCACCGGAACGTGTGTTCCGGTTACATGCTGCCGCGGTAGTTCGGTGCTTCGCGCATGATCTCGACATCGTGCACGTGGCTCTCGCGCAAGCCCGAGCCGGTGATGCGCAGGAACTGCGGGCGGGTCTGCATGTCCTTGATGGTGGCGTTGCCGGTGTAGCCCATCGCCGCACGCAGGCCGCCCACGAGCTGGTGGATGATGTTGCCGACCGGGCCCTTGTAGGGCACGCGACCTTCGATGCCCTCGGGCACCAGCTTCAGCGCGCTCGCTACCTCGGCCTGGAAATAGCGGTCGGCCGAGCCGCGCGCCATTGCACCGATCGAGCCCATGCCGCGGTAGGATTTGTACGAACGCCCCTGGTAGAGCATCACTTCACCCGGCGCCTCGTCGGTGCCGGCGAGCAACGAGCCGATCATGGCGCAGTCCGCGCCGGCTGCGATCGCCTTGGCGAGATCGCCTGAGTATTTGATGCCGCCGTCGCCGATCGCCGGCACGCCAGCGGCTCGGCAAACCTCAGATGCTTCCAGGATCGCCGTCAGCTGCGGCACGCCCACACCGGCGACCATGCGGGTGGTGCAGATCGAGCCGGGGCCGATGCCGATCTTCACCGCATCGGCGCCGGCATCGATCAAGGCCTTGGCGCCTTCGGCGGTCGCGACGTTGCCCGCCATCACCTGGCAATAGTTGCTGAGCTTCTTCACACGCGCGACGGCCTCGAGCACGCCCTTGGAATGGCCGTGCGCGGTATCGACCACGATCACGTCGACATCGGCATCCAGCAACATCTGGGCGCGAAGGTATCCTTTCTCGCCCACAGTCGTGGCGGCAGCAGTGCGCAGACGCCCCTTCTCGTCCTTGCTCGCACCCGGGAACTTGTTGGCCTTCTCGATGTCCTTCACCGTGATCAAGCCAATGCAGCGATAGTCGGCATCGACCACGAGCAGCTTCTCGATGCGGCGCTGATGCAGGAGCTTCTTGGCTTCGTCCGAGCTCACGCCTTCGTGCACCGTGACCAGTTTTTCCTTGGTCATGAGCGCGCTCACCGGCGTGGTGTTGTCCGTGGCGAAGCGGACGTCGCGGTTGGTCAGGATGCCGGCGAGCTTGCCGGTGCCACGCTCGACCACCGGGATGCCGGAGATCTGATGAGTCGCCATCAGTGCCAGCGCATCGGCCAAGGTCTGCTCGGGATGGATGGTCACCGGATTGACGACCATGCCCGATTCGAACTTCTTGACCTTGCGAACCTCGTTGGCCTGCGCTTCGGGATCGAGGTTCATGTGGATCACGCCAATGCCGCCGGCCTGGGCCATCGCGATCGCCATCGGCGCTTCCGTGACCGTGTCCATCGCCGCCGACATCAAGGGGATGCCGAGCTCGATGGTGCGCGTGAGCCGCGTCCGTATGTCCGTCTGGTTGGGAAGCACTGCTGAAGCGGCGGGCTTCAGGAGCACATCGTCAAAAGTAAGCGCTTCCTGGATCTGCATGCCAACCTCCGCACCGGGTACTAAAAAGGCGGCCCGCTGAGAGGGGCCGCCGGGTTGGCGAGCCTTTATACACATTGGCGCGCACAAACCAAGTGCGTTGGTGGGATTTCCTCTCCACAGGCGCCTAACGGGCGCCGATGAAATCCCGTTTCCCGATTTCCACGCCACATTGGCGCAAGATTGCGTAGGCGGTCGTGCAGTGGAAATAGAAGTTCGCCATGGCGAAATGCTCGAGGTACCGCTCGCCGGTGAGCTTCAGTTCGTTGCCGCCGATGCTGAGGACAATCTCTCGATTTTCACTGCCGTCGAGCTGCGCCGGCTTGAAGCCCTTGAGATGCTCGAGCACGGCCGCAATGCGCGTGCGCAACTCGCCCAGGGTCTTCTCGGTATTTTCCGGCGCCTTCGGGACTTCGGTACCGGCAAGCCGCGACGTGCTCTCCTCGGCGAAGCGGCAGGCGATCTGAACCTGGCGGGTCAGCGGGAACATGTCGGGTGTGAGACGCGTCGCGCCAAGCACAGCCTCATCGACCTTCTTGGCCGTGGCCCAGGCCGATGCCTTGTCGAGCACGTTGGAGATGGCGCCGAGCTGGCGCTGATAGACCGGCACCGAGGCCGAATACATGCCGAGAGCCATAGAGATTTCCTCTGGATTGGGCGGAAGGCGCGGACTCTATCCGCGAAAGCCCGTACCGACGACATACATTTCCGCCGAGTCGGCGCGGCTGGCCTCGGGTTTCACATGCCGGACCTTGACGAAATCGCGCTTCAATTGCTCGAGCAGCGTCCGTTCCGTCCCGCCGCGCAACACCTTGGCGACGAAAGTCCCGCCGGGCTTCAGAACCTGCCGGGCAAAATCATGCGCTGCTTCGGCGAGCGCCATGATGCGCAAATGATCGACCTGCGAATCGCCGGTAGCCGATGCCGCCATATCACTCAATACGACATCGGCCGGCCCGCCCAACAACTCGGTCAGCACGGCAGGTGCGTCGTCGTCATAAAAGTCCTTGGCCAGCACCGTGGCGCCGGCGATCGGCTCGACGGGCATGAGATCGATGCCGATCACGACGCCCCCGCCCCGCTCCGCCCGGGTCCGTTCCACGGAAACCTGGGTCCACCCGCCCGGGGCCGCACCGAGATCGACGATCCGGCCCCCGGGCTTCAGAAAACCGAACTGGTCGTCGATCTGCAGGAGCTTGAAGGCTGCCCGCGAGCGATAGCCGCGCTTCTTCGCCTCGGCGACGTAGGGGTCGTTGAGCTGCCGTTGCAGCCAGCGCTGCGAAGAGACGGTGCGTCCACGCGCAGTCTTGACCCGCACCGTGGCACGGCGCCCTGTCGGCTTGCTGTCGCTCTCCGACGACCGGCCGCGACGGCCGCTGCCGCTTCCCTTGCCCTCCCGTGCCATGGCGTCAGTGTCCGCGCCGGCAGTGAGGATCGGCCTCGCGATCGGCCTGACGCATCAGGTCCATCAGCACGCCCTCGCGCAGGCCGCGGTCGGCCACCCGCACCATTGGCGTGGGCCATTGGCGGCACACAGCCTCGAGGATGGCGCCGCCCGCCAACGCAAGATCAGCGCGATCGTCGCCGATGCAGGGAAAGGCCGTCAGCTCGGCAACGGAAAGAGTCGCAAGCTGCTCGCAGATCGTGAGGATCGAATCGCGGGCAAGGCGGGATCCGTCGACGGTCGCACGGTGATAGCGTTTCAAACCCAGATGGTGGGCACTGAAGGTCGTCACCGTCCCGGAGGCGCCGATCATCTGGACCTCGCCGCGCGCGATGGCCCGGCCAATGCCGTGCTTGGCGCAAAAAGGACGCAACGACTGGCGGATGCGCTCAACCAGCTCGTCATAGCCGGCGCGAGCCATCGGCTGCTCGCGCGACTGGCCGCGCACGCAGGCCTCGGTCAGGGTGACGACACCCCAGGGGACGGAGGTCGTATCGATCAGCTCGGTGGCGACGATACCGCTGCCGTCGCGGCGCCCCAGCACATTGAGCCAGCAAACCTCGGTCGACCCGCCGCCGATGTCCACCAGCAGGCCGTATGGGATCGACGGATCGAGCAGGTTCTCGCAACTCGCCAGCGCCAGCCGCGCTTCCTCCGACGCCGGAATGACCTCGAAGCAGAGACCGGTCCGTGCCTTCACCCGAGCCAGGAAGTCCTCGCCATTGCAGGCGCGGCGGCAGGCCTCGGTGGCGATGTGGCGCGCGCGCGTCACGCGATGGCGCTCGATCTTAGTCGCACAAACGCCGAGCGCTTCGAGCGTGCGCTCGATGGCATCCCCGCACAACGCGCCGTTCAACGCCACTCCCTCCCCCAGCCGGACCGGCCGGGAATAGGCGTCGACGACCTCGAAGCCCGAAATCGACGCCCTTGCCACCAGGAGCCGGCAGTTGTTGGTGCCGAGATCGATGGCGGCGAAAGTGTGCGCGAAACGACCGCTATGCCAGCCCCCCTTGAGCGTGGCGTCCCCGGCCATTCCGAACCTGTCTTTGTCGTTCCTTGGCCTGATGGTACCTGAGGAAAGGGCCGGGAGCGAGCCGCTTGCCAAGTGCGGCGGGCGTCGCTAAATCCAGCCCGCGCCGCCCTGTCCGGGCCCCGTTGGGGGATAGTTTAACGGTAGAACAACCGGCTCTGACCCGGTTAGTCTAGGTTCGAATCCTGGTCCCCCAGCCAACCACCCGTGCGGAATGTTCTCCGCCGCCGGTGGGCTGCAATTTCTTCCGACATTTCCGGCAGTTGCCCCAAGGCAGCGTCAGTCTCTGCGCCCGTTTTCAGGCCTCTTTCATCCGAAACAAGGCCATTTCCGCCTTTTCTCTCCGGGCCTCATTTTGGCACTTACGCAACAAGATACAGACGCGATCGACATCGCGGACCGAAAGCCGGCGCGATCAGAGCCTAATGATGATTAAAGGAAGCCGAAAGCGCGACGCTGGTCGGTCCAACTGACCGGAATGTCGCGCTTCATCAGGTCAGCCAGGGTCATAGAGGTTGGCTGGGTACCGTCGAGAATGGCCTGGGTGATGCTGGGCGCGAGGTACGCCAGCTTGATCATGCTGCTGACGTAAGGCCGCGAGCAGCCTTCCTGCCGAGCCAGCTCGTCCAGGGATGTACACTCCCGCTCTAGACGCTGCCGCAAGTCCCGCGCCCACGCGATCGCCTTTACGAGAGAACGATCTACTCGAGCCATGGCAGCGTTGCGGGAGACGATTTGTTTTCCTCCGACTGCCGCTTTCAGCATCGTTTCGATGCGCAGCGATCCCGAATCCACCTCCGACAGCGTCTCGCGTCCCGCGTCGGTCACTTTGATCTCGACGCAATCGCGGCTGATTACGACTCGGTCCATAAGCTGTTTGAGGCGAGTGCGCTTCTGGTGGGTAGAGGAGGTCAACCACGCCTTCTGCTGCGGTTGCGGCAGCGCCTCGCGGAGTCTTTGATCGATGATCGTTTCAATCGCGTCGGCCGACACGCGTCGAACAGATCCCGCGTCGTCCGCCTGCCCCTGCAACAGCGCCTGGCTGACATAGTACTGATACCGCTGCCCTGTCGCCTTGCGGCTGTGCGACGGGCTCATCAGATGGCCCCGATCGTCGTACAGGTAACCGGCCAGGAGACAGGGTACCGCAGCTCTTGCGGTTCGAAGCTTCCCTTGGCGATTTCGGGTCAGCATCGCCTGCACCTGATCCCATGCCTCCTGCAGCACGATCGCAGGATGCTGGCCATCGTACATTGCTCCGCGATGAGTGATGCGGCCGACGTAGAGGGGATTGCGGAGCAGGTAGTAGAGCGCACCGCGGCTGTAGCCCACACCACCCTTCTTCCGGCCACTGCCCGAGACCCAGGCTTTGCTGACGATGTTCTGCCGTCGCAGCTCAGCCTGCAGGGCGGAGACCGTGCCAAGCTCAAGGTACTGCTGATAGATGTATCGAACGGTCTCGGCTTCTCTGTCGTTGATGACGAGCTGCCGGTCCATCAGGTCATAGCCGAGCGGCAGATTGCCGCCCATCCACATCCCCTTACGCTTGGACGCAGCGATCTTGTCGCGGATGCGCTCGCCCGTGACCTCGCGCTCGAACTGGGCGAAGGAGAGCAGCACATTCAACGTCAGCCGCCCCATCGATGTGGTGGTGTTGAACTGCTGAGTGATCGAGACGAACGAGGCTCCCTGGCGATCTAGCGTCTCGACGATGCGGGCGAAGTCCGCCAGCGACCGCGTCAGTCGGTCGATCTTGTAGACCAGGATGACGTCGAGCAGGCCGTGCCGCAGGTCGGCTAGCAGCCGCTGCAGTGCCGGCCGCTCCATCGTGCCGCCGGAGAAACCACCATCGTCGTAGGCGGTCTTGACCAGCCTCCAGCCTTCATGGGCCTGACTCTTTATATAGGCCTCACAGGCCTCCCGTTGGGCATCGAGGGAGTTGAAGGCCTGCTCCAGTCCCTCCTCCGACGACTTCCGCGTATAGACCGCGCAGCGTTTGGTCTTCACAATCCCGCCTTCTTCAGGCCGAAAAACAGAGGTCCCGACCAGCGGGTGCCGGTGATGCGGCGGGCGACCTCTGACAGCGAGGCGAACCGCTCGCCGCGATAGTCGAAGCCCTGGTCAGTCACTTGGACCTGGTGCAGCACCCCTTGCCAGGTTCGGGTCAGCACCAGACCAGGCTTCAGCGGACGCCGGGGCATTGGCTTGTGTTGTGGATTTGCATTGAAAGACTGATATAAGCGCCGGAGCCGGCGCTTAATCTCCGCCGACAGGTCCCCTAGCGTTCTTGCCTGAAGCTCATAGGCAAGTCGCCGACGCAGCAAGTGGGCACCATGGTTAACGGGCACCGCCCCCAGTATTCGACCACAGAGCTCGCGCAGCTCGTCGACGCCGAGATCGTCGAGACGTCGGATCTCGGCCTCCAGGGCACTTTCCTCGGATCGCATAAGCCCAGAACTCAGGCGGCAATGCGATAGATGCGTTGCCCGTCGTCCGCCTTGTCGCTACTGATCGTAAGGCCCTGCTTCTTCTTCAGCGTGCCCGACATGGCGCCACGAACGCTATGAGCCTGCCAGCCGATCGAAGCGCTGATTTGTTCGACCGTCGCCCCCTCAGGCCGGCGCAGCAGCGCTTCCAGCTGAGCGAGCTTAGTCGTGCTCGTTGAAACCGCTGCTGGCTTCCTCTTCGTGGCCTTTGTTCCGCCATGAACCCTGCCCTTGGTCTTCTTCTGATTGCTCATCGCGTGCTCCATCTGGTTACCGGCTTTACTGCCGGCACCCCATGCACGCTTGCTGTGCCAACGATCTCAAGCAATTCAACGGATCATGCCATTGCGAACTTTGCCGCTAACGAGCCATGCCATGGCTTAACGCTCTGGGCGGATCGCAACGCTAAGCGGACCGATGTCAATGCAACACGAACGTGGCCGCCAACTGCTCACTGAATGACGCTTGGTTCTGCGGCATTTTTTGCCTTTCGCTTCTCCCAAATCACATCAGCGCTTTCCGTTCTGAGGGCCTCTTTTATGCTATCGATGGCCTTGGGCGAGTATCGCTTGAATGTGGATCTGCCTATTTTGAACTCCTTGTAGCAGTCCTCCTTCTTCCGGAGTCCGAGATGTTCAACAATGGCTAATGTCTTGGCGACGTTGACCCCCAATTTCACCGCCAATCCCTTTGCTCCGAGGCTGTAAAAGTCGAAGTCATTCACTCGCTTAACAGCAACAACAGCCGCATCGGGTGTTCCTTCCGGCACTAGCTGAATCGGTATTCCCTCCTTCTTTGCAATGCGCAGCGTTAGGTCGGTACCAGTACCACTACTGACCAAGTTGATGGCTGCTACTCCAGTGAACAACTTGGACCATTCTACATTTGAGAGCATCTCACGCTGCAGTCGCTTCAACTCCGACGCGCTTGGTTGACCTTTTTCCCCGCGCAGGGTCGCGTCGAAAATTGCGAGCGGCTTAAGACGAGCCTCGGCCTCGACGCGGCGACGGCGGCCAGGCTTGAGCAGTTTTTGGATCTCCTTCACCTCGCTGTCGAACAGAGCCACCAAATTAGTCGGAGGAGTAGTCGAGACAGGAAGAACTCGGCTGGGCATGTGTACTGAGAGTTCCTGTCCGAATACCTTCTTCAGCAGGTCGCGAAACAGGGTCAATCCAGACTGTACATGTAAGTACAATTGTCCTTCTGAGATATTGAGCAGGTGATGTTGCGCAGCGTCCCGCAACCCATTGATAGTTTGGAGAGTAAGCGCTTGCTCGTGTGACAGGAATTTGATGCTCCCATCACTAAGCCCTTTGCGGACGCACGCATCGAACCCTATGGTTTCTCGTGCCCGTCTTTCGCGGATGCGGCCACCCCGGCTAACGATGGCGGCTTTCAGTAGCATCTCGAACCCGTGGTCGAGCTGGATCAGGGTGCCACTGACCCTTCCGCGGTCGCTAGGCCGGTTGAATAGCTCGACACTTAGGACAAGGGAATCCGACGCCTTCTGGACCAAAAGTTTTGCTTCTCGCTTCATTTGGTGTTTGCCAATAGGAGCGGACTAACTACGTCCTCTTCTTCGTATCTTCGTTTGCACGCCAAGCTTGGCCGGCCCGCCTTTCCTGCTATTCCACAGGCTGGAGGTCGCCAGGCCGCCGATATCATGGCAAGCAGCATGGCCCCACGACGAACGCACAGATCACCAGGACCAGAGCGATCAGCCGAGACATTGCGTATTCCTAATTCTCACGCATTGGACGAATGTGTCGGCTGAGCCTTGATCTCCCAGTCGCGAAGAACCCGCCGCATCGCTCTCGCACCCCGCAGTCTAAGCATTCCAGTCGGTACTCGTTCTTCCAGTCGCTGATGGACTTTGCTGCAAGCGGCCAGATCCGACGGTCGATGGTGCAAAGCTGATGATTGTAGATCGACGTCGGCAGGCCGAAGTCCTGCAAAACGGCCGCTGCCTCGTAGAGCTGCTGTCGGTAATCCACTGGGTCGATCCACAGTGCATCCATGTTGGCCTTTGCGAAGCCGGTCATCTCAAGGCCCATCAGGGCCACATGATCGACAAACGTCAAATTGCGAGTGATGAACTCCGCGAGGACGGGAAGATGCGCGTAGTTCAGCTGATGAACCACGACGCGTATCTCGACCTTTTGCCCGCAGGTCTTGAGGTTAAGAATGCCCCGAACGGTCTCGTCGAATGCGCCGTCGGCCTGCACAATGTGGTCGTGAGTCTGCGACGACGCGGAATAGATCGGTATGCCAAGCATCGCATCAGGGTGCCCAATCGCTGCATAGGCGCGAGCGAATTGAGGATCGACGAAGCGGCGACCATTGGAAAGAATGTGCAGAGCAGTCGCAGGCAAGTGCTCCCGCATGACGCTCACCAGACGCAAGAAACGTTCCCCCAGCAGCGTCGGCTCGCCTCCGGTGAAGCCCAGTGACCTGGTCTCTGGCGAGATAAGCGGTATTGCCTGAAACAGCTCATCAACGATCCAGTCGTCGTTAATGTCCTTAGGAGGCTGCGAGCACATCAGGCAATAGTGATTGCAGCGCTCGGTAAGGAGGAAGCTGTTGTGCCTCGAGTTGCGGCGGTAAAGGACGCGCACAGCGGGCCGTTCAAGCTCTACCGCCAGCACGTCGCCGTCGCCGAGATAGTCGAACTCATCGGGCACGATGATGCGACCTGAGGCGTGTGCTGCAGCATTGGCATTGCGTTCCAGCGCGAGCACTGTCTGTCCCGGGCCGACGGCCGCGCCAGATTGCATGAACAGCGCTTCATTCTGCTCGAGCGATAGCGGCTCCGGACCGCCTTGCCTTAGCCGCAGCACCATGCTGCGCTGGCCCTTAGCCAAGCCTTCCAGGACCACGTTGCGGCTGTTGAGTGTCAGCATGGTTATCGCGCCGCCCAGCGCCTGAATAGCCGCTTGGTCTCGGGATCTTCCTCCATCATGCCGATCAAGCCGCGGAAGATGGCCATGTTCTTCTCGCAGAAGCCGGACAGCGGCTTGCGGCCGACGAAGTCGCCTTGGGTCGCGTAGTGGTAGACAGGATCGGCTCCACAATAAGGCTCGAACGCGCAGTCGTTGCACATCGGCACCGACCCGGCGAATGACTCTTCGAGTGGTGTCAGTAGAGTGTCAGATCCGAAGAGCTCCTCGTAGGTGCGCTCGTGCACGTTGCCCATGCAAAACGTCTTATCCCCCATCTCGGCCAGCATGCGACTTTCATCAGACACATAGACGTCGCCATCGTAATTGTAGACGACGGCGGCGATGCCGACACCCGCTGGGCTCATGAGGTCGACGTAGCCGGTGTCGAACGGGGTCAACATCTTGGTCAGAATCATCGCCGCATAGGACTCGACAAACGGTCGTCCGTTTTTGTTGAGCTCGATGATGTAACGCAAGCCTTCAAAGTAGAAGTTTAGCCACTCGCTCGTATCGTACGCCGCGTATGTCTTTGTTTTGACAGCAAAGCCGTAGGGCGAGAGTGAACGGAAAAAGACATTGTTGAAACCCTGCGCGATGTACTCGTCGACGATGTTGCGCACCCTCCCAAGGCTGGCGCGCGTGGTGGTCATCAGGGCGCTAACGCCATCGTGGCCTAGCACCTCCCTCGCCCGCTTGATCCCAGCGACGGCCCGCTCGTAGCTGTCCCGTCCCGGTCGCGGCCGGTTGGCATTGTGCAGGTCTGCCGGTCCATCGAGCGAAGTCGACAGGAGTACGCCGTGGGCTTTACAAAATTCCAGCACTTCGTCCGTCAGCAAGGCTAGGTTCGTGGTGATCACGAACTGCAGGTCGCGTTGTATCTCGTGGTTCTTCTCCAAAGCCTTCTCAACGATGAACTTGATGAGCGGGAAGTTCAGCAGCGGCTCGCCACCCTGAAATTCAATTTTCAGCACCGGCGATGGGGAGCGGAACGCCAGCTCAAGAGCCCTTGTCGCCGTCTCCTTCGACATGTCGAAGGCAAGACGATCATCGCTCTGCCGCGATACCTGGCAATAGGGACAGGAGTGCTCGCAGCGTAGCGACACGACGAAGATGTGCAGAGCCGTAAAATCGGCCAACCGCTGATATCGCGTGCACGATTTTAGGGCCAATAGATCGACCGCAACATCGGAGTCGGCATCGCGCAGGAAGTGCTTGGCCTTCAGCTCAGAATAGTGCGGATCAGATGGACGAAGCGTGTGCCGTGCTAGCGCATGCACCGTCTCGCGTGCCAACACCGCATACTCACCGACCATGTTGGTGACCACATAGCGATTCCGATCCAGAGCGGTGAACTTGAGCGGAAGAAGCTGGTACTGCCCATCACTGGCGGCATCATATGCAGCCAGTGGCTGAAACTTACTCATTCTCCTGAAGTCCAGTGCGCGAGAATGCGAGCGCTAGAACCGCATTTCGCACCGGCTCCGTTTCGCGGGCGATGCTTGCCCTTAGATCCTGATCCAATACTTCGGCCTGAAACTCCCACTTTGCCCGTTCAATAGCGTCTGCCGAGGCGGGCCCCACAAGCGTAAGAGTACACGTCCAGAAGTGCCCCTCCTGACTGATCTCTGTGCGGAAGCTTTTCAGGTAGCGGTACGCAGCCTTCTTAAGAATTGGCAGCGCATATACTCGCGAATCGAACGATATGCGCGAGCTCGTGTGAGCAATGTTGGCTTCAGTATTCTCAACCACTTTATAGCTCGCGTCGGCGCAAAGATTAGTGTGAGCGATGGCTGTAATGACAATAATCAGACGGGTGAGCTCGATGCGACTAGTGCCTAGCGGGTTCCTCGCTGGCCGTTCTGTTCGACCGCTCCAGCACCGACGGCTTCACGGGGATTGGGCCATTTTGCGTCAGCACCGCGCTCGGTGGCGAGATCGCTGCCGGGATGAACGGCTTCGCTGCAGGCCAGTCATTATCCGCAGCCATCGACAGCGCTAGCTGCGCCAAAAATGAGCCGCTCTTCATCTATGCGAAGAATAGTGACTCGCGTGGGAGGCATGCGAAGCGTGCGAGCTATGATACTGCGCTACATTTGTGCTCGTTCCGCGGTGGAGCACGAGCGGCGCTACCGGTGTAGTAGCTTCCGTGGTCGGCGACACCGAAGCCGTCGGTGATTCAGGCTTAGCTACAGCAGTACCGCCACCCGCAGCAAGCGCGGCCACCGCGCCGGCCAGCGGCAACATAAACAAGCGTTTCTTCATATTCCCCCCGCTCTCACCCCGATTGCTCGTGAAACGATGCACGCATTACTTACAACGCACCGAACAATACTCTTGGTGGTGGTAGCACAAAGTACGCAATTCGTGCAATGATTTTGTTGAGCATGCCTCTTACCTGCACAACTTTCGCCGGTTGTGAAACTTAAATGCCTTACATGTATGTGCGGCGACAGGACCGCAAGGAACGAGTACGAATTCACCCACCGGCGGCGCTTCGCAGCCTGGTGCCGTCGCCCTATGTCCGGGACTGCCTGAAACACCTTCCCCGCCAATCCAATGGATTAGCGGGAGATTTCGGCACTGGATACGGACGCCACGCCCATCTCCTGTCATCGCTGGGTTACACTGTATTGGCGTTTGACCTCGACCCACGGGCGCTGCAAACGCTGCGCACACGAATCGGCCGAAAGACAAAATGTCAGGCCCAAGGCCATATATATCCTGTTGTAGCGGACGTAAACGCGGACCTTCCCTTAATGGCCGGGCAGCTGGATCTCGTCGTGGCGGTGCATTGCTCGATCCACGACAATCTCTCGGCAATCGTCACTGCTATAGCTCCTGGCGGATTTCTCATCTACGAGACCTTCGGCGGACATGGCATGAATTGGCTGGACCTTCCCAAGGCCAGCCACTTGAAGCAGAAGCTCGCAAGTCGATTCAAGCTGCTCGTGTTGCAGGAACGCCCGGTCGGCCCAACGAAGGAAAGGGCGGTGGCTGTCCGGCTGCTCGCTCAAAAACGATGAAGGCCGCCTACTATCAGCGGAGTATTCGGGAGTTCCTGCGGGAAGACCCTATCGCTTGAGACCTGAAGGCGTTCACGTGAAAGCCAAGGTCGATCCACCTATGTGGTTTCTTAACGGTCGTTCAGATGTACGATCGTCGTTCTACTGCGAAGAGGTTGCGACGGAGTTTGACGTCCAGGGGCTTGAGCTGGATTGGGCAGCAATCTGCTGGGACGCGGATTTTCGTTACCAAGATGGCAAGTGGACCCACTTCAAGTTTCGTGGAACCGTTTGGCAAAAGAACAACACAGCGGAAGGAAAGCTATATCTAAAGAATTCGTACCGGGTCCTTCTCACGCGAGCTCGTCAGGGAATGATTATCTTCATCCCATGCGGCTCGGACGACGACCAGACTCGCCCCCGGGCGTACTACGATCAGACGTTCGACTTTCTTCGACGCTGCGGGCTACCAATTTTGGACACTCTAAGTGGATCGCGGCAAACCAGCATAGAGCAGCCGCCCGCTGTGCGTCATGAACGACTTTCCATATGATCTGTTCCCCAACCCCCGCTCCTGCAAGCGACGGAGAACTGCCGAGTGGCTAAATCGGGTTCCCACTTCACGCTAAAAGCCTGTGACCACCTGTCACCATTGAGGGTGCGTCGCCGAGCCGCACGATCGACTAAGCCGCACCGTGCGGGTTGCCGCCGATGACCGCCACCCCGTAGAGTCAATCATCTTTCGGCAAAGGCTGGTCCACGGTCCGTACCGGTCACCTGCAATTCGCGTTTGCAAACACATACCAGACGGCTTGTCAGATTTTGACCGCTCGGCGCGATCACTCCCGCGCCTTTGCGTGATGACCTGCGTAGTCTTTGGCAACACTTGACGAACTGTAGGAGGCGCCGAGCCCGCGGCTTCGACAAGGGAGGAAAACCATGAAGATCGTCGTGATCGGCGGCACAGGCCGGATCGGCTCGAAAGCTGTCGCCATTTTGCGTCAAGGCGGCCACGACGTGGTCGCCGCTTCGCCCAAAAGCGGCGTCAACACCCTTACCGGCGAGGGCCTCAAAGAAGTCATGGCCGGTGCGCAGGTGGTGATCGATCTCAGCAATTCACCCTCGTTCGAGGATAAGGCGGTGCTGGAGTTCTTCGAAACCTCCGGGCGCAACCTCTTCGCGGCCGAGGTTGCTACCGGCCTTCGGCACCACGTCGCACTCTCCATCGTCGGAACCGACAGGACACCCGACAATGGCTATTTCCGCGCCAAGGTCGCCCAGGAGAAGCTGATCGTGGCTTCGGGCGTTCCTTACACCATCGTCCGCGCGACCCAGTTCCTCGAATTCCTCGGCGGCATCGCTGCTTCCGGCGCGGATGGAAATGTCGTCAGGATTTCGCCCGGCCTGTTCCAGCCGATCGCGGCAGACGATGTCGCTCCCGTCGTCGCCGAAGTGGCGGTCGCGGAACCGCGCAACGGCATCGTCGAGATTGCCGGCCCGGAACGGGCGCCATTTAACGAAATCGTCGCGCGCTACCTGAAGGCGGTCGGCGACCCGCGCGAGGTCGTGCGCGATCCCGAGGCCCGATACTTCGGCGGCCGGGTCGAAGAGCGTTCGCTCGTGCCGTTGGGCGAAGTGCGCCTCGGCCGCATTGGTTTGGACGAATGGCTCCGCCGCTCGCAGGCGAGAGCTTGACCCGCGTTCGCCAATCGAAGGATGGCCCATGAAACGCATCCTCTGTTCGCTGCCTTGTGCGTTGCTCGTTGCCGCCCTGCCGTTTGGCGGCGTGCTCGCGCAGGCGCCAAAGGAAAAAGCTGCCAAGGTGACCCTCGTCTACCAGCACGAGCTCCCGAACGTTCCCGGCAAGAGCATCAAGGGCGTGCTGGTCGAGTATGGTCCGGGCGGTTACTCGCCCGGCCATACGCATGCCAAAACTGCCTTCATCTATGCGACCGTTCTGGAAGGCGCGATCCGCAGTCAGGTCAACGACGGGCCGGTAAAGGTCTACAAGGCCGGAGAGAGCTTCTCCGAACTGCCCGGCGATCGCCACGGCGTCAGCGCCAACGCCAGCGAAACGTTGCCGGCCAAGCTCCTGGCGGTGTTCGTCGTGAACACGAACGAGACGGTCCTCACGATCCCATTCGGGAACTGAAGCGAACCAATTTGGCCTTCTTATAGTGACGGGGGCCTGCCATGACCGAGCAAAGCAGCGAGCGAACCGATCAGGGTAACGAACCTACTTCGACCGGCAGTGTCGATTCCGCAGCAACCCCACAGATGCCTCCCGGTTCCGAGGTCACCTCACCGGGGAAGCAAAGGGCTGCCCGACGGCGAAAGATGCTGCTTGGAGCGGCAGGCGCCGTGGCCCTGGCAACCGTCCTCGTGATTGGCATTCCGTGGATCCTGGAAGCTCTCAACACGGTTTCGACCGACGACGCGTACGTGAACGGTCACGTGACTTTCGTCGCGGCCCGCGTCCGCGGCCAAGTCGCCCGCGTTCTCGTCGATGACAACAACCGGGTGCGCCGGGGTGATCTTCTCGTCGAACTGGACAAGGAGCCCTATCGTACCGCTGTTTCCATCAAGAAGGCGGCGGTCGAGACGGCCAAGACGGACCTGCAGGCCGCGACCGCCAAAGTCCGAGGCATTGAAGCGGAGGCCAGGAGCCGGCGTTGGAACCTGCAGCACGCCATGGAGAATGTCGCCAACCAGGAAGCCGAGTTGCGCACCCGGGTGGCAGGCGTCGACAAGGCCAAGGCAGCGCTCACGTTGGCCCAGATCGAATTCGATCGGGCGGCGAAGCTGGTGACATCGGGCGCCGCCAGCCGTTCGGAGTACGACCATCGGCAGGCGGTCCTGGTGACGGCCCGCGCAGAGCTGGTCCAGGCCCTGGCCGACGTGAACCAGACTCGCGTTTCCCTGGGATTGAAGCCCTTACCGCTGGAAAGCAAAGAACTTGGCCAAGTACCGCCCGATCTCGACCAGACCTTCTCGGCGGTCCGGGAGGCGCAGGCGGCGCTGATCCAGAGTGCGGCGCAGTTGGGCGTTCTCCACTCGTACAATCAGACGCCCAAAGAGATGCTCGACGAGTTCGAAAAATCGGGTTCGGGCGACATTGACCGGACCTTCGCCCGCCTGGCGGCGGAGGCGCCCGCGGTCAAGCAGGCCGAGGCCAAACTCGAAGCCACAAAGCGCGATCTTGCCCAAGCTCAGCTGGATCTTCGTTATTGTGACGTCGTTGCGGAGATCGATGGCGTCATCACGCGTCGCAATGTCAATCCGGGCAACAACGTCCAAGTCGGGCAGGGCCTCATGGCCATTCGCTCACTCAAGGAGATCTGGGTTGATGCCAATTTCAAAGAGACGCAGTTGCGTGACCTGCGCATCGGCCAACCGGTCGACCTCCATGTCGACATGTACGGCAGCAAACGGACATTCAAGGGACGTATTGCCGGCTTTACCATGGGGACCGGATCGACGCTGGCGCTGCTGCCGGCGCAGAATGCCACCGGCAATTTCGTCAAGGTGGTGCAGCGGCTGCCAGTCCGCATCGAACTCCTGGACTACAACGCGGAGAAGGATCCGCTATTTATCGGCACGTCGGTCGTGCCGGTCGTCCATATCAATGAACCGGCGACCGGACCGGATGCTGGCAAGTTCCTCCAAGCGCACCTCCCAGGATCGCCATCGGCCGGTTCGGTCGCGGACGCGCCCGGCGACGGAAAATGACAGTCCTTGCGGCTCCAAGATCCCATGGCGCCACAACCCCCTGG
Organism: Alphaproteobacteria bacterium; assembly: GCA_017308235.1. Lineage (GTDB taxonomy): Bacteria > Pseudomonadota > Alphaproteobacteria > Reyranellales > Reyranellaceae > Reyranella. Next base: position 9,417 of record JAFKFL010000016.1, on the reverse strand, counting down.
GTGGTGGCGGCGATCGTTGTGGTGCCCACCTTCATGGAGGTGCTTGATACCACCATCGCCGTCGTAGCGTTGCGCTACATCGCCGGCGGTCTGTCGGCGACGGTCGACGACGGTGAATGGGTTCTCACCAGCTACCTTGCCGCCAACGCCATCATCCTGCCGATAACCGGCTGGCTGTCAGCGCAGCTCGGTCGTCGCAACTATTTCCTGCTGTCGATCGGTGTCTTTACTGTTGCTTCGGGGTTGTGTGGGATAGCCACCAGCCTGAACCAGCTGATTTTCTTCCGCGTAATCCAGGGCCTGGCCGGTGGTGGACTTCAGCCCTGCAGCCAAGGCGTGCTGCTGGATGCCTTTCCGCGCGAAAAGCAGGGAATGGCGATGACGCTGTTCGGCCTAGCGGCCCTGACGGCTCCAGTCGTCGGCCCAACCCTCGGCGGCTGGATCACCGACGAGTATTCCTGGCGCTGGGTGTTCCTGATCAACGTACCGGTAGGTTTTTTGGCCCTGACGGCCTGCTATCTCAAACTTCACGACCCGGACTACCTCACCACGGCGCGCCTGCAGTTGCGCAAGCAGCCGTTCAGCTTCGACCTGATCGGCCTGTCGATGCTGGTCATCGTCGTCGTTTCCTGGGAGGTGATGCTCAGCAAGGGACAGGAATGGGATTGGCTGGGTGATCCCTTCTGGCGCATGCAGACGCTGGTGATTCTCTTCGGTGTAGGCCTGGCCGGGCTGATCTTCTGGGAATTGCGCCATCGCAATCCCGTGGTCAATTTCCGCCCCTTGCGGGAACGCAATTTCGCCACTTGCTGTATCATCATCTTCTTCGCATTCGCCGTTCTCTACGGCGCCAGCACGTCGTTGCCCGGCTTGCTCCAGTCCCTGTTCGGTTACAATGCCCTGAGAGCGGGATTGGTCATGTCACCGGCCGGGCTGTTTTCTCTCCTGTCGATGCCCGTCATAGGCTTGCTGCTTGGCCGAGGGACGGACGCCCGCTGGTTGCTTGCGACCGGCCTGCTGGTGATGGCTGCCGGGAACTACTGGATGTCGCAGATGAACCTCGACATCAGCCCGGGCCAGGTCGTCTGGCCTCGCGTCCTGGTCGTCCTCGGTCTGTCGATGTGCTTCGCTCCGGCGAACGTGGCAGCTTATCTCTACACGCCATTGGAGTTGCGGGGAGCCGCCGTCGGCTTGTTGAGCCTGCTGCGCAACGAGGGAGGTAGTGTCGGCACGTCGATGGCGCAAACCCTGCATGAGCGGCGCGATCAATTTCACACCCTGCGGCTTGGAGACTATCTCGATCCCTTTAACCCGGCCGTAGGTTCCTTTATCGATCAAACGCAAAAACAGTTCGACACTGGCGATCCGGTCGCCTCACAGCAACTGGCTTGGCAAGCGCTCGAGAACCTGCGTCAGCAGCAGGCTTCCGCACTCGCCTATTTCGACTGCTTCTGGATCTTCGCGGTGGTGACACTGGTGCTTGCATTCGTGGTGCTGCTGATGAAACGCTCCGTCGCCGAGAAAGGCACTCACGTGGGTGGTGAGTGAGGTGTCGTTATCTCCTGGTCCAGCGGCGCGGTCGCGGTTGCCTGGCTCGACCTTTTCGAGGATGCGCCCGGTTGGAGTTTCGTCGAAGGTGCGGAGGTCATCTCCCCTTTCTCCGAACAAGCGCCACGTCCGACTAACGGCCGCGATGCGCCATATAGTGGACATTGAAGAATGACGTCAGTTCAGCCGCGGCCGATTTTCCATATCGTCGCTTCCGCGACCTCGAAACCGCCAGCGATGTGGCAGGCAACTAGCTGCGTTTCGCTTGTTCAGAATGCCTTAACTCACGCTCTGCCATCCGCGGTTTGAGCTTGGCGATCTCATCCGGCGTCGCCTCCCGCCCGCTTAGCCTCGAGAACAACTCCAATGTCTGTTTGAGTGTTAGCCCTTTTGGCCCCACGCTCACGAGCGTCAATGTCGGTTTCTGAGTCATAGCAGGTCTGGCTCTGATCAAGGTTTTGCGCAGATCGACAGTTAAGATCAAGACAGCATCGCCAATGCCGTCGTCTTACCTGACGTCGCTTCTCTCGGTCCCGACCGTCAACTCAAGCTTTTGCCTTCCACGACTCCTTGTCATGGACGGGGCGATACGCTAAATATTTGTTGCGCTGGGGCGAGTTCCCTCGCGCCGCGCCAGGTCTCCTATTCGGCGACCGCTATCACGCTCACCGATCACTCGATCACCGTCCCTCGACGGAAGCTGCACGTGACTGCGTTCGTCCAGCTGCATCAGCAGTCGTTTCCGGGCAATCCTGGTCATGCCGCACGCTCCGTCACCTACATTCGATGGAGCAGACCATGGCGTCCGTTGTCCTCCGCAGGCGGCCAGTTGCCGGCACGAAATCACCTCTCACCGTCGTTTATCGACCGCTAAAGCAGCTGAAGATCGATGGCCGGAATGCTCGCACTCATGACGCGAAGCAGATTGCGCAGCTCGCTGCCTCAATAAAGCAATTTGGCTTTACCAATCCGATTCTTGTAGACGAATCCGATGTAATCATTGCTGGCCACGCTCGCCGCGAAGCCGCAAACATTTTGGGCCTAGACCAAGTGCCTACTATTAAACTCAGCCGTTTGTCTGACGCGCAACGACGCGCCCTCGCCATCGCCGACAACAAGATCGCGCTCAATGCTGGATGGAATGACGAAATTCTGATCGCCCAACTTAAGACCATCATCGATCACCCGGCGGTCGAGATCGACCCAATCGCGCTCGGCTTTGACACCGTCGAACTCGACGATCTTCTGGACGGTGGGCCGATCAACCGTCCATCCAAAATCAGCGGCGACAATCCTGACGATCAATGCCCTGCTGTAGGGGCCACGCCGGCGATCAGTCGCCCCGGTGACATTTTCCGGTTGGGTCCACACCGCCTCGTCTGCGGCGACGCTCGCGACCACGATGTCTACAAAGCCCTGATGGGAAAAGAGCGAGCCCGCATGGCTTTCCTGGATCCGCCCTATAACACCCAGATTTGTGGTCATGTCAGTGGCCTTGGCAAAAAGCAACACCGCGAGTTCGTTATGGGCTCGGGCGAGATGTCCGAATCCGCATTTGTGGATTTTCTGAGCACGACGCTGTCACTGACAGCGCGCTTTTGTGTTCCCGGCGCAATTATTTATGTATGCATGGATTGGAGGCATCTAAACGACCTCCTCGCCGCGACAGTTGCCAGCAAGCTCGAGCAAAAGAATCTGGTGGTGTGGAACAAGACCAATGCCGGTATGGGAACGTTCTATCGAAGCAAGCACGAGCTGATTTTCGTGCTCAAGTGGGGGGAATCCTCCCATATCAACAACTTTGGCCTGGGCGCGGGTGGTCGATATCGCACCAACGTCTGGGATTACCCGGGCTGCAATACCTTTCGGAGAGGCCGCGCGACGGAGTTGGACGCCCATCCGACGCCCAAGCCCGTGGCTCTCGTCGCCGATGCCATCCGCGACGTCAGCCATCGCGGTGATATCGTGGCCGATAGCTTTGGTGGCTCAGGCACAACGCTGATCGCCGCCGAAAAGACTAGGCGAAGGGCCCGACTGATCGAACTCGACCCGCTCTACGTCGATGTCATCGTGCGGCGCTGGCAGGCCTTCTCGGGCGCAGAAGCCGTCCATGAGGCGTCGGGCAAGACATTTGCGCAGCTTGAAGATGAGAGGAGCCGGTGATGTCCAGGTCATGGTCGGTCGGCTATAAGAGGCCCCCGGTTCGCTCTCGCTTCCGCAAGGGCATATCAGGCAATCCCAAGGGACGCCCCAAGCGCAGCCGCAACGTTCTCGACGCCATCCTGAGGCATCTGGACAGGCCTATTACAATAACCATAAACGGACGTCGAAGAACGATGTCTATATTCGATGCCATCCTAATGCAGCTGTCGAATAAGGCGTTGAGCGGTGATCTAAAAGCAATGAAGGCAGTATCTGACCTCCGTCTGATGGCCGAGGAGTGGCGGGAGGAGAACATCGAGAAAGGGCCTCAGATAATTGTGCTGAGTGGGGATGATGCAAAACTCTAAGTCGAGGCCGATCATGATAGGACTTTCACTTCCCTACCTTACCGAAGCCCTCCAGGTGCCCTTTCTGATTATGGATTGGGATATCATCAACGGAGGCCGAAGAGATCGCCCGCCGATGTGCCAGAAACTCTGCGTCCGCGGCCCTTACGTAAAACCCAGCTCGCCGCTGTCACTGAGGTGATCGACCTTCCGCCGTTTGGATAAGACATGCCGAACACCTCCCAATTGGCATTCGACCGGGCTCACCACGCCCTCTACCTCTAAGGCGTATGCTCAGCGCGCTGATGTCGGAGCATAGGCGAGTCCATTGACGTCCCAACGTTTACCTCATGATCCATGATCGGACCACGACGCTGCGCTGCCGTCGTCGCCGTAGGAGCACGCTCTGATGATCAGAACGAGGCGCCTGGTTTACCCGCCTAGGCGGCGCGTCTGCTTCTTCCGTTTCGGGACCCAAACCGTTCCGACTGCGCTGAAGGCGTTCGAGCCAGGTTCGGGCCTAGCGAAGGCTTTTGAAAAGGTGGATCGGCCCTTGTCCCTCGGTTTGCTGGGCGAAGGCCTGAGGAAAGTTGGTGCGATTTGGATCGACAACAAACGACACGGGACCGCGTTCTTCGTGGGTGAGACCGCCTAGCAGAGCGGCGAGTCGAGCGACCTGCTCCTGAGGTAAATCCGTGCTTGCCGCCGCGACTTCAATAATCTTCGCGAACTTGCGCGCCTGCGCATCTGCCAGCTGTCGTGCCACACTATAAATCTCACCGGCGGTGATTTTGCCCCGGGCGACGATAATCGCAGTCTTATTCAGTCGAGAAATCTCAAGATAGATCGGCACTGCTCATTTGGGCTGGCTAGCCGCTCCATCCCTGCTCCTCGGATCGACACGCAAGCAAATACCAGTTCATTCGCAACCTACTCGGCTGGTGGCCTCGTCAGCCCGCGGTCCAGGCATTGCGGCTGCACAGTCAATCAAGGCCGCCTCGGATCATTGTATTTCTCCGCGTCAATCTTGCGAACATCGGTCATCCAGTCGCCTTCGTAAGGCCAAGTCTCGGGCGATTTCGGGTCCGACCCTTGCCAGAATCGGGCCAATGCATCAGCGCCCACCTTCTCGAATGACCACGCCTGGTGGCGGAATGTCTAGCTGTCTGGCACCAGACGCTGAGCTTCGCGAAAGTGGTGCACCGCTGCTGCGTGTAGGAGACGCCTTTCATAATTCGAAAGCTAACGCCGCGGCTGCCGCCCTCATATCGTCTCCCCACCACTCGCTCTTCTAGAAGCTGAGCTGCAACTACGAAGTTCGCCTTCACGCCGAACTGCAAGTTGATAGGCGGATTAGTCACTTCCGGTAGTATCCCGGCATCGATCCGCCCTAGCGCCTCGGCCCTTGTAATGCGCGACGCCATGGAACCAAGGTCATTGTCGCTTAGACGCAAGAGCTGTTGAATTTTCTTGAGATGCTGCGCTTCATCTGGCGTCACAGTATCGCCGGCCATCGCATTTGCCAGGAAGCGACCGAAGCAATCGCGCCGCGCACCAGTGCATAGCGCCAGATCTGCGTCGCTCATCTGCCCAATGACGGTCGCGGCCTGGCTGAGCGCTGGTCGCTCCAGGTTGCCGCCGGAAAAACCGCCATCGTCGTAGGCCGTCTTGATCAGCTTCCAGCCCTCGTGGGCCTGGCTCTTGATATAGGCCTCGCACGCCTCCCGTTGGGCGTGCAGAGAATTGAACGACTGTTCGAGTCCTTCTTCGAAGGATTTGCGGGTGTAGACGGCGCAACGGCGGATCGGCTGCGGCGTCATTTCCGGCTCTCCGCCTTGCCTCCCAGGCCAAAGAACAGCGGCCCCGACCAACGGCTGCCGGTGATGCGGCGGGCCACCTCGGACAGCGACCTGAAATTTTCGCCGCCATAGGCGAAACCCTCTTCCAGGACCATTACCTGATGTCGGGCACCGTTCCACTCCCGGGTCAGGACCAATCCTGGCTTAAGGCCAAGAGTGGGCGTCGGGGTGTACGTCGGGTTGGTCTTGAAAGCCTTGTAGAGCTGCTTCAGGCGACGGCGAGTCTCAGATTTGAGCCCGCCATAGGCCGGGACCTGCAGCTCATAGGCCAGCCATCGCCGCGTGAGGTCGGTGCTGGCGATCTCGGGTGGCGGGCCGAGGCGCTGGCGCCAGATCTCTCGTAGTTCCTGGAAACCAAGACCGTCCAGGTGGGCGATCTCGGCCTCCAGTGCTTCGTCGCACTCAATGCGCATCGAGGCGGTCACGCGGCGATACGATAGATGCGGTCCCCTTCCTCTTTCTTCTCGCTGGTAATGGTCACGCCTCGCTTTTTCAGCGTGCCGGACATCGCGCCGCGCACGCTGTGGGTCTGCCAATCCAGTGCCCTGGACAGCTGGGCGATCGTTGCGCAGTCGGGACGCCGCAACAAGGCCTCCAGTTGCGCAAGCTTTGTCGTCGACCCTGACTTCGTCTTGGCGCGACCCTTGGCCTTCGTCGCATCAGTGAATTTGGCGGTCGCTTTCTTCTGCTTCGTCATTGCGTGCTCCTTGTCGGCTTACCGGCCATGTGGCCGGCACCGCATGCACGCTTGCAATGCCGGCGGTCTCAAGCGAAACAGCTGATCATTCCATTGCGATCTTGGCCGCCCTGGAGCCATTCCATGGCGGCTGCAAACAGGCGAACATCACTCTTCCGTCGCCGGCCACGGGCGTATTAATGGACCGTACGAGATATGAAGGGCTGCCGACCTTTACGGCCGAGCCGCCTGGCGCGCCGTCGCGGTGGCCGGCCGTACGGCTCCGGGATGAACCAGGTGTCGAAACATCAATCCGCGCTTCTGCAAGGTATTGCCCCGCTGCACTATCCTAACTCATCGACACGCCGACCACTGCGCCAACGCCATAAGTGATCGCCGCGGCGGCGAGGCCGATGGCGAGCTGACGTAGCGCTGAAAAGGGGGCAGAGCGGCCGGTGAAGAGACTGGTGCCGACGCCAACTGCCATCAACGCGAGGCCGCTCGCGGCAACGCTGGTGATGAATGCCGGCTTGCCACTGAGAAAGATGAACGGCGCCACGGGGACGATCGCGCCGCCGGCAAACAGGACGAACGACCACATCGCCGCCTGCCAGGCCGAACCGCCCAGCTCATCGGGATCGATACCGAGCTCCTCGCGCGTGAGCGTATCAAGCGCCGTCTCCTTGTTGCTCAGCAACCGATCGGCCAGCGCGCGAGCCTGATTCTCTTCGATGCCCTTGGCGCGATAGATCAAGACCAGCTCTTCCTTCTCCTCCTCCGGCACCTCGCGCAACTCGTCGGCTTCGGTGGCGATCTGCTTCTGGTTGAGTTCGCGTGAGCTCGTGACCGACAGCCACTCGCCCATTGCCATCGAGCAGGCGCCTGCGACCAAGCCAGCGAGGCCGGCAAGCAGGAGGGTGCGCTCGGCCGCCGCGGCGCCCGCCACCCCCATGACGAGACTGACGTTGGAGACAAGGCCGTCGTTGCCGCCCAGCACTGCTGCGCGCAAGGTGTTGCCGCCGCCGCGGTGGCGGCCTTCCAGCATGGCGAGTGTCGGCCCGGCGAGACCGCCCTGCCCGGCAACGGCGCGCATGATGCGGGCGTGTGAACGTTCGTCGGCAGGCAGGCCGGCGCCGCGCGCGTCGGCCTGGTCGTCATAGGCCGCGCTATCGCGACTTTCCGCAGCGGCTAAGGTGGGGATTACGAAGCCCGGTCCGAAGCGGCGAGCGAGCCAGGCGAGGATACGGGCGCGCAAGGAGGGGCCGAGCAAAAGCTTGTCGCCCTTCGCACCCATACGACCGCGCCAGAACTCGCCGTGCGCCTCCTCGACCGAGGCGAGGCGGCGGAACACCTCCGCCAGCTTGGGGTCGGACTCGCTCTCGGCCAGCGCGCGATAGACGACGGCGCCATCGACCTCGCCCTGGAGATTGGCGCGGTAGCGCCAAAGGGGATCTGGTTTCTTCATTCTCCACCACCAGACTTCAAGTTTGACCGAGGCAGCTAATTGTTCAGACGACAGATGCGTGTACCAGCTTCGTCCTCGGACGGAATACAGGCGAAACCCCATCCGATGCCATCGGACATTGGTATACGGTCAACGATGACAACCAGGTTTAGCGGCGACGATGGCATCAAACAGTTGAGCTGGACGCCAAAACATGACGCAGCAGGCGGAGAAATGGCATCATGTCGTTCCAAGCCTCGTTCGATCAGCCTCCCCTCTCAGTGCGGATAAATCGCATCATCACCGAGGTGCACGGGAATCAACCCGATCACCTGCGACATCAGGTCGAAGCCGCCGGGGACGATCGAGTGGGAGCGATTCGTACCCGTCCCGGCTTGAGACTTTTATTATGTGCTTCGGCCGGCCCCGGCTTTCTCGCGGTGGGCCACCGCCGTTGCCACGTTCCACCGGAGTGTCGCGACATCACCCGCCCCAAGCTCGAGCGTTGCGCAAGCGCCGTGGTGCCTGATGCGAAAGCGCTTCGCACCTTCGGCGTCATTCATGACCACCATCACCATTCGCGACTCAGGCGTCAGGCACGTCACGTTGGGAAGCCAATCCACCTCGCTTGAATGAACCCGCACCGAGCCCGGCCGGATGAACCTCGCCGAGTGCGCCATCAGATAGTATCCGGCATTTCGCTTGATCGTGTGCCCAATGGTAACGCCGCCCAGGGATCCCACGGCGCCGTCGCGCGTGTGCAGGATGTCCTCCGGATCGGAGGCAAGGTTCCACTCGAGCGCGGTACGACTCCAGTTCCTCAGGGTGCCGATGACGATGTTCCTGGTATGCCAGCGCAGCGCGCCCATGAGATCCTCTTTTGAGGAAATCCATTGTTCGGTAAAGTACACCTTCTGCTCTGGATACCGCGCCCGCACCTCCGACATCGTCTCCGCCGATCCCCGGTACAAATGCCATGCTACGCCATCGACATAGGCGCGTGCCTCCGCATCCCCCAGCACCGTGAGCGGATACTCCGGCACGTCGCAATTGTGATCCCAGCAGAGGATTTCCGTCTGCGGCGCGCCTTTGCGCAGTTCCGGTCCAAGGTATCCCTTGATGAAGTCCGCCTGTTCGGTGGCGGTCATGATCATGCTGGGCTCGTTCTTCAGATTGAGTGGCTCATTTTGTGGCGTGACGGCACTGACATGAATGCCATGCCCGTGCATCGCATTCAGGTATTTCACGAAATATCGCGCATACGCCGAATAGTATTCCGGCTTCAGCTTTCCTCCCTCGAAGCTGTCGCTGCTCTTCATCCACGGCGGCGCCGACCACGGTGACGCAATAAGCTTCACATGCGGATTGATCCGCAAGATCTCCTGCAGCACGGGAACGACC
>JAFKFL010000015.1 GCA_017308235.1 Alphaproteobacteria bacterium | reverse complement strand
TTGGACGCCCATCTGACAAAAGCGAAGATGGCGCCGGGCCGGTAGGAGACGACGCGGCGGTGGCGATCGAGTATCTGTTCGTGAACGACGCGACCGAACCTGATCCAGCATTCGATCTCTTTCTCGACCCAGGTCAGTTCGACGCGCGTGGCGTTTTCTGGTGGGAGTGTCATCGCCGTCACTGCGGCTGCGGCACCGCATCGTCATCGCGGGGCGTCCGCCGCCTGGCGGGATAGACGATGCCATGTCCGGGATCGGAGGTGGATTGACGCAGGCCGCGATCGGCCCAAGCTTGCAGATCGTCGAGCGCATAGACGATGCGGCCGCCGAGCTTGCGATAGATCGGGCCGGTGCCGAAGGTGCGGTGCTTCTCCAGCGTGCGGCCGGACAGGCCGAGAAACCGCGCGGCTTCCGGCGTGCGCAAATAGCGCGGCGGCAGTTGATAGGAACTATCGGGCATGAAGCACCTCCGCGATGTCGGTGGCGCCGTCGGCTGAGACGGCGGATCGACGACCACAGTGGCGAAGAGGCTTCGGCCGGGTGGAGTACGGAGTCGCGCTGCACCGGAATGCCCACCCCAAGGCGAACAAGGGCGCAGCGTGCGGGCAACACGTTAGCGTGCGAACGATGGATGATGGCGGAAAGGCGGCGCGCGATCAGCGTCCGCGCAGCAGCTTCAGATAGCCACCGTTCATCAGGGCGATGGCGTCCGCGACGAGCCGGATGACATGCGAGCGTGCCGCAGAGCATTTCCAGTCGCGCGCTGGCCAGCGCGCTTCCTGCGCGTTGGTGAAGCAGTCGACCATGCGATGCTGCAGCACCTGGAATTTGCCGATCGGCACGCCGAACTGCTTGCGCGTCTTGATGTATTCGAGTGTGGCCGCATTGATCGCATCCATGCACCCGGTGGCTTCGGCACAGAGCGCCACGATGGCGCGGTCCACCGCCTCCTCGACCACCGGGAACGCGGCATCGACCTTGCCCAGCACTGCGTCGGCACCGACCGAGACCTTGTCGAAGGTGAGCTCCGAGGCACGCAGCGAGTCCTGGGTGGGATAGTCGCGGCGCGTGAGACCTTTGGCCTTGCCGTCGACCACGAACAGCGAGAGCCCCTTCTCCTCGCGCGCGCCGCCCGAGGTGCGGGCCAGCACGATGATGTTGTCGGCGGACGCCGCGTTATAGACCACGCCCTTGTGGCCCGAGAGCGACCAGCCGTTGCCTTCCTTGGTCGCCTTGAGCGAGACGTCGGCGAGATTGTAGCGGCTCTGGCGCTCGAGCCAGGCGAAGGCGAACTGCTTCTTGCCCTCGATCATGGGCGCCAGCAGCGCCTCTTTCTGCGCCGGGCTGCCGGCCGCCGCGATCATGCCGCCGCCCAGCACCACCGTCGGCAGGAACGGCTCCAGCACCAGGCCTTTGCCGAACTGCTCCATGACGATCATGGTCTCGATCGGCCCGCCGCCGTAGCCGCCGTCCTCTTCCTTGAAGGCCATGCCGAGCCAGCCAAGCTCGGCCATCTGCGTCCAGTTCTCGGTCAGCCAGCCGCGATCGGTGGCAACGATCTTGCGGCGGTTCTCGAACGCGTACTTGTCGCGAACGAAGCGCTCGGCAGCGTCCTGGAGCTGCTTCTGCTCGTCGGAAAGGGACAGGTCCATCTCAAACTCCTCCGCAAGTCCTTCGTGTCTTATAGACTCAACGTTAAAGACCCAACACCATCTTGGACACGATGTTCTTCTGAATCTCGTTGCTGCCGCCGTAGATGCTGGTCTTGCGCATGTTGAAATAGCGTGGCGCGGCGGGCGGCGCATGATCGGGGCCGATCGGCGTCTCGTTGGTGTTCTGGAACAGCATGCCAGGCTGGTAGGGCTGGGCATATTCGCCCACCGCCTCCATCGCGAGCTCGGCGAGACGCTGCTGGATCTCAGAGCCGCGGATCTTGAGGGTCGAGACCTCGGGTCCCGGCGCGCCGCCCAGCGCCATGGTCGAGAGCGCGCGCAACTCGCTCATCTCCAGCGCCTGCACCTGCAGGTCGATCTCGGCGATCTTGGCCACGAACGCCGGATCATCGGCGAGCGTGCGGCCATCCTGCGGCTCGGTGCGTGCGATGTCGCGCAGCGAGCGCACGCCACGCTTGGAGGCCGGCACCTCGGCGATGCCCAGCCGCTCGTTGGCGAGCAGGAACTTGGCGCAGGTCCAGCCTTCACCTTCCTTGCCGATGCGGTTGGCGACCGGCACCTTCACATTGTCGAAGAACACGTCGTTCACGTGGTGGGCGCCGTCCATCATGATGATCGGCCGCACCGTGATTCCCGGCGTCTTCATATCGAGCAGCAGGAAGGAGATGCCCTCCTGCGGCTTGGTGTCGGGATCGGTGCGCACCAGGCAGAAGATCCAGTCGGCCCAATGGGCGAACGAGGTCCAGGTCTTCTGGCCGTTCACGATGTAGTGGTCACCGTCACGCACCGCGCGGGTGCGCAGGTTGGCGAGGTCGGAACCGGCGCCGGGCTCGGAATAGCCCTGGCACCATTGCACCTCCGAACTCCGGATGCCGGGCAGGAAGCGTTCCTTCTGCTCGTCGTTGCCGAAGGTGTAGATCACCGGCCCGACCATCTTCACGCCGAACGGAATGATGCGCGGCGCGCCCTCTTCCGCCAGCACGTTCTCGAACAGGAAGCGCTGCGTCACATCCCAGCCCGGCCCGCCGTACTTCTTGGGCCAGGTATAGGGCAGCCAACCTTGCCGGCCGAGCGCCTGCTGCCATTCGACGTGATCATCGCGGCCATAGTGCTTGCCCGCGAAGGTCTTGGCCTTGGTCGCAGGCAACAGCGTCTTGTGCACGAAGGCGCGCACTTCGTCGGCGAAGGCTTTGTGCTCGGGCTTCAGGGCGAGGTCCATGGAATATCGACCATCAATGGGAATTAGAGGTGAGAATAAGAAGAAGGTGTCATCCTGAGCGCAGCGAAGGATCTTTGATCGGCAACGCGAAAGGTCCCTCGCTTCAGCGCGCGGGCTACCGCGCGCGACTCGGATGACACCGGTGTGGTGATCACAACCCCAGCACCATCTTGCTGATGATGCCCTTCTGGATCTCGTTGCTGCCGCCATAGATTGTGGTCTTGCGGGTGTTGAAGTAGCGCGGCGCCGCGAGATGCGCGTACTCCGGGCCGACCGGCGCTTCGTTGGTGCCCTGCCAAAGCAGCCCCGGCAGATAGGGCGCCGCATATTCGCCGACCGCCTCCATCGTGAGCTCGGTGATGCGCTGCTGGATCTCGGAACCCCGGACCTTGAGGCCGGAGACTTCCGGCCCGGGCTGACCGCCCTGCGCCATCTGCGACAGCACGCGCAGCTCCGTGAACTCGAGCGCCGTCACCTGGATCTCGAGGTCGGCGATCTTCTCGGCAAAGCCCTGGTTCTCGATCAGCGGCTTGCCGTCTTCCTGCTCGGCGCGGGCGATGTCCTTCAATGCCTCGACACCACGCTTGGATTGCGGCACGGCGGCGATGCCGAGCCGCTCGTTGGCGAGCAGGAACTTGGCGCAGGTCCAGCCTTCGTTCTCCTTGCCGATGAGATTGGCGACCGGGACCTTCACATTGTCGAAGAAGACCTCGTTCACCTCGTGCCCGCCGTCCATCATGATGATGGGCTTCACGGTGATGCCTGGCGTCTTCATGTCGATCAGCAGGAAGGAGATGCCCTCCTGCGGCTTGGCCTTGGAGTCGGTGCGCACCAGGCAGAAGATCCAGTCGGCCCAATGGCCCATCGTGGTCCAGGTCTTCGACCCGTTCACGATGTAGTGGTCGCCCTGCTTCTCGGCCTTGGTGCGCAGGCTCGCGAGATCGGAGCCCGAGCCCGGCTCGGAGTAGCCCTGGCACCACCACACGGTGCTTTCGCGGATCGCAGGCAGGTACTTCGCCTTCTGCTCGTCATTGCCGAAGGTGTAGATCACCGGCCCGACCATCTTGGTGCCGAACGGGATGATGCCCGGCGCATATTCCTCGGCGCAGACGTTCTCGAAGATGTAGCGTTGCGCCGGCGTGAAGCCCGGGCCGCCGTGCTTCTTGGGCCACGTGTAGACCAGCCAGCCCTTCTTCCCCAGCGCCTGCTGCCAGCGCATGTAGTCGTCGCGGCCGAGGTGCTTGCCGTTCTTCACCTTGTCGCGGACATCGGCCGGCAGGTTGGCCTTCACGAAGGCCCGCACGTCGTCGGCGAATTTCTGCTCTTCCGCGGTGAAAGCGAGATCCATCTGCCCCTCCATGGGCTCGGCATCCAGTGCGCCGGAGTTTACCGACCGACCCGCCCCGGACAAGCGCGGCGATACCGGTTGGCGGCTGCGAGCGCCGCGACGCGGAACACCTTTCCGTAGAAATTTTCCAACGGAAAGACGTCACCCTATCGAGCGATCAGGTCGGCTATCATCAACCGAATGTCGCCAGCTTTGAGCCCAGGATAATGAATATAACGGCCATTGGACGCTCCCTCCCGCTCCTGCCCATCACGGTGGTCGTCTTCATCGGCTTTTTGACCATGGGCATCGCGCTGCCGATCCTGCCATTGCACGTCCACCGCACGCTGGGCATGGGCGAGACGGTGGTGGGCGTCGTGGCCGGCTCGCAATTCGCCGCCGCCCTGCTGTCGCGCGTCAAGGCCGGCATCCAGTGCGACGTCCACGGCGCCAAGCGATCGACCGAGATCGGGCTGCTGGCCGCGGCGCTATCCGGCATCATCTACTTCGCCTCGCTTCTGTTGCTGCACGCGCCGGCGGCTTCGGTCGTCGTGCTGATCATCGGGCGGCTCCTGATCGGTTGCGCCGAAAGCTTCATCGTCACCGGCGCCCTGACCTGGGGGGTCGCCCTGGTCGGACCGCAGAATGCCGGCAAGGCCATCGCCTGGGTGGGCATTGCCATGTACGCCGCCTACGCGGTGGGCGCACCGCTCGGCGTCTCGCTCTACGCTCACTATGATTTCGCGGGCATCGCCGGCGCCACGGTGTTGATCCCGCTGGTGGCACTTGCCTGCGTCATGCCGCTTACCGCTGTCGCACCGCCCACCGTCCACCGCGCGCCGTTCTACAAGGTGATCGGCGCGGTCTGGCTGCCAGGCCTCGGGCTCGCCTTCTGCAGCGTGGGCTTCGGCGCCATCACCGCCTTCATCGCACTTCTCTATTCGAACAAGGGATGGGGCGGCACGTCGCTCATCTTCACGATCTTCGGTGCGGCCTTCATCGGCGCCCGCATCTTCTTCAGCCATCTGCCCGACAAGATCGGCGGCGCCAAGGTGGCGCTGGTCTGCGTGCTGATCGAGGCGGCGGGCCAGTTCCTGATCTGGCAGGCGCCAAGTCCGGAGGTGGCCTATCTCGGCGCGGCCCTCACGGGCTTCGGCTATTCGCTGGCCTTTCCCGGTTTCGGCGTCGAGGCCGTGCGGCTCGCCCCGCCGCAAAGCCGCGGCATGGCGATGGGCGCCTACGTCGCTTTCCTCGACATCTCGCTCGGACTCGCCGGCCCCCTGCTCGGCGCCCTCGGCCACCGCTACTCGATCGCCACGATCTATCTCGCCAGCGGCGTGGTCGTGTTCAGCGCCGCCCTCGTCGCGGCCGCTCTCCTCACGGCACGATCAGCGCCTTCTCCGACCTGAGCTTGTCGATCTCGGCGTCCGTCAATCCGGCTTCGCGCAGCACCTCGACGCCGTCGCCGCCCAGTCGCGGCGCATGATGACGGTACTCGACCTTGGTCTTCTCGAAATCGAGCGGGCTCGCGAAGGTCTTGATCGGGCCCTCACTCGGATGCTCGCGGTCGGTGAAGAAGCCGGTCGCCTTGAGGTGCGGATCCTCCATCAACTGCTCCATGGAATGCACTGGCATCGCCGGGATGTCCGCCTTGTCGAACAACTCCAGCCATTCTGCCGTGCTGCGGTGCTCGAGCAGCGAGCCGAGGACCTGGTAGAGCTCGGTGAAATGCCGGGCGCGCACGTTGCGATCGCAGAACCTCGGATCCTGGGAGAGCTCGGGCCGACCGGCGAGGTCGAAGAAGGTCACCCAGTGCTGGTCGGTATAGGGCAACGCGCAGATATAGCCGTCCTTGGTCTGGAACGGATGGCGGTACTTGTTGATGATGCGGTCGTAGCCCATGGTGCCGCGCTCGGGCGTCCAGGTAGCGCCGAATAGATGCTCGGTGAGCCAGAACGAGGCCAGCGTCTCCAGCATCGGCACCTCGATCATCTGCCCCTCGCCGGTGCATTTGCGATGGTAGAGCGCACCCAAAACGGCGATGCAGAGATGAAGCCCGGTCGTCTTGTCGGCCACGAGGCTTGGCATGAACTTGGGCGGCTGGCCATCGACCCGACTCTGCAATGAGGCCGCGCCGCTCACACCTTGCACCAAGTCATCGAACGCCGGCTTGTGGCCGTAAGGACCGCGACGCGCATATCCCAGAGAGTAAGCATAGACGATCGAGGGATTGATCTTCTTCAGGTCCTCGTAGCCCAGTCCGAGTCGCTCGATGGCCGCAGGCCGGCTGTTATGGATGAAGAGATCCGCCG
Source organism: Alphaproteobacteria bacterium (assembly GCA_017308235.1). Classification (GTDB taxonomy): domain Bacteria; phylum Pseudomonadota; class Alphaproteobacteria; order Reyranellales; family Reyranellaceae; genus Reyranella. The sequence goes on along the minus strand of JAFKFL010000015.1, from coordinate 186,935 downwards.
TCTTGATCATGCCCTTCAGCACTTCGAGTGCGGCGGGCTTCTTGAGGTCGAGGCAGATCGAGCGCTTGTTGCGGTTGGCCGCCATGTAGATCGGCCCCATGGTCTTGTCGCTGCTCAGCGAACCACCCGACGCCCGCAGGAGGTCGCCTTCCGGCGGTTCCACCTTGATCACATCGGCGCCCATGTCGGCCAGGTGCTGGGTGGCAAACGGCCCCAGCAGCACCGCCGTCAGATCGATCACTTTCACGCCCGCAAGCGGTCCCGGCATCTCGTTTCCTCTACCCATTCGCGACAGTTGCCGGGATCGTAGCCCATCCCCCACCGCACGCCATCGGGATGCCGGAGCGTACGACAGTGGACGTGCCGGCATGCAGAAGCCAGCTACCGGCATTGCAATATCGCCCGCAATATCTATAGTGTTTTCATGCGGATCGTGCTCGATACAGATGTGATGGTTGCTGCGATTCGAAGCAATACGGGCGCATCTCAACGCATTGTTCGAACGTTGCTCGAGGGTCGATGCAATCTGATTCTGTCAGTTCCTCTTGTGGTCGAGTATGAAGCGGTGATGACCAGACCAGAACATTTGGTCGCTTCTCGTCTATCGGCCGATGACATCGGGGCGCTTATCGATAGTCTTGTCCGTATCGCAGAGCCGATTCACTTGGCCTTTCTATGGCGACCTCAGTTGCGAGATCCAGGCGACGACATGGTTCTCGAAACAGCCGTCAACGGCCAAGCGGAGTTGCTGGTGACATTCAACAAACGCGATTTTGGGACTCAGGCCGCAAAGTTTGGCATTAGGGAAGCGCTCATCCTGGTGGAGAAGGGTCGATGAGAAGAAGCAATTTTGCCCTCCGGCTTCAACCTTCGCTGCTAGAGGAGGCACGCAAGCTAGCAGAGACCGAAGGAGTAGCCTTGAATCAGCTCATCAATGTCGCGGTTGCAGAGAAACTCTCTGCTCTGCGAACGGAAACTTATTTCCGCAAACGAGCGACACGTGGCAATGCGAAGAAAGCGCTTCGCATTCTGGATCGCGCCGGTGTCGGCAATCCTCCGATGCGTGGTGATCGGGTCAAGTCAAGGTAAAGTCTGATGTCTGGAGCGTTGGATGGCCTGCTGGTGGTGAGTATCGAGCAGGCGGTGGCCGCCCCCTATTGCTCGGCGCGGCTGGCGGACGCCGGCGCGCGCGTGATCAAGATCGAGCGGCCGGAAGGCGATTTCGCCCGTGGCTATGACGGCTATGTGCACGGGCTCGCGAGCTATTTCGTCTGGCTGAACCGCGGCAAGCAGTCGATCGTGCTCGACTTCAAGAAGAAGGACGACCTCGCGCTTCTGCATCGCCTGATCGGCAGGGCCGATGTGCTGATCCAGAACCTGGCGCCGGGCGCTGCACAGCGCGCGGGCTTCGGCGCGGCGGACATGCGTGCGAAGGACAAGCGTCTGATCTCCGTCGACATCTCTGGCTACGGCGATCACGGCCCCTACAAGGACCGCCGCGCCTACGATCTCCTGGTGCAGGCCGAGAGCGGCATGGCCTCGATCACCGGCACCGAGCATGCGCCAGGCCGCATCGGGGTGTCCGCGACCGACATCGGCACCGGCATGTATGCCCACGCCGCGATCCTCGAGGCGCTGCTGGCGCGCGCGAAGACAGGCGAAGGCCGCGAGATCTCGGTGTCGCTGTTCTCCTCCATGGCTGAATGGATGAGTGTGCCGCTGCTGGCCAAGGATTACGGCGCCTACGACTGGCCGCGGCTCGGCCTCACCCATCCCACCATCGCGCCCTACGGTGTCTATTCGACGGCCGACAAGGTGCCGGTGCTGATCTCGATCCAGAACGACCGTGAGTTCACACGGCTCTGCGAAGGTGTGCTTGACCGGCCGGGCCTCGACCGCGATCCCGAGTACGCCACAAACAAGGCCCGCAACGCACGGCGCGACGAGACCAACGCCATCGTGCAGAAGAGCTTTGGCAGCCAGAGCTTCGCCGACCTCGCTGCGCGTCTCGACTCAGCCCAGATCGCCTGGGCACGCGTGAGCAGCGTGGCCGACCTGTCGCAGCATCCGCAGCTTCGGCGTACGCGCTTCAGCACGCCCAACGGCGAGGTGTCATTGCCGGCGCTCGCCGCTTCCTGGCTCGGCGAGCCCGCGCGGCTCGGCGATGTGCCGGCACTCGGCCAACATACCGACCAGGTGCGGCGCGAGTTCGCCGCTTGACCACCGACTGGCGCACGGTCGTCCGGCTCTCAGGCTTCGGGGCCGGCTACTTCTTCGCGGCCGGCGCCATGATGAGCTACTGGCCGGTGTGGCTGCGCGATCGCGGCATTTCCGACGGCGAGATCGGCACGCTTTTCATGACGCGCCAGTTCGTGAGCGTGGGCGCGACGCTGGCCATCGGCTTCCTCGCCCATCGCATCGGCAATCTGCGCGGCATGTTGATGGCGCTCGGCGTCGCGGCAGTCTTGATGATGGGCGCCTATCAGCTCTCCCATACCTTCCTCGCCCTGCTGCTGGTCGGCCTGCTCTGGGGCGTCGTGTGGGCACCCACCATGGCGCTCTACGACGGCGTACTGGTGAACGAAACGCGCGCGCGCGGCTTGGTCTACGGCAAGCTGCGCCTGTGGGGCTCGGTCGCCTTCATCCTGGGCACCGTGCTGTGCGGCACCGCCGTGCAAGAGTTCGGACCGCCGTGGACGCTCTACGTCGCGCTGCTCGGCATCCTGGTGCTGGCACCCTTCGCCTTCGTGCTGCCGACGGCGGAAAGCCATCCGATCGGCGCCGCGCGGCATCCGCCGTTCGGGGTCTTCGACCTCTTCCGCTCGCGCCCGTTCTTGCTGTTCATGATCGGCGCCGGCTTCTGCCAGTCGAGCCACGCCGTGCTCTACAGCTTCGGCACGCTGACCTGGCGCGCCGCCGGCATCGACGATGTCACGATCAGCCTGCTGTGGGGCGAGAGCGTCGCGGTCGAGATCCTGATGATGATCGGCAGCGGCTGGCTGATGCAGAAGATCGGCGTGACCGGCATGATCGGCTTCGGCCTCGCCTGTGGCATCGTGCGCTGGACCGGGCTTGCCTTCACCACTGACCTGCCTGCGCTGATCCTCCTGCAGGCCCTGCACGCCGGTACCTTCGCCGCCTGCCATCTCGGCGCCATGGCCTTCATCCAGCGCGCGCTGCCCTCATCAGGCGTGGCGCTGGGCCAAAGCCTCTACTACGCGCTTGGCACCGGCGCGACGCAGGCCGTGATCTACCAGTTCGCCGGCCTCCTCTACGAACGCTACGGCCAACCCGCCTTCCTCGGCATGACCGTCATCAGCGCGATCGGCCTCGCATCGATCCTGATGCTGGCGCGGACCTGGAAGGGCGAGGTGCTCGTCGGTAACGCGTAGGGCAGTGCATGCACCGCCGTCTGGTGCGCGTCCGGAATCGTTCGTGCGCATTCGATAGCAGGACGTTGTGGTGCGCGTCGGCCCACATACAACAAATCCGAGCATCGTGATTCTTATATTCGTTTTCCACCTAATGCACCGATGGCAGACGGCGGAATTCGCCGGATCGCACGAGCGAGTCGTGTTAGCTTCACAATCAGAGAGCAGCGGTTGGTCGAGCCCCGGTACTCTCTTAAATAAAGACCAAACTCGGCGACCGGCTGAGGCGCGGTGACGACCCGAAAGGGCACGCTGCACCAGGATCAGAGGGGACGCGCAAGCGGCATCTGTGATCTTCGAGGTCGGTAGGCCGTGCGGTTCGTATGACCGCCCGGAGATTGCCTGGAGCGGCAACGCGACGGGCGGATTTCCGAGGTCATTCGGATAGCGCAGGTCCGGAAGGGGGTCGTTCTTCGGAACGGCCCCTTTTTCTGTTGTGGCAACTCGCTCAGCGCGAGCGGCCTCTCGCCGTGACCGGCCAGATGTCGACCAGCGTGTCGCCCTTCACGACGTGGTAGCTCTCGTAGAGGTTCACCGTCGGGTCACAATGCGGCGGGACCAGGATCACTTGCTCGCCGTGCGCCGGCGCCGATTGGCCCTCCGGCGCGATGACGGCCAGGTGCTCGTCGCCCATGAAGCGCGTGGTCGAACCGTCGACCGCGCCCTTCAGGACCGGCGGCGGGCCCTTCTCGGTCGCCATTGCCTTCAGGCCGGCATCGACCGTCGCCATGCCCGGCTTGTTGGCGCTCACCACCCGCGCATCGATCTGCAGCGCCTGCTCGAAGGTGGGCTTGTCGAGCCCGCGCAGGTCGCAGACTTCATAGTCGTGATCCATGAACACATAGGAGCCGACCTGCAGCTCGGTGAAGACGCCGAGCTTGGCGTCGATGAAGTGCGTGCCGGTGCCGGAACCCGTCACGATCGCGGGCTTCAGGCCTGCCGCGTCGAGCTTGGCCAGGATGCCCTTGAGGTAGTCAGTGCGCTCCTCGATCGCCGCCTTGCGTTGGGCGAACTCCTTGATGTGCTGATGGCTGCCGCAATAGAACTGCACGCCGGCATATTTCAGCGACTTGAGCTTGGTGACCTTTTGCACCAGCTCGACTACGCCGTCGGGCGTCGAGACACCAGTGCGATGGATGCCGGGATCGATATCGACCACCACAGTGAGCGGCTTGCCCGCCTTGGCCGCTGCTGAAGCCAGCGCGTCGACATTGGCGGGATGATCCACCACGACCATCAGGTCGGCCACCTTGCCGTTCAGTTCGACCAGCCGTGCGATCCCCTGTGGCGTCACGACCGGCGAGGTGATGTGCAGGCTGCCGACGCCCTGCTCGGCCAACGCCTCGGCCTCGCCCAGCTTGGCGCAGCAGACGCCAAGCGCGCCCGCCGCCATCTGGCGCTTGGAAATGTCAGCCGACTTGTGCGTCTTGGAATGCGGTCGCAACTTTACATTGTGCGTCTTTGCAAAGTTCGCCATTTCGGCAATGTTGCGGTCGAGCATCTCGAGATCGAGCACCAACGCCGGCGTGTTCAGCGATCGTCGCGAGCCCTGCTGGCCAATCAGGTGACGGTGAAGACGCTCGGCCTCGCTCATGACTTCCTCGCTTGCGGTTGAAGAGTACGCACAACCATCGACTCGCCGGTCGTGCCGCGATTGACGCCGGTGCTTTTCATGAAGGTGTTGTCGGCGCCGGTGCCCCACAGCGCAATGCCCTGCGCCAGCAGGCCGCCGTCGATCTTGATGGTCTCGCCGGTGATGAAGCGCGCGTCATCGGAGCACAGGAACGCCGCCACGTCGGCGATATGCTCGGGCTCGCCGCGATCAGGCCACGGCTGCTGCTTGAACTGCTTCTCGTACTTTTCCGGGCGGCCGCGATGCACCAGCGGCGTCGAGATCACGCCAGGGGCGATGCCCACGACGCGAATGCGATCGGGTCCCAGCTCGGCCGCGACATTCTCGATCAGGCTGATCACCGCGGCCTTGGCGGCCGAATAGGCATGACTGCCGCCGCCGCCCACCATGCCCGCGATCGAGGCCGTCACCAGGATCACGCCGCCCCTCTTAACACCATCTGGGCCGTGCTTCTTCATCGCAAGCGAAGCATGTTTCATGCCGAGGAACACCGAGCGCGTCAGCACGGCAAAGGTGTAGTCCCAATCCTCGACGCTTGTTTCGGCGATCGGCCCGAAGGCGCCACCAACGCCGGCATTGAGATAGGCGATATCGAGTCTCCGGAACCGGCGTTCCGCTTCCGCAACCGCGGCCTGTACATCGGCTTCCTTTGCGACGTCGCAGCGGATAAAGGCGATGTTGTCGCCATGCCCTTGCGCCTTGGCAACGGCGATGGTTTCAGCGCCGTTCTTCTCGTTGAGGTCAGCCACGACGACCTTGGCGCCATCGGCCAGGAAGCGCATCACCGTCGCGCGGCCCATGCCGCTCGCGCCACCCGTCACGATCGCGACCTTGCCCGAGAGTTTGCCCATTCGATTTCGCCCTCCGAACGCATGGTGGAGTTGCGCGACCTCAGCGGCAAGCCTAGCGTTTCGCAAAAGATCGAGGAGACGCCTGGATGAAGTTCGGCCTGTTCTACGAGATCTCCATTCCGCGTCCGTGGACACCGGAGAAGGAACGCACCGTCTACAACAACTGCCTCGAGCAGGTGAAGCTGGCCGACGAGCTGGGCTTCGATCACGTCTGGGCCGTCGAGCACCATTTCCTCGAGGAGTACTCGCACTGCTCCGCGCCCGAACTGTTCCTCACCGCCTGCGCCATGGTGACCAAGCGCATCCAGGTTGGGCATGGCATCGTGGTCTGCGTGCCGGAGTTCAACCATCCGATCAAGATCGCCGAACGCACGGCGACGCTCGATCTCCTATCCGGCGGGCGCCTGCATGTCGGCACCGGCCGCTCCGCGACCTGGACCGAGCTCGGCGGCTTCGGCGCCAATCCCGACACCACCAAGAAGAGCTGGGACGAATTTGTGCGCTGCCTGCCCAAGATGTGGACGCAGGAGACCTTCTCCTATCAGGGCGAGTTCTGGTCGATGCCCGAGCGTACCATCCTGCCCAAGCCCTACCAGAAGCCGCATCCGCCGATGTGGGTTGCCGTCACCAGCCCTGGCACCGAGATCGATGCTGCCGACCGCGGCATGGGCAGCCTCGGCCTCTCCTTCGCGGGCTTCGAGGAGCAGGAAAAGAAGATCAACGAGTACCGCCGGCGCATCAAGACCTGCGAGCCGGTGGGCGCCTTCGTGAACGAGCAGGTGGCCACGACCAATTTCCTGTTCTGCCACGAGGACGAGAAGACCGGCGTCGAGATGGGCAAGAAGCTCGGCAACACCTTCAACTATCTCGCCACCCAGCTCATCTCTACGCGCGAGGTCTTCTCCTCGCCGTCCTACCAGTCGCTTGGCCTGCTGCCCGCGTTGCGTCGCGCCGCCACTGGCCCCGATGCGTCGGAGCAGCAGACAGAAGGCATGGCCTACGGCGATCCGGCGCGCATCATCCGCGCGGTGAAGAAGTGGGAGTCGCTCGGCGTCGACTGCATCAACTTCATCCTGAACGCCAACGAGGTCGTGCCGCAGGAGCAGGTGATGGCGAGCCTGAAACTCTTCGCCAAGGAAGTGATGCCGGTCTTCGCCAAGAAGCCCGCGAATGTGGCAGCGGCGGCGGAGTAGAAAGATGCCTCTTTACGGAACACTCGATCTCACCCAGTCGCCCGCGCGGCTGCCGACGCTCGGCAATCTCGACACCGAGGCGTGGACGCTGCCCAAGGCCGAGATGATGCAGCTCCTGATCGAGGTCCCGCGCGCCTCGACCGACGGCCTCCTGCCCAAGGCGATGCATCCGGCACTGCCGTCCTATGTGATCTTCGCCGTCACGCGCTATTCCGACAGTCCCGTCGGCCCGTTCAATCTCGCGGCGCTGCGTCTCGGCAGTCGCGCCGGCGCCCATCCGCGTGGCTTCCTGCTGGGCGCCGTCGCTAGCAGCGACGCGGCGGCAAAGGAGCTGCGTCAGCGTTGGGGCTTCCCGGTCGAGGCGGGCGAGGTGAAGTTCCTGCGCCGGCACGATCGCGTCATGGGCACGGTGAAGAAGGACGGCGAGACCATCCTCGACGGCGCGCTGCTCGATCCGCAGCCCGTCGCCGGAACCGACGTTCAGTACATCAACTGGGTGACCGCGGCGAACGCGCCGCTCGACGGACAGACGCAGCCGCTCCTGATCCAGGTCGATCCCAAGTACACCATCTATAAAGCCGACCGAGGCAAGCCGCAGGTGAGCACCTTCGATGCCGCCGCCTGGAACGCGCCCGGCCTGCGGCTTGCCGATCCGATCATCGGCACCTGCAGCACTGTCGACACCGACCTGCCGCGCATCCGGTTCGTGATGGACCCGCTGAAACCTGTGTTCCAGGGCACCCGACGCATCCGCGAATCGCGCGTCGACGAGTAACGTGCGTCTCGCAGAGCATCTGCGATAATATTTCGTACTACGATATTGCGGGGGTCAAAGCGCGGTCTATAGTTCCGGTATACGAAAGAAATACAGGGAGGCGTTACCATGAGTGTAGCAACAGCCCTGTCCGGCCCGTTACCGGAAGCCGAACACCGCTCACAACTTCGCAAAGCAGTGATCGCCAGCGCCATCGGCACGACGATCGAGTGGTACGATTTTCTCCTCTACAGCACCGTGACCGGTCTGGTCTTCGGCAGGCTGTTCTTTCCGCACTCGGACCCGCTGGTCGGCGTGCTCGAGGCGTTTGCGATCTATACGGTTGGGTTCATTGCCCGTCCGATCGGAGGCGCTCTCTTTGGACACTTCGGTGATCGCATAGGCCGCAAGGCAACGTTGATCGCGACGTTGTTGATCACAGGCCTCGCAACATTCGCTGTCGGACTTGTCCCGACCTACGAGTCGATCGGCATCTGGGGCGCGGTGATCCTGACGATCATTCGCTTCATCCAGGGAATCGGTGTCGGCGGTGAATGGGGCGGCTCTGTTCTTCTCTCCATGGAATGGGCGCGCACCAACCAGCATCGCGGCTTCATCACGTCGTGGCCGCAGCTTGGCGGACCGGCCGGCCTCCTGCTGGCCAACGTCGCGGTGCTCGCCTTCAGCGCGATCTCCGGTGACCAGTTCCTGGTCTGGGGTTGGCGCATACCGTTCCTGCTCAGCATCATCATGGTGGGTGTCGGCCTCTACATCCGGCTCGGCATCCTCGAAACGCCGGCGTTCCGTAAGATCCTTGAGGAACAGCGCGTGGAGCGTGCGCCGGTGATCGAGGTCATGAAGCGGCAGCCCAAACAGGTCTTCCTGTCGATGTTCGCGCGGACCGCGGAACAGGCGCCGGCCTACATCTACCTCGCGTTCATCTTCGCCTACGGCACACAGGTTCTGAATCAGTCCCGCGATTTCCTGCTGACGGCGCTGATCACCGCAGGCGTGATATCGCTCTTCACCATTCCCATCGCAGGTGCACTGTCGGACCGCTACGGTCGCAAGCGCATCTACCTCATCGGATCTGTCCTGACCGGCCTGTTCGGCTTCGTTTACTTTGCGATGCTGGACACGATGGTCCCTGGCTGGATCTTTCTCGGCATCGTCCTGTCATTCGTCCCACATGACCTCATGTACGGGCCGCAGGCCGCCCTGATCGCCGAAGGTTTCACGCCAAGATTGCGCTACAGCGGCTGTTCGATCGGCTACCAGCTCGCATCGGTCACCGCCGGTGGGCCTGCGCCGCTGATCGCGACGGCATTGTTCGCCGCCTACCGAACGGGCTACGCCATCGCGATCTACATCGCGGTCTGCGCGATCATCAGTATCATCGCCACGGTGATGATGCCGGATCACACCAATAAGGACATTTCCGAAGAGCACGCCTGACGACCCATTCCCGCCGTCGAGCAGCCCGCCGGGTTCCGACCCGGCGGGCATTTTCATGGCGCCGGCTCCCCTGCTACGCTCTCCCAAACCACCGACCCAGCCATTGGCGAGGAGTGCCTCAATGAAAATCGGAGTCTTTTCCACCTTCATGTCGCCGCTTGCGACGCCGCAGATGATCCAGTCCTTCGCCCGCCGCGCCGAGGATTCAGGTCTCGATTCGATCTGGATGGGCGAGCATGTGGCGCTGTTCGACAAGAACACTTACGGCTACCCCGCCTCGAAGGATGGTCGTATCCCGGTGCCACCAGGCGGCGGCATGCTCGACGTCACGGCCACCTTCGGTTTCCTGGCCGCCGCGACCACCAAGCTGCGTTTCGGCACCGGCGTCGCGCTCATCCCGCAGCGCAACCCGATCTACACTGCCAAGGAGATGTGCACCCTCGATTGGCTCAGCAACGGCCGTCTCGACTTCGGCATCGGTGTCGGCTGGAACAAGGAGGAGGTCGAGTCCTGCGGCTATCGCTGGGAGGACCGTGGTGCGCGCTGCGACGAGTTCATGGAGGTGATGCGACGTCTGTGGACCGAGCCGGTCGTCGATTTCAGCGGCAAATGGGTGAAGTTCGAGACCATGCGGCTCGATCCCAAGCCCATCCAGAAGCCGCACATTCCGATCATCGTCGGGGGCTATGCCGACGCCTCCTTCCGCCGCGCGGTGCAGTACGGCGCGGGCTGGTACGGTTTCAATCTCGAGCCGCCGCGCGTGAAGGAGATGATGGCCAAGCTCGATGCCGCCTTCGCCAAGGCGGGCCGCAAGCGCAGCAAGGATTTCCAGATCATCGTGACGCCGCCGCTCGCGATGTCGATCGACGCCATGCAGGCTTATGCCGACGTCGGCGTCGATCGCCTGCTCGTCAATCTCGGCGGGCAGAAGCCCGAGCAGGTCGACAAGCGCCTGCCCCAGATTGCCTCGCTGGTGAAGAAAGCCGCTTAACAAGGTCCGGTCCATGCGCCTCGAAACGCTGCTGCCGCTCGGCAAGGTCGATCCCGGCCCGCGCGCTCCTGAGGTGCCGCTCGATCTCGGCTCGATCGGCCGGGATGCGCGGCTCCTGGAGGAGATCGGCTACGACGGTCTGGTGGTCGAAGAGACCAAGGACGATCCCTTCGTCCTGATGGCACTCGCTGCCGAGGCGACACGCACCTTGAAGCTCGGTACCTCGGTCGCCATCGCCTTTCCGCGCAGCCCTGCCGTAACGGCGCTCAGCGCCTGGACGATCCAGAAGCTCAGTCACGGCCGTTTCATCCTGGGTCTTGGCACGCAGGTGAAAGCTCATATCGAGCGCCGCTATGGGCTCACGTGGTCGCCGGCAGGTCCATGGATGCGCGAGTATGTGGGCGCAGTGCGGGCCGTCTGGAATTGCTGGCAGAACGGCGTGCCGCTCGATGTGAAGGGCGAACATTACAACCTCAACCTCATGGTGCCGCTCTTCAATCCCGGCCCGATCGAGCATCCCAATATCCCTATTCATGTCGCGGCAGTGAACTCAGTGATGTGCCGCGTGGCGGGTGAGGTTGCCGATGGCATCCGTGTCCATCCGGTCTGCACGCCCTCCTACATCGAGAACGTGATGCTGCCGGCCGTGCGCGCGGGCGCGGCAAAGACCGGCCGCCCGCTCGACGCCTTTCAGGTTTGCATGAAGCCGCTGGTGGCCTCCGCCGCGACGGAAGCCGAGCTCGTTCCCAAGGTACGCGATGCCCGGGCCCGGATCTCCTTCTACGCCTCGACGCCGCAGTATCGCGCGGCCTTCGACCATCTCGGTCTCGGCGAACTTGCCGACCGGCTAAAGCTCCTTTCGCGGGCGCAACGCTGGGAAGAGATGCCGCAACACATCAACGACGACGTGCTGCACGCCTTCGTCACGATCGGCACCTATGACACGATCGCGAAGAAGCTCTGTGACCGCTTTGGCAGCGTGGTCACACGCTGCGAGTTCTCGATCGCAGTGACGAACGACACCGACAAGGAACGCCTGCGCGGCCTTGCCCAGACGATCCAATCGCACCCGATCGATCGGGTGCGCAAGACCATCACGGGCGTCGCGGCTTGATGAGTCACCGAAGCACGATGTGCTGGCGCCATCAGGGGCACGCGCGCGACCGCTGAGGCGTCGACGCACACCATCGCCGAAGAGGTACCGCTAAAGAAAGCGGTGGAAACCTGCCTTCTTGTTGTAACGGTGCAGTAACCTCGGGCGAGGTTTACAATGACCGACAACATCCTTTCGCAGTCGGAGGGTAGCGGCAATCTGCCCGGACACGGCGGCCGGATGCGGGACGGCAAGAATTTCTCCGACGCCCACCTCGCGCACTCCCAAGAGGCGCAAGTCCCACCTGAGGCGCTTCGCGGCAATCCTCTCGCCTCGCAACGAATCATGATTGGATTGGTTGCTGCCGGCGCAGTCGCAGCGATAGGCATCGGTTCATTCGTCTATGAAAATCCAAACAGTGGCCGCGTCGAAAGGCCGAACGCTGTCGTGACGCGCGACGTGCAGGCGCAAAACCTCGACATGGCGCGCCGAGAGATCGAAACACAGATGGCCGCGCGCACCGCGGACCAAGTCGTCGGGGGCGCAGCAGAACGCCCTGCAGGCGAATTGGAGCAGGCGCTACAACAGGAACGCGACAAGGCTCAGAAGCTCGCCCGAGAGCTGGCCGCGACACGACGCATACTGGAAACACAGGCAACGACATTGGCGGAGACCGAAGCCAGGAAAGGCGACAGCCAGCAACTCACCATCTTACAGCAGGCGCTTCGCGACTCAGAGGAGTCGACGGCGACGTTTCAAGAATTGCTCGTACAGGAGCGCACCCGCAATCAGAGCCTCGAACAGCGGCTTCTGACACAAGCCATGCCAGACCGTGAGAGTGTGACAGCTGACAAGTCGAGCTCGCCTGGCGTGACGCCGGCGCCCGACAATGCCGCCGCGACACCATCACCCGCTGTCGACAAGCCAGTGATCGTGGCTTCGGCGGACAACAAGCCAGTGTCGACGACGACACCACCAGCAATCCCGAGTGTGACCAGCACACCGGACGTCTCCCGCCTCTTGGCGCGCGCCAGCCAACTCCTGGTCGTGGGCGATGTTGCCGCGGCGCGTATCGTGCTCGACCGCGCTGTCGAGTCGGGTGATCTGCAGGCGCTGTTCGCGCTCGCCGAGACGTACGACCCGCTCAGCTTGTCGGCATGGGGAACGTTGGGCACGCAAGGAGACGTCGCCAGGGCGCGGGAGCTCTATGCCAAGGCGTTGGCTGGCGGCGTTCAGGAGGCAAAGGAACGGTTGAAAGCGTTGGGTGACTGAAGGGCGTGGTTGTTCGGGTGAGATTTACGTAGGGCGCTCGAAGGAAGGTCATGGATGATCACGATGCTTGCTCTGCGCATCCTGTGCGTGCTGACGCTACTGATGCCGGCTGTGCTGTTTCTGCGATCGGTTCCCGCCGATGCGCAGACCGTGGCGGAACGGCGCCCGCCCACGTACGAACAGCAGCAGGACAAAATGAACGCCTGGACGGTCGGCCTCGCCGCCGGCCTGATCGAGGGCGCGCCGCTTCGCCTGGCCGCGGAGATGGCCCGAGTCGTCGATGACGGCAACAACCTGCATGTCCTTCCGATCGTCACACGCGGCGCCACCGAGAACCTGAATTCTCTGCTCTATCTGCGCGGCGTCGACCTCGCGATCATCAACTCCGACGCCCTCGAAGAATACAAGGCCGAGTTTCCGGAGATCCGCAAGCACGTCACCTACCTGCTTAATCTCTTTCCATCGGAGCTACATATTTTCGTTCGCCCCGAGATCCGGAGCCTGCAGGATCTCGCCGGCAAGAAGGTGAACTTCAACACCCAAGGCACGGCCGCTGCCTACACCGGGCCACTGATCTTCAGCCGGTTGGGCATCGATATCGACAAGACGTTCATTCCGCACCCGGTCGCACTGCAGCAGATGCGCAAGGGCGAGATGGCGGCTGTCGTGTTCATCACGTCCAAGCCCGTCGATGCCTTCCTGCGCAGCCAATGGGAGCCCGGCTTCAAGTTCCTGCCAGTAACCTACGACAGCAAGCTCGAGGACTACTACCTGCCCGCAACCCTCGAGGCGTCGGACTATCCCGCATTGATCAAGCCGGGCGAGCGCATCTCGACCATCGCCGTCCCGACCGCCCTGGTTTCTTACAACTGGCCAATCAACTCGAACCGGTACCTGCGTGTCGCCCGCTTCGGCGAGTATCTCTTCACCCGGATCGACAGGCTGCAAGGCGCGGGCTTCGATCCGAAGTGGAAGACGGTCAATCTCGCCGCGACGGTTCCCGGCCTCACGCGCTTTCAGGCAGCGCAGGAATGGCTGGAGCGCCAGGTGCGTAAGCCGCCAGAGAAGAAATGAAGCCCGCCGCGATCTGCCTGTCCGTTGCCTTCGGCGTCGCAAGCCAAGGCACCCTGGCACAGGGTACCGACGATGCGATGGAAAAGCTGCGTGCTTGCTCCTCGCTCGCGCAGGCCGCACGCCTGGAATGCCTGGAGAAACTTTCTCGCGATATGGCGCTGCCACAACCATCTGCGCCCGAGGCGGCTGGCGCCGCCGACAAGTGGATCATCAGCGAGACGACTTCGCCCATCGACTACACGCCGATCACCACAGCTACGGCGTCGTACAAAGGCTCTTCCGACGGGACTGCCATGCTGCTCTCGATCCAGTGCCGGAGCGGCCGGACCGACCTCGTCATCGACGGTGCGCCAGCCGCGCGCCGCGGCCAGGACTATGTCGTCTCCTACACCGTCAACAACGGACAGCCCGTGGCGGTCGCGACGAGTGCACCGCCATCTGGAACCGGCATCGCAATCAGAGCTGACGTCGGACCACTGCTGGCGGCGCTGCCAGATGGAGGCGAAATCACTTTTCGCGTCGCTGCCCGACAGGGCCCTTCATGGGAGGGGCGATACGCCCTCGCGGGCCTGAAGACCCTTCGCGATCGCCTGGCCGGCCCCTGCAAATGGCCGACCGCCAGCACTCCTCGCAACCAGTGATCTTTTTCGAAACACAGTCCATCAACAGGGAGAACGTGATGACCAAGGTTGTACACGCGATATCGGCGACAATGATCTGGGCCGCGGTGCTGCTACTCGCTGCCCCGTCGACCGAGGCACAGAGTCCGCAGTCATTGTCGCTGACCGCCCCAAGCGCCGCGAAGAAGGCGCACCGCCTCATCCTGCAAGTGAACACCAACGATCAGGCAACCATGAACCTGGCGCTCAACAATGCGACCAATGTCGAACAGTATTACAAGGGTATTGGCGAGAAGGTGGAGATCGAGGTCGTCACCTTCGGTCCTGGCCTGCACATGCTGCGAGAGGACACCTCGCCCGTGAAGGAGCGCATCAAGACGATCGCCGAAAAGATGCCGTCGATCTCCTTCAAGGCGTGCGGCAACACCAAAGAAAACATGACCAAGGTGGAAGAGAAGGAGATTCCGATCATCGCGCAGGCGACGGTCGTGAAGTCCGGCGTGGTCCGGGTGATGGAGCTGCAGGAGCAGGGCTGGAGCTACCTGCGCCCGTAACGCTTTTCCAAATACCTGCTCGAGCAGCTGGTTACTGCGCGGCGCGCCGGCTGGCCTCTGCGAAGCGCTGCCGGCGCATCTCCACGCGCGGGTCGTCCATCTGCTCGGCGAGAGCGTCGGGCACCCACGCGTCGCGGCCGGGCACATAGTTGCGGTTGGTCTGCACCGGATTGCGATTGACAAGCGGCCGCGCATACATCGGATTACGCATGCTGCGCACCTCGTGCTCGATCTCGAACAGCTTGCGGCCGGTCTCGGGATCGACGATCTGCAGGAAGCGGTACTGGTGCTGGTTACTTTCCTCGGTCACCAGATTGCGGTCGAGGAGCTGCCGGTGCGGGCCGGAGAAATTCGCGACATAGACCTGAATGTGATGGCCGTCATAGGGCGCGAGCTCGGCCGCAGTCTCGCGGAAGATGAGCTCCTGACCCAGACCGACGGAGACATGCGCCGCTGGCGCAGAGCCCGACGTGTCAACGCGGGCCATGGTGTTGAAGACACGGTGATAGAATTCGGCGATGCCCTTGGCGGCGCCCACGGGCACGTCGAACTCGACATAGGCCATGCCGAGCTCGACGCCGTCGAAGCGAGACGATGGTCGATGGCACTGGATGCGGTTGCCCCACGGGCAGGTTGCCTCGACATGGTCGGCGCGCTCGGCGAAGGCGAACTGTGTGCCCGCGAGCGGCTTGGCCATCCGCTCCAGCCGCTGCAGCAGCGACTCGTGATCCGGGATGACCAGGCCGATGCGGCCGCGCAGCCGTTGCGGCTTGCCCGTCGGCAGATGGAACTGGCTGCGGCCAACGTTGATCCACATGTTGTCGATGCTGGTCATCATAAAGGGGTCTCGGGTGAGCCCAAGGCCGCTCATGTAGAACAGCGTTGCCAGCCCCTGGTCCTCGACCTGCACGTTGACGTGCTCCAGGGCGACGATATTGCCGAGGTCCTCCGCACTGCGGTCATACTGCTTGGCCATCGCTTGCCTCCGTTCGATCACCCGGACATTCTAGCGCCTTCTTGTTCGAAAAGTTGCGGAAGGATTTCGCCATGATTTTCGAGGTGCGCACCTATCTGCTGAAGCCCGGCACGGTCCCCCAAGCCGAGGAAGCATTCGCCGGTGCCTTGCCTGGGCGCATCAAACTTTCGCGATTGGGGGGCTTCTGGCGCACCGAGGTCGGCACGCTGAACCAGATCATCCATATCTGGCCCTACAAGGACCTGAACGAACGCGATCGCATCCGCGCTGAAGCCGTCGAGAAGAAGGTTTGGCCGCCTAAGATCGCGGACTTCATCCTCGAAATGGAGTCCAAGATCCTGCACCCGGCGCCATTCTCGCCGCACTTCGAACCCGGCGAGCATGGCAGTCTCTATGAGTTCCGCACCTACACCTACGGTCCCGGTGCCATCCCCAAGGTGATCGACGATTGGACGTCGCGCATCAAGGAGCGCACCGCGGTCTCGCCTCTCGTCTTCGCGGGCTTCACCGATATCGGCGCGCTGAACCAGTGGGTCCATGTCTGGGCCTACAAGAACATGGCCGACCGCGAGCGCCTGCGCGCGCAGGCGATGAAATCGCCCAACTGGCCGCCGCCGCGCCATCCGAGCGTCAGCCGCCAGCAAAGCATCTTCGCCGTACCGGCGGCGTTCTCGCCGTTGCGCTGAGGAAACAGGCCATGACGGTCACCATCCGTCGGGTCGGTCCCTGCCTCGCAGGCGAAGTCGACGGCATCGATATGCGCGAGCCGCTGACACCTGAGGAGGTGTCGGCGATCCATGGCGGCATGGACCGGTACGCCGTGCTGGTGTTCCGCGATCAGAGGATCGACGACGCCCTGCAGCTCGCTTTTACTCAGAGCTTGGGTGAGATCGAGCACGCCATCGGCACCAGCCTACGCGCCGCTTCAGACTATCGACTGCCGACGACCTTCGCCGACGTGTCGAACCTCGATCGCAACAACGCGCCGTTCGAACGCGACGATCGCCGCCGGCTGTTTGCGATCGGCAACCGCCTTTGGCACTCGGACAGCTCCTTCAAAACGACGCCGGCGAAATATTCCCTCCTGCGCGCGGTGAGCATTCCCTCGAAAGGCGGCGACACCCAGTTCGCCGACATGCGGGCGGCCTATGACGCGCTGGACGAGGAGACCAAGGCCCAGGTCGAAGACCTCGTATGCGAACACTCGCAGATGTTCTCGCGTCAGGTCATCGGCTTCTTCGATTTCACCGATGAGGAGCGCCAACGCTTCAAACCGGTGCGCCAGTGCCTGGTCCGCACTCATCCGGTGACCGGCCGCAAGTCGCTGTATCTCTCGAGCCATGCAGGCGGCATCCTCGGCTGGCCGATCCCCGAAGCCCGCGGCTTCCTGCGCGATCTTATCGAGCACGCCACGCAGCGGGAGTTCGTCTACACTCACAAATGGCGCGTCGGCGATCTGGTGATGTGGGACAACCGCCAGACGATGCATCGCGCGCGCCCGTTCCCGGTCCACGAGCCGCGCGACATGCGGCGCACCACGCTGGCCGGGGACGGTCCGACGGTCGCACAAGCAGCTTAGGGAGCAGGATCATGCCGATCGCCAGCAAGTACCTCTTCGTCGTCAGCATGGATGTGACGAAAGAGAAGGAAGCGCTGTTCAACGAAGTCTATGACACCGAGCACATTCCTCTCCTGAAGAAGGTGCCAGGCGTTGGGGCGGTCACGCGCCTCAAGACCGTGCCCGCCGCCTTCAACCTCGGTGGCGAGCGCAAGGTGATCGATGGCAGCGGCCAGGCAAGCTACGTCGCGATCTACGAGCTCGAGAGCCCCGATGTGCTTTTGAGCAAGGAGTGGGCCGAGGCGGTCGAAAAAGGGCGCTGGCCGGGCGAAGTCCGCCCGTTCACATCGAACCGGCGACATGTCCTGCGCAAGGTGATCTGACGTAGTGCAGATCGGCTTCAACCTGCCGAACTCCGGTCCGCTTTCGGCCGTCGCCGACATGACGCGGATCGCGGCCGAGGGCGAAGCCATGGGCTTCGACTACCTCACGCTCACCGACCACGTCGTGCTGCCCGACACCAAGGTGCCGGGCTACCCCTATTCGGAATCGGGTGCCTTCTACGAAGAAGCACCGACCGAACGGCACGAGCAGTTGATCGGCATGGCCTATATCGCGGCCAAGACCTCGCGCATCCGACTGGTGGCCGCCGTCCTGGTCGTGCCGCATCGGCCGGCGGTGCTGGCGGCCAAGATGCTGGCCACGCTCGATGTCCTCTCCGGCGGCCGGCTGGTCGTGGGGATCGGCGCCGGTTGGCTCAAGACGGAGTTCGACGCTGTCGTCACGACACCTTTCGCCGAACGCGGCGCCGTGACCGATGAATATATCGATACTTTCCGAGTGCTCTGGACCGAGGCCAAGCCGCGGTTTGCCGGCCGCTACACGAAGTTCGACGGCATCGTGCTCGAGCCCAAGCCGGTCCAGCGCCCATATCCGCCGATCTGGGTCGGCGGCGAAGGCGGCCCTGCCCTGCGCCGCGCCGCCCGCGTCGGCGATGCCTGGTATCCGATCGGCAGCAACAACCAGCACCTGCTCGACACGTTGCCGCGATTGCGCGCGGGCATCGCGCGTCTGCGCAAAGCAACCACCGATGCAGGACGCGATCCCGCCTCGGTCGGCGTTTCCTATCGCGTGAAGCGCTACGGCGCGGCGGTGCCGCCCCGTGCCTCGGACGGCGAGCGACGGCTGTTCTCCGGCAGCGACGCCGACGTTGCCGGCGACCTTCGTGCCTTGCGCGACGCGGGTGTCACGGCGATCGATATCGACTTCGATCGCCCGGACGCTGCTACAATGCTGGCGGAGATGCGCCGCTTCAGAGCGGCAGTGATCGAAAAGATCTAACTGCCTGTCGTCCCGACTCGTGCGCGGGTTACTGCGCGCGAGTCGGCTTCGCTCGGGACGACGGTGTGTCCTAATGCACTGGGTCGAGGACGACGACCGGGATTTCGCGCGTGCCGGCTTTCTGCTGATAGTCGGCATAGGGTGGGAAGAGGCCGACGGCATCTTTCCAGAGCTTGGCGCGTTCCGCGCCGGTGGCCGTACGCGCCTTGGCTTTCATCTTCTTCGTGCCGACCTGGATATCAACGTTCGGATTGGCCTGCATGTTGCGGTACCAGCCGGGATGCTCGGGAGCGCCGCCTTTCGAGGCGATCACATAGTAGCTGTTGCCCGTCGTGCCATAGAACAGCGGGAACATCCATTTGTCGCCCGACTTGCGGCCCGTGGTCGTGAGCAGCAGCGACGCCACCGTCATCGCCCCGTGCCCGGGCCTCTCGACCGTGTACATGTGACCGTCCGTTCCGCCGCTCTTGAGATAGCGGTCGGTGTGATCTTTCATCCACTGCGGCAGGTTCGGGGGGAGTTTCGCTTCAGGCATCGCTGTCTCCTCAATTGATCTCGATGACATCGGGGCCGCCCTTGTAGAGCCGCTCGACCAGGGCCTTGCGGCGCTCGAGGGTGGCGCGCTGGTTGATATAGCCCTTGTCGGTGATCTCATGACCATCCACCGAGGGCGCTTCCTCCATCAGAATGACACGCTTCACCCGCATCGACGAGCCTCCCTCGGCATTCATGCGCGCAAGTCCGCTCGCCACTGTCTCAACCACCGCCGGATGCCGCAGCAGCTCGGCCGCCGGGAGACGAACCTCGCTGTCACCGGCAAGATTCCGGCAAGCCGCAATGTTGGGGAAGCCCAGCAGGCCGACGAACTCGCGGTCCGGCGCGCAGACCACGGCGTCCTGCAGCACGGGTGACGCGGCGGCGATCGCATTGGCGCGCAAGGTCCCCACCAGCACGAAGGTGCCGCTCGCGAGCTTGAAATCCTCGACCACGCGGCCGTCGAAGATCAGGCCCTGGTTGGGATCAGCCGGATCGACGAAACGGGCGGCGTCGCCGATCTTGTAGAAGCCCTCCTCGTCGAAGGCCGCCGCCGTGAGATCGGGTTGTTTGTGATAACCCGGCGTCACGATCACGCTCTTGAGGCGGACTTCGTAACGGCCCTCCTCGCCGGTCGGCACCAGCTTCAGCTGCACGCCGGGGAAAGGCAGACCGATCAGGCCCACGCGCTCGGACGCCCAATGCACCGTGGTCGCGGTCGGCGCGGTCTCTGTGGCGCCCCAGCCCGTGATGAACGGCAGGCGATAGCCGGTGTGCTTCACCGCCAAAGCTTCCATGCGTTCATAGAGGTCGTGCGGCAGCGTCGCACCGCCATAGGCGAGCGCGTTCAGGTTCTTGAAGAACTTCTTCGCAAGCGATTCGTCCTTCTCCAGTGCGGTCGCGAGCATGGCGTAGCCCGCGGGCACATTGGCGAACGAGGTCGGCGAGACCTCGCGCAGATTGCGCAGCGTCTCCTCGAACAGGCCGGGCAGCGGCTTGCCGTCGTCGATCCAGGTCGTGCCGCCCTCGGCGAGATTGCCCTGAAAGGTCGCATTGCCGCCCATCGTATGGTTCCAGGGCAGCCAGTCGAGCGCCACCGGCACCGGGTCGTCCGCCTTGCGCACGCGCGCCATCTGGCCCATGGCGATGTTGGCGCACATCATCTCCTGGGTGTTGATCACCGCCTTGGGCATGCCGGTGCTGCCCGAGGTGAACAGGTACTTGCCGATGGTTTTGGGCTCGATGGCGTCGACCGAACGCGCCACCGCCTCGGTCGGCTGGGTCGCCACAAGCTCGCTCCAGGGCAGCGACTGCATCTTGGGTGGCGCTCGGTCGACATGGACCAGCAGCACGCCCGAAAGATCGAGGGCGGCCAGTGCGCCGGCGTAGATCTCGCCGTTCTGCACGAACACCAGGCCGGGCCGGATGAGATCGAACACGTGGCGCAGCTTGGAATGATCGCGGCTCATCACCGAATAGGCCGGTGAGACAGGCGCGACCGGCGCGCGAGCCTGCATGGCCGCCATGGTGAGCAGCGCGAACTCGATCGAATTCGACGACAGGATCATCACCGGCTTGTCGGGCCCGAAGCCGCGATCGATCAGCGCTTGCGTGACCGCATCGACCTGCTTCTTGGCCTCACCGTAGGTGAGCTTCGTCCAGTCGCGCGAGGGCCCGCGGCGCTGCGCCAGCCACAGCCGGTCCGGCGCCTCGGCCGCCCATTTGGCAAGGAAGGCTGGCACATGGCGCTCGTAGGGCTTCAGCTTGTGATTGGACTGCAGGATCAAGGAACCATCCGGCCGACGATCGAGCCGCACGTCGCGGCTCAGAAAGTCGATTGGCTTGAACGGTACCTGCATGAAGCTATCCAACGTTTCCTCCCTTTTCGCCTAGATGTAGGCAGGCTCCCCATGGTTCGGCAAGATCAGGCCCTGAAACGTGTCAGGGCCTTCTCGTCGAACTTCAATCCGAGGCCCGGCCCGTCGCCCAGCACGAGCTGGCCCTTCTCGATGGCCGGCGTTTCCTCGTAAAGCGCCCGCGTCCACGGCATGTATTCAACGGTGAGGCCGTTGGGACAGGCAGCGACCATATGCACCAGGATCTCCGGCATGACGTGGCTGACCACCGGCAGATTGAAAGCCTCGGCCATGCCTGCGACCTTCATCCATTGCGTCACGCCGCCGACGCGCGCGACATCGATCATCACGATATCGACCGAGCGGGCCTCGACCATGTGCCGGAACGGCACGATGCCCCACAGATACTCGCCACCCGCGACAGGTGTAGCGAGCGCATCGGTTACGCGTGCCAGTCCGGCATAATCGTCGGCCGCGGTCACGTCCTCCAGCCAGAACAGGCCAACGTCCTCGATGCGGCGGCCGATGTCGATCGCCTGCTCGGGCCTCCAGCGCTGGTTGATGTCGCACATCAGCTTGATGTCCGGCCCGATAGCCTCCCGCACGCGGGTCACGCGCCGCACCTCGTCAGCGGGCGTCGGATCGCCGGGCAATCCGAGCTGGGTTTTCATTTCCCTGAAACCTTTTTCCAGGAGGGTGCGCGCCGCGCGCTGTGCCTGATCGTCGGAAAGGCCGCGGCGCAGCGACCCTGAGGCGTAGGTCGGGACGCGCTGACGATGTCCGCCCAGCAGCTTCCACAGCGGTTGGCCGAGGGCCTTGCCCTTGAGGTCCCACAAGGCAATGTCGATGATCGACAGCGCCAGCGTGAAGATCCCGGCCGCGCCCGAATCGCCTGTCGCGGCGCGCAGCTTGCCGATGATGTGTTCGATGCGCTGCGGATCCTCGCCGACGATCAGCGCCGCCATGTCCTCGATCGCCGCCGTGAGCGCGCGATTGATCCGGCCGCCGTAAAGCGTGACACCTATTCCCTCGAGCCTATCGTCGGTGGCGAGCTTCAACGCCACTACAGGGCGTGTGCGGCCAGCTTCCTCGGGCATGTTCGCCAATGGATCGTCCTCGGGCACCTTGAGCGGAATGACGTCGTAACGTGCAATTTTCACAGCTCCCTCCGGGGGTTTGCTGGCTCATCCGCGAGCCGAAATCTGGCGACGGCGATCATGTGATGCGCCTGAATGGCCGTTCACATTGCCACCGATTTCGGCCAGAGTCCGCCTCCAGTGCAAGGGAGACAGGAATGGATTTCGAATACTCCGATCGGACCAAGGCGCTTGTGGAGAAGCTCAACAAGTTCATGGACGAGGTCATCTATCCGGCCGAGCCCGTCTACGAAGAGCAGATGGAGAAGGCCAAGGATCGCTGGCAACTGCCCAAGGTCATGGAGGAGTGCAAGGCCGAAGCGAAGAAGCGCGGCCTGTGGAACATGTTCCTGCCGGCCGATCGCGAGACCGGCGATACGCACGGTACGATGGGCCTCTCGAATCTCGAATACGCGCCGATCTGCGAAGTGCTGGGCCGTTCCTCGCTGGCGTCGGAAGCGACCAACTGCTCGGCGCCCGATACCGGCAACATGGAAGTGTTCGCACGCTACGCCTCCAAGGCGCTGAAGGAGAAGTGGCTGACGCCGCTGCTGAACGGTGAGATCCGTTCCTGCTTCGCGATGACCGAGCCCGCGGTGGCATCGTCGGATGCGCGCAACGTCGAATGCCGCATCGAAAGCGACGGCGACAACTACGTCATCAACGGCCGCAAGTGGTGGTCGTCAGGCATGGGCGATCCGCGGTGTAAGGTGATCATCCTGATGGGCAAGAGCGATCCCAGCGCGCCGGCCTATCGCCAGCAGTCGATGATCGTGGTGCCGCGCGACGCGCAGGGCATCAAGATCGTAAAGATGCTGCATGTGTTCGGCTATGACGACGCCCCGCACGGCCACGCCGAGGTGATCTACGACAATGTGCGCGTGCCGAAGGCCAACATCCTGCTGGGTGAAGGCCGCGGCTTCGAGATCGCGCAGGGCCGCCTGGGTCCCGGCCGCATCCATCACTGCATGCGCGCGATCGGCGTCGCCGAGCGGGCACTGGAGATGGCGATCAAGCGCGCCAAGAGCCGCGTCGCCTTCGGCCAGCGCATCTCGGAGATGGGCGTCACCAAGGCCCATGTCGCCGACATGCGCATGGAGATCGACATGGCGCGGCTCTTGGTGCTGAAGGCCGCCTGGGCGATGGACAAGTTCGGCAACAAGGAAGCCCGCCAGCAGATCGCGATGATCAAGGTGGCGGTGCCCAACATCACCTCCAAGGTGGTGGACCGCTGCCTGCAGCTCCATGGCGCGGGCGGCGTCAGCCAGGTCTTCAAGCTCGCCAGCATGTACGCCCATCAGCGCACCCTGCGGCTGGCCGACGGCCCCGACGAGGTCCATCGCGACCAGGTCGGCCGGTTGGAAATCGCCAAGTACAACTGAGTTTTTCTCAGTAAAATCAACGCAAAGGCCGCCTTCGGGCGGCCTTTGTTCGTTCCGGCGGCAACCGGGACGTGGCTTGAGTCGTTTATAACTGACTGGTAAGTTAGTTTTATGCCCAAAACCGCCAAGCAACGCCGCGCGCCCGCCGAACGGCCCCAGGAGATCCTCGAGGCCGCGCTCTCCCTGTTCGTTGAAAAGGGATATGCCGGCACCCGACTGGACGACGTCGCCGAGCGCGCCGGCCTCAGCAAGGCGGCGATCTATCTCTACTTCGAGGACAAGATGGCGCTCTTCCAGGGCGTCATCCGCCAGGCTGTGATCAGCAATTTCAGCACGGTTGAAGCGCTGGCGCAGGCCCATCGCGGCCCGGTGACGGAGATCCTGCCGCGGCTGCTCGAATTCATGGCGAGCCGCATCGAGGACACGCCGTTGCCGTTGATCGCCAAGCTGGTGATCGGCGAATCGCGCGCCTTCCCGGAGATCGGGCGTTTCTATCTCAAGGAGGTGATCGGCCGTGGTCTGCCGCTTCTCGAAGCGCTGATTGCGCGTGGCATCGCCCAGGGTGAGTTCCGCAAGGTCGACCCCGGCCTCACCGTGCGCTCGCTGATCGGCCCGATGCTGTTGGCCGGCGTGTGGAAGACGGTGTTTGAACCGATCGGCGGCGAACGTCTCGATACACGGGCTCTCGCCCGTCACCACGCCGATCTCATGTTGCATGCGCTGAGGTCGCCATGAAGCGGGAGCGCCTCATCGTCATCGGCGGCGCGGCGATCGCCCTTCTGTTGGCGGTGCTCTGGTGGGGTACGCCCCTTTCGGCGGCGTTGGGCTTCGGCAACGAGAGCGCGCATTACCTCGGCTATGTCGAGGGCGAAACCAGCCTGATCGCGCCGCCTGTCGCCGGGCGGTTGGTCAAGCGGCCGGTCGACCGCGGCGGTCACGTGAAGAAGGGCGACCTCCTGTTCGTGACAGATCCCGTGCTGGCGGAAGCCGAAGTGATGCGCGCCAAGGCAGCGCTGGCAGAGTCGAAGTCACGTTACGAGAACCTGCTGACCGGCAAGCGGCAGGAAGAACAGGACGTGACGCGCGCCCAGCGTCGCGAAAGTGAAGCCGCACTCGCGGAAGCCGAGCTCGAATACAAGCGCCAGAGCGATCTTCTCGCCCGCGGCATCAATTCCCGCCAGGCTTACGAGCAGGCCGAATCGACATTGCGACAGCTTCATGCGCGCGTCGCCTCGCTCACCGCACAGGAAAAGGTAAACGATCTCGCGGCCCGACCCGACGAGATCGCCGCCGCCAAGGCAATGGTAGGCCAGAACCACGCCAACCTCGAGCAGGCACGCAAGCGGCTCGAGGACCAGATGCCCGTGGCCCCCGAGGACGCGCTGGTCGAGAACACCTTCTTCAATACAGGCGAATGGGTGCCGGCAGGAACGCCCGTGGTTTCCCTGCTGCCGGCCTTCCGCGTCAAGCTGCGCTTCTACGTACCGCAGGAAGACGTAGCGCGGGCGCGCATGGACCAGACCGTGAACTTCACGTGCGATAGCTGCCCGGCCGACCTCAAGGCCCGCATCATCTACATCTCGCCGCGCGCCGAATACACGCCGCCGGTCATCTACTCGCAAAGCGCGCGCGCCAAGCTCGTGTTCCTGATCGAGGCGCGGCCGGAACCGGGACAAACGCCCCTCTCGCCCGGCCTGCCCATCACCGTCGTTCCCTTGCCGCGGTGACCGCCATGGCGCTCGCCATCGACGTCCACGATCTCGTGAAGCGCTACGGGTCGCGCACCGTGGTCGATCACGTGAGCCTCGGTATCGGCCAAGGGCGCGTATGCGGCTTCCTGGGTCCCAACGGCTCGGGCAAGACCACGACGCTGCGGATGATCTGCGGGCTCCTGACGCCGGACGGCGGCGGCGGCACGTGCCTCGGCCATGACCTCGTGCGCGAGCGCGACGCCATCAAGCGACAGGCGGGTTACATGACCCAGCGCTTCGGTCTCTACGAGGATCTGACCATCCGCGAGAATCTCGAATTCGTGGCGCGCGTCTACGGTCTAGACCGCATGAAAAGCAGGATCGATCAATCGCTCGAACGGCTGGGACTCGCGACCCGGCAGCATCAGCTTGCGGGCTCGCTGTCAGGCGGCTGGAAGCAGCGCCTGGCGCTCGCCGCCTGCGTGCTGCATGAGCCCAAGCTCCTTCTGCTCGACGAACCGACGGCGGGCGTCGATCCAAAGGCCCGCCGCTCCTTCTGGGACGAGATCCACGCCTATGCGTCCGAAGGCATCACCGTCCTCGTCTCGACCCACTACATGGACGAGGCCGAGCGCTGTCACGAGATCGCCTACATCGCCTACGGCGCGCTGATGGCCCGTGGGACGACGTCCGAAATCATCCAGCAGTCGGGCCTGACCGCATTCATCGCCCATGGACCCGACGCAGATCGCCTGGCGCCGAGGTTACGCGATGCGCCGGGCGTCACCGCCGCAGCGGCATTCGGCACGACGCTGCATGTCTGCGGCCCGGATCGCGAGGCGCTCCAGCGTGCGATCCAGCCGTTTCGTGACGATCCGCGCCTCACGTGGGACGAGGCCGAGCCGACCCTCGAGGACGTGTTCATCCACCTGATGGGACAGGCGCGCGACAACGCACTGGAGGATTGACATGTGGGCGCGGCTGGTCGCGATAATCCTCAAGGAGCTGCAGCAGTTGCGGCGTGATCGGCTCACCTTCGCCATGATGTTCGGCGTGCCGATCATGCAGCTCCTGCTGTTCGGCTACGCCATCGACACCGATCCGCACAACCTGCCGACCGCCGTCGTCTCGGCCGACGACACGCAGATCACCCGCACCATCCTCTCGGCGCTGCAGACCTCCGGCTACATGCGCGTCGTCCGGCATCCCACGTCGGAAGCCGAGGCGAATGCGCTGTTGCAAAATGGCGAGGTGCAGTTCGTCGTCACCATCCCGTCGGATTTCACGCGCCGGATGGTGCGCGGCGAGCGCGCCCAGATCCTGATCGACGCCGATGCGACCGATCCCCTGGCCGCGGCCAATCCGCTGGTGGCCGCGAAGCCCGCCATAGAGCAGGCGCTGAGTCGTGACCTGGTCGGGCCGCTGGCGCCCCTTGTAGGCCGGCCCGACGCCTTCGATCTGGTGATCCAGCGTCGCTACAACCCCGAAGGCAAGGCGCGGCTCAACATCGTGCCCGGCCTGCTTGCCGTGATCCTCACCATGACCATGGTGATGATGACCGCCCTTGCCGTCACGCGCGAGCGCGAGCGCGGCACCATGGAGAACCTGCTTGCGATGCCCGTGCGGCCGATCGAGGTGATGATCGGCAAGATCGTGCCCTATATCGCCATCGGCGCGGTGCAGGTGCTGGTGATCCTGATCATTTCGCGCTTCCTGTTCGACGTCGCGGTCGAGGGCAGCTTTGGACTGCTGACCGCCGGAACGGCGCTCTTCATCACCGTCAACCTGGCGGTCGGCTTCACCATCTCGACGCTGACCCAGAACCAGCTCCAGGCAATGCAGGCCTCGGTGTTCGTGCTGCTACCCTCGATCCTGCTGTCGGGCTTCATGTTCCCGTTCCGCGGCATGCCGGTCTGGGCGCAGTGGCTGGGTGAAGGGCTGCCGGCCACGCACTTCATGCGCATCGTGCGTGGCGTGATGCTGAAGGGGGCGGGCCTCGGCGACATTTCCGTCGAACTGTTCGCGCTGATCGCGATGCTGCTGGTGGTCTCGGCGCTTGCGATCAGCCGCTATCGCGTCACCCTCGATTAGGTGAGATTGAGCTGCCAGGAGACGCCGAACCGGTCGGTGAGCCAGGTGAATTTCGACGCAAAGGGATAGCGGTCGAGGGGCATGAACACCTTGCCGCCGCGCCCGAGCTCGGCCGCCAGCCGCGCTATTTCCGCTTCGCTCTCGCATGTGACAAACAGCGAGGTTGCCGGCGTAAAGGTGAAGGGGTGCTTCACGGCGCTGTCGATGCACAGGATCTCGTGGCCGGCGACCGAAATGGCGGCACGCATCACGGTACCCTCCCGGCCCGGCCCTTCCGGTCCGTACCGTTTGAGGTCGACCATCCTCGAATTGGCGAACAGCGAGAGGTAGAAGGTCATCGCTTCTTCCGCCTCACCGTGAAACATGAGGAGTGGCGCAATCGCCGACGCCATGGAAACTCTCCCGGTTCGGGCAACAGTCTTGACCCGCTTGCCGCACCTCGGCAAGCCCGCCGGCAAGCCCGGCAGGATGACCAACCTCGGAGGGTGCCGTGGCTGAACGCGAGATCCAGGACCTGGGGCAGCAGCAGAAAGAGCTGCATCACGTGTCCGAGCACCTGGCCAACGAACGGACGATGCTGGCCTGGATCCGTACCGCCATCGCGGTGATGACGTTCGGCGTTGGCATCAACCGGTTCAGCCTCTTTCTGGTCGAATTCAGCAAGATCGTCCCCGGCGGGGGCCGGGCGGAGAACGCCCATGCCGAGCGGTTGGGCATCGGCCTGGTGGGACTCGGCCTTCTCGTCATGCTGGGCGGAACCTGGCACTACATCCATGTCGCCCGCACGATCGACACTGAAAGCTATCGTCCGGCCCGGATCGGCATCGTCCTCACCGCCCTCGCCGTCCTTGCGCTCGGCGGAACGAGTCTCGTTTGGTTGCTATGGTGACGACGTTCCTGCCTTGATGACCGCGGTATCCTTTGGCAAGACCGGGAGCAGGAGGAACACATGACGGACCGACTGAAAGGCAAGGTCGCGCTGATCACCGGCGGCGCGTCGGGACTGGGTGCCAATGCCGCGATCCTGATGGCCCAGGAAGGCGCCAATGTCGTCGTGGCCGACATCGCCGCCGATCGTGGAAAGGCCGTAGCCGACAAGCTGGGCTCGGTCGGTCATTTCGTGAAGCTCGACGTCACCAGCGAGGACAACTGGAAGGCCGCGATCCGCGAGACCGTCGACAAGTTCGGCGCGCTGCATGTCCTGGTGAACTCCGCCGGCATCGGGCTCGGCAAGACGGTGGAGGAGATCACCCTCGACGAATGGCGCAAGGTCCATGCCATCGACCTCGACGGCGTGTTCCTCGGCTGCAAGCACGGTGTCGCCGAGATCAAGAAGCACACCCGGCGCCTCGGCGGCTCGGTGATCAACATCTCCTCGATCTCCGGCATCATCGCCGGCGCCAACATGGCGGCCTACAACTCCGCCAAGGCGGGCGTTCGGCTTTTGAGCAAGTCGGTGGCACTGCATTGCGCCAAGTCGGGCTACAACATCCGCTGCAACTCGGTGCATCCGACCTTCATCGATACGCCGATCCTCGACCGCTATCGCGACCGCTTCGGCAACGAGGTGATGCAGCAGAAGCTCGGCCGCCAGGTGCCGATCGGCCGCCTCGGCCGACCGGAGGAAGTCGGTTGGGCACTGGTGTTCCTGGCGTCGGACGAATCGAGCTTCATGACCGGCTCGGAAGTCGTGATCGACGGCGGGATATCGGCGATGTAATCCCGGTGTCATCCCGAGCGAAGCGAGGGATCTTGAGAGGCCACAGTAAGGATCCCTCGCTTCGCTTGGAATGACACGTCCAATTTGGAGTGCGTCAAATGCTCTTGTCCCTCGATAATCGCCGTATCTATTTTGACCTCGCCGGACCGCAGAATGCGCCCGTCGTCTGCTTCACCCACTCACTGAACTCTGATTCGGGCATGTGGGTCGAGCAGATGGTGCCGCTCCTGGGCGCCGGCTATCGCGTGCTGCGGCTCGACATGCGCGGCCACGGCGGCAGCGCGCCAGTCGAAGGCGACTACACGATGGATGCGCTGGCGGCCGACGTGAAGGGTGCGCTCGATGTGCTCGGCATCCAGAAGGTGCATTTCATCGGGCTCAGCATCGGCGGCATGATCGGCCAGGGCTTCGCGCTCGCCTATCCTGATCGGCTGCTGTCGCTCACGCTCTGCGACACGCAGCCCGGCACGCCGCCCGGTTCGGCCGGCGCCTGGGACGAGCGCAAGGCCGCGGTGCGCAAGTCGGGCACGCTCTCCGTTCTCGCCGACGGCACCATGGAGCGCTGGTTCACGGCGGAGTTCAAAGGCATGAATCCGGTCCGCTGGCGAGAGATCCGCGACACCATCAGCAACACCACGCCGGCGGGCTTCCTGGGCTGCGCAGCGGCGATCCAGACTTTCGACTATGAAAGCCGCCTGCCCAAGATCAAAGCGCCGACACTGGTGATCTGCGGCGACGACGATCCTGGCACGCCGCCCGACCGCAACAAGCTGATTGCGTCGAAGATCCCCGGTGGGCGCTACGAAGGTATCGCCAACGCGCGTCACCTGCCCAATGTCGAACGGCCTGAGCCATTCAACCGCCTCATGATGAGCTGGCTCGCCAGCAACCGATAACCGCGGCAAGGACGCAGGACATGGATTTCGCCTTCACCGAGGAGCAGCTCGCGATCAAGGACAGCGCCGCCAAGCTCTGCGCGCAGTTCGACGACAAATACTGGCTGAAGAAGGACAAGGAAGGCGGCTTCCCCAACGACTTCTACAAGGCCATGGCCGATGCCGGCTGGCTCGGCATCGCCATGCCGGAGGAGTATGGCGGCGCCGGTTTGGGCATTACCGAGGCGGCGCTGCTGATGCAGACCGTCGCCGAGTCGGGCGCCGCGCTGCAAGGCGCTTCGGCGATCCATCTCAACATCTTCGGTCCCAATCCGATCGTGGTGTTCGGTACCGACGAGCAGAAGAAGCGCATCCTGCCCGACATCATCAAGGGCAAGATCAAGGGCTGCTTCGCCGTCACCGAGCCCGACGCCGGCCTCAACACGACGGCGCTCGATACCAAGGCCGAGCGCGACGGCAACGGCTACGTCGTGCACGGCAAGAAGACCTTCACCACCACGGCCTCGGTCGCCGACAAGATGCTGCTGATCGCGCGCACCACGCCCAAGGAGAAGTGCAAGCGGCCGACCGATGGGCTCTCGCTGTTCTACACCGACTTCGACCGTTCGAAGATCGAGGTCACCGAGATCGACAAGATGGGCCGCAAGGCGATCGACACCAACCAGGTATTCATCGACGGACTCAAGGTGCCGTTGGAGGATCGCATCGGGGAGGAAGGCAAGGGCTTCCGCTATCTGCTGCACGGCCTCAACCCCGAGCGCGTGCTGATCGCGGCCGAAGCGATCGGCATCGGCAAGGCAGCGCTGGCGCGCGCGACCCAGTACGCCAAGGAGCGCGTCGTGTTCGGCCGTCCGATCGGCAAGAACCAGGCGATCCAGCATCCCCTGGCCGAGAGCTGGATGGCGCTGGAAGCGGCTAACCTGATGGCTTTCAAGGCGGCCTGGCTCTACGACCATGGCAAGGAATGCGGCGCGGAAGCCAACTCGGCCAAGTATCTCGGCGCGCGCGCGGCCTACGACGCCTGCGAACGCGCCATCCTCACCCACGGCGGCTACGGCTACGCCAAGGAATTCCATGTCGAGCGCTTCCTGCGCGAGGTCATGATCGCGCGCATCGCACCGGTGAGCGAGCAACTCATCCTCTGCTACGTCGCTGAGCGCGTCCTGGGCCTGCCGAAGAGCTACTGATCTAATTTTTCTCCTCTCCCCCGATCGGGGGAGAGGGATTCAACTCTGCGTCCGGCCCCCATTCGGATACCACGCGCTGCAGGTCGACCAGGTTTTGGTGCATCTGCTCGAGCGCAAAGCCGACGGCGAAGAAGCGTTCGGCCGCCTCGCCCGGCAGGACTCGCGTCAGCCCCTCCTGCCGGACGGCCGTCACCTCGGCTTCGTAAGCCTTCAGTGCTGTCTCGAAGGGCTCGAGCGACGGCGCCGCATCTCCTGCCTGCAACGCAAAGCCGCATGATTGCAAAAACGTTGCCGCTGACGACGCGACGATCGACACGCGCGGCGTCAGCCGGCTCTGCATCGGTTCGGGCAACCGCGTGCCGGCAACGCGGCCCACGATCACCAGGTCGTGGCGCAAGCGCTGCAGCGTGCGGCGGAGCGGGCCGGTGTCAGGCTGCGAGGAAAGACGGGCCGCCCGCTCCCGTTCCGCTTCGGCGCAGATGGTCGTGATCTCGGTCAGCGTCTGCCCGATCCCGTCCTGCAGGCGATGGAGATCGTCGTTGGTGAGCCCGCGGCTCAGGCCCGCCACGAGGCCGACCAGCGCGCGCGCCATGAGGTCGAGCACGCGCGCCGCCACCTGACGCACCTGTCGATGGGCGCTCGACGGCAGCACGAGGAACGAGACCAGGAGGCCCACGATCGCGCCCAGCCCCACTTCCAGCACGCGGTTGATGGCCGAGGCGAGCGGGCTTGCCCGGGTGAATGTAGGCACCAGGAGCACGATAATCGCCGTGATCGGAATCACGTTCATGTTCTGGCGGATGGCGGCGAACACGGCCAACGGCGCTACCGCGATCACCAGCACCAGCAGAAGCGTCAATTCCGTCGTATGGGGGATGAGAACACCAATCGCGCCGCCGTACAGGGCGCCGCCGATTGTCCCCATCAGATAGTCGCTGGAGGCCTTGAGCGATCGGCCCACGCTCATCTGGGTGACGATCACGGCGGTCAGGACCGCCCACAACGGCAGGGGCAGGTCGAGGAGCTGCGCCGCCACCAGGGCCACGACGGCGGCAATCGTCACTCGCAGGCCAAGTGCGATCTGCACCCGATAGCGGATCACGCGCCCGCGCAGCCATCGCCACCGAAGTCCCAGGTTTTTCAAAGGCAAGTCCGACCGGTCGCTCGTCATAGAAAACAGCAGACCATGGCTTTTCGTTTGGGAAAAGTCTTGCGGCAGCAATGTGGCAAACCGGCAACCCAGGGAAGTCGATAGGCGTTAATTAGGCGTTCTCAGTTTCTTACTCAGAGGACGCGCCATGAACCGCCTTAGCTCCCTTGTGGCCGCCACGGTCGGCAGCTTCGCGGTTGCCGCGGTCGCCTACGCAGCCTCGCCCTACGCTTCTGCGTCGGCCCAAAGACGCGCCGAAGTCGCCTGCCTCAGCCATCGGGTACAGCCAAACTCCCCGGTCTGGGAGCTTTGTCTCTCGTATGTGACCCGCGCCTATGAATGGGAGGAACCGGCACTCGCCCAGCAGCTGGCGAAGGCCGCCGGCAACGCGCGCGATTCCTGCCGCGACCAGGGATATGACTTGGCGACCTCGGGATATCGCGCCTGTGTCAGCCGCGAGCTCGATGCGTTCAGCTATCTCCAGATCCTGGGCGACGACAAGAGCGGTGAGAACGTCGCCCAGGCTCAATAGGACGCAGGATCTCCGATCCTTATCGGGGAATATGCTTTTCGTATTCCCCGTCATATTTGCGGAACACATCCCAGAAAGCGGGCGGAACACGCCCCCAGGCCTTGTCTTCGAGGATCGCGAGATGGCAATGCCAGCCGCCGGCTGTGCCGACCATGTCCTCGCGCTTGGCGATCCGCCGATGCGTCAGGGTCAGCAGCACCTTGTCGCCGCGCGGTGCAAGATCGAAGACCACCTCCGAACCGTCGCCCCAGGTGAAAGCAAGATGCCGCGGTGGATCGATCTCGGTGATCTCAAGCGTTGCGTCATGACCGGTCTCATCCATCTCCTTGTATCGCTCGGGCGGCGGCGCCTTGTTGGGCGAGAGATCTGAATGCTTGAAATGCAGCTCGACCTTGCCGCCGACCCTGAGTTCCATCGCCCCTGACGCGAACCATTCGCCGCGCTTCTTCGAATCGGTGAGGAATGCCCAGACGGTCTCGATCGGCCCAGGCAGCAGGCGTTCGAAACGGATCTCGGTGGGCGAAGCGACGGTAGCGAAGTTGTCGTTCTGGGTGTCGTTCATTTGCGGCTCCTCTTTCTGGCATGGTGGCGGGTGAGCGCAGTCTCGAGATCATCAAGGCGAAGCGACCAGAAGCGCTGGTAGTAGGCGAGCCAGCGGTCTGCCTCGGCGAGTGGCCCGGCTTGCAAACGGCAGCGATGCGAGCGGCCGTCGATGGTGCGGTGGAGCAACCCCGCTTCCTCCAGTACCTTCACATGCTTGGCGGCGGCTGCGAACGACATGTCGAACGGCTGGGCGAGCTCGCCCACCGTACGCTCGCCACCCGCCAACCGACGCAGCATGGCCCGGCGCGTGGGATCTGACAGCGCGCCGAAGATCCGATCGAGAGAAGAATCGACGTATTCAACCATTTGGTTGAATATAGGATGTCGGTCGTGACATTCAACCAATAAGTTGAATAAATCAAAATTGATCAGGTTGATGTCCACGCCGACAAACCGGTGGCGGATCGGCTTGTCGGGCGCACGTTTTGATGGAAGGAGTAGGACATGGAACCCCTGCCCGCTTCCGTTTTGCCTGACGGCATCCGCAGCCGTGTGCTGCCCCAGATCAACGGCCTCGACATCCATGTCCTCGAAGCCGGTCACGAAACGCGCGGGCGACCCGCGATCCTGCTGCTGCATGGCTTTCCCGAGCTGGCCTACAGTTGGCGCAAGGTGCTGCCGGCGCTGGCGGCGGCCGGCTATCACGCGATCGCGCCCGACCAGCGCGGCTATGGCCGCACCACCGGCTGGAGTGCCGACTACGACGCCGATATCTCGGGCTTCCGCTTCCTCATGCTGGCGCGCGACATGATCGGCGTGCTGTACGCGCTCGGGCACCGCACCGCCGAGGCGGTCGTCGGCCATGACTTCGGTGCCGCGGTCGCTGCGTTCCTGGCACTGGTGCGGCCCGACATCTTCAAGCGCATGGTGCTGATGAGCGCGCCATACGGCGGCATTCCCGGCGTGCCCTTCGACACCGTCGGCAAGCCGCCGGCCGCCAAGCCTGCCGACATCCATGCCGCCCTCGCCGCCCTGCCGCGGCCGCGCAAGCATTACCAGTGGTACCAGTCGACGCGCGAGGCCAACGAGAACCAGTGGCATGCCAAGCAAGGCGTGCACGATTTCCTGCGCGCCTACTACCATCAGAAGAGTGCCGACTGGAAAGGGAACAAGCCGTTCAAGCTCAAAGGCTGGACGGCCGAAGAGCTCGCCAAGATGCCGACCTACTACATCATGGATCTCGCCGAGGGCATGGCCGAGACGGTCGCCAAGGAAATGCCCTCGCCGGCCGAGATCGCCGCCAACACCTGGCTCCCCGACCGCGATCTGCGCGTCTACAGCGACGAATTCAAACGCACCGGCTTCCAGGGTGGCATGAACTGGTATCGCGTGCGCACGACGGGCCTGGTTGGCCGAGAGTACGAAGCCTTCACCGGCCGCACCATCGACGTGCCGTCGACCTTCATCTCCGGCAAGAGCGACTGGGGCAACTACCAGACCCCCGGCGCGCTGGAGCGGATGCAGGAAAGCGCCTGCACCAACATGAAGGAGATCCACTTTGTGGAAGGCGCCGGGCACTGGGTGCAGCAGGAGCAGTCAGACGAAGTGAACCGCCTGCTGCTCAGGTTCTTGAAAACGACATAAGAGATATCGCGAAATCGCATTGCAAATATCGGTAGAGTCTCGGGCACGAACGCCGCTCGCCGTCATTGCGGCAGTCCGTTTGCGTTCTCGAGTCAACGTGTAACGTCGGAGAGAGATCATCGAAACAAAAGCGCCGTCCGGCAAATAAGCGGAGGCACAAACGGATCCGGGAGGATCGCCCTATGGACGCCACGCTCGAAGCTTCCACGATGCGTAAAGTGTACCTGCGTTTGCTTCCCTTTGCCGTACTGGCCTACATCATGGCCTATATCGACCGCATCAACAGCAGTTTCGCCGCGCTCACCATGCGCGAGGACCTGCACCTCTCGGCTACCGACTACGGCTTTGCGGTCGGCACCTTCTACTGGGCCTACTTCCTGTTCGAAGTGCCGAGCAACGTGATCATGGAGAAGGTTGGTGCGCGGATCTGGATCGCGCGCATCATGATCACCTGGGGCATCTTCGCCTGCGCCACCGCCTACGTCACCGGCACGACAAGCTTCGGCGTGGTGCGCTTTCTACTCGGCATGGCCGAGGCCGGCTTCTTCCCGGGGCTCATCCTCTATTTCACCTACTGGTTTCCGGCCCGCCATCATGCGCGCATTGTCTCCGGCTTCCTGGTCGGCCTGCCGATCGCGGTGGCAGTCGGCGCGCCGATTTCGACCGGGTTGATGAGCCTGCATGGGTTATTCGGCCTCAAGGGTTGGCAGATCATGTACTTGGCCGAAGGTCTCCCGACGATCGTGCTCGGCGTTCTCACCTTCTTCGTCATGACCAATCGGCCCGAACAGGCGACCTTCCTGACCCAACCGGAAAAGGACTGGCTGATCGGCAAGATCGCCGCCGAGCGCAAGGCCAAGGAAGACGTGCGCAGCTACTCGATGATCGAGTCGATGTGGAATCCCAGGGTGCTGCTGCTCGCGCTGAACTACTTCGGCATCGTGACCGCAAGCCTCGGCCTGTTGTTCTTCATCCCGCAGATCATCAAGTCGCTGGGCACGATGAGCAACATGACGGTCGGTTGGCTCACCATGATCCCCTACATCTGCGGCGGCATCGCGCTCGTGGTGTGGGGACGCATCTCCGATCGGATGAACGAGCGGCGCTGGAATCTGTTGTTCGCCTGCGTACTGTCGACCGGCGGGCTGGTGATGGCCGGCCTGACCATGGGGACCTGGTGGGCAATGGTCGGCGTCTGCCTCGCCACCATGGGCTTCTACGGCTCGAAGGGACCGTTCTTCGCCATGCCGCCGATGTTCCTGAGCGGCGCGGCGCTCGCCGCCGGCATCGCCTGGATCAACTCGCTCGGCAATCTCGGCGGCTTCTTCGGGCCGTGGTGGATCGGCCTCGTGAAGGACGCGACCGGCAGCTTCTCCGGCGGCCTCTACGGCCTCGCGCTGCTGACGCTGGTGTCGTCGCTGGTATGCGCCTTCTTCCTGCACATCCCCGACGTCACGTCTCGCGCGAGCCGCGATCCCAAGCTCGCTCCAGCGCAGTAGGACCCGGAGCGCGCCGTCAGCTGTTGCTGTCGGCGCGCGGATCTCGTCGGCGACGACAGCGATCTTCACGCTTGCGTTCCTGCTGCAGGAGCATGGTGCGGCGCTGACTGTTTGCGCGCGTCCTCCATTGTGGATTCGACAGTTTCGAAATCGTCTCAGTCCGCACCTCGGCCATGCGCCCGCACAGCAGAAGGAGGAACGGAACCGCAGCATAAGGACGTAGTATAAAAGCGACAGAAGGAGGAACCGCCATGTTCGATCTCGTCATCCAGGATGCGGAGATCTTCGACGGCTCCGGCGCACCGCCGGTGCATGGCGATCTCGGCGTGGCGAATGGCAGGATTGCCGCCATCGGACCGAAGCTCGGCGCAGCGAAGGAGCTGGTGAAGGCCAACGGCCTCGCCCTCGCGCCCGGCATCATCGACGGCCACACGCACTACGACGCGCAGGTCACCTGGGACCCGTTTGTCGATCCCTCGCCCGCCCTCGGCGTCACCACGGCGGTGCTGGGCAATTGCGGCTTCACCATCGCGCCCTGCAAGCCCAAGGACCGCGATCTCACCATGCGGCACCTGACGCATGTCGAGGGCATGTCACTCGACGCGTTGCGCACCGGCATCCGCTGGGGCTTCGAAAGCTTCCCGCAATATCTCGATATGTTGCAGCAGCAAGGCGTCGGCCCGAACGTCGCTTGTTTCGCGGGCCATTCCGCAATCCGCACCTTCGTGATGGGCCACGACGCGACCGAGCGTGTCGCGACGGACGAGGAAATCGCCCAGATGGCAGCACTGGTGCGCGAGGCGATGGCCGCGGGCGCCGTGGGCTTCGCCTCGAGCACCGCCGAGGCGCACAACGGCGAAGGCGGCACGCCCATGCCCTCGCGGCTCGCCGACGACAAGGAACTGCGCACGCTGGTGCGCGCGATGGCGGCAAGTGGCTCCGGCGTCTACATGCTGACCAAGGGCAGCAAGACCTCGATCCCCTATCTCGAGGAAATCGCGGCCGAGGCCCAACGCCCGGTGGTGATCGCCGCGCTCTTCCATTCCAACACCAATCCAACCGCTTCCTCCACATGGCTCAGCCAGGTGAATCAAGCGCGCGCCCGCGGTCGGCAACTCGTGGCACAGACCTCATGCTGCCCGCTCAGCATGGATTTCACTTTCAAGAGCCCATACCTGTTCGAGAGCATGGAATCGTGGAAGCCGGCGATGGCGGCGCACAGCGATGGGGCGTTAGAGCGGGTCTACCGCGATCCCGCATGGCGCGCGGCAGTCAAGAAAGAGCTTCAGGAGCGGCGCGGCCGACTGGTGTTCAACGGCGAATGGGACAAGCTTTTCGTCGTCGAGACGGCGAAAGCCGAGAATCGCGCCGTGGAAGGCGCCACGCTCGCCGAGCTTGCCAAAAAGGCGAGCAAGGATCCGCTCGACTGCATCCTCGATTTCGCCCTCGACGAAGATCTCGACACGATGTTCGTCGCCCAGCTCCTGCACAATGACGACCAGGCGGTCGGCAAGATCCTGGCCGATCCCGACACGCATATCTCATTGAGCGACGCGGGCGCGCATCTCACCTTCTTCTGCGACGCCGGCTTCGGCCTGCATCTCCTGGGCCATTGGAGCCGCGACCTCGGCGTGCTCGACCTGCCGCAGGCCGTGCATCGCCTGACCGGCCAGCCGGCGAAGCTGTTCGGCATCGAGGGCCGGGGCCTCCTGCGCGAGGGCTACGCCGCCGATCTGATGCTGTTCGATTCCAGGACGGTCGCCCGTGGACCGAAGCGCCGCGCGCACGATCTGCCCGGCGGCGCGACCCGGCTCACGACCAGCGCAGCCGGCCTCCACGGCGTCTGGGTGAATGGCACGCGCGTTGCCGATGCCAAGGGTTTCTGCGCCGATCCCAAGAGCCGACCGGGCGAGGTGCTGCGAACGTTCGCGGCCTAAGGACCATCACAGGAACGATTTGAGCTTGAAGAATGTCGTGCGGTGACGCTCTTCGGCCCGCAGTTTGGTCCGCACGCGCATGATGTCCTTCCAGCCGATGTAGCCCACAAGCCGCCCTGTCTCACGTGAGATGACCGGGAAGTGTGCGACGTTCACCGTCGAGAGGCGATCGGCCAATGCTTCGAGATATTCGTCCGGATAGGCGACCGTAATCTTGGTGCCGGCCAGCAACTCCTGCAGCGTCGACTGGCGGTGCTTGCCGGCCCGCCGCCAGCGCAGGATCGAGGGTGGATCGATGACACCCAGCACCCGCCCTGCACCGTCGAGCACGGGGAAGCTCGGATGATGGGTCGCGGGATCGGTGAGGAAGCGCGTGGCCTCGTGCAATGTCGTGTCTGACGGTACCGTCTCGACCTCCTTGGTCATCACCTCGTCCACGCGGGTGAGCGCAAACGGATCGACGCGGTACTCGCGCACGAGATGATGGCCCCGGCGGGCAATCTTCTCGGTCAGGATCGAGCGGCGCATCAGCAGCACCGTCACGGCGTGGGCCACGGCGCAGGCCGTGATCAATGGCAGCAGGACATGCGTATTGCCGGTGAGCTCGACGGCAAAGAAGGTCGCTGTCAGCGGCGAGCGCATCGTGCCGCCCATGGTGGCCGTCATCGCAAGCAGCGCCCAGAAGCCGATGCTTTCGCCCGGCAGGAAGCCGCCAATGACCGTGCCCATGGCGCCGCCCATGATCAGCAACGGCGCAAGCACACCGCCCGATGTTCCAGAGCCCAGCGCCACGGCCCAGATCACCGCCTTGACCACGAGCAGCAGCAGCGCCGCCTTGGTCGGGATGTCGCCGCGCAGCATGCCGGCGATGCTGTCGTAGCCGACGCCCAGCGCATTGGGATCGATCAGCCCGCCGAGACCGACCACGATCCCGCCCAGTGTCGGCCACCACATCCAGTGGATCGGCAGCTTCAGGAAGCCGTCCTCGCAGGCATAGACCAGCCGCGTCAGCAGGCCCGACAACAGTCCGCCCAACAGGCCGAACGCGGCCCAGCAGAGCGCGCCGACCAAGGTCACATCGACGCTTCCCTCGAACGGAAAGAGCGGGCTGGTCAAACCGAAGAAGCCGCGCTCCACCGCCGCGACCACGGCTGCCACCGCGACCGGCAGGAAGCTGCGCGGCGACCACTCGAACAGAAGCAGTTCGACGGCCAGCATGATGGCGGCGATCGGCGTGCCGAACACGGTGGTCATGCCGGCGGCGGCGCCCGCCACCAAGAGCGTCTTGCGCTCGTTGTCGCTCACCGGCAGCATTTGTGCGATCAACGAGCCGATCGCGCCGCCGGTCATGATGATCGGCCCTTCGGCGCCGAACGGACCGCCGGTGCCGATGACGACAGCCGAGGAAAGCGGCTTCAGGACAGCCACCTTTGCATCGAGCCGCGAGCGGCCGAGCAGGATCGCCTCGATCGCCTCGGGAATGCCGTGGCCGCGGATCTTTTCGCTGCCGTAGCGCGCCATCAGGCCGACGATCAGCGAGCCCGCGACCGGCACCAGCGCCGCCCACAGGCCGAGCGGCGAATGCTCGAGCCGAAGATTGGCGAAGCTCAGCTGCCCGAAATAGGCAATATTGGTGGCAAGCCGGATAAGCTTCAGCAGGGCGAAACCTGCGACGACACCGGCTGTTGCGACGACGACGGCAATACCCGAGATCAGGAGCACGCGTGGGTCGGTCGTGAAGTCGCCGAGCCGGAGATGGCGGACGGGAGGCGCCGAGGTGCCGTTCGCGTCAGCGATGGGAGGGGTCATGGCAGGGAAAGGTCTGGAACCGGAAAAAGAGGGCGTTGGTCGTGGGGCGCCCTTCTATCGGATTACGATATAATTAGGCAAGCAATGGAGCCACTCATGGCGCCCACAAAAAAGCCTGTTTCTAGGAAGCGCCGGCCCTCCCAGGCCGATTACGAGGCGCTGGCGGAATTCCGCTACCTGATCCGGCGGTTTCTTGAGTTCAGCCAGGGTGCAGCTCGCAGCGAGGGGCTCGCCCCCGCGCAGCACCAGGCGTTGTTGGCCATCAAGGGCCGGCCGCGGGGCGCCAGCATGACGATCGGCGACCTCGCCGAACGGCTCTGCATCCGCCATCACAGCGCGGTCGAATTGGTCGGCCGGCTGGTCACGGCCGGGCTGGTGGTTCGCACGGTCGACGCGGCAGACCATCGCCGCGTGATGCTGGGCCTCACCCGGGCCGCCGAGGCGCTCCTCGCCGAGCTGTCGGCAGCGCATCTCGACGAGATCGCCCGGCTGCGGCCCTCGCTCAAGAAAGTGCTGGCCCGAAAAGCACCCTGAACCCACCTCGCCCACGCATGAACAGGCCTAGGAGGACCTCGGGCACGGCGGATGGGATAATGCCTGCATGACCAAGCCCCGCCTGCCCGCCTTCGATCCGGCCGACCTGACCGAGAGCAACGCCACGTCCTATCCGGAGGTGTTTCGCGAGGCCAACAGCCATCGTTGGAACCGGCGGCTCGGCGACCATGTCGGCCTCCGGAACTTCGGCGTGAACCTCACGCGCATCGAACCTGGCGCGCAATCCTCGGCGCGGCATGCGCATTCGCGGCAGGACGAATTCATCTGGGTGGTCGAGGGCGAGGTCGTGCTCGAGACCAACGAAGGCCGCCAGACTCTGAAGGCCGGCACATGCGCGGGCTTTGCGGCAGGCTGCGGCAATGCCCACCGCTTCATCAACGAGACCAAGCGAGATGCCGTGCTGCTGGTGGTCGGCGACCGCACGCCGTTCGATGAGATCGTCTATCCCGAGATCGACATGCACGCGAAGGCGGGCGCCGACGGAAAGTACGTTTTCACGCGCAAGGATGGCACATCGCACTAACGCGCTGGCGGTCGATCTTCTTTCAGGCGATGACGCGCGCGGTGCGCCGCGGCCTTTGCGCGATTGCCGCATAACGCCATGCTGCACCAGCGCCGGGCGTGCGCCTTGGTGCGATCGTAGAACATCAATATGCAATCGGCGCCTTCGCAGGTCCGCACCAAGCGGAAATCGCAACGGCAGACAAGGTCGCCAATTGCTTCGGCAATCGGCATCAAGAGCCGCTCCGGCGTCCATCGACGCCTTTGACACCAATCGAGGGCACTCGCTCCCGATGTCGCGGCCTCGATCGCACGGTAGGTGTCGTCTCGTGCCAACAACTTGTTGAGGGGCGCGAGTTCAGCGGCAACATCTCGGCCCAGCCGTCGGCCCGCATGACGGCCCAGGAAGTCGGCCAACCAATCGCGTAGCTCCCGCGCCTGGCGGGCGACCTCGTCGAGCCCCGCAACGGTATCCTTCTTGCCGCGGAACTGACGCGCCACCGAAACATCGACCGCGCCCGAATCGACCAGCCAATCGAGTAGTTGCGCACCGTTGCCCAGCCAGTCGAAGGATTCGCCGGCCGGCGCATTCGCCGGGGCAACCCGGCTGTTGAGGAAATCGAGGGCGAGGTGGTCGCCGACGAAATAGGGCGTGGCATGCGATGTGGTCACGGGAGTGTGATAACCGGAAAAATTGACTTTGAAAAGTTACCAAGAATATAACCTCTAAATAATATTTTATCAGGTTACTAGGGAGTGCCATCATGACTCGCTACCGAACTGCCGAATTCGATGGCCACAAGATCTTCTACCGGGAGGCGGGCGACAGCGCGGCGCCGGCTGTTCTGCTGCTGCACGGATTCCCGACCTCCTCGCACATGTTCCGCGAGTTGATCCCGTTGCTCTCAGATCGCTATCACGTGATCGCTCCCGACCTGCCGGGCTTCGGCCACTCCGAAGCCCCCGCGCGAGAGACGTTCAACTATACGTTCGACAACCTCGCGACGGTGATCGACGGCTTCGTCCAGACGATCGGCCTGTCGCGTTACGCGATTTATGTATTCGACTACGGGGCTCCCGTCGGCTTCCGCCTTGCACTGGCCCATCCCGAGCGGATCACCGCCATCATCAGCCAGAACGGTAACGCCTATGTCGAAGGCCTGAGCGACGGCTGGAACCCGATCCGCAAGTACTGGAGCGAGCCCAACGAAGCGAACCGCGCCGCTCTGCGCGCCTTCCTGACACCGGAGACGACGCGCTGGCAATATGTGCACGGCGTGGCCGATCCGGAGAACGTTTCGCCCGACGGCTACACGCTCGACTCCGCGCTGCTGGCGCGACCTGGCGACGACGAGATCCAGCTCGACCTTTTCCGCGACTACGCGAGCAACATCGCGCTCTACCCGAAGTTCCAAGCTTACTTCCGCGACAAACGTCCGCCGATCCTGGCGGCTTGGGGCAAGAACGATCCGTTCTTCCTGCCGCCCGGCGCCGAAGCCTTCAAACGCGACAATCCGGCGGCCGAGGTCCGTCTGTTCGACACCGGCCACTTCGCGCTCGAGACCCACTGCACCGAAATCGCCAACGCCATCCGCGATTTCCTGGGACGCACCTTGGCCAAGACCGCCGCGTGACGGAGGAACGCATGACGACCAGGACCATGCCGCATGGCGTCCGCGCCGAGTTGTTCGGCGACTTGACCGAGACGAACGCGCCCTCAGCTTCCCAACCTCTGCTTGCCAAGGCGCGTCAGATATTTGGCTTCGTGCCCAATCTCGCGGTCACCATGGCGGCCGTGCCCGCCGCGCTCGAAAGCTATTTCCACAATCTGCAGGCGTTCGGCGAGACGCCCCTCACACCGATTGAACAGCAAATCGTTCTGATGGCCGTCAGCCGCGTCAACGGCGCAGAGTACTCGCTCGCTATTCATGCCGGTCTGGCCACGAAGCTCGGCGCAAGCCCTGATATCGTCCATGGCGTCGGAACAGGCGGTAGCGTCGCGGACATCCGCCTAGGCGCGCTGCGGAGGTTTGCAGAGACGCTGACGATCGGTCGTGGCCACGTCGCCGACCATGATATCGAAGCCTTCCTCGTAGCCGGCTACGACCGCGAAGCAGTGATCTCGGTGGCATTTGGCGTGGCGATAAAGACATTCGCCAATGCGCTCGCACATCTGGCCAGGACGCCCGTCGATAGCGCTTTCGCACCCGCACTGGCGAGCCTGCGCTCGTAGCCTCCCGACGCCCGCAATGCGATTCGAGTCGACATCCTCCACATACTGTACTATTCGTACAGTAATTGGAGAAGACCATGTCGATGACCGAATCCTTGGACTCGGGCCGGACCAGATCCAATCCGGTGAACCATGCCCGGCTGCGCGAGCTCTCGGTTTTGCGCAACGGGCCGGGCCTCGTGCGGATCGCGAGCCACCTCGGCTCGGTCATCCTGGTCGGCGCTGCGATCATGTTCGTGAGCAGCCGCCACGGACTCGCCTGGGCCCTCCCCCTCATCGTCTGCCAGGGCGTGTTGATGTCCTTCCTGTTCATGGCCAAACACGAGACGGCGCATAAGACGGCCTTTCGCACGCGCTGGCTCAACCTTGCCGTTGGGCAATTCTGCGGTTTCGCGATCGGCTTGCCTTACGAGTACTACTGCGTGTTCCATTGGGAGCATCACCGGCATACGCAGGATCCGGCGAAGGATCCGGAATTGCTGGTCAAGCCGTTGCCGAGGTCCAATGCGCAGTTGGTGCTGGCCTTCTCCGGTGTGGAGCAGGTCTATGGCCGCCTCCGGCTGATGCTGAAGCACGCGATCACCGGCGTCGTGACAGTACCGTGGGTGCCGGCGAACAAGCGCTCGTTGATCGTACGGGAAGCACGTCTCTATCTGCTGGCCTATGCGTTGCTGCTGATCGGCTCGTTGTTTCTCCAGACGCCGGTCCTGCTGCTCACCTGGATCGTTCCGCTGTTCTTCGGCCAGTTCTTCCTGCGGCCTTACCTTTACGCCGAGCATACGGGCTGCGGGCGCTCACGTGACGCCTTCGAGAACACACGCACGACCTACACCAGCGCCCTTATCAAGTGGTTCGCCTGGAACATGCCCTATCACGTCGAGCACCATGCTTATCCGTCGGTGCCGTTCCATGCCTTGCGCGAGCTGAATGGCATCGTGGCCGAGCGGATCGTTCATGGCGAGGCAGGCTATCGCCGGTCGATCGGCAAGGCCTGGCGTTGGCTGCGATCGGCCAGCCGCGGCGAGGTCGAGGCTTAAGTCAGAACCGCGCTGACC
Organism: Alphaproteobacteria bacterium; assembly: GCA_017308235.1. Classification (GTDB taxonomy): domain Bacteria; phylum Pseudomonadota; class Alphaproteobacteria; order Reyranellales; family Reyranellaceae; genus Reyranella. The sequence continues at coordinate 142,188 of JAFKFL010000015.1, read as the reverse complement.
AGGCGCCGCGCGTACGTCGCGGACAGCGGCCGCAGCCCGAAGGTCGATTGGTAGAACAGCGTACCGTAGATCTGGTCGTACAGTTCCTCGGCCGGCCGGTCCGCGTTGATCGTCCCGGCGCGCTGGCCGTTGCGGATGATCCTGACGCCGAGGCTCCGGCGCACGTCGAGATAGCGCTCGGCGAAAAGCCGCCCGGTGGCCGTCTTGGCGATGCACTCGGCGATGACCGCGAGTTGCACCCTGCCGAATTCGCCGTTCAGCGCCTCGGCATAGGCGGCGGCGTGGGCGCGCAGCAGCGCCACGGGCTCGCCCTCTTCCGATAACGGAAGAAGCGATGCCGCCTTCTTCAGGAAGGCGTCGATCAGCAGCGCCTCGCGCGAGGGCCACCATTTGTAGATCGTCATCTTGGAGACGCCGGATTCCCGCGCGATGGCATCGATCGTGGTGGCCGAGAGCCCTTTCGTCGCCATCAGGGCGTACGCCCCTTCCAGCACCGCCTGCTCGGTCGCTGCCGAGCGGGGCCGGCCGGGACGGCCCGGAACTATGTCAGCGTCGGTTGGCACGCCTCAAACTGTCACACGTCCGTGAAGAAGCGAAGCGCGTTCGGCGTCGCAGGGAAAAGACCATGGCCGGTCTCGGAGGTTGGCCTCTATGCTGCGCCACTTTTCGACACAAGGATCCGCCCATGACTGACGAGATCGTCTTCTATCATAACCCTCGGTCGCGCTCGCAGATGGCGCACTGGATGCTCGAGGAAGTCGGCGCGCCCTATCGCATCGAGCCGGTGAGTTTCGACAAGAACGAGCACAAATCGCCCGCCTTCCTTGCGCTGAACCCGATGGGCAAGCTGCCCACGATCGTCCACCGCGGCACCGTGGTGACCGAGACTGCGGCAATCATCGCCTACCTCGCCGACGCCTTTCCCAAGGCCGGTCTGGCGCCCACGCCCGATGACCCATCGCGCGGTGCCTACTATCGCTGGCTGTTCTTCGGCGCGGGCTGCTTCGAACCGGCGCTGCTCGACAAGATGATGCAGCGCCCTCCGGTCGAGCGGAAAAGCGCCGTCGGCTGGGGCAGCTACGACGACGTCATCGCGACGCTCAAGGGCGCGCTTGCCAAAGGGCCCTATCTCCTGGGCGAGCGGTTCACCGCCGCCGACGTCTATGTCGGCGCTGAACTGCGCTTCGCCATGATGTTCGGCGCGCCGGACCTGAAGGGTGAGCCGGTTTTCGACGCCTACATCGCCCGTCTGGGCCAGCGCCCTGCGTTCCAGCGCGCCCAGCCCGCCGCCTGAACCGACCGCGCCTCGTTCACGACCGAGCTGCCTCTTTGTCGCAGACGTGAACGAGGCCGAGGTCAATTCATGGTGGGTTGATCCGCCTGCAGTGGCGGGGCGACCGGCGGCGGTGTTAGAACGCGGCCTCTGCAGCGGAGGAAGACATGGTCGCGAACATCGGGCACTTCATCGACAACAAGGCGGTTGCCGGCAAGAGCGGCCGCTCCGGCGACATCACCAATCCCGCCACCGGCGAAGTGACGGCAAAGGTGGCCTTCGCCTCCGAGGCCGAGATCGAGGCCGCCGTGCAGGTCGCCAAGAAGGCGCAAGCCGCCTGGGCCGCCACGGCGCCATTGCGCCGCCAGCGCGTGATGTTCAACCTCAAGGGCCTGATCGAAAAGAACATCGACGAGCTTGCCCGCCTGCTCTCGCTCGAGCACGGCAAGACCTTCGACGACGCCAAGGGCGAGGTCGGCCGCGGCCTGGAGGTCGTCGAGTTCGCCTGCGGCATCGGCCACCACATGAAGGGCGACTTCACCGAGCAGGTGGCCACCGACATGGACACCTGGTCGGTTCGCCAGCCGCTCGGCGTCGTGGCTGGCATCACACCCTTCAACTTCCCGATCATGATCCCGTGCTGGATGGGCGCCATGGCGGTGGCCTGCGGCAACGCCTTCATGCTGAAGCCCTCCGAAAAGGACCCCAGCGCCCCGATGCTGCTGGCCGAGCTCTATGCCCAGGCCGGCGCCCCGGCCGGCATCTTCCAGGTCGTGAACGGCGACAAGGTCGCGGTCGATGCGCTCCTGAAGCACCCCGACGTGCCGGCGATCTCCTTCGTTGGCTCGACGGCGATCGGCCAGTACGTCTATCACACCGGCACCGCGATGAATAAGCGCGTGCAGGCGTTGTGCGGCGCCAAGAACCACATGGTGGTGATGCCCGACGCCGACCTTGATCAAGCGACCGACGCGCTGATCGGCGCGGGCTATGGTGCGGCAGGCGAACGCTGCATGGCGATCTCCGTCGCGGTTGCGGTCGGCGATGTCGCCGACAAGCTGATGCAGAAGCTGGCGCCGCGCGTGCAGGCACTCAAAATCGGGCCGGGCCTCGACCCGCAGTCGGAGATGGGCCCCCTGGTGACGCGCCAGCATCGCGACAAGGTGATGGGCTATGTCGACCAGGGCGTGAAGGAAGGCGCCAAACTGGTGGTCGATGGCCGCGGGCTGAAGCTGCAGGGCTACGAGAACGGCAACTTCATGGGCGGCTGCCTGTTCGACCATGTGACGCCCGACATGACGATCTACAAGGACGAGATCTTCGGGCCGGTGCTGTCGGTGGTGCGCTCGAAGAGCTTCGATGAGGCGATCGGGCTGGTGAACGACCATGCCTACGGCAACGGCACGGCGATCTTCACCCGCGACGGCGACGCCGCGCGCGCCTTCGCCAGCAACGTCAAGATCGGCATGGTCGGCATCAACGTGCCGATCCCGGTGCCGGTCGCCTATCACAGCTTCGGCGGCTGGAAGGCCTCGGTGTTCGGCGACCACGGTATCTACGGCATGGAAGGCGTGCGCTTCTACACCAAGCTCAAGACCATCACTGCGCGCTGGCCAACCGGCATCCGCTCCGGCGCCGAGTTCAACTTCAACGCCCGCGCCTAGCAGTCCTACTTCTTGCGCACCGGACGCGTCCTGCCGAAGATCGCCGGCGGGACGGTGCGATTGACGACCTCGCGCATCGAAAAGCTCGACTGGATGCGCGCGATGCGTGGCAGGCGCGAGAGCTCCGTCCGGTGGATACGCTCGAAATCTTCTATGTCGCGGGCGAGCACAAGCACGACATAGTCGTCGCTTCCCGATGCCAGGAAGCATCGGATGACGGAGGGGCATTCGGCGACGCCGGCCTCGAACGACCGGAGCGCCTCCTCGCTCTGGCTCTCCAGTCTGATCCGCACCAGGACAGTAGTGGAAAGCCCGAACCGGTCCATGTTCAGCACCGCCTGGTAGCCGCGGATATAGCCGCTCTCTTCGAGCGCCCGCTGCCGGCGCGCGATCGCCGTGCTCGAAAGCCCGACCCGGGCCGCGAGGTCGACTTGGCTTGCCCGGGCATTGCGCGCCAGCTCCGCTAATAGCGCGGTATCGATCTTGTCCAGTTCCATCTGTTTGAAATCCTGCGTGATTCCAGATGTTCACCTGATTTTCCTGCAATAGGTCACCGAAACGCTACGAATTTGCAAGGGATTCAACGTTGTCGCGGGCATACGCTTGTCGAAAGCCTTGGAGGGATCCCGCTCATGCGCGTCGGCGTGCCGAAAGAGATCAAGACCCACGAATATCGCGTCGGCCTGACGCCAGGCGCGGTGCGCGAATATGTGCATGCCGGCCACGAGGTGGTCATCGAGACCAAGCTCGGCGCGGGAATCGGCGCCGATGACGAGGTCTACCGCAAGGCCGGCGCTGCCGTGGCCAAGACCGCGGCCGAGATTTTCGCCACCTGCGACATGATCGTGAAGGTCAAGGAACCACAGCCGGTCGAATGGGTGCAGCTGCGCGAAGGGCAGATCCTCTTCACCTACCTTCACCTGGCACCGGATCCGGAGCAGGCGAAAGGCCTGCTCGCCTCGGGGTGCACCGCTGTGGCCTACGAAACCGTCACAGATGCGCGCGGCGGCCTGCCGCTCCTTGCGCCCATGAGCGAAGTAGCCGGACGGCTGTCGATCGAAGCGGCAGGCGAGGCCCTCAAGCGGCATGCCGGCGGGCGCGGCCTCCTGATTGGTGGCGTTCCCGGCGTTCCGCCGGCGCGCGTGGTGGTGATGGGCGGCGGCGTGGTCGGCACCCATGCCGCCCGGATCGCCGCTGGGTTCGGCGCCGAAGTCACCGTGCTCGATCGCTCGCTGCCGCGCCTGCGCGAGCTCGACGAGCTGTTCCAGGGCCGCGTCCGCACGCGCTTCTCGACATTCGAAGCGGTCGAAGAGGAAGCCTTCGCCGCCGACGTCGTGATCGGCGCCGTGCTGGTGGCCGGCGCCAGCGCGCCGAAGCTGATCACCCGCGGCATGCTGAAATCGATGAAGCGCGGCGCCGTCATTGTCGACGTGGCGATCGACCAGGGCGGCTGTTTCGAGACGTCACATCCCACGACCCATGCCGATCCGACCTACGTGGTCGATGACGTCATCCACTATTGCGTGGCCAACATGCCGGGCGCTGTTCCCATCACCTCGAGCCAGGCGCTCAACCACGCGACGCTTCCCTTCGGCCTTGCGCTGGCGAACAAGGGCTTCGCTGCAGTGAAGGCGGATCCCCATCTCCGCGATGGCGTCAATGTCCATCGCGGCCGCGTCACCCATCGCGCGGTGGCCGAGAGCCTCGGCTTGCCCTACTCGCCGATCGAGGGGGCGTAAGCCCCCCTCCGGATTGGCTCTTTGCCGCGTGGCGCGTCACTTCTTGGTGACGTTCCAGAACACCGGCGCCGGGGCCGGAACCACACCGGAGAGCTTGCGGGAAATCGCCGTCGCGCCGGTGAATTGCCCCAGGATGGCATGCGTCGGGTGCTCCGCGACATATATCTGGAGCTTCTCGATGATCTCCTTGCGCTTGGCCTCGTCGGTTTCGCTGGCGAAAGCTTCGCGGAGCTTCGTGATCTCCGCGTCGCACGGCCATCCGTACCACGCCTTGTCGCAACCGGCCGCTACGAAGGTGTAGGCCGCCGGATCGGCCGCATCGGCGCCAGGAACATAGGTGATGGACGCGCTCCAGCCGCCCTTGTCGGCAGGGTCCTTGCGGCTGCGGCGGGCCACCAGGGTCTGCCAATCCATTGAATACATCTCGACCTTCATGCCGATCTTTTCCATCGCGGCTTTGGCGACCGGCGCGGTGTTGGTGAGCACCTCAAGATCGGTCGATTGCAGCAGGACGACGGGGGTGCCGTCGTAGCCGCCCTCCTTCAGGAGTTCCTTGGCTTTGGCAATGTTGCCCTCGAACTTATCTTCGAAGCCTGCGGTGGTGGCATAGGGACCGCCGCAGATGAACATCGCCTTGCAGGTGCTGTAATAGGCGGGATCGCCGATGGAGGCGGCGAGGAAATCCTCCTGCTTGAAGGCGTAGAGCAGCGCCTCCCGAATCTTGACGTTGTCGAACGGCTTGGTGAGCTGGTTGTAGCGGAAGAGGAACTGGTTGCCGAACTTGTCGAGCGTAACGAGCTCCGAGTTCTTGTCGTCCTTGATCAGCTTGTAGAGGTCGTGCTGAGGCGCTTCGATATAGTCGACCTCGCCCGCAAGCAGGGCATTCACCGCAGTTTGCGGATCGGCGATGGCGATCCATTCGACCCGATCGATCTTGGCGACCTTGCCACCGGCCATGCCGGAGGGCGGCTCGGATCGTGGCTGGTAATACGGGTTCTTCACATAAACGGTTTTCTCGCCAGGCTTGCTCTCGTCCTGCTTCAGCATGAACGGACCCGAGCCGATATAGTTGTCGATCTGCTTGAACGGGTCTGTTTCCGCGACGCGCTTGGGCATGATGAAGGGATTGCCCGATATCTTGGCCAGCGCCGACAGGACAATACCGGTCTTCTCCTTCAGGGTGAGGCGGAAGGTCTTGGCATCGACCGCTTCGAGCGAGGCCGTCTTGCTGAACAGGAGCTGGCCCAACGCGTCGCGCACCCCCCAACGCTTCACCGACGGAACGACGTCTTCGGATGTGACCGGCGTGCCGTCGGAGAATTTCAGGCCGTCGCGCAATTTGAACGTCCAGACCAGCATGTCCGGGGACACGTCGTAGCTCTCGACCATCTGCGGTTGGATCTTGAGGTCGGCGTCGCGCGCGAACAGCGTGTCGTAGACCATATAGGCATGGTTCCGCGCGATGAGTGCCGTCGACCAGATCGGATCCATGACCTTCAGATCCGAATGCATGACCGCGCGCAGTGTCGTCTGCGCATGGACGTCGTACGAAACCGCCGATCCGGAAAACGCCAACGCAACCGCCATCGCGACGGCAAAAGTCCGATTACTCATGGAAAACTTCACCTGTCTTTAACTCCCCGCCGTCACCATAGGTGAAGTGTCTCGGCCATCGCCACAATGTTAGGCGATTAGATGAGCGATATGGTGAACCGCATCCGTACAACGGACACTTGGGCAGCTTTCTCTGTCAGGCTGCGTTGCGACTCGACGTTCCCTGCCTGTCACGCGCGTCGGCGATGATCATCTGCGCTGCTTTGTCGGCGATCATGATGGTGGGCGTGTTGGTGTTGCCCGAGGTAATCGTCGGCATCACCGAAGCATCGACCACGCGCAGGCCATCGAGACCGATGACGCGCAGCCTTTCATCCACGACCGCCGTCGGATCGGACGGCAGGCCCATCTTCGCCGTGCCGATGGGATGGAAGATCGTCGTGCCGATATCGCCTGCGGCCTTCGCCAATGAGGCATCATCGTCGCCGACACCAGGACCCGGCAAATATTCCTCTGGGGCGTGGACCCGCATCGCCGGCTGACGCATCAGCCGGCGCGTCACGCGGATCGCATCGGCCGCCACGCGCTTGTCCTCGAACGTCGAGAGATAGTTGGGCGCGATCATCGGCTTGTCCGAGGGGTTGCCCGAGCGCAGCCGGATCGTGCCTCGCGACGTCGGACGGAGGTTGCAGGCGCTGACCGTGATGGCGGGAAAGCGATGCAGCGGCTCGCCGAACTTGTCGAGCGAGAGCGGCTGGACATGGAACTCGATGTTCGGCCGCTCGTGGTCCGACGAAGACATGGTGAAGATGCCGAGCTGCGATGGCGCCATCGCAAGCGGCCCCGACTGGAACAAGGCGTACTCGGTCCCGATCAACGCGCGCCCGACCAGGGAATGGTAGGTCGTGTTGAGTGTCTTGGCGCCCTGGACCTTGAAGATGGCGCGCTGTTGCAGATGGTCCTGCAGGTTGCGGCCCACGCCTGGTTTGTCGAGCACGGGCGCGATGCCGAACTCATCGAGCCACTCGGCCGGGCCGACGCCGGAGAGCTGCAAGATCTGCGGCGAACCCACCGCACCCGCCGACAGGATGATCTCTCCCCGAGCCCGCGCTTCAACGACGCGTCCGTTTTGCCTGAATCGTATGCCGACAGCGCGCCGGCCGTCGAACAGCACCTTCTCGACCAACACGCCGGTCTCGAGCCGGAGGTTGGGTCGCTTAAGGACGGGCTTCAGGAAGGCACGGGCCGTCGACATGCGCACGCCGCGCTTCTGGTTGACGTGGAAGTAGCCCACGCCATTGTTGTTGCCTGTGTTGAAGTTCGTCGTCGCGGGAATGCCCATTTCCGTCGCGGCCTTGGCGACCGCGTCCAGAATGTCCCACCTCACCCGCAGCGGCTCGACCCGCCATTCGCCTGATGCGCCGTGATACTCGGTCTCACCGAGGAAATGCCCGTCCAGCCGCTTGAACACTGGCAGGACATCGTCCCATCCCCAGCCGGCGAGCCCGAGCTGGCGCCAGTGATCGTAGTCCTCAGCCTGGCCTCGCATGGAGATCATGCCGTTGATGGCCGAGCAGCCGCCGATCACCTTGCCACGCGGATAGTTGAGGCTGCGCCCGTTGAGACCTGGTTCCTTCTCGGTCTGGAACATCCAGTCGGCGCGCGGATTGCCGATCGCGAACAGGTAGCCGGCCGGGATGTGAAACCAGATCCAGCTGTCACGCCCGCCCGCCTCCAGCACCAGGACCCGCGACCGCTGGTCCGCCGACAGGCGGTTGGCCAGCACGCACCCAGCCGACCCAGCCCCCACGACGATGTAGTCGAAGTCTCCTTCGAGACGGCTGACGGCCTCCGTTGCCATTTGAACACTCCCTGACCGTCAAATGATGCGACTCGCGGCCGTGCGCCTCAAGTCTCTCCAGAACCCAACTACCTTCCAGCCGGCCATTCGTCGAAGCGCTTGATGTCGCCTTCCCAGGCGAGCCAGGGCACCTCGTGACTGCGGAAGATCTGCTCAACAGGCCGAGCGCCGGGATCCTCGTCTAGAAGGGCGACACGCAGGAGCAGGTCGGGTTCGCCGGGATGTTCGGCGACGAGCTGCGAGCCGCAGATCGAGCAGAAATGGCGGTTCTTGCCGGGCGAAGATGCGTAGGTTTGGACCCTGTCCTCGCCCTGCAGCCAACGGAAGTTTTCGCGCGGCACCGTGGCATAAGCGTTGAACGGAGCGGCATGCGCCTTCCGGCAGAACCGGCACGAGCACAAACCGATGCGTAGGCCACCGGCCGGAGCCTCGGCCTCAAAGACAACGGCGCCGCAGAGGCAGCTTCCTTTCATGATCTCCTCCTGTCTATCGCCCCGGCGGCCATTCATCGAAGCGCTTGATGTCCCCTTCGTAGGCGAGCCAGGGCATCTCATGGCTGCGCCAGATATGGACGATTGGTTTCACGCCGGGATCCTCATCAAGGGTGGCGACCCGCAGGATGACGTGCGGCTCGGCCGGCCGTTCCGCAATCAGGTGCGAGCCGCATATCGAGCAGAAATGCCGGTTCTTGCCAGGGGATGACTCGAAGGCCCGGAGCTTGTCCGCGCCGGCCAGCCACCTGAACTTGTCGCGAGGCACCCGCGCCGTCGTGGTGAAAGGGGCCGCATGCGCCTTACGGCAAGTCCGGCAGGAGCAATGGCCGATCAGAAGACCGGGCGCCTCGGCCTCATAGACGACGGCGCTGCAGAGGCAGCTTCCTTTCATGATCTCCCTCCTATCGAAACGGAGCCCTTGCGTCCGGCGGGCCAGGGCGCAGAATTCGGGCAATAGAGGAGCGCCCGATGAAGTACAATCGCATTTCGGCCGATTGCCATCTCGACCTGCCTTGGATGCCGCCCGATCTCTTCACGTCGATGGCGCCGCGCGAGCTCAAGGACCGCATGCCCTATGTCGAGGACAGCGATGACGGTCCGAAATGGATGGCCAAGAACGGCGCCACCTTCGGCTTCAAGAACGGCGTGGGCCCGGCCGGCAGCAAGTACGTCAAAGGCAAGCACCACCGAGTCGACGTGATGGCAGAAACAGGCCTCTACATCGATGGCGCCAAGGACATCCGCCGCGTCTCCGACCCACATCTGCGCATCAAGGACCTCGATCGCGACCATGTCGATGCCGAGGTGATCTACGGCATCCTGGGTGCCGCCGGCCGCCTGAACGACGCCGAGGCCGCCAACGAGATGTTGCGCATCTACAATGACTGGCTGAAGGAGTTCTGCAGCCACTATCCCGACCGGCATATCGGTCTCGCCTGCCTGCCCTACGGCGACATCGACGCCGCGGTGAAGGAGATCTACCGCGTGGCCAAGATGGGCCTGCGTGGCCTCGAGCTTTCGTGCTCATGGGACATGGAGCCGATGTGGCATCCGATGTGGGAGCCGCTGTGGAAGGCGGTGAACGACGTGCAGCTCCCGCTGCACTTCCATACCTTCCCCAATGTGCCGCCCGACATGATCACCAAGCATCCCGGCCGCGTCGGGCGTTCGGTGTTCTTTACCGTCGTCTCCGGCTTCCAGATGAACCTGGTCAACATCCTGGCCGCGATCATCGCCGCCAACGTGCTGGAGCGCTATCCGCACGTGCGTATCGCCTTCGGCGAATCGGGCTGCGGCTGGATCCCCTACGCGCTCGACCGCATGGACTTCGAATGGGAGGATCGCTTCACCGATCTCGGCCTCAAGATGAAGCCCAGCGACTACTGGCGCCGTCAGTGCAAGGCGACGTTCCAGTTCGATCGCATCGGCGCCAAGCTGATCGACGACATGGGTGCGGAAAGCCTGATGTGGGGCTCCGACTACCCGCACGGCGACGGCGTGTGGCCGAACTCCGACCAGTATATCAAGGAGCAGTTCGCCGAGGTCCCGGCCGAGGTGACCAAGATGATCACCTGCACCAACGCCGGGAAGTTCTACGGGCTGATCAACTGATCATCATTCTTTTGGACCGCGAGCTTCCAGCTCGCTCATGTCAGCGCATTCAAATGCGCCTTTTCCGAGCGAGCCAGAGGCTCGCGGTCCGGAAGACTAGGAGAAAGCCTTGAACGTAATGAGCGTGAAGGTGTCCTTCACGTTGCGCAGCGTCTGGATGCGGCTGGTGACGAAGTGGCCGATATCGGTCTTCTCGTCGAGATAGCATTTCATCAGCAGATCGTATTGGCCTGAGGTCGAGTAGACCTCCGAGACCTGCTCGACCGCCACGGCGTCGTCGGCGACCTCGTAGGCCTTGCCGAGCTCGCACTTCACCATGACGAAGATCGTCTGCATCGTCCCGCTTCTCCTGCGGGGGTCCGCTAGCGGGACGGCCGGGCGAGGAAAGCCGGCACGTGGTCGCCGAGCCCCATCGGTGCACCCTCGTCGCGTTCGCGGCGACGTTCGGGCCGCCGCTCGTGGCCACGGCCCGTGCGCTCGGCCCTCGGTTCACGATGAAGGGACTCGCGATGAGCGGGTTCGCGATGAGGAGGCTCGCGGTGTTGATCCCGTTCAGCACGACGCTCGCGTTGCGGACGCTTCGGTTGTGCTTCGCGAGCAACAGGAGCCTCGGCCTGCTGTTCGACCGGCAGTTCGCCGCTCGGCTTGCGCTCCTCGCGCGGGGCACGACGCGGCGAACGGGAGCGCTCGCCGCCGGAACCTGTGGGTCGGCCACGTCCGCGGCCTCGGCCGCGTCGACGGCCGTCGGACGCTTCGAAGGCGGCCGTTTCCAGGCCGGAGACTTCGACGCGCGGGATGGCATTGCCGATCAGCTTTTCGATCGCCTCGACCAGGGCGCCTTCATCGGGCGACGCGAGGGTGAAGGAGTGGCCGGTCTTGCCGGCGCGTCCGGTGCGGCCGATGCGGTGGACATAATCTTCCGGCGAGAACGGTACGTCGAAATTGAACACGTGGCTCATGTCGACGATGTCGAGGCCGCGCGCGGCGACGTCGGAGGCCACCAGGATTTGGATCTCGCCCTGCTTGAACTTCTCCAGCGTCTCCATACGGGCGGGCTGGCTCATGTCGCCATGCAGCGCGCCGGCATTGAAGCCGTGCTTCTTGAGCGAGCCTTGCAGGATCGCGACATCGCGCTTGCGGTTGCAGAACACGATCGCGTTCTTGATGTCCTGTTCCTTGATCAGCCGGCGCAGCGCCTCGCGCTTGTCTTCTTCGGCCACGATCGCGAGGCCCTGGACGATGTTGGTGCCGGCCGACGCCGGAGGCGACACCGTGACTTCACGTGGATTGCTGAGGAAACGATCGGCCAGCCGCTTGATCTCGGGCGGCATGGTCGCGGAGAAGAACAGCGTCTGGCGCAGCGGCGGCAGGAGGCTCACGATGCGCTCGACGTCGGGAATGAAGCCCATGTCGAGCATGCGATCGGCCTCGTCGATCACCAGCACCTTGACGTCGTTCAGCAGCACCTTGCCGCGCTCGAAATGGTCGAGCAGCCGGCCCGGGGTGGCGATCAACACGTCGACGCCGCGCTCCAGCGCGCGTTCCTGGTCATCGAAGCTCACACCGCCGATCAGCAACGCCATGTTGAGCTTGTTGTACTTGCCGTACATGTCGAAGTTTTCGGCGACTTGGGCCGCCAACTCGCGCGTCGGCTCCAGGATCAGCGAGCGCGGCATGCGCGCCTTGGCGCGGCCTTGCGCCAGGATGTCGATCATCGGCAGGACGAAGGAGGCTGTTTTGCCGGTGCCCGTCTGGGCACATCCGAGGACATCTCGGCCCATCAGGACGATGGGAATGGCCTTTTCCTGGATTGGCGTGGGCGTCGTGTAGCCCTTTTCGCTGACTGCCTGCAATACCGGGGAACTCAGTCCCAAACTCTCAAAACTCATTTAGTTTCCGTAGGTTAGCCCACATCCGATGGGCTCCGGGGGCGGTCTCGATATTCCCTGGATGGGCGGCCCGAAAACCGGGCCGGACCGCTGGCGGCCCTCATATGAGCCCTGCCCCCGCCGAAGTCAATGCAGGGGCCCTGCTGACCCGGTGCACCTCTCGTCGCAGAGATCACGCCTTGAGTTCGACCTCGACGAAGACGAATTCGAAATCGTTGGGGTTGATGACGTCGTGCTCGACCCCGATCTGGCGGGCGTAGGAGACGCCGGCCCTGAGCGGCGCCGGCACCGTGGCCTTGCCATCGAAGATGTGCAGCTCACCGCTCGTCACAGGCACGACGACGTAGTCATGCATATGTTTATGCCAGCCAGTATGGCCGCCCGGCGGAAAGCGCCATTCGGTGACGATCACGCGGTCGTTCTCGATCTGCACGGTGGGTTTGGCGAGGGGACGTTCTTTGTCGGTCATGCAGGGAAGCTAGCGCGTGATGCCCGCCGTTGTCTCGCCTGGCGTGATAGACTCCCGCGTGATCTGCATTGGAGATGGTGATGGCGCGCTACACGATCCCGATCTGGAACCGCAACCAAGCCGACGAAGATGCCTTGGGCGCGGCGCATGCGCCGATCTGGCGCCGCATGATCGATGTCGCCGCACCTGCCGATCTCAGGCCATCGACAGTCCTCGACTATGGCTGCAACCAGGGCGGCTTCCTGCGCTTGCTTTACGACCGGCATCCGTTCAAGTCGGCGGTGGGCATCGACATCGCCCGCGAATCGGTGGCGCGCGCGGAGCTGCTGAAGGGGCACCGCCCCATCAACTACAAGATCGGCGACCAGGCGGCCGCCCTCGGCCAGGCGTTCGACCTCGCCTTCAGCCACGAGGTAATCTACCTGCTGCCCGATCCTGCCGCCCATGCACGCGACATCAAGGCAGCGCTGCGGCCGGGCGGGGCCTATGTCGCGGCCATGGGCTGCCACACCGACTCAAGCCTGTGGCCGCGCTGGCGCACCTTGATCGCCGAGAGCTCGTCGATCCCGATCTATGATCATTCTCTCGAGGACGTATCGAAGGCCTTCGCCGAAGCGGGCTTCAACGTCTCCGTGCGGCCGCTCGCGCTCGATGCCTTCATGCCCTTCACGACAGGCAGCGCCTACTTCCCCAAGGTGATGGACCAGTTGCGCTACTATTCGATCGACAAGGTGCTGTTCCGCTTTGTGCGGGTGCCGTAAAAAATCCGCTCTCTGTCGCGAGACCGGAATCCTATTCCGCCGCCGACTTCACCACCGACTCGAGAATCGGATAGCCGTTCGCGTCGGTCTTCCGATCGAGGTAAGTCGAGATGCGTGTGGGATTGGCGTGGATGCCGAGCAGCCGCATCGCCTTGTCGCCGACCGTACGAAAGCTGTGCGGGATGCCGGGCGGCAGCGCCACGCAGTCGCCGGCTTTGAGGCGCTTCGGCGAATTCTCTTCGCCCTGCAACCAGACATCGGCTTCGCCCTCGATGATGAACAGCAGCTCGGTGTAAGGATGCCAATGCATCGGCGCGACGTAGCCCGGCGCGGAGGTCTGAATCCCGGTACGCACCGGTGTGTCGCCGTCGGCGACCAGCGGATGATAGAAGGCGAGTGGTCCGAATTCGACGCGCTCGGCGTCGGCGAGCTTCGCGATCTTGAGCGGATGCATGGCGTCACCTCTCGGGTGACGGCCAGTTAAGCGCGAACCTCGAGCTTGCGCAACGACCGGTCAATCCAGAGGGCGGCCAGCTTTTCCTGGGCGCTGTTCTGGCGCAGGCGCTGACGCAGGCAGGCGAAGTCGACGCGGTCGAGCTCCTGGTCCTGGTTGAAGCAGGAGAAGACCACCGTCTCCTTGCCGGTCTGCGGATCCTTATGGAGCTGCAGGCACTGGGCGCAGATCTCCTTCATCATGCACTGCATCGGCGAGTTGATCGACGCCAGCGCGCGATGGTCGGGCTTGAGATGGGGCTTCAGCACCGAATGCCGGGCAAGCCGCACCGCGTTCATCATGCCGTCCGAGCCGATCGCGATGATGCGGTCGGCGTCGTTGAACTTGATCGGCTGATCGCCAAGCTCGCCCGCGGCGTACTTGCGCATCGTCTCGACGATGTTGTCGACCGTGGCAAGATCCTGCGGCCGTGACGGCGCGAAGCCAGGTTCCTCGTCGCAGCACCACACCACCACATCGGCCGCAGCCTCGATCTCCTCGACCTTGTAGCGATCGATGACGCGCTTGTAGCCCGCGAAGTAGAGCACCTTGCTGCCGGCGCGGCGGAACGCCTGGCCGATCGAGAACAACACGGCGTTGCCAAGTCCGCCGCCTGCCAACACGACGGTTTCACCTGATTCGATCTCGGTCGGCGTGCCGGTCGGACCCATCACGATCACGGGCTCGCCGGGTTCGAGGAGCGTGCAGAGGTCGGACGAGCCGCCCATCTCGAGCGCGATCAAGGACAGGAAGCCCTTGTCCTTGTCGACCCACGCGCCGGTTAGCGCCAAGCCCTCCATGGTGAGCAGCGTGCCCTCGACCTTCTTCGACCGCGCCTCGTAATTCTGCAGGCGGTAGAACTGGCCCGGCTCGAAAGCCTTCGCTGCAGCCGGCGCTTCCACCACGACCTCGACGATGGTCGGTGTGAGCTGCTCCACCCGCACGACTCTCGCACGCCACTGGCGATTGGCTTCCGCCAGGATGTCCGCCGCCGGACGCTTGGGCGCCGGCAGGCGCGCCATGGTGCGCGTCAGGATCGGATAGCCCTGCTTGGCGCCACCCATCGCCTTCACGACGTTGCCGGCAAACGAGGGATGGAGGTCGCCGAAGAAGGACATGAAGCGGCCGTCACCGTGGCGGTACATCAGCACGCGCACGTCGTCGGGCTTGGCGACACGCTCGGGCGTGGCGGGCTCGCCCTCCTCGTCGAGCGCACGGAAGTATTTGCCGTCGATGAAGGCGTGCGTCGCATCCTCGCGCGCCAGCACTGTGTTGGGCTGCGTGCCGGCCGCGACCAGGATGGTGTGCGCGGGCAAGGTCGCCGTCACCTTCTCGCCGCCCTGCTGCCCCTCGAGCTTGATCGCCTTGGCGTGACCGTTGGCATCGACCTCGACTGCGACCGGCGACAGGCCCTCGGCGAAGCGGATGTCTTCCTCCAGCGCCTTAAACACTTCCTCGTGGTTCAGCGTGTAGGACGGCGAATCGATCAGGCGGCGGCGGTAGGCGATGGTGACGCCGCCCCAGCCATTGACCAGCTTCGCGATGTCGGGCGCGCGGTCTTCCTTCGCCGCCACCGCGCGTTCGGCGCGGATCGCCCGGGCGTGGGCGATGAACTCGTCGGCGATCTCGAGTTCCTCTTCGCTCCAGCCCGCGCGCACCTTGGCCTCGCCGCGTTCGGAGACCAGCGTCTCGTGGCGCGCCAGAAACTTCTCGACCTGCAGCGGATAGTAGGCGAGCGACTCGGTTGCAGTGTCGATCGCGGTCAGGCCGCCGCCGATCACGACGACCGGCAGCCGCACCTGCAGGTTGGCGATCGACTCCTTCTTGGCCGCACCTGTGAGCTGCAGCGCCATCAGGAAATCCGACGCCGCACGGACGCCGCGCGCGAGCCCGTTGGGCATGTCGAGCACGGTCGGCTTGCCGGCGCCGGCGCAGAGGGCGATGTGATCGAAGCCCATGGCGAAGGCGCTCTCGACCGTCACCGTGCCGCCGAAGCGCACGCCGCCGAACATCGAGAACTGGGCGCGACGCTCCAGCAGGAGCCGCACCATCTTCAGGTAGTTCTTGTCCCAGCGCACCGTGATGCCGTACTCGGCCACGCCACCGAAGCCCGCCATGGCGCGCTCGCCGAGATCCTCGCGCAGTTCGGCGATGTCCTTGACCGCGGTAAACGGAACGCGCGTTCCGCTGGCTTCGACTCCGGATTGCTTGGCCGGAAGTGGTTCTATCTTGAGACCATCGATGGCCACCACCGTATGGCCATCGTTCATCAGATGATGCGCGAGGTTGAAGCCGGCAGGACCCAGCCCGACCACCAGCACGCTGCGCCCCGTCGCGGGCCGCGGGATCGGCCGCGCGAGGTTGAGCGGGTTCCAGCGCGTCAGCAGCGAATAGATCTCGAAGCCCCACGGCAGGCCGAGCACATCCTTCAGCGTGCGGGTCTCGATCTGCGGGATGTCGACCGGTTCCTGCTTCTGGTAGATGCAGGCCTTCATGCAGTCGTTGCAGATGCGATGGCCGGTTGCAGCCAGCAAAGGATTATCAACCATTGCCACGGCGAGCGCGCCCAGGGAGAAGCCCTCGCTCTTCAGCAGGTTCATCTCCGAGATCTTTTCCTCGAGCGGGCAGCCCGCAAGCGTGACGCCGAACGGCGACTTCTGGAACTTCGCCGTCTTGCGATCACGCAATCCCCGGGAGCAGCTGTCCTTGCCCTGGTTATGGCACCAGATGCAGTAGTTGGCGTGATCGAGCGCCCGCACCAGGTCGTAGCCCTCGTCGGTGAGCGCAAAGCCCTCGCGATGGCGCAGCAATGGCCGCGGCAACTTCATGCGCGTCACGCCATCGACGACTTCGGTCTCGATCGGCACCAGATGCTCGAAGTCGAGCTTGTGCGGGACTTTGAACAGGGGGCCATCGCGATGGCGCCGCTTGCCTTCGGGATTGTGCAACGCCCAGGCGGCATAGCGCACCAGCGCCTCGATCTCCGGTGTCGGCGTCTCGACCTTGAACTCCGCGCCGATCAGGCCGCGCACGGCGAGCGCGAAAGCGAGCTCCCAGGCCTCAAGCCCATCCTCGAGTTTGGCCGGCACCTTGATCGCTGCGGTCACTTCTCCGCCATCGAGCGCTGATGCGACATCGGGCTTGATCGCGCGCGTCACATAGCGCTGCACGAACAGCCGCTTGCAGTCGTAGAGCGGCGCCAGCGCGACATGGCGTGCGCGCAGATCAGACGCTTCGGACGCGACATCGAACAGCGCGGCCACGAAATCCTCGAATGGCCGGGCGATGTCGATCAGGAGGTTCGACTCCTCTTTCGCCGGCAAGGCATCGGGCGCCGCGCGCGCCGCCATCAAACGGGCGTGGGCTTCGACATTGACGCCCTGCAGCCAGGCGACGAAGGCCGCATCCAGCCGGGCGAGGCCGTCGCGGGCGTAGAGGTCTTGAAAACTCAGCCCGTGAGCGAGCGAGGGACCGAGCTGAGGCGCCGTCATTGTCGAAATGTCCAGATGCAACGAGGGGTGAATATTGTTCGTAAGCGAACCGATTAGCCAAGGAGCCAAGGGAGCGCAAGGTAGTGATGGCTCGATGAATTTAGGTAGGCCATGGGCCGTCGCATATGGAAAATGTTTTGCACATTCGGCATGTCAGACGCTGCGTTCTTGCCGCGGACGAGGGCCTTCAAGCGCGTAAGCGGAGGTTCGCCGGGCGCCGCCCGAGGTAGCGTGGTGTAAAAAACCGGTGTCATCCCGAGCGCAGCGAGGGACCTTTGGCGGCGCCTAATCAAGGATCCCTCGGCTTCGCCTCGGGATGACACCCATGGTGGGATGCCAAGCGACCACCCCTCGCGACATAAATGCCTGATGACGGGGCGAGCCGCTTCGCCCAAGGTCCGGCCGCCATGAAGACCGTTCCCCCCATTGTGCGGAGCTGGCTGATCGTCGTTGCGGCGATGATCTTCGTCATGATCGTGCTCGGCGCGCTCACGCGACTGACCGAGTCCGGCCTGTCGATGGTCGAATGGAAGCCCGTTACCGGCGTCGTGCCGCCGATAACCGAGCAGGCCTGGCAGGCGGAGTTGAAGGAATACCTCGCCTCGCCGCAGGGACGGCTGGTCAATTCCGATTTCACCGTTGCACAGTTCAAGCAGATCTACTGGCTGGAATTCATTCATCGCCTGTGGGGACGGCTGATCGGCCTTGTCGTCGCCGTACCCCTCCTCTGGTTCTGGTTGAGTGGACGCCTCTCGCCTGGCCTCAAGCCGCGACTTGTGGCGCTGCTGGTCCTGGGCGGACTCCAAGGCGTTTTGGGCTGGGCGATGGTCGCCTCGGGGCTGGTCGACCGCCCCTCGGTGAGCCACTACCGCCTGGCCGCGCATCTGCTGGCCGCCGTAGCGCTCTATGCCTACACGGTCTGGCTGATCCTCGAGCTTGGCCCGCAGAGCAGCCGACGCGACGATCGCAAGACGCGGCGCGAGGCCACCGGTCTGATGGCCTTCGTGTTCGTGGTGATGACGTTCGGTGCGTTGATGGCCGGCCTGCGCGCCGGTCTCTCGCACAACACCTTCCCCACAATGTCGGGATACTGGATCCCGCCCGGGATGTTCGACCGCTCACCGTGGTGGATCAACATCTCCGAGAACGGCACGACGGTGCAGTTCATCCATCGCTGGCTCGCCAAGCTTCTGGCCCTGGGTGTGCTGGCGATGGCCTGGCGCGCGCGGCGGCCCGAGACCTATGCCGCGGGTGCCATGGTCCTGGTGCAATTCTGCCTCGGCGTCGCCACCATCCTGAGCGGTGTCGATATCGCGCTCGCCTCGATGCACCAGGCCGGCGCGGTCCTGCTGCTGACGACGCTGATCGTCGTGCGCCACCGTGCCGCGCCTTCTCCAGCGCGCGCCCTCTCGGTTATTGTCCCGGGGATGAGCAGTCTTTCAGATAAGTCGGTGGCGGATAAATCGGCGGCGGACAAGTCGGCAGCGCGCAAAGCACCCGCATCTTCCTCTCGTGCGCTGCTCGGTCTGTTGGCGGCTGTCGTCGTGGTTGCCGCTTTTGCGTTCATCGCCCTCAAGTGGCCATCGCTGCTGGAACGGCGTGAGGCAGCGGCCCCGGGCGACAAGAAGGAGAACGTCGCCGTCGCACGGCCGCCGGCCTTTGGCAGCGACGTTTCCCTGCCGGCGCCAACCGAGCCACCGCCGCCACCGAGCGCTGCCGAAATGGCACCTCCCGCCCCCTCGGCGCCCAAGCCGGGTGCTGCGGAGGCGACGCCGACCGGAGACCCGGCGGCATGGCCGATCGAACAGCTTCGCGCCCAGGCCGAAGCCCATAATCTGCTGGCGATGGCGGAGCTGTCGCGCCGCCTCATCCTCGGTGTCGGTGTCGCCAAGGATCCGCAGGCCGGCGCCGGCTGGATGCTGCGCGCCGCCGAGCTCGGTTCCCCCGAAGCGGCGTTCAATGTCGGCGTCATGTACGAAAGTGGCTTTGTCGTCGAACGAAGCTCGACGCGCGCCGCCGATTGGTACCGCCGCGCGTCGGACAAGGGCCTTCCGGTCGCCGAGCACAATCTCGCGCTGATGCTGCGCGAGGGCAAAGGCGTGGCGCGCGACGGCGGCGAAGCGGTCAGGCTGCTGCTGGCGGCGGCGCATCAGGGCATGACCGCCTCGATGTTTGCGTTGGGCGACATCTACGAACAGGGCGATGCGGCACCCAAGGACAATGCGACCGCCGTCGCCTGGTATGGCATGGCCGAGCAGTTCGAACGCCGCTCGCATGACAACAAGGAAACGCCGCTTGCCAAGAACGCCGCGCGCCGCTCGGAAAACCTGCGCCGGGTCATGACGCCTGTCGAACTGCAGCGCGCGCAGGACATGGGACAACGCGAGATCAAGCAGATCGTCGAGGCGACATCGCCACAGCGGCCAGGCCAATTGCCGTCGCCCGCCTTGCCGTCGGCATCTTCGTCAGCACCTTCGGCACCGACAGGCCAAACCCTCTCTTCGACATCCAACGCGCCGGAAGTCGCCTGGCCGAACGACAAGGTCGAGCAGGTGCGCGCCATCCAGCAGGCCCTGCTCGATCTCAAGCTGCTCAAGGACAAGCCGGACGGCGCCCTGGGGCCGATGACGCGCAACGCCATCAAGAACTTCCAGAAGAATGCCGGGATCACGGAAACCGGCGAACCGTCGAGGGACCTCTATCTCGCGCTCAAGCAAGCGCTCGCGAAGCGTTAGTCTTCCGGACCGCGAGCGTCTCGCTCGCTCATGCACCGGATGAGCGAGCGAGACGCTCGCGGTCCGGAAGAGTCAGGCCAGACGACCGGCGTAGTGCCACCACGATGCGGGTAGATCCCGCGCGGCGCGCCCGGCGTCGGCGACCGCGTCGTAGAGCGCAAAGCAGGTGGCGCCGCTGCCGCTCATGGCGGCATAGCGCACGCCGGAGGTCCGGCGCAGCGCCGACAGCATCTCGCCCACGACCGGCAGACGGGCAGCAGCAGCATCGGTGAGATCGTTGCCGCGGATGGCGAGAGCCGCCACGAGGCCGGCAAGGTCCGTCCACGGCCGGTCGATCGGTCGCACCGGTGAGAAATCGCCACGTCGCGCGGCAAAGACCTCCGGCGTCGACAAGGGAATGCCAGGATTGACCAACAACATGCCGCAGCCCGGCAATGGCGGCGCAGGATCGAGCTTCTCACCGACACCGCTGGCGATGCAGGGACGCTGGTGCAGGCACATCGGTACATCGGCCCCCAGCCGAGCCGCCAGTGCGGACAGGCGTGCGGGCGGCGCATCGAGCCGCCAGAGGCGATCGAGACCGCGCAGGGCCGCGGCAGCATCGGCCGAGCCACCGCCCAGGCCGGCGGCCATGGGAATCCGCTTGGTGAGCCGAAAGGCAGCGCCCGCCCTGACGCCTGACTCGGCCGCGAGCAGCCGTGCTGCCTTGAGCACGAGGTTGTCCGTGTCGGCCGATAGCACTGCGGCGCCCAGGCCATCGATGACCAGCGAGAGGTCTTCCGCCGGTGCGATCTCGAGCGTGTCACCGAGATCGGCGAAGGCCACCAGCGAGTGCAGCAGATGATAGCCATCGTCACGGCGGCCGACGACGTTCAGCCAGAGATTGACCTTGGCGCGTGCGATCTCGGGCGCGGTCTCGGTTTCAACCGACATTGTCGGCTGGTCAGCCACCCTGGTTCTTTTCGGCGGCCTTCTCGTAGACGGTCGGCTTGTCGTTGGACGAGTTGAGCCCCTTGTCGAGCTTGTCCTGCAGGATCGGTAGCCGGTCCTTGTCGGGCTTCTGGTTGATCGCCCGCAACCATTCGAAGCGGGCCTCGCGGAAGCGGCCGACATGCCAGTAGGCATCGCCCAGATGCTCGACGACGGTGGCGTCGTCGCCCTTCTGCTCGCTCGCGCGCTCGAGCCACTTCACGGCCTCGTCGAACTGGCCGAGGCGATAGTAGGCCCAGCCGACCGAGTCGGTGATGGCACCATCATCGGGCCGCAGCTCAGTTGCCCGCTTCAGCATCTTCATGCCTTCGTCGAGATGCATGCCCTGGTCGATCCAGCTGTAGCCGAGATAGTTCAACACGTAGGGCTGGTCGGGAGAGAGCTCGAGCGCCTTCTTCATGTCGGCTTCGGCGCGCGGCCATTGTTTGATCCGTTCGAGGCAGATCCCGCGCCCGAAGTAGACCGGCCAGTATTTCTCGTCGGGCGTCTTGATGCGCAGGATCGCGGTGTCGTAGGCGGCCACCGCGTCCTTGAAGCGTTCCTTGGTGCGCAGCAGATCGGCGAGGGTGAGCGCGGCGTCGATGCGGTCCGGCTTGTCGGCGACCATCGTCCGCAGGCGTTGCGCCGCCTGGTCGATGTTGCCGTCCTGCGCCTCGAGCGTGGCGGCCCGCATCCGGGCCTGCCAGTAGAGCGGCGAAATGGTGCCGATCTTGCCGAGGGCCGTCACGGCCTTGGCGTTGTTGCCGAACTGCTCGTAGATGCCAGCGATCATCAGCCAGCCGAAATCGAGATCGGGCTTCAGTTCGACGGCGAGCTGCTCGAAGATCAGGGCGAGATCGGTGCGCTCATTGCGCTGATCGGATCCCAGGATGCCGCCAATATCGAACATGATCTCGGCGATGCCCGAGGCCGGCGTCGGCGGCTTGGTCGCGGACGCATTGGCGGCGAGCAAACCGTCCATGACGACGGAGTCGCTGTTCTTCTCGCCATAGGCCTTAAGAAGCGCCTGCGCATCGGCGGTCTTGCCGAGGCGGCGAAGCCCCTCGGCCGCCGAAACCGTAATGCGCAACCCTGCCGGATCGAGCTCGATTGCGCGGCGGTACTTCGCCTCGGCGGCGGCGCGGTCACCGGCCAGCTCGTCGATCTGGGCGCGGATGATGAGCGATGGCGCCTCCGAGCGATCGCCCTCCTTGGGCTTCAGCTTTGCGAGGATATCGCGCGCCGCGGCAAAGTCCTTCTCGCCCACCTTCAGCCAGGCGATCACGAATTCGCGCAACGGTCCCAGCTGGTTCTCGGCGCCGATCTTGGCGAGCTGCTGCTCGGCCTTCTTGTAGTCGCCGCGTTTCACCTGCTCGAGCGTGAGCACGAGGTTGGCGAACCCGTCGCCGGGCTTGGCCGCCAGCACCCGCGGCGCGAGCTTTGCCGCCACGTCGAAGTGGCCGGCGTAGGTGTGCATGCGGAAAGCGGCATAGAGCAGCACCGGATCGCCCGGGTTCTGGGCGAGGGCCTGGTCGAGCTGGAGGGCGCCGCCTTCGTAGTCGTGATCCTCCTCGGCCACGCGAGCCGCGAGGTAACGCCCATCGATCGAGCTCGTCTTCGCCGGCACGGTGCGCTGCGGGAGATTGAGCGACTGCTTTGGCGCCTGCCCGCCGGATTGCGCATGCCCTGAGAGAGGCAACGCCAGCAGCGGGATCGTCAACAACAGCGCGAGGGATTTGGATCGCATGCCTGTCACATGTTGGGATAGTTGGGGCCACCGCCGCCTTCGGGGACCACCCAGTCGATGTTCTGCGCGGGGTCCTTGATGTCGCATGTCTTGCAGTGGACGCAGTTCTGCGCGTTGATCTGGAACCGGGGCTGGCCGCCGTCACCGGTGACGACTTCATAAACGCCAGCCGGACAATAACGCTGCGCAGGCTCGGCGTAGAGCGGCAAATTGACCGCGATCGGGATCGAGGGATCACGCAACTTGAGATGGACCGGCTGGTCTTCCTCGTGGTTGGTGCTCGACAGGAACACCGACGAAAGCTTGTCAAACGAAAGCACGCCGTCCGGCTTGGGATACTGGATCGGCTGGAATTCCGACGCCGGCCGCAAGCACTCGTGGTCGGCCTTGTGATGGCGCAGCGTCCACGGCACGCGAAGCCCAAGATCGTGCAGCCACATGTCCAAGCCGCCGTAGAGCGTGCCCAACACCGTGCCCCACTTCAGCGCCGGCTTCACGTTGCGCACCTTGTAGAGATCCTTCCAGATCCATGAGGCCTTGAGCTTCACCGGATAGGCGATCAGCTCATCGCCGCCGGTCTTGCCGGCGACCAAAGCCTCGAACGCCGACTCGGCGGCCAGCATGCCGCTCTTGATGGCATTGTGGCTGCCCTTGATGCGCGGCAGGTTGACGAAGCCCGCGGCACAGCCGATCAGCGCACCGCCCGGGAAGACGAGCTTGGGCACCGATTGCAGGCCGCCCTCGTTGATCGCGCGCGCGCCGTACGACAGTCGCTTGCCGCCCTGCAGGTACTTCGCGACCTCGGGATGGGTCTTGAAGCGCTGGAACTCGTCGAACGGCGAGATATAGGGGTTTTCGTACGAGAGATGGACGACGAAGCCGATCGCCACCAGGTTATCGCCGAAATGGTACATGAAGGAGCCGCCCTGGCTTCCGGTCTCCGACAATGGCCAACCCTGCGAGTGCACGACCAGGCCTTTCTTGAATTTGGCCGGATCGACCTGCCACAGCTCCTTCAGCCCAATGCCGAATTTCTGCGGATCGACTCCGGCGCGTAGCTCGAACTGGGTCATGATGGTCTTGGCGAGCGAGCCGCGCGCGCCTTCGGCGATCAGCGTGTACTTGGCGAGCAGCTCCATGCCTTCGGTGTAGCTGTCCTTGTGATGGCCGTCCTTGGCGATGCCCATATCGCCGGTGGCCACGCCCCTCACCGAGCCGTCGTCGTTGTACAGCACCTCGGCAGCGGCAAAGCCGGGATAGATCTCGACGCCCAGCGCCTCGGCCTGCTGGCCGAGCCAGCGGCAGACCTCGCCCAGGCTCACGATGTAGTTGCCGTGATTGTTCATCAGCCTCGGCATGAACGCATTGGGGAAGCGGAACGAGCCGGTCTTGGTGAGCCACAGGAACTGGTCGTCCGTGACCGCCGTCTCGATCGGCGCGCCCTTCTCCTTCCAGTCGGGAATGAGCTCGTTGATGGCGACCGGGTCGATCACCGCGCCGGACAGGATGTGGGCGCCGACCTCGGAGCCCTTCTCCAGCACGCAGACCGACACGTCGTGGTTGCGCTCCGCGGCAAGCTGCTTCAGCCGGATCGCCGCAGAGAGGCCTGCCGGGCCACCGCCAACGATCACCACGTCGTATTCCATTGACTCGCGTGCCATTCCCGTCTCGCTCTGCAGTGCCTTTTCCAGATGGACGTCGCCCAGACCGGCGGCGATCCTTTTGTTCGTAAATAGCCTGTCGGGCGCAGGATCGCTACCTGTCGAAAGGGGCATTCCCATGGCTGAGTTGACGGAAATCGAGAGCAAAACCTTCACAGCGCGCGATTTCCAGCTTGAAAATGGGAAAAGCTTGCCGGTTCTCGAACTCGCCTACGAGACCTACGGCACGCTGACGCCACAACGCGACAACGCCATCCTGGTCGTGCACGGCTACACCTCGAGCCATCACGCGGCCGGCCGCAATGCCAAGGGCAAGGCAGGCCGCGGCGTCGCCGAGGGATCAGCGGGGTGGTTCGATGCGCTGATCGGGCCGGGCAAGGCGGTCGACACGGATCGCCATTTCGTGATCGCGGTAAATGCGCTGGGATCGGCCCACGGTAGCAGCGGACCCAATGCGATCGATCCGCGCACGAAGAAGCCCTATGGGCCGACGTTCCCCGAGATCACGCTCCGCGACATGGTGGCGAGCCAGAAGCTTTTGGTCGATTCGTTCGGCATCCCGCGACTGGTCGCGGTGATCGGCCCATCGATGGGCGGCTTCCAGTCGTTCCAGTGGGCCGCCTCCTATCCGGGCTTCATGACGGCGATCGTGCCGTCGGTCAGCGCGCCACGCGCGCCGTCGCGGCTGGGCGGGCTCGCGCAGTTGCAGAAGCGGCTGGCGAGCGACCCGAACTGGAACGGTGGCTGGTATTATGAGAAGGGCGGCGTGGCGGCGACTTTGGAACAGATCCGCTACGAGACCCTGCTGAACTACGGCCAGGCCGAGCGCGAGGCCAAGGCGGCGGCGCGCAGCTGGGCCAAGATCTATGATGCCCATTCGCTGGTGACGCTTCGCCGGGCGATCGATTCGTTCGACATCACCGGCCAGTACAAGAAGATGACCGCGAAGATCCTCTACGTGCAGTCGAAAACGGACAAACTTTTCGACATCGCGCAGTGTCCAGCCTATGTGAGCGATATGCGCAAGGCCGGCCTCGACATCACCTACGTGGAATTGCCCTCGGACAAGGGTCATCTGGCGAGCCACGCCGACGCCGCGATGTGGGCGCCGATCCTGGGCGCGTTCGTGAAGAGTCTGTGATGGTAGATACCGCGATCGCTCCCGACGCGCTCGCCTCGCTGCTGCGCTGGTATGTCGACCAGGGCATCGACGAGGCGGTAGGCGAGGACCCGATCGACCGCTTCGCCCTGCCCCGGCCGGCTCAGGCGCCGATCCAGGCTGCGCCAGCATCTGTCACGACCTTGGCGCCGGGAGCGAAGACCTCCGCCGCGCGCCCGGCCGCGCCGACGCTACTGCGACCGTCATCGCCGGCCCCCGCGGCGCGTGGCCCCGTGCCAATCGAATCGCCGCAGGTCGTGGAGGATGCTCGCGCGCTTGCCGAAAACTGCAACACCATCGCCGAGCTGGAAGCAGCGGTGCGCGGCTTCGACGGCTGCGCGCTGAAGCGCACGGCGAAGAACACCGTGTTCGCCGACGGCACGCCCGGTGCGCCGGTCATGGTCGTGGGCGAGGCGCCGGGCGCCGACGAGGACCGGCTGGGCAAGCCGTTCGTCGGTGTGAGCGGCCAGCTGATGGACCGCATGATGACGGCGATCGGCCTCACCCGCGAGGGCGGCTTCTACATCACCAACATCCTGTTCTGGCGGCCGCCCGGCAATCGCACGCCGACGCTCGCCGAGCAGGCGATGTGCCTTGCCTTCACGCGCCGCCATATCGAGCTCGCGCGGCCGAAGGTTCTGGTGCTGACCGGCGGCACGTCGGTCAAGGCCGTGCTCGACACGACAGAAACCATCACCCGCATGCGCGGCAAATGGGTGAACTACCGGATGGGCGACGGCAGCGAGCTGCCGACCATGCCGACCTTCCATCCCGCCTTCCTGCTGCGCACACCCGCCAGCAAGCGCCAGAGCTGGCTCGATTTGCTCGCCGTCGACAAGAAACTGAAGGAACTCAGTTAGGTCGGCGTCGTCAGCCGACGATGAGCCAGAGGCCTGCCGCGATCAGCGCCACGGTCCAGATCAGGTCGAGATTGATCCAGGCGTGACGCAGGGCGGCGAGCCCGACCCATTCGTAGACCGTGACGGCGATCGCACCGGTGACCAGCAGCATCGCGAGCGTATGCAGGCCGACACCGGCAAGTGCTGGAACGAGCGGTCCACCCGAAGAAGCGGCGGCGGTGCCGGGAAAACAGAGCGGCATCAGGGCCGGCCACAGCATCAGACCCGCGCCGTGTGCGGTCGCCATCAGGAACGACCATAGGCCAAGGCCAAGAAGACCGGTCTGCAGTCCGACGCGAACACGATGGCGCGCTCCGAACCGCCAGTGATAGAGCGCCCACACGATCAGGCCGAAGCCCGCGACGACGGAGAGCGCACGGCCGTCGATCAGCATGCCGATCGAGACGACGGCCGCGGCGACGAGGGCGACCGACAGCGCGTGTCCGGCGGCAATCGGCAGCAGCGAGAGCCAGACGACATGGCGGTCGTGGCGATGCAGTCCCAGCGCCACGGCGAACAGCCATCCCATGGCCGGATTGAGACCGTGGAACGCGCCCAGCCCGGCGACGACGATCCAGGGCCAGGCGTCGCTCATGATCGGCGGCGTCTAGGGATAGCAGTAGGAGTCGGACGAACAGTCACCGCCTTCGAGCCGGACCTGGTGCGGGCGATGCGACTTGGGCCATTTGACGAAGAATTTCGGATCGAACGCGATACCGCCGGATGGTGCGGCGTCGAGCTTCACCATCCAACCGTCGATGCCGTCGGGATAGAATTGCGGATCGATCGCACCGTAGAGCGAGTTGGTGAAGTAGATGCGCCGACCGTCGCGGCTGATCTCGACCATCTGCGGCCCGCCGTTGAGCGGCCCCGTTCCCGACGGATGAGCGGCTTGAGCGACGATGCCGCCGATCCGCACCTTGCCGGTCAGCTTGGGATTGAACGGGTCGGAGACGTCGTATTGCTGCAGGTCGCCGGTGCCCCAGCAGGCGACGTACAGGAACCTGTCGTCCATCGAGAGATCGATGTCGGTGACCAGCGGCGGGCAGGCCTTGAAGCCTTTCAGCACTGGCGGCAGCTGGTCCTCATGCGCCGGCTCGGCCGGGATCTCGATGATCTTCCTGACCGCCCACTTGTCGCCGTCGCGATACCAGGTCCAGATCGACGACGAGAGATTCTCCAGGCTAAGGACGCAGTTGACGAAGCCGTACGCCTTGGTCGGATCGTGCGCCGGCCGGAGCTCGAAGACGAGCTGGTGCTTGTCGCCGAAATCGATGGTCTGCAGATGCTTGCGCTTGTGCAGGTCCCAGAAGTGCAGGCGCCGTCCGTACTTCGCCCCGAGCAGGATCTCTGGAATGAGGCCGTTCTCGAAGGTGTCGGGCGTGCCCCATTCGCTGGTCACCATCGTGTCGTGGCCGAGATGCCACCAGGCGTCGTAGGCGAAATGCTGCGGGCCGCGATCCATCTCCCACTGGCCGCGCACCTCGAAGGTTTCATGATCCATCAGGAAGATGCCGCCCGGCCCCTTGCCCTCGCGATTGCCGAGCGCGGCGACATAGATGCCCTCGGGGCCGCAGTGCACGGTGTGGGGCCGCGTGTAGCCTGCCCGCTCCGCAACCTCGGCCGGCTCGATCACCTTGACGATGGCGGGCTTGCGCGGATCGGTCTTGGTGTCGAGGACGTGGATGCGTGACGACCGCAGGCCCGGCACGATCAGGTAACGCCGCTCGCTGTGAGGATGCGGCGCGTTGGGACAAAGGCAGGACGAGCAGGCGTTCCAGCCGAAATGATGCAACTCGTCGCCGACGTTGGGCATGGCTGTATTGCCCACGATCGTCGAATAGCCGGGCGAGCGCGGATCGACATCGACGACGGCGATCGCATCCGGTTGGGCGCGTTGCGGATCGAAGGCCGCAACGTAGGCCAAGGTTTCGGCCGGCGCTTTCATCGCCATGCGCGGAGACGGATAGAAACTGGGATCAGGGGTCCATGTCGCCATAACGCACCTCCCTTTCGTCAGGTCGATGACAATGTCGTCGGACGCGATCCGATACTAGCACATGAGCCCGCAGGCGCGACTGCTCGACGTGCGGGCCTCGGCAGCAAAGCTCCTCTTTCAGAGCCTCTTTTGCAGGAAGAACTTCTTATGGCCCTTGGGGAAATCGTCGAGCGTGCCGAAAACCTCGTAGCCGCGCCTCTCATAGAACGGCCGGGCCTGGAAGGAATGCGTGTCGAGCGTCACCGAATGGCAGCCGCGCTCGCGTGCATAAGCCTCGGCCCGGTCCATCAGCCGGGTCGCCCAGCGATTGCCCCGCTCGGCTTCGTCGACCCAGAGATAGGTGATGTGCAGCCAGCCGCCCCAGATGCTGCCGAGCAGGCCGCCCATGATCTCGTCCCGGGCACTCTTCAGGAAGAAATTCACCGGATAGAAAGCGGAGACGCCGGTGGCGCCGACATTGAAGATGTCGAGATGTTCGCGCACGAACTGGGCGGCACTGCCGCCTTCCTGGGAAAAGACGATCTCCAGGTCAGCCATGGCCGCGCGTTTCTGCCCGTTGGCGCACCAGAGCAAGGATCGAACGCCCGATCGGCATGTCGCGGCCGACCCAGTCCGCCATTTCCACGACAGCGCCCAGCAACGCCTCGATCTCGAGCGGCCGGCCGCGCTCGAGATCCTGCAGCATCGAGGTCTTGTGGGCACCCACCTCGGCACCGCCCGCCAGCCGCTTGTCGACATTGATCGCGAACCTGACGCCGAGCTTCTCGGCCACCGCCTGGCCCTCGACCATCAGGGCGCGGCAGACGGCGTGCGTGCCTGGGTCAGCCAGCACGCGGTCGAGCGTGGCGCCGGTGAGCGCGCTCACCGGATTGAACGCCATGTTGCCCCACAGCTTGACCCAGAGCTCGTCGCGCAGGCGTGGCCGCACCGGCGCCTTGAGGCCGGCCTTGATCAAAAGCTCGGAGAGCTTGCCTGCCCGCTCGCTGCGGCTGCCGTCGGGCTCTCCGAGCGTGAACCGATCGCCGTAGGTGTGACTGATCACGCCGTGCTCCACGACATCGGCCGCGGGATAAACGATGCAGCCTAGCGTCTGCTCCGGCGGCAGACCCGCCGACACGACGCCCGCCGGATCGACCGCCTCGACGCGCCGCCCCTCGAACTCGCCGCCGAGCTTGTAGGTGTACCACCAGGGTACGCCGTTAATTGCGGCGACGATGGTGGTGGTCGGGCCGATCAATGGCTTGAGCTGGGCCATCGCCGGCACCAGTGAATGCGCCTTGAGCGTCAGCACCAGATAGTCCTGCGGCCCGACATATTTCGGGTCGGTCTCGACGCGCGGCCTGATGACAGTCTTCTGGCTCTCGCTATGCAGCACGAGCCCCTTGGCACGCATCGCCTCGTAATGCGGGCCACGAGCGATGACTGTCACAGGTATGCCGGCCATCTCAAGCTTCGCGGCCATCAGGCCGCCGATCGCACCTGCACCGAAGACGCAGATCGAGGTCACGTCCCTTCTCTCACGCCGTCGTCTCCGCGAGGCCGAGCTTGGCCGCGAGGCCGATGCGCTGCAGCTTGCCGGTGGCGCCCTTGGGGATCTCGTTCACGAACAGGACCTTGCGCGGCACCTTGAAGTCGGCGGCGCGAGCGGCCACGAAGTCGCGCAGCTCGCGCTCGGTGCATTCGGCGCCCGAGCGCAGCACCACGACCGCACCCACCTCCTCGCCGAGCTTGGCATGGGGGATGGCGAAGGTCAGGCACTGTTCGACCGATGGATGGTCCATCAGGATGACGTCGATCTCGATCGGGCTGATCTTCTCGCCGCCCCGGTTGATGATCTCCTTCAGACGGCCGTTGAGGAACAGGTAACCGTCCTCGTCGAAGTAGCCCTGATCGCCGGTGCGGAACCAGCCGTTGGTGAAGGCCTTGGCGTTGGCGTCGGGATTGTTGTCGTAACCCGCGGTGACGTTCGGCCCCTGGATCACGACCTCGCCGGTCTGGCCCTGCGCCAGGAGGTTGCCGGCATCGTCCATGATCGAGATCTTGGGACCGGCCGCCATGCCGACCGCGCCGGCCTTGCGCTTGCCCGGCGGCAGGGCATTCGACGCCATCTGATGGCTGGCCTCGGTCATGCCGTAGGCCTCGATCACCGGACAATCGAACGCCGCTTCCAGCTCCGCCATGACCTGCGGCGGCAGCGACGACGAGGAGGAGCGGATGAAGCGCAGCTTCGCAGCCTTCGCCGCTTCGGCATTACCGCGCAGTCGGCCCAGGATCGCCTGATGCATGGTCGGCACGGCCGTGTACCAGGTGGGCTTCACCTCCTCGAGCCAGGCGAAGAAGCGCAGCGCATTGAAGCCCGGCGAGCACGAGACCGACGCGCCCGCCGCGAGCGAGGAGAGCGTCGCCGCGATCAAGCCATGGATATGGAACAATGGCATGATGTTGAGGCAGCGATCGGTCGGCGTCAGCGCGAGCGTGGCGCCGATATGCCGTGCCGAGGCCGCGAGGTTGGCGGTCGCGAGCGGCACGATCTTGGGCCGCGCCGTCGTACCCGAGGTATGCAGCACCAACGCGATCTCGCCGTTGGACGAGACGCCGGGCTTGCCGGCCTTGGCCGGCTTGAGCGCCGATACGTCGAGCGTGAAGACGCCGGCGGGTGCGCCCTCCGTCAGCACCAGGTCGATGATCGGCACGCCGAGCTTTTGCGCCACGGCGCGCACCGGGCTCTCCACGCCCTTCTGCACGATCACGGCCTCGGGCTTCAGGTCATCGAGATAGAACTGGAACTCGTCGGCGCGATAGGCGGGATTGAGCGGCGCCGACGTCGTGCCCGAGGCGACCGCCACGAACGACGTCGCGGCTTCCGGCCCATTGGGCGAGACCATCGCCACACGATCGCCGCGGCCGATGCCGACACCGTTCAAGGTCGCAAGCGTGTCGTCCGTGAGCTTCTTCAGGCCTGCGAAGGTGAGCCATGGCCGGCCGGGAGCGCCCACTGCCGGTGCGTCGGGTTTGCCCGATGAGGTGATGTCGTAGACAGCCTGAATCATGGTCTGTTTGCCCTCTTCTGTTTCACACTCCTCCCCTTGGCGGGCTCCGCCGAGGGGAGGTGTCGCCGTCTCGCCGTTTCGCCGCCTGAGCGGCGAAAGCGGCTGAGGCGACGGAGGGGTCATGGGTCACGGTGTCAGTCCACCCATGACCCCTCCGCCCTCGTAAGACGAGGGCACCTCCCCTTCGCGGGCTCCGCGAAGGGGAGGCAAAAAGTATTCTATGCCGCCTTCTTTTCGTCGGCGATGATGCGGTCGTAGGCGGGCAGCGTCAGGAACTCGTAGAACTGCGGCTGCTCGACCAGGTCGATCATGAGCTGGGCCGCATCCTCGTAGCGGGCCTTGGCATAGGCCGCTTCGCCGATCTGCGCCTTCACCTTGTCGTTCTCCTCGTGCACGATCTGGCGCACGAACTCCTTGGTGATCAGCCGGCCATCGTTGAGTTTCTGGCCGTGACGCACCCACTGCCAGACCTGCGCGCGGCTGATCTCGGCGGTGGCGGCATCCTCCATCAGGTTGAACAGCGGCACGCAGCCAATGCCGCGCAGCCACGCCTCGACATAACCGATGCCGACCGCCACGTTTTGCCGCAGCCCCGCCTCGGTCTTGGTGCCATCGGGCATCGCGACCAGGTCGGCGGCACCGACATGGACATCCTGCCGCTTGCGGGCGATCTGGTTGGGCTCCTTCATCACCGCGTCGAACTCCGCCTTGGCGATCGCGACCAGGCCGGGATGGGCGACCCAGGTACCGTCGTGGCCGTCGCCCGCTTCGCGCTTCTTGTCGGCACGCACGCGATCCATGGCGACCTCGTTGGCGGCGGCGTCGTTCTTGATCGGGATCTGTGCCGCCATGCCGCCCATCGCATGCACTTCACGGCGATGGCAGGTCTTGATCAGAAGCTGGCTGTAGGTGCGCAGGAAGTGCGCGGTCATCGTCACCTGCGCGCGGTCGGGCAACACCGCCCAATCCTGCTCGCGGAACTTCTTGATGAAGGAGAAGATGTAGTCCCAGCGGCCGCAATTGAGGCCGGCGGAGTGGTCCTTCAACTCCCACAGGATCTCGTCCATCTCGAAGGTGGCGAGGATGGTCTCGATCAGCACCGTTGCCTTGATCGACTTCTGTGGCACACCGAGCACGTTCTGCGCATGGACGAACACGTCGTTCCATAGCCGTGCCTCGAGATGGCTTTCCATCTTGGGGAGGTAGAAGTAGGGCCCGGTGCCGTGCGCCAGCGCTTCCTTGGCGTTATGGAAGAAGAAAAGGCCGAAATCGAACAGCGAGCCCGACATCGGCTTGCCGTCGACGGTCATGTGCTTCTCGGGCAGATGCCAGCCGCGCGGCCGCACAAACAGCACCGCCGTCTTGTCGTTCAGCTTGTAGGCTTTCTGGCTTTGCGGATCGACATAGTCGATCTGGCGGCGGACGGCGTCCCTGAGGTTGAACTGGCCCTCGACCATATTGGTCCAGGAAGGCGTGCTCGCATCCTCGAAGTCGGCCATGAAGACATTGGCGCCGCAGTTCAGCGCATTGATGATCATCTTGCGGTCGACGGGGCCGGTGATCTCGACGCGGCGGTCGAGGATGTCCTTGGGCAACGGCGCCACCGTCCAGTCGCTCTCGCGGATCTTGGCCGTCTCCTTCAGGAAATCGGGTTTTTCGCCGGCGTCCAACCGCTTCTGCCGCTCAACCCGGGCCGCCAGGAGCTCCTCGCGGCGGCCGTTGAACCGACGCTGCAAGTCGGCGACGAACGCCAGGGCTTCCTTCGTCAGCACCTTCTCGAAGCCGGGCTCGATTGCCCCATCGATCGCGACGCCTTCCGGAAGGTCCAATGCCATGGTCGGTTCCCCTTAAAATATCCCGAGATTGAGAAAGTGAAGGGCGATTTACCGCCTTGAGGGGCTACCGGGCAAGGCGGTACGAAAGAGGAATGGATGCCGGCTTCGTGATCGATTGGCTTAATCTCGTTCTGCGCTGGGCCCACATGATCGTGGGCATCGCCTGGATCGGCGCCTCCTTTTACTTCATCTGGCTGGACAACCATCTTCATGCCCCCCTGGACCCGGCCGACACCGCCAAGGGGATCGGCGGCGAGGTTTGGGCTGTCCATGGCGGCGGCTTCTATACCGCCAAAAAGTTCAAACTGGCCCCCGAACGGCTGCCCCCCGAGCTGCACTGGTTCAAATGGGAAGCCTACACGACGCTGATCACCGGCTTCCTGCTGCTCTGCCTCGTCTACTACTACGGCGCGCAAGTGGCGCTGATCGACCCGGCCGTGATGGCGCTCAGCCGTCCGGAAGCGATCGCCATCGGCCTCGCCTTCCTGGTCGGCGGCTGGCTCGTCTACGACTTCCTCTGTCGGTCGGCGTTGGGCGAAGACGACGCGATCCTGGGCGGGTTGCTTTTTCTCTATTGCATCGTCGCCGCCTGGGCGCTCTGCCACCTGTTCTCCGGCCGCGGCGCCTACATCCATTTCGGCGCCATGCTGGGCGTGATCATGGTGCTGAACGTCTTCTTCGTGATCATCCCCGGCCAGCGCGAGCTCGTGAAGGCGAAGGAGCAAGGCCGCGTGCCCGAGGCCAAGTTCGGCCTGATGGGCCGTCAGCGCTCGGTGCACAACACCTACTTCACGCTGCCGGTGCTGTTCACCATGATCGCCAACCACTACGCCGGGCTCTACGGCCATCCGTGGAACTGGGTACTGCTGGTGATGATCTCGGCGGCCGGCGCGCTGGTGCGCGTATGGTTCGTGCAGCGCCACAAGGGCAATGCCAATCCGCTGGTGCTCGCCTCGGGCCTGGTGGTGCTGGCGCTGACCGCAATCGTTTCCCTGCCCCGCCCCGATCCGGAAATGGCCGGCGGCCCGGTCGCCTTTGCCGAAGTGCAGCCGGTCATCCAGCAACGCTGTGCGCCCTGCCACGCCGCCAAACCGACGCAAGAAGGTTTCGCAGCACCGCCCAAGGGCGTGATCCTGGAAACGCCCGATGAGATCCACGCCCGCGCCGCGGCCATTTATCAGCAGGCGGTCGCCTCCAGGGTGATGCCGCCCGGCAACCTCACCAACATCACCGACGCCGAGCGCGGCCTGATTGCGCGATGGTTCAAGTCCGGCGCACAATAGGCGGATGATTTCGGGCATGGGCCAATGGCCGTGGCGCCGTCTGTTGACGTTGGTCTTGGCGGCGGCGGCGATTATCGTCTACTGGAGCCACCTTCCCGCAGGGAACGAGCGCGCCCTCGCGCGTGCGCCGGGCAGCGTCGCCACGTCCGAGGCCGACCGCAAGAGCTGGGGCAACGGCGTCGGCTTCGTCAACGAGCAACGGCTCGAGGAGCACTATCGAAAGCACGGCGCGGAGTTCGGCAACATCACCAGGCTCGACTATCTCCACCAGGCGCAGCTCCTGCGTGACACATCGGTGGGCGGGCCGGTGCTGGAGACCGTGCGGCGCGACGGCGTGACCACCCGCTTCGACCGCCAGACCGGCGCCTTCGTCGCCTTCAATCGCGACGGCACCATCCGCACCTTCTTCAAACCCAACGACGGCGAGCGTTACTACCGCCGACAGGCCGAGCGGGGCGAATGAGCGCAGCGCCTCCACCCGGTCTGCCCGATGTCGGCGAGCTGCGTGACCTGATCG
Organism: Alphaproteobacteria bacterium; assembly: GCA_017308235.1. Lineage (GTDB taxonomy): Bacteria > Pseudomonadota > Alphaproteobacteria > Reyranellales > Reyranellaceae > Reyranella. The sequence continues at coordinate 107,035 of JAFKFL010000015.1, read as the reverse complement.
ATCAATGGTCGGAGCTCAACGCCGATCTGGAGCGCAAGGAATATACGTTCGATCTCGACAACTGGCGCAACGACGTCGACGTGCGCCAGCTCATCCTCGAGGCCTTGCCGATGTTCAGCCGCGAGGAGATCGGCGATCACGCGCTGAAGCTCGACGAGGCCGACAAGCTCTTCCAGGCCAATACGCACCCTTTCCGGCGCTGCGTCTGGGGTGCTGGCACCGCCAAGAAGGAGAAATGGACCGCGCCGGCGAACTGGTGGTACTTCCGCACGCCGCGACGGTCCAATGCCCAACTCGAGGACGAGCTGGCCACGGTGCGGTAGCATCTTCTGGACCGCGCGCTTCCAGCGCGCTCATGAGGTGCATATGAATGCGAATGAGCGAGCTGGAAGCTCGCGGTCCGGAAAAGCATGATATGGAATCCAAGAAGATCCTCGTCGAACGCAGCGGCGCCGTCACCACTATCGTCATCAATCGTCCGCAGGCGCGCAACGCGCTCGACAACGAGGCCGCGCACGCGCTTGCCGCGGCGCTTCGCGCGTTCGAGGCCGATGCCGAGGCGCGCGTCGCCGTCCTGACCGGCGCGGATGGCGCCTTCTGCGCCGGCGCCGATCTCAAGGAGGTGGGTGGCGGCACCGACTACTTCCCCTGGGCCGGCAGCGATGAAGGTCCGTTGCGCGCGCCGCTAGCCAAGCCGGTGATCGCGGCGGTCGAAGGCCATGCCTGCGCCGGCGGGCTGGGCGTGGCCCTGTTCTGCGACATCCGAATCGTCGACGACACCGCTGTATTCGGCGTCTTCTCGCGTCGCTGGGGGGTGCCGATGAGCGACGGCACCACGGTGCGACTGCCCCGCATCGTAGGCCAGGGCCGGGCAATCGACATGCTGCTGACCGGCCGTGCGGTCGGCGCCGACGAGGCTGTTGCGATCGGGCTTGCAACGCGCAAAGTCGCGCGCGGCACGACCCGAGCCGAGGCGGAGAAACTGGCGGCAGAGATCGCGACCTTTCCGCCCATCGCCATGACATCGGACCGGCAATCGGCCTACGAAAGCTTCGACCGCGCCCAGGCGGCCGCCATCCGGCGCGAGATGGAGCTGTCACTTGTCGCGCGCCGGCAAGAATCGCAACAGGGCGCCGCGCGCTTCGCGCAAGGCGAAGGCCGGCACGGCAGTTTCAAGAGGAAATGAATGCGAGCGTTGGTGTGTCATGCGTACGGTCCGATCGAGAGTCTCAAGATCGAGGATGCGCCGACGCCGGAACCGAAGGCCGGCGAGGTCTTGATCCGGGTTGGCGCGGCAGGTGTGAGCTTTGCCGCGATGCTGGGCATCGAGGGCAAGCACCAGAACAAGCCGGCGCTGCCCTACATTCCCGGCAACGAGCTCGCGGGCCATGTCGTGGCGCTGGGGTCGGGCGTCGACACGCTCAAGGTCGGCGATCGCATCGCCACTGGCGTGCCTCAGGGCGGCTTCGCCGAATATGCCGTCGCGACGGCGGCGAATGCGGCGCGGATCCCCGACCGCATGCCGTACGCCGAGGCGACCAACTTCCCGACGCTCTATCCCACCGCCTATGGCGCGTTGAAGTGGAAGGCGAACCTGCAGCCTGGCGAAGTACTGCTGGTGCATGGCGCGGGCGGCGGCTCGGGACTGACCGGCATCGAGGTCGGCAAGGCGATGGGCGCCACCGTGATCGCCTCAGCCGGCGGCGCCGACAAGCTCGCCGCGGCGGAAGTGGCCGGCGCCGACCACCTGATCGACTATCGCACCGAGGATCTGCGCGCCCGCGTACTTGAGCTGACCGACGGCCGCGGCGCTGACGTGATCTACGATCCAGTTGGCGGCTCGGCGTTCGACGTCTCGCTGCGCTGTGTGGCGCCGGAGGGCCGCATCATCCCGATGGGCTTCGCGTCAGGCGCCATCCCGCAGATCCCTGCCAACATCCTGCTGGTCAAGAACGTGACGGTGATCGGCTTCTACTACGGCTACTGGACCGGCTGGGGTGGCAAGAAGGCACCCAGTACGAAGGATGCGGCGGGCCTCGAACGGCGGCGCGCGATGGTGGCGATGGCGCAAGAAGAGCTGATGCGCTGGTTCACCGAGGGCAAGCTCCTGGCCACGGTTGCCGTAACCCTCGACCTCGCCGACTGGGTGAAGGCGTTCAAGCTGATCCAGCAACGGACCGTTGTCGGCAAGGCCGTGCTGGTTCCGTGACTCAAGGGAGCGCGCCACTCCAGTGGCGCGCTCCTCAGATATCGCTGAAATTGCCGCCGCGGCCCTTGCCTGCGGCGAAGCGGGAAGCGCCCGTCCCCGCCTCGGCGTCCAGCGACGGCTGGCCGAGGCGCCCTTCGTTGACGAGCGCACGGCTGAGCTCCAATCCCCATTGCTCGTAGGAAGAACGACGGTCGGAACGCAGGCAGAGTTGCGGAAACTTCGCGAGCTGCTGGGCGAGCCGCTTCGCCTCGGCCAGCGCAGCACCGGCCGGCGCCAGGCGATTGGCGAGGCCCCAGTCGAACGCCTCACGCGCACCCACCTCGCGGCCGGTCAGGATCATGTCGAGCGCACGGCTTTGGCCGATCAGGCGCGGCAATCGCACCGTGCCGCCGTCGACCAGGGGCACGCCCCAGCGGCGACAGAAGACGCCGAACTTCGCCGTTTCCGACGCCACGCGCAGATCGCACCACAGGGCGAGTTCCAGTCCGCCCGCGACGGCATAGCCCTCGACGGCGGCAATCACCGGCTTGGTGAGCAGATGGCGCGTCGGCCCCATCGGGCCCGGGCCCTCGAAGTCGTGCGCTGCCCGGCCCTGCCCCTGCACCACCGCCGTCACCTTGAGATCGTAGCCGGCGCAGAAAGAGCCCTCGCGGCCGGTCAGGATCGCGACCGATTGGCTATCGTCGGCATCGAACGCAAGGAAGGCCTCGCGCAGGAGAAGTGCCGTTTCCGGATCGACCGCATTGCGCGCCTCGGCAAAGCGGTTGATCGACACGATGGTGATCTCGTCTTCCTTCTCGACCTCGACCTTCGCCATCTCAGTGACCTCATGGAAGCGCGCAGGATACGCGCGGTCCGTGTGAAAGCTAGTGGCCCTGCATCATGCGCAGCGGCGTGTAGACCAGGACGGTGGCGCCCCTCTGGGTCTTGACCTCGTTGGTCGTGCGCACGAGGGCGCGCATCGGGTCCTTGGACGTGGGCTTTATCTCCGTCACCTCGATCTCGACATGGATCGTGTCGCCGACATAGGTCGGGCCCTTGATGTCGAAGCCCATCGACAGGAAGGCGAGCCCGGTGCCCTGCAGGGTGGTCGGGATCACCAGGCCTTCGGCCATGGAATAGACCAGCGCGCCGGGAACCGGATGGCCGCCGCGCATGGGCGCGTGCCGTTCGATGTATTGCTTGTTGGTAAACAGCTCCTCGGAAAAGCCGCAAAGCGTCACGAAATTCAGCAGGTCGGCCTCGAACAGCGTCCGGCCGAAGGTGACAAACCGGTCCCCGACCTTGAGGTCACGCCAGTTCCAACCTTCGCCCAGTTGCTTCATGGCTGATCCTCGCTGTGGATGGGCGTCGATGTGCATGAGCCTCAATGGGCATGGGCGTCCGGCTTGGTCCCTTCCCGCAGCAGGTAAATCCGGCTGCAATAGGGACACTCAATTCGCCCTTCCTCGCCGAGGTTCAGGTAGACTTTGGGGTGCCCCAGGGGGCCGCCACCGCCATCACAGGCAACGCGGTCCGTGTCGACGGTGATGGTTTCAAAAGGCTCGGTCACGATCTCTCTCCTGTCGCGTCGCCGCATGATAGCCGCTAGCTGCGCGCCGGTCATGCTGGCTGCATGCTCGCCGCTGGTCGTCCCGGCCGGAAGGCCCGAAGGCGCGCCCCGACTGACGGGCGACCGTTATGTCGCGGCCGACGGCACGTCGCTACCGCTCTCGGTCTGGCCTGCGGCAAACGGCGCCAACCCCAAGGCGGTCATCCTGGGCCTGCACGGCTTCGGCGATTACCGCGATGCTTTCTCGGAACCTGCCGAGATCTGGTCCAAGGCGGGGTTCGCCACCTACGCCTACGATCAGCGCGGCTTCGGCAAGAGCCCGACACGCAACCGCTGGCCTGGCACCGACACGCTGGTGGACGACGCCAACACGGTCGCGACCCTCGTCCGCCGGCGCCATCCCGACGTGCCGCTCTACGTCGCAGGCGAAAGCATGGGCGGCGCCGTGGCGCTGGTGGCGGCCGACCGCGGCATTGCGGCCGACGGGCTGATCCTGCTGGCACCCGCCGTGCGCTCGCGCCAGTCGCTGGGCAAGTTCGTCACTGCCGGCGTCTGGTTTTTCACCCATACCATCCCCTGGCTGCCAGCGGGGCCGACCTCGATCGACTTCCGTCCTACCGACAACCCGAAGACCATCGAGAAGCTGCAAAAGGATCCGCTGATGCTGCGCAATCCGCGGATCGACATGGGCGCGGGCCTGCTCGACCTGATGGATGCCGCCTGCGCCGCAGCCGAGAACGTGCGGATGCCGTACATGCTGTTGCATGGGATGGAGGACCGCATCGTGCCGACGGGCCCGGTCCGCGAGGTGATCGAGCTGATGCCACGGCGGACGGATTCAAAGCTTGCCTTCTACGAGCACGGCTATCACCTGCTGCTGCGCGACAAGGAAGGGCCCCAGGTCTCGGCCGATATCGTGGCCTGGATCGATAACCACGCCGCCAACCTGCCCTCCGGCGCCGACGCCGGAAAGGTGCAGCCCAAGATGGCCTCCCTCTGGGGCTCGCGCCGACACATGGCGCAGACGCCCACCAATGTCGGCGCCATCAGCCACGGCGAGTAGCCTGGCTTAGCGCTCGACCACCGCCGTCGATTCGATCTCCACCAACAGACCCGGTGCCGCAAGCGCGCTGACCGCGACCAGGGTCGCGCTCACCGCCGAGCCCTTCAGCACCTTGCCGAGCGCCTTGGAGACGGCGCCCATGTCGCGGATGTCGGTGACGAAGATGGTGAGCCGCGTCAGATCCCGGAGCCGCGCACCGGCCGACTTCAGCGCGGCCTCGATCTTGCGCATGGTGATCAGCGTCTGCTCGGCGGCATCCTTGCCCTGCACGCGGCCGCGTTTGTCGAGCGACGTGGTGCCCGACACGAACACGAACGGGCCGCTCTTCAGCGCACGGACATAGAAACCGACGACTTCCGTGCCGTCGCGGAACAGTTGCTTGGCCATTGCTCGTCTCTCCCTCGGTACATGGCTCGATATCGCCGCGGACTTTTGCCCGAAGGCCGGCCGATCACCAAGGCTTATCGCCGGCCGCCGCGATGCCGGCCGCATTGCGGGACCGATCTCGCTCCGCTATGGTCCGGCGCGTCGCGGACCCGTAGCTCAGCTGGATAGAGCGCTGCCCTCCGAAGGCAGAGGTCGTGAGTTCGAATCTCGCCGGGTCCGCCATATATCAACAACTTAGCGTCCAAACACTTCGACCATTTTGCGGAAGCAAGGGCGAAGCAGGCGGCGGCATTTCGCTGAATCAAAGATCACTTGGACGTGCGGCTACTTGCGCGCTCCTCGGTCGGCGATCCGCAGCGCGTCCCCGCAAAGTCAGCCAGAAGCTACTCTGGACGTCACTAGCCTTTGGTTCTGAGCGACGGCGAGCTTGGCGCGGGCGAGGTCCTCGCTGCGCACCTTGGCAAGAGCGGCCTCGCCACCCGACGTTTCGGCGAACAGCGCAAGCTTGTCGTCCTCGTCGTCCACCGGCGAGAGAGCGAGATCCATGTACTCATGGCGTCTGGGATCGTGCTTGACCTTCTGGCCGATCCGCCAGCCCTGCCAGGCGAGCTTCGCGTAGATGCGCAACTTCCTCCAGCCCTCGACCGCCAGCTTCCAGTGGAACACTCCAATCGGCTCGATCGGCAGGCCGTAGCGGCGGTCGCGGCGGTACTTCAAACGCACGAAGCCGCCCTCGAGCGGATGGATCCCCTCAGCCTCGAACATGATCTTGAACATTGTCATGAACTGGGCCGGCTCGGCCGGATTGCGGCCCTTCACCGAGCCATGGCGGCGCGCCACCGTCTCGATGTGCTCGGGCGTGTAGTAGGCGCGCCAGGCGTCGCGGTAGGTCTGCTCGTACTCCGCGTCGCCCATCTTCGGATGGTGCACGACCCGGTGGTGCACGTCGTACTTATTGAGGTCGGGGTCCATCCATACGCCCTGCTTCCAAAGCTTTTGATGGTCCTCGGAGCCCGGCAGCGGCGTGAGCATGAACAGCTCGAGGATGTCGAGCGGCAGCTCCTTCTTGATGATCTCCATGTCGCGCAGGATCGATTCGCGCGTGTCGCCGGGGAAGCCGAGGATGTAACCCGCCCAGGTCGAGATGCCGACCTTGTGCCAGGCCTGCAGCATCTTGCGGTATTCGGTGATCTTGTTCTGCCGCTTCTTGGCAGCCAGCAGGTTATCGGGGTTGATGTTCTCCAGCCCGATGAACACGCGGTAGACGCCGGCCCAGTCCGCCTTCTGGATGAAGCGCGGGATGCGATGGCATTGCGTGTCGACCTGGATCAGGAGGGAGAGCTCGATGCCTTCGTTCTCCTTGAGCTCGATGATGCGATCGAAGAACTCTTCCCAATGCCGGTTGCGGGCCATGTTATCGTCGGTGATGAAGAACGACGTAATTCCCTGCTTGTGGTTCTCGCGGATGATCGCCTCGAGATCGTCGGCGTTGCGAAAGCGGCTCTTGCGGCCCTGCACGTTGATGATGGTGCAGAACGAGCATTGAAAGGGACAGCCTCGGCCGAGGTCGAAACTCGAGCTCTTACCTTCGTTGCGGGCGAGCGCCGCGGCCGGCAGGTGCGGCGTCGGCGCATTTTCGATGCCCGGCAGGTCATCCATGTAGTTGTAGAGGCGCTTCAGCGTGCCGTTCCATGCGTCGCGGATCACCTCGTCGAGACGGCCTTCCTCGGCCTCGCCGGCGAAGATCGAAACGCCCATGTCCATGGCATCCTTGATCTCCGGCGGCACCACTGGAAGCATCGACAGGCAGCCGGCGACATGGAAACCGCCCATCGCCACCGGCACGCCCGCCTTGATGAACTGGCGGGCGAGATCGACAGCGTGCGGAAACTGGTTGGACTGCACACCGACCAGGCAGATCAGGCCCTTGCCGCCCGAGCGCTTGAAGTCGCGGACGATGCGGTCACTCCGGACCCGGGTATTGGTTTCGTCGATTGGCGTGGTGACGATGTCGACGTCCGGTCCCAGTATGGCGCGCCGGCGGCAATCCTCCCCCAGGCCATAGAGTGCGGCCAGGCTGTTGGATGGAATATGAGACCGCAGCCATGTGATGGGATAGCCGTCGTCGTCGTAGTGCGTCGGCTTGATCAACACGAGTTGAAAGGTCGACGTCGAGACCGCGCGCTTTGCCGAGAGATCCATCTTTACCGAATCACATACCATTGGCAGGCAGTCTACTTTCAATGCGAATCTCGAACCACACTGGCCAGAGCTCGGCCACCCCGATATTGGTGGTGCTCGAGATCACAAGTTAAGGGCGGGAAACGCTGGCGTCCGGCGGTCGGCGGTAATTGATCTTCGAGATCGCCACGCGAATGCCGAACATGCCCAACGCGATGATCGAGGCGAGAGCCAGTCCGAATCTCATTCGTCACTCAACTGACCAGCGCCGTGCAGATGACGGTTCGCATTAGCTCAAATCTCCAATTCAGGCGGCGTGCCAGGGCATCGCCTCACTGGCGAACCTACATCGACGAGCGCGAAGGACGATTGACTTCTTGCGACAGTCGCCTGCGCTGGCGGCCCCTGATCGAGCTACTTAAAAAGCTGCTTATTTAGCGACTCGAGGCATTTGCTGCTCGACGAGGACGGGCGTACGCAGCCTGCGGGTAGGCCGTGACCTTGAAGCCCGCCCCGGTGGCGTCGACGCTCGTGCAGTCACGGGCCGGCACTATGACCAGACCCCGAACCCCACGCCGATCCCCGTTCCAGCTGGCGTTCGGACGAGTGGTTGATATTCAAACCAGCGGTTCTTCATGTTCTCGATAGCGGCCGCCAGGACGATCCAGTTCCGGATTTCGGATGATCCCGCATTCAATGCACATATCGGGAGACTTCGCAGGGCCTCACCATCGCCCTTCACCAGGGCACCGACCACTTGGCGATCAAGCTGCTCGTCAACGACGAAATGGCTTAATCCACCAGACGCCACGATAGCGACGCGAAGATCTGCAGAACTGCCCTCGATCGCCGATCGCAGGTTTCGGCCGATGTCGTAGCAGCGAGCCGGCGTCGGGACGTTGGGCGGGTAATAGGTATTGAGCAGTACGGGCACGATCGGGATTGCCTTCCCGGCAAACAAGCGGCGCACCACGAAGCCATAGGCATGGCCAAAACCCGCATTGTGCGGGTCATCGACCTTTGCAGCAGCCCCTACGTCAATATTGCGTTCAATCAGCCCTTTGATGAGATCGAGAGAAAACTCTGGAGCACCGGGAAAGACATGGGCGTCATCCATGGCGTAGCCCTTCGCCACAGTGGGCAGCCACGACGGCGATGCGCCATTGATCTTACGAGGATGCATTGCGACTTCGTGGCCGTAGAAAATCGATACCGCCGGCATGTTCGACGAGCTGAATAGTTCGTTTTGATCGTCGCCAATGATGACAACGACGTCCGGCGCAGCCTCTGCGAGGTTCGCTGCCATCCTGTCCAGAGCACTTTGACAGAGCTTTGCCTTGGCAACGAATTGCTCACTGGTGCTTACCGAGGCGTACCGATTTTTGACCTCTGCCGCCAATTGGTCATAAGACACCCAGCGGCCATCCGACAGGTTGAGGCGTCGATTTCGATAATCGTCGGCAGCGCGTTCCTCCCAGCGCGATCCTTCCAGCGTCAGGAGAGGGCTGTGCGAAGTTCCGATTCCCATAACGATGCGGGCCATACTGTCCTTCCGAATCTGGCTTCGGCATTCAGCTCCTCGCCAAGCCCCCAAGCCGAGCACAAAAGGCCGCCGTTGGTCTAGCCATCTCAATCCGGGGCCGGACACTCGAAGGGGAATAAATCGTCACCCCGCACGGTAGTTCTTTGGCGCTGATCGAAGCGCAAGCGTAGGTTCTTCCAATAGGGAGCCAGATCATGACTACCATTGCCAAATTCGCTATCGCCTGCTCGCTCGCCATGCTGCCATTCACGGCAAGCGCCCAAACGGATGATGCTGCCTACTGCGCGGCGCTGACCAAGATGTATCGAAATACGGCATCGTTCCATCAGACGGCCAGCACGGCAGTGCCGGTGGCAGTGGCCAAATGCGCGGCAGGTGAGCCTGCGGCCGGCATTCCGGTCCTGGAGCAGGCCCTGAGGAATCTGGGTGCGAAGCTGCCGTCGCGCGCATAAGCATTCGCCGCAACGACTGTCTAGAAAGCAGTCCCTAGTCGAAACCCGGCGCTCCGGCCTCCCTTCGAGGCCGGAGACACCGAACGGTGAGCGTCGCCGCTAGGCGGCCGGCGGGAAGAATACCAGGCTGCGAACCTCGATGCTCTCCCGCGGCGGCGCGCCCGGCGCCAGCGGGTTGTCGAAGGACGTATGGAACGAAAGCCGGGCGCGACCGTCGTTGGCGCTGTCGTGGACGCGGATCAACACGGCTTCGTCCGGCTGCATCTCGGAGAAGTAGTGCCAGCGGTGGCCGGGCTTGTACTCGACCGACGAGGTCTCGCCGCGGACGTGCGGATAGACGAGGTCGCTGGCGATCAGGTCGCCATCCGTGAAGGTCCGGGCGTCGCACAGTGCCAGCGGCGAGTCGAGCACCGGACCGCGGATCGGACGCCAGACATTGACGATGCCGAACCGATGCTTCAGCAGCTCGGGTGCATCGACGCCGAGATGATCCTGCACGCGGCGCGGTGCCGAATTGACGGTATGGTCGTTGTGGACGCGTCGTGAAGGCTCACGCCCATTCTTGCGGCCGGCGTTGCGAACGGTGTGATCGAAGATGAAGACGCGGTTCGCGCCCACTTTCTCGCGCAGCAGCCGTTCGACCTCGGGATAGTAGGTTTGCTTGACCTCTTCGTCCGAGTAGAAGTCGCGCACCTGCGAGGGTGCCTTGGCGAGCGCGAAGCCGTTGCGATCCAGGGTGAATTCCTGCTCGCGGCCGCGGGCATCCTCGACCCGGATCTGATGCGGATCGTCGATGCCATTCCATTGCGCAACGCCCGGCGGCGGATCAAAGACGTACCGTGCCGGCTTCTCGCTCCCGCGCTTCAGGTAGTGAAGCGTGGTGGTGAGGGATTTCGCTTGGGCAGCAACATCGAGAGGCATGGCAACACTCCACCTGTTGGTTGACGAGACCTAATCTTGTGACGACCGCCGGCAATGCCAGCGAGATTGCTTCACTCCTCGGATAAGACTTCTTGTGTCGATCATGATGCCGGCCGCCAGCGCGTGAAGCGCCGCTCGATGGCTTCGACCGCGTAGTTGGCGAGCAAGCCGATCGCGGTGATCGACAGCACGCCGAAATACATCTGCGGGATGAGGAAATTGTACTGGCCGTAGATGATCAGATACCCCAGCCCAGCCTTGGCCCCGACCATCTCCGACGCGATCAGCACCAGCATGGCGGCAGCACTTGCCAGCCGCACGCCGACGAAGATGGTCGGCAACGCCGCCGGCAGGATGACCTTGGCGAAGAGCTGCGGCGGGGTCGCCCCCATCGTTCGCGCCGACTTGATCAACAAAGGATCGACCTGCTTCACCGCCGCGATGGTGTTGAGCAGCAGCGGCCAGGCGCAGCTGTAGACCACCATCGCGACCTTCGACACCTCGCCGATCCCCAGCAACAGGATGAATACCGGCAGCAAGGCGAGTGGCGCAGTGTTGCGCAGCACCTCGATGATCTGTTGGAGCGCATGTGCGAAACCGCGATACCAGCCGACGGCGAGCCCCAACGGCACGAACGTGATCACGGCGACGGCGAAGCCCCCAAAGGCGCGCAACAGGCTGGCTTCGAGATGATCATAGAGCTGCCCGCTGACGGCGAGTTCCCAGCCCGCCGCCAGCACGTCGGACAATGGCGGCAGGAACGCCACGTCGACCAGGCCGAGCCGCGGCGCCCCCTCCCACAGGACAAGAAGTGCCAGCAGCAGCGCCGAGCGGCCCAAGGCTCCCGACACCCAGCGCCAGGATGCGACCCATCGCTTGTGCCTGGTCTCCGCTTTCTCCAACCTAAAAGTTCTTACCTGCGGTTGGCTCTCGAGAAGCTCAAGGTTGGACATAGGCTGGCTCCTTGTCGGGTCGGTGGGCGCGCGATGGCCGGGCTTGTTGTGTCTTCGACACTTCCTCGCGCAGGAGCGTCCAGATCTCGTGGCGCACTTCGCCGAACAGTGGCAGGGAGCGCACGTCGTCGGCCTCGCTGTGCAGCGCCTTGGGAATATCGAAGACCCGCTTGATGCGACCTGGCCGCGCCGTCATCACCGCCACGCGCTCGCCCAGCACGATCGCTTCGTCGATACCGTGGGTGATGAACACGATGGTCTTGCCGGTGCTGTGCCAGATGCGCAGCAACTCGACCTGCAGGCTCTCTCGCGTCTGCGCATCCAACGCCGCGAACGGCTCGTCCATCAGCAGGACCTGCGGCTCGTAGGCGAGGCTGCGGGCGATCGCGACCCGCTGCTTCATGCCGCCCGACAGCTCCTGCGGATAGCGATTGGCGAACGCCGCCAGATTCACGAGGTCGAGATAGTGCAGTGCCCTCTCGCGGCGTTCCCGCGCACCGACGCCCGCGACCTCGAGCCCGAATTCGATGTTCTGTGCCGCCGTTCGCCAGGGAAACAGCGCATACTGCTGGAAAACGATGCCTCGGTCGCGGCCCGGGCCGACGATCGGTTCGCCGTCGAGCAGGATCGTCCCCTCGGTCGGCAAGGTCAGCCCGCCCAGCAGATCGAGCAACGTCGACTTGCCGCAGCCACTCGGCCCCACGAGGGTCAGGAACTCGCCGGGGCGGACATCGAAGGTGATGTCCCTCAGGGCGACGAAGCGATGTGCCGAGCCGTCATCGCCGCGGACGTCGAACTCCTTGCGCACGCGGTCGAGCGCGATCTTGGCGAGGCTCATTTCGACACCGCCGCGGCCGACCTGCCGTAGGGGTTGAACTGGTTGGTGTAGGCATCGGGCGCCTTAAGCTGGCCCGGCTTCAGGATGCCGTCCTTGACCAGCCAGTCGATCCAGGTCTGCAGCTCGCCGTCAGTGATCCGGCCGCCCTGCCCCGCCACGCCGGTGCTCTTCCAGTACTTGATAGACGAGGCATCCTCGTTGCGCTTGCGCTCGGCGATGATCTTCTCGAAGCGTGCCCGCACCTCTGCCGGCGGCGTCGTGCGTGCCCATTCGATGGCCTTGGCGATCCCCTCGACCAGCTTGCGGGAGGTGGCGGGATTGTCCCGGATGAACTTGTCGCGCAGCACATAGGCGCCGCCGGTGAAATTGCCGAACAGATCGGTGTCGGCAAACAACCTGCGGATGCCGCCGCGCTCGAGCGCCTTGTCGCGCAGCACGTCGCCCAGCGTGACGACATCGACATGACCCGCCCGCAGCGCCTGCTCGCCGGTGACCGGCGGCACGACCACTAGCGTGACCTGCTTGATCTCCTCGGCCGTCAGTCCGCCGCGCGCCAGGTACTCGCGCAGGACAAACTCCAGATGGCCGCCCAGCGTATTGACGGAGACTTTCTTGCCGATCAGATCGCGTGCGGTCCGGATCGGACTGTCTTCCCTCACGTAGTAGCCCTGCCACGTGTTCTCGTCCGATCCGTAGTAGCCGATCACAGCCTTGATCGGCGCCTTGGTCGCGATCAACTTGATGATTGCCCCGTAGAAGGCGCCGCCGATATCGACGTCGCCGGTGACAACGGTCTGGATGTCCAGCGGACCGCTGATGGTGTTTCCGATCCATTTGAGCTTGAGCGGCGCGAGGTAGCCCAGATCCTCCGCCAGCTCGGGATAGAGGACCTGGCCGGTCCATCCCTGGTAGCGCACCTCCGTCTTCTCGAGGGAAGTTTTCTCCAGGGGCTGAGCCGTCGCCGGAGCAGCAGTGAACAAGCCGAGAGCCGCGGCCGCGAGCAACGCGCGCAGCCAGTTGAAAGCGAATGTCATTTGTCGATTCCTTCGAAAGGGATGCGCCTCAAGCGGCCTTGGTGACCTTCTTGCGCAGGATGCTGTGCCGGCCATCGACGCTGCGCGGCACATCGCCGTCCACGGTGGCGCGGCGGACCACCCGCTTCTGATCGCTGTAGTCGTTCACCGCATAGTGCTGGGTCGCCCTGTTGTCCCAGATCACGACGTCGCCCGCCGTCCAGCTCCAGCGCACAGTGTTCTCCGGCGCGGTAATGCGCGCCTGGAAGAGATCGAACAGCTTCTGGCTGTCGTTCTTGGTCAGTCCGACGAAACGCTGCACGAAGTTGCCCAGCAGCAACGCGGGCTCGCCAGTTTCCGGATGGATCTGCACAACGGGGTGTTCCGTCTCGTACACCGTGCCCGTGAACACTTCCTCGAAGTGCTTGCGATCGGCATCGGTTGCGCGCGGTTTGACGGCGTAGTCGTAGGCGTTGCTGTGGACGGCCCACAGGTTGTTGGCGAGCAGCTTGAGCGCGTCGGGCAGTTCTTCGTAAGCGGCCGAGGTGTTGGCAAAGACGGTATCGCCGCCGAACTCGGGGATCACGACACCACGCAGGATCGAGAACTTGGGATGGGCATCGACGAAGGTCACGTCGGTATGCCACTGGTCGGCGCGCCCGCCGCCACGGCTGGCGTCGAGCTCCAGGATGGATGCCGTTCCCTTGAGCGCGCCGATCGTCGGATGCGGAACGAGGTTTCCCAGGCGTCGGGCAAACCGCTCCTGCTCGGCATCGTCGAGATGCTCCTGGCCGCGAAAAAAGATCACCTTGTGACGCAGCAACAAGTCGTGGATGGCGTCGATTGCCGCCAACGGGAGATCTCCCGACAGGCGGACGTTCTTGATCTCGGCACCCAGCCGTCCCGCCCGACGCACGACATCGGCCTCGGGGATGAAGAAATCCGTCGTCGACGGAGTGGCGGCTTTGCGCGCGATGGAAGTTGCTGTTGTCATGATGTGCTCCTGATGATCCGAAATTCGTCGCGGCCGATGGTTAGGCGAAGGCAAGGCACCGCCGTTCATCGGCCGCGGGTGCCGACGGTGCAAAACGATCACTGTCGCGTTGTTATTGGAGCGAGCCGATGCTCGCGCTGACGTCAGGGTCTACAGAGACCCGTGTGCTGGATGCTGCCCATTCACCACTCTCCGTCACATGGCTATGAAGAGAACGACAAGGATCTCACTCGCCGGCCGCGATCTGCCGCTCGGCCGCGATGTCGGCAAAGGTTTTAACCGTGCCGTCGAACAGCCGGCCAAAGTCCGCACCATCGAGCCCGACGGGGCTGAAGCCGAGATCCTGTAGCCGCGCGATCACGGCGGGATCCTTGAGCGCTCCCGTTGTCGCCGCGTGCACGCGACGCAGCGCCTCCACCGGCGTTCCCCTGGGGGCGAAGAAGCCCATCCAGGTCGGCTGGACGAAGCCTGGCGCGATGGTCTCAGCGATCGTCGGAACGTTGGGGAAAGAGGCCTGTCGCTCCGCAGTGGTCACCGCGAGCCCGACGAGCTGCCCGGCGCTCACCTGCTGGGCGCCGGCCGCGAACGTGACAGTCGCCGCATCGACATTGCCGGCCAGTAAATCCTGGATCAGCGGCCCGCCGCCGCGGTAGGGCACGTGCGTCACCTTGAGATCGCCAGCCGCCTTCAGCAACAGCTCGCTGGTGAGATGCTGCGAACTTCCAATACCAGGCACGCCGACGTTGAGCTGGCCCGGCCGCGCACGCGCTGCGGCGGCAAACTCGTCGACCGACTTGAATCCCGATTTCGGATGAGTGAACAGACCCTGTGGCCCCGAGATCGCCAACGTGACAGGCACAAAGGCCGACCTCAGCGGCGCCGCGCCGGTGATAGGCAGCGCCTCGGTGGCGGCAAAGGTATCGTTGGCCAGCAACAGCGTATAGCCGTCCGCTGCGGCGCGGGAGGCGGTCTGAGTGCCGATACGGCCCGATCCGCCGCCGATATTGTCGATGATGACAGTCTGGCCCAGCTGTGCGCCCAGTGCTGCCTGGATGACGCGGCCGAACGTGTCGACGCCGCCGCCGGCGGGCCACGGCACGATCAGCCGGATCGGCCGCGCCGGATAATCCTCCGCGGCACGAACGGCAGACGGGGTCGCCACCACGGCGGCTGACAAGAGTCTGGTGAAGCTTCGACGCGCAAACATACTGATACCCAGGAACGCAGGAGGAAAAGGCAGGACAGGCGCACACGCGCGCCCAGCGGACTCAGCCGCGACAGCAACAGAAGCGATTCGGACCGGAAGGGTTGCTCGTCATGCTGAAAACATCGGCTGACCAGAGGCCCAGGTAAATAACCGGGAAAACCAAAGATGGGCCTCGCAGGGAAAGCGCCTTCTGCCACTCTGCCACTCCGGAGCGAAGAGTCGTTCCGGGCAGAACTCACGCGACTTTGATCGCGACATCTCTGGTCTCAAGCCGGCAACATCGAGGTTGTGCTGGTGTCGCCCAAACCGCCGCCTCATCCGCGCTGCAAACGAAACCCGCGACAGTTCTCCCGCTCAGGTACCCGCTCGTGCTAGGTAGCGGAAATGACTACCTACGCTGACTACAAGCCGCTCACTTTCCACGATGCCGCTCGACGCTTCACCGACGGCAACGACAATCCGCGCGCTTACCTCGAGCGTTGCCTCGAAACCATCACGCAACGCGAACCGATGGTGAAGGCTCTCACTGCCCTCAACGAGACGGGCGCACGCGCCGCCGCCGATGCGAGCGCCGCACGCTGGAAGGCCGGCAAGCCCCTGTCGCCGATCGACGGCATGCCGGTCGCCATAAAGGACCTGCTCGAGACCAAGGACATGCCCACGGAGATGGGCTGTGCGGCGATGAAGGGGAACTTCCCCAAGCGCGACAATGCAGCCGTCTGGGCCTTACGCCAGGCAGGCGCGGTGATCCTCGCCAAGACAGTGACGGCCGAACTCGGAGGCTCACATCCCGGGCCGACCACCAATCCGTTCGATCCCAAGCGCACGCCGGGCGGCTCGTCGTCAGGCTCCGCCGCCGCCGTGGGCGCCAACATGGTGCCAGCCGCGATCGGCACCCAGGTCGGCGGCTCGATCATCCGGCCGGCTGCCTATTGCGGCAACGTCGCGCTCAAGCCCACACAAGGTGGCATCAATCGCGGCGAGCGGCTGGCCACCAGCCAGAGCACGCACGGCCCGCATGCCGGTTGTCTCGAAGACATGTGGCAAGTCGCGATCGAGATCGCCAGGCGCTGCGGCGGCGACCGCGGCGCGATCGGCCTGATGGGCCCCGACGCCCTACCCGCTGCGATCAAGCCCAACCGACTGATCGTACTCGAGACCGAGGGATGGCCCGAGGTCGACCCGGCGACCAAGGCGGGCTTCGCCCAGGTGCTGAGTCAGCTCGAGGCGGCCGGCGTCACGCTGATCCGCCGCGCCGACCATCCGTTCGTCGAGGCGCTGGAGAAAGCGGTCGGCAACGGCCGCGCCGTATGCAACAGCATCACAAGCTGGGAGAACCGCTGGTATCAGCGAGGCATGCTCGACGCCGCGCCCGATGGCCTGAGCGCCCGCGCCAAGGCGACGCTCCTCAAGGCCGAGGCCATGACGCCGAACGACTATCGGGTCGGGCTGCTCGCCCGCCAGCAGGCGCAGCTTGCGCACGCGGCCGTTGCGTCGTTGGCCGATGCCGCGATCACCCTCTCCTGCCCCGGCCCTGCGCCGATTTGGTCAGGCGACGCGCCGGGCCAGCCCCTGGCGCCACGGCCGACCGGCGACTTCGTGTTCAATGCGCCCTCGTCGATGCTGTTCGCGCCGGTCGTGACCGTCCCGCTGATGAGCGTCGGCGGCCTGCCCGTGGGCGTCCAGCTCATGGGCCAACAGCACGAAGATGCCCGCATGACCGGCCTCGCACGCTGGTTCATGGAGAATTTGCGGCGGGTCGCTACACCGGCCTGACGTCGAGCAATGTGACTTAACACTCGTGGAGGAAGATCGATGTCATTCTACCGAGGCATGACCTGCGAGAACTTGATTCTCAAAGGCGACAAGGGAACCCCGATTACCGCTTACGTGGCCAAGCCGTCCGGCGCGGGGCCGTTTCCGGGCGTCGTGCTGATCCACCATCTGCCGGGTTGGAGCGAGCTCTACATCGAGACGACGCGTCGGTTCGCGCACCACGGCTATCTCGCGATCTGCGCCAACCTCTATGAGCGCGAGGGTGGCGGCAGCGACGGCAACCCGGACGACGTTGCCGCCAAGGTCCGCGCCGACGGCGGCATTGCCGACGCCCAGATGGTCGGCGACACGGAAGCCGCGGTGAAATGGATGCGCGCGCAGCCCAACCACAACGGCAAGGTCGGCCTTTTCGGCTCCTGCTCCGGCGGACGGCACGCTTTCATCTATGCCTGCCAGAAGAAGGATGTCGATGCCTGCGTCGAGCTTTGGGGTGGCCGCGTGGTCATGGGCAAGGAAGAGCTCAATACCAAGACACCGGTCGCGCCGATCGACATGACCAAGGATCTCTCCTGCCCGCTGCTCGGCCTGTTCGGCAACGACGACCGCGCGCCGAGCCCCGAGCAGGTCAACCAGCACGAGGCCGAACTCAAGAAGCAGGGCAAGAACTACGAGTTCCATCGCTACGACGGCGCCGGCCACGGCTTCTTCTACTGGCACCGGCCGCTCTACCGGGTCGAGCAGGCAATGGATGGATGGAGCAAGGTGTTCGCCTTCTTCGGCAAGCATCTGGCGAAGAAATAGGGAGCCGAGCATGTGCACGTCCATCATCGAGATCGCCCGTGCCGAAGGCATGGCCAAGCGCGGCGATGAATGGTTCCCGCTCTCGCAGGCTGTGGTGGCCTATGACCACGCGCGCCACGCGCATCTGGGCGACGTCATCACGCTCGATTTCGTCAATACCGGCCTCGACCCCGGCGCGCGGGCAGCGGTCGAACTGACGCTGGAGACCGCCAAGGAACTCCGCGCCGCGCTCGACCGCGCGATTGCGTCAGCCGAATTCGAGGAGGCGGAAGTAAGGGGCAAGGACGGAGGCAACGGCACCGTGCTGCGCCTCGTCCGGGCGGGTTGATCGCCCTTTTACCGCGGCGCGTACGCTACTGACGCCGCGTAAAGGTCGGCAAGCCGATCAAGGTGCGCCTGCTCGACAAGCGTAACCGCGGGCGTGCCAAGCCGTCCGGACGGATCGATCACGGTCATGCCGCGCGTGACGCCCGGCGCCAAAGCAACCTTGACGGAGGCGCGCAGCGATCGGGTCACGATGGCAGGTTCGATAACGACAGCCGCAGCAAGAGGATCGATGAGATAGAAGCCGTCACCCTTGCCGCTCTGCACGTGCCTGTTGCGATCGTGCTGCACCAAGGCTTGCGCAAAAGCCTTGTAGTCGCTGTCGGCGACCGACGCGAACATCCGGTCGATTTCGGCGCCACTCAAGCCATGCGCCAGGCATGTCTCCCAGGGCACGACTGTGATGTCGACCGCAAGGTCGAAAACGATGGCAGCAGCCTCGGGGTCGCAGAAGATGTTGAACTCGGCGGCCGGCGTGACGTTGCCACGGCCGTAAACGGTGCCGCCCATGATGGTGAGCTGACCGATGCCGCGAGCGATGGCGGGCGCCCGCTGCAGCGCCAGCGCAAGATTGGTAAGCGGGCCGATCGTCAGCAGATCGACGCGCTCGCCTGTTGATGCCGCCGCCGTGAGGGTCGACACGAGGAAGCCGACAGCGTCCGCGCTGGCGGCCTCGGCCGTTCGCGCCGGTCTCGGGGCGCCACCCAGTCCGTCCTCGCCATGGACATGGCGGGCATCTATCCGGGTCTGGACGAGCGGTTGCGCTGCCCCGACGTGCACCGGAATCGCGACGCCGGCGACGGCGAGCGTGGCCAGCACGTTCCGGGTGGCAGCCTCCAGGTCCACATTGCCATATACCGCGGTGACAGCGATCGGCGGGCGCCCGGCGGCGATCAACAGCAGAAGTGCCTGGGCATCGTCGACGCCGCCGTCGGTATCGACGATCAGCCGGTTCAGGGCCATTTCCGGTTACTGTTCCTCATCGGGACTCGGGTCATCTAGTATACACCGGGATTGATCGGGTTTCCGGCTCGAAAGCCCGTAGGACAGGCGGTTCAGTATGCAGCGACGCGTTTTTACCCAAGGACTTCTCTTCGGCCTGTTTTCCGGCCCGGCCCTGGCCGACGATCCGCTTCCAACGATGCAGGAAACCCCGATGCTCGCCGGGCGGGTAGCGTCGGGCGCCTTGCCGCCGGTCGCCGAACGCATCCCACGGCCGCCCTTGATCGTGAAGGAGTTTGCCGGGGGCGACGGTCCCGGCGTGCCAGGTGGCCAGCTCAACATGCTGGTGTCGAGTGCTCGCGATACGGCACTGATGACGGTCTACAGCTACACGCGTCTCATCGTCTACGATGACAAGTTCAAGCTCCGTCCCGACCTGCTGGAAAGCTACGAGGTCTCGGACGGTCGCGAGTTCACCTTCAAGCTGCGCGCCGGCCACAAATGGTCCGACGGACATCCCTTCACGACCGAGGATTTCCGCTTCTTCTGGGAGGACATCGCCAACAACAAGGAGCTCTCTCCGTCGGGTCCGGCTGTCGAGCTCATGGTGGACGACAAACCGCCCCAGGTAGACATCATCGACGAACGCACGATCCGGTATCGCTGGGACAAACCCAATCCGTACTTCATCGAAAGCCAGGCGCGCGCAGCACCCCTCTTCCTGTTCCGGCCGGCGCACTACCTCAAGAAGGTCCACGCCCGCTATACCGATCCCGCGGAAATCGCAAAGGCGGCCAAGGGAGGCCAACAAGGCTGGAGCTGGGTTCAGGTCTTTCACCGCCTCGACGCGATGTTCGGCGACGACAACATCGACCTTCCGACGCTCAATTCTTGGGTCAACACCACGCCCTCGCCGGCGCAGCGCTTCGTCTTCGTGCGCAACCCCTACTACCACCGCATCGACGAGAAGGGACAGCAGCTGCCCTATGTCGACCGCATCGTTTTTACGTTGTCCGCGGTCGGCCTGATCCCGGCCAAGGCCGGCCTCGGCGAAGCCGACCTTCAGTCACGCTACCTCAGCATGCGCGACTATACTTTCCTGCAGAAGAACGCCAAGACCTCGGGGGCCAAGGTGCGGCTCTGGCAACTGGGCTCGGGCTCCCAGGTTGCGCTCTACCCCAACCTCAACACCAACGACGAGGGATGGCGCAAGCTGTTCCGCGATAGGCGTTTCCGCCGTGCGCTATCGCTCGCCATCGATCGCGAGGAGATGAACCAGGTCCTTTACATCGGCCTGGCCACGCCCTCGAACAACACGATCATGCCGAGGTCGACGTTGTTCAAACGCGAGTATGCGACCAGTTGGTCGCAGTACGACCCCAAGCTTGCCAACAAGCTGCTGGATGAGATCGGCCTCACCAATCGGGATGCGCAAGGCATTCGCCTGCGCCCTGACGGGCGATCGGCCGCCATCGTCGTCGAGAGTTCGAGCGAGGATGCCGAGAGCGCCGATGCCCTTCAGCTGATCACCGACTACTGGAAGGCGATCGGCATCAAGATGCTGGTGAAGCCGCAGTCCAAGGAGAACTTCCGGCTGCGCACCTTCTCCGGAGAGGCCCAGATGACAGCCTATGCGGGCATCGCGACGGCGGTGCCGACGCCGAACAGCAGCCCCAGGGAATTCGCCCCGACGATGCGCGGCGGACTGCAATGGCCCAAATGGGGCATGTATGTCGAGGGCAAGGGCAAGCA
This sequence comes from Alphaproteobacteria bacterium, assembly GCA_017308235.1. GTDB lineage: Bacteria > Pseudomonadota > Alphaproteobacteria > Reyranellales > Reyranellaceae > Reyranella. The sequence goes on along the minus strand of JAFKFL010000015.1, from coordinate 86,127 downwards.
GGGCGAGAAGTGCGACATGGACTCCGCCTGCCGGCTTCTGGACTACGTGGAGGAATGGCAGAACGCAACCGACGAGGCCGGCCGTCGCAAGGCCTGGGAGAAGATCCTTCAGACCAACGCCGACGAGGTGTTCTCCATCGGCACCGTGAACGGCATTCGCCAGCCGATCATGGTTGGTTCCCATGTACGCAATGTGCCGAAGGACGGCTACTACGCCTGGGATCCCGGCGGCTATATCGGGCTCTACCAGCCCGACACGTTCTGGATCTCGAAGTAAGACGTCAATCCACGAAGTCCCACGTCTTGCCGTTGAAGCGCTGCAACTTCATGGTCTTGATGACCCGGTAATCGATGGCGCTGGTATTGATGGCGCTTCCCGGCAGCAGGAGCGGCAGGCGAAAGTCTTTCAGGCTTGCCGCCTGCTTCATGATGTTCTCGCGGGTAAGGTCGTCGCCGGCCTGGCGCAACACCTGCTCAAGCGACTTGGCGTACATGTAGCCCGCTTCGTTCAGGCTGTCGCTGGGCTCGGCCTGAGGCAGGTTCTCCTTCATCCAGGCGAAGAACTCCTTCACGTCGTCGTCGTTGGCCCACTTCGGATCGGTAACGTCTTTCAGGAAGCCCGCTGACAGGATGCCCTTCGATTTCTCGAGCCCGGCCGGCTTGAAGGTGGCGCCGATCGACGCGGCGCCGAGATGCAGGTAGGTGGTCGGCTTCCAGTTGAGATCGTCGAGCTTGGCGATCGCCTGCGCCGCCTGCTTGGAATAGGTGAAGAGGAAGAGCGTGTCTGCGCCTGAGTTCTTGAGCGTGATGAGCTGGCTGTCGATCGTGGGATCGGTCGCCTGGAAGTTCTGGGTGTCGACGATCATCGTCTTCGCTTTGTCGCCCAGTGCCATCGTGAGGCCGTTGAGCAGATCCTTGCCGAAATCGTCGTTCTGGTAGAGGACGGCGATCTTGGCGTCGGGTTTGCTCTTCAACAGATGCCCGGCATAGAACGCCGCTTCCGCCTGCAGGTTGGGTTGCCAGCCCATTGTCCAGGGAAAGTGCGCCGGATCATTGAACGCCGTGGCGCCGGCAGCGATGAAGAGCTGCGGCACCTTCTTCTGGTTGAGATAAGACCGGATCGCCATGTTGAGCGGCGTGCCCAGCACATTGAACACGACCGCCACTTCGTCGTTCTCGACAAGCTTGCGGGCGTTCTCGACCACCTTCGGCGGCGAGTAGCCGTCATCGAGGCTGATGAAGTTGATCTTGCGGCCGTTGAGGCCGCCCTTGGCGTTCAGCCCCTTGAAGTAGGCGGCTTCTGCCTTGCCGAGTTGGCCATAGGCCGAAGCGGGGCCGCTATAGGCGATGCTCTGGCCGACCTTGATCTCGATTGCCGACGTGCCGGGGCCGTATTTCGCCTGAGCCGCGACATTGGCGGCTCCGAACCCGAATACGGCGAGGCTGAATACAGTCATGAAGAGCTTGGACAAGGCTTCCTCCTGATTTTGTTGGAAGCATAGGCACGCCGTCGGCGGCGGCGCACGTCGAAGGCGCCAGTCAATTCCGCGCCGTGACTGCATTTGATCGACTTGCCTGCACAACCGCGGCACGTCAATTTGCCATCAGGATTCGCACCAATGGAGCATCGATGAACGGGACGGACACAAGCTTCCTCAAGCTCGCCGCCGAAAGCCTGAAGAACGAACGGTTCACGCTGGTCGACGTCGGCTGCTCAGGGGGCCTCGAGCCCGCCTGGCGTGTGTTCGGAGATCGGCTCCGTGCCATCGGCTTCGATGCCAGTGCCTCCGAATGCCGTCGACTCGCCGCGGAAGAGACCAATCCGGACGTGCACTATGTGGCAGGCTTCGTCGATATTCCGCCGGATCATCCCTTCACCAAGCGGGACGGGCTCGTCTGGGGCGGCCATGCCGGGGGCTTCTACGAGGAGACCAGCTCCAGTTGGACCATGGAACTGCGCGCCGCGAGGCTGAACAGCGCTTCGGATCAGGAGAAGCTCACGCACAACCAGTGGCAGAGCACCGAGCTCGCCGACCCGAACAAGCCCCTCTACGCGCCGCAAGTTCTGGAGGAGCATGGATTCACGGATGTCGACTTCCTGAAGATCGATGTCGATGGTCCAGACTTTCGCATCCTGAATTCATTCGACGGACTGTTCGAGAAACTCGGGCTGGTCGGAATCCGCCTGGAAGTGAACATGTTCGGCGGCGCCGGCGAAACGACTAACATCTTCCACAACACCGACCGCTTCATGCGCCAACAGGGTTACGCCCTGGTCCGGCTCGACACCTACATTTATTCCAAGCGAGCCCTGCCGGCGCGGTTTCTCTATATGTCGCCAACCAACACCGTGAGCGGCCGGCTGTTCCAGGGTGAGGCGTACTATGCGCGCGTTCCCGCCAGCGCTCCGGACAGCGCTCTTGCCACCTCGATGACGGCCGAGAAGCTGATCAAGCTTGCCGCCATCTTCTCGGTCTGGAACCAGCCGGACGGCGCGGCTGAAATCCTGGTGACCTTTCGCGACCGCATCGCGCCGCTGCTCGATGTCGATGCCGCACTGGATCGGCTGGCTGCGCAAACACAGGCCGGCAAAGAACGTCCCCTTCCCTATCGCGACTACATGGCGCTGTTCGCGACGGATTCGCCGGAATTCTACCCGCCGCCTTCTTCGCCCCCGGCTTCTGCCGCCACGCTTGCGCCTGCACCACAGCGCCCCACGTTCTTCCAGCGCCTCAAGGCGGCGTGGTACTCGGTGTCTGACTGGACCTACATCGAGAAATTGGAGAACGATCTCAGGCAGCGGCGCGGATGAGAACGCAGCACTAGCGCCGAGGCGGATGCAGCCGCCGCCAGTGGCGCGCGATATCGATGCGCCGCGTTATCCACACGCGCGGCTGCTCGGCCAGCCAATCGAGGGCGCGGACGAGCCCCATGGCGCGGCCGGGATGGGCGATGATGCGATTGTGCAGGCCGAAGCTCAGCATGCACGGCGGATCCTCCTCGAGGACGCATTGCACGGCATTCTTGACGTAGGCGAAATATTCGTCGCCCGTGGTCAGGCCCTGCCGGCTGAAGCGTACGTCGTTGTGGACCAGGGAATAGGGAACGACCAGCTGATCGCGGCTGCCGACCTTGACCCAGTAAGGCAGGTCGTCGTCGTAGGCGTCGCTGTCGTATTCATAGCCGGCATCGAGCAGCATCGCCCGAGTATGAAGCGAAGGCGCGTATCGGCTGTACCAACCGAGCGGGCGAACGCCGATGGCGGCCGCGATGCCTTCCGTGGCCAGCTTGATCTGATCGCGCTCGACATCCTTCTCAAGATTGGCGTGGATCTCCCACCTATAGCCGTGTCCCGCCACCTCCCACTCCGCTTCGCGCATGGCGGCGCAGGCCTCTGGGTTGCGCTGCAACGCCCGGGCAATGGCGAAGACGGTGCACGGCAGCTTGCGCTTGGTGAAGATCCGGTGGAAGCGCCAGAAGCCCGCGCGGCTTCCGTACTGGAACATGCTCTCGGCGCCAAGGTCGCGGCCCTTGACCGTCATGGTCGAGCCTTCGGTGAGTCCGGTTTCGGAGGCGGCATCGCCATCCGGCACCGAATATTCGCCGCCTTCCTCGTAGTTGATGACGAAGTTCACGGCGACATGCGCGCCATTGGACCATTTCGGGTCGGGCCGACTGCGGCCGTAACCCACGAAATCGCGCACGTGGCCAGCACTCTCATCGGTCATCGCTTCCCCCTCATCACTGTGTCAAAGGACACCCACCCTCGGACATTGGTCTGAAAGCCTGCTCTCCCGGAACTGTGGCCAGCGTCGTGTAGTAGTCCCAGGCCTGCTTGCTCTCAGCCGGTGACTTTATCTGGAAAAGGTAGGCCGTGTGCAGCACCCGGCCGTCGGCGCGAATCGAGCTCTTGCCGAAGGCGTCGTCCTCAACGGCCATCGCCTTCATGCGCGCGACCGCTTCCCGACCCGAGCGCTTGGCAGCTGCCGCGCCGATCGCCGCCGCTGCTTTCATATAATGCAGCGCCGCCGCATAGCAGGCAGCTTGCGGCGCCGTCGGCGCCTTGTCCGACAGCGCCTTGCGGACTCGTCCGGAGAAGGCCCGCGTCCCCTCGTTCAGATCCCAGTAGAAGGTCTCGGTGAGGGCCAGCCCATGGGCCGCCTGGAGGCCGATGGCGTGAACATCGGAAATCTGGATCAGCAATGCGGCAACCTTGGCGCCATTGCGCGTCACGCCGAACTCGGCGCCCTGCTTGATGGCGTTGATGGTGTCGCTGCCGGCGTTGGCGAGCGCAATGATCTTGGCGCCCGACGTCTGCGCCCGAACCAGCGCCGACGAGAAATCGGCAGTCGGAAACGGCATCCGGATGCTGCCGACGACCTTTCCGCCGGCGGCTTCGACCCGCGCCGCGGTCTCGCTCTCCAGCGAATGCCCGAAGGCATAGTCCGCGGTGATGAAGAACCAGCTGTCGCCGCCGTTCTTGACCAGCGCGTCGCCCAGCACGCGCGACAACATGCTGGTATCGTAGCACCAGTGCACCGTGTTCGGTGTGCACCGCTTTCCGGTGAGATCGCTCACGCCTGCACACGGCATCACGATCTTGTCCTTCTCGCGCGCGATGTCGGCGATGGCGAGTGCGATCGCCGAATTCTGGATATCGAGGATGGCATCGACGCCGTCCTCGTCGAACCATTTCCGGGCAATCGTCGCGCCTATGTCAGCCTTGTTCTGATGGTTTGCGCCGATCACATCGACATTCAGCCCGAGCTTCCCGGCCATCTCCTGAACCGCCTGGCGCGCGCACGCCACTGAGCCCGGGCCGCCATTCTCACGATAAGGTCCCGTCTGGTCGTTCAACACCCCGATCCTGAGCGTGGGCGGCGTCTGCGCACGAGCGGCCCCGACACTCGCCATCGAGACTACGCCCGCCATCGCCGATCTTCTGGTCAACATCGCGTCTCTCCCCAATGATCAAAATTTCTTCACCGCGTCGGTGAGCCCAAAATGTTTGGCTGGGACTGGCATCACTGTTGCCTTATGTTCCGAATGTGGAGATGCAGAGCTCGAGGCCGACGGCAAGCGCAAGGCCGCGCCGAGGCAGAGGCCGGCCGCCGGCCGATGAAGGAGCCGTGCTGCAGGCAGCCCTGCGGCTGGTCCGGACCAAGGATCCGGCGAAGATCACGATGGAGGAGATCGCAAGGCGCGCCGGCATCACCAAGATCACGCTCTATCGCCGTTGGCCATCCAAGACGGCGCTGCTGGCCGATGCCCTTCTCCACGAACTGCAGCACGCCGCTCCTCTCGACGAACGCGCGCCGCCCCATACGGCCATCGTCGATCACGTCAAAGCCTTCACGCACGGCCTGACGGGAAAGCTCGGCATCCTGTTCGAGCGCGTGATCGCACAAAGCCTGACGGACGGCGACGCGCGCTTCGCCCTTCGCGACCGCTATCTCGCGCTGCGCCGGCGCACGGCGATCAGCATCATCAAGCGAGGCGCGGCCGACGGTTCGTTCAACTTTTCCGGAACCGCCGAGGAGCGGCATGACGAGCTCTACGGCGCGATCTTCTACCGATTTCTGTTCAAGGTCGGCTCGCTGGACGAGAAGTCGGCCATCCGGCTTGTCGACGACACGCTGAACCGCGGTCCCGACCCAAAGACAGTACGGCGACGGGGCTGACGTTCGCTCGGCCATGCTCGCGCCGCGCTACGCTCCCTCGGGAATTTTGGCCGACTTCATGTAGAAATCGTACGCTCGCGCATGCTGAGCCCGCGCCTCTGCCGAAAGCGGCTGGCGCAAGCGCTCCTCCGGATGGAAGTGCCTGTATTCATCGACACCGCGGACCAGGAGCGCGCTGGAGCGGGTCTCGACGCGGGAGCACACGCGGGTGGGAATGTAGCTGATGCCAAGCCCGATCCGGCGATCGTCGCTCTTGTTAGCGCCCGACGAGTGGATCGTATGGGTGTTGTGCAACGACATCTCGCCGGCGCGAAGCGGCACCAGCACGCCGTCGGAGTCGTCGAAGCGGTCGTGGATCGCTCGGCCGCGACGGATGATGTTGCCGCGGCTGGGCGAATCAGTGTGCTCGGCAAGCCCTTCCCTGTGGCTGCCCGGGATCATCCTCATGCAGCCCGCTTGCACCGACGCGTCGGAAAGGGCGACCCAGGCCGTCACCTGCTCGGCTGGATCGAGAAAGAAATACGCATCGTCCTGATGCCAGAGGGTGAACATCTCCGCATGGGCTTCCTTCACCCAGAGCGTGGTGTGATAGGCCAGGATATTGGGACCGATGACGTCCTCGACGGCATCCAGCACCCTCGGATGGTGCACGATCGCATCGGCCCATCCGAACAGCAGATACGATTTCGACTTCTCCGGAAAGCCGATCACCTTGCCGGCCGACCGTTCGTAGGCCTCAAGCTCGTCCCGGAACGAACGGGCCTCGTCGGCGGTGAGAACGGGCACCGGCCCGGTGAAGCCATCGTGGGCATATTGCTCGGACTGGGCTGGGGTGAGGTGCTTGGGCATGACCGGCCTCAATTTTGATACCGAAGTATCATTATTTTGCCGGAGCCAATCGCTGTCAACCTCGAACACCGGTCAAGGCCCGGGAGTCGTCACGCGTTGATCGTCAAAAGCGCCGCTTCATCGGCCACGGCCACCGAGCCGTGGCTCGATCGCTCACGGCGTCCTTGGCCTCGTCTCAGCTCGAACGTAAGGCCGGCGCAACACCAGTCGCCGCACCCGCTGCAGGGTCCGCCGCAGGATCGGTGAAGGGATGGGATCGCGGCGCCTCGTCATGCGCCCACAACCGGCCCGCATGCTTGAGGTTTGCCAGCCGGCCGAGCTCCCGTGCAACGCAGCGGCCTCCGTGATAGCGGCAATATCTTTCGAGGTCGGCAAGAGTGACCCGCACACGAACGACCTCGCCGTCCAGGCTGCTGACCAGCCAGTTCGCTTCTTGGCGATCGAGCTCGGCCAGATAGGCGGCATAGGAAGGCCGAAGCCCACGAACGCGGCGCGCGAATTCGGGAAAGTCGCTTTCGGCGATGGCCGCGAACCAAGTTGTCGTCACTGTGGCCTCCCTGTCAGGTCACGCCGGTCCCCGGCGTTGAGGATCCAAACCCGCCGACTGCCAGCCATCCCACATGTCCGGCAATCGGCGGTTGGAGCTATTCCGACCGCAGAAGGGAATCGTGCTTGCGCACCCGCCCATTCCGGAGCGGAACCAGCGCCGTCGCGCCCCACACAATGGCGCAGACGGCAAGGAGACTTGCCATGATCAGGTCACCCCAATGAACGAACCCGACTGCGGCAAGGACGAAAGCGGCGGCACCGATGAATTGGTACATTGCATCCTCCACGATCGACGCTGCCATCCTGGGTAGGATCGGTAACACGGTGATGTTGCAAGCTTGCCAATCGGGTTTCGTGGGTTTCATCGCGGCGATGGTGCCGAAGCGGCTTCCATTTGAGCCTTCCCAAGCGGGCGCTCTTGATTGGCGCCCTTGAAAGGTCACCTTGCCGGCACGACCGCAATCGCCTCTTGGCCGCCGATCGCATACCCAGATAAGACCCTGATCCTGCTTCGCTTTTGGGATGTCGCACCAACTGCCGGGCCACGCCGGCAGCAGCCCTGTGAATTGGCCGGTTGGCCAGTTTGGCGGGGCGCAAAAGCGGATGAACTGTTAAGATAAAGGGTTGTTTGCTCACATGCTTGTGACGCTCGGACTGCTTCTTCGCCCCCGCTTGGCCGTCAGCGCTTCACAATCGGGGATAAGATGGCGCGTACGTCGCGTATTGGGGAAAGCGACGCGCCGGTGCGGGCCGGAAAACGGGCGAGAACGGGGCGGCCAAGAGCGAAGGACTTTCGAATGGCGGGTGTGAAGAGATCGTCGGGGGTTGCTGCGATCGTGATGGTCCTGGTCGCGGCGGCGGGGGGCTATTTCGCGATCGAGCAGATGGGCCGGGACAAGGCGCGCGCCGCCGCGGCACCGTCCGGTCCGGTCATTCCGGTGACGACAACGATTGCCGAAACTCGGGACGTCCCTGTCTTCGTGCGCGGCATTGGCACGGTTCAGGCCTATCAAACGGTGCAGGTGAAAAGTCGCGTCGACGGCCAGATCATCAAGATCGCCTTCTCGGAAGGCCAGGACGTCAAGGCCGGCGACCCGTTGTTCCAGATCGATCCGCGACCGTTCAAGGCGCTGCTCGAACAAGCCCAGGCCGCCAGGCAACGCGATGAGGCGCAGCTTGCGGGCGCCCAGCAGGATCTCGAGCGCTACAGCAAGCTGATCGGCTCGGGCTATCAGTCGCGTCAGAGTTTTGACCAGCAGAAAACGCTAGTCGACACGCTGAAGGGATCGATTGCAGCCGACCAGGCCCAGATCGATACAGCGCAACTCAACCTCGCCTATGCCGACATTCGGGCGCCGATCGATGGGAGAACCGGTCAGCGGTTCGTCGATCTCGGCAATCTCATCCAGGCAGGCCAGGGAACCACCCTCGTCACCATCACGCAGATCAAGCCGATCTACGTGAACTTCACCATTCCCCAATATGCGAACCACAATCTGCGCAAGAACCATGCCGCCAATCCGCTGAAGGTGCTGGCCTACGCCGCGGATGACAAATTCAAGCTGGCCGAAGGCACGCTCACGCTCGTCGACAACCAGATCGACACCGCAACCGGAACGCTTCGGCTGAAGGCAAGCTTCGAGAACTCGGACGAGCGGCTGTGGCCGGGCGAGTTCGTCAACGTTCACCTGCAGACCTCGGTGAACAAGGGCGCCGTTACAGTGCCACAGCGGGCCATCATGCAGGGCGCCAACGGCTATTACGGCTTTGTCGTGAAGCCTGACCTGACCGTGGAGCGGCGCGACCTCGAGGTCGTTTCGCAGCAGGATGGACTCGCCGTCATCGCCAAGGGCTTCGCGGCGGGCGAGAAGGTTGTCGTCGACGGCCAGTACCGCCTCGTCAACGGCTCTCACGTGCGCGTCGACAGCCCGGCTGCCTCCGGCCAGTCCGGCTGACACAACCGATGAATATCTCCGAAACCTACATCAAGCGGCCGATCGCCACGTCGCTGATGATGCTTGGACTGCTGGTGTTCGGCGCCGCGACCTACGGCCTGCTGCCGGTGTCGGCACTGCCCAACGTCGATTTTCCCACCATCACCGTTTCGGCCAACCTGCCGGGCGCCAGCCCCGAGACCATGGCTTCATCGGTGGCCACGCCGCTCGAACAGCAGTTCGCAGCGATCCCCGGCCTCGCCTCGATGAACTCGACCAGCGGGCTCGGCGCCACGGCGATCACGCTGCAATTCGACCTCAACCGGAAGATCGACGGCGCCGCGACCGACGTGCAGACCGCCATCAATGCCGCCAGCGGTCTGTTGCCGAAGGAACTGCCCAATCCGCCAACCTATCGCAAGGTCAATCCGGCCGATCGCTCGGTGCTCATCTACGCCATCTATTCCGACGATCTGCCGATGTACAAGGTCGACGACTACGCATACGTCCTCTTGGCACAAAAACTTTCGGCCGTGTCGGGCGTGTCGCAGGTGATCGTCGCCGGCCAACAGGACTACGCCGTTCGCGTCCAGGCCAATCCGGCCGCGCTCGCCTCGCGCGGCATCTCGCTCGAGGACGTGCGGACCGCCATCACCAACTCGACTCTCAATCTGGCGAAAGGCAACCTGGAGAGCGAGAACCTGTCGGTCATGCTGGACACCAACGACCAGCTCTTCGATGCCGCCTCTTACCGCAATATCATCGTCGCCTACCGGAACGGCGCACCGGTTAAGCTGCAGGATATCGGCGACGTCATCGACGCGACGAAGTCACCGCGCACGGGCGCCTGGTACAACGGCAAGCGCGCCGAGCTGCTCCTGATCTTCCGCCAGCCCGGCGCCAACACGGTCGAGATCGTCGACAAGGTCAAGGCGATGATGCCCCGCCTCCTCGCTTCGATCCCGCAGACCGTACATGTCGAACTGATGTCCGACCGTTCGCAGTCAATCCGCGATTCGGTGGATGAAGTGCAGTTCACGCTGCTGCTGACCGTGGCCCTGGTGGTGCTGGTCATCTTCACTTTCCTGCGCCACATGTGGGCGACGATCATCCCCAGCATCGTCGTGCCGCTGGCACTGATCGGCACCTTCGGGGTGATGTACGTCTGCGACTATTCGATCGACAACCTGTCGCTGATGGCCCTCACCATCGCTGTCGGCTTCGTGGTCGACGACGCGATCGTGATGATCGAGAACATTGTGCGCTACATCGAGGAAGGTGAGCGTCCGTTCGACGCCGCGATGAAGGGTGCGGGCCAGATCGGCTTCACCATCGTGTCGATCACTTTCTCGCTGATCGCCGTGTTCATCCCGCTTCTGTTCATGGGCGGCATCGTCGGCCGGCTGTTCCGCGAGTTCGCGGTTGTGGTGACGGTCGCGGTCTGCATGTCGGCCTTCGTCTCGCTCACGCTCACGCCGGTGATGTGCGCGCAATTCCTGAAGCGCGAAGCGCATCACCAGCGCGGCCGGCTGAACCAGATGTGCGAGGATGCCTTCAATGCCGTGATGCGCTTTTACGATCGCGGCTTGAGGTGGGTGTTCCGCCACCAGTTCGTGACCCTCATGTCGACGATCGTGCTGATCTTCGTCACCGGCTATCTCTACGTCACGATCCCCAAGGGCTTTTTCCCGGAGCAGGACACGGGCTTCATCTTCGGCCAGGCCGAAGCGCGGCAGGACATCTCCTTCTATGCGATGGCCGATATCCAGAACCAGCTCGCCGCCATCATCAAGCAGGAGCCGGGCGTGTCGGGCGTCGTGGGCTTCGTCGGTTCGACCGGCGGCAATGCGGCGGAAAACTCCGCCCGCATGTTCATCCAGCTCAAGCCTTTCAGTGAGCGCCCCGGCCTGTCGGCCCAGAAGATTATCCAGAATCTGCGACCGAAGGTGGCTCGAGTGCCGGGCGTGAAATACTTCATGCAGGCCGGTCAGGACATCAATGTCGGCGGCCGCCTGTCGAAGACCGAGTACCAGTACACCATCACCTCGACCGACGCGGAGGAACTCAACCACTGGGCACCGATCATCGAGCAGCACATGGCCAAGATGCCCGAACTGCAGGATGTGGCTTCGGACCAGCAGATCGCCTCGCCGCATATCGCCATCAATGTCGACCGCGACACCGCCTCGCGACTGGGCCTGTCGTTGGCCCAGATCGACCAGACCCTGTATGACGCCTTTGGCCAGCGGCAGGTCGCCACGATCTACAGCTCGGCCACGCAATACAAGGTCGTGCTCGAGGTCCAGCCGGAATTCCAGACCGACCCCGCTGCTCTGTCCCGCATCTATCTCACCGGCAATGGCGGCGTGCAGGTGCCGCTCAGCACGGTGGCTCGGTTCGTGAACCGGATTGCACCGCTCACCGTCAGTCACCAGGGTCAGTTTCCTGCCGTAACCCTCTCGTTCAATCTGGCGCCGGGCGTTGCACTCGGCGATGCCGTCGAGAAGATCAAGGAGATGCAGACCGAGCTCAAGACGCCGATCACGCTTGACGGCTCGTTCCAGGGCACGGCGCAGGCCTTCCAGTCGTCGCTCGCCTCGACCCCGCTGCTGATCGCCGCCGCGATCCTCGCGGTCTATATCGTGCTCGGCATGCTCTATGAGAGCTACGTCCACCCGATCACCATCCTGTCGGCATTGCCGTCGGCCGGCGTCGGCGCCCTGCTGGCGCTGATGGTCTTCCGCTATGACCTGAGCGTCATCGCCCTGATCGGCATCATCCTGCTGATCGGCATCGTGAAGAAGAACGCGATCATGATGATCGACTTCGCCCTCGAGGCGGAACGCGAGCAAGGCAAGAGTCCGCTCGAGGCGATCCACGAGGCCTGCCTGCTGCGCTTCCGTCCAATCATGATGACGACCTTCGCCGCGATTGGTGGCGGACTGCCGCTCGCCCTCGGTCAGGGCGCGGGCTCGGAGCTGCGCCGGCCGCTCGGTATTGCCATCGTCGGCGGCCTTCTGGTCTCGCAGTGGCTTACGCTCTACACGACGCCGGTGATCTATCTCTACCTCGACCGCTTCGCCCACTGGCTGAGCGGCAAGCGCCGCCGCCCGACCGGCGAGATCCCGGCCACCATTCCTGCGATTTCGGAGAGCCCGGCCGACGCCGGCACACGCGCCGCTGACTGAGCGAGCCACGCATGATCGAAAGCCGGTACGAGAAGGAAGAATATTTCGAGCAGGACGAGGAAGAGGCCGAACGCATCCAACGCAAGAAGAGCGTCGTTGCGTTGGCGATCCTGGCCGTCCTCGTTATTGCCGGGATCTTCCTGTTCGAGAAGTTACGCGACGTGTCACGGCTTCAGGACTGCCTGATGACCCGTGCCAGCAACTGCAACGACATGGTCGAGCCGCCCAAGCCGGCCGGCAACCTGCGCTGAAAGCTCCGTTGCGTCACCCTGCCTTTTGGCGGGCTCGCCACCAGTCGCCGATCTCGCCGACCAGCCCCTTGCGGAAGGCCATCACGATCACGACGAAGATCGAGCCCTGGATCACCAGGACGAACTCGCCGAACGAGGCAAGGTAGTTCTGCATCGCGACGATCACGAAAGCGCCGAGCACTGGACCAAGGACCGTGCCGAGCCCGCCGACCAGGGCCATCAGCACGACTTCGCCCGACATGCCGGCGCTGACGTCGGTCAGCGTCGCGAACTGGAGCACCATCGCCTTGGTGGCGCCGGCGAGGCCTGCCAGCGACGCCGACAGCACGAAGGCCAGCAGCTTGTAGCGGTCGGCCTCGTAGCCGAGCGAGAGCGCACGCTGCTCGTTGTCGCGGATCGCCTTCAGCACCTGGCCGAACGGCGAATGGATGAAACGATTGATGGCGGCGAAGCCGAACAGGAAGATCGCCAGCACCACATAGTAGAGCGCGCGGTCGTTTTCGATGGGGATCAGGCCGCCCAGCAGCGCCCGCCTTGGAATGCCCTGAAGGCCGTCCTCGCCGCCGGTGAAGGGCGCCTGCACGCAGATGAAGTAGACCATCTGTGCAAACGCGAGCGTGATCATGGCGAAGTAGATGCCCTGTCGGCGGATCGCCAGCGCCCCGGTCACGAGACCAAGCAGCGCCGCGCCGGCCACGCCTGCAAGCAATCCGACCTCGGGCGGAAGCCCTGCCGTCTTCACCACGTAGCCGAAGAGATAGCCGCCCAAGCCGAAGAACATGGCATGGCCGAAGCTCATCAATCCGGCGTAACCCAGCAGCAGATTGAAGGCGCAGGCGAACAGCGCAAAGCAGAGCGCCGTCATCAGGAACACCGGATAGACGAAGAACGGGCCGACCAGCGCCAGAACGATCAGTCCCGCGGCGAAGATGAAACGCTGATTGGTCATTTGGTCTGCCCGAACAGGCCGGCCGGCTTCACCATCAGCACGAGCGCCATGACGACGAAGATCACGGTGTTGGAAGCCGGCGGATAGATCACCTTGGTGAAGCCCTCGATCAAGCCGAGACCGAAGCCCGTGACGATCGAGCCCATGATCGAGCCCATGCCACCAATCACGACCACGGCGAATACCACCAGCACGAGATTGGTGCCCATCAACGCCGAGACCTGCTGGATCGGCGCCGCGAGCACGCCTGCGAGCGCCGCCAGCGCCACCCCGAGGCCGTAGGTGAGCGTGATGAGGCGCGGTACGTTGATGCCGAAGGCGCGCACCAGCGTCGGATTCTCGGTGGCCGCACGCAGATAGGCACCGAGACGCGTGCGCTCGATGCCGTACCAGGTGGCGAGGCAGACCACCAACGCCGCCACCACGACGAAGCCGCGGTAGGCCGGCATGAACATGAAGCCGAGGTTGTAGCCGCCGGGAATCGGCGCCGGATAGGGCGCACCCGACGAGCCCCACTTCCACTGGAACAGGCCTTCGATCACCAGCGCCAGACCGAAGGTGAGCAGGAAGCCGTAGAGATGGTCGAGATGATAGATGCGCTTCAACAACAGGCGTTCGATCACCACGCCAAACAGGCCGACGACCAGCGGCGCCAACACCAGCGCCGCCCAGAACGGGATCGAAAGGTTGGTGAGCATCAGCCAGGCGGCGAAGGCCCCCAGCATGTACTGCGCGCCATGCGTGAAGTTGATGACGTTCAACATGCCGAAGATGACCGCGAGGCCGAGACTGAGCATGGCGTAGAAGGCGCCGTTGATCAGGCCGAGCAGCAGTTGGCCGAACAGCGCCGGCAGCGGGATACTGAAGATATCGAGCATCGCGCGATCAAACCCCGAGATAGTTGTGCAGCTTGTCGACGCTCTGTGTCACGTCGCTAGCCTCGATCATGTCGACCACCCGCCCATCCTCCATAACGTAGTGGCGATCGGCCACGGTGGCGGCAAAGCGAAAGTTCTGTTCCACCAGGAGAATGGTGAAACCGCGCTGCTTCAGCTGACGGATGATCTCGCCGATGCGCTGCACGATCACCGGCGCCAACCCTTCGGTGGGCTCGTCGAGCAGCAACAGGTTGGCGCCGGTGCGCAGGATGCGGCCGATCGCCAACATCTGCTGCTCGCCGCCGGAGAGCTTGGTGCCCTGACTGCGACGACGCTCCTCGAGATTGGGAAAGAGGCCGTAGATCTCGGACATGGGCAGGCCGCCCGGTTTGACCGACGGCGGCAACAGAAGATTCTCCTCGACGCTGAGACTCGAGAAGATGCCGCGCTCCTCGGGGCAATAGGCGATGCCGAGGCGGGCAATGGTGTCGGATGGCCGACCCACCGTCTCCTGGCCATCGAACCGCACCGAACCTTGGCGCTTTTCGACGATGCCCATGATCGAGCGCAGGGTCGTCGTCTTGCCCGCGCCGTTGCGGCCGAGCAGCGTGACGAGTTCGCCGCGACCGATCTCGAAGCCGACGCCGTGCAGGATATGCGACTCGCCGTACCAGGCCTCCAGCCGGTCGACCTTCAGCAGGACGTCATGCATGGCCGGTTCCGACATAAGCCTCCACGACTTGCGCATCCTTCGAAACGGTTTCGTAGGGACCCTCGGCCAGGACCTCTCCGCGTGCCAACACCGTGATCGTGTTGGAGAGATCGGCAACGACCGACATGTTGTGCTCGACCATCAGCACGGTTCGGTCGCGAGCGACGGTGCGGATCAGGGCGGCGATCCGCTTGATATCCTCCTGGCCGAGACCGGCCATCGGCTCGTCGAGCAGCATCATCTCCGGATCGAGCGCGAGCGTGGTGGCGATCTCCAGCGCCCGCTTGCGACCGTAGGGCAGCTCGACGGCCGGCAACTCGGCAAACGCGCCGAGGCCCACAGCTTCGACAAGTTCCCGCGCTCGATCGTCGAGCCCGTTGAGGACGCGCTCGGAACGCCAGAAGTGGAAGGAATTGCGCAGCTTGCGCTGCAGCGCGACGCGCACGTTCTCCCGCACGCTGAGGTGCGGGAACACCGCCGAAATCTGGAACGACCGTACCAATCCCATGCGCGCGATCGCCGCAGGCGAATTGCCGGTGATCTCCTGCCCATTGAAATGGATGCGCCCCGATGTCGGCGTCAGAAAGTGCGTCAGGAGGTTGAAACAGGTCGTCTTACCGGCGCCATTGGGCCCGATAAGCGCATGAATCGTGTGGCGTCGAACGCGTAGATCCACGTTCTTGACTGCCACAAACCCCTTGAATTCCTTCGTTAATCCTGTCGCCTCGAGAATTGCTTCTTCTTTGGCCATCCGCTCTCCCTTTGCGGTGCATCTGAATAAATCGAAGCTTTGTCGCGATGTCCAGCGCGCCCTATGTCCCAGGATTGTCACCCCCTATGCGCCCCAGCCGTGGTACCCAATCAGCAGGGGTCATCTTCGGTCGGTCGACCAGAGGGGAAGGGCGCAAAATATGACGATGGCGGCTGGCCAGCGAGAGCCGTCGCACGGAAGCGCCTTGGCTGATCCAATGGCGGGCCGTCTTCTTTTTGCGTGGCTCGTGTCAGCCGTATCGCCGATGTGGATGTTGGTGCTGGCGGCGATTCCGGTTGCGGTCGCTGGCTGGGCGGTGCTGTCGCCTCCAGTCGTCCTGTCCCGCGAGATGACCTGGGACTTGCTGTTCAATCTTGCCGGCGCCTGGCACCTTCATCTCGGCCAGATCGCTCACGTCGACTTCCACGATCCGGTTGGCGAACTGAATTTCCTGCTGACGGATATCGGCTTCGATCTCGTCGGCGTAGGGCCGCACGCCTTCCTGGTCGGCGCCGTGGTGATGGCGGCGGCGCTCTTTGTGGCCGCCGCAAGCACCGCCTGGCGACGACTGCCGGCTCTGCCTGCCGCGATTTTCATCGCCTTCGTCTGCTTGCTCTCGCTGATGCCCGCCAATGTCGGCGACAATCCCAACGCCTATTCCTTCGCCATGTCGTACAACCGATATGGTTGGAGCTGCGTCAGTATCCTCTTCCTGATCCTGTTCCAACCGCCGCAGCCGCGGCGTTGGGGCGATGCTCTGGACATCGTGGTGGCAGCTGCGCTGCTGGCAGCGATGTTCTATCTCAAGATGACCTATTTCCTGATGGGGATCGCGGCGCTCCCCGTCGCGGCGCTCGTCAGTCCTCACCTCCGCAAAGCGCGTTATGGCTGGATGATCCTGGCGATCGCTGCTGTCGCGTTGGCTATTTCGCCCTTCAATCGCGCTTACTGGTCCGACCTGGTCGCAGCGGCCGACGCCGGACAGGCGCGTGACGTATTGGCCGACCACATCAACAATTTCCTGGCGCATGCCGGCGAATATGCCCCTTATCTCGCGGGCTTCGCCGTCGCTCTGTGGATGTGGCGACGGGGAGATGCGCCCCTGCGTTTGCCGGTCGCCACCGGCTTCATCCTCGCGGCCGGCGCGGCGCTGTTGTCGCAGAATGCCCAAACCCACAACCTGCCGGTTGCCGTCGTTATCGCTTTCCTGTTCTACGCCGTATTGCGCGAACGCCGGTTGAAGCTGCTCCATGGCGGAAGCGTTGGACTGCTGGCGGCGCTGCTGGTTTTTCCCGTTCTCAGCATCGGCGCCTCCACGGCGAGCCTTACCGGCTATCATCTCAAGGCGATGCACCACACGACGGCGACCGTCGAGAGCACCAATCTACGTGGTCTTGCCGTTCCGAAGGAGACGCCGGGCCTGCTCGCCGCCTTTGCCGGCACGCAATCGGACTATCACCTGCTCAATCGGGCGCGCGCCATTGCTCCTCGCTATGAGTTGTCGCCCAGCGAATATGTCGAGACGCTGCTCAATGCGGTCGACTTTCTTCGCAAGGCGCCTGGCCGCCACGACCGGATCGTGGTTCTCGACCAGGTCAATCCGTTCCCCTTCATGCTCGGCCTGGCGCCGCCGCGGGGCGGTAATCTCTGGTCGGGGCCGGGCGCGCCCGTGCCGGATCCCGAACAGCTTTTCTCAGACGCCGACAGCGTGCTTATTCCGAAATTTTCGACCTTCAGCCCGTGGACACAACAGGCCTTGGCCACCTACCGCCCCTATCTCGACCTCCATTTCCCCCAGAAGGCTGAGAGCGACAGCTGGATTTTGTTGAGCCGGCCGCCACGTGCCGAGACCGATACCGCCCCATCCCCCTCCTCGGATCTCCGCTCCAACGCCAACGTATCGACCCGGGCTCCCTGAAGAACCGGTGCGTCGGCAACGCGCTTGGCACCTGCTGTGAAGTGACGCTAAATGGCAGCAACACTGTGACGTTGCGTGGGGAGATAGCTTGGTTATGAGAATTTCAAATGTCGCTCGAGCGGCGGCCGTCCTGGTGGCCGGCGCGGGTCTGGCGGTCGCGGGGCTGACGGTAATCGCCCAGGCACAGGCGCCAGCGCCTTTCAAGATTGGCGTGCTGGCAGGCCTTTCGGGTGTCTATGCCGACGTTGCCCAGGGTCAGCCCGAAGCCATGCAGCTTGCCGTCGATGATATGGGCGGCAAGGTGCTGGGACGTCCGATCGAGATCGTATCGGCCGATCACCAGAACAAGCCGGACGTTGCCGCAGGCATCGCCCGCCGCTGGTACGATGAGGGCGTGAGGATGATCAGCGGGCTCGACACCTCGTCGGTCGGCCTCGCGGTCCGCAAGGTGGCCCAGGAAAAGGGTCAGATCGATCTCAACGTCGGTTCGGCGACCGCCGATCTCACGGGACCGGCATGCTCGGCGACCGGTGCCCATTGGGTCTATGATACCTACGCTTTGGCGCACGTGAGCGGCAATGCCATCGTGAAGAACGGCGGCGATACCTGGTTCTTCATCACCGCCGACTATGCCTTCGGCAAGTCGATGGAAGAGGAGAGCACCAAAATCGTCAAGGCTGCCGGCGGCAAGGTGCTGGGCGGTGTCCGTCATCCGCTGAGCACGCAGGATTTCTCGTCGTACATTTTGCAGGCCCAGGGCTCCAAGGCGAAGATCATCGGCCTCGCCAACGCCGGCATGGATACCGTCAACGCCATCAAGCAGGCGGCCGAGTTCGGCGTGGTGAAGGGCGGCCAGCGCATCGCGGCCCTGATCGTCTTCGAAAGCGACGTTCAGTCGCTCGGCCTGCCCGTGGCGCAAGGCCTGGTGCTGACCACAGCCTTCTATTGGGACATGAACGACGAGACTCGCGCCTGGACGAAGCGCTTCCGCGCCAAGAAGGACAAGCTACCGAACCTGACGACGGCCGGCGTCTATAGCGCCACGATGCACTACCTCAAGGCGGTGCAGGCGGCCGGCACGGACGACCCGAAGGCGGTGATGGCCAAGATGCACGAGATGCCGGTCAACGACATGATGACCAAGAATGGCAAGCTGCGTGAGGACGGCCGGCTGGTCCGCGACATGTACCTCTTCCAGGTGAAGTCGCCTGAGGAGTCCAAGAGCAAGGACGACATCTACAAGCTGCTCGCCACCGTGCCGGGCGACGAGGCCTATCGTCCGCTCAAGGAAGGCAATTGCCCGCTGATCAAGGAATGATCCTGGCGGCCCTGGCACCGCGACACGGGTGCGCTTGGCATATCGAACTGCGGGGCGCTAAGTTTGCGCCTCGGCGGCCTGGCCGCCTCAGGGAGGAAAGAACATGAAAATCACGAACGTTGCCCGGCTCGGGGCGGCGCTGGCAGCTGGCGTGGGCCTCGCGGTCGCGGGCCTCGCCGTCATCGCCCAGGCCCAGACCCCCGCGCCCCTCAAGATCGGCGTGATGGAGGGTTTCTCCGGCGTCTACGGCGACCTGACCGCCGGCGAAGTCGAGGCCATGCAGCTCGCCATCGACGATGTCGGCGGCAAGGTGCTGGGCCGTCCGATCGAGATCCTGTCGGCCGATCACCAGACCAAGCCCGACGTTGGCGCCGCCATCGCGCGCAAATGGTACGACGTCGAGGGCGTGAAGATGATCACCGGTCTCGGCACCTCGTCCGTGGCGCTGGCGGTACGCAAGATCAGCCAGGAAAAAGGCCTGATCGACATCAACACCGGCGCCGCCTCGGCCGATCTCACGGGACCGGCGTGCTCGCCAACCGGCGCCCACTGGGTCTACGACACCTATGCGCTGGCCCATGTGACGGGTGACGCGATGGTGAAGGCCGGCGGCGACAGCTGGTTCTTCCTCACCGCCGACTATGCCTTCGGCCATGCGCTGGAGCGTGATGTCACGGCGGTGGTGAAGGCCGCGGGCGGCAAGGTGCTGGGCAGCGTCCGCCATCCGCTGAGCACGCAGGACTTCTCGTCCTTCCTGCTGCAGGCCCAGGCCTCGAAAGCCAAGGTGATCGGCCTCGCCAATGCCGGCCAGGACACGATCAACTCGATCAAGCAAGCCGGCGAGTTCGGCATCGTCAAGGGCGGCCAGAAGCTGGCCGGCCTCCTGGTCTTCGCCACCGACGTGCAGTCGCTCACTCTGCCGGTTGCGCAGGGTCTGGTGCTGACCGAGGCTTTCTACTGGGACCTGAACGATGAGACCCGCGCCTGGACCAAGCGCTATCGCGCCAAGAAGGACAAGCTGCCGAGCATGCTGACCGCCGGCGTCTACAGCTCGACCTTGCACTATCTCAAGGCCGTACAGGCGGCCGGCACCGACGATGCCAAGGCGGTGATGGCCAAGATGCGCGAGATGCCGGTCAACGACATGATGACCAAGAACGGCAAGCTGCGCGAGGACGGCCGGCTGGTCCGCGACATGTACCTCTTCCAGGTGAAGTCGCCGGCGGAGTCCAAGGGCAAGGACGACATCTACAAGCTGATCGCCACTGTGCCGGGCGACAAGGCCTACCGTCCGATGAACGAAGGCAAGTGCCCGCTCATCAAGGGCTGAACGTTCGACGCATTCTTCGGAAGGGCGCCCCTGACGGGCGCCCTTTTCATTTGCATCTCGCGGCATGCACGTTTTCGTGTCTGCGCTTGCAAGCGGGCGAGATGCCCTGTCTTAATGACAGTCGAGTCTGGAAGAGCGGGCCGAGGGAGTAACACCAAGTGACAGCTCAAGACCGCCCGCTGAAGGGCGCCTGGAAAATTACCGGGCTCTTGTTCGTCTTCATGTTGATAAACTTCGCCGACAAGGTCGTGGTCGGGCTTGCCGGCCCCCCCATCCGCAAGGACCTCATGTTGAGCGATCGCGAGTTCGGGCTGATCGGCTCGTCGTTCTTCTTCCTGTTCGCGATCTCGGCCATTGCGGTAGGGCTCATCACCAATCGCGTGAAGGCAAAACACACGCTCCTGGTCATGGCGATCATCTGGGCGCTGGTGCAGTTTCCGATGCTGGGCACGATCAGCCTCGAAGTGCTGATCGCCTGCCGCGTCGTCCTCGGTGCAGGCGAAGGCCCGGCCGCTCCCGTGGCCACGCACGCGGTCTACAAGTGGTTTCCCGACTCGCTGCGCGGCCTGCCCACCGCCATCATCGCCCAAGGCTCGGCCTTCGGCGTGATCCTGGCTGTTCCCATCCTCAACTGGATCATCCGTACCTACAGCTGGCACTGGGCATTCGGCGCACTCGGCATTGCGGGCCTCGTCTGGGCGGTGCTCTGGGTCCTGTTCGGCAAGGAAGGCACCCTGGTCGACAAACCGGTGTCCAACGCCGCCGATGCCAACGAGCGCATTCCCTATCGCTATCTCCTCACCTGCCCCAGCATCGTCGCCGCCTGTCTTGCGGGCTTCGCTAGCTATTGGGGCCTGGCGCTCGGTCTTACCTGGTTCACGTCCTACCTGGTCGACGGATTGGGTTACAGCCAGAAGGTCGGCGGCAACCTGACCGCCATCCCTTGGGTGTTTGGCGCCTGCGTACTGCTGGTGGGCGGCGCCATCTCGCAACGGCTGAAGAAAAACGGCGTGTCGAGCCGCCTCTGTCGCGGCGTGCTAGCCTGCAGCACGGTCGTGCTGGGCGGCTGCGTACTGCCCTTCGTCGGCAGCATGCCTACGCCCGATCTCAAGCTTGCCTTCCTGGTATTTGGCTCGGCGATTGGCAGCACGATTTACGTCGTCCTCCCGATGATCGTGAGCGAGCTCACCCCGCACGCCCAGCGCGCCGGCATGCTCGCCATCACCACCTCGTTCGTGACCTTCGCCGGTGTGCTCGCTCCGCTGATCATGGGCTCGATCATCCAGAACGCAGCCAATCCTGTTGCAGGTTACGAGGAGGGCTACGTGATCTTTGGCTTCCTGCTGCTGGCAGGCGGCGTCATCGGCTTGCTGTTCATCCGGCCGGAAGCCGACCGCAAGCGTCTCGCCCAGTACGCCTCGCCGTTGGCGGGGATCCAGCCCGCGCGCGCGTAGCAGCTTAGCCCTTCACCGCTCCCGCCGTAAGGCAGGACGTAGATGAGGCCCTTCGCGACCGGCGGCGTTTATTCCTCCACCAGGCGAATGAGCTTAGAGTGACGGCAAATGCCGATTCTCGCGCCCACGCTCAGGACGTGGATTTTCCCGACAAGCCGCTGCGCTTCGTCGTGGGATTTCCGCCCGGCGGACCCAACGATCTGCTGGCGCGCCTCGTGGCGCCCGGCATCGGCGAGAGGCTGAAACGCTCGGTCATTGTCGAGAACCGTGCCGGCGCCAACGGCGAGATCGCTGCCGCCTCGGTCGCCAAGTCACCCGCCGACGGCAGCATCTTCATGCTGGCCTCGAATGGCTCGACCACCGTTGCGCCGGCGCTCAATCCAAATCTGCCCTTCGACGTGCGCACCGATTTCGCTGCGGTGGCGCCCGTCGGAATCAATCCCATGCTGTTGGTCGTACGCAACGACCTGCCAGCAGCAAATATCGCCGAGCTTCTCAAGCTGGCGCGCGACCGGCCCGGCAAACTGAACGGCGCCTCTGCAGGCGCCGGCGGTGCCACGCATCTTGCGCTCGAGCTTTTCAAGTCGTTGGGCCACGTCGACATCGTGCATGTGCCGTACAAAGGCGGCGGGCCCGCGATGGCCGACCTCATGGCGGGTCAGGTCGATCTCTATTTCGGCGGCCTCTCGACGGCGCTGCCGCACGTCAAGGCGGGCAAGATGCGCGTGCTCGGCCAAACCTCGACGACGCGTTCGGCAGCCGCTCCCGACATTCCGACCATCGCCGAATCAGGCCTGCCGGGCTATGAGGCGGCGATCTCCTACGGCATCTTCTTGCCCGCGGGGGCGTCGCCGGTTCTGGTCGAGCGTCTGCACACCGCCGTCGACGCCACCATCCGCTCGCCCGACGTCGCGCGGAAGTTCGCCGATCTCGGCGCCGATCCTCAATTCGGCACGCCGGTCGAATTCGCCGCCTACGTGGCGGCCGACCTCGCCAAATGGACCCGGCTTGCCAGGGAGGCGGGGCTGAAAGCGGAATGACAAAAGAGGCGAGCTTGGCCCGCCCCTTGCCATCCCGATCTGTCACTTCACCGACGAAAAAGCCGTCGGCGCCAGGAACTGGTTGGCGACGTTGGCCACGATCTGGCCGTCCTTCTCGGTCTCGGCGCGCTTGGCGTGCCATTCCGGGTCGGCCGCGAAGGCATTCCACTTCTTTTCACGGTCGGCAAGCGACTCCCATTGCAGGAAGTAGGTCAGCTCCTGGTTCGACTCGCCCACCAGCGTGGTAAAGAAGCCCGCCTGCTTGATGCCGTGCTTCTCCCACAGCTTCAGCGTGATGTTGGCGAAGCGATTGAGCAATGCCGGCAACCGGCCCGGCACACAGCGATAGACGCGCATTTCATAGATCACGATTTCCTCCTTCTGGAAAAGCCCGGTCAGAAATTGCCGTCGAAGCGCGGCGCGAAGCCGCCGCCCTTGGACTCGATGTGGCAGGTGAAGGGCGCACCGAAATGGCAAGGCATCAGCTGCGCGCCCGTGCCCGCGCAATGTTCCAGCGCCACCTTCCGGCTTTTGCGTGCGTTGTCCTGATCGAGACAGGCGAAGCTGTTCCACTCAGGATGATAGACCTGCACTGCGTGGTGCAGGATGTCGCCGCAGAACAGCGCCTTCTCGCCCCTTGATTCAAACTTGATGGCGATGGTGCCGGGCGTGTGGCCGGGCGCCGGCTCGACCTTCAAGCTCTCGTCGAGAGACGCCGCACCCGTCACCATCTGCGCGAGACCGGCCTCGACAACGGGCAGCACCGAATCGCGGAACGAGCCGCCGTTCGCCGGCCCCTTCTCGGGATCAGCATCCATCTTTTGATAGAAGTCGTAGTCCTCGCGGCTGAAGACGTATTTCGCGTTCTTGAACGTCGGCACCCAGCGGCCGTTGTCGAGCTGCGTGTTCCAGCCGACATGGTCGACATGCAGATGCGTGCACATCACCATGTCGATCTCGTCAGGCTTTACGCCGGCGGCGGCCAGGCGCTCGAGATAATTGGTCTCCATCATATGCCACTTCGGCCGATAGGCCCGGGGCTTGTGGTTGCCGACGCAGGTATCGATCAGGATTTTCTTTCCGCCGATCTTGATCAGCCAGCTATGGACGCTAAGCTTCAGGAAGCCCGAGGCCTCGTCGTAATGGTTAGGCGAAAGCCATGTGCCGTGCTCGCGCACCACATCGGCATTCCAGTTGGCGAAGAACTTCTGGGCCTCGAAGTTGGGCTCGTAGCTTTCCTCGACACGGGTGACGGTGGCGGCGCCCAGCTTCAACTCAACCATGCTTGCCCCTCCTCGCTTGGACGGCGAGCTTAAGGGGCGAATGCATTCCAGAACAGGCTGAGGCCAACACATTTTCGACAGTCGAACACTCCATCAGCATTCCGTCATCAAGCGCTCGACGCGACGTGATGCCCAGCCGAAACTCGAAACATATTGCCGCAATAGGATGAACGAATAAGCATGTCCGACGAATTCATATGGGAGTCCGCCGCCGAGCTCGGCCGGCGTTATTCCCGAAAAGTCCTTTCACCGGTTGAGGTCGCGAAGCAAATCCTGGCGCGGGCCGATCGGCTGCAACCGCATCTCAATTTTCTCGTCGTGATCGATCACGAAGGCGCGCTCGAGGCGGCGCGGGCATCCGAGGCGCGCTGGATGAAGGGCAAGCCCGTCTCGCCATTGGACGGCGTGCCGACATCGATCAAGGATACGACGACAGTCAAAGGCTGGCCGACGCGGTACGGCTCGCAGGCCACCGACGAGACACAAGCGGCGGAAGATGCACCGGTGGTCGCGCGGCTGCGTGCCGCCGGCATGCCGATCCTGGGCAAGACGACGACACCCGAGTTCGGCTGGAAGGCGCTGACTGACTCTCCCCTGCAAGGAACGACCCGTAATCCCTGGAACCTCGCTCACTCGCCCGGCGGCTCGTCGGGCGGGGCCTCGGCGATGACCGCGGCGGGAGTGGCGCCGTTCAACCACGGCAACGATGGCGGCGGCTCGATCCGCATCCCCTCGGCGCATACCGGCCTTGTTGGCCTGAAGCCGTCATTCGGCCGCATCGCCCAGTATCCTGCGGATGCGCCGTTCGCCGACGTCGTGAGCCAGGGCGTGCTGGCGCGCAGCGTGCTCGATACTGCCCTGGCGTTGAACGTTACCGCCGGTCCCGATCCGAGCGACTGGCGCTCGCTGCCGCCCGATCCGCGTGACCATACGGTCGGCCTCGACAGTGGCGTGCGCGGCTGGAGGATCGGGCTCAGTCTCGATCTTGGCCACGTGAAAGCCGATCCCGAGGTGCGCGACCTGGTGGCAAAAGCGGCCACGCACTTCGAAGCGCTGGGCGCGCACGTCGAAGAAGTCGGGCCGCTGATCGAGCCATTGCAGCTCTCCTTCGAGCCGCTCTGGATCGGCAGTTTCGCCACCCGTCTGCGCCAGATCCCGAGCCAGCTCCACGGCAAGCTCGATCCTGGTTTCCGCGCTGCCGCCGAGAAGGGGTTGACGATCACACTGGCCGACTACGCCAAATCCTACGAGGCGCGGTCGCGGCTCGCGCGCGAGCTCGCGCTGTGGCATCGGAAATACGATCTGTTGCTAGCACCCGTGACGCCGACCGCCGCACCAACCGTTGAGACGCTCTACAATTCGGAAGCGTTTCCGCGCTGGACCAAGGGCGCGCCCTATACCCTGCCCTTCAACCTCACTGGCCAGCCTGCCGCGTCGATGCCGGCTGGCCTCACCGCGGCCGGCCTGCCGGTCGGGATCCAGATCGTTGGCGCGCCGCGTGCCGACCATCTCGTGCTGCGCGCCATGCGCGCTTATGAGAGCGCCTGCGGCTGGACCTGGCCGCAGCCCAAGGTGCTGGAGGTCCTGACGCGGATGTGACTTTGGCACGCTGCGTAGCATGCGCAAAATACCGGCTCCAAACAGGGAGGCGAGAAATGAAAAGCGCAATACGCGGCAGCGGCCTTGCCGTGACGATCGCCACGATGGCCCTCGTCACGGGATCGCAGGCTCAGACACCGCCACCGCAATTTCCCAACATGACTTTCTTCGTCACCAGCACGGGTGGTCCGCAGGGTGCCAATCTCGGTGGCCTCGAAGGTGCCGATCGTCATTGCCAGACGCTCGCCGAGAAGGCGGGAGCCGGCGGCAAGACCTGGCGGGCCTACCTCAGCACCCAGGCCGTGGGCGGCGCCACCGCCGTCAACGCCAAGGACCGCATCGGCAAGGGCCCATGGGTCAACGCCCGCGGCATTCAGATCGCGGCGAGCGTTGCCGACCTGCATTCGGCCAACAACAAGATCAGTGCCGAGACCATCGTCGCCGAAAACGGCAAGCTGATCCCCAACCGGTTCTATACCGTCAACCAGCACGACATCCTGACCGGCACCCAGGCGGACGGTACCGCCTTTCCCCCTGAGAAGGACATGACGTGCGGCAACTGGACCAAGAGTGGTGCAGGCAATGCCATGCTGGGCCATGCCGACCGCGGAGGCCTGCGCGACGACGAGCCGTCGAAGTCGTGGAACGCCTCGCACCCGTCGCGCGCCTGCGACGCGCCCTCCCTGGTGGCAACTGGCGGCGCCGGCCTGCTCTATTGCTTCGCCGCGAATTGAGACTCCGCTGACGCCGGGTCCCGGAGGTGGCCGAGCCACCCCGGGGCATCCCTTGAAATCCGCGGCAAGCGACCCAGTTCCCTAGGCAGCCCCTCGGGGCATCCGCCGGTGGCGTGCCGCGCTGCTGCATCTGCCGGCTTTGCTGTCGTCCGTGCACCCCAGCAAGGCCGGCGGCTTACCTATGACGGCGTGCTGGCCATCCCCCTGCCCCCATGGTGCGAGAGCAAGGAGGAAAGCATGCCGACGTTCAGTGACAGGTTGACGGCCCATTGGCGGGACGTCGCAAATCTGGTTCTCGGCTTGTGGCTGGCCATTTCGCCATGGGCCCTGTCCTACATGATGGATGCCACACCCGCCTGGAACGCCCTCATCGTAGGCGTGATCATCGCGGTCGCCGCGGCGGCCACCCTCATCGCCTTCCACAAGTGGGAGGAGTGGGTGAATGTCGCGCTGGCGGCATGGCTCATCATTTCGCCGTTCCTGCTGAGCTACCCAATGATGACCAGCGCGATGACGAACCAGATCGTGGTCGGCGTCGTGACGGGCTTGCTGGCGCTATGGACAGCCATCACCACGGATGAGCACGGCGTAGCGACCTGAAATCGACGCCCGTCTGGCTCCCATCTGACCGTCGAGCTCGACCGCCGGTCGCGGTCGAGCATACTGTGTTCTTGCGCCCGTCAGTCGAGGCCCATCGGGATCACTGAGGCATCGTTTCAGGCCTCGATCTTCACTCCGGCAGTGGTGATGACGCTGCGCCACTTCTCGACTTCGTCAGCGAAAAACTTGGCTGTGTCGGCGGGATTGGCGCCAACGGGAATAACCGCCTGCTCGGCGAGACGCTTGCGCAGCGCTTCGTCCTTCACCGCCTTCGCGACCTCACCGGCGAGGCGGTCGGTCATCTCCTTGGGCGTGCCTGCAGGTGCAAGGAACATCACCCAGCTCGAGGATTCGATCAGCGGACCGCCCGACTCGACGATGGTCGGGATATCGTCGGCGCCGGGCACCCGCTCCTTGGACATCATCGCGAGCGCGCGGACCTTGCCGGCGCGAACCTGACTCATGGTGCCGATCGGCACGTCGAGCAGCATCTGCAGATTGCCCGACGCAAGGTCGGCCAGTGCCGGCGCGGTGCCCTTGTAAGGGACATGCACCATCTGGGTGCCGGTCACCTGCATGATCAGTTCGCTGGTGAGATGGGCTGCTGAGCCAACACCCGAGGAGCCGAACGAGATCTTGCCCGGATTCTTCTTGGCGTAGTCGATCAACTCGCCGACATTCTTCACCGGCAGATCGTTGGTCACCAGGATCACGATCGGCGCCAACGCGACCAGCGACACCGGCGCGAAGCTTGTCATCGGATCGAACTTCAGCTTGCCGGCGTAGAGCGTCTTGTTGGCGGCATGCGCTGCAATCACCGTCACGAAGGTATAACCGTCGGGTGCCGCGTTCGCGGCGGCTTCCGCGCCGATCAGCGAGTTGGCACCGGGCTTGTTGTCGACAACGAAGGTCTGGCCGACGTTCATCTTCTCGAGGGTGAGACGGGTCACCACGTCGGTCAGCCCGCCAGCGGTGTAGGGAACGATCCAGCGGATCGGCTTGGCAGGCCAGGTCTCGGCGCGCGCAATCCCCGGGAACGTGGCCGCAGCCATTCCGCCCGCCAGCAGTGCGCGGCGGTTGATCGTGAACATCAGTGTCTACTCCTTTGCCTCTCTCAATCGAGATCGAGCCCATTCATGCCGGCGTTCTTGCGCGCCTTCTTGGCGAGCTCGGTCAGCACCTTGCCGGCCTGGTAGGGATCCATAATCTGCTCGACCTCGGGGCCCTTATGCCAGCCCTCGGCAACGGCGAAAATACCGTTGCCGGCCTGGAAGACGCGACCGGTGACCTCACGGCTTTGCTCGCTCACCAGCCAGGTCGCGACCGGGGCGATCCATCGGGGATCGCGGCGCTTCTTGTCCTCATCTGTGTACTGCCGCAAGTCCTCAGTCATGCGGGTGAAGGCCGAGGGCGAGATCGAGTTCACCGTGATGCCGTAGCGGCCGAGCTCACGCGCGGCGATGACAGTGAACGAGGCGATGCCAGCCTTTGCGGCACCATAGTTGGTCTGGCCGATATTACCGTAGATGCCCGATACCGAGGTGGTGGTGACGATGCGCGCATCGACCGGGCCGCCCTTCTGCTTGGCGAGATCGCGCCAGTAGGCCGCCGCATGGCGAGCCGGCGCGAAGGTGCCCTTGAGATGCACCTTGATCACGGCATCCCACTCGTCCTCGCTCATGTTGACCAGCATGCGATCGCGCAGGATGCCTGCATTCAGCACCACCGCGTCGAGCTTGCCGAAGGTCTCAACCGCCTGGTCGACCATATGCTTGGCACCGTTCCAGTCGGAGACGTCGTCGCCGTTGGCAACCGCTTCGCCGCCCTTGGCCTTGATCTCGTTCACCACTTGTTGAGCGGGCCCGACATCGTTGCCCTTGCCGGCGCGATCGCCGCCCAGGTCGTTCACCACCACCTTGGCCCCATGCTCGGCCAGCATCAGGCAGTGTTCGCGGCCCACACCCCGGGCCCCGCCCGTCACAATCGCCACCCGGCCTTCGCACAATCTCGCCATTGCACCCTCCCGTCTTTTGCGTGTCTGGAATTCTCCGTCCTGCGCTAGTCTAGCGGGGAGAAGAGGAGGATCGCCATGGACACGCTGCCGCTCGTCGCACCCGAACAGGTTGGCCTTTCCGCAGCGCGGCTCGCGCGCGTCAGCCACTGGATGAAAGGCTGGGTCGACAGTGGACGGCTCCCCGGCATGGTGACCTGCGTGATGCGGCGGGGCGAGCTCGCCTTTGCCGAGGCCTACGGCAAGGCCGACGTCGAGCGCAACAAGCCGGTGCGGCCCGACACGATCTTCCGCATCTACTCCATGACCAAGCCGCTCACCTCGACGGCGATCATGATGCTTTACGAAGAAGGTCGCTTTCAGCTCGACGATCCGATCTCGAGGTTCCTGCCGGGGTTCAAGAACATGCGCGTGTTCGCGGGTGGCAGCCGCGGCAAGATCGAATCGGTGCCGGCCGAACGGGAGATCACCTTTCGCGATCTCCTGACCCATACATCGGGCCTCACCTACGGCTTCATGGAAAGCAATCCCGTCGATGCACTCTACCGCGCCAAGGACGGCGTCGATTTCCAGACCTCCGAGACGAGCCTCGCCGCGGTCGTCGACAAGCTCGCGACCTTTCCGCTGATCGCCCAACCGGGCAAGGCATGGAACTACAGCGTCTCGACCGATGTGCTCGGCCGTCTGGTCGAGGTGATCTCGGGCGAGCCGTTCGAGAAGTATCTCGTCGAGAAGGTCACCAAGCCGCTCGGCATGATCGACACCGATTTCCATGTACCTGACGCCAAGCACGAACGCTTCGCCGCCAACTACCAGGCAAGTTCGGAGGGCAAGCTCGCGCTGATCGACGATCCAGCCAAGAGCCGCTACCTGAAGCCGCGCAAGGTCAACTCCGGAGGCGGCGGCCTGGTCTCGACGGCGGCCGACTACCTCCGCTTCTGCACGTTCATGCTGAACAAGGGACAACTCGACGGCGTGCGGCTGCTCGGCCGCAAGACGGTCGAACTCATGACCATGAACCATCTCAACGGCGACATGGCCGACATGGGCACGCCGCGCTTCTCTGAATCGACTTACAACGGCGTTGGCTTCGGACTCGGCTTCTCGGTCATGATCGATCCGGCCAAGGCACATATCGTGGGCACGCCTGGCGAATACGCCTGGGGCGGCGCCGCCTCGACCGCCTTCTGGTGCGACCCCGCCGAGGATATGGCGGTGGTGCTGCTGACCCAGCTCATGCCCTCCTCGACCTATCCGATCCGCCGCGAGCTTCGCGTCCTCACCTATCAGGCGATCGTGGACTAGGCGGCACGGAGCGACGCGAATGCGCAACACCGGGCCCATCACCGTCAGAAAGCTGCATCCGCTCTTCGGAGCCGAGATCTCGGGCATCGACATCACCCGACCGCTCAGCCCACGCGAGTTTGGCCCGATTCGTGCAGCGTTCGAGGAGCACTCTGTGCTCCTCTTCCGCGACCAGCCGATGGATGACGAAAAGCAGATCCAGTTCAGCGAAAACTTTGGTCCGCTCGAGACCACCGGCAGCGCCAATCCCGCGGCGGGCACCAAGTTCGCGCGCCAGTCGAACCTCGACATCCTGACCGGCGAACCGATCCCGCCCGACGACATGCGGATGATCTACCAGAAGGCCAATTACTTCTGGCACTCGGACTCCTCGTTCAAGAGCATCCCCTCGCTCTGCTCCATGCTGACCGCGCGCGTCTGCCCGCCCGAGGGGGGCAACACCGAATTCCTGTGCATGCGCGCGGCCTGGGCGGCGCTGCCATCCGCGCTGCAGGCGACGATCGAACCGCTGGTTGCCGAGCATGCGCTGGAATATTCGCGCAACCGCGTTCAGAAAGGCATTCTCAGTGCCAAGGCCCTGTCCGAGCTGCCGCCAGTGAAGCAGCGGCTGTTCCGTGACAATCCGATCAACGGCCGGCGCGCCCTCTATATCGGCGCGCACGCGGGCTTTATCGTCGACTGGCCACGTGAAACGGGTGAAGCGATTCTCACCGAGCTGATGGCACGCGCCGATCAGTCCGAGTTCCGGCTCTCGCACGCCTGGCGCGAAGGCGACGCGATCGTGTGGGACAATCGTGCCGTCCTGCATCGCGCGACTTACTACGATACGGTGAAGCACAAGCGCCTGATGCAGCGCACGACCATCGGCGGCGATGCACCGACGGTAATGCAATAGGCGATGCCCTACTCGACGTCCGAAGCTCCGCCCATCAAGCCGACGCCTGCTGCCTACTCCGACGGCCTTCCGCCCGGCCGATCGCGCATTCTCGCGGTCGCCACCATCACCATCGGGCTTTCGATGGCGGTGCTCAGCAATTCGATGACCAATCTCGCCCTGCCCTATATGGCCAACGATCTGGGCATTTCGGCCGGGACGTCGATCTGGATCGTGAATGCGGCGCAGATCGCGCAGATGGTCTGCCTGCTGCCGCTCGCGGCGCTGGGCGACATCGTGGGCTATCGCCACGTCTATCGCGCCGGACTTGTGGTGTTCTGCATCGGCTCGCTGGGCTGCGCGCTGGCGCCCTCGTTCGGCTGGCTGCTGGCCGCCCGCACTTTCCAGGGCCTCGGCGCGGCCGGCTTGATGGCCATCCAGCCGGCGCTGGTGCGCGCCATCTATCCCCGCAACATGCTGGGGCGCGGGCTCGGCTTCAACACTACCGTGGTCGCCACTACGCTCGCCGCCGGTCCGAGCCTTGGCGCGGCGCTGCTTACCATTTCGTCGTGGCCGGTCTTGTTCGCGGTCTATATTCCGCTCGGCCTCATCTCCTTTTTCCTGGGCGAGCGCTATCTGCCGCGCACGGTGCATGTGCGCCACCCGTTCGACGTTCTCTCGGCGATCTTGTCCGGCGTCACCTTCGGCCTGCTGATCTTCGGCATCGACGGCATGGCACACGGACATTCGCGGCAGGTGATCCTGGCTGAACTCGGCAGTGCAGTGCTCCTCGGCGCACTGTTCGTCTGGCGACAGACCCGGCTCGCCCATCCGATGATGCCGATCGACATCTTCAGGCGGCCGCTCTTCTCGCTCTCGATCACGACCTCGAGCTGCACCTTCGTGGCGCAGGGCCTGGCCTATATCAGCCTGCCGTTCTTCTTCCACACCGTGCTCGGGCGCGATGCCACCGACACCGGGATCCTGCTCACGGCCTGGCCGGTCGCACTCGCCACCGTCGCGCCCTTTGCGGGCCGTCTCGCCGACCGCTATCACGCGGGCATCCTGGGCGCGATCGGTCTCAGCAGCATGACGCTTGGCCTCGCGCTGACAGCGCTTCTGCCGGAGCACCCTTCGAACATCGACATCATGTGGCGTCTGATGCTGTGCGGCGCGGGTTTCGGCATTTTCGCCTCGCCCAACAACCGGTTGATGATGAATGCGGTGCCGCGCGATCGCAGCGGCAGCGCGGGAGGCATCATCGCCACCACACGCACGCTCGGCCAGACAATGGGGGCGGCGCTTGTGGCACTGACCTTCGGCCTGTTCGATTTCTCGGCCGGCGGCAGCGAGGCCAATTCCGCCGCGCATGCGGCCCTCTGGTTGGGTGCCGCCTTCGCCGGCACGGCGCTGGTTGTCGGCAGCCTGCGCATGCGATTGCAGAGGTAGCGACATGACGCCGAAACTTCTTTCTCTGCTCCTCCTGGTCGCGGTCCTGGGCGGCTGCGTCACGACCGCGGATGGCGACAAGTCATTGGAGCGGATGCAATACAACCACTATGCGGCCATCGAGACCACCGCCTGAGCGCCAATCCTCACGCGCGTCTATCAATTTCGTGATGCTCGAAAGGGAGTAGCGCGGCCTTATCCTGATCTCATCAGGAGGAGCCCATGCCTCTTCTGCCGCTGATCACCCTCGCCATCCTGATCGTCGAGCTTTGTGCTTGCAGCAGCGACCCGAACAAGCAGGCGGCCATCGACGAGATGGACCGTCGCCATACGATAACCATCGAGACCATGGGCGGCAGCGGCGGCATGTGATCATGCCGCGCGGTGCATCTCGCGGAACAGCGATGGTGTCATGCCAAAGCCACGTTCGAAGGCAGCGCCCAGCCGCGCCGAGGAGCCGAGGCCGACTCGACCCGCGATCACCTTGAGCGGCAGATCCTTGGCCAGCAGCGTACGCGCCGCCTCCAGCCGCAAACGTTCGACGAACTGCGCCGGTGTCTTGCCCATGGCCTCGGTGAACTTGCGATAGAAGCTGCGCTCGGTGAGCCCGGCGCGACGGGCCAATGCCGGCACATCGAGTGGCGCATCGAGGTGGCCCTGCATCCATTCGATGAGATCGGCGAACGGCGCTTCCGCTTTGGTCTGGGCTTGCAGGAGCGGGCTGAACTGCGATTGATAACCGGGCCGGCGCGCATAGAGCACGAAGTGGCGCGCGATCAGGTTGGCAGTGGCCGCACCGAGATCGGCTTCGACCAAC
Source organism: Alphaproteobacteria bacterium (assembly GCA_017308235.1). Classification (GTDB taxonomy): domain Bacteria; phylum Pseudomonadota; class Alphaproteobacteria; order Reyranellales; family Reyranellaceae; genus Reyranella. The sequence goes on along the minus strand of JAFKFL010000015.1, from coordinate 52,653 downwards.
GCCAGCGCCATGTCGATGCCGGTGGTGACACCGGCCGACGTCCATACCTTGCCGTCGACGACATAGAGCGCATCGGCATCGACCGACAGCGCCGGATAGCGTCGCGCGAGCCTGGCGCAGCTCGCCCAGTGGGTCGCCACCCGTTTGCCGTCGAGCAGGCCCGCCGCCGCCAGCACGAACGCACCGGTGCAGACCGAGCCGTAGCGCTTGGTGCGTGGCGCCACCCGTTGCAGCCAGCGCTGCACATCAGTGCGCGCCGTCACCGCCGGCAAGCCGCGCGAGCCGCCCGCAACCAGAAGCGTGTCAGGCTGACCGCCGAAGCGACGGGTCTGTATTGCAACGCCGCTGTTGGTGGCAACCGCGCCACCATCAGGCGACACGATCGCAAGGTCATAGACCTGGCGTCGAGCTGCCTCGTTAGCTGCACCGAACACGGCGGCGGGACCGGTGACGTCGAGAAGCTGGCAGCCCTCATAGGCCAGGATGAACAGTCGGTGCGTGCGAGCCATTGGCAGAAAATAGACGATCTTTGTCATTTCTGCCAGCACTGAACGGCACAATATTCGGCTTCAGCGAACGAGGCGGCAGCACACCTGAAGTAGGCAGCATGTCAGAAGGGCATCCCAAACGCGGCAATGTCGCGATCCTGTCGGTCTGCCAGGCCCTCGCCATGGCGGCGGGTTCGATCGACATGACGTTGACCGCTCTCACCGGCTATCAACTGGCACCGGACAAGCTTCTGGCGACCCTGCCCTTCTCCTTGATCACTGTTGCCGGCGCCTTCACCACCTTTTCGGCGTCCATGCTGATGAAGCGCATCGGCCGCAAACTCGGCTTCATGCTGGGCGCCATGGTCGGCACTTTGGGTGGCGTCGTGTCGTTCTGGGCCGTCCTCCATGCCGATTTCTGGGTATTCTGTATGGGAACAGCGGCCGTCGGCGTGTTTCAGGCCTTTGCCCAATACTATCGTCTTGCTGCATCGGATTCCGTGCGCGACGAAGACAAGAGCAAGGCGATCTCGGCGGTTCTGGCCGGAGGCGTGTTCGCGGCTGTCTTCGGACCCCTGCTGGCAAGCTGGAGCAAGGACTTCATCCCCACCGTCCTGTTCGCTGGTTCCTATCTGGCGATCGCAGCGCTGAGCCTCGTTTCCATCCTCCTGATTGCCATCTTCTATCGCGAACTGGCAGCTCACCAGGTGAGCGTCGCCGGAGGTGTGCAGAGCATCGACCGCACCATCGGCGTGATTGCGCGGACCCCGATCTTCATGGCATCGACCGCAAGCAGCATCGTCGGATCGGTCGTCATGATGTTCGTGATGACCGCCGCGCCGCTTGCCGCCGTTGCCTGCGGCCATACCATCGATGACGGCGCCAACATCATTCAGTGGCATCTTGTCGGTATGTTCGCGCCTTCCTTCGTCACCGGCGTCCTGATCAAGCGTTTCGGCTTGCCAAGAATGGTCTTTGCCGGCATCGCCCTCAATCTGGTCTGCATGATCGTGGCGATCAGTTCGGTCAGTCTTCCTGCCTTCTATCTTGCCCTGTTCTGCCTGGGCGTCGGTTGGAACTTTCTGTTCGTCACCGGATCGACCCTCCTTGCAGAGTCCTGCGGCCCCTCGGAACGAGCCAAAACGCAAGGAACATCCGAGCTGATACGCTACCTTGCCACGGCGATCGCGACATTGGCTGCCGGCCCCATTCTCGAAATCGAGGGCTGGAGGATCGTGAACCTCGCCATGCTTCCGCTTTCCGTCCTGATTTCGGGAGTGATCGTGTGGTGGGTCGCGAGCGAACGCCGCCGCCAGCAACACGATCGCAAGATCGCCCGAGCGGCGGTCCTGTAGAAACAAAGCCGTCCTTAACAAGGAGACCATCATGGCCGCAACACTGAACATCGGCATCCTGCTCTATCCCAACGTCACGCAACTCGACGCCACCGGCCCCGCGCAGGTGCTGTCGCGCGTACCGGGCGCCACCCTGCATATGATCTGGAAGACGCGCGAGCCAGTGCCGACCGACGCCGGCTTCTCGATCGTGCCGACCACCAGCTTCGCGGATTGCCCGCAGCTCGATGTGATCTGCGTGCCGGGCGGCGGCGGCCAGGTCGCGCTGATGGGCGATCCCGAAACGCTCGATTTCCTGCGCAAGCAGGCGGCCGGCGCACGCTATGTCACTTCGGTCTGCACCGGGTCTCTGGTGCTGGGCGCCGCGGGCCTGCTGAAAGGCTATCGTTCGGACTGCCATTGGGCCTGGCGGGACATGCTGAAGGATTTCGGCGCCATCCCCGTCGCCGAGCGAGTGGTGCGTGACCGCAATCGCATCTCGGGCGGCGGCGTGACCGCCGGCATCGATTTCGGGCTCACCGTCGCAGCCGAGCTGGCCGGCGAGGAAGTCGCCAAGTCGATCCAGCTCATCCTCGAATATGACCCGCAGCCGCCCTTCGACTGCGGGTCACCCGAGAAGGCGGGAACCGAGCGCGTGGCCCGACTGCGCGAGCGACTGGCGCCGATGCTGGAGGGCCGGCTCAAGGCCAATGCCGAGGCAGCCGCTCGAATGCAATGACGCTGGACCTTTGACGGTCCAGGCGTTCCTAAGGCTGATCGGAAGCCTGCCGCCCGATCAGCGCCAGGATGAAGAGGACCATTGAAACGGTCGGCGCCACGGTGCGAACCGTGTTCCACATCGTCCAATCGCGGAGATAGCGGGACCACAGGCTGGCAGCCTCGGCCGTGCCCGGTTGCACAGCGGCCAGGGCGTTGTTGAGCGGCACATTGTAGACCATGGTCACGGCGATGGAGCCCACGAGGTAGATCACGGCGGCGGCCAGGAGCAGCTTGCCGCTCGCCTGGTCCCACCACAGCCAGGATCCAACGGCGAGCACCAGGCTGAGAAGTGCGGTGCCGAAGAAGGCCGCAAAGAACACCGGATTGATCACGGTGACGTTGATCGAATTCATGGCCGCGATGCCGTGATCCGACGGCAGGCGGCCGAGAGCGGCCATCACGAACGAAGAGAACGCAAAGAAGATGCCGGCGACCAGACCGCAGCCGATCGCCGCCGCGAAGGTGAACACGAACATCGCCTGGTTGATCATGATCGAGCCTCCCTGAAAGCCGATGATGCGGATGGCCGTCGCATAAGTACGCACAAATTTGATACTGCAAGGAAGCGATTGATACCAAAGGACATTGGCCAAGGGTGGGCCGCCATCGCGAATATGTGGAAGGAGGAGCACCCGCCGTGCCTTCGATCCTTGCCGCTATTCGCTCAACCCTTTGTGCCCTGCCCTTCAGCTTGGCGCTGTTGTGCGTCGCTGCTCAAGCACAGGAGCCTCCCGAGGCCAGGATCACGGGCAGCGATCTCCGCCGCGCCCTGATCTGGACCGGGCATTTCAGTCTGTTGGAGCGAGGCGATCCCGTCGTCGTCTTCCGCAAGGCGTTCCAAAGCTGGCAAGTCGCCAGCGGACATACCGCAACCGAAACCCTGCCCGACGATCAGATCACCGAGCTCCTCGCCGACGGCGAGCGCCAACGCGATATGTTCGGTTGGGCAACGCTCGAGGACAAGTCGATCGGTTTTTCGATCGGCGTCCCCACGAAACTCGTGAAGTTTATTGCCGCGCGCAGCGACAGCGGTTCGCTGTGGTACGACTTCGAAGGGGGTGTGCGCTACACACTCCTGGTGCGTTATGGCGATTTGAACTGCGGTAACATCAACTACATATACTCCCGGCTGCGGGCGGTTTTACGTGGTGGCACCAAGGTCCAGTACGCCGATGGATTTGCATTGGCCGGCGAGTCCGGGGGCATCACCGGATATGCCCGCTTTGTCTGTCGACCGTCGGGCACTGTGATGGTCGGTATCGACTTTCCGACGAGTGAAGCAAGCAAGTTTCAGGTGTTGATGTCCGCCCTTCCGGACAGCCTCTCGATCCGCCGCACTTTCAATCCGACGGCGTTACCACATCCGAAGCTCGACACACCGCCGGCCGTGGAGGGCGATCCCTTCGTCGTCTCGGCGTCGCGGACATCGCCCGCCAGCAAGCCACCCGGCAACGCCGACACCGTCGGCAAGACGGACGCCATCAAACGCGCCGTCCGCGAGGGTGCGGAGCTCAGCGTCGAGGAGGTTTTCGACAAGGCCTCTGCCGCTGTCTACCGGGTGAATGCCGGCGAGCGTATGGGATCGGCTGTGGCGATCGGCGCGCGGGAGCTGCTGACCAACTGCCATGTCGTGAAGGACAAGCCGCGCGTCACCATCGTGCACGACAAGAAGGAACTGTCGGCGGACGTGGTGTCGGTGAACGAGAAGGCCGATCGTTGCGTGCTACGCACCAACGCCGACCTGGCGAAATGGGTGACGGTACGTCCCTACGATGACATAAAGATCGGCGAGCGCGCCGTCACGATCGGCACGCCGCACGGACTCGAACTCACCGTGGCCGAGGGCGTCGTCTCGTCCAAGCGCACGATCGAGAACGCCCACTTTGTCCAGACCTCGGCACCGATCTCGCCCGGGTCTTCCGGCGGCGGCCTGTTCGACTTGCAGGGCCACCTGCTGGGAATCACAACCTTCCAGATGAAGACCGGGCAGAACCTGAACTTCGCCATCGCAGCCGAGGATTTCGCCAAATAGGCTGGCCCCAGACGCCAAAGCGGCCGCTCAACGCGCCGCGCCGGCTGACGACGCCGAGCGACTATGCAGGACCCGCGGTCGCGCTTTCGATGGCGATCGCCTTGCCCGCTGACGTGTCGAACTTCAGCCGCTGCACATAGTCGAGGTCGCGGCCGGTCACCCGCACGAAGCGGCTGCCCTCGGGATAGTCTATGGCATGGATCGCGCCCACATCGTAGACGCCGGCATGACCCGGTTCGAGGCGATAGCTCCTGACGTGCTCGAGCTTCGCCTCTCCGGCGCCGGTGCCGGCATCGAGGCGACGGAACTCGCTCATGTCGGTATGGTTGACCGCTTGGCCGTAGACGGCCCACGAGCTGCCGTGATCGTGCGGCGGACTCTTGTGCGGCTTGGCGTTGCAATGCGCCAGCACCACGAAGCCCAGGTCCTTGTCCTCGTAGAGCTTGCGCGCGCCCATGGGCGCGCTGGGTCCCACGGCCTCGTCGACGAACTGCTTGTTGGCCAGGAGCTTCTCCAGGAGGAGGCGCACCTGCTCGCGGCTAGCCGGCCCATTGCTGGCCTTGAGTGCCGCCTGCGCATCCTTAACGAAAGAGTCGAGCGTATAGGTCATTTCGCAAGCTCCGTTGGTCGCCGGACAAAGCATCCCGCGATGGCTACCATTTCGTCAACCCAGGGCATCAGCGTGCGGCGCCCAGCAGGCGGCGAGCGATCACCATGCGATGCACCTCGGATGGCCCCTCATAGACGCGCATGGTGCGCACCTTCTGGGCCATCAGCGACAGCGGCAATTCCTGCGTCACGCCCATGGCGCCGAACGCCTGCTGGGCATGATCGATCACCTCGGTCGCCATCTCCGTGGCGAAGACCTTGATCATCGACGCTTCCATGCGCACGTCGCGGCCTTCGTCCTGCTTCACCGCGGCATCCATCACCATCAGCCGGCAGGCATGCAGCTTGGTGGCGGCATCGGCCACCCACCACTGGATCGCCTGACGGTCGGCGAGCTTCTGGCCGAAGGTCACGCGCTGGTTGGCGTGCGCACAGAGCATGTCGAGCGCGCGCTGAGTCATGCCGATGCACCACGCGCCCATCTGCAGGCGCCGCACGGTGAGCCGCAGCTGCATCGGCGCAAAGCCGGCGCCGATGCGGCCCAGCACCTGGCTCTCATGCACACGGCAATCCTCGAACACGACCTCGTAGGTACGCTGGCCGGCGAGCATGGGAATGGCGCGCGCAACCACCAGGCCCGGCGTGCCCTTGTCGATCAGGAAAGCGGTGATACCGCCGCGCGATCCGAGATTTGGATCGGTGACGGCCATGGCGATCGTGAAATCGGCGCGGGCGATGCGGCTGATCCAGATCTTGCGGCCGTTGATCACCCAGTGATCGCCATCCTTCACGGCTTTGGTCTTCATGCCGGCGGGATCGCCGCCCGCGCCGGGCTCGGAAATAGCGATGGCCGAGACCGTCTCGCCCGCAGCATAGGGTTCCAGATACTTCTTGCGCTGCTCCGGATTGGCCGTCGCGAGCAGCATGTGCAGGTTGGGCGAGTCAGGCGGAAAGGTGAAGGGCGCGCAGGTGTAGCCCAGCTCCTCGTTGACGCCGACCAGCGCCACGTTGGGCAAGTTGGCGCCGCCCACTTCCTCCGGCACGTCGAGCGCCCAGAGGCCGAGATCCTTGCATTGCTTGAAGAGCTTGGCGTTCTCCTCGTCGGAGAGCGCAGCGGGCTGACCGGCGGCGAAGCGGTCGAGAATATTCTTCTCGAGCGGCATGAGCTCGTTGGCCACGAACTTCTTCACCAGATCGCGCAGCATCTGGTGCTCTTCATTCACCTTGTACATGTAGGCTCCCTACGAGGTCGAACCTCTGTACAACGCAAGCTGACGCTCTTCCACTCGCAGACTAGATCGCCAAAGTTCCAGGCGGAACCGCCGTTTCGCTTGCCGGACAATGACGTCAGCCAACGACGCTACGGCTTGCCGATGCCTTTGTTCACGAAGTCGAGCGAATAGGCCTGCTGCACGTCGAGCCCCTTGGGGAAGACCTCGACATCGGCCATCTGCGCGTAGAACTCATGCCAGCGCCGGTCGCTCATGGCGCCGATCCCGCCGCTGAGTGCGTCGCCGGACAGGACGATGCCGCGCTCGTTCATCACCTTGATGGCATAGCGGATGCGATCGTCGGTCTGGTCCGGGTTATCACGCTTGATGAGTGCATTCGCGGCATCCGTCGCGGGCCCGCCTTTCAGGTATTGCGCCCAGCCTTCGAGCGTCGCATCGACAAAACGCTGGATCAGTTCCTTCTTCTCCGTCGCGAGCCGGCGTGAAATCGCGATGGTCTCCTGGTAGGAGCCGAAGCCCGCGTCGGCGATCAGCATCACCTCGGGCGGCTTACCCAGCACCTCGGCGATCGAATAGGGCTCCGAAGAGAGGAACCCCTGTTGCACGGCCTTGGGATCGGCAAGGAAGGGCGCCGAATTGAAGGTGTAGGGCCGGAGCTGGCTGTCGGAGAGACCGTATTTTTTGCGCAGGTAGGGCCAGTAGGTCACGCGGCCACCATTACCGATCAGGAGCGGATGGCCCACGAGCTTGTCGAAGCTCGTGACGCCCGAACCGGGATGGGCGATCAGCACCTGCGGATCCTTCTGGAAGATCGCGGCGATGGTGACGAACGGCGCCTTCTCTCGCACGTAGGTGACGGCCTCGTAGCTGTTCGACATGATCATGTCGACGCGGCCGGCCAACAGGAGCTGGCTGATGTTGAGGCTGGGACCGCCCGGCCTCAGATCGCAGTCGATGCCGTATTTGCGGTAGATGCCGGCCGCTACCGCCTGGTAGTAGCCGCCGTGCTCGGCCTGGGCACGCCAGTCGGTGTTGAAACTGAGACGATCAAGCGCCTGCGCGCGCGGACGGCGTGCGAGCGGCACTAACACCGGCGCCGCAACGCCAAACCCCAGCACCGCGCGCCGGCCGAGCCGCCAGGCGCCCGTCATTTGGCCTCCGCGGCGATGCGCCAGTCGAAGTTGAGCGCAACGATCTCTCTCATCGCCGTCAACGAACTCGTAAGAGCGTCGGCTGATGGAAACCAGTTCTCCCAGAACGGGCGGGTTTCCTCCAATCCCCGGAAATCGGTCGGAAAAGCCGAAACAGAGAGCTTCTCGCGCGCCGCAATCAGCAACGCTCGCGGCATATGGTAGGCCGAAGTCACCAACGCCACCCGCTTGTCGCCGACCATGCCGTGAACATAGCGGAGGTTCTCGATGGTATTGAGGGAACGGCTTTCCGAAACAATCGCCTCGGACGGCACACCAAGGTCGACCAGGAACAGCCGCATCGCGGCGGCCTCGGTCGTTGCCGCTTCGTCCTCGCGGGCCATGAACCCGCCGCCGCTCACGATCACCTGAGGCGCCGCGTGGTCGCGGAAAAGCCGCGCGGCGAGCCACATGCGATCGGCGCCATCGCTCAGGTCGGGAAAGAGCCGGGTCGGCGGGAGCGCCGGCGCAATGCCACCGCCCAGCACGACAATGGCGTCGAAGCAGCAACGCGGCGTCGCGGCGGCAGCTTCCCTCGCCTGATCTTCGAGATGATCCATCAGGGCGTCGCTGACGGGTGGAAAGGACAGGACCAGCGTCTCGGCGACCCCGAGCAGCAACACCAGCGTGGCCAACCGTTTCCGGCGCATGACCAGCAGCAGAAGGCAGAGGATCGCCGCGACCGCGAGCGACGCGGGCGGCAGGATCAGGCTGCTGAGGATCTTGAGGACGACGAAGGTGGTCATGTGGAGCGCGGGCGCATACTAACTTGTCGTTCCCGACATCGACGCGTGAGCGCAAAGAAAAAGGCGGGCCCGACCTCGGTCGAGACCCGCCTCGATCTCACAAGTAACGAATTAAATCGCTTCTTTCAGATCCTTGGCGACGCGGAAGGCAACCTTCTTTGACGCCTTGATCTTGATCGCCTCGCCGGTCGCGGGATTACGGCCCATGCGTGCCGGACGGTTGCGCACCTGAAGGATTCCGAGGCCGGTAATGCGGACCTTGTTGCCCTTCTTGAGATGCTTCACGACCAAGCCGATGAATTCGTCGAGGGCGCCAGTGGCGTCCTTCTTGGTCATGCCCGTCTTTTCGGCCAGCTCGGCCGCGACCTTGGACAGCGGGACGGTAGGTGTTGAGGGTTTGGTAGCCATAGTTGAGGGGTCCCTTGATTTATCGTTCCGCCGGCGGTCCCTGACGCCCCAAGGCTTGCGCCGACGAGGCACAAGGTTATCCACGAATCGCGAGCTCGCAAGCCCTCAAAGCACGAAAAATGTCGATTTCTGGGGCTTTTTCGGCCATTTGGGGCTGCCATCCACAGGTTGCAGAGAGCGCACCACGTGCCAACGCCCCTTTTACTGCCGACTCTCACCACTTCCGTGAACACTTGGCAGTGCGACGAAAATGACCATTTGAACGTGCAATTCTACACCGAGTTCGCTCACGAAGCCTCGGCGCATCTGTTGCATCGCTTTGGCCTGGGGCCTCGCGCGCAGCGCGCCGCAGGGATCGCCGTCCACGCGAATGAAGATCACATCCGCTACCTGCGCGAGTTCCGCATCGTCGAGGCCGTCGAGGTCCATTCGGCACCGGTCGAGGTCGGCGATCGATCTCTCGTCGTCTATCACGAGATCCGCAACCCGGCGGACGGCGCACTTGCCGCGACAGCGCGACGGCGGATCGAAAGCAGCAAGCCGTGGCCCGATGCGTTCCGTTCGCATGCCGAGGCCAGCCGGATCGAGATGCCGAAAGGCATCGAGCCCCGCAGCGTCGGCAAGCCGCCCCTTCCGCCAGTCAAGCTTGCCGATGCCGAGCGCATCGGCTTGATCGCGGTCGGCCGTACCGTAATTAAGCCGGCCGAATGCGACGAGAACGGCCTCTTCCTGCCGCGCCACATGTTCGGCCGCTATTCCGATGCCGCGCCGATGCTCTGGAATCATTTCGGCTTCGACCGCACCGCCATGCAGGATCGCGGCGAGGGAACGGTGATCGTGGAAACGCTGCACACCTATCGCGCCTGGCTGCAGGCAGGACATCTGCTCGTGATCATGAGCGGGCTGGCCGATTTTGCGGATAAGACCCTGAAGCTGGTCCATTATGCCTTCGATGCCGAATCGGGAACGCTCGCGGCGACGGCCGAAGGCATCGCCCTGAAGTTCGACCAGAAGGCGCGTGCTGTCATGGCTTTCTCGGCAGAGGACAAGGCGCGGCTCGCTGAGCTGAAGCTGCGTCTTTTTGCGTAAGGAGGGATCGATGGATGACAAGACCAGAACAGCCGCCGGCATCGCAGCCGGCCTTCAGGGATTGACCTACGACGACAAGCGCCTCGCCGAACTCGCGGCCGAGGTCGAGACGCTGAACGATGCCGTTCGACAGGCCGCAGCGAAGCGGCTCACTTTCGACGACGATCCGTTCACCTTCGCCAGCCTCCTGGAACGCGAGGCAAAGAAATGAGAAACGACGACCCAGCGCTCGCTGACCTCAGCGAGGTCGCCGACGAGATCGCTGCGGGCCGCATTACCTCGGTTGCGGTGACCGAAGCCTGCCTTGCCCGCATCGAAAGTTGGCAACCCAGGACCAATGCCTTCCTGCGGCTCGACGAGGAGAAGGCACTGGCGCGCGCGAAAGCCATGGATGCGGAGCTGGCCGCCGGCCGGCGACGCGGACCGCTGCACGGCGTACCGATGGCGCACAAGGACATGTACTACCGCAAGGGCGAACTCTCGACCGGCGGCAGCGCGATCCGCCGCGACTGGCGCGCACCCGTGACGGCGACGGTCTTGCAGCGGCTCGACGCCGCCGGCGTGGTCGAGCTGGGGTTCCTCAACATGGCGGAATTCGCCGCCGGCCCGACGGGCCACAACGTCCATCACGGCCATTGCCGCAATCCCTGGGACAGCAAGCGCGTCACCGGCGGCAGCTCGAGCGGCTCGGGTGCATCGGTCGCCGCCCGGATGGTTTATGGCGCGCTGGGTTCCGACACAGGCGGCTCGATCCGCCTTCCTGCGTCCGCCTGTGGCGTGGTCGGCATGAAGGCGACCTACGGCCGCGTGAGCCGCGCCGGCGCCCTCGCCCGCTCCTGGAGCCTCGACCATGTCGGCCCCCTCACCCGCACCGTGCGCGATAATGCGCGGCTGCTCGGCGTGATCGCAGGCCATGATCCGGAGGACTCGACAACCAGCGAAAAGCCGGTGCCCGACTACGAGGCGATGCTGGACGGCAGCGTGTCGGGGCTTCGGATCGGACTTGCTCTGCCGAGCGACGGACCCGCATCACTCGATATGGAAGTGGGTACCGCGGTGCAGGCGGCAGCCGATGCTCTCGGCAAGCGCGGCGCACGCATCACGCCGGTGACCCTGCCCGACTTCACTGCGCTCTACCGTGCGGCCGAGGTGATCGTAAAATGCGAAGCCGCGGCCATGCACCGGCCGTGGCTCGAGAAGACGCCCGACGCCTATGCCAACCAGGTACGCACGCGCATGGAGGCGGGCTTCTTCATTCCGGCGACGCAGTACATCGACGCGCTGCGCCTGCGCGGGCACTTCGTGAAGGAGTTCCTGGCGACGGCGATGGACGGTGTCGATGCCGTCGTGTTGCCCGCCATTCCCTTCCCCATCCCGACCATCGAGGAAACGGATGTCGAGGCGCAGGGCGGCCCGGCGACGCTCAACATGGTCGGCCGCTTCACCGGCCTCACCCGCCCGTTCAACACCCTTGGCGTTCCGGCGCTCTCGGTGCCTTGTGGCTTCGATTCGAACGGTGCGCCGATCGGCCTGCAACTGGTGGGCCGCCCGTTCGACGAGGCGCTACTCTACCGCATCGGGCACGCCTATCAAGGCGCGACCGAATTTCATCGGCGGGTGCCGGTCTGAAGGAAAAGATCCCTCGCTACGCTCGGGATGACACAATTTCTTGCAACGCAATAGTGTCATCCCGAGCGTGAGCGAGGGACCTTTATTCTTTTGATCACACCGCCAGATTGACCGTCACGCTCTTTCGTTGCGTGAAGCTGTCGAGCATGCCCTCGAGCGAGAACTCGCGGCCGATGCCGCTTTGCTTGTAGCCGCCGTAGGACATGCCGGGCGTCTGGCCGCCGCCCTGGTTCACCTGCACCCAGCCCGATTCGATCGCGTGGGCCGCACGCAGGCCCCTGCCGATGTCATGCGTCCAGACATAGGCAGCGAGGCCGTAGTGACTGTCATTGGCCATGCGGATCACCTCGGCCTCGTCGCTCCAGCGGATCGCGACCAGCACCGGCCCGAAGATCTCTTCGCGCGCCAGCCGCCAGTCGTTCGAGCGATCGGCGAACACGGTCGGGAGAGTGAAGTAGCCTTCGCTCAAGGGACCGGTCTTGGGCGGCAGGCCGCCGAACACCAGCTTGGCGTCGGAGCGGTCGAGGCCGTCCTGCACGTACTTGCAGACCTTGGTGTACTGCTTGCTGTTGATGATGGTGCCGATGTCGGTCGCCTCCTCGAGCGGATCGCCGATCTTGAGTCCCGTCGTCTTCTTCTCGAGTTTGTTCAGGAAGGAGTCGAAAATGTCCTCGTGCAGGAAGAGCCGCGAGCCTGCGGTGCAGCTCTGGCTTTGGCGCGTGAAGCGCATGGCGGCGATGATGCCGTCCACCGTCCATTCCTCGTCGACGTCGGGATAGACGATCGACGGGCTCTTGCCGCCGAGCTCGAGCGAAACGGGCACGATGCGTTCGGCCGCGGCACGCATGATCACCTTGCCGACCTCGGTCGAACCGGTGAAGGAGAGCTTGCGGATCTTGGGATGATTGGCGAGCGGCCCGCCGCATTCCTGGCCGAAGCCGGTCAGCACGTTCAGCACGCCCGCCGGCAGGAATTCCTGGCAGATGTCGGCCATCATCAGAACGCCGAGCGGTGCGTCTTCCGCCGCCTTCATCACCATCACATTGCCGGCGCAGAGCGCGGGCGCGATCTTGAGCGCGCCCAGCATCACCGGCGCATTCCACGGGATGATGGCGCCCACAATGCCGATCGGCTCGCGGCGCGTGTAGGAGAGGACATGCTCGCCGAGCGGCACGGTTTCGCCTTTCAGCTCTGAGCCGAGTCCGCCGAAATAGCGAAAGATGTCGGCCGTCATCTTGGCTTCGCCGCGCGCCTGCGTTCGGAGCGCATTGCCTGTTTCGAGCGCGATGGTGCGGGCGAGCTCCTCGACCCGGGCCTCGATCGCCTCGGCGATCTTGAGCAGGAGCTTGCCGCGCTCACGCGGCACGACCGCCTTCCAGGTAGCAAACGCCTTCTCGGCAGCCGCAACAGCCGCCTCGACATCGGCTGCAGCCGACCGCGGCACTTCAGCGACGGCGGTACGCTTGGCGGGATTCTCGACCGCGAAGCGCTGGCCCGACGCGGCGCCGACCCATTTGCCGCCGATCAGCATGCCTTTCGGTTGATAGGTGCCGGGGACGGTGGGCTGGGGCTTCAGTTGCGTAGCGGTCGTCGACATGCGGGTCCTCCGGATCCATGAACAAACCGGAGTTTGGCCCGCATGCCATAACGCTACAAGGCTCGGCGCCCCTTACGCGGCTTGCGCCAGCTGCGGCACAAGCGCCTCTTCCGCAGCGAGCGTGCGGGCAACGGCATGGACGGTCGCTGCGATCCGCACCGCTGCCTGGATCTGCTCCGCCGAAAGACCATGCTCGCGGCAGACCTTCTCATGACTCTCCAGGCACATGCCGCAACCGTTCACAGCGGAAACGACCAGCGACCAGAGTTCGAAATCGACCTTGTCGACGCCGGGCTTGGCCATCGCGGTCATGCGCAGCTTGGCCGGCAAGGTCTTGTAGTCGGGTGCGTGCACGAGATGCACGAAGCGATAGTAGATGTTGTTCATCGCCATCAGCGCCGCCGCGATCTTGGCGGCATTGAGCGCTTCCGGCGAAAGCTGGCCCGCGAAGGCGTCGACCACCGCCTTGGTGGTCGGCGCATGATTGGCGGCGAGCGCGGCAGCGACGAAGCTGCCGGCCTTCTGCTGCTCGCTCAGGATCTGCTCGGACGCGAGGCTCGACAGGTTGAGCTTCAGGTCGCGCGCATAGTCTGGCAGCCGTTCTTTCAAGAGATCGAGTGACATGATCGGCTCCGTGATCAAGCGGCCTTCAGGACGTCTTCGCCCTTCTGCCAATTGCAGGGGCAAAGCTCGTCGGTCTGCAGTGCATCGAGGACACGCAGCACTTCCTGCGGATTGCGACCGACCGAGAGATCGTTCACCGACACGAAGCGGATGATTCCCTCAGGATCGACGATGAAGGTCGCACGCAGCGCCACGCCCTCGTTCTTGTCCAGGACTCCGAGCGCATCCGAGAGCTCGCGCTTGAGGTCGGACAGCATGGCAAACGGCAGCGCCTTCAGGTCGGCATGGTTCTGGCGCCAGGCGAGATGCACGTATTCGGAGTCGATCGAGACGCCGTAGACCACGGCATCGCGATCGTTGAATTCGCGGTTGAGCTTGCCGAAGGCCGCGATCTCGGTCGGACAGACGAAGGTGAAGTCCTTCGGCCAGAAGAAGACGACCTTCCACTTGCCCTCGTCGGACTTGTGATCGACCTGCTTGAAGGCGGTCTTGGGATCGGTGCTTACCACCGCCTTGAGATCGAAAGAGGGAAACTTGTCGCCGATGGTCAGCATGAAACGCTCCGTGAGTTTCTAGATTGGAACGTTTCCAATATGGCAATGTTCGATTTAATTGCAAGTCATTCGCAGAACCATTTCAATGTAACAATTACGCCTTTTTCTTCAAAGACCTGGCCTTTTTCTTCTTCTCTGTGAGTTCACCGTATTTCATGCCTTCGAGCTTCAGACCGTCCGGATCGAGGAAAAAAACGGCGTAGTAGTCCTCGTAATAGTCGTCGGCCGGGTCGACGATTTTCACGCCCTCCTTCTCGAGCCAGGCCTGCAGTTCGTCGACATCGCGGCGATTGCGTAGCTCGAAGGCGTAATGGTGGAAGCCGACATCGCCGATCTTGTGCTCCTGGCGGCCCTCGGCTTCGGCAATCCAGTAGCGCGTCTTGCCGGTCGTCCAGCCGATCGTGCCGGGGTACTCGTCCGAAATCTCGAAGCCCAGGAAGCCGAACAGCTTCGAATAGAAGGTCTTTGATTTCTGGTAATCGCTGACCCTGATCGAGATGTGGTCAATCCCGACGACGCGGCACGGGGCCTTGGACATGGCAGCCTCCTTCCGGGGACAGGTGGACAACCGAAGATCTGGACTTAAGTTCCCTGCCCGATGCGTCTTTCCGTTCTCGACCAGTCGGTCGCCGTTGCTGGCCGTCCGCACGAACAATCGATCCGCGACACCGTGGCCCTCGCCCGACATTGCGAGCAGTTGGGCTACGACCGCTTCTGGGTGTCGGAGCACCACAACCATCCCACCATTGTCGGCACCGCGCCGGAGATCGTGATGGCCGCGATTGCCGCCACGACCGAGCGCATCCGCATCGGCAGCGCCGGGATCATGCTGCCGCACTATTCGCCGTTCAAGGTGGCAGAGGTGTTCCGCGTGCTCGACGCGCTGGCGCCCGGCCGCATTGACATGGGGCTCGGCCGCGCACCGGGCTCGGACGGACGCACGGCCTTTGCCCTCAATCCTGCCGCCAACGAACGACCGGAGCATTTCCCGGCCGACGTGCGCGACCTGATGGCCTGGGTACAGAACGAGCCCCTGGTGCAGGGCCATCCGTTCGCGGCCGTGAAGGCCTATCCAAACGCACCCACCTCTCCCGAAGTCTGGATTCTCGGCAGCTCCGACTACGGTGCGCAAGTCGCGGCGCTGTTCGGCCTGCCCTACTGTTACGCCTGGTTCTTCAGCGATGGCGCTGGAGGCGAGCGTGCGATCGAGCTCTACAAGAAAAACTATCGACCGAGCGCGCGCCATCCCGAGCCGCATTCGGCGCTCTGCGTATGGGCGCTTGCGGCCGACACCATGGAAGACGCGCAATACCACCTCACGCCGCGGGCGCTCTCGCGCATCAATCGCGACAAGGGTTTGCTGGGGCCATTGGTGGCGCCAGATGTTGCCGCCACGGCGACGCTGGCGCCATTTGAGCAGGCGAAGATGGAACAGCTACGCAAAGACAGCTTCGTCGGCACCGGTCCCGACGTCATGGCGCGCATCGTCGAATTGAAAGACCGCGTCGGCGTCGACGAAATGGCCGTCGTCACTTGGACCCACGACGAAGCAGTGCGCCGCAAGAGCTACACGCTGCTTGCCCAAGCCGGCGGCTTCGCGCCTGCGACCTAGCGAGGCTCGGTCCAGCTCTCCGAGAAGGCGAGCGCGCAGGTGCTGAAAGGCTGGCCCTCGCGTTCGCGCGGCCAGGGCTGGCCCTTGGCCTGCGTGCCGTTCAGCGTCAGCCGCGCCGCCAGCGCTGGTACCAGCAGGGTGCAAACGCCGTAGGGCCTGGGATTGGGCTGCGCGTTGGGTTGCGTGTGGATGAGCAGCGGCTCCCCGATATCGTGCCAGGTAAGCGCGATCTCAGCGTCCGTCGCCGAAACGTGCTCAGTCCAGAAATAACGCGGATCGCCCGACTTCGTGAAAGAGGCGTCGGTCACCGGGATCGTGAGATCCTTCAGCTCTGGATTGAGCATGCCCTGCACCGTCTTCTGAAGCCAGCGCGCCATAGCAATGTTGTCGGAATAGATGCGCCAGAGCCCATCGGTGAGCTCGCTCTTGAGATAGAGCACATGGCCCGGTCCGGCCGGACAGAACAGGATGCGCCAGAAGCTGGCATCGGTCGAATTGGCATCGCCGTCGCGCGTGCTGAGACGAATGAAAGGGTTCTCGCCCGTCAGGATCGTGCGATTTGGATCTGCAATGGCCACGTCGATTCCTCCTGCGCAACCTTCGATCAGAGAACCTGGTTGCGCAAGGCTGTCTCGCCGCGCCACAGGCGCTCGAGATTCTCGATCAGGATGTCGATCACGTTGTCCTCGTAGCGGCGGGTTTCGCCGGCCGTATGCGGCGTGATGAAGACGTTGGGCATCGTCCAGAGCGGAGATGCCGCCGGCAAAGGCTCGTCGGCCGTGACATCGAGTGCCGCGGCCCAGATCTTGCCGCCCTTCATCGTCTCGATCAGCGCCGCCTCGTCCGCGACCTTGCCGCGCGCCACGTTCACGAACACCGACGACGGCTTCATCGCCGCAAAAGCCGCCGCGCTCATGAGCCCGGTGGTCTCCGGCGTGAGCGCGCAGGTGAGCGCGACGAAATCGGCCTGCGGGACAAGCTTCACCAGATCGGCCATCGCGTGGATGGAGTCCGCGCCATTGGCGCCCTGCGCCGGATCACGCCGGATGCCGACCACCTTCATGTCAAAGGCCTTGGCGAGCCTGGCGAGGTCGCTGCCGATACGGCCCATGCCGACCACCAGCAGCGTCTTGCCGCCCAGCTCGTCTTCGCGCTCGGCAAGATCGCCGATCATGCCGCGCCACATCTTCTTGTGCTGATTGTCACGCGCCTCGGGAAGCCGACGCGCCACGGCCAGGATCAGCGACATCGCGTGCTCGGCCACCGCCCGGGCATTGACGCCGGCGGCGCTCGCCAGTCGCACCTTCTTTGCGCCCAGCTGCTCCCTGGAATACTGGTCCATGCCTGAGCTGATGGACTGGATGAACTTCAGCTTGGGGGCGTGCGCGATCAGGTCGTTCTTCCACATGCCGGAAACCACGACCACATCGGCCTCGCCGACCCGCTTCTGCAAGTCGTCGTAGGCCCGGACCTCGAAATTCCTGATGCCGGTCTGGCGCGCGTCAAACCGTTTCTTCATCTGATAGGCCGCGTGCGCAAAACAGATCGTGAGCTGATCCTTGGACGGAAACATTGGCACTCCCCCGACGCAAAATGCGAGACTGACGCCAACCGCACTTACCGGGGAATCGCCATGCGCCGCAACCTGCTTCGCGAACGTCTCAACGCCGGACAGCCGACCGTCGGCACCCACATCCTCTCCTGCTGGCCCACCTTGGTCGAGCTTATCGGCCATTCGGGGCAGTACGACTATGTCGAGTTCACGGCCGAATACGCCCCGTTCGACATGCACGATCTCGACAATCTCGGCCGCGCCTTCGAGGTGGCGGGGCTGGGCGGCATGATCAAGATCGAGCAGACGCAGTACACGCACCAGGCCATGCGCGCGATCGGCTCGGGCTTCCAGAGCGTCCTGTTCGCCGACATACGCACGGTCGAGGACGCCAAGGCCGCCGTGAACGCCGTGCGCGCCGAGACGACGATGGCCAAGGGCGTGCGCGGCCGCGGGTTGCTGGGCGTCGGCATGCGCCGCGACGTGGGCGTGGTGCGCGAAGGCGGCCAGCCCGTCTACGTCGATGCGCTGAACGATGTCGTGATCGCCATCATGGTCGAGAAGAAGTCGTGCGTGGACGACCTCGACGCTGTCCTCTCGGTGCCGGGCATCGACATGGTGCAGTTCGGCGCGTCGGACTTCTCCATGAGCATCGGCAAGCCCGCGCAATACAACGATCCCGAGGTGCTGGCCGCCGAGAAGAAGACGATCGAGATGGCGCTGAAGAAGGGCCTGCATCCGCGCGTCGAGCTACGCGATCCGTCGGGCGCGGAAAAGTACCTCAAGATGGGCGTGAAGCATTTCTGCATTGGCTGGGACGTGCGCATCCTCGCCGACTGGTGGGACACCAAGGGCGCCGAGATGCGCGGCCTGGTCGAGGGCAAGACCGCAGCGCCGGCGCCGGGCAAGCCTGCGGTGAAGGCCGTCGGTAACTACTGAGGGTCTCTTGGAAGCACCTCCGCTCGCGCCGCGGCGTCCCTCGCGGCGGACGCTGCATGGCGTTGCGCTCACGGACGACTATGCCTGGCTGAAGGACGAGAACTGGCAGCAAGTGCTGCGTGATCCGTCGCGCCTCGATCCGGACATCCGGTCATATCTGGAGGCCGAGAACCGCTACACGGAAGCCATTCTCGCCCCCACCGAAGCGCTGCAGAAGACGCTGGTCGCGGAAATGCGCGGCCGCATCAAGGAGGACGATTCGGGCGTACCGATGCCCGATGGGCCTTACGCCTATCTTTGGAAATACCGGCAGGGCGGCCAGCATGCCTTGATCGGCCGCGTGCCCAGGGACGGCAGCGACTTCCAGCTTGCCCTCGACGGTGACGCGTTGGCCAAGGACTCCGGCTACTTCAAGTTCGGCGGCACGCGCCATTCGCCCGACCACCAGCTCGAGGCCTGGAGTGCCGACCAGCGCGGCTCGGAATACTTCACCATCCGCGTCCGGCACTGGGCGACCGGCGAGGACATGCCCGATGTCATCGAGCAGACCGGCGGCAGCGTCGTCTGGGGCCGGGACTCTTCGTTCTTTTTCTACGTCCGGTTGGACGACAATCATCGGCCATTGCAGGTCTTCCGCCATCGGCTGGGCACGCCGCAGTCCGACGACGTTCTTGTCTATGAGGAGCAGGATCCGGGTTGGTTCACGAACATCCACGAGAGCGCGAGCGGCCGCTTTTGCGTCGTCTCCGGTGGCGACCATGACACGTCGGAGCAGCGGCTCATCGACCTTTCGCAGCCGGAAGCGCAACCGCGCCTGATCGCGCCGCGGGAAAAGGGCGTGCGCTACGGCGTTGCCGATCAGGGTGACACGCTCTTCATCCTGACGAATGAGGGCAGCGCGATCGATTTCAAAGTCGTCACCGCGCCGCTGTCGTCGCCCGGTCGCGAGAATTGGCGCGAGCTCATCCCGCATCGTCCGGGCGTTTATCTGCTGGGGCTCGACCTCTTCGCCGGTCATCTGGTGCGCCTGGAGCGCGCCAATGCACTGCCCTCGATCGTGATCCGTGATCTGCGGGACGATAGTGAGCACACGATCGCCTTCGACGAAGCGGCCTATTCGCTCGATATCGTGGGCGGCTACGAGTTCGACACCACCACCCTGCGCTTCGCCTATTCCTCGATGACGACGCCGGCGGAGGTCTGGGACTACGACATGGCCAGCCGCACGCGGACCCTGCGCAAGCGGCAGGAGATCCCGTCGGGCCACGACCCCGCCGCCTATACGACGACCCGCATCATGGCGAAATCCCACGATGGCGCAGACGTGCCTGTTTCGATCCTGCATCGCCGCGACCTCGCCCTCGATGGCCGTGCGCCGCTGCTTCTCTATGGCTACGGCTCCTACGGCATGGCAATGCCGGCCTCGTTCTCGTCCAATCGCCTGTCACTGGTCGATCGCGGTTTCGTTTACGCCATCGCCCATATCCGGGGCGGCGCGGACAAGGGATGGTCGTGGTATCTCGACGGCAAGCGCGAGAAGAAAACCAACACGTTCGACGACTTCGCCGCCGCCGGCCGCGCCTTGATCGACCGCAAATACACCTCGGCCAAGCGCATCGTGGCGCACGGCGGCAGCGCCGGCGGCATGCTGATGGGGGCGGTCGCCAACCGTGCGGGCGAGCTGTTCGCCGGCATCGTGGCCGAGGTGCCGTTTGTCGACGTCCTCAACACCATGCTGGACGACAAGCTGCCGCTCACGCCGCCCGAATGGCCCGAATGGGGCAATCCCCTCGCCGACGAGGCGGCGTTCCGCACCATCCTGTCCTACTCGCCGTACGAGAACGTGCAGGCGAAACCCTATCCCGCGATCCTCGCCATGGCGGGCCTGACCGATCCGCGCGTCACCTATTGGGAGCCCGCCAAATGGGTGGCGCGGCTGCGTGCGACCATGACCTCAGGTGGCCCGGTCCTGCTGCGAACCAATATGGGGGCGGGCCATGGCGGCGCGGCCGGCCGGTTCGATCGCCTCGACGAAGTCGCGGTTGCCTATGCCTTCGCGCTGTGGGCGGTCGGCCTCGCCTGATCAGCGCCTGACGACCGTGCGCTGGACGCCGGCTTCTTCGACGTTCATCTGCCGGAAGGTCGAAACGGCCTGGGCATGGCAGGCCCGCTCCTCGGGGCCCGCTTCGACGACCGGACGGCGTTCGTCGTCGAAGTGGCCGTAGCGATCCTCGCCACGGACCAGCATGGCCGAGACGCGCGTATGGCTCGTGCAGTGCGCCCAGGTCGGAATGTAGCTGATGCCGAGTCCGATGCGCCGATCGTTCGAGCGATTGGGCCGCGAATTGTGCACGAGATGCGTATGGTGGAGCGAGAACTGCCCCGCCTTCACCGCCATGTAGGCGGTCTTGGTACGGTCGACCTCGACCGCGAGCGTCTGGCCGCGCGATAGAAGATTTTCCGTGTCCTGCATCTCGGCATGGCGCAGCTGGCCGAGCTTGTGCGAACCCGGCACCACTTCCATGCAGCCTGCTTCGACCGGAGCGTCGGTCAGCGCCACCCAGGCCGTGACATGACATGCCGGTTCGAGCGCAAAGTAGGTCGCGTCCTGGTGCCAGCTCACAAAGGTGCCGGAGCCCGCATCCTTGGGCCAGACGCTGAGATGGAACAGCCGGATATCCGGGCCAATCAGGTCCTCGACTGCATCAAGCACCTCGGGCGCGTGCACGATCTCGTCGACCCAGGGGAACAGCAGGTGCGGCTTGAAGTTGTGGCCGCGGCTCATCTTCTGGCCTTCGGTGCGCTCGAAGGCTTCGAGCTTGTCGCGCCAGGCCCGCGCGCGGTCCGCCGGGAAGGCATCGACTGGACAGACATAGCCATCGCGCTCGTAAGAGGCGATCTGATCGGCAGTGAGTTTCTTGGGCATGTCAGTGCGCCGTCCAGCCGCCGTCGACGAACAGCAGCGTACCGGTGACAAAGGACGAGTCGTCGCTCGCGAGGAACAGAGCCGCCCGCGCCACCTCCTCCGGCTGGCCAATGCGGCCAATGGGATGGCGCTGCTTCCAGAATGCCTGCGCGGCCTCGGGATCGGCCTGGCGCTTCAACGAGCGCGCCGGCATCGGTGTGTCAATGACGCCCGGCATCAACGCATTGACGCGAATGCCCTGGCGCGCGTGATCGACGGCGATAGTCTTGGTGAAGGAGGCGATGGCGCCCTTCGACGCGACATAGGCCGCGTTCTTGCCCAAGCTCGACTGGGCGAGCTGCGATCCCACGGTCACGATCGCGCCCGAGCTGGCGGCGATCATCGGCTGGATGGCGTGATGGACCCAGAGGAACGTCCCCTTCACGTTGATCGCGAAGGTCTTGTCCCAGGTCGCTTCGTCGAGGCTGTCGACCGTCCCGCCGAGCGAGACACCGGCCGCGGTAAGCAGCACGTCGACGCGGCCCCATTTGTCCATCACTCGCGCGACGCCGTCGCGGGCCGTGCCTGAATTGCTGACGTCGGCCGGAATGGCGATGGCTTGTTCGCCCTTGCCTTCGATCTCCGAAGCGACCGCGCGCAGGCCCTTTTCATCGAGGTCGACCAGCGCAAGCCGGGCGCCTTCAGCGGCGAACAGGCGCGCCGAAGCCGCACCGATGCCGGACGCCGCGCCGGTGACAATGGCAACTCTATCCTTAAGTTTCATGACAGCGAGCATAGCGCCGGCGCCCGGTCGAAAGAAGATCGGTCGGAAGAAGATCAACCGCCTTGTGCCGCATCGCCATGCGTGCCCAAATTCCGCCAGTACGCATTCACGGGAGGAACGTCATGAAGGCTGCAGTGGACAAGCTACTGAAGGACTCTGTCGCCAAGGGCGATGTCCCCGGTGTGGTCGCGGTCGCGACCGATGCCAAGGGCACGACCTACGAAGGTGGTTTCGGCAAGCGGGTGCTGGGCCAGTCGGCCGACATGACGCTCGACACCGTCGTGTGGATCGCCTCGATGACCAAGGCCATCACCGGCGCAGCGGCGATGCAGCAGGTCGAGCGCGGCAAGCTCAGCCTCGACGCGCCGGCCAAGTCAGTGATCCCCTATCTCGGTGAGGTCCAGGTGCTCGATGGCTTCGATGCCTCGGGCAAGCCGAAGATGCGCAAGCCGAAGCGCGACATCACGCTGCGCCACCTGCTCACCCATACCGCCGGCTTCTCGTACGAGATCTGGAATCCCGACATCGTCAAATACCAACAGACGATGAGCGTGCCGGGCATCACCGGCTGCGAGAACAAGGCGCTCACCACGCCGCTGACCTTCGATCCCGGCGACCGCTGGGACTACGGCATCAACATCGATTGGGCCGGCAAGATGGTCGAGGCCGCGAGCGGCCAGAAGCTCGGCCAGTACATGAAGGCCAACATACTGGGCCCGCTCGGCATGGACAGCACCGCCTTCTTCATCACGCCCGAGATGCGCGGCCGGCTGGCCAAGATCCATCATCGCGGTCCTGACGGCGCACTCGCGCCCGACATGGAGCTCGAGATCCCGCAGCAGCCCGAATTCGAGATGGGTGGCGGCGGGCTTTACAGCACCGTCGGTGACTACCTGAAGTTCGTGCGCATGATGCTGAACCAAGGCAAGTCCGATCGCGGCGAGCAGGTGCTGAAGGCCGAGACCGTGGCGCAGATGTCGAAGAATGCCATGGGGAACTGCAAGGTCGGCCTGCTCAAGACTTCGATGCCGCCGCTCTCGAATGACGCGGAGTTTTTCCCCGGGATCGAGAAGCAGTGGGGCCTGAGCTTCATGATCAATAACGCAACTGCGCCGACCGGCCGGTCCGCGGGAAGCCTCGCCTGGGCGGGTCTCGCCAACACCTACTACTGGATCGACCAGAAGAAGGGCGTGGGCGGCGTCTATGCGACCCAGATCCTGCCCTTCGCCGATACCAAGTCGTTGCCGCTCTTCTACGCCTTCGAAAAGGCAGTCTACGACGCCTGATGAGATGTCTCGCTAGGTCGCGAGCGTAAAGAGCTCGGTCTCCTCGCGCACGCCGCGCAGGCGGTGGCGACCGAGCGAGACCAGATGCTCGCGGCTGCTTTCGGCGGCAGCCGCGAAGGCCTGGCTCACCAGAAGGTTCTGGCCGAGTTCCTTGCACAAAACCTCGATGCGTGCCGCTTCGTTCACGGCAGGGCCGATCACCGTGAAGTCGAGCCGCGCGTCGGTGCCGACGTTGCCATAGAGCACCTTGCCGACATGGAGCGCGATGTCGAGCCCCGGCGTCGCCTGCCCTGCCTTGCGCCGCTCCTCGGCCAGGAGGTCCATCAGGTCAAGCGCCTCGCTGGCCGCCGTCAGCGCGAGCGCACAAATTTCGTCGCGCCGACGTTGTTCCAGCGAGAAGACCGCGAGCAGGCCGTCGCCCAGAAACTTGAGGACCTCGCCGCCGCGTCGCATCACGGGCCGCACCATGCAGTCGAAGCAATCGTCGAGGAGCCCGATCAACTCATTGGGCGGCAATCTGTCGGCAAATTCGGTGAAGCCGCGCAGATCGGCGTAGAACAGGACGGCCTCCACGCCCTGCAGCTCGCCACGTTGCAGCGTGCCGGAGAAGACGCGCGCCGCCGGATCAGTACCGAGATAGGCCGCGAGCAGCCCCTGCCCAATGGTGCGCAACGTGATCGCCTTCACCGCAAGCGCGAAGAGCGGGAGAACCGCGGCGAGCGTGCCGATATCCGGCGCCGCGAAGCCGCCCGGCCGATCGGTACTGATGGAACAGGCAAGCCCAAGCCGCCCGCCCGCATTGGCGAGGGTCGATCCTTGGATCTGAAATCCCAGCTCGCCGAATGGAAAGATTCGGCCAAGCCAGTCCGTCATCCCTGCCTCGCGCAGCTCGGCAAAAAGCGGAGCCTCCCCTTCGACCGCAGGAATCGCCAGATCCAGCCGTCGCTCTGCAATGCCTTCGCGCATCATGGCCACAAACGGGCTCCGCACAAGGATCGGCGCATCGGCGTCGGCGTGTTGGAATTCGAAGCGGGTCGCGGGCCCCGTCGCGCGGTCCCAGATGACGCTGTGTGCGCGGACCAAGGGATGCAGCGTGTTCATGCCGACGAACAGACGAGGCGCCGCTACGCCCACCTGGTTCAAACGGCGGGCAAAGCCGTCGATCAGTTCCTCGAGCGGCAGGTTGCCCAGGCCTGCCTCTACCAGCCACTCGGCGAGACCGGACGGCGTCATGCGGAAGGCAGCGCGACGCGTGCCGGCGGAAGTGCGAGGCCAGCGATCTCGACACGGGTGTGGAAGATGCTGCCGCAATTGTCTTGCGGCCCGCCGCGCGAACCGGTCACGACATAGAGATCGCGAAGATCGTCGCCGCCGAAACAGAGGCTGGTAACCATGGGCAACGGCACCGTGATGTCCTCGCGATGGGCGCCGTCGGCGTTGAACACGGCGACCCGTCCGCCGTGCGCGTCGGCGACCCACACTGAGCCGTCGCTCGCGACCTTCAGGCCGTCCGGCACGCCATTGGCGCCCAGGCTTGCGAAGGTCTTCCAGGCGCCGATCTTGCCGTCCGACACCACATCGTAGACCCGCACCAGGCTTGCGCGCGCGTCGCTGTGATAAAGCCGACGACCATCAGGCGAGAAACCAAGACCGTTGGTCAGCAGGATGCCGTCGGAGATCGTGCGCATCCGACCATCGAGATCGATCACATGGAGATGTCCTGGCTTGGGTGCCTCGCCGCCGAAGACGCGGAAGGCGAGCGATCCGACATAAATCCGCCCCACGGCATCGGTCGTCAGGTCATTGAAGCCTGTAGCGCCTGGAATGGCCTCCAGCGACAGCAGCGATCGCGTATCGCCGTTCGCAAGCGAGACCCAGGCGATGTCGCGGCCACCGACCACCAGCCCTCCAGAGGCATGCAGCGCCATGCCGCCGATGCCGCGCCGCTTCGGGACTGCGAGCGATACATTGCCCATGCGGTCCAGCAGGTAGACGCCGCCGTTCAGGACATCGCTGAAATAGAGACCGCAAGCCGGATCCCAGACCGGCCCTTCGATCAGGCCATAACCCGTCGCGACCCTCTGCAGCGTGCGTTCCATCGTTTCGCTTCCTTCAGCCGTTCGAAGGCAGTCTAGCCTCGGGCCAGCCCCGGCCTCCAGTAGGTGTGCCCAACACGGGACGTGGGCATGCGTCAGCCCGGTAGCAGCCGGGACGCGATCTGCGGTAAAGCCTGCGCGCCCATGTCCACGCTTTCCGCCGCCGGTTCGCGGCCCGCCCCCACTTTCGCCATCGCTCTCCTGTCGATCGCAGCTTTCGCTTCCGCCGCCAACATGCGGATCGTCGATCCGCTCCTGGTGCAGCTTGCGCGCGAATTCGACGTCACGGTCGGCCAGGCCTCGATCGCGGCAACGCTGTTCCTGCTGGCCAACGGCGTGTTCGTGCTGATCCACGGCCCGTTCGGCGACCGGCACGGCAAGATGCCGGTGGTGGCGATTGCCTGCATCGGCGCGGCGCTCTGTTGTGTGGCAAGCGCGCTCTCGATCTCGCTCGGCATGCTTTCCGCCACGCGCTTCCTCACCGGCGTCACGGGTTCGGCGATCATTCCGCTTTCGATGGCCTGGGTCGGCGACAATGTCGGCTACGAACAGCGCCAGGCCACGCTGGCGCGCTTCCTGAGCGGCCAGACCATCGGCCTGGCGGCAGGCGCGGCTCTGGGCGGTGCCGTCGGCGACTGGCTCGGCTGGCGCGCCGTGTTCTGGATCCTGGCCGTGATCTATCTTCTCGCCGGCGCCGCGCTCTTCTTCACTTTGCGCAACCGGCCCGACATGGCCCGGCCCAGTCTCCGCGCCGAAGGCTCGATGCTGAGCCAGATGCTGGGCGTACTGCGGCGGCGCTGGGCGCGTACGGTGATCATCGTGGTGGCGCTCGAGGGTGGCACCTTCTGGGGCTGCTTCACCTTCGTGGCGACCGATCTGCATCAGCGCTTCGGGCTCGCCTTCGCCTTCGTCGGCCTTGCGGTCGCAGCCTTCGGCGCCGGCGGCTTCATCTATGTCACCTTCGCCTCGCACCTCGTCCGGCTGCTGGGCGAACGCGGCCTCTGCTTGTGGGGCGGCATCGGATTGGGCCTCGCCTTCGCCGCTCTCGCGCTCGCGCCCAACGCCATCGTGGCCTTTGCCGCCATCGTGATGCTCGGCATCACCTTCTACATGCTGCACAACACCCTGCAGACCAACGGCACGCAGATGGCGCCCGAGGCGCGCGGCTCGGCGCTGGCGATGTTTGCGCTCTGCCTGTTCGTCGGCCAGGCGATCGGCGTACCGATTGCTGCACCGATCGTCGATCGCTTCGGCGCCCCGCCGATCTTCTGGGCGGCGGCGGTCTTCCTGCCGGCGCTCGCCCTATGGTTCGCGTCAGCCTTGAGGCGCCGCGCTCAATTGATCGGCGACACGCGGAACTGATAGGGCTCCTCGAGCTGCTTGCACTCCTCGCCAGTGAGCGAGATGTCGGTCGCCTTGGCGGCCGAAGTGAGCTGCTCGAGATCGGTGGCGCCGATGATGGGCGCGCCCATGTAGGGCTTTGACAGGAGCCAGGCGAGCGCCGCCTGGGCCGGCGTGCAGCCGTACGCTGACGCGATCTTCTTCAGCCGCTCGACGATCACCCAGTCGCAGTCGCGATAGGTGCCGGGCTGGACCTGCGCATCGTTCTTCGACCGCTCGGTGGCGCCCCCGCCGTCCTTGCTGCGGTTGCCGGCGAGAAAGCCGCGCGCCAGCGGCGAGTAGGGAATGAGCCCTACGCCCTGCTCGTGGCAGAGCCGGTTCATCTCGTGCTCTTCCTCTCGCTGGATCATGTTGTAGAGGTTCTGCATCGCAATCGGCCGCGCATAGCCCTTCCAGTCAGCGACCATCACCATCTGCGCGAACTTGTAGGCCGGCATGGTCGAGCCGCCGATGTAGCGCACCTTGCCCGAGCGCACGATCTGGTCGAGCGTGTACATCGTCTCCTCGATCGGCGTGTGCGGATCGAGGCGATGGACCTGGTAGACGTCGATATAGTCGGTCTGCAGGCGCTTCAACTGTTCGTCGAGCGCGGCCATCAGATGCTTGCGGCCGGTGCCCTGGTCATTGGCGACCGGGCTCATGCGGATGCCGACCTTGGTGGAAAGCACGATCTCCTCGCGCTTCGTCATCTTGAGCAGCGTGGCGCCCATGATCTCCTCGGACCGGCCGGAATTGTAGGCGTCGGCGGTGTCGAAGAAGGTGATCCCCACATCGAGGGCGCGCTTGAAATAGGCCGGCGCCTCGGTCTCGTCGAACTTGCCCCAGCCGCGGCGGCCCTTGGCGCCCCACGAATTGCCGCCGAGGCAGATGCGGCTCACGATCAGGCCCGAGCGGCCCAGCGGTCCGTACTTCATCGAAAATCCCCCTTGTTGGGCGGAGCTTAAGGCCCCACCTTTGTCGGATGAAAGTGTTGATCGAATACTGCGGCGCTTGAGGCTACAAGCCGCAGGCCCTCCGTGTGAGGGAACGCCTCGAGAAGATGGGTGCGGCCGACATCGAGCTGCGCCCCGGTAAATCCGGCCAGTTCGACGTCACCGTCGACGGCGCCCTCAAATACACCCGCACCAAGACCGGCCGCTTCCCGACCGACACCGAGATCGAGGATCTCCTGCCGGGTTAGGTTGCTACTGTGTCATCCCGAGTCGCGCGCGGTAGTCCGCGCGCTGCAGCGAGGGATCTTTCTTGGCACGAAGGAAGGACCCCTCGCTTCGCTCGGGATGACACGGGGTAGCGCTTTCGTTCGGCTCAGGCCGACAAGACTTCCTTGTTCACGACGTTGGCGGCGTTGGGGCGGCCGTCGAATACCGAGAGGATGTTCTCGACGGCGGTGACGGCCATGCGGTCGCTGGCCTCCTTGGTGACGCCGGCCATGTGCGGGCTGAAGATCACATTTTCGAGCGTGAAAAGCTTGTTCTTGGGATCGGGCGGTTCGCGGTCGAGCACATCCAGCCCGGCGCCACGCAGCTTGCCGGTGCTGAGGGCCTTGTAGAGCGCCTCCTCGTTTATGATGCCGCCGCGCGCGGTGTTCACGAGGAACGCATCGGCCTTCATCAGCCCCAACGTCTCCGCATTGAACATGTTCACTGTCTCCGGCGACTTGGGGCAGTGGATCGAGACGAAGTCGACCTTGGGCAGGATCGCCTTGAGGTCGGCCACCTTGGTGGCGCCCGCCTTCTTGATGTCGGCCTCGGAAATGTTGGGATCGAGTACGTAGGTCTCCATCTCGAAGGCAACGCAGCGCTTCACTGTGCGCGAGCCGATGCGGCCCATGCCGACCACCAGCACCGACTTGCCCGCGACGTCGGACGGAAGGTCGGAGAGGCGCTGACCCCAGGCACTCTCGCGCACGAAGCGGTCGTGCTTCTTCGTGAGCCGCGCCGCCGCCAGCATCATGTACATCGCATGCTCGGCGACCGAGACCGAGTTGGCGATGCCGGTGGTCATGAGCGGGATCTTGCGTTTGTTGAGCGCGGGGATCTCGACCGCATCGAAGCCGACGCCGAGGCGCGCCACGACCATCATGCCGGGTGCTGCATCGAGTTCGGCCTGGCGGAAAGGTGTCGCGCCCAAGGTCACGGCGTTCGCGTCCTTGAGCTTCGCGTGCAGCGACGGTACCGAATCGTCGGTCAGTATCTCGTAGTCGACATCGTCGCGCCTTTTCAGCACGTCAACGCCGGCCTGCGGCATGCGGCCGACGACCAGTACTTTCTTGCGGTTCTTGCCGGAATTCGGGCCCGTGGACATCGTTTCCCCTGCGCGTTTGGATCGAACGGCAGCGATCCTACGGGCAGCCGCGCCACGAGGCCAGTTCGCGCGCAACACATCGCCGCGACTCCGTTTCGCGGGGCAATCGCCGCTTTCGGATCACGGCAGGTAGGCGAGCGGCAGCCGGGTCGTGGACTTGATCTCCTCCATTGCGAACATCGAGGTGACGTCGGAGAGCTCGATCCGGGCGATCAGGCGCTTGTAGAAGGCGTCGTAGGCGTCGATATCGGGAAGCGCGAGCCGGATCAGGTAGTCGATCTCGCCGCTCATGCGATAGCAGTCCATCACCTCGGGAAACGACGCTATGGCCTTGGCGAAACGCGCCAGCCACTGCGCATTATGCTGCGCCGTGCGCACGGCAACGAACACCGTGACGCCGGCGTTCACCGCCTTGCGGTCGAGCAGCGCCACCCGCGCGCGGATGATGCCTTCCGCCTGCAGGCGGTTGATGCGCCGCCAGCAGGGCGTCGTCGAGAGGCCCACGCGCTTCGCGACCTCCGCCAGCGGCATGTCGGCGCTGTCCTGCAGGCAATCCAGAATCTTCCGATCGAAAGAATCGAGCGATAATTTCACCGGCATGCCGCCCTCGTTAGAATTCAATTCTCAATACTGGCGGTTTCCGGGCAAAGCTTGCAACCCGTTTTCCGGGCCGCCAGCTAGACTTGCTGCCATGTTGCGCCGCTTCACAGACCACCCCTCTTCGCTCAACGAGACCTATCTTCAGCACATGGGCATGGCGTTCGGCTTCGGCGGGCGTATGCTTGCCGGCAGCCTCGCCTGCTTCGTGCATGGCCTTTTCCCGTGGCTCTGCCTGACCCGGGGCAGCGACACGATCCGCAGCCTGCACCATCGCATGGTGACGCATCGCGTCGTGCAGCCGCAGCAGCAGGCGGATGCACAAATGGTCGCCGCAGAGTAGCCGGCAACCCGTCTTCTCCCGCGGCGTTTACCGAAAGGTAACGAACGGAGGGGGCACGCATGAAAACCGCACTACGAGTCGGCTTCCAGGGAGGCGAGACGAGCGACGCCTTGACCGACCTCATTCGCGAACACTTCGAAAACCTAGAGAAGTTGCATGGCCGCATGACAGCCTGCCATGTCACGGTGCAGGTGCCCGACCGGCACCATCGCACCAACAACCTCTACGCGGTGAACATCCACATCGTCCTGCCGGGCGGCATCAACATCGACGTCGACCACACGCCGCAAGCGGACGACCGCTATGCCGTTCCGCAATTCGCCGTGAACGATGCCTTCCGCCGCGCCAAACGCCTGATCAAGGACCGCTCGAAGAAGCAGCGCGGCGAAGTGAAGACCTTGCACGAGCGGGTAGAGCGCACGATCGACCGATCCGACCAATAACCCGCCCGAGGTCGCACACGGCCCGTCGCGAGCGACGCTCACGGCGTGGCGTATTGCGCCACGCCGTTGCCGAGCGACCAATTCTCCGTCGCGACCTCGACTAGGTTGATGAAGATGTCCTCGGCGCGCAACCCGGGCGCTTCGACGAGGCGCTCGACGATCCGCCGATACAATGCCTTCTTCTGCTCTTTGGTCCGGGTGTTGTTGGCGGTGATCTGGATCATCACGAAATCGTCGCTGCGCGAGATGCCAAGATAGTCCCGGCCGAACAGCCAGTCCGACTCGTCGTGCTCGGAGATCACCATGAAGCGGTCATCTTCCGGGACGTCGAAGGTCTCGCGCATGGCGAGATACAGACCGTTGAGGATGGCCTTCCGATCATCGGCCGATTTTCCCCGGCGCAGGGAGACACGCGTCAGCGGCATTTTGGGCTCCGTTCGTTCCTACAGCGGCAGCATGGGACTCCGTTGACCATTTTGAAACCGCATGATTTAGTGTTTCAATGATTTCATATTGAAATGGTTTACATGAGAGCCCTCGACGTGGACGCCGTTCAGGCTTTCGTTCTTGCCGCCGACTTGAGGAGCTTCACCCGTGCCGCCGAGGCGCTGGATACGACGCAGTCGGCTGTAAGTCTCAGGATAAAGCGGCTGGAGGAGGCGCTTGGTCGGAGGCTTCTCGAACGGACGCCGCGATCGGTTCGCCTGTCCGCCGAGGGAAGCCTCTTCGTCGGGCCGGCACGGGCATTGATTGCCGCTCACCAGGGCGCGCTGGGATCATTCGGGGTAGAGCAGCGACGGCTGATCGTCGGCATCAGCCATCACGTCGTCGGAGCCGAACTGCCGATCCTGATCCGCCGCGTGAACCAGGGCGATCCAGGCCTTGTGATGGAGTTGCACATCGCCTCGTCGAGCGAGGTGCTCGTCGATCTCGACGCGGGTCGGCTTGACGCCGCCATCGTGCTGCGCCACGGCCACCGGCGTCGTGGCGGCGAACTCATCCTCGAAGAGGCTTTCGGATGGATGGCCGCACCGGATTTCGATCGTGCGCCCGGTCAGCCGTTGCGGCTGGCCGCTCAGTCGGCGCCTTGCGGTGTTCGCAACATGGCGATCGACGCCCTCGATCGGGCCGGCATTCCCTGGACGGAAGTGTTCGTCGGCGGCGGCATCATCACCATCGGCGCGGCGATCTCGGCGGGGCTTGCCGTGGCAGCCTTGGGCCGCCGTGTTGCACCGACAGGCACTGTCGATGTCGGGCCCCGGCTCGACCTGCCTGTTCTGCCGGCTCAACAAGTGGTGCTCTATTCGAGCCTCACCGACCGCCGGGCCCGCGCTTCTCTCAAGACCCTCGCGGCAGCCATTCGCTCCACGGTCGATTGATCACCGATCGACCGGCCGCGCCGGCGATCTTTTGCGGCACGCCCTTCTCCTGCAGCCGTTCGCGCAACAGGCCCACGCGGTCACCGCCCCAGAAGAGCTCGCCCTCGAAGACGAAGGTCGGCACACCGAAAATGCCTGACGCCTCGGCCTCGCCGCGCAGGCGGTCATGCTCGGCGCCACCCTCGCCCGCCAGGAAGGCGGCAAAGCCCGCGGGCGCGCCGGCCTCGGCCAGCAACGCCTCGACCGCCTCGACATTCTCCGGATCCACGGCGCGACGCCAGAAGCGATCGAAAGCGAGATCGTTGTAGGCGCGAAACGCGCCATGCCGCTCGGCATAGAGCATGCCGGCATTGATGGGTCGGGCGAAGTAGATCTTCTTCGGGCCCATCAACGTGAGGCCCTGCTTGTTGGCGAAGCGGCGCGCATCCATGTAGGCGTAGCGCACGCGCCGCCAGTGATGCGGATCCCGCTCGGCGACCGAGCCCTGGAACGAGGCGATGTCGAGCGTATAGGGTCGCCACTTCAGCGCGATGTCATAGTCCTGCTCGAGCCCATAGGCCCACGCCTTCGCGACGAAGGCGTAGGGGCTCACGTAATCGGACCAAAGGGTGACCTCGGCGGCCAATGTCGCTTCCTACCTGAAGAACACTACCGCGCGTCCTTCGCCAGCTTCGTCTCCACCACGCGCGACCACAGGGTGGCGCCGAGCGTGATGATCTCGTCGTTGAAGTCGTAGCCCGGATTATGGACCTCGCAGCCGCCCTCGCCGCCGCCGTTACCGATGTTGATGAACGCACCGGGCACCTTCTCCAACATGTAGGAGAAGTCCTCCGACGCCATCACATACGGTCCCTCGCGGTTCATGTTCTCGTCGCCCACGATCGAGGCCGCGACGTCGGCGATGAACTTCACCGAGTCCCGGTCGTTCACCAGCGGCGGAAAGACGACACGCACATCCGGTTCCGCCGTCCCGCCCAGGGTCTTGGCGATGCCACAGGAGATCGTCTCGATGCGCTCCTTCACGAGCGCCATCGTCTCCTTGCGGAAGGCGCGGATGGTGCCGCGCAGCACCGCCTCCTGCGGGATCACGTTATAGGCGTCGCCGGCATGCATCTGCGTCACAGAGATCACCGCCGAATCGAGTGCCGCCACGTTGCGCGACACGACGCTCTGCAGCGCCGAGATGATCTGCGTGGCGATGATCACAGGATCGATGCCCGATTCCGGCCGCGCGCCGTGCGCACCCTTGCCGGTGATCTTGATGTCGAACAAGCCACCGCCCGCCATCTGCGGACCGGAGCGGATAGCGAACTTGCCGACATCGAGCTTGGGCCGGTTATGCATGCCGAAGATCTGCTCACAGGGGAACTTTTCGAACAGCCCGTCCTTCACCATCGCCTCGGCGCCGCCGCGGCCCTCCTCGGCCGGCTGGAAGATGAAGTGTACCGTGCCGTCGAAGTTGCGCGTATCCGAGAGATACTTGGCGGCGCCCAGCAGCATGGTCGTGTGGCCATCGTGGCCGCAGGCATGCATGCGCCCCTGGTGGCGGCTGCGATGATCGAAGGTGTTGTGCTCGTCCATCGGCAGCGCATCCATGTCGGCGCGCAGTCCGATCGCCTTGGGATTGTTGCCAACGCGGATCGTGCCCACGACTCCGGTCTTGCCGATGCCGGTGGTAACCTCGCAGCCCCATTCCTTGAGCTTGCCGGCGACGATCTTGGAGGTCCTTTCCTCCTCGAAGCCGAGCTCGGGATGAGCGTGGATGTCGCGGCGAATGGCAGTCAGCTCGGCGGCGAAGGCCGCAATCTTCGGTTCGATCTTGGCAGACATTTCAGGACTCCAGCAGGAAGGCGGTCATTACACGCCGGAACTCGGCGCCGTGCACGTTCGGATAGAGGTGTCCGCCGTCCGGCAGGACATACGCTCGGGCATTGGGGATCAGCCGCACCAGCTCCTCGGTGAAATAGAGCGGCGTCACCATGTCGTCGCGGGCGCAGATAGCGAGGGCCGGCGACCGCACCTTCTGGAGCTGCTCGCGCCGGTCATGCGCCACGATGGCGGCGATGCGCGAGAGCACGATCTCGGGAATGGGAATGGTCTCCTTGGCCTTCGCTTCGATGGCCGCGAGATCGGCATCGTGGTCGCGCAGCCAAGCCGGCATGTGAAGCGCGATCGCGCTCGACTTCAGATAGGCCTCCGGCCCCATCTCACGCAAGATCTGGGCGCGCGAAGCGAACAAACGTCGGAAAAAAGCGTCGGTCTTGGCCCAGGTCGCGCTCAGCACCAGCCGGTCAATGCGCTGCGGATGCTCGATCGCCAGTACCTGGCCCATCGCGCCACCGGTGGAATGGCCGCACCAATGGACCTTCTCGAAGCCCAGTCCCTCGATGAGCTGCAGCGCGTCGTCTGCCATCTGCGCCACGCTGTAGTCGATGCGCGATAGCGTGCTGCGCCCTGTGCCGCGATGATCGTGCGCGACCACGGTAAAATGCTTGGCAAGGGCCGCAACATTGTCACCCCAGAAGCGGCAATCGCCGCCCAGTCCGGGTACGAGGAAAAGCGGTGGGCCGCCACCCAATTTCTCGTAGTAGAGCTCTGCGCCGTCGCGCAATTTCAGATGCGGCATTCCTTCCCCTCACTATTTGCCGGCCGGCACTTTGTGGCAGGCGCGGCAGTATGCGCAGGCGGCGGCTTGT
This sequence comes from Alphaproteobacteria bacterium, assembly GCA_017308235.1. Taxonomy (GTDB): domain Bacteria; phylum Pseudomonadota; class Alphaproteobacteria; order Reyranellales; family Reyranellaceae; genus Reyranella. The sequence continues at coordinate 18,004 of JAFKFL010000015.1, read as the reverse complement.
TTGGAAGCGTTGCCCCGGCTCACGAGGCCGTTAAGCTCCCGCTCCCCGGAACGCTCTGAAGGAAACCGCTCGATGCGTCATTTGCCGACGACCGCCCTCCTGCTCGTCGCATCGCTGGGTGCCTGCGCGCAGCAGGGCACGAAGGTCGCGAAGTCGGCGCCCATCTCGCGACCGTCTCCCGACGACCTTGTGCCGCGAGGCATTGCCTACGCCTGCGAAAACAACAAGGAAGTCCAGGTGGTCTATGCCAAGAACCGAGCGACGGTGACGTTCGAGAACCGCACGTGGCGTACGGAGTACCAACCCACGGGTGACGGTTTCCGCTATTCCGATTCCTCGGTGCAATGGATGGGCCGCGACGATCTTGCGGCACTGCGGGAGAATGGCGGCACCGGCCGACCGTTGGCCTGGAATTGCCGGCCGACGCGCCTCACCTCTTGAGCGATCCGTCTAGAGGCTGACGAGGGTCTTGAAGCCTCCCCAAGCCATTCGCTTCGGATCGAAAGGCATGTTCTTGGTATCGATCGCGCTCGCGATGCGCTTGTCGGCCATGACCTTGGCGATCACCTTGTCGCGGTCCGCGCGCGACTTGTAGACAATGTAGGAAAAGACCACCGTTTCGCTCGGTCGCGATTTGGCAAGTTTGGCAAAGGGAACGCCCATCTTCACCTTGAGATCGTCGCCGATGCATTCGCGATACTCGAGCGCGCCGTGCTCGCGCCAGATCTTGCCGGCCTTGGCCGACAGGCGCTTGTAGGCCGCCACCTTGCTCTTGGGCACAGGCAGGACGAAACCATCGACGTAGGTCATGTGCACTCCGATAACTTAACTATATGGTTAAGTATTAGCGGAGCGCGCCGCGCCTGTCGAGCGGCTACCCGAACGCGTTGAACAACTCGGCGATGGCCGACCGCTGCAGGCCCGCGCGCAGGCATGTATCCAACAGGATACGTGCCTTCAACGGATGCAGCCGGCCACCCCAGATGAGGCCCGCCTCGCGCAAGGCGATCTCCGAGCTTGGGCCGCCGTAGGTCTGGCGCAACAAGGGCCCACCGCCGGCGCGCGGCGAGACGACAGTGGGCATCAGGTTGGCAAGCTTTTTCAGCGCGTCAACGGAACGTTCGGCAACATGCCCGCCACCCATCGCACCGACAATGGCGCCGCCATAGCCCAACCGGTCCGGCGCCTGGATCATCGCTTCGATCAGATACCCCGGCTCGTCGAGCGCCATCCAGAGCAGCGCAACCGGCGACGCTTTCGCCTTCGCCGCATCGCCGAGCCGTCGGCGGGCGGCCGCCACCGCATCGCGCACCGGCAGCGTCATCGGCACGACGCGGTCCTCGACCAGCGCCGCCAAGGGCCCGGTCTGGGTTGATGCGAAGGCATTGACCCGCGTCGGATGAGCCTTCAGCACATCGGCCGCCGCGTAGACTTCGTCGAGCATCACCACCACGACGCCCAATGCCCTTGCATGCGCCCGCACCCATGGATCGGCGGCGACGCGCACCGCGGCCAGCAGGTTGCCCGGTCCATCGGGCGAGGTGAGCGACGGATTGCGCATCGCCGCGGTCACGATCACCGGAATCTCGAGATCGAGCAGCAGGTCGAGCAGGAAGCTCGTCTCCTCCAGCGTGTCGGTGCCCTGGGTCACGACGACACCGTCGACCTGCAGCGAGCGGATTTTGGCCGCCAGCGCATGCATCTGGTCGATGCTCAACGAATGGCTGCCGACACGCGACACGGTTTCGGCCTCGATGTTTGCAACCTTGGCCAGCAGGGGAACGGCGGCGACGAGATCGTCGGCGCCCAGTCCCATCTGCATGGCGCCGGTGGCGTCCGGGCGCGTGGCGATGGTGCCGCCGAGGGCAAGGATATGGATACGCGGTTTGCTCATTGTGGTTACTGCAGTTTCAGGGAGTTGAAGAAGCGTTGGGCCTCGCGGCCGTTCACGGAAGCGGCCGGTCCAAGGAAGGCCAGCGACACGAAGCGTCGGCCCTTCAGCATGACGAGCTGCCGCAAAGCGTTGCCGCCACGCAGAGGGCCGACTGATTCGACCGCTGTTGCGCCCTGCGTCTGCCGCCAGTCGACCTTGCTCCATTGGCCGCCTTCGAGACTGCGCGCGCGGTCGGCGAGCGCAGTTTGCAGGATGGCGCGCGGATTGCCGGCATCGACATCGCCGGGATAGAGCGCGCTTTGCGCCACGTAGGAGAAGCCGCCGGTGTCGAGGCTGTAGGAGTGGAGCTGGAACGGCGTGCCGCGCGCCGACACGTCCTTCACGATGCGATGGTCGGGCACACCCGGCATCTGCACGGTGAAGACATTGTCCTCGACCTCGACACCATACCATTGCTCGGGCAGGCGCAGCGGCGCCTGCGCCCGGGCACGCGTCGCCAGCGCGAGGGCCGGCAGCACAAGGAACCCGCGACGAAAAAAATTCATTCCGCCGCCGGCCGGATGCCGAACTTCTCGCTGGCTTGCTCCGCCGTGTAGTAGCCGCGGGCGATGTCGCGGGCGATCAGCTCGGGCTTGCGTTTCGCCGGATCGCCGAAGCCGCCACCGCCGGGCGTCGATACGTGCACCACGTCGCCCGGGCCGATCTGGATGTCCTGGTCCTTGGAAAGATGCGGTGGCCGGTAGCTCTTGCCGTCCTGCGTCACAAGAACAGTGTTGGTGCCGCCGTCCTTGCCGCCGCGCACGCCCTGTGGGCCGGTGCGACCATGATCCATGACCATCGACACGCGCGCTTCGCCGCGACGCAGCCGGATCGCGTAGTTGATCCCGAAGCCGCCGCGATATTCGCCCGCGCCGCCGGAGCCTTCGCGCAGAGAAAACTCCTCGAACAGCACCGGATAGAACTGCTCCAGCACCTCGACCGGCGGCATCTTGGAGATGCCGATGGTGGAGCAGCCGTTGGAGAGCCCGTCGCCGCCCTGGAACCCGCCGTACCCGCCGCCGGTGAAGAGATACATGATGTAGTTGCGCTTGCGCTCGGGATCGTATCCGCCAACGCCGAGATTGCCCGACGTTCCCGCGGGCGCGGCGAACAGAAGATCGGGAATCGCGTGTGTGAGGGCCGCGAACACCGCCTCGGCGATGCGCTGGCTCACTTCCGCCGCGCAGCCCGACACCGGACGCGGATATTTGGCAAAGAGGAACGTGCCTTCCGGTTCGACGATATGCAGCGGCTCAAAGGTTCCGGCATTGATCGGCACATCGGGGAAGATGTGCTTGATGGCGAGATAGATCGCCGACTTGGTGGTGGCGATCACGCTGTTCATCGGCCCGCGGCAGGGCGGGCTCGAGCCCGTCATGTCGAAGGTGAGGTCCTCGCCCTTCTTCATGACCTTCATCTTGATCGTAAGCGGCTCGTCAACCACGCCGTCGCTGTCGACCTGGGAGCTGCCTTCGTAGACGCCGTCCGGGATCGCCGCGATCTTGGCCCGCATCTGGCGCTCGGCGCGATGGCGCATCTCGGCGATCGCCTGTTGCACCGTCTCCGCTCCATAGCGGTCGATCAGTGCCGTGAGCCGCTGTTCTCCGGTCGTGAGCGCCGCTGCCTGGGCCTTGATGTCACCGATGCGCTGATCGGCAATGCGGATGTTGCTCAGGATGATCGACAGGATCTCCTGGTCCATCTCGCCCTTCTTGAAGAACTTCACCGGTGGCAGGCGCAAGCCTTCCTGCTCGACCTCGGTGGCGCTCGCCGAGAAACCGCCCGGCACCATGCCGCCAACATCGGGCCAGTGGCCGGTGTTGGCGAGCCACGCGAACAGCTCGTCCTTGTAGAAGAACGGCTTCACGAACCGCACGTCCATCAGGTGCGTGCCGCCGAGGTAGGGATCGTTGACGATGAACACATCGCCCGGATCAACCCTGCCGGCATAGTGGGTTTTCACCCGCTCGATCACCGCGCGGGTCGAGAACTGCATCGTGCCAACGAACACCGGCAGGCCAAGCTCGCCCTGGGCAATCAGCGCGCCATCCTCTGCGGCATAGATGCCGTCCGAGCGGTCCATGCCCTCGGAAATCACCGGCGAAAAGGCCGAGCGCACAAAGGCCAAGTCCATCTCGTTGCAGACCTGGATCAGGCCATTCTGGATGACCGTCAGGGTCACAGGGTCGAGGTTCGACATGGCAGCAATGACTAGCACAGCCCCCCGGGTCGTGCGCTATGATCGTTCCCGACCTCCCAACCCATTTTCGGACGAACCGCCATGAACGCCCCTCTGGACGCGGACACTCTCAATTTGACGAAATTCGGCGTCGGCCAACCGGTGCCGCGCCAGGAAGACCCGACCCTGCTGAAAGGTCAGGGCCGCTACACCGACGACGTCAGCCTGCCGAACCAGGCCTATGCCGTCATGGTGAGGAGCCAGGTGGCGCACGGCGTCCTTAAAGGCATCGACATCGCTGAGGCCCGGAAGATGCCAGGCGTGCTGGGCGTCTGGACCGGCGCCGACCTCAACAAGGCGGGCTACGGCCCGCTCAAGACGCTGATCCCCGTGCCCAACCGCGACGGCTCGCCGATGAAGGTGCCGACGCGCTATTCGCTCGCGACCGACAAGGTGCGCTTCGTCGGCGACCCGGTGGCGTTCGTCGTGGCCGAGACGCTCGCCCAGGCGAAGGACGCCGCCGAAGCCGTCGTGGTCGATATCGATCCGCTGCCCGCGGTAACCGACGCACGAGAGGGCGCAGCAGCCGGCGCGCCGCAGGTCTTCGATGACGTGCCGGGCAATCTCTGCGTCGACTTCCACTACGGCGACAGCGAGAAGGTGGCCGAGGCCTTCGCCAAGGCTGCACACGCGACGCGCCTGCGACTGGTCAGCAACCGCATCGTCGTCTGTGCGATGGAGCCGCGCTCGGCGCTCGCCCATTACGATGCCGCCTCGGACCGCTACACGTTATACGCCGGCAACCAGGGTGTCTTCGGCCTGAAACATCAGATGGCCGATCTCCTGCAGATCAAGCCGGCTCAGATGCGCGTCCTGACCGGCAATGTCGGTGGCTCGTTCGGCATGAAGGGCTCGCCCTATCCCGAATATGCCGGCCTGTTCCATGCCTCCAAGCTGCTCGGCCGTCCGGTGAAGTGGACCGACGAGCGCAGCGGCAGCTTCCTCTCCGACCAGCACGGCCGCGACCACGACTTCGACGCCGAGCTCGCGCTCGACAAGGATGGCCGCTTCCTGGCCGTGCGCATGACTGGCTTCGCCAATGTTGGCGCCTATCTCGCCAACGTCGGCCCGCTGATGGGCTCGGCAGGCGTCACGCGCAATCTCGCGGCGGTCTATCGCACGCCGCTGATCGAGGTCTCGTCCAAGGTGGTATTCACCCACACCTCGTCGGTCGGTGCCTATCGCGGCGCCGGCCGTCCCGAGGCCAACTACTTCATGGAGCGGCTGATCGATACCGCGGCGCGCGAGATGGGCATCGACCAAGTCGAAATGCGCAAGCGCAACCACATCAAGCCCGAGGAAATGCCCTACAAAACGGCGTCGGGCACGACCTACGACAGTGGCGAATTCACCACGCTGCTCGACAAGGCGCTGAAGCTCGCCGATGTCGCGGGCTTCAAGAAGCGCAAGGCCGAGAGCAAGGCGAACGGCAAGCTGCGCGGCCTTGGCATCGGCGACTATCTCGAAGTGACGGCGCCGCCGACCAAGGAGATGGGCGGCATCCGCTTCGAGCCGAATGGCGATGTCACGATCATCACCGGCACGCTCGACTATGGCCAGGGCCACTGGTCGCCGTTCGCACAGGTGCTGACCGAGAGGCTCGGTGTCCCCTTCCATCGGATCAAGCTGATCCAGGGCGACAGCGATCTCCTGATCGCGGGCGGCGGCACCGGCGGCTCCAAGTCGATCATGGCCTCGGGGGCGGCGATCGTCGAAGCGTCCGACAAGGTGATCGAGAAGGGCAAGCTGATCGCGGGCGTGGCGCTCGAGGCTTCGGCGACCGATATCGAGTTCAAGACCGGCCGCTTCACCATCGTCGGCACCGACCGCGGCATCGGCATCATGGAGCTGGCAGAGAAGCTGCGTGGCGGCCTGAAGCTGCCCGAGGGCGTGCCGGCCACGCTCGATGTCAGCCACGTGCACGAAGCAGCGCCCTCGGCTTTTCCCAACGGTGCGCATGTCGCCGAAGTCGAGATCGATCCCGACACCGGCTGGATCGATGTCGTGAAGTACACCATGGTCAACGACTTCGGCACGGTCATCAATCCGCTGCTGGTCGAAGGTCAGAGCCACGGCGGCGTGGTGCAGGGCATCGGCCAGGCGATGTTCGAACGCGTCGTCTACAGCGACGACGGCCAGATCGTGACCGGCAGCTTCACCGACTACGCGCTGCCGCGCGCGTCGGATACGCCCTCCTTCCGCATCGACTACCATTCGGTGCCGGCCAAGACCAACGTGCTGGGCGCCAAGGGCTGCGGCGAGGCGGGCTGTGCGGGCTCCCTGCCCTCGGTGATGAACGCCATCGTCGATGCGCTGGGTGGCAAGCACATCAACATGCCCTGCACGCCTGAACGCGTGTGGGAGGCGCTGAACTCCTGAGCGGCGCCGACGTCGCCATCGTCGGCTGCGGGCCGGTTGGCGCGCTGCTCGCGAACCTGCTGAGCCAGGCCGGCCTCTCCGTCGATGTGTTCGACCGCGAGGCCGGCATCCATACCTTGCCGCGCGCCGTGCATTTCGACGGCGAGGTGATGCGCATCTTCCAGGCGGCCGGACTCGCCGAGAAAATCGCCAACGCAACACGTTCTTCCTCCAAGGGCATGCATTTCATCGATGCGGCAGGGCGCACGCTCTTGGTCCGGCGTGGCATCGACGGTCCCGGCCCGCATGGCTGGGCCGGCAACTGGTATTTCCACCAGCCGACGTTGGAGCGCGTGCTGCGCGATGGCCTCGCACGCTTCCCGAACGTGCGACGCCATCTCGGCCATGAGGTCGTGTCGATCGATGAGCTCGACGCACGCTATGTCATCGGCTGCGACGGCGCGCGATCGCTGGCACGGCGCGCCATCGGCAGCCGGGCAAACGACCTCGACCTGCATCAGCCATGGCTGGTCGTGGACCTCCTGTGCGATCCCGATTCGCCCCGGGTGCGCGCGCTAGCCGACTACACGATCCAGCTCTGCGATCCGACACGACCGATGACCATCGTGAACGTCGGCGGAAAGCGGCGCCGCTGGGAGATCATGCTGATGCCCGGCGACGATCCGGCGCGTCTGGTCGAGCCCGACATCTTTTGGCCGATGATGACGAAATGGCTTGGCCCGCAGGACGCCGTCGTAGAGCGGTCGGCGGTCTACACGTTCCATTCCGTGGTCCACGAAGGCTGGCGCAAGGGACGCCTGTTGCTGGCGGGCGACGCTTGCCACCAGACGCCACCCTTCCTCGGCCAGGGCATGTGCGCCGGCATGCGAGATGCCGCCAATCTCGCCTGGAAGCTTGCAGCGGTGATCAAGGATGGCGATCCAGACGCCCTGCTCGACACCTACGAAAGCGAGCGACGACCGCATGTGACAGCCTTTATCGAGCTGGCCGTCCGCCTCGGTGCCATCATCCAGGCGACCGATCCGGCGGCCGTTGCCGAACGCGACCGCCGCTTTGCGGAAGGCCCGCAGACTTTCGACTTCCCGCAACCGCAGCTCGGTCCCGGCTTTCGCATCGATGCACCACCGCCCGTGGGCACAATCTTCCCTCAGCCGAGGCTCGCCGACGGACGCCTGATGGACGACGCCATCGGCCAGCGCTTCGCCATCGTCGGCGATGTGGCCTTGCTCGCGCATTTGAGGCCTGACGCCATACGACTGCCTGGCGTCGGCAGGGAATGGCTCGAGCAGCACCATCTGCGGGCGGCGCTGCTCCGTCCCGATCGCTACATCTACGCAGTCGCCTAGGCCGGCGTGAACATCGGCAGCGGCGGGCCGCCGTCGGTCGGCTTGAAGACCAGTTTCACCGCCTGCTCGACCTTGAGCTTGTCGAAGTCGCAATCGACGATGTTGGTCACCATGCGCGGGCCTTCGGCCAAGGTGACATAGGCCACGGCATAGGGCACCGGCGCACGACGCATGACGCTGTAGGAATAGATCGTGCCCTTGCCCGAGGCCTCGATCCATTCGGTCTTGTCGCTGAAGCAGAACGGACAGAGGGTGCGTGGATAGTGATGCGCCTGCCCGCAGCTCTTGCATTTGCGCACCAGGAGCTTGCCCTTGGTGGCAGCGTCCCAATAGGCCTGTGTCTCCGGGCTAACGGCCGGCGCCGGCAGCTTGCGCTCTTTGGTCTCGGCCATGGTTCTACTCCCTCTCCAGAATGACGGTGGCGCTGCCGTGCCGCAGGCCCAGCGAGCCGCCGGTGCCATGCGCAATAGCGAGATCGCAGTTCTTCACCTGCACCTTGGGATGCGCCTCGCCACGCAACTGGCGAACCGCCTCCAACACCTTGGTGAGGCCACCGCGATTGGCGGGATGGTTACTGCAAAGCCCGCCGCCGTCGGTGTTGAAGGGCAGCTTGCCAGTGCCCGAGATCAGGTTGCCGTCCGACACGAACTTGCCGCCCTCGCCTTTCTCGCAGAAACCGAGGTCCTCGAGCTGCATCAGCACCGTGATGGTGAAGCTGTCGTAGATCGAGGCGTACTTGATATCGGAGGGCTTCACGCCCGCCTCGGCAAAGGCAGCTGCTCCCGTGAACCGCGCGCCTGAATAGGTGAGATCGACCTTCCCGCCCATCTGCGTCTTGATGAACTCCGAGGCGCCCAGCAGCTTCACCTTCGGCCGCTTGAGCTTGGCCGCGATCTCCGGCGCCACGACCACGATCGCGCCGCCGCCGTCGGTGATGACGCAGCAGTCGAGCCGATGCAACGGGTCGGAGATGACCGGAGATTTCACGACATCCTCGACCGTGACCACGTCCCGGAGCAGCGCGTGAGGATTGTGCTGCGCATGATGCGAGGCCGCGACCTTGATCCAGGCAAGCTGCTCGGAGGTGGTGCCGAACTCGTACATGTGGCGCATCGCGCACATCGCATACATGTTCACGACCGTCGGACCGTACGGAAACTCGAACGGCTCGTCGGGTGTCGGCGTGCCGCCTCGTGTGCGTGGCACCGTACCGGTCGCCATGCCCTCGGCCCGTGGCCGGCCGGCCAGCGTGATCAGCGCCACCTTGCACTTGCCCGACGCGATCGCCTCGGCCGCATGGCCGACATGAAGGACATAGGACGAACCGCCGGTATCGGTCGAATCGACGTGTCGCGGTCGCAGCCCCATGTACTCGACCATCGACATCGGCCCCAGGCCAGGCGCATCGCCGGCGCAGAAATAGCCGTCGACGTCGTCCTTGCTGAGGCCTGCGTCCTCTAGCGCCCCCTTAGCCACCTCGGCATGGATCTGGGCCAGCGACAGATCTTTCGCCAGACGCGTCGGATGTTCGTAGATGCCGGCAATATAGGCCTTGCCCTTGATGCTCATGGGGCACCAACTCCTTGCTTCATGTTGCACTGCATCGTGGGCGATTCGTCGCTCACGGAAAAGCGAGCGTTTCCGTTCTGAGGAACCCTGCTAGGTTTCGACCAACTCAGGGAGAAATGAAATGCGTTTTCGATTTTTTGCCGTTGTTGTCGCCGCTTGCCTGGCTTTTGCCGGCACCGCAAACGCCCAGGGCAAGATACAGCTGCAGTGGTTCGCACAGTCAGCATTCAAGCTCACCACGCCAGGTGGCAAGGTCGTGATGATCGATCCCTGGTTGACGGGAAATCCCAGAACGCCGCCGGAATGGAAAGACCTCGACAAGCTCGGCAAGATCGACGCGATCCTGGTCACGCATGCACATGGCGACCATCTTGGTGATTCGATCGCTCTTGCCACGAAGAACGAGGCGCCGGTCTGGGGGCCGGCCGGGATGGATCAGTTCCTGACGACTCTCGGGTTCCTTCCAGCCAAGCTGGCGCCCCGCTTCGGCAAGGGTGGAACCATCGAGCCGGTTCCAGGTCTGAAGGTGACCGCCGTGCATGCCGAGCACTCGTCGGAAATGATCCTCAAGGATCCGGCGACCGGCAAGGACACGAGCTATCCCGCCGGCGAACCGGTCGGCTTCATCCTCCAGTTCGACGACGGCTTCACGATCTACCACATGGGCGATACGGCGCTGTTCGGCGACATGAAGTTCTACGGCGAGAAGTACAAACCCAACTTGCTCCTGACCCCGATCGGCGGCCACTTCGTGATGAACCCTGCCGATGCAGCTTTCGCCACCAAGGAATGGATCAAGCCCAAGATGGTGCTGCCCATGCACTACGGCACCAATCCGTTCCTGAAGGGCACGCCGGCCGAATTCAAGGCGGCGCTCGGCCAGACCTCGATCAAGGTGCTGGACGACTGGCAGCCGGGTCAGGTGAAGGAATTTTGACGTCTAACGGACCGCGGGCGCCTGCCCTGAGCGGCGCCGAAGGGTCCAGCGCGCTCATGATCTTGAGCGCGCAAGATGCGCGCGGTCCAGTTGACTAGTCCGTCACATCTCGCGCACCGACGGTCCGTGCGCGGAACTCATCGGGTACCTCGCGGCCGACGTCGGTGAAGGCCTTCTTCACCGCCGCAACGGTCGGACCGAACACTGCCTTGCGGTTGGCGCGTGCCCACTCGTTCGAAGCGATGATCGTGTCGAGCGAGCCCTGGAAGCGCGGCATCACATAGCGCGCGAACAGTTCGTAGGAGCGAAGGGTCGCCTCGCGGCTCGCCCATTCATGGGCTCGGAACAGCACGCCGCCAAAGCCGCCGTTCGAGTAGCCGAGCAACCGTTCGATGCCTTTGGCGACCGTGTCGGGCGTGCCGACCAGCGTCGTGCCTTGCGCAACGCCCTGGCGTAACGGATCGTCGGCGCGTCCCGGCGGCCGGCCCAGTGTGTCCTCGAAATAGGTCACCGTTTCGAGCCGTTCGCCGGCATGGACCTCGCGCAATGCCTGTTCGTCATCCTCCGCGATGTGCGCATTGACCACGATGCGCCACTTCGAGCGGTCCGCTGTCTTGCCATGCTTGGCCGCGGTCTCCTCGTAAATCGCCCATTGCTTGGCCATCGCTTCCGGGCCGCCAGGCAGGCCGGCGCCGATCGAGAGCACGCCGACGCCATGCTTGCCAGCCGCGATCATGCCTGAGGGCGTGATGGTGCTGGCACAGGCGATCGGAAAATGCGGATAGCTGTAGGGCGCGAGGTGCAGCCGTGCTTCGCGGAGTTCGAACCAGTCGGTCTTCATGGTGACCGGTTCCTTGCATTCCAGCAGCCGCATGATCGCTTCAAGCGCTTCTTCCATGCGCGCCCGCTGCGTCGAGGGCTCGATACCCATCATGTAGGCATCCGACGGCAAGGCGCCGGGACCGCAGCCCAGCATGGTGCGGCCGCGCGACATGTGGTCGAGCTGCACGAACCGGTTCGCGACCATCAGCGGATGATGATAGGGCAGGCTCGTGACCCCCGAGCCGAGACGGATGAACCGCGTGCGCTCGATGGCGGCACCCATAAAAACTTCGGGCGCCGAGATCGTCTCCCATCCGGCCGAATGATGCTCGCCGATCCACGCCTCGTCGTAGCCCAACTCGTCCAGCCACTCGATCAGCTCCATGTCGCGTGCCATCGAGAGGGTCGGGTTCTCGCCCACGCGATGGAACGGCGCGAGGAAGATGCCGAATGTCAGGCCCTTGTGATTACCGGTCTGCGCCATGTCATTACCTCCACAGGTGCGACCGTAGCATGCGAAGCGCCGTTGACCGACGTCATCACGCACGATAGGCGAGAAGCCTGCCATGAGCGTTACCGATACCTCGCCGCTTGCGCGTTTTACCGTGGTCGAAGTGAACGACCGCGATGTGCCTCAATGCCTGCGCATTGCGACGTCGCTGGCCGGCAAGATCGCGGCCGATCTCGGCGCCGATGTGCTCAAGATCGAGCCACCGGGCGGCGACCCAATCCGTCACGCGCCGCCTTCCCTGCCGCACGGCGAAAGTGCGTTGTTCCAATTCCTCAACACGTCGAAACGCTCTCTGATGCTCGATCTCGCGGGCAACGCTGGCCGTGCAGCGCTGGGCAAGCTTCTCGACAAGGCCGATGTCGTGTTGTTCGAGGAACCGGCGTCGATAGCCGATTTTGTGCGAACGAGCCGCGCAACGCCCGTCGAGATCGCGGCTTTCCCGCTCGAGATGGATGCCAAGGCGCGGCCGGTCAGCGAATTCACGATCCAGGCGCTGGGCGGTCTCCTGCACATGGTGGGCGAGCCCGAGCGCAAGCCGCTGAAACTCGGTGGCCATCAAGCCTGCTACGCGGCAGGCCTGACTGCTTTCACCGGCCTCGCGACCGCCCTTGCCGCGCGCGATGCAGGTCGCAAAGCGCCCGCCGTGCGGGTGTCGCTGGCCGAAGTGATGCAGTGGGTCAACTGGAAAGCCGCATCAGGCGCCGACGCCTCGGGCGTTTCGCCGGGGCGCGAGGGCAAACAGTCGGAATTCCAGATCGTGCCTTGCCGCGACGGCCATGTCGCCGTGGTCTACACAGCGACACAGTGGCCCGCGATGCGCAACCTGATTGGCGATCTACGCCTCGACGACGCGAAATTCACCAATCGCGCCAGCCGCCGCCGCAGTGTGGCGGAGCTGTACGAAATCATCGCCCCCTGGTTCGCCGCAAAGACGCGGCGGGAAATCCAGACACTGGCGCAAGCCAAGGGCGTGCCGTTTGGGCCGATCTTTTCACCGGCCGAGCTCATCGAAACCGAACAGTATGTGGCGCGCGGCTTCCTGGCCGAGGTCGCACATCCACGCCTCGGCACCCTGCGGCTGCCGCAGCTTCCGGTGCAGTGGAATGGCCGCTCGTTCGCGCCCAGGCCCGCGCCGGAGCTGCCGACATGAGCGACCGTCCGCTTGCCGGCGTGCGCGTCCTCGACTTCGGCCTGCTGACGGCCGGCGCCAACACCTCCGCGATGCTGGCCGACCTCGGCGCCGAGGTACTCAAGATCGAATCGGGTGCCTATCTCGATCCCTTCCGCGTCGTCGGCAAGCCTGACAATGCCGACGGTTGGTGGAATCGTTCGCCGCAATTCCGTTTCACCAATCGCAACAAACGCGGGTTGGCGCTGAACCTCAAGGACCCGCAAGGCCAGCGCGTGATTCGTGCGCTCGCGGCGCAGTGTGACGTCGTAGTCGAGAATTTCCGGCGCGGCGTGCTCGATCGCGCGGAGCTGGGTTACAAGGATTTGAGCGCGATCAATCCCAAGATCGTCTTTGCGGCGATTTCGAGCCAGGGCGACACCGGCCCCGAGCGCATGAACGTCTCCTTCGGCAGCACGCTCGACGCGACGTCGGGTATCGCCGCGCTCACCGGCTATGAAGGCGAAGAGCCGCGCATCTCGGGAATGGACGTGAACTACCCCGACCAGATCGTGTCGTTGTTCGCGTCAGGCATGGTGATCACCGCCGTCATGGAAGCACGGCGAAGCGGCAAGGGCTGCTTCCTCGATTTCTCCCAGCGCGAGGTCGCCTCCTTCACCTTGGGCGAAGAGATCCTGGCGGCGGCATGCGATCCCAAACGCGCCCACATCAGACGCGGCAACGCCAACGAAGGCATCGCGCAACAGGACACCTATCTCTGCAAAGACGGGCGCTGGATCGCCGTCACGGCTGAAGCCGCGCAGCCGGACCTGACGGCCCTCTGCGCCAGCCAGACCAGCCAACAGGCCGTTGCCGAGCTGTTGAAGCGCGGCATTGCGGCCGCCCCTTGCAACGATGGCAACGATCTTCTGCGCGACACGACGCTGTCGGGTGTCACGCTATTGCGCGATGCCGAAGGCCGGCTGGTCAAAGGCTTGCCCTACCGCCTCGATGGCCAGGGCATCACGATCGAACGCCCGGCACCCGACCTCGGTCAGCACACGAGTGAGGTCCTGCGCGAGATGCTGGGTTATGACGATGCGAAACTCGAAGACCTTGCGAAGGCCGGCGTAACCTCGACAACGCCCGATGTAGGAGACGTTTGATGGCGCGTGCCGAAGTGTTGAAGCTAATCGACCGCATGGCCATGCCTGCGATCGCCGCTCCCATGTTCCTCGTCTCCAACCCTGCCCTGGCGCTCGCCTGCTGCAGCGAGGGCATCATGGGGAGCTTCCCTGCGCACGGCACGCGCAGCCGCGAGGAGTTCCAAGGCTGGCTCGACCAGATGCGGGAAGGCGTCCAGCGGCTGGAGGATGCCGGGAAGAAACCCGCGCCCTGGGCCGTCAACCTCGTCGTCCATGCCTCCAATCCACGCTATCCGGGCGATCTTGAGCTGGCCGAAAAGTACAAGGTCCCCATCGTGCTCACCTCGAAGGGAGCACCGGGTGACGCGATCAAGCGCATCCATGGCTGGGGCGCGGTCGCCCTGCACGACATAGCCAACCGCCGCCACGCCGAGAAGGCGCTGGAAGCGGATGTCGACGGCGTGATCGCGGTGGCCGGCGGCGCCGGCGGCCACACCGGCACGATCAATCCCTTCGCGCTCATGAACGAGGTGCGCCAACTCGGCGATCACTTCGCGATCGTGCTGGCGGGCGGCATGTCCACCGGCCGCGACGTGCTGGCGGCCGAGGCGATGGGCGCCGACCTTGCCTATATCGGCACGCGCTTCATCGCCACCCGGGAAGCGATGGCGGCCGATGCCCACAAGAAGATGATCCTCGACACCCGCGCCACCGATGTCTTCCTGACCGCCTCGATCGACGGTGCGCCGGCCAACTGGCTGACCCCCAGCCTGGTCGCTGCCGGCATCGATCTCGACGTCCTGCGCACGACGCTACCCGGCAAGATCGTCGCCGCGCAGGAGAACAAGAAGCGCTGGAAGGACATCTACACGGCGGGTCACGGCGTCGGGAATATCGACGATATCCCGACCGCCGCCGAGCTCTGCCGCCGCCTGGTCGAGCAATATCGCGAAGCGAGGTCTCAAATGCAGGGCAGCCACGCAAAAATGGCAGCGGCATAGACTGCGGCCGCTTCCCTGCTTAGGCTCCGCCCCTCAGCACAAGGAGCAGCGTGTGAAGACAAAGGCGGCGGTCTGCTACGAAGCCGGCAAGGCGCTCGAGATCGAGACGGTCGACCTCGAGGGGCCCAAATTCGGCGAGGTGCTGGTCGAGATCAAGGCATCGGGTGTCTGCCATACCGACGAGTTCACGCGTTCCGGCGGCGATCCCGAAGGGCTGTTCCCGGTGATCTTCGGCCACGAGGGCGCGGGCATCGTGGTCGATCTCGGACCCGGCGTCGTGTCGCTCAAGAAGGGCGACCGCGTGATCCCGCTCTACACACCGGAATGCCGGCAGTGCAAATCCTGCCTCTCGGGCAAGACCAATCTCTGTACGGCGATTCGCGGCACGCAGGGCCAGGGCGTGATGCCGGACGGCACCTCCCGCTTCTCGCTCAAGGGCAAGAAGATCTACCACTACATGGGCTGCTCGACTTTCTCGAACTACACCGTGCTGCCCGAGATCGCGCTGGCGAAGATCCGGTCCGACGCGCCGTTCGACAAGGTCTGCTACATCGGCTGCGGCGTGACCACTGGCATCGGCGCGGTGATCAACACCGCCAAGGTCGAGCCAGGCGCGAATGTCGTGGTGTTCGGCCTGGGCGGCATCGGCCTCAATGTCGTGCAAGGTGCGCGGCTCGCGGGCGCCAGCATGATCGTGGGCGTCGATCTCAATCCGGCGCGCGAGGCGCTGGCCCGCAAGTTCGGCCTCACCCACTTCGTCAATCCCGAGACACTCGAGGGCAAAGACGTCGTCGCCCATCTGGTCGAGATGACCGACGGCGGCGCCGACTACAGCTTCGAATGCGT
Source organism: Alphaproteobacteria bacterium (assembly GCA_017308235.1). GTDB lineage: Bacteria > Pseudomonadota > Alphaproteobacteria > Reyranellales > Reyranellaceae > Reyranella. Next base: position 2,168 of record JAFKFL010000015.1, on the reverse strand, counting down.
GGGCAACACCAAGCTGATGCGCCAGGCGCTCGAATGCTGCCATCGCGGCTGGGGCAAGTCGGTGATCATCGGCGTCGCCGGCGCCGGCCAGGAGATCAGCACGCGGCCATTCCAACTCGTCACCGGCCGGCAATGGCTCGGCACCGCGTTCGGCGGCGCCAAGGGCCGGCGCGACGTGCCGAAGATCGTCGACTGGTACATGAACGGCAAGATCGACATCGATTCGCTCATCACTCACACCATGCCGGTGGAGCAGATCAACGATGCCTTCGACCTGATGCATCGCGGCGAATCGATCCGCAGCGTCGTCACCTTCTGAAAGGAAACCGACCATTATGACCGTGCGCAAGCTGGGCAATGCCACCATCGAGAAGGTCGAGGAGCTTTGCGGCCCGGGCTTCAGCCCATCGCACATGTTTCCGAAGTTCGACCAGGAAGCCTTCGATGCGCACAAGTCGTGGATGGTTCCCGTGCATGTCGAGGCCGGCACCGACCGGCTGGTCGGCAGCATCCACACCTGGATCGTGAAGACGCCGCGTCACACGATCCTGATCGATACCTGTCTCGGCAATCACAAGCAGCGGCGGAACCCGCGCTGGAGCGGTCTCGACACGCCGTTCCTCGAGCGGCTAAAGGCGTGCGGCTGCCCGGCCGAGTCGGTCGATTTCGTGATGTGCACCCATCTCCATGTCGACCATGTCGGCTGGAACACCCAGCTCAAGGACGGCCGTTGGGTGCCGACCTTCCCCAACGCCAAATATCTCTTCGCCAAGCGCGAGTACGCGCACTGGGAAACGGAGCGCAAGACCAAGGGTGAAGGCGTCAACGACGGCTCGTTCGACGATTCGGTGCTGCCGGTGGTCGAGGCCGGCATGGCGGAGATGATCGAGACAGATCATCAGCCCGATCCGATGCTGACCCTCAAGGATTATCCCGGCCACACGCCGGGCTCGGTCGCGATCAATCTCCGGGACGGCGACAGCCGAGCCTGCTTTGCCGGCGACATCATGCATCACCCGATCCAGGTCTATCATCCCGACTGGTCGAGCCAGTTCTGCTGGAATCCGGATCTTTCGGCGAAGAGCCGGCGCCAGCTCCTCGAGGACTGCGCCGAGACCAATGCGCTGCTCTGCCCCGCGCACTTTCCCGGCGCCAACGCCGGCTACATCAAGCCGCAAGGCAACGCCTTCAAGATCGAATGGGATCAATGATCAAGTATCGCCACTATGGCCTTAAAGGTCCCTCGGGCTGCGCCCTCGGGATGACACCGGATTTTTGGCCCATGTCGTGCGCCTCAACAAAGGTGTCATCCCGAGCGCAGCGAGGGACCTTTGCTTTCCGCGTTAAGCAACCATGAAGCTCGAACCTTTTCTCTCCGGTCTCTGCTTCGGTGAAGGGCCGCGCTGGCACGACGGCAAGCTGTGGTTCTCGGACTTCTATGTCCATCAAGTCCGCGCTGCCGACGAGAATGGCAAGGCGGAGACGATCGTCGAAGTGCCGGGCCGTCCGTCGGGACTGGGCTGGCGGCCCGACGGTACGCTCCTGATCGTGAGCATGACCGACCGCCGGCTGATGCGTTTTTCCGATGGCAAGCTTGCGGTCGAAGCCGAGCTCAAGGCGCTCGCGCCGGGCTACTGCAACGACATGGTGGTCGACGGCAAGGGCCGGGCCTATGTCGGCAACTTCGGTTACGACCGCCATGCCGGCGAAGCGCCGCGCACGACCTGCCTGATCCGTGTCGATCCCGATGGCTCGATGCGCCCGGCAGCCGATGGCTTGCTCTTTCCCAACGGCACCGTGATCACGCCTGACGGCAGGACGATGATCGTGGGCGAGACCTTCGCTCACCGCCTCACCGCCTTTGACGTGGCACCCGACGGCACGCTTTCCAACAAGCGCCTGTGGGCCACGATCGACGGCTGCTATCCGGACGGCACCTGTCTCGACGCTGAGGGCGGCATCTGGGTCTCCGATCCGTTCGGGCACCGTGTGCTGCGCGTGCTCGAAGGCGGCCGGATCACGCACAGTGTCGATCTCGCGCCGCGCGGCGCCTATGCTTGCATGCTGGGTGGCGCGGACCGGCGCACGCTTTATGTCATCACCAATTCCGGCAGCGGGCCGGCCATCGCCGACAAGCGCGACGGCCGGATCGAAACGATGCGGGTGGA
>JAFKFL010000014.1 GCA_017308235.1 Alphaproteobacteria bacterium | reverse complement strand
GCCGAGAAGGCGACCCCCGAGCTCGTGTCCTTCACGGTGCGCTACACCTCCGGCTACGTGTGCGTGGCGCTCACCGACACCGACTGCGACCGGCTCGACCTGCCCCCGATGCACCACACCAACAGCGACAACTTCCGCACGGCGTTCACCGTCACGGTCTCGGCTTCGATCGTTTTGACGGTGGCGTGGAAGAAATTGTTCTGGCCGATGAAATCGGGCACTTCGCGGCAGTTGGGACGCTCGTAAAGCTCGCGCGGCGATGCGATCTGGAGAATTCTCCCGCTGCTCATCACCGCCACCTGGTCGGCCAGCGAAAGGGCTTCGTCCTGGTCGTGCGTCACCATCAGGAAGGTAATGCCCACCTGGCGCTGAAGCGCCCGCAGTTCGATCTGCATCGCCTCGCGCAGCCGCTTGTCCAGCGCCGCCAGCGGCTCGTCCAGCAGCAGCAGCTTGGGCCGGCGCACCAGGGCGCGGGCCAGCGCCACGCGCTGGCGCTGCCCGCCGGAAAGCTGGCCGGCGCCGCGCCCGCCCAAGCCCTCCAGCCGCACCGTGGCCAGCATCGCCTCCACCCGCGCGCGCAACTCCGCTTTCGGCAGGCGCTGCTTCCTGAGGCCATAGGCGATGTTGTCGAACACGTTCAGATGCGGAAAGATCGCGTAGTTCTGGAACACCATGTTGGTGGGGCGCAGGTGCGGGGGTATGTCGTTCATCGCCTCGCCGTCGATGGAGATGGTGCCGCGATCGGGCGTCTCGAAGCCCGCGATCATGCGCAGCAGGGTGGTCTTGCCGCAGCCCGACGGTCCCAGCACGCTCAAAAATTCGCCCTCGCCCACGTCGAGCGTGACATCGCCCAGCGCTTGGACGCCTGACGCGAAGGTCCTCGAGACGCCGCGCACGGAGACGATCGGACGATCCACTCGCTCTCAGCCGTCCGACTTCAATATGGTGTCGTAATCAGCGCGCAGCAGGGAGAAGAGGAGATGGTCGGCCCAATGGCCGTTGATGCGAAGGTACTGCCGCGCCAGCCCTTCCTCGTGGAAGCCCGCCCTGGCCAGCACCGCCTTCGAGGGCTCGTTGTGCGGCAGGCAGGCCGCCTCCAGCCGGTGCAGGCGCAGGTCGTCGAAAACGAACGGAAGGATGGCGCGCAGCGCGTCGGTCATCAGCCCCTGACCGGCATAGGGCTGGCCCATCCAGTAGCCGACCGACGCCGCCTGGGCGACGCCGCGACGGACATTGCTGAGGTTGATGCCGCCCACCAGCCGGCGGCGGTCGGTGAGGAAGACGAAAAGCCCGTAAGCTTCCCCGGCCCGCCATTCCTTAACTTGCTGGCGCAGCCGGCGGCGATAGTGGTCGCGTCCCAGCGAATCGTCGGGCCAGGTCGGTTCCCAGGGAGTGAGGAAAGCGCGGCTGCGGGCGCGCAATTCCGCCCATTCCGGCCAGTCTTCCATGCTGGGCGCGCGCAGATAGACGCGCTTGCCCGAGATACGGGTCATTCCCGAAAGCGACAGGGGAACATCGGCCAGACGGAACATGGCAGCCCCATACTAGGCCGGCGCCTCGAATTGTTCCATGATTTCCAAGGCTTGACGTGGGGCTTTCATCGACCCGAGGATGATGGCCCGCGTCCGTACAAGGTCTTGAAAAACATAGCCGGCGGGACGAAGTTGCCGCCAGCCCAGGAGACCGGACCCCTCGTCATGGAAACCGACCAGAATTCCAACGTCGGCCAGAAAGGCCGCTTCTATCTCACCAAGCACATTTGGGTGCCGCAGGAGCCGATCGAGAACTTCAATCTCAAGATGTCGGACATGATCCTGCGCCGCATGCCCAAGCTGCCGCTGCACGGCGAGGACGCGTTGAAGGCATTCCCCGTGCTCGCCGAGCTGAAGAAGAGCCACGACAAGATCAAATCAGACCTGCAGTACCTGCTGAGCCATCACGAGGAGATCCCGGCGCTGCACGAAGTGCATCCGCGAGACCTGTTCGTGCCGGGCCGCGCCTGGCGCACTTTCGTGCTCAAGATCTACGGCCACGAGATCAAGGAGAACACCGCGGCGGTCCCCGACACCTACGAGGCGATACAGCGTATTCCGGGCGTGCACTCCGCTCTCTTCAGCATCCTGGCCGGCGGCGCGGAGATCGTGCCCCATCGCGGCTCGGCGGCGGGCATCATCCGTTTCCACTATCCGCTGATCGTGCCGAAGGAGCCGGAGAAGTGCTGGATGGAGGCCGGCGGCCACCACTTCTTCTGGCAGGAAGGCGTACCGATCGTGTTCGACGACACGCGCGAACACTGGGTGAAGAACCAGACCGAGGAAACGCGCGTGGTGCTGATCATCGATTTCAACGCCGACATGCCATTCCCGGTGAATCTCTTCACCGGCCTGCGCTACAACCTGATCCGCCGCAGCGCCGAGATCATGGCCGTCAGGGAGCGTGCCGCCATCGGCGTGCCGCCGCGCAACCAGCCCGCCTCCGCGACCAACGGCCTGATCAGCAATGCCAGCAGCGCCATGGTTCCCGCCGCACGGCGGTAGCTCATGGGCACGACCCAAGCGAAGGTTACTCCGCTGAGGAGCCGTGCGCTCCCGGCCAAGCGGAACATGGCGACAGTACCAGGCCGGCGCGGTGAATTGTTCCATGATTTCCGGGACTTGACGTGGGGCTTTCAGCGATCCGAGGATAATAACCGCGTCAATTCAAGGTCTTGAAAAAAACCGCCGGCGGGACGAAATTCCCGCCAACCTAGGAGACCGGACCCCTCGTCATGGAAACCGATCAGAATTCCAACGTCGGCCAGAAAGGCCGCTTCTATCTCACCAAGCACATTTGGGTACCGCAGGAGCCGATCGAGAACTTCAATCTCAAGATGTCGGACATGATCCTGCGCCGCATGCCCAAGCTGCCGTTGGGCGGCGAGGACGCGCTGAAGGCGTTCCCGGTGCTGGCCGAACTCAAGAAGAGCCACGACAAGATCAAATCAGACCTGCAGTACCTGCTGAGCCACCACGAGGAGATCCCGGCGCTGCACGAAGTGCATCCGCGCGACCTCTACGTCGCCGGCCGCGCCTGGCGTACGTTCCTACTGAAGATCTGGGGCCACGAGATCAAGGAGAACACCGCGGCCGTCCCCGACACCTATGCGGCCATCTCGCGCATTCCGGGCGTGCACACCGCCCTGTTCAGCATCCTGGCCGGCGGCGCGGAGATCGTGCCCCATCGCGGCTCGGCGGCGGGCGTGATCCGTTTTCACTATCCGCTGATCGTGCCCAAGGAACCGGAGAAGTGCTGGATCGAGATCGGCGGCCACCACTTCTTCTGGCAGGAAGGCGTGCCGCTGGTGTTCGACGACACACGCGAGCACTGGGTCAAGAACCAGACCGAGGAAACGCGCGTGGTGCTGATCATCGACTTCAACGCCGACATGCCATTCCCGGTGAACCTCTATACGGCGCTGCGCTATAACCTCATCCGCCATTCGAGCGAGGTGAAGGCGGTGCACGACCGCGCCGCGATCGGCGTGCCGCCGCGCAACCAGCCGGCACCCGCCACCAGCGGCCTGATCAGCGGCGCCAGCAGCGCCACGGTCCCCGCCAACCGCCGCTAGGCGCTAACGTATCGGCCACGCCACGAGTGCACGTCGCGTCATTCGAACCCCTTTGCTTTTAGAACGGCCTTCGCCGCAGGCGAGTAAAGGAATGCGACCAGCGCTCTTGCGGCGTCAGTTTGACTGCTGCCGGTAACAACGCCCGGGGCGAACTGGGTATAGTTCTGAATCTCTGGTGGCAGCGGGCCAGCGAGTTCGACGGCGGGTTGAGCCAAGATTTCGCTGACTTGATTGAAGCCGATCTCAACGTCGCCGCTGGCAACGCTTACGTACAGCGTTGCAAGCGTTGATAGCTTGGTCTTGGGTTTCATCTCCGCAGCGATGCCCAATCGTTCGAGCACACTGGCCACGTAGATGCCACTGGCGCCCCCACCGGCCGGATCAGGATAAGCAATCGATCTTGCGGCCAACATAGAGCGTTTGAAGGCATCGACCGAGCTGATGTCAGGCCTCGCGGCACCCTTGCGCACGAATGCACCAACACCGACCTTGGCGATTATGGCGCGGTCCCCAACCACGACTTTGCCCTGCGCTTGAAGGCGGTCGATCATTGGCACAGAGCTCGTTACGATATCGGCAACCTCACCCTTTAGAACACGGTCCGCGACAGCACCCGCGGTATCGTAGACGACCGTTACTTTGTGCCCCGAGGATTTTTCAAAATCCGGTATCAGGGCATCAATTGCCGGATGCAAAGCCGAGGCAGATAGAAGCCTGATCTCGTCGGCTCTTGCCGTACTCACGGCAGTGATGCCAAACAGGGCAAGTCCCAAAGAGATCGTGGCGAAGACACTCAGAACGCGACGGCGATTCATCTTGGCTCTCCCTGCGTGGTGGTATCGGTGTCAGCGGCATAGCTCATTCGATCACCTGGTCGGCGCGCACCAGCAGCCACGCCGGAATGTCGATGCCGAGGGTCTTCGCCGTCTTGAGATTGACCGCCAGTTCAAATTGTGTCGGCGTTTCAATGGGTAGATCGGCAGGGGCCGTCCCTCGAAAAATCCGCGCGACGTAGTGAGCCAGACGGCGCCGCATCTTTCTTCGGTTTGGCCCGTAACCCAGCAAGCAACCCGATTGCGCGTTCTCAGCCCATTCGCATATGACCGGGAGCGCCATTCCAAGGGCCCGCCGAGCGAGCAGCTCCGCATCACGATTGAAGGTGGGACTGCCGGTAACGACCAATGCCTGAGCTCCCGCTGTGTGCATCGCGGCAAATGCCCCCGAATACTCCTCGGGACCGTCGACGTCGAATGTACGGAGCTCGATACCGCGTTTCGCAGCGATGGAGCGCAAGGCCTGCTCGACCTGCGGCCGATAGGACAACGACCGGTGCAAAAGAGCTGCGATGGAATGTGCCTCTGGTGTCACCTGGGCCAGCAAGTCCAACCGCTTTCCATCCAGTTCCTCCGCAAGGATCATCAGGCCGGTTACATTGCCGCCGGGACGAGCGAGACTGGCGGCAAGGCCCAGCCGAACCGGATCTGCGCCGAACGTGATGATCGGCACGGTTTTTGTCGCACTGGCCATGGCACCGATCGCCTCGGCACCGATGGCAATTACTGCATCGGGTTTGTTCAGCAACATTTCACGAGCGACCGCATCCATTGCTGCGGCGTCGGCTACGCGTTCATTCATGAGGACATTGCGTCCCTCGCGATAACCCAATCTCGCGAGTTCCGGGATGGTTTCCGCCCGGGTTATGTCCAGCGACTCGCGGGAGGAGGCAAGTTCGCCAAGGCGATAGACCTTCTCGGTCGTTGCCGTCTGCGCCGCGACCGGCGCTGCAAACAACAGCAAGAGACACGCGATGCCTCTCATTCAATGCCCCATCGGCCAACACCCCATCGGTTCGGGCAATTCGCTCTCCTGGGCGGGTGGCCGCTCACGTCAGTCCAGATGCACTGCGGCCGTTCGGATGACGCTGGCCCAGACATCCGTGTCGCGCTGGATCAGGCCGGCAAATTTTTGAAGGGTGATATCCGGCGCCTCGTAGCCCAGGGACCCGTAGCGCTCCAGGAGGGCTGGCGACTTCAGAGCCTTGGAGACGTCCGCGGTGATACGCTCGCAGACCGGGCCTGGCGCTGATCGGAGGGCAAAAAGCCCGACCCAACCCTGCACTTCGTATCCCTTGAAGCCCGGCAGCTCGGCCGTGCACGGCACGTTCGGATAGAGCTTGTCGCGGACTGGGGCGGCAAAGGCGATGAAGCGGATCTTCCCCGACTGCTCCATGCCACCGGCGCTGCCTATGCTGCCCAGGGCCCAGTCGAGCTCCTTGTTGGCCACCGCAGTATAGAGTTGTCCGAAGTCGCGGTACGGGACGTGGGTCATCTCGGTCCCGGTCATCTGCTGCAGGCGCAAGGCCCCGAGGTGCCCCGGGCTGCCGATGAACCAGGATCCGTAGTTGATCTTGCCGGGCGCGGCCTTGGCGGCCGCGACGATGTCGCCAAGGGTCTTGTACGGGCCGTCTGCCGCCACCGCGACGAAGAACCAAGTCCGCAGGATCATGGCGAGCGGCGTGAAATCGGCCACGACGTTGTAAGGCAGGTTCCGGAAGACGTGCGGATGCGTGGTGATGTGGCTGTTGTCCAGCTCGATCAGGTCGTAGCCATCGGCGTTTCCCTGCTTGAAAGCCGACACCGCAATGAAGCCGTTTCCTCCCGGACGGTTGTCGACGACGATCGGCTGGTTCCAATCCCTCGACAGCCGATCCGACAGGACGCGCAGCGCCGCGTCGGGTCCGGCCCCCGGCGGGAAGGGCGTGACCATGCGGACCTGTCTTGCCGGGAAGGTCTGGGCAAAACTGCCCGACTGTCTCATGTCGAATACAATGGCGGCGCCCGATGCCGCCAGGGTCCCCAAAACGCGTCGCCGGAGCATTGCCATGCGAGCCTCCCCACCGGTTCGGCTCACACTATGTGGGCGTCCGATTCCGTGGGTCCCGAACAAGGGATGACGAAACGACGATATTTCGCCTAAAGTTCGGGTGAAGACCGATGCCGATTGACGAATGAACGAAGTTCCGCACAAGTGCTTGCAGTTCGATCGCTTTACGCTTGATCCTGCGCGCGCCGCTTTACGTTTCGACAACCAGGAGATCTTCCCGCGCCCCAAGGCGTTCCACGTGCTGTGTCACCTTGCCGGAAATGCCGGCCGACTGGTCGGGAAGGAGGAGCTGTTCGCGGCCGTCTGGCCGGAAGTGGAGGTGACGGACGACTCGCTGGTGCAGTGCATCCGCGAGCTGCGCCTGCTGCTCGGCGACAAGGAGCATCGTCTCATCAAGACGGTGATGCGTCGCGGCTATCTGCTGGATGCCGACGTCAGGATGGCGACGCCCAGCGCGCCGCCCGTCGCACCGAATACGACGCCTGTCGAAAGACCGGCTGCTCCTGCGGCGCCGAGCTATGCCCGTTCCCGCCATTTCACCCCCGCTCCGCTGCCATCATCGGCCCTGAACAGATTGTTCTCCGAGGACGATGCCCGACGTGTCGCCGACATTGCGCACAGCAAGCAGCTTCCGTTGCCGCGCGTCGAGATCGATACACCGGATGAGGACGTTCCCCTGGCCGTTCGGCGTTTCGTCGGCATTTGGGCGAGCACCAAAGGATTCGTGGGCACCAACCGACAGTTCATGTTCATCGGCACCCACGTCGAAAAAGAGGGCCTTGCCGGCGGCTACACGGTGCGTGGACCGCCCGCCCCCAACAGCTACATCCAGAATCCCGCCGAGGCCGTCACCTTCACGGCATTCATCGCCAGGAACGAGCTCACCTTCAGTAATCCCCGCGGCAGCTACCGGGTGTGGTTCGTCGGACGCAATTCATTGGTCTTCCACCAGACCTACGTCAGCGGCTATGTGACCATGGTTGCGCTCGAGCCGGTCTGGACCCTGCTCGACGCCGAGCGTGCAGCGGGCAAGCGCCGCCCGAGGTAGCGGTCGCCTCGGCTATTTTTATTTTCTTTTGGGTCGGCGAACGGCCCTCACCTTGCCGCTGCCGCCGCCGCCACAGAAGAATTGATCGCCGTCGGCTTCGAGCCCGGACACGCCGACGCCGCTCGGCATCTCGATGCGCTCCAGCACTTCTCCCGTCTTGGGATCGATGCGCCGCAGATCGCTCTCCTCGCCTTCCCAGGTGCCGTGCCAGAGCTCGCCGTCGGCCCAGGTGACGCCGGTCACGACACGGTTGGATTCGATGGTGCGCAGGATCTTCCCGGTCTCGGGATCGACCTGAACGATCTTGCGGCCGCGATGCTGGCCGACCCAGAGCGTCCCTTCCGCCCAGGCGAGGCCTGAGTCGCCGCCGTTGCCCGGCGCCGGGATGGTGGCGAGCACACGGCCGGTCTTGGGGTCGATCTTCAGGATGCGATCCTCGGCGATCTGGAACAGGTGCTGACCGTCGAACGCCGTCCCCGCATGCGAGGCAACCTCGATCGACCGCTGCACCTTGCCGCTTTTTGGATCCAGCGCATTGATCTTGTCGCCTGACGCAAACCAGACGTGCTGGCCGTCGAACGTGACGCCGGCCACTTGCTTGACGTCAGGGAAAGGTCCGTATTCACGGACGATGTCGGCTGCAGAGTGTTTCATGCCGCCATTCTAGTCGCTGGGCAGAGGACCGGGGAGCAACAAGGTTGTCGGGAATCCCGGCACCGACGGGGTCGTCCAGCGGCGCGCCCGCCCGCGGCCGAACGACTGCACCTTGCCGGCCGCCGCCAACGAGTCGAGCGCCCGCTGCACGGTGCGCGCGCTGGCGCCGAGCGCAATCGACAGCGCCGAGCTCGACCAGGATTCACCGTCGGCCAGGAAGGCCAGCATCGCCGCATGCGCCTCCTCCGCCGGCGGCGCCAGCACGACGACCTCGGACGCACGACGGGGCGTCAATGCAAAGCCCTGCTGGGTCGCACCGATATCGGCCAGTTCCCGAAGCTCCCCGCGCAGCCGCCCGACTTCGACCCGCAGGCGCGCCCGATGCGAGTCATCGACATGCCGCGCGCGGAAAGCGCGGGCAAGAAGCACGCTTCGCGACACATCCGCCGGCCAGGCTTCCGCCAGCGCGCGGGCCAACGCGAACAGGACCGGGCGCGTCGCGAGCGGGACGACGCTGTCGGCCTGCCGCACGACGCTCCGGCAGGCATCGACGATGAGGACGCCGGACGCCACCAAGTCCTCGACCTCCCCGAGAAGCAGGAGGCGTTCTTCGCCGCGCGCGATCAGGCGCGCCGCCGGCGTTCTAAGCACCAGCGCGGCGCTTTCGACCTCCGCCGTCAACGCCGGGATGTCGGCCTCGCGCGCGGCATCCCTCGCCCGGACAAGAGCCGCGCGCGCCGCCTTTGTCTGCAGGCGACGGATGGCGATTCCCGCGACCGCCAGCTCGTGGTTGACGCGCGATGCCGGCGGCAACGGCACGGGGCTGGGCCCGGCCAGCGTACGCTCGGCCTCGTCGAGATGGCCGATCAGCAGCAGGCGCCGGACCTCGAGATTGCGCGCATGCGCGGCGTTCGCGCGGTCGCCGTGCGTTTCGAGCGTCATCCGCGCCGCGTCAAGCGCCTTCGCGGGCCAGCCGAGGTCGCGCGAGACCAGCGCGATCTCGGCCTCGGCGACGACGCAGCGCGCGCGGGCCACGGCCTCCCGTGGACCGAAGGCGCGCGCCGCGCGTCGCAAGAGGGTCTTCGCCCGGTCGAGATCGCCGAGCTGCGCCATCGCGATGCCGCGCAGCGCCAGCGCCGGGGCGTCGTCGCGCAGGGCGACCCGCTTCAGCGCGCCGAGGAGATCGCCCGTCGCGAGCGCGCGCGCTGCCGCCGTGATCAGCGAGTCCATCGGAATCCCGACACAGTTGTCACTCCCGCCCTTCGGTAGCCGGTCTTAATCAACGTCCTGGACACCACAGGAGGTTAGCATGCGGAACTGGGTCGTTTCGCACCAGGATTGGCTCAAGGCGCGCATCGAGCTGCTCGCCGCCGAGAAGGAATTCACGCACCAACGCGATGCGCTGACGCGCCGCCGCATGGCGATGCCCTGGGAGCGCGTGGAAAAGCCTTACCGGTTCGACGGGCCGAACGGCGCGCTGTCGCTGGTGGAACTGTTCGACGGACGCTCCCAGTTGATCGTCTATCATTTCATGTTCGGCCCCGACTGGAGTGCGCCCTGCAAGTCGTGCTCCTTCTGGGCCGACAACTTCAACGGCATCGTGATCCATCTCAACCATCGCGATGTGACCTTCACCGCCGTCTCCCGCGCGCCGCTCGCCAAGATCGACGCCTACAAGAAGCGCATGGGCTGGAGCTTCCCCTGGGTCTCTTCGCAGGCGAGCGACTTCAACTTCGACTACCAGGCGTCGTTCACGCCGCAGCAGATCGCCGACGGCAAGGCCTACTACAACTACAAGGTCCAGACGAAGTCGATATCGGACGAGGTCGGGATCAGCGTCTTTTGTCGCAACGAGGCAGGCGAGGTGTTCCACACCTACTCCTGCTACTCGCGCGGCGTCGACATGCTGAACGGCGCCTACCACTACCTCGACCTGGTGCCCAAGGGCCGCGACGAGGACGGCTTCGACTTCCCGATGGCGTGGGTCCGCCGGCACGACCAATACGGCAGCCCGTCATGAACACAAGCGATCCCCGTCCCGGCCCCCGTTCAGGCCCACGTCCCGGCATCGCCGACTGGCTCTGCCTCGCCGCCGCGCCGACCTTCGCCGCCATGGCGCTGATCACGGGCGTTCTCGGCAGCGACCCAATGGCTGCGCTCTGTTCCTCCGCACCTGGTGCATCGGCGCTGACCGGAATGGTGCCGATGTACCTGCTAATGAGTGCCTTCCATGCCGCGCCCTGGCTGAGACTGATCGCCAGCCTGCGCCGCCGCCGTGATCAGCAGGTCAATCGAATCCCGCCACCTTTGTCACTCCCGCGATTCGATGCCCGGCCCTAATTCATCTCACGACGCCCTCTCACACCCACCAACCTGCTGACGAAGGAGCAAGGACGATGGCCAATCACACGACCGGAACCCGCCAACAGTGGCTGACAGCGCGGCTCGAATTGCTCAAGGCGGAGAAGGAACTGACGCGGCGCGGCGACCAGGTCGCGCAACTGCGGCAGGAGCTGCCGTGGGTCCGGGTCGACAAGGACTATCGCTTCGACACCGACAACGGGACCGCCTCGCTGGCCGATCTCTTCCAAGGCCGCTCGCAGCTCCTTGTCTACCACTTCATGTTCGGGGCCGACTGGGCCGCGGGCTGCCCGTCCTGCTCGATGATCGCCGACGGCTTCAACGGATCCTTCATCCATCTCGCCAACCACGATGTGATGCTCTGGGCGGTTTCGCTGGCGCCGTTGCCTAAGCTGCAAACGTACAAGAAGCGCATGGGATGGTCCTTCCCCTGGGCCTCCTCGGCGGGCAGCAGCTTCAACTTCGACTTCAACGTCGCATTCACCGAACAGCAGCAGCGCGACGGCACCATCGAATACAATTTCGCGCGCGGCGCCCATGCGATGGACGCGGTACCTGTCCCGCCGCCCGTCGCCGAGCTTGCCTCCACCTGCGGCACCGATGCCGCCAGCTACACACGCGACCGGCCGGGCCTCAGTGCGTTCGTGCTCGAGGACGGCGCCATCTACCACACCTACTCGTCCTACGCGCGCGGCATGGACGGCATCTGGGGCATGTACTCCTGGCTCGATCGCGCGCCCAAGGGCCGCAGCGAGACGGGCATCTGGTGGCGCCGCCATGACGAGTACGGCAAGCGCTGAACGACGCCTCGCGGGAGACTCGGGATGCACGCGGGTCTCCTTTTCATCCGCAATCTCTCACGAAGGAATCGATCCATGAATGACGCCGCACTGATGCCCGACACACAGAAGATCATGGTTGACCGGGTCTTCCCGCATGCCCCCGAGACGATCTGGCAGACGCTGACGAACAGCGATCTGATGGGCCGCTGGATGATGGCGCCGACCGGGTTCGAGCCCGTGGTCGGCAAGCAGTTCACGTTCCAGACGACGCCGGCCGGCGCGTGGGACGGCACCATCCACTGCCGGGTGCTGGAAGTGACGCGCAACGAACGCCTCGCCTACACCTGGGCGAGCGGAGACGAGGACAATGTCGGATATGGCGCACCGCTCGACACCATCGTCACCTGGACCTTGTCCCGGGTCGAGAACGGAACGCGCGTGCGGCTTGTCCATTCCGGTTTCGTGCTGCCGCGGAACGAGACGGCCTACACGAGCATGAGCGGCGGCTGGCAGAAAGTCGTCGGCAGCGTCGGCGGTTTCGCCGGCGAGATTGCCTCATCCTGAGGAGCGATCCGCAGGATCGCGTCTCGAAGGGTGGAACGAGCACCTCGCCTGTTGCGCCCCTTCGAGACGCCACGCTGCGCGCGGCTCCTCAGGGTGAGGCGTGCACAGTGCCACGCCGCCAAACGGGCGGTGATCTTGTCGAGGGGTTCCAGCGGCGAGATGGGCCCAAGAGCGGCGAGCGTGAGCTTGCCTTGCAGAAGGCGCCGGGCGACACGGCGCACGGCGTCCTGGTCGACGGCCTCGATGCGGGCCACCACCTCGGCATAGGGGATCGGCCGGTTATGGACGAGAAGATGCCGCGCTGCCTGCTCGCAGCGCGCGCCGCTCGACTCAAGCGCCATCAGCGTTCCCGCCTTGATCTGGGCGCGTGCACGCAACAGCTCGGCCTCGGTGAGCGTGTCGGCAACGCTCACGAATTCCTCGCATACCGCGGGCACCAGCTCGGCGAGATCGTCCTCGCCGGTGCCGGCATAGATGCCGAACAGCCCACCGTCGGCATAGGCCGAGTTGAAGCAATGGATGCCGTAGACCAGTCCCCGCTCCTCGCGGATGCGCTGGAACAGGCGCGAGGACATGCCGCCGCCGAACAGCGTCGCGTAGATGACGCTGGCGTAATAGTCGGGGTCGCGATAGCCGATGCCCTCGCAGCCCAGCACCAGATGCGCCTGCTCGAGCGTGCGCGCCTCGCGGCTCTCGCCGCCCACGTACGCAAGCGGCTGCACGGCCGGAGAGTTGGCCGGGGTTTGCGGCACCGCGCCGAAATACCTGTCCGCCAGCGCGACGATTTGCTCGTGCTCGACCCGTCCTGCCGCCGACAGCACCATGTTCGAGGCGGTGTAGTGGCGCGCGAGAAAAGCAAAGAGATGGTCGCGCCCGATCGCCTCGACCGAATCGGCGGTACCCAGCACCGGCCGGCCGAGCGGCTGGTCGGGTAGTGCGATCTCCTGGAACTGGTCGAAGACCAGGTCGTCGGGCGTGTCGAGTGCCTGGCCGATCTCCTGCAGGATGACGCCGCGCTCGCGCTGCAGCTCGTCGGGATCGAACACCGAGTTGCGCAGGATGTCGGCGACCATCTCGACGCCGAGCGCCACATCCTCCTTCAGCACCGAGGCGTGATAGGCGGTGATCTCCCGGCCGGTATAGGCGTTGAGGCTGCCGCCGACGTTCTCGATCTCCTCCGCGATCGCGCGGGCGCTGCGCGTGCGGGTGCCCTTGAAGGCCATATGCTCCAGCATGTGCGCCATGCCGTTCAGCTCCGCACTCTCATGGCGCGTGCCGCAGGCGACCCAGACGCCGAGCGAGGCCGATTCGACCTCCGGCATGGCGTCAGTCGCCACGCGCAGGCCGTTGGAAAGCGTCGTGACCTTGACCGAACTCATGTCCGCACCTTGGTGCGCGGGTTGCGTCCCGATGGCCGCACCGCCGACATGCGTTCGTCGATCAAAGCCTTCAGCGCCTCTGAGTCGTTCGGCAGCCGGTCGGCGCGCTCGGTACGATCGAGAAGATCGTCGATGCGGGGCGGCAACTGCGGCCGCACGCCGGTCGCTTTCTGCACGGCATCGGGGAACTTGGCAGGATGGGCGGTCGCAAGCACGATCATCGGCACCTTGGGATCACGGCGGTTCTGTTGGGCCACGGCATAGCCGACGGCGGTGTGGGGGTCGAGCGTCTCGCCGAAGCGCCGGTTTGCATCGGCAATGGCCTGCAGCGTGCCCGGATCGTCGAGGCGGCCCGCGTCGAACAGCGCGCGCACGCCGCCCAGCGCATTGGCGCCGACCGCAAGCGTGCCGTTCTTGCGGAACGCGGCCATCGCCTCGGCCAGCACCTTGCCATCGCGACCGTAGAGATCGAACAGAAGCCGCTCGAAGTTGCTCGAGATCTGGATGTCCATCGACGGGCTGAGCGTCGGCACGACGCCGGTCATGGTCATCTCGCCCTGCTCGAAGAAGCGCGGCAGGATGTCGTTGGCGTTGGCCGCGACCACGAAGTGCGACACCGGCAAGCCCATCTGGCGCGCGGCGTAGCCCGCGTAGACGTTGCCGAAGTTGCCGGTCGGCACGGTGAAGGCGACCGGCCGCTCCGGCGCACCGAGCTTCAGCGCCGCCCAGAAGTAATAGACGATCTGCGCCATCACGCGCGCGAAGTTGATCGAGTTCACGGCCGTCAACGCATGGCGGTCGCGGAAGGCGAGATCGTTGAAGCAGGCCTTGGCGAGATCCTGGCAGTCGTCGAACGTCCCCTGGACGGCGATGTTGTGCACGTTGGGCGCCAGCACCGTGGTCATCTGCCGGCGCTGCACCTCGCTCACCCGGCCGCGCGGATGGAGCATGAAGATGTCGATGGTCTTGCGATCGCGTACCGCCTCGATCGCGGCGGAGCCGGTGTCGCCCGACGTGGCGCCTACGATGGTCGCGTGCTTGCCGTGATTCTGAAGCGTGTGGTCGAGCAGACGACCCAGGAGCTGCAGCGCCACGTCCTTGAAGGCGAGCGTGGGGCCGTGGAACAGCTCAAGCAGATGCAATCCACCATCCGATGCCGAGGCCTCGCCGAGCGGCTTCAGCGGCGCGACGTCAGGCGCCTCGAATGTCGCATAGGCCTCGCCGATCAGGCGGCGGAAGGTCTGCTCGCCGAAGCTGTCGCCCACGAAGGGCTGCATGACGCGGAACGCCACTTCGGCATAAGGCTCGTCCTTCAGCGCCGCGATCTCGGCCTTGGAGAATTGCGGCCAGCTCTCGGGCAGGTAGAGCCCGCCGTCACGCGCCAGGCCCGCCAGCATGACGTCCTGGAACGAAAGCGGCGCAGGATTGCCCTGCGATCCATGGCGGGTACTGATGTAACGCACGTGTAAAGAACTCCGGTCGGGGCCGTCAGGCCACCTGACGGCAGGGTGCGTGGTCTTTGCGGACGCGTTTGGTCGAGGCCGGATGCTTGGCCAGCATGCGGTCGGGCCGCGTCGGCCGCTTCACCAGGTCGCCACCGCAGTTGGGGCAAAGCCCGCCCAGACGGGTCCGCGCGCAATCGGCGCAAAAGGTGCATTCATAGGTGCAGATCAGCGCGTCGGACGCGCCATTCGGCAGGTCCTTGTCACAGCATTCGCAGTTGGGGCGCAGGTCGAGCATGACTTCCTCTTACGCTGAGGGGGCGGGAACGTCAAAAAGCTTGAAAATTGGCCGAATTCGCAAGGTCGGGACGGCGGCGGAGCGACAAACTATAGCCCAGCCGCCTTCATTAACGATATCGCCTTTCCGCGAAGGATCTGCGGTTTGCGTTGATCGAGCTTGCGCAGGAGTCGCTCGTCGGCGGTGACGAATTGGCAGCCGCTCTCGACCGCGAGGGCGAAATAGAGGCAATCATACGCCGGATGATTGAGGTCGATCGCTATGCGCGTTGCTGCTCCCAACAAGGCGCGCGTCGGCAACAGCTCGATGTCCGCCTCCTGAAGAAGCCGGGCCGCGAGAAGGGCTTCGCCGCTCGAAAGCTCGTTTCTCACGACTTTCTTCCAAAGGATATTCGCGCATTCGGCGACCAGGAGTTCGGGGGCAATCAACTTCGAACGGCCACGGAGAGCCAATGCCTGTGGCGTCCTATCCTCTTCGACCACCCATTTGACGGCAATGCTGGCGTCAACAACGAAAGTGGTCACCGCTCGTCGCGGCCTTCGCGAAGCAGGATTTCCGATGGGGTCTGTTTGCGCCGCTTCGTCAGCTTGCGCAGATCGGCCGCAAGCTTATCGAAGGACGACTCTTCTTCGCCCGCAAGCGCCCGACGCAGGATTTCCCGATGCTCAGCTTCGGCCGAGCGGCCGTGCCGGGCAGCACGCCGTTTCAGCCTAGCGATCAGATCGTCGTCCAGATTGCGCACATGCAAGTTACCTGCCATAGAGCTCTCACCTTGAGATCATTGATATCAATGATCTCAAACGGAACAACGCCAGTCAAGACGTCCTGGCTGCTTCGTTCACGCGGTCAAATACCGGCTTTCGAGATGGGTTTTGAACGCTGCCGTGCCAAGCGGCGCGCCAGTGGCTTCGGCCAGCAGCGTGTCGGTGTCGGTGAGCGAGCCCTTGCTGTGCACGTTGGTGCGCAGCCAGGCGAGAAGCGGCGCGAAGTCGCCCTGCCCGATCGCCGTCATCAGGTTCGGATTGGCCCGGCGGGCCGCAGCGAAGAGCTGGGCGGCAGCGAGCGCGCCCAGGGTGTAGGTCGGGAAGTAGCCCCAGGCGCCGTCGGGCCAGTGGATGTCCTGCAGGCAGCCAACCGCGTCATCCGGCGGCACGACACCCAGAAGCTCCTTCATGCTGTCGTTCCAGGCGCCGGGCAGATCGGCGAGCGCGAGGTCGCCGCCCAGGATCGCGCGCTCCAGGCGATAGCGCAGCATGATGTGCAGCGGATAGGTCACCTCGTCGGCATCGACGCGGATGAAACCGGGCGCGACGCGCGTGTAGAGGCGATGGATGTTGTCAGCTCCCCAGGCCAAGCCGCCCTTGCCGAAGGCCGCGCGCATCAGGGGTGCGGCGAAAGCGATGAAGGCATCGCTGCGGCAGGCCTGCATCTCCATCAGCAGCGACTGGCTCTCGTGCAGCGCCATGCCGCGCGCAAGGCCGACCGGCTGGCGCCGCCACTCGCGCGGCAAGCCCGCTTCATAGAGCCCGTGGCCGCATTCGTGCAGCACGCCCATCAGCGCGCGGGCGAAATCCGCCTCGTCGTAGCGCGTGGTGATGCGCACGTCGTCGGACGTGCCGCCGGTGAAGGGATGCGCCGAGACATCGAGCCGGCCATGCGTGAAATCGAAGCCGATGGCGCAGATCAGCTTCTCGCCCAGCGCCCGCTGGGCCTCGACCGCGAACGGACCGTCGAGCGACAGCGGCGCGCCCTCGGCCTTCTGTCGTGCCATCACCTCGCGCAGCAGGCCGGGCAGGAACGCCTGCAATTCGCCGAACAACGTGTCGATCCGCGCGCTGCGGCCGCCCGGCTCGTACTCGTCGAGCAGCGCGTCGTAGAGCGGCAGGCCGAGGGCCGCCGCCTTGGCCTCGCCGACGCGGCGCGTCAGCATCACGACCTCGCCGAGTGTGGGCAGCAGGCACTTGAAGTCGGCGGCCTTCTTCGCCTCGCGCCAGGCCATCTCACATGCCGAGGTCGCGCGCGTGCGCGCCTCGACGAGATCGGCCGGCAACGCGTTGGCATGCGTCCAGGCATGGCGCATCTCGCGCAGGTTGGCCGCCTGCCAGACGCCCAGTGTCTTGCCGCCCTCCTCCGCGCGCGCCATCAGGTCGGGCATGTCCTGGGCCACCATGATCTCGTGCGCGATCACCGACAGCGTCGCGAGCTGGTCGGCGCGATCCTCGCTCGCGCCGTCGGGCATCATGGTCGAGCGGTCCCAGTTCAGGATCGCGGCCGAGCGGTTGACGGCGCTCAGCCGGCCGAAGCGGCGTTCCAGCTCGGCATAGGGATCGTTCGAGATCATGCAGAATCCTTGACCTTCACCTTGGTGCGGCCGTTCACCGTGAGCCGGCCGTTCTCCCAATGATAGGCGAGATAGACGCCGACCAGCGCCAGCCCGATCAGGAACCAGGTGATCGCGTACTGCAGGTGATCGTTGGGAATATCGAGATAGGTCTGGCCGCCGATCGGCACGCCGCCTGTGTTGGGCGTGGCATCGGCATCGAGGAAGAAGCTGTCGAGCCTGGGATCGGGCGCGCCGCCCGCCAGCTTGCGCATCAGCGGCACATCGACAGTGAACCAGAAATCCTTCGCCGGATCGTTGTCGGGCGCGAAGTACGGCTTCTTCTGCGTGCGCCGCACGATGCCGACGAGATCGACGTGGCCATCGATCCGGCTCGCCGCGCGCGTGGCCGGATCCTTCTTCGCCGACGGGATCCAGCCGCGGTCGAACAGCACGATCCGCCCATCGTCGGTGCGCACCGGCGTGATCACATGCATGCCGACGTTATCCTTCAGCGAGCGGGCGGCGAGAAAGAACTCGCGGTCGTTCATGAACGTGCCGGAAAGCTTCACCCTGCCGTATTCATGGGCCAGCGGATCACCCTTCAGGAGCTCGTCCAGCGTGACCGGCGTCGCCGCCTGGTTGGCGGCGATGCGGTCGAGGATGCTCCACTTCCATTCGCGCCGCTCGAGCTGCCACACGGCGAGTGCCATGCAGAGCACGAAGACCGGCAGCGAGAACACGGTCGGCCAGAACGCGGGCCTCAGTTTGAACATGTCGTTCCCGTTATCGTGGTTCGTGTCATCCCGAGCGCAGCGAGGGATCTTTCACGATGCTGATCAAGGATCCCTCGCTTCGCTCGGGATGACACGGTATGCGCGGGGGCGAGGAACATGACTCGCTACTCATCGAGCGCGGTCGAGCGGTGGGTGTATTGCTGCTGGATCAGCCACGCCTTCAGGACCCGCAGCATCCACACCGCGGCGAAGAAGGTGAGCGGCACCCAGATCAGCACGTGAACCCACCACGGCGGCTCGAAGCGGAACTCGACCCAGAAGACCAGCAGCATGACGATGGCGCCGAGTCCCAGGATCACGAACACCGCCGGGCCGTCGCCGGCATCGTGGCCCCGAAGATCGAGATCGCAGGTCGTACAGCGGTCGGCGATGCCGAGAAGGCCGCGAAACAGCTTGCCCTGGCCGCAGCGCGGACAGGTGCCTCTCAGTATGACTTCGGCAGTCGCTGGGCGCGGCCAACGGGACATGCGCGATCTCCAAAGACGAACCGCCGGGCAGGCCCGGCGGTTCCACGATCATAGACGTTCGACGTGCCTCAGTACTGGGGCCTCCGTGAGAGGCCTCAGTGGTGAGCGATCGGCGCGTTGCCGGAGCCCCACCAGTAGATGCAGAAGAACAGGAACAGCCAGACCACATCGACGAAGTGCCAATACCAGGCCGCGGCCTCGAAGCCGAAGTGCTGGTGCGGCTTGAACTGGCCGTCCATCGCCCGGAACAGGCAAACCAGCAGGAAGGTCGTACCGACCAGCACGTGGAAGCCGTGGAAGCCGGTCGCCATGAAGAACGTCGATGAATAGATGTTCTCACGGAAGCTGAACGGTGCGTGGAAGTACTCGTAGGCCTGGATCCCGGTGAAGCAGGCACCGAGGAGTACCGTCAGCAGGAGGCCACGCACGGCATCGCGCTTGTTGCCCTCCAGGATTGCATGATGCGCCCAGGTCACCGTGGTGCCCGAGAGCAGCAGGATCAGCGTGTTCATGAACGGCAGATCGAACGGCGCGATCACCGAGATGCCCTTGGGCGGCCACACGCCGCCGACCGCCTCGCTGCGCATCGGCATGTCGGCCGCATTGGGATAGAGCGAGGCGTCGAAGAACGCCCAGAAGAAGGCGGCGAAGAACAGCACCTCCGAGGCGATGAACAGGATCATGCCGTAGCGCAGGCCGATCTGGACCACCGCGGTGTGGTGCGTCCGCGATTCGACGATGATGTCGCTCCACCACCAGTACATGGTCGCGAGCACGATCAACAGACCCGGTGCCAGGATCCACCAGTTGACCGACTTCAAGACGTTCTCGATCTCCGGGCCCAGCAGCCCCGGATGCATGCCGAGCGTGAAGCCGAACATCATGATGAAGGCGCCCAGCGCGCCGAGTGCCGGCCAGGGGCTCGGATCGACGAGATGGTAGGGGTGCTTAGGCGCGCCGTCGGACATAGTCATCCACCCTTTCCGGTATGCTCCGCCGTGAGGCTGCCGAGCAAGGTCTTGGCCCGCTCCGTCTTGGACTCGTAGAAGGTATACGAGAGCGTGACGGTACGGACGTCATCGTAGCGTCGATCCTTGTCCATGTCGGGATCGACGAAGAACAGCACCGGCATGTCGACCGACTGGCCGGGCTTCAGCAACTGCTCGGTGAAGCAGAAGCATTGCAGCTTGTTGAACCACTTGGCCGAGGATTCCGGCGTGATGTTGTAGGTCGCGGTACCCACGATCGGCCGCTGCGACACGTTGGTGGCGCGGAAATAGACGAGTTTCTGCTCGCCGAGGTGCACCTTCACCTCGCGCTGCTCGGGCTCGAACTTCCACGGCAGGTTCGAATCGGTGTTGCTGTCGAAACGCACCACCATGGTGCGGGCAATCACCGGATGGTCGTCGGACTGCGCGATGAGCGGCGTGCCGGCAAAGCCGGTCGCCCGGCAGAACGCCTGGTAGAGCGGGACCGCGGCATAGGCAAGCCCCAGCATGCCGCCCACGATCAGCACCATGGTCCAGGCTGTACGGGCGTTGCGGTCGACGGGCTTCATGGCAGCGTGCCCCCCATGCGCACCATGGTGAGCGCGAAGAAGGCAGCGGCGACGAGCAGCAACACGACCAGCATGAACAGGTTCTTGCTCCGCTGGCGGCGATGCATGTCACTGTTGCCGGGGCGGCTGTTGCCGCCAGGGCGGCCATCGTCGGTCATGGCGATCGTCATCCGACCAGCATCCGGCTCACCACCAAGTCGAGCGGCAGCGCCGCGAACAGGACGGCAAGATAGAGCAGCGAGAAGCGGAACATGCCGCGGGCGGCGGGATGGCCGGTCTCGTCGTCGGCGGTGCGCCACACGCGGACAGCGTAGCCGACGAAGGCGAGGCTCATGGCAAGCGCCACCGCGCCATAGAACCAGCCGACCGCGCCCAGCAGCGTCGGCGCCAATGCGACCGGCACCAACAGCAGCGTGTAGATCAGCATCTGGCGCTTGGTCTCGCGCGGACCCACCACCACCGGGAGCATCGGCACGCCGGCGCGGCGATAGTCGTCGCTGCGGTAGAGAGCCAGCGCCCAGAAATGCGGCGGCGTCCACAGGAAGATCAGCAGGAAGAGCGCGATGCCCACCGCCGACACGTTGCCCGTCACCGCGGCCCAGCCGATCATCGGCGGAAAGGCGCCGGCGGCGCCGCCGATCACGATGTTCTGCGGCGTGCGGCGCTTCAGCCAGATCGTATAGATGAAGACATAGAACAGGATCGCCGCCGCGAGCAGCGCCGCCGCGACGAAGTTGGTGGCAAGCGACATTAGCAGCAGCGAGAAGATCGACAGCAGGACGCCAAGGCCCAGCGCGTCGTCGGGCTCGACCCGGCCCGACGGCAACGGACGGCGGCACGTACGCGCCATCACGGCGTCGAGGTCGCGCTCGTACCACATGTTGATGGCGCCAGCCGCGCCCGAACCCAGCGCGATCGCCAGCACCGCCAGCGCCGCCGCAAACGGATGCAGATGCCCCGGCGCGATCAGGATGCCGATCAGGCCGGTGAAGACCACGAGCGACATCACGCGCGGCTTCAGGAGCTCGACGTAGTCGCGCACCCGGGTCGGTGTCGCCTCTTCGCCCGTGGCCGTCAGGAAACCGTGTGTCGTGTCGCTCATGTCCTTAACGGCGAAGGCGCTCTCCAGCGGCGCCTTCGCTCCTTATCGCTCAATGATGCGCCGCGGGAGAGATGTGCGGCAGCTCCTCGAAGGTATGGAACGGCGGCGGCGAGGCCACCGTCCATTCCAGCGTCGTGGCGCCCGGGCCCCAGTAGTTGGCGCCCACGCGGCGGCCGGCGAAGAAGGTGCCGCCGACCACGAAGATCAGCCAGAAGATTGTCGAGGCAAAGGAGATCAGCGCGCCGATCGAGGCGACGAAATTCCAGTGCCACATGGCGTCGGGATAATCGACATAGTGACGCGGCATGCCAGCCAGCCCGAGGAAGTGCATCGGGAAGAAGGTCAGGTTGACGCCGATGAAGAAGGTCCAGAAGTGGATCTGGGCCGCCCACTCCGGATACTGCCGGCCGATCATCTTGCCCGACCAGTAGTAGTAGCCGGCGAACATGCCGAACACCGCACCGAGCGACAGCACGTAATGGAAGTGCGCGATCACGTAGTAGGTGTTGTGCATCGAATAGTCGACGCCGGCATTGGCCAGCACCACGCCGGTGACGCCGCCGATGGTGAACAGGAAGATGAAGCCGATCGCCCACAGCAACGGCACTTCGAGGCGGATCGAGCCGCCCCACATCGTGGCGATCCACGAGAAGATCTTCACGCCCGTCGGGACCGCGATCACCATCGTGGCGGCGACGAAATAGGCGCGTGTGTCGACATCCATGCCGACCGTGAACATGTGATGCGCCCACACGACGAAGCCGACGACGCCGATCGCCACCATCGCGTAGGCCATGCCGAGATAGCCGAAGATCGGTTTCTTCGAGAAGGTCGAGACGATGTGGCTCACGATGCCGAAGGCCGGCAGGATCATGATGTACACCTCGGGATGGCCGAAGAACCAGAAGAGGTGCAGGAACAGCGTCGGGTCGCCGCCGCCGGCCGGATCGAAGAAGTGCGTGCCGAAGTTGCGGTCGGTCAGCAGCATGGTGATGGCGCCGGCCAGCACCGGTAGGGCCAGCAAGAGCAGGAACGCCGTCACCAGGATCGACCAGGCGAACAGTGGCATGCGGTGCAGCGTCATGCCGGGCGCACGCATGTTGAAGATCGTGGTGATGAAATTGATGGCGCCCAGGATCGAGGACGCGCCGGCAAGATGCAGCGAGAAGATCACCATATCCATGCCCGCGCCCTGCTGGATCGTGAGCGGCGGGTAGATCGTCCAGCCGGTGCCGACACCGCCGCCGATGACCGCGGACAGCAGCAGCAGGATGAAGGCCGGCGGCAGCAGCCAGAAGCTGATGTTGTTCATGCGCGGGAACGCCATATCAGGCGCGCCGATCATCAGCGGCACGAACCAGTTGCCGAACCCGCCGATCAACGCCGGCATGACGACAAAGAACACCATGGTCAGGCCGTGCGCCGTGACGATCGTCTGGAACAGGTGACCGTCGGGCGTACCGTCGGCGGCCTTGAAGAACTGGACGCCGGGCTCCAGCAGCTCGAGCCGGATCAGAATTGAAAAAGCCCCACCGATGAACGCGGCGATGATCGCGAACACCAGGTACATCGTGCCGATGTCCTTGTGATTGGTGCTGTACAGCCACCGCTTGATGCCGGTGGGCGTGTGGTGGTCGTCGTGGTGGCTGTGAGCGGCGGCGCCGTGCGCGGTGGCCATGGGTATCTCCTGCGGAGAAGCGCTAGCGGTTGGCGGGGATGGTGGCGGAGGCAAGGCCGGTCGGCGCGACCGTCGACGGGGTCAACCCAGCGGCCTTCTTTTGTTGCTCGACCCACTGGTCGAACTCGGCCTTCGAGACGACGCGTACGGCGATCGGCATGTATGAGTGGTCGTTGCCGCAGATCTGCGAGCATTGGCCGAAGTAGTAGCCCTCGTGCTCGACGTTGATCCAGCCCTCGTTGAGGCGACCGGGGATCACCGTCTTCTTGATGCCGAAGCCGGGCACCGTCCAGCCGTGCATGACGTCGGCGGCGGTACCGATGACGCGAATGGTCGTGTTCACCGGGATCACCATCTCGTTGTCGACTGCGAGCATCCGGGGGATCTGCGGCTTCTGCTTCACGCGGTCCGCTTCGGCCAGAATGCGGCTATCGACCGAGAAGTTGCCCTGGTCGGGATATTCGTACTGCCAGTACCACTGGTGCCCCGTCACCTTCACGGTCAAGGCCGCATCGGGCGCCTTGTCGCTGTAATAAAGCAGGCGGAAAGACGGGATCGCGATCACCACCAGGATCAGGATGGGCAGGATCGTCCAGGCGATCTCCAGCACCGTGTTGTGCGTGACAACGCTCGGCGTCGGATTGCGCGAGGCGCGGAAGCGGAACATCACGTACAGCAGCAACGCCAGCACGAACACCGAGATCACGGTGATGATGACCAGCAGCAGGTCGTGCAGCGATTCGACCTTGTCCATCACCGTCGTGTAGGACGGCGGGAAGGACATCTGCCAGTCGTGCGGCACGCCGACCACGGGCTGCGCCTGGGCGCCCGTCGTCAGGCCAAGGCCCACGACCGCCGGCAGAATCCCGAGAATGCCCAACAAGCGCTTGCCGATCATGCAACCGTCCCCTCAGCGGGCCCTCTCCCGGAAGGTTCCGACCCGCAAAATCGCCCGCAATTCAAAGCGGTTAGTACCAGATATGGGAGGTCGTCGTAACGGGTTTTCGATGATGGCCGGTATGTGGCGGCCAGTCGCACTCTGACGGCAGCGACGTGGATATTATGGACCGTGGGCTTTCAGCCCGCTCATTCGCGCTTTCATGCACTCAGCGCGCGCAGGATGCGCGCGGTCCAATGAAACCTATCTCAGCAGCGTCCCGAGATGCTCGGCGAAGCCTGCCGCCTGGACCTTCTCGGCGAAGGCCGGATGGCGCGTGCGGCACTGGAAGCGGCCGTCCTCGTGGACAAAGACGGTCTGGCCCGTCGCGTCTTCCATCGAAACCGCGCGATAGATCCCATCGCGGCTGCGGCCGATGCGCACCAGGAGATCGGCCGCGCGCGTGAAGTCGGCAGCCGCAATGCCAGGCTCGCACGCCGCGACAATGCCACGCGGGTTGCGGCTGGCGAGAATGCCCAGCGCTTCGGTTTCCGAGCGCTGCAGCGCGTCGAGCATCAGGATGTCGGGGCGCAACCGCTCGGCGGCGCCCAGCAGCACCGGATAAGGCGTCTCCTGCGAGACGACGAGCTCGACCTTGGTCGCCGCGGGCCAGCGGAACTGGCGATGGCGTGCCACGGTGATCAGGCGCAACGACGCCTCGAGGTCGCGACCGATGGCGGCCAGCATCGCGGTCTTGCCGGCACCGGCCGGACCCAGGACCAAGATATTGAGTCGTGCCCGCGAGGCCACGCGCAGCAGTGATGCGGTCCGCTGATCGAGCATCTCCGAGGCGATCAGACGGGCAAAGGTCGCCGTGCCAGGCTCGGCGCGACGCAGCGTCAGTATTGGCCCTTCCGGCGCGGCCGGCGGGAAGATCACGGTGCCCGAGGCACCATCGCGCAACTGGAAGTCGGCCACGGCATTGGCCGGCTTCTCGGCAAGGCGGTTCACCAGCTCGAGCAGATGCTCCTGGTCGCGGAACACTTCCGATGCAGGCGTCAGGCCACCGGTCTCGCGCTCGACGAAGACGGCTTTCGGACCGTTGATGAACACGGCCCGCACCGTGTGATCGGACCACAGCCGATCGACCAGGCCGAGACCGGAGATCTCGCTCAGCGCCACCAGCACCAGATGCTGGCGGATGTCGGGCGACAGCGCCGGCAGGCGCTCGCTGCGGATCACCTCGTCCATCGCCGCATCGATGGCACGCAGTGCTTCATCGCGACCGACGCGGCCGCCGGACGGCATCGCAAGCCGTGGCTTGGCCAGTTCGAGTGTGCGCGAGAGCAAACGCTCGACGCCCAATGCCTCGCGGTCGGCAACGGCGACCAGCGGCGAAACGGGCGGCTCGAAAGCCTGGTCCGAAACGGCCGAGGCTGGCGGCTCAGCAGGCGGCGGCTCATCGGCCGACCACGCTGTCGCCTCGGGAGCCGGGGTTTCCGGGAAGGTCACGAGACCGGAATCAGGACCTGTGTCGGCGCCGTTGGGACGTGCGCCATTGAGACGGGCATCGGGAGTCGATGGTGGCGTGGTCGGTTCGACCAGCCGGACCGGCGGCGGCGGTGGCGGCTCTCTCTCCGGTTCCGGCTGCGGCTCTGGCGTCGGTGCTTGCGGGGTCGTCTCGGCGACGGGCGGCGGCTCCTCAGCGGGTGGCGGCGCGGCAGGGGGCGCCGGCTCTTCGACGGGTGGCGCTTGCGTCGGGGCGGTCGCCGACGGCGGGGGCGTCAAGTTGGAGGGTTCCAGGAGCTCGGCCACCAGACGCCGCAGCTCATGGCTGGTCAGCGTGATGCCGCGCGGACGGAAATAGGTATGGACCAGCTCGCCAAGTTGGTAGGCGATCTCCGGCGGCGTGCGGCCGCTGCCCAGCGCCCCACGCACCATGTCGTAGCGCTCAAGGCAGAAGGCGTGCCACGTCGCCTGCATATCGCGTGCACGCACGGCGTCACCGCGCTCCGGCAGAATTTCGTCGAGTGGCCGCGGTTCGGCGCGCATGCCATTGCTGGCCGCGCCCACGCGCTCTCGCAATGATCTCAGGGGTGACCGGTCCTCTTCCGGAGGCCGATCTCCACCGCTCGCGGCGGCCATCGATCAATCCACTAAAAAAACGTTCCCACACACAGCGACCAGACCGACATTGCTGTCGGGTCCCAACCTGACCGCTGCGTATTTCTGCCATCATGAATGTCTGCGCGCTACGGCAAAAGTTACATGCGCCGGGCGATAACTGTGTCAGTCGTAAGCCATTCTTGTGACTGGCCGCCCGTGCACGGGTATTGATACATGTTTGATACTTACTTGTCTTTCGGCCCCTGGCCGGTATGGTCGCGCCGCCGTCCGGCACGACGACGGCTGAGCCAAGCCTCGGGAGTGGTAACACGCATGCGTCTGGCTTCGATGATCGCGGCGCTCGTCGCCCTCGCCCTCTTTTCGGCCGGCACCGCTCGCGCCGCCGATCCCGACAACACTCTATATATCGACCTCAAGGACGGCCGCGTTGTCATCGAAATGTATCCGAAGCTCGCGCCCAAGCACGTGGCGCAGATCAAGGCCTTGGCGCTCGCCCATAAATACGACGGCGTCGTGTTTCATCGCGTGATCGCGGGCTTCATGGCCCAGACCGGCGATCCCACCGGCACCGGCTCGGGCGGCATGGGCGACACCCTGCCGGCGGAATTCAACGACCAGCCGCACACCCGCGGCGCCGTCTCGATGGCGCGCACCAGCGATCCCAACTCCGCCCGCAGCCAGTTCTTCATCGTGTTGAAGGACTCGCCCTTCCTCGACCGCCAGTACACGGTGTGGGGCCGCGTCACCTCGGGCATGGAGTTCGTCGACAAGATCAAGAAGGGCGACCCGAAGTCGGGCGCCGTGACGCCGCCGCCGGACAAGATGATCAAGGTGCGGGTCGCGAACGACCCGAAGCCCTGACCCTCCTCCACCCGCCGTCATTTCACTCCAGCTATTTATAAAGGAGCCGCCCATGGACAAGGAAAACACGCTCTACATCGATCTCAAGGACGGCCGTGTCGTGATCGAGATGCGCCCCGACCTTGCGCCCAAGCACGTCGCGCAGATCAAGAAGCTCGCGCGCGAAGGCAAGTATGACGGCGTGGTCTTCCACCGGGTGATCGAGGGCTTCATGGCCCAGACCGGCGATCCCACCGGCACCGGCTCGGGCGGCATGGGCGAGACGCTGGCGGCCGAGTTCAACAAGGAGCCGCATACCCGCGGCGCCGTCTCGATGGCACGTACCAGCGATCCCAACTCCGCGCGCAGCCAGTTCTTCATCGTCTTCAAGGATTCGAACTTCCTCGACAACCAGTACACGGTGTGGGGCCGCGTCACCTCGGGCATGGAGTTCGTCGACAAGATCAAGAAGGGCGCCGGCCAGTCGGGCAGCGTCTCTGCCCCGCAGGACCAGATGGTCAAGGTCCAGGTCGCGGCCGACGCGAAGGACTGAGCTGCGGTCTTCCTCTTCTCTCTCCTCTCCCCCGATCGGGGGAGAGGAATATGAAGGCAAGCTAAACGGCGAAGCGCAGACGGATGCGGACGTCCGGCCCCTTCGCCGCAACGTACTTCTGATCGGCATGGATATGGCGGAGAAAGTTCCGCAAGCCAACGTAAGCGGGAGCTTCCTCGTCCTGCAGGTCCTCGGTGCGTGCCGATGGTTCACGAGTGACGACCTGAACGCCGGCGGCGGGAATCATTCGCCCGCGATAGTCGATGGCAAGCGCGAGATCGATGCCATCGAAGCGCGCACGCAGCGTGATGTCGCTGTCGTGGAGGGCGTGCGCTTTCAGATAGGCCAGAACCCCGACCACGCTGGCACGGCAATTCTCCGCCGCTTCGGCATCGACTTTCCACTGCGCGGCCTGGTGCCGGATGAAATCGCCAACGCGTTCGTCCGCGTCTTCGCCCGGCGCCAGGGTCAGCACTGCGGTCTGCGTCGTGCCGAAGCGGAACACCAGCGTCAGCGCCACCGCCGCCATCAGCCCCAGCGCAAGCGCGCTGCTGGCCAGGCTTTGCTCCAGCGCCGATAGCGCGGTGAAGTAATCCGGAAAGACCCTCTTGCTGAGCGCAAGCAGCGTCGAGATGCCGATCACGTAGATGGCCCGCGTGTCCGGCGTGCGCGACAGAATGATCTGCATCCCGCTGGTGATCATGAAAGAGGCGGTGAACACCAGAACCGCCCCCGCCACCTCGAGCGGCAAGGCCAGGAACGCCGCTGCCAGCTTTGGCAGAAAAGCGAACAACAGCAGGATCGCGGCCGCCACATGGGCGATGACGCGGCTGGTCGCGCCGGTCGCGCCGGAAATGCTGACCAGGCTGGGCGCGATATTCATGCCCGGCGCGCCGAGCAGTCCGCCGATCACGCAGCCAAGCCCGTCGGCCAGGATGCCCTTGCGGATATTCTCCATGTCTGGGCGCTTCCAGGCCGCATCGTTGATCCGCTGGCAGGTCGTTACGACGCCGACCGTGCGCAGGGTGGCGGCCAGCCCGGCGGCCAGGAAAGCGGGAACCAACCCGGGCTCGAAGCTGTAGGACAGCGAAGCGAGGCTCGGCACCTGAAACGCCGGCGCGGCCTCGATGCGCGCCAGTGCGGCGGCGCCGATCATGCCGACCGACAAGGCCGCGACGACACCGATCGTCAGCCCGGTCAACGAGCAGAACAGGCGCATCGTGCCCTTGCCCCAGATGCTGAGCGCGATGCAGACACCGAGCGTCAGTGTCGTCACTGCGATGTGCAGCGGAAAGGCGGCCAGATCGACATGCCTGACATCCAGCACCTCGCCGATTCCCACCAGGCCAAGCTGCAGCCCGACCACGAGGACGGTGAGGCCGCTCAGGATCGGCTGGAAGATCACGCGTAGCCGGCGCAACATGAAGGCGAGTACGATCTCGATCAGGCCAGCGAAGATCGTCATGCCGAACACGAGCGGGAGCCCGCCGATCGAGGCCGCCAGGACCGAGGGAGCGAGATAGATCGCGGAGAAAACCGGCGGTGCCAGGAAGCCGGCGCCCAGAGGGCCCTTGTGCAGCGACTGCAGCGCCGTCCCGATTGCCGCTGCGATCAGTGCCAGGCTCAGCGCATTGGTGGCAACTGTATCGGAGACATGGGCGTGGCTGATGACGATGACGACGATCACCAGGTACGTCGCGATCATCACGGCATACTGCAGGCCAAGCAGCAGCCATTGCGGCAATGGCGGCCGCTCGTCGACGGCATAGACAAGATCCGTGGGGCGCTCGGTCATCTGACAGTTTTCGGTGACACTTTGTCTTAAGCGAAAAGAGGTGTCATCCGAGTCGCACGCGGTAACCCGCGCCGAAACGAAGGATCCTTCGCTTGTTACCGCTCCACGCCGACGAACTCGCCGACCAGGTCGGGATCTTTCAGGCTGCCGGGCGACACCTCGCGGGTGATGCGGCCCTTCTGGATCAGCAGGATGCGGTCCGAGAGGGCCGCGATGAAATCGAGGTTCTGCTCGACCAACACCACGGTCAGCCGGCGGCTTTGCTTCAGCCGCTCCAACAGCTCGATGATCTCGTCGATGATCGAAGGCTGGATGCCTTCGGTCGGCTCGTCCAGCAGCAGGAGGTCGGGCTTGCCGCAGAGGCAGCGGGCGATCGCGAGCAACTGCTGTTCGCCGCCCGACAGCGCGCCGCCGAGCCGATCGAGCAGTCGCTTCAGCCGCGGAAAATCCTCCAGCACCGAATCGATTACGGGTGCGTCGTTGCCGTCGACCTTGGCACAACCCATGCGCAGATTGTCGAGCACGGAGAGGTTGGGAAAGATATCGCGCCCCTGCGGCACGTAGCCGATTCCGGCGCGCGAGCGCCGATAGGCCGGCCAGTCGGTGATGTCGGCCTGGTCGAGCACCACCGTGCCGCCGGCCACCGGGAGGAAGCCCATGAGTGCCCGCAGGAGGCTGGTCTTGCCCATGCCGTTGTGGCCGAGGACACCGACGAACTGCCCTTCCGCCACGCTGAAGGTGACGCCGTAGAGGACAGGGATGCGGCCGTAGGCGGCATGCAGGTCGCGAACCTTGAGCATCATGCAGCGACCCGCTTGCCGAGATAGACGTCGCGCACCGTGGGATGGCGCAGGATGTTCTCCATCGAATCCTCGACCAGCACGCGGCCGCGATCGAGCACCGTCACCTTGGACGCGATCATGCGGATGAACTGCATGTCGTGCTCGACCACGATCAGGGATCGGGTGCGGTTGATCTCGCGGATGAGCTCGGCGGTGCGAACGACTTCTTCGTGCGTCATGCCGGCGGCCGGTTCGTCGAGCAGGATCAGCTCCGGCTCGGCCGCAAGCACGATGCCGAGCTCCAGCCATTGGCGCTGGCCATGCGCCAGCTGGCCGACCTGGCGGTCGGCCACGCCCGTCATCGCGATCCGCGACAGGATCTCATCGACCATTTCGTTGGCGCGGCGCGTCGGCCGGCCGCGGCTGGCCGCGATCCAGATATTCTCCCGCGCCGAGAGACCGTCGAACACGCTCGGCACCTGGGTCTTGATGCCGATGCCCCGCCGCGCGACCTCGTGCGTCTCGGCACCGGAAATGTCGCGGCCGCGGTAGAGCACCTTGCCGCTGGTCGGCAGCAGCTGGCCGGTCAGGAGCTTGAAGAACGTGCTCTTGCCCGCGCCGTTGGGACCGATCAGGCAGCGCAGCTCGCCTTCGGTCAGGCGGAAGTTGACGCCGCTCACCGCCTCGACGCCGCCGAAGCGCATGCCGAGGTCGATCGTCTCGAGCAGGACGGCGGCCTCAGTCATGTCGTGCCCTCCGCCTTGTCGGACACGAGATCGTCGGCGGGCCGGCGGCGGTTGACGACGGCGCGGGCGAGATCGAGCAGCGTCGGCACCACGCCCTTGGGCACCAGCAGCACGAAGGCGAGCAGGATCGCGCCCAGGACGAGGTTGGTGTTGCTGAGATCGGCAAAGCCCAGCACGGACGACAGCGCGTCGGCGATCCCGGGGCCCACGACGTGCGCCAGAGAGGCCTTGGTGAATTGCGCGGTGCCGAGCCAGGCGGTCAGCCACTGGATGGCGATGCAGCCCACCACCGGGCCGATCAGGGTGCCACGGCCGCCGACGATCACCCAGATGATGATCTGCGCCGACTGGCCGAGACCGAAGATGGTGGGACTGACAAAGGCGCCCCAGTTCGCGAACAGGCACCCCGCCAGACCCGCCAACGCCCCGCCCAGGGTGAAGGTCGCGAGCTTGTAGAGGCGTGCATCGTAGCCCAGGAACCCGGCGCGCTTCTCATTCTCGCGGATCGCCACCATGACGCGCCCGAAGCGGCTCACCAGCAGCCAGCGCAGGCCGAAGTAAACCGCGAGCAACAGCACGATCGAGACGTAGAAGAGATCGTTGAGATCGAGCGGGCTGCCGGAAAAGCCCGGCCAGTTGAGCGGTGGGATCGAGGGGATGCCGTTGAAGCCGCCCAGCCGCGCCTCGCCGATGTGGTATTCGGGACCGGCGGTCGAATTCACCGAGTTGAACAGGATCAGCGTCACGGTGAGCGTGATCACGCCCAGATAGACGTCGCTGATGCGGCCGTAAAACATGAAGTAGCCTAGCAACGCAGCGAACACCGCCGGCAGCACTATCGACAGGATGAACGGGATCGTGCTCTCCCCGATGTTGAACATCGCTATGGCGTAGGCATAGGCACCGAGACCGAAGAAGGCCGACTGCCCGAAGCACAGGATGCCGCCGTAGCCCCAGACCAGCGCAAGGCTGAGCGCCAGGATGGCGAGGATCAGGTAGACGGTGATGTCGAGCAGCGACGCGAGCTCCAGCCACATCGGCAGGCCGATCGTGGCGCCGAGGCCGATCACGCCGACCAGCACGAGGCCGGCGATGTTCCACCCCCCTCCGTTCCAGCGCCGTCCGTTCACAGCCACCTCTTGAGGAAGCGGCCGGTGATGCCCTGCGGCAGGAGACGGATCAGCACGATCGCGGCGGCGAGCGTGATGACGACGCCGAACACCGGCGTCGTGAAATAGGTCCCCACCTCCTGGATGGCGCCGAACAGCGCCGAGGCGGTAACGGTGCCGCTCAGGATCGCGGCCCCGCCGCCGATCACGGTGATGAAGGCTTTGGCGATGTAGGCGATGCCGATGGTCGGGAACACGCCCGAGATCGGCGCGATCAGCGCGCCGGCCAGACCCGAGAGCGCGGCGCCGATGCCGAAGGTCACGGCATAGACTCTGGGCGGGCTGAGCCCCAGCGCCGCCGCCATGTCCGGGTTCTGCATCGTGCCACGGGCGAACAGGCCGAGCCGGGTGTAGCGCAGCACCAGGTACATCGCGACCAGCAGCACCACCGTGATCGCGATCACCACCAGGCTGTAGATGCTGGTGCGATAGTTGCCGATCGCCATGCCGCCGAGCGGCGCGGAGATGCCGACCGTGGTGTTGCCGAAGATGCCGGTGATCAGCCCGATCAAGAAGAGGCTCAGCCCCCAGGTCGCGAGCATGGTGTCGATCATGCGGCCGTAGAGGAAACGGATCAGTGTGCGTTCGACCAGCACGCCGATGGCGCCGACGACAACAGGCGCCACCACCAGCATCGAGATCCAGAGATTGATCCCGTGCTGGGTGGCGAAGATGGCGCTGTAGCCGCCCAGCATCAGGAACTCGCCATGCGCGAGGTTGATCACCCGCATCATGCCGAAGATGACGGCCAACCCGACGCTGATCAGCGCCAGGCTCGCCATTGCAAAAAGCACCTGGATGACCAGGACCAGGACCAGATCCACTTACTTAACCTCGATCGCGCCTACAAACCGGTGTCATCCCGAACGAAGTGAGGGACCTTTCGCAGCGCCCGCAAAAGGTCCCTCGCTGCGCTCGGGATGACACCAGTGTGGAATGCTCAAGCCTTGATGACGTACTGCTTGTTGTCGTTCGGGTTCTTTTTCAGGTTGCAGACCGCGGCAGTGTCGGCCGGCGGCTGCTGGCTGAAATCCTCGAGCACGTTCAGCTTCTTGTCCTTCACCTCGGCGATATGGACGTCGAGCACGCAGTGATGCGTCTCCGGGTCGATCGTGACCTTGCCGCTCGGCGCATCGATGCTGATCGGGGGCTCCAGCGCCTCGATCACCTTCAGCCGGTCGACGGTGTTCGCCTTCTTCACCGCCGCGGCCCACAGCTGGAAGCCCTGCCAGGTGCCCATCGCGAGCTCGGTGATGTTGGGATAGTTGGCGCCGAAACGCTTGTGGAAGCGTTCGACGAAGGCCGTGTTCGCCGGGTTCTTCAGATCCTGGAAGTAGTTGTAGCAGATCAGCATGCCGTTGCACTCTTCCGGCGACAGCACGATGTGCTCGTTGCCGACCGCGAAGGTGGTCGACGCCATCGGGATCTTCTTGTTCATGCCGGCCGCCGCCCACTGGCGATAGAACGAGATGTGCGCGCCGCCCACCAGCGCCGACCAGACGAAGTTGGGGCTCGCCGCCTGGATCTTGGCGATCGAGGGTCCGAAGTTGGTGACGTCGAGCGGGAAGAACTCGGTCGCGACCGTCTCGCCGCCGTTCTCCTTCACGTACTTCTTCACCCATTCCGAGGTGATCTGGCCGTAGTTGTAGTCGGCAGCGACGATGTAGACCTTCTTGCCCCACTTCTTCATCGAGTAGGGCACGAGCTTCTGCACCGTCTGCGCCGGCGTCACACCGGTGTCGAACTGGTTGCGGTCGCACACGCCGCCTTCGTACTGCGTGTTGTAGAAGTAGAGCGTCTTGAAGCGGTCGAGCACGGGCCGGATCACCTCGCGCGACGCCGAGGTGATGCCGCCATGGACCACCGCGACTTTCTCCTTCAGCGCGGCGTCCTGGGCATACTGCGTATAGAGCTGCATGTTGGACTGCGGATCATAGCTCACGAGCTTCAGCTGGCGTCCCAGCAGGCCGCCCGCCGCGTTGGCCTCCTCGATCGCAAGCGTCAGCGCATCGACCATCGGCTTGCCGTAGATATCGAGCCCGCCGGAGAGGTCGTGGATGCTCGCGACCTTGATCGGATCGGCGGCAAAGCTGCGCGAACTCAGCACAGTGCTGGCGGAAAACGCCGCGGCCGTGGCAGCCGACGTCTTCAAGAGATTCCTGCGGGCTATCTTCATGTCTCGCTCCCTGGCCTCATTCCATGATGGCGTGGCGCTATTAGAGGTGAGTTTATTTTACTTTTCAAGCAACACCGGCCCCAACATCGGCCCCAATACTGGCCAGTGCGGCCGCCTCAGGCGGGAAAATGCTGGATAACCCGGAACTCGAGGCCGTCCGCCTGGGCAAGGTAGATATCGGTATGCAAGTGGCGGGCCAGCATGCGCGAGCGGCCGCGGGCACCGACATAGCTCATGCCGCGCGACGCCCGGCTCAGCGTCTCGACATCGAGCGCCTCGGCGCGGCGCGCCAGCTCGGCATAGAACCGCACGCCCTCGTAGCACGACTCGCCGATCGTGTTGGGCACCGGTGCTTCCTTGCCGAACGCGCCATGATAGCGGTCGAGGAAGGCAAGATTGGCCTCGGTCTCGAGGCCCGAGAGATAGCCCGCGGCGAAGTAGAAGTTGGTCGCATTCTCCGCGCCGATGCCCAGGAGCGTGTTCTCCTCGCTGGCCGCCGACAGCCGCAGGATGTGCCGGTCGAGGCCTGCATCGGCGAAGGCGCGGTTGAAGGTGACGCAATCATTGCCGACCATCGAGACCAGGATCGCGTCGGGGCGCGCCTTGCGGATGTAGTCGAGGGTGGCCTCGTAGTCCTCACAGCCGAAGGGTACGTAGCTCTCGCCCACCACCTCGCCGCCGTTCGCCGCCACGTAACGGCGCGCCGCACGATGAGAGACGCGCGGCCAGACGTAGTTGTTGCCCATCAGGTACCAGTTTCGCGCGCCGTGCCGCTCGGCGAGCCACTTGATCGACGGCCTGAGCTGCATCGCCGGCGTCTCGCCCACCATGAACACGCCCGGCGCTGTCTCGCCGCCTTCATAGACCGGCGTGTAGACATAGGGAACGCGGCCGCGGAGCGCGCGCACCAGGGCCTGGCGCACGGCGCTGATGTGCATGCCGATCACCGCCTCGGCGCCGCCCTCGACAACGAGGTCGAGTGTCGCGTCGGCCACGGTCTCGGGATCGCCTCCGGCATCGATGAAGGTGAGATCAAGCTCGCGACCCAGCAACCCGCCGCTTTCGTTGATCTCGCGCGCCGCCAGCATGGCGCTGCTT
Organism: Alphaproteobacteria bacterium; assembly: GCA_017308235.1. Classification (GTDB taxonomy): domain Bacteria; phylum Pseudomonadota; class Alphaproteobacteria; order Reyranellales; family Reyranellaceae; genus Reyranella. The sequence goes on along the minus strand of JAFKFL010000014.1, from coordinate 272,186 downwards.
TGGCATGACGGTCCCCACAGTCCGGCCGGACCGCTGAACGGCGCCAATAATGCGATGGACAAGCGGTCTCGGCGACGGCGCGAGCGATAGGGCATCGCATCGACCGCGCCGCTGAGCAGGACCGCCCCTGCAGAGCTCGCGCGTGCCGCGATCGACGATGCGAAGGCTGCAGCGATCATGTCGTCCCCGTTCCGGAACGACCGCAGCCCGTTGCGACCGATTCAGCCGATCGCTATTCCCCGCCACAGCCGCTTCCGTTCTTGCCAATCGACCGTAGCACCCCTATCAATCCTTGAAAAGTCAAACTCTTTCGCATTGCACGGACTTAACAAGCAGATCAGAAAATGGCGAATACACGGCCCATCAACGACTATCTTGCCTACCTGCTGGCCCAAGCCGAGCGTCAGCTCAACCGGCAGCTCGACCAGGAATTCCGCGCCGAAGGCGTGCCGGTCGAGCAATGGCGGATCCTGAAGCTCTTGGCCGAGGAGAGCGGGCGTTCGATGGGCGATCTCGCCGAGGCGGCACTCCTCAATCATCCGACGCTCACCAAGACCATCGATCGCATGATCTCCGCCGCGCTGGTCTATCGCCGTGCCGACAAGAGCGACGGCCGCCGCGTCCTGATCTTCATCTCCGAGCATGGCCGCGCGGTGATCCAGCGCCTCAACCGTCTCGCCAACTCCCATCAGGACGAGATCGTCGAAAGCTACGGCAACCGCCAGGCCGAGGAACTGAAGCGCCTGATCGAGGGCCTGATCCAGCGCACGGGGTGAGTGCCAAGAAGACGAAAGGTCCCTCGCTGCGCTCGGGATGACAATTTTGATTGGCGCAAGATGTGCGCCAAAGAAACAGTGTCATCCCGAGGCGAAGCCGAGGGATCTTTCGTCAGCGCTTCGCTCAGGCCTCGACCAGAACTTCGAACCCGCCGAAGATCATCCGCTTGCCGTCGAAAGGCATCGGGTTGACGTCGGGCTGAACACGAGGGTCGGCCATCACCTTTGCCATGCCCGCGTCGCGGGCCTGTCTCGATGGCCACACGATCCAGGAGAAGACAACCGTCTCGTCGTCCTTCTTCTGGACGGCCATGGGGAAGGACGTGAGCTTTCCATCCGGCACGTCGTCGCCCCAGCATTCGACCATTTTCAAGGCGCCATGCTCCTTGAAGACTACCGCGGCCTTTTCGGCGTGCTTCCGATAGGTGTCGCGGTTCGCCGTTGGCACCGCTGCCACAAATCCATCGATGTAGGTCATCCTGGCCTCCTCGCTGATGCGCCAACACAATAGTTAACCATATGGTAAAGTGTTGGACCAAGACAAGGAGGCTGTCAACCCTGGGCGTCTGCTGAAATCGAGAAGTGGAGGAGACGCTGCGTCTTGGTTGCCACCGTCGATCTACTTGCGCTCGGCCTGCACGACCTAGACACTGGGGCATGGACACAGTCAGCCCGCCGCACGAGCTTTCCGAACGCATCTCCGCAGCCGCCCTCAAGATCGAAGACAGGGTCATCGCCTGGCGGCGCGACATCCACCAGAACCCTGAGCTTTCCTATCAGGAGACGCGTACCGCCGCGCTCGCCGCCAAACACCTCACGGCGCTGGGCTACGAGGTCAAGACCGGCGTGGGCGTCACCGGCGTCGTGGGCGTGCTGAAGGGCGGCAAACCCGGCGGAGTCGTGGCGCTGCGCGCCGACATGGATGCGCTACCCGTCGAGGAGAAGGTCGACGTTCCGTTCGCCTCCAGAGCCACGGCGCAGTGGCTCGGCCAGGCTGTTCCGGTGATGCACGCCTGCGGTCACGACGCGCACGTCGCCATCTTGATGGGCGTGGCCGAGATTCTGGTTGGGATGCGTGAAGAGATCCCGGGCACCGTGAAGCTCCTGTTCCAACCCAATGAAGAAGGCTCCTACGACGGCCGGGTGAGCGGTGCGCAGGCGATGATCGACGCCGGCGCGCTCGGCGATCCGGCGCCATCGGCGATCTTCGGTCTGCACGTCACGTCGCTACAGGCCTCGGGCCAAATCGCACTCCGCCCCGGTGGCCTGATGGCGAGCGCCGATAGCCTCAAAATCGATATCCAGGGCCGCCAGACCCACGGCTCCTCGCCGTGGCGCGGCGTCGATCCGGTGGTGACGGCGGCGCAAATCATCATGGCGCTGCAGACCATCCCGAGCCGCCAGCTCGACGCCACGCTCACGCCTTCTGTCGTCACCATCGCCACGGTGCATGGCGGCGTGCGCGCCAACATCATTCCCGACACCGTGCAGATGCAGGGTACCATCCGGACCCACGACGAGGCGGTGCGAGCCGACATCTGGAAGCGCATCGAGAAGACCGCCACCGCCATTGCCGAAACCCAGGGCGCCAAGGCCACTGTCAAGGTCCACCAGGGCGTGCCGGTGACCTACAACGACCCGCCGCTCACCGCCTGGGGTACCAAGAGCTTGGGCCGCGGCGTCGGCGAGGAACGCATCCGCGAGTCTCGGCCGGTGATGGGTGCTGAGGATTTCTCGATCCTGGCCCAGAAGGTGCCGGGCATGTTCTTCTTCCTAGGTGTCACGCCGCCCGATGAGGATCCGCACCAGGCCCCGGCCAACCATTCGCCGCTGTTCCATATCCACGAGCCGGCGCTGAAATACGGCGTGCGCTCGCTCGCCTATCTCGCAATCGACTATCTGCGGCGCACTGGCTAAGTATCCATGCGTTTGCGATACAGCAAACGCATGCATCCCTGACCGCAGTCTAGTACGTCTTCCAGTCGCCCAGCCGCTCGAAGGCATGGCCGGCTCGAATGAGCATGGCTTCGTCGAAATGCTTGCCGACCAGCATCAGGCCAACCGGCAGGCCGCCCACCTTGCCGCAGGGCACGGTGAAGGCGGGATGGCCGCTGGCGTCAAACGGGCAGGTGTTCTGCTGCATGTTGAGCGCGAGATCGACATATTCCTCGCGGCTGCAGTCGGCCGCCGGCAGCTTGGTTGCCGGGAACGGCAGCGTCGGCATCGCGATCGCATCGTAGCGCGCCAGCACATCATCATAAGCACGGCGCAGCAGGACGCGCAGGTTCTGCGCCTTGGCGTGATAGCGGTTGTGATAGTTGCGGTGCATGTATTCGCCCAGCAGCAGAACGAGCTTCACCGTCTCCGAGACGTCGTCCGGCCGCGCCCGCCAGCCGCGCGCGAAGGCTTCCTGCAATGAGGTCGTGTAGTAGCCCTGCCAGTTGTTCCCCATCGCGTAGCCCTTGATCATCATCTCGGCCGCGCCTTCGAGGATGATGCCGGTCCAGATGTGTGGGCCGTCGAGATGCATCGGGATCGACACTTCTTCGATGATGGCGCCGGCATCCTCGAGCTTGCTGAGCGCGAGGTGCACTTTCTTGCTGGTATCGGGTGTCAGGCGATTGCCGGTCTCGTGACCAAAGCCTTCCTTCAGCATCGCGATCCGCAGGCCCTTCGCCGGCTTCCCCAGTGCACCGACGTAATCGCCCACGCGCGCGTTGACGGTGCGCGGATCGTGCGGATCGGGGCCGGCGATGACGGCGAGCAGCTTCGCCACGTTCTCGACGCTGTCGCAGATCGGCCCGCAGTGATCGACCGAGTAGGAGATCGGCATGCCACCGGTCATGGGCACGAGGCCCCAGGTCGGCTTCAGTCCGTAGACGCCGCACCAGCCCGACGGCGTGCGGATCGAGCCGCCCTGATCGCCGCCCAACGCCATCTCGACCTCGCCCGCCGCGACCAGCGCCGCGCTGCCGCCCGACGAGCCGCCGGCCGAGTGCTGCGGATTGTGCGGATTGCGGATCGGTCCGGTCGCGCAGGTGTGGCTGCCGGCGGAGAAGCAGAGATCCTCGCACGCCGCCTTGCCCACGACCGTGCCGCCCGCGTCGAGGATGCGCGTCACGACCGTCGCATCGACATCGGGCACGTAGCCTTCGAGCACGCGCGAGCCGTTCATCATCGGCACGCCCGCAACGCAGATATTGTCCTTCACCGCGATCTTCTTGCCGGCAAGCGGCCCAGTTGCCGCGCCAGAAATCTCGCACCGCCAGTACCAGGCGTTCAGCGGATTGTCCTTCGGCTCGGGCCGATGGCCCGGCGTGCGCGGGTAGTTCACAGGGAGCTTCGGTTCGGCGAGCTCGTCGAGCCGCGCGTACGACGCCATCGAGCCCGCCATCAGTCCGCGGAACGAACCAGCGTCGGCCTCGGTAAGCGTCATGCCGAAACCGCGCGCGAGGTCCTGGATTTCGGCAGCAGTCGGCAGCCTCGGCGCAGTCGTCATTCGTTCGCTCCCTGTCTATTTGGCGCAGTCTAGGAGCACGTTATTTTACTTTTCAAGTAAACTCTCCTCGACGCATACTGGGTGCAGCGAAGAGACCAAGGAGGACCCCCATGACCGTGAAGCGCGCGACGCTCGACGAACTGAAATCCATCGCCGACGACCTGGCGATCCCCCTCACCCACGATCGCGCCGTGGAATTCCTGGCGCTGATGCAGGGCAACTTCGACGCCTACGATCTTCTAGAGGCGATGCCGGACTACAAGCCGGCGGTGAAGTATCCGCGCACGCCCGGCTACCGGCCGGAAGGCGACGAGAACAAGTACAACGCCTGGTACGTGAAGACGACGGTCAAGGGCGCGTCCTCCGGCAAGCTCGCCGGCAAGACGGTGGTGCTGAAGGACAATGTCTGTCTCGCCGGCGTGCCGATGATGAACGGCGCCTCGACGCTCGAAGGCTACACCCCCGACCTCGATGCCACGATCGTAACCCGGATGCTCGACGCGGGCGCCACCATCACCGGCAAGGCGCATTGCGAATTCTTCTGCCTCTCTGGCGGCAGCCACACCAACGCGCTCGGCGCCGTGCACAACCCGCACAAGATGGGATACTCCGCCGGCGGCTCGTCGTCGGGCAGCGGCGCGCTGGTCGCGGCCGGTGAAGTCGACATGGCGATCGGCGGCGACCAGGGCGGCTCGATCCGCATCCCCGCCGCCTTCTGCGGCATCTACGGCATGAAGCCGACGCACGGCCTCGTGCCCTACACCGGCGTGATGCCGATCGAATCGACCATCGACCACACCGGCCCGATGACGGGCAACGTGAGCGACAACGCGCTGATGCTCGAGGTGCTGGCCGGCGCCGACGGTTTCGATCCGCGCCAGTATGCGCCCAAGACGGCGGCCTACACCGAAGCACTGGGCAAATCAGCCAAGGGCCTGCGCATCGCAATCGTGAACGAAGGCTTCGGCCACGCCAACTCGGAGAAGGATGTCGACGAGCGCGTGCTGGCGGCCGCGGCGCACTTCGGCAAGCTCGGCGCCACCGTCGACAAGGTCAGCATCCCCATGCACAGCGTGGGGCCGGTGATCTGGACGCCGATCGCGCTCGAGGGCCTGCAGGCGCAGATGATGCGCGGCAACGGCATGGGCTTCAATTGGAAGGGCCTCTACACGACCAGCCTGCTCGACGCGCATGCCGGTTGGCGCGCCCGCGCGAACGAGCTGTCCGACAGCCTCAAGATCTCGATGTTCGTCGGCGAATATTTCCTGAAGCACTACCGCGGGCGCTACTACGCCAAGGCGCAGAACCTCTCGCGCAAGCTCAAGGCGGCCTATGATTCGGTGCTGGGCAAATACGACCTGCTGCTGATGCCGACCCTGCCCATGAAGTCGACGCCCATTCCGCCGGCTGCCGCGCCGCTGCCGCTCTATATCCAGCGGGCTTTCGAAATGGTCGGCAATACCGCGCCGTTCGATGTCACCGGGCATCCGGCGATGTCGTTGCCGTGCGGGATGAGCAATGGTTTGCCGATCGGGCTCATGCTGGTCGGCAAGGACTACGACGAGTCCACCATCTACCGCGCCGCCCACGCCTTCGAGCAGAGCGGCGACTGGAAGAAGATGTAAGAGGAAATAAAAAGATCCCTCGGCTTCGCCTCGGGATGACACCGGTTTTGGGTTAACCCAAGGTGTCATCCCGAGCGCAGCGAGGGATCTTTACCTCTTCCTTTTGCTCCTCCCCCTCACGGGGGGAGAGGAATATGAGAGAGGTGCTATTCCTTCGTCACCGCATGGAAGGACTTGGAGATCACCTGCCAACGGCCATCGCTCTTCAAGAGCGTCAGGCAGTCGGTGAAGTAGCGCGGCGGCAACTGGCACTCGACCTTGGCGAAGGCCATGCCCGGGCCCGAGAAGTCGATCGACACGATGCGGTCGCGCCGCTCACTGCCCTTGGACTTGCCCGACGGGCGGCTTTCCACGCCCTTGAACCAGTCGGCGCGCGGCAGGTCGGCGGCCTTGCCGTCGGCGCCAACGCTGTAGAGATGCGACGCAGGATGGAAGGCCTGGCCGAGCTTCTTGGTGTCGCCTTCGTACAATCCGTCGAAGTAGATCTGCAGCACTTTTTCGATTTCAGCGGCGTCGGTACTCATCACATTTCTCCTTCGTGTTGTCAGATCGACCCGTTCGGACACACCAAGATCTTGCCGTTGCGCCCTCCTCTGTCGGCGTGCGCCAGAGCTTCCTTGATGTCGTCGATTGGGTAGATCGTGTCCACCGGTGCCGACAGCCTACCGTCCATAACCTGTTGTGCAAGCCCCGCGTAAATCTCCCGAATTTTTTCCGGTTTTCGGCGCGCGAGGAAACGGCCCAGCATGAAACCGGTGAGCCGCACGCCGCGATAAATAAAATTTGAACGATCGACGTCAGGATTCTCGCCACTCATCGAACCGTAATGGACCAGCGTGCCGTCGGTCGCGAGGCAATCGGCGATGCGACCCGTCGCCGTGCCGCCAATGGCCTCCAAACCCAGCCGAATCGGCGCTTCGCGGGTCTCCTGCGCGACGCGACGCGCGAGATCCTCGCCATCGACCAGCACGAGATCCGCACCGAGCTTGCGCAATTCGGCGGCAAGCTCGGGCCGGCGCACGACATTCACGGTGCGCAGGCCGCGCTCATGCGCCAGCACGATGGCAAGCCGCCCAACCGCGGAATTGGCCACGTTCTGGATCACCCAATCGCCACCCTTTAGATCGACGAAGTCCGACAGCATCAACCACGCGGTGGGCGGATTGATGCGCACCATCGCCGCCTGCCGGAGATCAATGCCGGCCGGCAGCGGGATCGCGTCCTCGCCCTTCACCCGACGCTTCTGCGCCCAATTCTCGCGTTGCAGGTTGATGACAAGGTCGCCCAGCTTCACGTGCTTCACGTTGGCGCCAACCGCTGTCACGCGGCCCACGCACTCCGCGCCCGGCGTCGCCGGCAACGGCGGCTTCAGGCGATAGCTGCCGCGACAGAACCACATGTCGGCCGGATTGATCGGAAAGGCCAATACGTCGAACACCACCTCGTCGGCATTGGGCGCACCGACATCTGGCACCTCTGCGCAGCGCGCCACTTCCCATGGCGTGCCGTAGCGTTCGATCAGCACCTGCTTCATGGCGTTTCCTCCGCTTTCAGCGCCTGCTGTCGAAGACGAGCCTGACGGCAAGCCCCGTGAAAACCGTTGCGAGCAGAATCTGCGGCGCGCGGCGCAGCCGGCCCCGACTCCAGTTCGATACGGTGCGGCCCAGCTGACTGGCCGCCAGGATGACAGCGCCGTTCACAACAACCCCGATCAAATTAAGCAGCGTCGCCAACACGAGGATCTGCACCGCCACCGAGCCCGCTTCGGGACGCACAAACTGCGGAAACAGAGCCAGGACAAAAAGCGCCATCTTGGGATTGAGCAGGTTGGTCAGAAGCCCCTGACGGAACACCGTTCCGATGGGATAGCGGCGCAACTCCACCGTCGGCGCGAACGACGTGCCGGTCGAACGCAGTGTCTTGTAGGCAAGGTAAAGAAGATAGACGGCCCCGGCGTAGCGGACCACGTCGTAGGCGATCGGAACGACCACGAAGAGCTGCGACAAGCCGAGCGCCGCGGCGAGCGCGTGGCAATAGGTGCCAGCCTGGATGCCGGCGAGTGTCGCAAACCCGGAAGCCCGTCCCTGACTGACACTGCGCGAGGCGATGAGAAGCATGTCGGGACCCGGCGTGACGGTCAGCGCCAAACAAGCCACAGCAAATAGCGCGAGCATCGAGATATCTGGCATGCGACTCACTCCGTGAGAACAATTGGAACCGCGGGCGCCTGCCCTAAGCCTGTCGAAGGGCCCGCCCTGAGCTTGCCGAAGGGTTCAGCTCACTCATGATCATGAGCGCGCAGGATGCGCACGGTCCATATGATTGACGCCGCCTTATCGCAGGAGATTGACCTTCGCGAGGTCGACCAGCTGGCGGGCGCGGCCGTCGAGCACCGCCTTCATGGCGAACAGGCCGAAATGATAGGCTTGGCCAGCGGTCGTCTTGGGCGGCATCGCGAGCTCCTGCCGTGCGCTCACTACATCGACCAGCGCCGGGCCGTCGTGCGCGAAAGCGGCGGCGAGACCCGCCTTCAGATCCTGCGGCTTCTCCACCCGGACGCCCTTGACCCCCATCGCTTCGGCCATGGCGGCGAAGTTGGGATTGGTGAGGTCGCAGCCGGTATCGAGGAAGCCGTTGGCCTTCATCTCCATCTCGACGAAGCCCAGCGTGCCGTTGTTGAGGACGATAACCTTCACCTTCAGCCCCATTTGCGAGAGCGTGATGAAGTCGCCCATCATCATGGTGAAGCCACCGTCACCCGACAACGACACGACCTGTCGCTCGCGGTGCGCGGCCTGTGCACCGATCGCCTGCAGCATCGCATTGGCCATCGAGCCGTGATTGAACGAGCCGATGAGGCGGCGCTGGCCGTTCATCTTGAGATAGCGCGCCGCCCAGACGACGGGCGTGCCGACATCGCAGGTGAAGATGGCGTCGTCGGCCGCGAGCTCGCTCACCAGCCGCGTCACATACTGCGGATGGATGATGCCGATGTTGGGTCCACTTTCGGCCAGCGCATCGAGATCCTGTCGCGTCTTCTTGTAGTGACGCAGAGCGGCGTCGAGGTAGCTCGTATCCGTCTTCTCGTCGATCATCGGCAGCAGGGCCTTGAGCGTCGCACCGACGTCACCCAGCAGCCCGAGCTCGAGCGGGCAACGATTGCCGAGCGCCTCGGGCCGCACGTCGACCTGCGCGATACCGGCGCCCTCGGGATAGAAGTTGCGATAGGGAAAATCCGTGCCCAGCATCAGGAGCGTGTCGCACTCCTTCATCGCCGCGTAGCCCGAGGCGAAGCCCACGAGGCCCGTCATGCCGACATCGTAGGGATTGTCGTATTCGAGATGCTCCTTGCCGCGGAAGGCATGGACGATCGGCGCCTTGAGCTTGCCCGCGAGCGCCACGACCTCGGCATGCGCGCCGGCGCAGCCTGCGCCGCAGAGCATGGTGACCCGGCGGCCCTCGTTCAGGAGCGCCGCGAGCTTGCCCAGGTCCTCGTCGGTCGGCCGCAAGAGCGATGGCGTGGGCGCCAGCCAGTGAGGCACCTCGGCCTCGATCTGCTTCAGCGCGACATCTCCCGGGATCACTACCACCGCCACGCCGCGGCGGGCGACGGCGACGCGGATCGCGCGCAGCAGGATCTGTGGCAACTGCTCGGGATGGGAGACCAGCTCGACGTAGTGGCTGCACTCCGCGAACAGGTTCTCGGGATGCGTGGCCTGGAAATAGTCGATGCCGATCTCGGTCGACGGGATGTGCGCGGCAATCGCAACCACCGGCACACGGCTGCGATGGCAGTCGAACAGGCCGTTGATCAGGTGGAGATTGCCCGGGCCGCAACTGCCGGCGCAGACCGCAAGCTCGCCGGTCACATGCGCCTCGGCGCCGGCGGCGAAGGCGGCGCCCTCCTCGTGGCGGACATGGATCCATTCGATGGTCCCGAGCTGGCGCAGCGCGTCGGTGAAGCCGTTCAACGAATCGCCGACCACGCCGTAGACACGCTTCACGCCCGCCTGCTGCAGGGTTTCCGCCATGAAAGCCGCCGCCGTCCTTGCCATCGCACCCTCCGCTCAAGCATCCCAAATATGGAACTGGGCGAGTTTCACCCCTAGCCTTCTTTCGTACCATTCTTGCATACATGCTTCCGTGTCATCCCGAGTCGCGTGCGGTAACCCGCGCGCTGAAGCGAGGGATCTTTGCAAGCACCGACGAAGGATCCCACGCTTCGCTCGGGATGACACAGTTTGCGTATGCACGCGAAAGAGAACAAAGATGGCCGAGCACAAGGGACTGCCGATCCAAACGTTCGCCGATCGGGCGGCCTGGGAGAAATGGCTGGCGGCTCACGGCGCCAGTTCGCCTGGCGTGTGGTTGAAGCTCGCGAGGAAGACCAACCGCAAACCCACGATCGCCAGGCCCGACGCGATCGAGGCCGCGCTGTGCTTCGGCTGGATCGACGGCCAGCTCGACAAATTCGACGACGCCTTCTGGCTGGTCCGCTTCACGCCGCGCGGCCCGAAGAGCCGATGGTCGCAGATCAACCGCGAGACCGCGCTTCGCCTGGTCGCGGCGGGAAAGATGAAGCCCTCCGGACAGGCCGAGATCGATCGCGCGAAGGCGGACGGCCGGTGGGATGCCGCCTATGCCCCCCAGAGCAAGGCCGACGTCCCGGATGACCTCAAGAAAGCGCTCGATGCCCATCCCAAGGCCAAGGCGTTCTTCGCCACCCTGACTGCCGCCAACCGCTACGCCATCCTCTACCGTATCCACCACGCGAAGACGGAGAAGACGCGCGCGGCGCGGATCGAAAAGTTCGTCGCCATGCTGGCGCGCGGCGAGACGATCCATCCGCAGAAAGCGTGAGCCGACCCTAGGGCCGGTACGGCACGGTCCTACGAGAAATCGCCCCTTATCCCCCTTCCCGCCTTGCGGTTACAGGGCAGCACCAGTAGCTTCGCGCCCGCATAAAACCCGCCCGAAAGGAGGCGTCTGTCGTTATGGCGTTCATTGCCGATCGTCTTGGCCGCATCAAGCCCTCTCCGACCAATGCCGCGCAGGGCAAGTTCCTGGAGATGAAAGCGGCGGGCAAAGACGTGATCGGACTCGCCGCCGGCGAGCCCGATTTCCCGACTCCCGACCATATCAAAGAGGCGGCGATCGCGGCGATCCGCAACAACGACACCAAATACACCGCCGTTGCCGGCACGCCGGCGCTGCGCCAGGCGATCGTCGCCAAGATGAAGCGCGACCACGGGCTCGACTACAAGCCGAGCCAGACCGTCGTCACCTCGGGCGGCAAGCAGATCATCTTCAACGCCATGCTGGCGACGCTCAATCCGGGCGACGAGGTGATCGTCCCCGCGCCCTACTGGGTCTCGTACCCTGAGATGGTGCTGGTGGCCGACGGCACGCCGGTGATCGTCGATTGCCCCGAGTCGCAGGGCTTCAAGCTCAGGCCCGAAGCGCTGGAGCGCGCGATCACGCCCAAGACCAAGTGGCTGATCCTGAACTCGCCCAGCAACCCTACGGGCGCCGCCTACAGCCACGCCGACCTGCGCGCGCTCTGCGACGTGCTCCTGAAGCATCCGCAGGTCCACGTACTGACCGACGACATGTACGAGAAGCTGGTCTACGACGACTTCGTGTTCGCGACGCCCGCGCAAGTGGAGCCCAAGCTCTACGAGCGCACGCTCACCATGAACGGCGTCTCCAAGGCCTACAACATGACCGGCTGGCGCATCGGTTATGCGGCGGGCCCGCAGAAGCTGATCGACGCCATGGTCACGGTGCAGAGCCAGAGCACGTCCAACGCCAGCTCGATCAGCCAGGCGGCGTCGGTCGCGGCCCTGAACGGGCCGACCGACTTCATCCCGAAGAACGTCGAGGTCTTCAAGCAACGCCGCGATCTCATCGTGTCGATGCTGAACCAGTCCAAGGGCCTCAAGTGCCCGCGGCCCGAAGGCGCGTTCTACGTCTATCCCTCATGCGCCGGCGCGATCGGCAAGAAGACGCCGGACGGCAAGACGATCGGCAACGACACCGACTTCGTGAACTACCTGCTCGAATCGGAGGGCCTGTCGGTGGTGCAGGGTTCGGCGTTCGGCCAGGGTCCTGCCTTCCGCATCTCCTACGCAACCGCGACCAACCTCCTCGAGGAAGCCGGCCGCCGCATCCAGCGCGCCTGCGCCGCTCTGGGGTAAAAGAAAGATATCACCCAAACGAAGCGGCCGGCCCTTCAGGACCGGCCGTTTTTCGTTGTCGGCGCGCAGCTCAGTTGCTGTTCTCGATCCGGGTGATGATGTAGCTCCGGCCCTTGCGCTCGAGCTGGAAGCGGATCTTGTCGCCAGGTGTGCGGCCGTAGAGCAGGCTCGGATCGGCGACCTTGAAGATCATCGACGTGCCCTGCAGATAGAGGTCCTTGGCCGGCACGTGATCGAACTGGACCTCGCACGTATCACGGTTGATCGCCACGATCTTTCCAGACGCGAGCGGCCCGCCTTGCGGCGCCAGGACATCGGGCATGTTGTCGGCCTCGTCGTCGGGCCCGACCGCCAGCGCGGACGGCGCCGGCAGCGATAGTGCGAGGGCAAGGACGACGGCCAGAACTCTCAGAAACGTATTACTTGCCACGACGCAGTCCTTGCACTCCCGATGCCGCAATCCCCCAATTGTCGGCGCAACAGAGATGGTTGCAGTATTGCTACAGGTCAAGGCCGCGTATCGGCTATCTCGACTAGGAAATCACGCGTAACGAGAGCACACGGGAGAAATCTCGGTCGTGGGTGACCAAAGCAGCCGCATTGATGGCAAGAGCGCTCGCCGCTTGAACAGCGTCCGCCAGTTTGAGCCGCAGAGAAGTGCGCAATCGCGCGGCGCTTTCGGCGATATCGATATCCAGCGGAATGACCTGCCAGGATTCGAGGATGGAGCGGTAGCGCCGCGCCAGTGCCTCGTCTTCCGCCCGGAGTGGCCTAGCCTAGCGGCTCAATTCGTTTCGGAGCTTGCGAAGCGTACGGGTGCTGCTCTTGCCCCACAGGTCCTTGCCCGATCCAGCCATAGGCAGCAAAGGCTGCTGGGGCGCAGCGAGCCCTTGCGAGCTGATCGGCAGTAGAGCCGCCACCGGCTGGCCGTGCCAAGTGATGATCGTCGAACGCCCTTTCTTTGCCGCTGCGAGAAGAGCGGGAAAACCGCGGCGAGCCTCTGCGGCCCCTCTGTGCTGAACGTTCATTCAAGATCCTTCGCTACAGCGCGCGGGTTACCGCGCGACTCAGAATGGCAGTGAACTAAGCAGTATTGTCAACTCTCAGCTTGCCGTCTCGGTGCCGTATTGCAGGACCTGGACGTTCTCCAGCGTCACCAGCCCGCTGTTCGAGTTCATCATGCCGTCGAGCACGGGGAGGAAGGCGGCGATCTTCTCCGGGCTGTCGACGATCTCGACGATCAACGGCAGGTCGCCGGAGAGGCGCAGGATCTTGGAGCTGTGCAGATGGCTCGAATGGCCAAAGCCCAGGCCGCCGCGCAGCACGGTGGCGCCGGCGATATGCGTCTCACGGGCCTTGAGCACGATCGCCTCGTAAAGCGGCTTGCCGTCGTGGCGATCGTCCTCGCCGATGAAGATGCGCAGAAGCTGCGCTTGCTTGGGAAGTTGCATAAGAGGCTCCGTTAGCGGTTGAGGCGGCTCGCCAGCGCGTCGCCGGACCAGACGGCGGCAAACCAGGTGATCAGCGAAACGACAATGTAGACGACGGCGGCGCGATGATCGCCCTCGGCGAAAAGCCGGAACGTCTCGAGGCTGAAGCCGGAGAAGGTCGTGTAGCCGCCACAAATCCCGGTCATCACGAACTGCCGCGTGCGCGGGCCAGCAAACAGCCGTCCGTCGGGTGCGGTGAGCGTGGCGAAAAAGCCGATGATGAAGCAGCCGGTCACGTTGGCGAACAAGGTGGGCCATGGGATGCCGGCAAGCGTCGATGGCAACACCAGCGCCACGATCCAGCGCATCAGGCTGCCCAGGATGCCGCCCGCGATCACGGCGGCGTAGAGCGCGAGCCCGCTCCGGAAGGCCTGCCAGCGCTTCATCGCCCGACTCCACCCACGATTCCCGCAAAGAGCACGGACGCGAGTTCGTTCCCGATCGCCACGGCGCCGAGGCAAAGGATCAACGACAGCGCGACGTAACCCAGCGCCAACCAGCCTTCGCCGTCGCGCACCAGCGCCCGCGTCTGCAGGGCGAAGGACGAGACGGTCGTGTAGCTGCCGAGAAACCCGGTCGCCAACAGCAACCAGAAGGCCGAGCCGCTGGAGAGGCCGTGGGCAACGGCAAACCAGCCGACCAGCCCCATGATGAAGCATCCGCTCGCGTTCACCACCAGCGTGCCCCAGGGGAAGGTCTCGCCCAGACGCTGCGCCACCAACCCGGAGATGAGGAAGCGCGCAGGCGTGCCAACGATCGCGCCCAGTGCGACCAGCAAGCCGCTGACCAGCCACTCCGCCAACGCGTGCATGCTACGGAACGCCCACGTCGACTGGCACCGTATCGACAGGTATTGGGCGAAATCTGGTCATGCGATCTCCTACCGCGGTCATGCGTCCGGTAGGAGTCATCAGCCTCTGCGGCGGTTGTCGGGGGAACCCCATCCCCATCGTTGTGGCCACGCTAATCGAGTTGCGTCAGCCGGTCAAAGCGGTAGTGTTCAACCGCTCCCCCCGCCATCTCCGTCCCTAATCCTGGACGCGATAGCGGCGAGAATCACAATCCCGAAAATTCAGAGGTCTACCCATGAGCCATGCTCGATGCCTTTGCGGCGCGCTTGCGCTGTCACTGCCAGAGCCGCCATCCAAGCTGGTCATTGCCTGCCACTGCGTCGATTGCCAACGACGAACCGGCGCACCGTTTGGCGTGGGTGCTTTCTATCCCGCCGACGCCGTCACCATTTCCGGAACGTCAAAGGAGTTCGCCCGCACTGCCGACAGCGGCGGAACGGTCCGCACCTACTTTTGCCCGAACTGCGGCTCGACCGTTTACTGGAAACTGGACAATCTACCCGCGATGATTGGCATTGCCGTGGGAACGATGGCGGACCCCAAATATCCGCCCCCCGCCCGATCGGTTTTCGAGCAGTCGAAACATGCCTGGATCGAGATCAATAACCCCGGCGTGGAGCATTTCCCGCAAAGCAGCGCGGGCTCTCCGGCGGCTCGGTTGCGCTAGTCGAGTTCCCGCTGGCGGTTCAAACCCGCTCAGCCGACGTAACGGGCGACAGCACTTTTATACTGCCGGTAGTCGTCGCCGAATTTGCCTTCGAGGTAGCGCTCCTCGCGGCGAATCACGCCGACATGCATGATGACCGCCAGCGGCACCAGCAGGGCGATCCCCCACCATGTGTCGAAGCCGATCGTCAAGCCGAGATAGAGCAGCATCATGCCGACATAGAGCGGGTTGCGCGTGAAACTGAACGGTCCGCCCGTGACAATCGACGTCGTTGGCTTCAGTGGATTGATGTTGGTGCCGGCTGCGATCATCTTCGACCGGCCCCATAGACCCAAGGCGAGCCCGAGCACGCCGAGCACGATGCCAAACGAGACCGCCCAGGTTGCGTGCCCCAGGATCGGCGCCGTCCACCACCAATGCAGTACGAACGTGATGATCAGCGCTACGAGATACAGCAGAGGTGGCGGTGCGATCACGCCGGAGTTCCCCGTCGGTTCGGTCATGCTTTCCTCCTTCGCGCGGCGATCGGCTCGGCTTGTGCAGCGTTTGACGGCGGGTAACAACCAGAGATAAATGAAACTGAGGCTCAGCTTTCTTGAGGGTGATCATGCGCAAGCTGCCGTTCCTCAACGGCGTGAGGGCATTCGAGGCGGCGGCGCGCAGCGGCAGCTTCACGGCTGCCGGGCACGAGCTCAATGTCACGCCGGCCGCGATCAGCCGCATGGTGCATCTCCTCGAGGAGCGGCTGGGTGTCGGCTTGTTCGAGCGCAAGGCCAATCGGCTCGAGCCGACCGCCGCAGGCCGCGCCTATCAACTTGGCTTGACGCCGCTGTTCGACCAGCTTGCCAGCCTGACCGCGCAACTGGGCACCCTGTCCGGCGCGCGCACGCTCACGGTCGGCGTCGGGCCGACCTTCGCCACGCGCTGGCTGATCCCGCGACTGGTCGACTTTCAGAAGCGCGAACCGGAAGTCGAAGTGCGCTTCGTCACCGGCGGCGCGACGGTGCCCTTCAACGACGATTGGACCTGTGGCATCCGGCTCGGTGACGGCAACTGGCCTGGCTTTGCCGCGGAGCGGCTGTTCGCTGCCGACCTGTCACCGGTCTGCGCGCCGACGATGGCACGGCGCCTCAAACGACCATCCGACCTGCGCGGCGTACGCCTGCTGCGGGTCGGCCACGCTGCGGAAGACTGGTCGCGCTGGATGAAGGCGGTCGGTCTCACGAAGTGCCCGGCGAAGGGGCCGCAGTTCGAATATTTCGGTCAGGCTCTGCAAGCCGCAGCCGATGGTGTCGGTGTCGCGATGGGCATCAGCCCCTATGTCGACGACGACTTGCGTGCTGGCCGCCTGGTGGCGCCGTTTGCGCAGTCGGTCACAAAAGGCCAGCACTGGTATTTGATCTATCGTCCCGATCGGAAGGACGAGCCGGCCTTCACTGCCTTCCGGGCATGGATCACCCGCACGGCGAATGCCAGCCGCGCCAGCTAGGAGGAAGCCACATGCGCAAGGCGATGATGCACCTGGCGCAATTCCTGTGTCACAGCCCGACCTATCATAGCCTCGCGATGTGGCGGCATCCGCGCACCGCGGCGGCGGGCTACGACTGGATGCGGCCCGATCTCTACCAGCACATCGCGCGCACCTGCGAACGCGGCCTGTTCGACATGGTGTTCTTCGCCGACCTCAACTACATCTCCGACACCTACTCGGGCTCGCTGGGACCCGCGCTGCGCAACGCCACGCAGGCGCCCGAGCACGATCCGATCCCGCTCCTCTCCTTCATGGCCGCCGCGACCGAGCGCATCGGGCTCGGCGCCACCTTTTCGGTGAGCCATCAGCATCCGTTCCATGCGGCGCGTCTGTGGGCCACGCTCGATCACCTGACACGCGGTCGGGCGGCATGGAATGTCGTGACGTCGCTCAACCACAACCAGGCCGCCAATTACGGTGAGGACTACAAGCCCGCCGACGACCGCTACGACCGCGCGCACGAATTCATCCAGGTCTGCCGCAAGCTATGGGAGAGCTGGGGCGAGGATGCCGTGGTGATGGATCGCGCCAACGGCATCTTCGCCGATCCCGCGAAGGTGCGTCGCATCGAGCACGAGGGCCGCTACTTCAAGTCGCGCGGGCCGCTCAACGTCGTGCGCTCGCCGCAGCATGGGCCCGCGATCCTGCAGGCCGGCACGTCGGGCAAGGGCCGCGACTTCGCCGCGCGCTACGCCGACGCCGTGTTTGCGATCCAGCCCAATCTCAAGGGCGCGAAGGAACTCTACGACGACATCAAGCAGGCGGCCGTCGACGCCGGCCGCTTGCCAAGCGCCTGCAAGATGCTGTTCGGCGTGCAGCCCATCATCGGCCAGTCGCGCGCCGAGGCCGAGGACAAGCAGGCTGAGCACAACGCGCTGGTGCCGCTCGAGGGCGGGCTCGCCATCCTGTCGGGCCATCTCGACTTCGATCTCTCGACCTTGCCGCTCGACACGATCATGGCGCATCGCACCGAGCCCAAGCTGCAGCGCATGCAGACGCGTTATCGCACCATGACCGGCGAGCTCCTGACCTTGGAACAAGTGGCGAAGAACCACGGCCAGAGCGTCGGCCTGCCGCAGATGGCGGGCACGCCGATCGATATCGCCGACCAGCTCGAAGCCTATTTCGATGCCGTCGGCGGTGACGGCTTCATGCTGTCACCGATCTATTCGCCAGGTGCGATCGAGGAGTTCGTCGATCTCATCGTGCCCGAGCTGCAGCGCCGCGGCCGCGTCCGCCGCGCCTATTCAGGCACGACGCAACGCGATCATCTGAATCAGGAGGCGTGAGACCACCGCCAGCTCTGGAATCCCTCACCCTGAGGAGGCCGCGCAGCGGCCGTCTCGAAGGGTGGACACGGGCGAAGTGTGCTCGTCCCACCCTTCGAGACGCATCGCTTCGCGATGCTCCTCAGGGTGAGGTCCAGTCTTTGGTGGTGCGCTCTTGGTAACGGTGCGCTTGCATCGAATCTACCGACGTGGCATCTAGCGCGCCCATGATCGACGTGAAGCCCCTCGCCAGGCTCTTTTGGTGGCGCTCCTTCTAGGAGCGGCGCGTCGTCATACCCATGTCCAGACGTTGCCGCCGTGCTCCGGCAGGCGACGTCCTTTCAACGACAGCTTTTCCGGTTGCGGCGGCTCCCCTTCGGAGAAGCCACATGTTCGACCCTTCATCACATAAGCCGATCGTCCTAACCGGCGATCGCACGACAGGTCCGTTGCATCTCGGCCATTACGTCGGATCGCTGAAGAACCGCGTGAAGCTGCAGGAGACCCACCGGCAGTTCCTGCTGCTCGCCGACACCCAGGCGCTGACCGACAACGCGCACGATCCGGCGAAGGTGCGCCGCAATGTGCTGGAGGTCGCGCTGGATTATCTCGCCGTCGGCATCGATCCGCTGAAGACGACGATCTGCGTGCAGTCCGGCCTGCCCGCACTGGCCGAGCTCACCACGCTCTACCTGAACTACGTGACCGTGGCGCGCCTCGAACGCAATCCGACGATCAAGGACGAGATTCGCGCGCGCGGTTTCGGCCGCGACATTCCGGCGGGCTTCCTGTGCTATCCCGTTGCGCAGGCGGCCGACATCACGAGCTTCAAGGCGACCGTCGTGCCAGTCGGCGAGGACCAGGCGCCGCTGATCGAGCAGACCAACGAGATCGTACGTCGCATCAATCATCAGATCGGCCGCGATGTGCTTTTAGAGGCCGAGGCCGTGATCCCGCGCGTCGGCCGCCTGCCCGGCATCGACGGCAAGGCGAAGATGAGCAAGTCGCAGGGCAACGCGATCCTGCTCTCGGCCTCGCCCGACGAGATTCGCGACGCGGTGCGCCGCATGTACACCGATCCGAATCATCTCAGCGCCAGCGATCCCGGCACGGTCGAGGGCAATGTGGTCTTCACCTATCTCGATGCCTTCGACGAGGACGAGCCTGCCGTCGCCGAACAGAAGGCGCACTATCGCCGCGGCGGGCTGGGCGACGTGACGGTGAAGCGCCGCCTCGAGACGGTGCTGCAGGACTTGCTGGCGCCGATCCGCGAACGTCGCGCCCAACTCGCA
Organism: Alphaproteobacteria bacterium; assembly: GCA_017308235.1. Taxonomy (GTDB): domain Bacteria; phylum Pseudomonadota; class Alphaproteobacteria; order Reyranellales; family Reyranellaceae; genus Reyranella. The sequence continues at coordinate 252,990 of JAFKFL010000014.1, read as the reverse complement.
CGCAACCCACGGCATGTGCTCGATCTCTTGCGCGAGGGCACGCGACAGGCCCGCGCCGTCACGCAGGCAACGCTCGACGACGTGCGGTCAGGCCTGGGCCTGTTCCAGTAAGACTAGGAGGTGTTGCGATGACTCGTTGTATCCGCCACCCAATTCCAGACAGTCAGAAGGCCGACTGGTACGTCAGACAGTGACCCCAAACGGATATCGGTCAGTTCGCAATGCCTTCGCTGGCTCGAAAAGTCAGGTCACGCCAAAATTGTCATTCGATGACTTCGTCGGCCCGGACAAGGATGGAAGGCGGGACTGTTAGCCCGATCGCTCTTGCTGCTTGCAAATTGATCGCAAACTCGAACTTGGTCGGCTGCTCAATCGGTAATTCTGCTGGTTGGGCGCCCCTCAATAACTTGTCAACGTAGGTTGCGGCGCGTCGCCAAATATCCTCGATATCGGCGCCATAGGAAACGAGCCCGCCGGCATCAACGAACGGCCTCAACTCATAGATCGTTGGAAGGCGGCTCTGCGCCGCGAGGTCGGTAATTTGGCCAGCGCGGCTGAACAGAAGTCCGGAAGCCGGAACGAGCAGCACCTCAGCCCCCGCATCAGTAGCAACTTTGAATGCCGTCGCAATTTCTGACGGATTGCGAATTTCGACAGACACCAGCTTCCAGTCCAGTGTTTGACCGAAAGCCTGAGCTCTTGGCCACAATTCTGGGTTAGTGGGGTCCCAAAAAATCGCCGCGGCCTTAGCGCTTGGAACGAGTTCCTTGAGTATTTGCAGACGCTTACCCGTGAGCTCCAGGGTCTGCAAACTCATCCCCGTGAAATTTCCTCCCGGCCGAGCAAGACTTTGCGCGAACCCCTGGCCAACCGGATCGGGAGCAGCCGTCATGATGATAGGAATGGTATTCGTCGCATGCTTCAGCACGGGAAGGGTCGTGCCACCGCCGGTCGCGACAATCATATCGACCTTGAGATCGACCAGTTCAGCAAGCAGTGAAACGCCATCAGTACCGCGAGGCTCGGTCACAAAATCTCGGCCGAATACGTAACCAAGTTCGGACATTCCGCGCAGGAACGCTCGCACCGAGCGATTGCGAGGTAGCGGGCCTGCCATGTCGGCGCTTGGCCCACCGATGCCAACGATTCCTATACGCACAACTCTGCGCACAGGCTGGGAGCGAGCCGATATCGGCCAAGCCAAGGCCCCAACACCGATCGACACGACAACCTTGCGACGGGTTAACATTCTTTGGAATTCGCCTTAACAATGACGCCCCAGCCAACGAGAAGATTGAACAGTGTTGCCTGTTGCTACGCAAGCGGCTCCTAGTCGTCAGAAGTCGAGTCGTTTCGCCCAGGGATTCTCCGGCCCGTACGCCGTCACGATGGCGCGTCGCAGCGGCATGATCCTTCGCGAGGACCAGCAGGTCGATGTCGTCGTGCGGGCGCAGCGGGCGACCGACGAAATGCTCGATCGAATAGCCGCCCGCGATCCACCAGGGAAAGGTCGCGGCGGCAAAGACCGACGCGATCTCTTCCGGGGATAGGGGCGCCCAGGGCTTTTGTGATTCCTTCGACATCGCGGGTGCGGGTTGATGACTTTATATATCGTCCCCGAATGACTCCCGACAGAGACTCGCCCTGGACTGTCTTCCTCGCCTTCCTGCGGCTGGGGCTCACGAGCTTTGGCGGACCGGTGGCGCATCTCGGCTTCTTCCGCGCCGAGTTCGTCGAGCGGCGGCGCTGGCTCGACGAGGCACACTATGCCGACGTGGTGGCGCTCAGCCAGATGCTGCCGGGACCGGCGAGCAGCAAGGTCGGCATCATCGTGGGCGCCTTGCGCGCCGGGCTGCCGGGCGCGTTCGCCGCCTGGCTCGGCTTCACCACGCCTTCGGCACTGGCGCTGATCGCCTTCGGCTACGGCGTGACAGCGCTCGGCGATCTTGCCGACGCCGCCTGGCTGCACGGACTCAAGATCGTCGCTGTCGCGGTGGTGGCGCAGGCCGTCTGGGGCATGGCGCGCAATCTTTGTCCCGATCGCGAGCGTCTCGCGATCGCGGGCGCGGCGACCGTGCTGGTGCTCGCCCTGCCCTCGACCCTGGGTCAGGTGGGCGCCATCGTGCTGGGCGGCGTGATCGGCTGGCGGCTGCTGCCGGGCGAGGAGATCGCCCTCATCCCGTTGCCGGTCCGCTTCGGCAAGGGATGGTCGATCGCCGCGATCCTGCTCTTCTTCGCGCTGTTGATTGCCCTGCCCCTCGCTGCCGCCACATCGGGCAATCACGTCATCGCGCTGTTCGATGCCTTCTACCGCTCGGGCGCGCTGGTGTTCGGCGGCGGCCATGTCGTGCTGCCGCTCCTGCAGGCCGCGACCGTGCAGCCGGGCTGGGTCGGCAACGATGCCTTCCTCGCAGGCTATGGCGCGGCGCAAGCGGTGCCCGGTCCGCTGTTCACGTTCTCGGCCTATCTCGGCACGGTGATGGGGCCATCGCCGAACGGCTGGATGGGCGGCCTCCTCTGCCTCGTGGCGATCTTCTTGCCGTCGTTCTTCCTCGCCATCGGGCCGCTGCCGTTCTGGAACTGGATCCGCGCGCATCCGGTGATGCGATCGGTGCTGAAGGGCGTGAACGCCGCCGTCGTCGGACTGCTGCTGGCCGCGCTCTACAATCCGGTGTGGACCAGCGCGATCCACCGCCCATCGGATTTCGCCATCGCCGTCGTGGCGCTCCTCTTGCTGGGGCCATGGAAGCTGCCGCCCTGGCTGGTCGTGATCGGCGGCGCGGTCGCAGCCGCGGTCGTCGCTGCCCTGTGATGACTGCTCACGCTCTTCCGGACCGCGCGCATTACAGCGCGGAGGTTACTCCGCGCGACGCGCTCATGATTCATGAGCGAGCTGGAAGCTCGCGGTCCGGAAGATTAAGCTGCCGGCACAAGTCGCGTAGGTATTTTCGACATGAACGTACAATCAAAGCTCCCCCTTTCGACGGAGGACATCGCGCGCTTCGGTGACGATCCCGCTGGAGCGTTTGCCAGAAACCTGAAAGTTGTTCAGGAGCGTATCGCCGACGCCTGTCGCCGCGCTGGACGCCAACCTGGTGACGTTCACCTGCTGCCCGTCACCAAGACTGTTCCCGCCCACATCCTCCGGCTCGCCTTTGCCGCCGGAATTTCCGAGTTCGGGGAGAACAAGCTGCAGGAGGCGCGTGACAAGCGGGCCGTGCTCGAGGATCTGCCCATCCGCTGGAGCATCATCGGCCATCTCCAGACCAACAAGGTGAAATACCTCGTCCGCTTCGCTTCGGAGTTCCATGCCCTCGACAGCGTTCGGCTGGCCGAGGAGCTCAATCGTCGCCTCGAGGCTGAGCGCCGCGACCTCGATGTCTTCGTGCAGGTGAACACGTCGGGCGAAGACAGCAAGTACGGTCTCAGCCCCGATGATTTCCTGCCGTTTGTCGAGCGCCTGTCCGATTATCCTCGACTGAAGCCTCGCGGCCTCATGACCCTGGCGGTCTTCAGCGACGACAACGAGCGCGTGCGTGCCTGCTTCCGGCTGCTGCGCGCCCTCCGGGACCGCGCCGTCGCCATCAATCCCGGCCTCGTGCAACTGTCGATGGGCATGTCGGGAGACTACGAAATCGCCATCGAGGAAGGCGCCGACGTCGTTCGGGTGGGGCAGGCCATTTTCGGGAAACGACCGACCCCGGACGGCTTCTACTGGCCAGGACTGTTCCCGGCGGCGAGTTCCTCGACATAGAGCGGAGCAACGGAGGTCTTTGCGTGCATCCCTGGCGACTTGTTACGGGTCTTGCGCTGAGCTTTTGCGTCGCGGCGCCGGCGCTTGCGGGAACGGCCGATTGCCTGCTCGAAGTGCGTGGCAAGCGTTATATCGATGGCCAGTGCGAGTTCACTGCGACGGCGCTTCCCAATGAACCGGCCGGAAGCTTCCAGATCCTGAAAGGCAACTACTTCGCCCAGGTCCTCGTCGAAACGCCGGGCAAGGCCAACGGCTACTGGAACGAGGACCCGCGCGCCACGCACGCCCACTCCAACCTGGGCGTGCTGACCCAGCAGGGCGCTTGCTGGACGAACAATGCCGCGAAGGTTTGCGCCTGGAAGCCCGGCGAGAGACGTTAGAGGAAGCGCTCGACGCTCGCATTGAAGGCTTGCGGTTGCTCGACGTAGAGCGCGTGGCCAGCATTCGATACGACCGTCACCGGTGCATCGGGACGCAGCGCCGCCACTTCCTGGTTTTTCGCCGGCGGCGTGATCACATCGGCATCGCCATAGACGATCTGCACAGGCAACGTGCCCGGCAGGCGAACGACATCGGCCTTGATGTCGCCGGTCGACAGCATGCGCGCGGCCTGGGCGTAGCCGTCGGGGCGGACGGCGGCCATAGTGTCGATTACGCGTTGCCTCACCTCGTCGGACGCACCGGGCGCCACCAGACGCGGTCCACGCTTGCGTGCCATCTCGGCGGCACCGAGGGTCGCAAGATCGCCAATGCGCTGGTCGAGCAGCTTGCGCCGCTCCACTTCCGGCAGCAGGCCCTGGCCGGCCGCGATGCTGCACAGGCTGAGCGAGCGCACGCGATCGGGATGGCGCACGGTGAAGCGCGCAGCCATCAGGCAGCCCAGCGAATGACCGAGCAGGTGGCAGGCGTCGATTCCAAGATCGTCGAGGAAGGTCGCGAGCCGTACGGCGTAGTCGTCCGCCGTCGGCGCTTCGGGCGCCAACGCCGCCGAACCGCTGTAACCCGGCGCATCCCAGGCAATCACGCGATGGTTCGCGGACAGCCCGTCGAGCTGGTCGCGAAACGAGCGGGCCGCCGAGCCGATGCCATGCAGCATCACCAGAGGCGTGCCGCTGCCCGCCTCGAGATAAGTGATCGTCGTGCCGCCCTTGCCCGCCGTCTTCGGAGCGAGATTCATGCCGCGCGGAACGCCACGGTCTCGGGCTTGGACGTGCCCACGGCCATAGTGAACTCCGCGTCGGTGGCGCCGTCGTTGCGGAAGTAATGCGGCCGGCCCGCGGGATTAAAGATCAGGTCGCGCGTGCCCAGCCGCTTCTCGACGATCCGGCCGTTCTCTTCCCAGCCGACGGTGATCGCGCCTTCGATCACGAAATAGACGTCCTCGACGTCGCGCGCATAAGGCGCGATCGCCTTGCCGCGCGGCAGATGGACCAGGTCCATGCGGTAGTGCTGCGGTGGCGCACCGTTGCCGCCGACGTAGTTCATGACGGCGAAGCCCGCGTCGTTCCAGACCGGCGTGCGGTCACGGTAACGCACGACATGCAAGGCCATCTCCTTGTGGCGGAAGTCGTCGCTGTCGGCACGGAAGGGATGGATCTTGTCGGCGCTCGATGCACCGAAGCGGCGCGACAGTTCCAGGTCCTTGCTCTTGGGATGGCAGACATGGACCGGCGCGAGCGGCGTGCCGCTGCCCACCGTGATCTGCATCAGCACCGGCTCGATGCCATCGTTGCGAAAGCCGTGCGGCCGGCCGAGGCTGTTCAGCACTAGGTCCTTCGGGCCGAGCTTGGCCTCGATCACTTCCTCGCCCCACACCCAGCCCACGGTCAGCACGCCCTGCAGGATCATGAAGTGCTCGACGATCTCGTGACTGTGCGAGGCTGCGAACTTGCCGACCGGCTGGTTGACCAGGCTGAAGGTGAAATGCTCGGCTCTGAGCGTCGAGGGATCGTCGGCCTTGGGCGAGCCGCCGGCGCCGACATAGCGCAACTGGGCACGTGAGAGGTCGGGGAAACCACGGCTGCCGGGAAAGGCATCCCAGTCGAACGTCTTCTCGGTGTAGCGGCCGATGCAGCCTTGCATCTGGCGGGCGAGGTCCGTCGAAGTGTCGATCTTGCCGGCGTCGGGCATGGATGGCTCCTTGCGTTGCCCCACCATAGAGCGCCCGCCGGCTTGCAACCGCAAGCACAATAGACTTAACTTTTAGTTAAGTGACGCCGTGTCATCCCGAGCGTAGCTAGGGATCTTTGATCGACGCCGCCAAAGATCCCTCGCTACGCTCGGGATGACACTGTTTTTGTAACCGGCAGCCCCGCCAATGCTCTCCCCCGCAATCACGACCCGCCATTTCGAGATCTTCCTGACCATGATCCTGAGCCGCAACATGTCGGAGGCGGCCGACAAGCTCGGCATCTCGATGGCGGCGGTCAGCAAGAGCCTGAAGGGCCTCGAGCGCGAGACCGGGCTCACCCTGTTCCGCAATGCCAACGGCCGGCTGACGGCGACCGCCGAGGCAGAGCGCCTGTTGCCCTTCGCCCAGCGCGCCGTCGACCACCTCGATCGCGCCCGCCATGCCGCCTAGTCGCTGAAGGGCGGCGACATCGGCCGGATCGTGATCGGCACCGCGGGTCCGGCGCTGGTGTCGATCCTGCCTGTTGCGATCAAGGACTTTCACCGGCGCTGGCCGGAGGTGCGGATCGAGATCGAAAGCGACACGACACGGCACCTTCTCGACAAGGTCGCGGCCAACGAGGTCGACATCGGCGTCGGCACGCCGATCGTGAAGGACATCGACGCGCGCGTGATGCAGCTCTGCACGATCCGCGACCTCTGCGAGACCGCATTGGTCGCCGTGCTGCCGCGCCGCCATCCGCTCGCGCGGCACAACGCCATCCGCGCCAAGGACCTTCTCGACCAGTCGGTGATCGGTCTCGCCGAGACTTCAGCCACCACCCAGCTCATCGCCGCCGCCTTCCAGCAAGCCGGCGTCGCCTACTCGACACCCATCGTCGCCGCCAACGCCGTCGGCGTCTGCAGCCTGGTGCAGCAGAATGTCGGGATCGGCCTCGTGAACCCGCTTATGCTGGCGCAGGAGATCTTTCCTGGCGTGATCACGCGCCCGTTCCGGCCGCGCATCGTGCTCAGGACCTGCCTTTACTATTCCAAGGTCCACGCGCCCGCGCCACCCGCGATGCGGTTCATCGACTGCGTGGAGCGCGCGACCAAGGAGGTTGCGATGCGCCTCAAGACCCAGACCTGAGAGAAAATCGCCCTTCGCGAGATTCTTCCCGTGACCGCCGATTGACTCCTCCCCGGCGGAGTGAAAGCATTTCATCAAATTGAAGGGGCTTCGCTCCGATCGAGGCGCCGCGGGTTTTGCATCCTGCGTTCGCGTCACGGCCGATAGAGTCAGTAAGCGACCGTCCACGGACGTAGGAGCTGCCCCGCCGTCCCTGCGCTGGGTCAGCGCTGGGCCGTCCGTCCGGGAGACGTCTTCCGGAGCTTTCATGCGCCCATGTGGCGCAGAAGGAGGACGCAGTCATGACCGACCTCAAAACCGGAACAGTGCTCGGAGGCAGACCAGGCAGCGGCGCGCACCGCGTGGTGGCGTTGTGCGGGCCGTATCTCTCGGGCAAGACCAGCCTGCTCGAGAGCCTCCTTTTTGCGACGGGGGCCATCGGCCGGCGCGGCTCGACGCGCGCAGGCACCTCCATCGGCGACGGCTCGGCCGAGGCGCGCAAGCGCGGCATGGGCACCGAGATCAACATCGCCTCGGTCGACTACCTCGGCGACCACTGGACCTTCATCGACGCACCAGGCTCGATCGAGCTGCAGCACGACGCTCTCGCGGCGTTGGCCATCGCCGACGTGGCGGTGGTGATCTGCGAGCCCTCGCCTGAACGCGTGGTCGCGCTGACGCCGCTCCTGAAATACATCGAGGACAATCTCATCCCCCATATTTTCTTCGTGAACAAGATCGACTCGGCCGAGGGCCGCGTGCGCGACATGCTGGCGGCATTGCAGACCGTCTCGTCGCGCAAGCTGGTGCTGCGCCAGGTGCCGATCCGTCACCTCACGTCCGACGGCGGCGAGGAGACGGTCGGCTACGTCGATCTCGTGAGCGAGCGCGCCTACCGCTACAAGTCGAGCGGCGCCTCCGACCTGATCGAGATGCCGGCCGAAGTGTTGCCGCGCGAGAGCGAAGCGCGGCGCGAAATGCTGGAGACGTTGTCGGAGTTCGACGACACGCTGCTCGAACAACTGATCGAGGACGTGGCGCCTGAGAAGTCGCTGATCTATCGCGACCTGCATGACGAGTTCGGCTCGCAGAAGATCGCGCCCGTCCTTCTAGGAGCAGGCGACCGAGAGAATGGCGTGCGCCGGCTCCTGAAGGCGTTGCGCCACGACACGCCCTTCGTCGCCGAAACGGCCGAGCGCCGCTCGCTTCCGTCCAACGGCCCATCTAGCGGCACGGCGATGGCCGAGTGCTTCAAGGTTTTGCACCAGGCGCATACCGGCAAGCTCTCGCTCTGCCGCGTCTGGTCGGGCGCCATCAGCGAAGGTCAGTCCTTGGGCGGCCTGCGTGTCGGCAGCCTGTTCCGGCCGTTCGGCCAGCGCCTCGACAAGATCGGCGAAGCCAAGGCCGGCGAGATCGTGGCGGTGGCCAAGATGGACGCCCTGTCAGCCGGACAGGCGCTCACCGGCTCGGGCATCACGCCGGTCGCCGACTTCCCCATCGCCGAGCCGCCGGTGTTCGCGCTGGCGTTGACCGCCAAGAACCGCAACGACGAGGTGAAGCTCTCCGGCGCCTTGCAGAAGATCGTCGAGGAGGATCCGTCGCTCGCCTACGAGCCGCGGGCCGAGACGCACGAGCTCCTGCTCAAGGGCCAGGGCGAGATGCATCTGAAGGTCGCGGTCGAGAAGCTCGCGGGACGCTACAACATCGCCGTCGAGACCAACCAGCCGCGCGTCGCCTATCGCGAGACCATCCAGGCCGGCGCCACGCAACACGCGCGCTACAAGCGCCAGACCGGCGGGCATGGCCAGTTCGGCGACATCAAGGTCGAGATCCGGCCATTGCCGCGCGGCTCGGGCTTCCGCTTCGTCGACAAGATCGTGGGCGGCGTGGTGCCGCGCAACTTCATCCCCGCCGTCGAGGAAGGCCTGCGCGACTATCTCAAGGAAGGCCCGCTCGGCCAGCCGGTGGTCGATGTCGAGGTGACTCTGGTCGACGGCCAGTATCACAGCGTCGACAGCTCCGAGATGTCGTTCAAGATGGCTGCGCGCATCGCCATGACCGAGGCCATGCCCAAGTGCAAGCCGGTGCTGCTGGAGCCGATCCTGAAAGTGACGGTCGCCGCGCCCAACGAAGCGACATCGCGCATCCAGCGCCTGATCACCGGCCGGCGTGGCCAGCTCCTGGGTTACGACGCCCGGACCGGCTGGACCGGCTGGGACGAGGTCTCGGCGCTGATGCCCGAGGCCGAGGTCGGCGACATGATCGTGGAGATCCGCTCGGTGACACAGGGCGTCGGCACGTGGCACGCCGCCTTCGACCACCTGCAGGAGCTGGTGGGCCGCACCGCCGACCGCATCGTCGAGGAAAGCAAGAAACGCGCGGCGGCTTAGGGAGAACACGCGACCTTATCTCTTCTTTCTCCTCTCCCCCGATCGGGGGAGAGGGGGTGCGCACATTGTCGCCCCCTCTCCTCACCTCTCCTCCAAGGGGGAGAGGAATATGAGAAGAATCACGGCCGGTGAGTTTTCGCCCTAGTCTCGGATGCGCCCAAAAAATGAGACCCAGCGCGGCCGATCCTTCGCACCAGCCTGCTCGCGAACATTGGAAATATCGACATCCTCGATGCGCTTTGCCAGAAAGCGCTTCACCACGAAGCCGATGATCAGGAATGGCGTGACATAGACGGCCAGTACGACGAGCGCTTTCATGGGCTTTTCCCTCAACGCTGCCGAAGACGACTTTAGGAGCTGGTCGACCACACCGCCAGACTCATCGCCGAGAGAAGCGCGCAGCGGCTTAGGGCGAGCGCACGACCTTATCTCTTTTTCCTCCTCTCCCCCGATCGGGGGAGAGGCTGGGAGAGGGGGAAGCGCATATTGTCGCCCCCTCTCCTCACCTCTCCCCTTCGCGGGCGAGAGGATATGAGGAGAATCACAAGCCGGTGAACGGGGGTTTCCGCGCCCCGGCACATGCGCATACTTGCCTCCAAGAAGCGTCCATAGAGAGAGGCAATGATGCTCAACAGACGGTCTTTGACGATCGGAGGCCTCGCCTTGGCGGCCACCGCGTCCGGGGCACGCATCGGGCGTGCCGATACCGGGCGGCCCATGATGGTCTTCGTCGGCCACGAACTTTGAGGCGGCTGCAAGATCTGGCGTGCCCAGTCCGAGCCGTTGTTCGTGAAGTCCGAGGCCTTCAAGAAGCTTGATTACCGCATCGTCCATCCCGCCAACGGCGACCTGATCCTCAAGGAAGAGTATTGGCCGGCCGACGCCCGCTGGGTCCTGACCGACTTCCAGATGAGCGACGAAGGCGCGCAGCGCGGCTATTGGACACCCCGCTTCATCCTGGCGCAGGACCACAAGATCATCCTTACCGTGACCGGCAACGACGGCTGGAAGCAGAAGATGTGGCCGCGCATCCTGGAAGTGACGGGCACGACGGCTTCCTAGGGGGCCGGCCCGCTAGAGCTGGTGTGGAGACTGACGTCACGGCGCGGTGATCAGGGTTGACTTGTCTTGCCCCGCCCTCCGCGCCATGTCGAAGGGGACAACGTCAAGCAATGAGACCAGGGAGCAGGAGATGTTGATCAAGCGCAGGCGGGGCTGGGAACTGTCCGAACGGCAGGCCACCCCCGAAGGCCTCTATCTCGACCGCCGCCGGCTGATCCAGGCGATGGGCCTGGGACTTGCGACTTCGGCGGCGTCCCTGGCGCTGCCCGGCCTCGCCATGGCCGAGGACAAGACGCCCGACCCCACGGCGCACTTCTACCCGGCCACGCGCAACGACAAGTTCGGCGCGCCGCAGCCGATCACGCAGGAGCGGCTGGCGGTCACCTACAACAATTTCTACGAATTCGGCACCGACAAGAGCATCTGGCGCGACGCGCAGAAGCTTCCCATCCGACCCTGGACCATCAAGGTCAGCGGCATGGTCGAGAAGCCGTTCGAGATCTCCTTCGACGATCTCTTGGCCAAGATGCCGATCGAGGAGCGCGTCTACCGCCATCGCTGCGTCGAGACCTGGTCGATGATCGTGCCGTGGAGTGGCTTCGCCATGAAGTCGCTGGTCGAGTTCTGCAAGCCCACGAGCAGCGCCAAGTTCGTCGTCATGACGACGCTGCAAAAACCGTCGGTGATGCCCGAGCAGAAGGACCCGCTCTGGCCGTGGCCCTATGTCGAGGGGCTGGCGATGGACGAAGCCACCAACGACCTCGCCTTCATCGCGACCGGTCTCTACGGCAAGCCGATCGGCAAGCAGAACGGCGCGCCGGTCCGGCTGGTCGTGCCGTGGAAGTACGGCTTCAAGAGCGTGAAGTCGATCGTCAGCATCCAGTTCACCGACAAGCGGCCGGTCTCGTTCTGGGAAGCGCTGCAGAGCAGCGAATACGGCTTCTGGGCCAACGTGAATCCCAAGGTGCCGCATCCACGCTGGAGCCAGGCCACCGAGAAGCCGCTCGGCAGCGACGAGCGCATCCCGACCCAGCTCTACAACGGCTACGGCGAGTTCGTCGCCAGCCTCTACGAGAACCGCAAGTCCGAGAAGCTGTTCATGTAGCGCCATGGCTCGCGTTACTCGAGTCGATTTGCCGCAACGTTCGGTGCTTAAGCCGCTCTACGCCAAGGCGGGCTTCGCTGACGCATTCGCGATCGATCTGCCGAGCAATGCGACGGGCGACGCCGAGCGCCTCGCCGCCCATATGCTTATAAGCCAGGCGCGATGGGTTGGCTGGCTCATTGCTCTAAGGGACACTTTGGTTGCGGGGTTTGGTCTTAAGACATCGTCTGAGCTGCGCGATGACGTTGCGACCGACAGGATCGATTTCTTTCGGGTCTACGATCGGCGTCGTCATGAGATTATTCTTGGCGAGGACGATCGCCATCTCGACTTCCGTCTGTCCGTTTTGGTTGAAGAGTCCACTTTGTGCCGCCGACTTGTCACCACAACAGTCGTGACCTTCAATCATTTGGGAGGGCAGGCCTATATCGCGGGAATTGCGCCTTTCCATCGCCTGATCGTAAAGTCGTCCTTGCGTCGAGCCGAGCGATCGGGCTGGCCACCTGAGCTGTGAGGTCGCGCGCGAGCGCGTCGCCCCCTCTCCTCGCCTCTCCCCCTACGGAGGAGAGGAACATGAAAGAGCAGCGTGCTACGGCTGATTCGCGTAGAGCTTCACGACCTCGTACAGGAAATCGCGGCCTTCGTAGAGTGAGCGGACGCGGATGCGTTCGTTCAGGCCGTGCACGCCGTTGCCATCGGGATCGCCGAAGAGGCCGGTGAGCCCATAGGTCGGGATGCCGGCCGCGTTCAGGTATTTGCCGTCGGTCGCGCCGGTCGACATGGCCGGGATCAATGGTACGCCCGGCCACATCTTGCCGGCGATGGCTTCGACCGGTCCCAGGATCTCGCGCGTTAGCGGCGGCGCCGCAGGTGTCACGCTTTGCGGCGGCCGGACGCTGACGGCGATCTTGGGATCGTCGACGACCTTGACGATCTGATTGTGCGTCTCCTCGACGGTCGCTCCCGGGAACATGCGACAGTTGACGTTGGCATGCGCCCGCTGCGCCAAGGCGTTTCGCGCATGGCCGCCATCAAGCATGGTGGCCACGCAGGTCGTACGCAGCGTCGAATGCCAGCCCGGATCCCGGGACACGATGGCGTCCGCCTTGGCGTCCTGCGGGTTGACGACCAGGGCCTTCATCGCCTCGCCGGTTTCACCACCGGTGCTCTCCGCCACCCGCGTGAAGTAGGCGCGCGTGACATCGTTCATGCGCACCGGGAAGTCGTAGGCCTGGAGCTTGAGCAGGCCGGCCGCGAGTCGATAGATCGCGTTGTCCTTGCCGGGACGCGAGCTGTGGCCGCCGGCGCTCGTCGCCACGAGGTCGAAGTCCTGGTAGACCTTCTCGCCAGCCTGGATGCCGAGCGCGATCCGGTTGCCCTTCCCGTCCAGCCGTCCGCCGGCGCCCTCGTTCAGGGCGAAGGCGGCGTCGATCAGCGGGCGCTGGTTTTGCACCAGCCAGCGGGCGCCGTTGTAACCGCCGCCTTCCTCGCCGCAGGTCAGCGCGAGCTTGATCGTGTGCTTGGGCTTAAAACCTTCCTGGCGATAGCGGATGAGCGTGTCGACCCAGATCGAGGCCTCCGCCTTGTCGTCGCTGGCGCCGCGCGCATAAAAGTAGCCGTTCTCCTCGACCAGGATGAAAGGATCGCGCTGCCAGTCCTCGCGCTTGGCCTCGACCACGTCGATATGCGCGAGCAACAGCATGGGCTTGGCCGACGGATCCGATCCCACCAACACGGCCGTCAGGCCGCCGTCCTTCGGATGACCAGGTGGAACGAAGACCTGAGCGTCGGTCTCGGGGTAGCCGACGGCATGGAGCCGGGCCGCCATGCGCTGTGCGGCCAAGGTGCAGTCGCCCGCCGACGCCGTCGTGTTGGTCTCGACCAACTCTTTATAGAGCGCGCGGAAAGCCGTCTGATCCGGCCGGACCGGGCTGGTCTGCGCCTGGACTTGGGCCTCGGCCCAGGATGGCAGGACGAACGCGGCAACCAACAACAGGTTTCGAACAGTCAGCACGGCATCCCCCCTTGTCGTTCGCGATGTCGTCGTTCGCGGTGTCGCTCCTGGGAAGGATAGCCCTTCTGGGCGGGGGAGACCGGACGTCAGCCGCAATTCGGAAATGCAGCCCGTGCACGACCATCCGCTCCCTTTGCCTTGCTCTTTCGGTTCGCTAGAACGGATATCGGCCCTGTCGGCTGCGGGAGGATACAGTGACCAAGGTCATCATCGAGAAGAACGGTCCGGTCAAAACCGTCTGGATGAACCGGCCCGAGAAGCGCAACGCGCTCGACAGCGAACTCCTGAGCGACATGATCGCGGCCCTGCAGGCGCCCGTTGCGGCGGAGGACCGGGTGATCGTGGTGCGCGGCAAGGGCAACGTTTTCTGCGCCGGGCTCGACATGGCCGAGCGCAGCAAGAGTGCAGGCGCCGGCAAGGCGAGCGGCATCGAGGTGATGCTGCGTGCGATCGAGCTCTGCCCGCTCCCCGTGGTCGCGGTGGTCCAGGGCGACGCCATCGCCGGCGGCAACGAGCTGGCGCTGCATTGCGATCTCGTGGTGGCGAGCGACAAGGCGCGCTTCGGCATGTCGCTTGCACAAGTGGGCCTCGCGCCGAACTGGTTCCTGGCCAAGAAACTGATGGAAGTGCTGGGCCCGGTGACGACACGCGAGATGCTGCTGCTCGGCGATCCCCTGCCCTCGACCAAGCTCCACGCCCTGGGGCTGATCGCGCGCTGCGTGCCGGCGGACCAGCTCGAAGCCGAAGCGACCAAGGTGATCGATCGGCTCGCGGCTAATGCGCCATTGTCGCTCAAGGCCATGAAGGCGCTCACCGTGCGCCAGCTCGAAATCCGCGACGGCATCAAGCATGACGATGTCGATGCGCTGGTCGTGGCGGCGATGCAGAGCCAGGACGCGCAGGAAGGCATGAAGGCGCGGCTCGAGAAGCGCACCGCCAAGTTCCAGGGCAAGTAAGGAGCGCGCCATGTCGATCCGGCTGCGTCTCGACAAACCGTGGCAGCCGCTGACGGCGGAGACCGCGACGCGGCTGCCGGGCCAGCTCGGCGTCTACCAGATCGCCGACGCCAAGGGCGCCGTCCTCTATATCGGCCAGGCCGGCGGCCGGTCGATATTCGGCCTGCGCAGTGAGCTGTTGCGCGAAGCCGAGGAGCGTGGGCCGGGCTGCCAGTTTCGCGTCGAGGTGAACATGCAGTACCGCTCGCGCTGGTTCGAGCTCCTGATGGTGCATCAGGCCGATCACGGCGCCCTGCCGCCCGACAACGCCAAGAACCCGCCGCCGACGCTGGGCCGGCTGAGCCCGGCGTGAACGGAAACAACCTCACCCTGAGGAGGCCGCTCCGCGGCCGTCTCGATTCGCGCGGGGTAATCCCCGCGCTTTGGTGGCAACGCCAAGACTGGCCCCATCCTTCGAGACGCGGCCTGCGGCCCGCTCCTCAGGATGAGGTGATAGCTGAAGGAAACGCCCATGGATTTTGAACCGTCGTCCGAACAGCAGATGCTGATCGATCAGGTGCGCCGCTTCGTGCGCGAGGAGATCATCCCGCTCGAGGCCAAGCTCGACCCTGATGCGTCGGAGTTGCCGGCAGAGGACTTCAAGCGCCTCACCGACAAGACCAAGGCGATGGGGCTGTTCGGCATCGACATCCCCAAGGAATTCGGCGGGCCGGACATCGATATCGTGACGCGCGTGCTGCTGGCAATCGAGATGGCGCAGCATCGCGCCGGCTTGTACGTCCCCTGCTACGGCACCTTCGGCGGTGCGGGGCTGGCGCAGATCTTCGAGGCCAACGAGGACCAGAAGGAGCGCTATCTCTATCCGACCCTGCGCGGCGAGAAGAAGCCGTTCTTCGGCCTCACCGAGCCGTCGGGCGGCAGCGATCCCGCGCGCGCCATCCAGACCAAGGCCGAGCGCAAGGACAATGGCTGGGTGCTGAACGGCGCCAAGCTCTTCATCTCGGGCGCCGACCGCGCGCAGTACGGCATCGTGTTCGCACGCACCGACGCAAGTAAAGGCCGCGCCGGCATCACCTGCTTCATCATCGATTCGGACACGCCCGGCTTCCATGTGCGCCGCGTCGTGCACACCCTGCGCTCGTCGAGCTACGCGACCGAGCTCGAGTTCAAGGACTGCTGGGTGTCGGATCACCAGGTGCTGGGCGAGGTCAACAAGGGCTTCGCCGTTGCCAACGCCCGCCTGACGCGCCAGCGCATCCCCTACGCCGCCGGCTGCATCGGCGTTGCGATCGCGGCCCACGAGATGGCGATCGAATGGGCCAAGATGCGCACGACGTTCGGCGAGAAGCTCGCCAACCGCCAGGCCGTGCAATGGATGCTGGTCGACAACGAGATCGACATCCGCACAGCCAAGCATTTCACGCTCGAGGCTGCGGAGAAGGCGCGACGCGAGCTGCCGTTCCGCACCGAGGCCGCGATCGCCAAGCTCACCGCGTCGGAAGGCGGCGGCCGCGTGGTCGATCGCGCCATGCAGATCCACGGCGGCATGGGCATGACCAAGGACCTGCCGCTGGAACGCTGGTATCGCGAGATGCGCATCCGCCGCGTCGGCGAGGGCCCGAGCGAGGTGCAGCGCATGGTGATCGCGCGCGAAATCTTGGGCAGCAATCTCCGATGAGCAAGCCACTGGACGGACTGAAGGTCGTCGAGTTCGGCCAGAATCTCGCCGGCCCCTACTGCGGCCAGATCCTGGCCTTCCTCGGCGCCGAAGTGGTGAAGATCGAGCGCCCCGAGGGCGACGACGCGCGCAAATGGGGCCCGCCCTTCGTCGAAGGCGATGGAACCGGCTTCATTGCGCTCAATCGCGGCAAGAAATCAGTCACCTGCGATCTTGCCAATGCGAAGCAGCACGAGGCATTGATCGAGCGCATCGGCGCGGCCGACGTCTTCCTGCACAATCTGCGCGCCGACGTGCCGGCGAAGTTCGGCATCGACGGGCCGACGCTCACCAAGCGTTTCCCCAAACTGATCTACGCCGATCTCAGCGCCTTCGGGAATGCCGGCCCGTGGAAGGAGCGGCCGGGCTATGAGCCGATCATCCAGGCGGTCGCGGGGCTGATCTCGCTGAACGGCGATCCCTCGGGTCCGGAGGCGCGCGTCGGCGTCTCGATCATCGATCTCTCCACCGGCATGTGGACCGCGATCGGCATCCTCGCCGCGCTCGCCAAGCGCACGGCCACGGGCGAAGGCAGCCTGGTGGCGACATCGCTGTTCGAATCGGGATTGATGTGGGCGTCGAACCACGTGGCGCAGTATTCCGTCACCGGCCGCATGCCGCCGCGCCAGGGCACGGGCCATCCCACGCTCACGCCGTACCAGGCGTTCGAATGCAGCGACGGGCCCTTGATGATCTGCCCCGGCAACGATCGGCTGTGGCGCAAGTTCGCCGAGGCGCTCGGCCATCCCGAGTGGCCCGACGAGCCGCGCTTCCGGACCAACGTCGAACGCTTCGAACGGCGCGAGCTGCTGTTGGGCATGGTCGCCGAGATCATGAAGAAGGAGAGCCGCGCCCACTGGTCGGCGAAGCTCGATGCGCTGGGCGTGCCCAACGGCCCCTTGAACACCGTGCCGCAAGTGCTCGAGCTGGCGCAGACCGCCGCACTCGGCATGTTTACCAAGCCTTATGCCGGCAGCCCCGCCCTCTTCCACGGCCTGCCGCTCAGCCTCGACGGCCAACGCGCCGGCGGTGACGAGAAGGCGCCCAAGATCGGCGAGCACAACGACAAGGCCTGACGCGAGCGCACGACGCTCCACCGTCGTTCCTCTAACGTCCACGATTGTCGTGAAAGCGAACCTCGCTTAAAAAGGAATCGTTAGCCGGCATCGTTGCGTCGCTTTCATCGAGCGGTCGCAGGGACAAGCGGCGAACTTCACCCGCCCCTCGAGGGCCAGATGGAGCTTCGCGCGATGTCCAACCCGACCAACAATTTTTCTTTCGATCTCGATCCCTACGACCAGCTGGCGCAGATGTACGGCGTAGGGCTGTTCGACCTGCTGCCGCTGCCTCCAAGCTGGGCCAACTACGTGCGCGCCCAGTATGCGCCGGATCCATCGCTTCCCTCAGCGCCGGCTCCCGCCATACCTGGTTTCCGCAAATTGCCCGATCTAATGGAAGCGCCGGCGCCAGTCGGCTCCGGTTCGCCGGGATTCGATCCGCTGTCCGCCGCTCCGCTGCCGATCGGGCCATCCCCTTCGTTTCCGTCAGGGCTGCCCGATCTCGACAAAGCCATCGCGCGTATCAACGCGCCGACTCCCAGTTTCCACCTGACCCCCGGCCTCGGCGGCTTTACACAGAGTGCCTCCGGCCCTGCGCTATCGTTGCCACCCTTGCCGCCGACAATGTCTGCTCCCTCGCCATTGATCCTGGCCAACGGCGAAACGGCCGCGCCGACCAACGGTCCTTCGCCTGGAGTCGGAGTAAGTGTATCGCCCATCGGCACAAAGGCCGGCATCAACCCCTATGCTCACGACAATGCTCCCCTAAACGACGTCGATACGACGGGGTTGGGTAGTTTGGCCATGAATCCGTCTACAGGACCAAGACGGTCAAATAGCGGGATTCAGCTGGCGAACGGAGACTCCGCTGGAGCAGTGACGATCGGAGATACACCAAGCGGAGCCGATCTGACTGCTGCATCACAGGGCTTCCAGGCAGGGGCCAGCTATGTGCGTTTTTTGATGGGGTTGGCAACCGGACTTGGACCAGCGGCGATGTCAGGTGACTTGCTAAGGGCATTGGACAGAGGACACAGTGCGTTGGATGCGCTTATCTTGCGCGGTGCGTCTGGAATTCCTACGCCGTAGCAACTGAAGCTGAAGGAGCTGGTGGCTATGACTCGCCCTTGGCGGAGAGGCTTGTTCATCCTAGTGGCCGTGCTGGCGGCGACAACGGCAGCAACCGCGTTGCTTCCGGGTGAGTACAAATTTTTTCTTTTTTTGTTCGCCGTATCTGCGTCGCTGATCTACGGCCTGATTGAGGTGGGCTGGCAACTCACCAAAGACGCGCGCTGGTTGGGTCGCTGGATCAGAAAACAGTTACGACGGCAGCAGGACAACTCGCAGCCCTAGGCCAGCGCAACGCCCCACCGTCGTTCCTCTAACGTCCACGATTGTCCAAGTCCCAACAACCACCGCTCGGGATACCCATTGGCCAAGGTGGATCGGCGATGCCGATGCTGAGTTCTCCTGGGAGTGCTGGCTGGTACACACCGTCCACCAACAGCCCGTAACCGAGTCCGTCAAGCAACTATAGATTGTATCTAGATCGTATAGTCGATTGCGTGATTAGCGGATTCGTGCGAGCGAGAGCAGGAACCGTGTTGCGAGGAAATGTGACGGCCTGGTTTTTGTATTGGATCGTGGCCGTAGGCTTGGAGGCGACGGCCTCGTTTTGGTATTGGGCTCTTGTCGTCGGCCTGATCGCCACGATTGTCGTGACCCGGCTGCGGGCGGCACGACAAGTAGCGAACACGAAAACAAGCGGCGAGGAACCGGTTGGGCTCGGCGGTGGTTGGTTTTTTTCCAGCTTCACCTGCTCTACTACCTGTTCTTCTTTGCGCGGAGGGCCATTGAAGACCTCGGCTCCCAAATTGGTGACGTTGACCTGCGGCCAGAACCCGAGTGGCTGGTTTATGACCTTGCCTTGTTCACGCTCCTGGCGGCCACGACGGTCGCGCTGTTCGGCAAGCATCGGACGTTTCGCTGGCTCTGGAAGACGCAGGCCGTCATCTTCTTCTGCATTCATGCTGTCGGCGCCGTAGGTGGCCTGATCAGCTCGAACCTGATTGCGGCAGCGGGTCCGATCATCGCAGCCATCCCGCTTGCGATGTCATGGTGGTACGTGAACGTCTCGCGGCGGGTGAGGAATACTTTTGGCAGCGCAAGATTGACCGTCACGCCCGCCGTCGCGAAGCAAGAGCGCTTCCGGAAAGGCTTCGCGATCGGTTTCCTGGTTGCTGGTGCGAGTGCTGCTGCCTACGCTTTACACCGTGGGTATGTTGTCAACATTTCTGGAATCATCGGATGCACCCTGCTTGGCCTGTTGGTCGGCGGCGGCGCGATCCTTTGGGATCGGTACTATCCCGCGAAGCTGAGGCAGTAGTCGCGGACCTGCTCGAGCGGGATGCGGGCGTGGCTTTGCACGATGATGAACTTGCCGCCGGGATCGGTGCCGGGCGGCAGCTTCACCAGGCGCTCGAAATCGTCGGCGCCCCACACGCAGGTGCGCTCGGAGAAGAGCTGGATGGAAGAGAAGTAACAAGGGTCCCAATGAACGTGATAGTCGAGCAGGTTGCCTTCGTGCTCGGCCACGCAGGTGTAGAGCGAGTATTCGGTCCAGGGGATCTGGCCGAGCTTGCGCAGCACCCAGAGGCTCAGCGAGGTCAGTGCATCGCCGCCGTCCTTGGAGAAATATCGCAGGACCTGCGCGGCCAGGTCGCCGTGGAGGATGTTGGGCGTGACCGAAAGACCATGCTGCTTGGTATCAAAGGGCGTGCCGACGATCTCGGCCGCGTTCTTCCACCAGTCCTGATAGCGCTTGGGCTCCCAGCGCGAGAGCGCGCGGCCGTCTTCGATGAAGGTCTGGGCGTCGAAGTCGCCCACGCAGCAGACGTCTGAGTCGAGCGTCAGGTAGCCCTTGAAGCCCAGCATCACCGGCACCTGCAGCTTCACCATCTGCTGCCGGTACCAGCCGGTCATCATGTAGAAGCGGCTGAAGGTGGGAAAGAACTCGGACTCAGCCCGCACCTCGACCGCGATATTGGGAAAGCGCGGCAGTTCGTTGCGCAATAGCGGGGCATCCCGCCCCGGCGCCACGATCAGGAGCTGCAGGGGCTCAGGGTCGCGCCAATGCCTCGCCAGCGATTCGATCAGCAGGCCCGTCCGTTCGAGATCACCCCGGCGCTTCAAGTTGCGCAGCGCCAGGGGAAGGATCGCTTGGCGAACTTCGGTGAACATCGGTCGTTGGGACCTTGGTCGGAGGGGTGCGCCGAATTGGCTTATATCATCATGTAGGAAACGAACCCGTATTCTTCGCCCCCGAAGCGGCACTTGGCCGCCTTTTCTTTTCTCCGACCGGAAAAAAGACGCCGGGCACGAGGCCCGGCGAGTCAAACAGGGAGGCTTCACGTCTGGGAGACGTGGGATCATGAGGATCCCGAGTTTCGAGCGCGATCAGTCGGAACCGCTCACGTCGAAGACCTGAGACCAACCTAATCGCTGGGACTTGTATTGTTAGGCTCGAAGATTCGGACACAGACATGCGCGTCCCGCATGTCTGCATCACAAATGCAATACTACAATTTATGGGCGCTAAAAGCGGGTCTCGGCCACCTTCCGTAGGAGGAAGTCACGGAACACGCCGATGCGCTTGGAATGGCGCAATTCCTCCGGATAGGTGAAATAGACATCGGTGGTGCGGACATTGACGTCCGGCAGCAGGACCTCGAGCTTGGTCGATTCACGGGCGAGGTAGTCAGGTATCGAGGCGATGCCCATGCCCGATTCGACGGCGCGGAAGATGCCGTAGACGTTGTTCACGCGCAGCACCACCAGCCGTGGATTCTGGTCCGGGTTGCCCTCGCGCAGGAGCCAGTTCACGTCAGGCGCCGGCGCGCGGGCATCCTCGCCGAAGATGATCATGCGGTGCTGGTCGAGCTCCTCGACCGAATTGGGCCGGCCATACTTCTGGATATAGGTATGCGAGGCGTAGACGTGGCTGCGCACCGTGAGCAGGTGGCGCTGCACCAGCCCCGGCTGACGCGGCATCACCATGCGGATCGCCACATCGGCCTCTCGCATGCCGAGATCGAGCTCGTTGTCCGACAACACGAGGCTCACGTCGATGTCCGGATACATGGCGATGAACTCATGCATCTGCGTGGTGAGCCAGGTCGAGCCGAAGCCCACGGTGGCATGGATCTTGAGGCGGCCGGCGGGCTTGTCCTGGTTGGCGCGCAGGAGCGCCTCGGCGGTGTTGACCTTGGCCGCCATGTCGCGCGCCGTGCGGTAGAGAAGCTCGCCCTGCTCGGTCAGGATCAGGCCGCGGGCATGGCGGTGGAACAGCATGACGCCGAGCTGCTCTTCCAGCGCGCCGATCTGGCGCGAGATCGCCGACTGGCTGAGCTTCAGGCTTTCGCCCGCGTGGGTGAAGCTGCCGGCGTCAGCGACGGCCTGAAAAATGCGCAGCTTGTCCCAGTCCATGAAGTCTCCCCCGCCGCGGTCGAGCTCGCTGCTCATTCCGCCGCTTGCGCGATCCGCGCATCCTGCTCGGCGAGCCAGCGCTCGGCCTCGAGGGCAGCCATGCAGCCGGTGCCGGCCGCCGTGACGGCCTGGCGGAAGACCTTGTCCTGTACGTCGCCCGCAGCAAAGACGCCGTCGATGTCGGTCGCGGTCGAATCGGGCTTGGTGATCAGGTAGCCCTCGGAATCCATCGCGAGCTGGCCCTTGAAGAGCTCTGTGTTGGGCGAATGGCCGATGGCGATGAAGATGCCGTCGATCGCCATCTCGCGCGTGGCGCCCGTCTTCACGTTCTTCACCCGCACCGCCTTCACCAGCGGTGCCGGGTCCTTCTCGCCCACGATCTCCTCGACCGTGTGATCCCACAGCACCGAGATCTTGGGATTACGGGCTAGGCGATCCTGCAGGATCTTCTCGGCGCGGAAACTGTCGCGGCGATGGATCACCGTCACCTTCGAGGCGTGATGCGTGAGATAGAGCGCTTCCTCGACCGCCGTGTTGCCGCCACCCACCACGACCACTTCCTTGTTGCGGAAGAAGAAGCCGTCGCAGGTTGCGCACGCCGAAACACCGCCGCCGCGAAACGCTTCCTCGCTCGGCAATCCCAGCCAGCGTGCCGAGGCGCCGGTCGAGATGACCAACGCGTCGGCCTCATAGCGGTCGCCTGAATCGCCGATACAGACGAACGGCCGGCGGCGCAGATCGACCTCGACGATGGTGTCGAAGAGGAGCTGCGTACCGACGTGCTCGGCCTGCTTCTGCATCTGCTCCATGAGCCATGGGCCCTGGATCACGTCGGCAAAGCCCGGGTAGTTCTCGACATCGGTCGTGATGGTGAGCTGACCGCCGGGCTGGATGCCCTGCACCAACATGGGCTTGAGGTTTGCCCGGGCGGCATAGATCGCTGCCGTGTAACCGGCTGGACCCGACCCCAGGATGAGCACTTTGCTACGATGTGCTGCCATGTCCGCTCCGCATCCCACCAACTGCATATCTTCCGACATATATGCAAACCTCCGGTGGGTTGCACGGACTGTTGTTGTCGCTGACGCAATTCTGCACAGGGGGACGCGGAATTCTCGCAACTTTATTGCGCGGAGGGCGCGGTTCTGGCATAGACCGCCGCCATTGGAGGAAACAGGATGGCTCGCGCAAAGCTCGACCGGATCGACCGGCGCATTCTCAGCGACCTGCAGGCCGAGGGCCGCATGACCAACGTGGAGTTGGCCGAGCGCGCCGGTATCTCCGCGCCGCCGTGCCTGCGCCGCGTGCGGGCACTGGAACGCGCGGGCATCATCAAGGGCTACCACGCGGAGCTCAGCACCGAAGCCCTGGGCTACAGCGTCTCGGTGTTCGCGCTGGTCGGACTGAACAGCCAGGCCGAAACCGATCTCAAGTCGTTCGAGGAGATGATCGCGAGCTGGGATCAGGTGCGCGAGTGCCACATGCTGGCCGGCGAAGCCGACTTCCTGCTCAAGATCGTGGCCGAGACCTGGGACGAATATCAGAAGTTCCTGACCACGCGCCTCACCTCGGCGCCCAATGTCAGCCACGTGAAGTCGATGATGGTGTTCCGCACCGCCAAGCAACTCCCCGGCGTGCCGATACCGGTGGAGTAGGCGCATTCTCGCCGGCGGGCGGCAGCGCCTTCTGAGGCGCGAGAGCCCGCGCCGTGCCGATAAAGACAAGAATGCGCGCAGGATGCGCGCGGTCCAAAAGACCCTTGCGGGAAACGGCGTGTACGTATAGCCTGCGTTCGATACACAGCGTTACCGTTGTGAGGCAGCGATGAAGAATCTGTTCCAGGCAGCGCGCGTCCTGCTGCTCGATCTTGCTTCGACATTCCTGTTCCTCGTGGTCTACCTCGCGACCGACAACCTCCTGCTCGCGGTCGGGCTCGGCATGCTGCTGGGCGTGGTGCAGATCGGCGCCGAGCTCGTGCGGCGCAAGCCGGTCGCGGCGTTGCAATGGATCAGCGTGATCGCGGTGCTGTCCTCGGGCGCGGCAACCTTCGTCACTCACGATCCGCGCTTCGTGATGCTGAAGCCCTCGGTCATCTACGCCGTCGTCGGCCTCGTGATGCTGAAGCGCGGCTGGATGAACCGCTACCTGCCACCGCGCGCGGCGCCGGTGCTCGATGTCGCCACGACGTTCGGTTACGTCTGGGCCGGGCTGATGTTCGCCTCGGCGCTCCTCAACATCGCGCTTGCCCTCTCGCTCGACGCCAAGACCTGGGCTGCGGTCATGTCGGGTTGGGGCGTCGCGAGCAAGGTCGGCCTGTTCCTGATCCAGTATGCGACCATGACCGCGATCGGCCGTCGTCGCGAAGCCGCCGCCTCAGTGGCCGGGCCGGCGGCAAGTCAGGGCGCATAAGGCTTACTTCTTCCCGGCAACATCGTCATGCCAGCCGTGGCGGCTGTCGATCGACTCCTTCCGGCTGCTGTGAGCCCCGTTACTTGAACTGGACGCCCACGACCTCGTAGGACTTGGCGCCGCGCGGCGTCTGGACCTCGACCGTATCGCCCACGCTCTTGCCGATCAGGGCACGGCCGATCGGCGAGGTCACCGAGATGCGGCCCTTGGCGAGGTCGGCCTCGTAGGGGCCGACGATCTGGTATTTCACCTTCTCCTCGGTGTCCTCGTCGGCGAGCCGCACGGTGGCGCCGAACTTCACGGTCTTGCCCGTAAGCTTGGAAAAGTCGATGACCTCGGCGCGCGAGATGATGTCCTCGACCTCGGCGATACGGCCTTCGATGAAACCCTGGCGCTCGCGCGCGGCAGTATATTCGGCGTTCTCCGACAGATCGCCATGCTCGCGCGCCGCCGCGATCGCCTTGATGATCGACGGCCGTTCGACGCTCTTGAGCTGCTTCAGTTCTTCCTCGAGGCTTCTCAGCCCCTCGGATGTCATAGGCACCTTTTCCATAGGTGGATCGTCCTTAATGATTCGAAGGTCGTCAACGCCCAACGTCGCACGCCGGTTGCGCTCTGCGCCAACCGGCCTTGGCGAGCCGGCTAGAACGTGACTTTGAAGTAGGATTGGAGGGGCGCCACATCCAAGGCGCCGCCGCTCACCGCGGCGATGCCTTCAACCGAAGCCTTGGCACCGGCGACGGTCGTGTAATAGGCGATCTTGTGCATCAGCGCTGTGCGCCGGAGCGTGAAGCTGTCGGTCAGCGCCGAGGCGCCGTCGACGGTATTGAACACCAGCTGCACTTTGCCGTCCTTCATCAGATCGACAATGTGTGGCCGGCCTTCCAGCACCTTGTTCACGCGTTGCGCGGCGATGCCATGGCGATGCAGGAAGTCGGCGGTGCCGACGGTCGCCACGACCTTGAAGCCGAGGTCGACCAGCCGCTTCACCGGCTTCACCATCGCGGACTTGTCCTGATCCTTGACCGAGACGAACACCACGCCCTCGACCGGCACCTTGGCGCCGCTGCCAAGCTGGCTCTTGGCGAAGGCACGGCCGAAGTCGGTATCGAGGCCCATCACCTCGCCGGTGGAGCGCATCTCGGGCCCCAGGATCGTGTCGACGCCGGGGAAGCGCGCGAACGGGAACACGGCTTCCTTCACCGCGACATGCTTGGCCTTGGACGGCTTCTTGACGACCACCGACTTCAGCGCCTCGCCCACCATCAGGCGTGCGGCGAACTTGGCGATCGGCTGGCCGGTCGCCTTGGCGACGAACGGCACGGTGCGGCTCGCGCGCGGATTGACCTCGAGAACGTAGACCTCGCCGTCCTTCACCGCGTACTGCACGTTCATCAGCCCGACGACCTGCAGCGCACGAGCCATCGCCTCGGTCTGGCGCTCGATCTCACCCAGGATCTTGTTCGGCAGCGAGTAAGGCGGCAGCGAGCAGGCCGAGTCGCCGGAATGGATCCCCGCCTCCTCGATATGCTCCATGATGCCGGCGACGAAGACGTTGTGGTCCTTGTCGGCGAGCGCATCGACGTCGACCTCGATCGCATCGCGCAGATAGGAATCGACCAGCACCGGATTGGCGCCCGACACCTTGACCGCGTCGCGCATGTAGCGCTCGAGTCCCTCGCGATCGTAGACGATCTGCATTGCGCGGCCGCCCAGCACGTAGGACGGGCGGATCACGACCGGATAGCCGATCTTCTCGGCCGCCGCGATTGCCTGGGTCTGTGAGGTCGCCGTGCCGTTGTTGGGCTGGCGCAGCTTCAGCTCGTGGATCAACTTCTGGAAACGCTCGCGATCCTCGGCGAGATCGATAGCGTCCGGCGAAGTGCCGAGGATCGGGATGCCGGCGGCTTCCAGCGGCTTGGCGAGCTTGAGCGGTGTCTGGCCGCCGAACTGCACGATCAGGCCCAAAAGCTCGCCCTTGCTGCGCTCGACCTCGACCAGCTCGATCACGTCCTCGGCCGTCAACGGCTCGAAATAGAGGCGGTCGGCGGTGTCGTAGTCGGTCGACACGGTCTCCGGGTTGCAGTTGACCATGATGGTCTCGTACCCGGCCTCGCGCAGCGCGTAGACCGCGTGCACGCAGCAATAGTCGAACTCGATGCCCTGCCCGATGCGGTTCGGCCCGCCACCCAGGATGATGACCTTGCGTTTGTCGGTCGGCCGCGCCTCGCACTCGGCCGGCCGATGACCGTCGCCTTCGTAGCAGGAGTAAAGGTACGGCGTGCGCGATTCGAACTCGGCGGCGCAGGTATCGATGCGCTTGAACACCGGCCGCACGCCCAGCGCACGGCGGCGCTTGGCGACCTCGGCGGCGCTGAGCCTGGTGAGCTCGCCCAGCCGATCGTCGGAGAAGCCCTTCTTCTTGAGCTCCAGCAGCGCCTTGGCGTCCTTGGGCAGGCCGCTCTTGCGCAACACAGCCTCGACCTCGACCAGTTGCTCGATCTGGCGCAGGAACCACGGCTCGTACTTGGAGGCGTAGGCGATCTCCTCGACCGAAAGGCCGTGACGGAAGGCCTGTGCGATCACGAGGATGCGGTCGGGCGTGGGACGCGCCAGGGCCGCGATCAGCGCCGCCTTGTCGGGCGCGCCCTTGATCTCGATCTCGTTCAACCCGGTGAGCCCGGTCTCCATCGAGCGCAGCGCCTTCTGCAGCGACTCCTGGAAGGTGCGCCCAATCGACATCGCCTCGCCCACGCTCTTCATCGAGGTGGTGAGCAAGGCCTCCGCGCCCGGGAACTTCTCGAACGCGAAGCGCGGCATCTTGGTGACGACGTAGTCGATCGTGGGTTCGAACGAAGCGGGCGTCGTGCCGGTGATGTCGTTCAGAAGTTCGTCGAGCGTGTAGCCGACGGCGAGGCGCGCCGCGACCTTGGCGATTGGAAAGCCGGTCGCCTTGGAGGCCAGCGCCGATGAGCGCGACACGCGCGGGTTCATCTCGATCACGACCATGCGGCCGGTCGCCGGATCGACCGCGAACTGCACGTTCGAGCCGCCGGTATCGACCCCGATCTCGCGCAGGCACGCGATCGAGGCGTTGCGCATGATCTGGTATTCCTTGTCGGTGAGCGTCAGCGCGGGCGCCACCGTGACCGAATCGCCGGTGTGGATGCCCATCGGATCGACGTTCTCGATCGAGCAGATGATGATGCAATTGTCGTGGCGGTCGCGCACGACCTCCATCTCGTATTCCTTCCAGCCGAGCACCGACTCCTCGACCAGCACCTCGTCGACCGGCGAGGCATCGAGGCCGCCCTGCACGATCTCGAAATACTCGTCGCGATTGTAGGCGATACCGCCGCCGGTGCCGCCGAGCGTGAAGGACGGACGGATGATCGCGGGCAGGCCGATGGCGTCGAGCGCCTGTGCCGCCTCCTCGCGATTGTGCACGACCTCGCTCTTGGGCGATTCGAGCCCGATCTTGGTCATGGCGTTGCGGAACAGGAGCCGGTCTTCCGCCTTGTCGATCGCCTCGGCATTGGCGCCGATCAGCTCGACCTTGTAGCGGGCGAGCCGGCCGTCGCGATGCAATGCCATCGCGGTGTTGAGCGCGGTCTGGCCGCCCATGGTGGGCAGGATCGCGTCCGGCTTCTCCTTCTCGATGATCTTCGCCACCATGTCGGGCGTGATTGGCTCGACATAGGTTGCGTCCGCGAGCCCCGGATCGGTCATGATTGTGGCCGGGTTGGAATTCACCAGGATGACGCGATAGCCCTCGTCCTTCAGCGCCTTGCAGGCCTGCACGCCCGAATAGTCGAACTCGCAGGCCTGGCCGATCACGATCGGCCCGGCCCCGATCACGAGGATGCTCTTGATGTCAGTGCGCCTGGGCATGATTCTTATTCTGCCGGACCGCGAGCCTCTGGCTCGCTCTTGATCATAAGGCGAGCCAGAGGCTCGCGGTCCACAAGACGATGAAGGTACCGCATCACTTCTTGCTCTTGTCGATCATCTCGACGAAGCGGTCGAAGAGATAGTGGCTGTCGGTCGGGCCCGGCGAGGCTTCGGGATGGTACTGGACCGAGAAGGCAGGCTTGTCGGTGCAGCGCAGGCCTTCGTTGGTGCCGTCGAACAGCGAGACGTGCGTCACCTCGACGTTCTTGGGCAGAGTCTCGGGCATCACGCAGAAGCCGTGGTTCTGCGAAGTGATCTCGACCTTGCCGGTGGTCAGGTCCTTGACCGGCTGGTTGGCGCCGCGATGGCCGCGCTCCATCTTGCGTGTCTTGCCGCCCAAGGTCAGTGCGAGAAGCTGATGGCCGAGGCAGATGCCGAAGATCGGCACCTTCTTGTCGATCACGCCCTGGATCGCGCCCACGGCGTAGGCGGCGGTCGCCGCCGGATCGCCCGGGCCGTTGGACAGGAACACACCGTCGGGCTTGTGGCGCAGGATGTCTTCCGCCGTCGCGGTCGCGGGCACCACCGTCACCTTGCAGCCGGTGTTGGCGAGGCAGCGCAGGATGTTGCGCTTGGCGCCGTAGTCGACGGCGACCACGTGGTAGCGCGGCTTGTCGAGCTTGCCGTAGCCCTTGCCCAGCGTCCACGTGGTCTCGTTCCACTGATAGCTCTGCTTGGCCGTGACCTCGATCGCGAGATCCATGCCTTCGAGGCCGGGCCAGTCCTGTGCTGCCTTGACGTACTTCGGGATGTCGAACTTGCCGTCGGGTGCGTGCACCACCACGCCGTTGGGCGCGCCACCGTCGCGCACGCGGCGCGTGATCTCGCGCGTGTCGACGCCGCACACGCCCGGCAGGTGATGGCTCTTCAGCCAATCGTCGAGCGGCTTGGCCGCACGCCAGTTGGCGGGCTCGGTGATGTCGCCGCGCAGCACCACGCCGCGCGCGGCGGGATTGATGCTCTCGATGTCCTCGACGTTGGTCCCGACATTGCCGACATGCGGGAAGGTAAAGGTGATGATCTGGCCCGCGTAGGAAGGATCGGTGATGATCTCCTGGTAACCGGTCATCGAGGTGTTGAAGCAGACCTCGCCCACGGCATGGCGGGCGGCGCCCACCCCCTTGCCCCAGAAGACCGCACCATCGGCCAAGACCAGCGCGGCCGTGGCCCAACGCGGCGCGGCGTCAGTCGCGCCGGCGGTCTTGGGTGAAGTCATAATGATTGTTTCCGTTCGTGCGGCCCGATAAGCCTCGCCCCTGGTATAGGGAGGCGGCCCGCGAACCGCGCGGTTTGTAACGAAGTGGTCGCACAGGGTCAAGGCGTGGCCGCTTGTTAATTCACAAGCAATTTCAATAACTTATTTGCTTTGCCAACAGCCGATTGGACGATTAGTTTCCCGTTCCTTACCCATTGGGACACAT
This sequence comes from Alphaproteobacteria bacterium, assembly GCA_017308235.1. GTDB lineage: Bacteria > Pseudomonadota > Alphaproteobacteria > Reyranellales > Reyranellaceae > Reyranella. The sequence goes on along the minus strand of JAFKFL010000014.1, from coordinate 223,430 downwards.
CAGATGCTGCGCGACCAACTGAACGAGGCGCTGAAGGAGGCCATGCGGGCCCGCGAGATGGGCGCCGTCGGCACCATCCGCCTGATCCTGGCCAAGCTCAAGGAAGTCGATATTGCCTCGCGCACCGAGGCCAACCGCGAAGGCGTGGCCGACGACAAGATCCTGTCCATGATGCAGGGCATGATCAAGCAGCGGAACGAGTCGATCACCCTCTACGAGAAGGGCAATCGTGCCGACCTCGCCGACAAGGAGAAGGCCGAGATCGTCGTGATCCAGCGCTTTCTGCCGAAGCAAATGGACGAGGCTGCGGTCGAAGCGGCCGTGAAGGACGCGGTCACGGCAGCGGGCGCCACGTCGATCAAGGACATGGGCGGCGTGATGGCGGCACTGAAGGCCAAGTACGCCGGCCAGATGGACTTCGCCAAGGCCTCGGCCGTGGTGAAGAAAGTGCTGGCGGGATAGGCGCGAGGCCCCGGCCATGGCCTACGACACCCACGCCGCCGACGGAATCCGCGTCCTGCTCGAAGGCCAGCGCGTCGTCGAGAAGAGGATGATGGGCGGCCTGGTCTTCATGGTGGGCGGCCACATGTGCATCACGGCGAGCGGGCGTGGCGGCATCCTGGTCCGCGTCGGACCCGAGGCGCAGGCGCGCGTCCTGAAGGAGCCGCATGTGAAGCCGATGATCATGGCGGGCCGGACCGCGAACGGCTTCGTGCGCGTGATGCCGGAGGGCTACCGGACGGCCGCGGGCTTGAAGAAATGGGTGAAGCGCGGCCTCGATTACGTGGCGACACTGCCGCCCAAGAAGACGTCGCCGCGCAAAAATCACCAAAGGCCTGACTGAAACAGCAACGTACGAAGTAGGGACAACGCCATGGTCACCGTCACCCCCAGCGACAAGTCGCTCGGCGCCAGGGTCACCGACATCGATCTCGCCCGGCCGCTCGACGAACGCACCTTCGCGATCCTGCTGGGAGCCCTCGCCCACTACGGCATCGTCTGCTTCCCCAGCCAGAAGATCGACGCCCGCCAGCTCCGCGATTTCAGCGCCAACTTCGGCACGCTCGAGGTGAATGTCGCGAATTCCTACCAGGAGCCCGGCCTGCCCGAGGTGATGATCCTCTCCAACATCAAGCAGAACGGAAAGCCGATCGGGCTCTCCGATGCCGGGCAGGACTGGCATACCGACATGTCCTACAGCAAGGACATCGCCTTCGCGAACGTGCTGCACGCGATCAAGGTGCCGCATCGCAACGGCGCGCCGCTCGGCAACACCGAGTTCGCCGACATGTACTCGGCCTACGACGCCCTGCCCGATGACGTGCGCCAGCGCCTGGAGGGTGCGACGGCGACGCACGACTTCAACAAGTTCTGGGAAGAGATGCGGCGGCGGCCCGGCAGCTCGCGCGCGCCGCTCACCCCGGAGCAGCGGCGCCAGAAGCCGCCGGTCTCCCATCCGGTGTTCCTGAAGCATCCGGTGAGCGGCCGCCGTGTGCTCTACGCCAACCCCGGCTATGCGATCTCGATCGACGGCTGGCCCGAGCGGGAAAGCGAGGAGATGCTCAATTTCCTCTTCGAGCACCAGACCAGCGACCGGTTCCGCTACATCCATCGCTGGACCGAGGGCGACGTCCTGATGTGGGACGACCTCGCCACCCTGCACAATGCCAAGCCCGACTACCGAGAGGACGAGCACCGGCTGATCAAGCGCTGCCAGGTCATGGCCGACCGCCTGTTCGATCCCAACTTCGCCCAAAAGGCCCAGGCTTTTTGAGAGGAAGCTGGGGCGCGCCACTCCAGTGGCGCGTCTTGACGACAGCCTCAAGTATCGGAGAAAGGTCCCTCGCCTGCGGCTCGGGATGACACCGAGTACTTGGCGTACGCCTTGAGCCAAACCAAAATTGTCATCCCGAGCGCAGCGAGGGACCTTTGCACCGCTGAAGTGGCGGCTCGAGCAATGATCCCCGCTATTCCCGCTGGCGCGTAGCGGCTGCGGCGATCATTTTAGGCCATGGCCTTTTCCCCGGGCTTCCTCGACGAGCTGCGCGCGCGTGTCAGCATGAGCGACATCGTCGGCCGCAAGGTCCCGCTCAAGCGCAAAAACGCCTCCGAGTTTGTCGGGCTATGCCCGTTCCATAATGAGAAGACGCCGTCTTTCACCGTCAGCGAGAAGAAGGGCTTCTTCTATTGCTTCGGCTGCCACGAAAAGGGCAGCGCCATCGACTTCGTCATAAAGACCGAGGGCCTGTCTTTCCCCGAGGCCGTCGAAAAGCTGGCGCGCGAGGTCGGCCTGCCGGTGCCGCGCGCCACGCCGGTCGAGCGCGAGCGCGCCGAGCGGGCCGCCACCCTGCAGCAGGTCGTCGAGATGGCGGCGAACTGGTTCCACAAGCAGCTTCGTCTGCCCGTGGGCCGCCAGGGCCTGGACTATCTGCGCGGCCGCGGCCTCGAGGACGCGAGTATCGACGACTTTCGCCTGGGCTTCGCGCCTGACTCACGCGACGGCCTCTTGGCAGCGCTGAAGCGCGAGAACGTGCCGATCGACAAGATCGTCGAGGCGGGACTCGCCATCCAGCCCGACGACGGCAACCGTGACCCCTACGACCGCTTCCGCGGCCGCGTGATGTTCACCATCAACGACCGGCGCGGGCGCGCCATCGCCTTCGGCGGCCGGGTGATGGGCGCAGGCGAACCCAAGTACCTCAACTCGCCGGAGACGCCGCTCTTCCATAAGGGCGCCAACCTCTACTGCCTCGACCGCGCCCGCGTGGCCGCGACCAAGGATCAGCCGGTGATCGTGGCTGAGGGCTACATGGACGTGATCGCGCTCCATGGTGCGGGCTTCGTCGGCGCCGTTGCCCCACTCGGCACGGCGCTGACCGAGGGCCAGCTTGGCGAGCTCTGGAAGCTCGCCGACGAGCCCTATCTCTGCTTCGACGGCGACAACGCCGGCCGTCGCGCCGCCCAGCGTGCTGCCGACCGGGCATTGCCGCTCCTGCGGCCAGGCAAGAGCCTGCGCTTCCTCTCGCTCCCCGCCGGCGAGGATCCCGACAGCCTGGTCCGCGCCCACGGGCCCGACGCGATCCGCCGGGTCCTGGCGCTGGCCCGCCCGCTCGCCGACGTCGTCTGGGACATGGAGACCGAGGGCAAGGCCACCGACACGCCCGAACGGCAGGCGAGCCTTCAGAGCGCGCTCAAGCAGCGCATCGACCAGATCGCCGACCCGATCGTGCGCCGCTACTACGGCGAGGAGATGTGGAACCGGCTGCGGCGCAATCGCGAGGCCGGTCGGCCGGCCTGGCGCCCCGGCGGTCGACCCGGCTTCCGACCGGGAGGCCAGCGGCCATGGCGTGGGCCGTCTGGCGCGATGGACATACCGGCTTCGGCCGGCGTGGAGGCGCGAAAGGCGGCCCTCGATCTCGACGGCGCCTCCCGCCAGATCCAGGTCCTGCTGGGCGCGCTGGTGGAGCGGCCGGCCATGCTCCATGTACTGGCCGAGGAGGCAGGAAAGCTCCCGACCGACCACCTGCCGGAGCTGGCCCGCCTGCAGCGGGGGCTTCTGGACGCTCTCGCCCTGATGCCCTTCGGGATCGATCCGGCAGCCGATGATGCCGCAGCCCAGGACACTCCCCTTGAAGAAAAGCTGATCACAGACCATCTGCGGCGCAACGGTCTGGATCGACAAGCTGAAACGGCTCGTTCCAAGGCCCGGCAGGTTTTTAGAAGCAACTCGGCCGACAGTGAGGACTGGGTGGAGCAATGGCGGCGGATTGCCGACCATATGACCCGGCATTTGGCCAATATGGCGGAGCTGGAGCAGGCCCGGGACGAGCTGGCGCGCAATCCGACCGAGGAAAACGACCAAAGGATGAAGGCATTGCTAAGCCGGATCAGCCGGGAGGCCCTGGAAGCCGGCAGATTATAGCGCCCATACCCATATTGGGCGCAAATTTGGAGCAATCACCCCTATCGCGATACGGCGTTATATCACATATAGTAGAGGGACAGATTCTGCGGGTTGCCGCCCGCCTCCCTTCTCGTAACCCGATTTTCGGCCCTCACCGGCCGTTATCCCCGTTTGTCGCACGACCAAGGAAAAGAAATGGCGACCAAAACCGCTACTGTCAGTCAACCCGAAGCCCCTGAGGCCCGCGAGGATGGGCCTGACGCCCCTCTTCTCGATACCCTGGGCGCCGAACTCAAGAAACTGGTCCAGAAAGGCAAGGAGCGCGGCTACATCACCTATGATGAGCTGAATGCCGCCCTGCCGCCGGATGAGGTCTCGTCCGAGCAGATCGAAGACACGATGGCGATGCTCTCGGAAGCGGGCGTCAACGTCGTGGAGGCCGAGGAGCAGGAAGAGACCGCAACGACCAACGGCACCGCCGAGCCCGCCAAGACCGCCGTGGTCGCGGCCGAGGCGACTGGCGAGGACGAGGAGCTGGGCCGTACCGACGATCCCGTGCGCATGTACCTGCGCGAGATGGGCAGCGTCGAGTTGCTGAGCCGCGAAGGCGAGATCGAGATCGCCAAACGCATCGAGGCCGGCCAGGACAAGATGATCGGCGGCATCTGCGAAAGCCCGATGACGATCACCGCGCTGCTGGCGTGGCGTGACGCGATCAACGAAGGCCGCATCCTGCTGCGCGACGTGATCGACCTCGAAGCCACGCAAGGCGGCCTGCCGGGCGAAGGCAAGGGCGTGGGCCTGCCCGGCGAAGGCGGAGCCGCTAACCCGGCTGCCGCGGCGGCGGGGATTCCGCGCCCGCCGGTGATCAAGGCTCCGGTGATCAGGCCTGCAGTCATGCCGCGGCCCGCGCCGGCACCGCATGTGAATGGCGCGGCCAATGGCGCGCCCAACGGCGAGGCGGTCGAAGGCGGCACCGAGGGTGGCGAGGACGACGACGAGAACGCACTTTCGCTGTCGGCGCTCGAGGAGAAGCTGAAGCCCGAGGTTCTGCGCACCCTCACCAAGATCGCCAAAGTCTATGTCGAGATGTCGAAGGTGCAGAACCGGCGCCTGTCGACGCTTGCGCGCGGCCAGAAGCCCAGCCCGGAGTTCGAGAAGAGCTACGAGAAGCACCGCAAGAAGATCGTCGAGCTGGTGCGCACGGTGCACATCAACGCCAACCGCATCGAGCAGCTGAAGCTTGCGCTCTATGACCTGAACCGCAAGCTGATGATGCTCGAGGGCAAGCTGCTGCGGCTGGCCGAGAGCTTCCGCATCCCGCGTCAGGATTTCCTCGACAACTATCTCACGCACGAGATCGATCCGACCTGGCTGGAGAAGGTCGGCAAGCTCTCCGGCCGCGGCTGGAAGGACTTCGCCAAGAAGCGCGGCCTCGAGATCGAGAAGATCCGCGAGGAGATCAAGGCGATCTCCGACCATTGCGGCGCGCCGATCTTCGAATATCGCCGCATGGTCAAGACCGTGCAGGACGGCGAGCGCGAGATGATGCGCGCCAAGAAGGAGATGATCGAGGCCAACCTGCGCCTCGTGATCTCCATCGCCAAGAAGTACACCAACCGCGGCCTGCAGTTCCTGGACCTGATCCAGGAAGGCAACATCGGCCTCATGAAGGCGGTCGACAAGTTCGAGTACCGCCGCGGCTACAAGTTCTCGACCTACGCCACATGGTGGATCCGGCAGGCCATCACCCGCTCGATCGCCGACCAGGCGCGCACCATCCGCATCCCGGTGCACATGATCGAGACCATCAACAAGCTGGTCCGCACCAGCCGCCAGATGCTGCACGAGATCGGCCGCGAGCCGCAGCCGGAAGAGCTGGCCGAGAAGCTCGGCATGCCGCTGGAAAAGGTGCGCAAGGTGCTGAAGATCGCCAAGGAACCGATCAGCCTCGAGACGCCGATCGGCGACGAGGAGGATTCACATCTCGGCGACTTCATCGAGGACAAGAACGCGGTGATCCCGCTCGAGGCCGCGATCCAGGGCAACCTGCGCGAAAGCACGACGCGGGTGCTGGCCACGCTCACGCCGCGCGAGGAGCGCGTGCTGCGCATGCGCTTCGGCATCGGCATGAACACCGATCACACGCTGGAGGAAGTCGGCCAGCAGTTCTCGGTGACCCGCGAACGTATCCGCCAGATCGAGGCCAAGGCGCTGCGCAAGCTGAAGCACCCCAGCCGCTCGCGCATGCTGCGCAGCTTCCTAGACCAGGGCTGACGAACTCTTCTCTCTCCCTTCTGCAGGCGCGCCGTGAAAGCGGCGCGCCTTTTGTTTTGCCGGCGAGATCGCGCGGAAAGCGCTACTGGACTAGGGCATGTACTCATAAATTCGGGGCTGTCCGCTTTCGAGGATAAGACGGACATGCCGCGGTAACTGCGCAATGTCGCTCTTTGACCCTGAGCGGAAGTCGAGACCGCCACCATCTCGGGCCGCCGGACACCTGATGTTCGAGCAACGCAAGCTCCCGCCAATTTCATCAGCTGTCAGTGTGCCTTATTGTGCGAGTACGCCGCGTTGCTCCCATGGTCCCGGATTGAGAACCGCGCCGTTGACTTTGCCGGCTGCGTCTCTGACGAAGGCGATCCGCGTGTGATCGCCACTCTCGACCTGGAGTTCATCCTTTGAGCGGACCGCCACGGGCGTCGGGTGACCCTTGTCGAAATCGAGGATTGACCATTGGCCTGTTGCCTCGACGACGAGCTTGCCGTCTACGACACTGACTTGAAGCGCGACACTCTGCACAGGAACCGCCTCCCGGGCAAAGGCAACAACGAGCGGACCGCTCTGCGTCGCGCGGATGATCTCGAACTTGATCGCGGCGTTGACCGGACCTGAAATCCGACGAAAGGCTGCCTCCAAGGTCAGGCCCTTGATCGACTTGTCGTCGATCGCTGTGATGAGATCTCCCGCCATGACGCCTGCTTTCGCGGCAGGGCCGGTGTCGGCCAATTTGATCACCCTGAGGCCATCGGTGCCCGCGATAACGGACTCAAGACCGGTCCAACCATTGCCGTCGGGGACCGAGGTCTGCCTGTCCAGCGAACTTGCAGACCCGCCGAAAACGTAGCGTCCGACATATTCGGCGAGCGCGCCGGCATTTCCTTGCCCGGAGGCAACCGGCGCCGGCGCTTCAGGCACATTCAGCGCCGCATAGGGTAGGCGACGGATGGCGTCGAAATAGAAGCCGTTCTCACTGTGCTCGCTCCGCTGCATCATCATGATCAGGATCAGCTTCTGTGCCGGATCGATCGAGAAGAACGTGCCCCAGCTTCCCTGCCAGTTGAAGCTTCCGACTGCGCCCGGAATGTAGCTGAAATCGGGGCTGGTGCGGACTGCGAAACCGAGCCCCCAGCCCGTACCGAAGGCCGGACCGACTTCATGCCCCGCGATGTGCATTTCGGGCGGCAGCGAATTCGTCGTCATCAGCCTGACCGTTTCGGGCTTCAAGATACGCACGCCGTCAAGCTCGCCGCCGTTGAGCAGCATCTGGCAGAAGCGCAGAAAATCAGGAACCGTGGAGACGATGCCTCCGCCGCCCGAGAAGAACGTCTGCGGCTTGCCGACGTCGCTATTCGCGAAAGGGGGTTGGGGCTGCGGCCCCGGCACGGCGACGAGACGGGCAAGCTTGTCCTGCGGTACCGAGAAGCCGCTATCGACCATATGCAGCGGCGCGAAGAGGCGGCTTTGCAGAAACTGATCGAAGGGCTGTCCCGACACGACTTCAATGACGCGGCCGAGCACGTCGTAGCCGATGGCATATTCCCAGACTTCGCCCGGCTGGTGCAGAAGCGGCAGGGCGCCGAGGCTCGCGACGAAGTCCGCGATAGGCTTGTCGCGCCGGAACGGCGCCCTGGCGCCGTACAGTACGTGAATCGCGGCATTCTCAAATCCGGGATCGGCGTAGTCCGGCGAAGCATAAACGAGGCCGGACGTATTGCGCAGCAGGTCCCGGATCGTCATCGCACGCTTCGCCGGTTCAAAAATATTCTGCGCAACATCCGAGAGGATCGGAGCCCCGGTGACCGGATCCTTTTTGACGACCTGCATATCCCTGAGCTCCGGCAGATACTGGGCCACGGGAGCATCAAGGTCGAGCTTGCCTTCATCGACCAGTATCATGGTGGCGACGCTGGTGATTTGCTTGGACATCGATCCGATGCGAAAGATCGAATCCGGCCGCATCGGCATTTTCTCGTCGAGGTCCTCGAAGCCGGTGGCTTGCAAATAGGCGAGCTTGCCGCCCCGAGCGATCCCCACGACAAAACCGGAAGGATCGCCTTTTTCGCTCTGCGCTTCAAACCAGGAGGTCATGCGCGCCAGCCGCCGCGCCGAAAAACCGAGACTGTCCGGGTCACCGACGGTCTGCAAATCGTCGGCAAGCGCCGCCCCTGCCGGACAGAGTGTAAGCGCCGCCAGCGCGGCCAATTGAACGACAAACCGCTGATTTCGCATGGGGAACCCCGTTGGCGCCAGCTACTGCGAGGAAGGATCGCCATCAGTCTGTCGAATGTTTTCGATTGCTTCTCGCCGATTCCTGCAAACCGGCTGGCCGATTCCTCAACTCGACTGGCCGATCTTCAATCGATCGCTTTACCGGGGCCGCATTTCCCGCCATGGCGAGGCGGCGAAATTCAGTTGGGGTTAAATTTGTCGCGGCCTTGAAGGCGCGGTTGAACGGCCCGATCGACTGGAAACCTGTGTCCATGGCAATTGTCAGCACCGGGACTGCTACTTGTTCGGGGTCGACTAGCGCCGCCTTAGCTTCCCCGATCCGGTAATGATTGAGAAACGCATTGAAATTGCGGTAGCCGAGGCCCTCATTGATGAGCTGCCGCAACCGGTAGTCCGGCACGCCCAACTCGGCGGATAGCAATCCAATCGTCAATCGCTCACGCCGGTAGATACGCTCGACGGTCATCAGCTGTTCCAACCGGCGCAAGAGAGCCGGTTCAATCGTGGCAGGCTTGCTCTGATCGTCAGACGCCTTGGCTGGCGCGCCGAAGCGGACATTTGTCGCGGGCAACAGGATTGAACCTTCTCGCGTCCCCGCTTCCAGCAGATTCCATGCGCTCAAGCCGACCAACACAAACAGAGCGAGAACGTTGGCGACGCTAGTCATGGAAAAAGTGGGATACGAGGGCTGCTGCAAGAAGCTCAAGTAAGAGTTGAGAACGATTTGGGCCGACGCCCCTATCAATACAACCAGCCGGAGCCGACGCCGGCCCTGCACCAGGTCCGCCGGCCAGGTGACAAGCGTCTGCGCTACCGCCAACAACGCCAGGCCGAGAGAGGTGAACGGCAGCGTGCGTTCGATCGCAACCTCGAGCGCGGCCGATCGTGTGATGCCGCTGGCGTCCAGCCATTGCGCGACGACGACGGCTGCCCACAAGACGCCATGCCAGAACCGCGGGACGAAATCATCGTCGAAGGCAGCGCGCGCCCATAGCCAGAACACAACACAGTTCGCGCTAGACAACGCCAATAGCAATAGGCCCCACCACGCAAACGGCCGCGGGAATGTCGGCGTCGAGCAGATCATCGAAGCCGCGGCGCCGATCGCGAGCGCGGCTCCCAGCAACGCGGCAGTGCTGTCACGGCGATCGCGCAGCGCCAGGGCTGCGATCAGCAGACACAGTGCGACGACGGCGCCCCGTAACCCTAGATCGACCGACATCAAACCGTTGGTGCCCACGATCGGAAATACTCCGAATGCCATTGTTGAGCCGCGTAGGCTCGCTCATGCGCCCTGGGAGCAACTGATGTCGAGTCGTCAGATAATCTCGAAGCGGCTACGAACTGAAAGAGCCTCGATCCGGCTCAGAAGTTGATGTCCGAAAGCCAGCTCGCAATGGCCACTTCGGGTTTTGGCCCGAAGCTGACATGCCCTCGTCCTACGCCGATGTCCGATTTTGGGGCAAAGCGGCGATTGCCTTGCTCTTTATCGATGGGGCCTGTTTTATGAGTACACGTCCTAGCCAGCCGGCCGCCTTGACAAAGCGGCGGCAGCGATCTTCGATTTCGTCATCAACTGGACCGCCTATCGCTCGTGGCGACCAGGCGTTCGGGACATTGCGAGCGGGTCGTCAGAGAATCGGCGGGGTGTCGGCAGATGGACGTGTCGGCATGGTTGCAGCAGCTCGGGCTGGGGGAATATGCGGCTGCGTTCGCAGCCAATCACATCGATCTGGCCACGCTGCGCCAGCTCACGGCCGATGATCTGCGCGACATCGGCGTAAGCTCGGTTGGCCATCGTCGCCGGCTGCTGGAAGCGATCGCTCAGCTCGACGATACAGCACGCGAGACCAGGGCCGCGGCCCAATTCGATACCGAGCGCCGGCCGGTCGCGGTGCTGTTTGCCGATCTCTGCGGTTTCACGGCCCTGTCGCGCGACCTGCCGGACGAACGGCTGCACGCACTGCTTGGTCGCTATCTCGGTGCCGCCGACGAGATCGTGAAGCGGCACGGTGGCACGGTCGACAAGCACATCGGCGACGCGGTCATGGCGTTGTTCGGTGCTCCCGTGGCGCATGACGACGATATGCGCCGCGCCTTGCACGCGGCCGCGGAACTGCGCGACCGCATGCCCGACCTGTCGCGCGCGCTCGGCCTCGGCCTGTCGATGCATGCCGGTCTGGCGGTCGGGGAAGTGATCGTCGGAGCATCTGGCGGCGGCTATACCGCGATCGGCGAATCGGTGAACCTCGCGTCGCGCCTGACCGACCTCGCGCCGGCGGGCGAGATTTTCGTCTCCGAGTCGATCCAGCGCGCCCTGGCGGGCCATGCCCAGTTCGAAGCACGCGGCCGGCACGCCGTGAAAGGCTTCGCCGAGCCGGTCGACATATGGCGGCTGGTGAGACTGACACATCCGGACCTGGCGACATCGTTGACGCCATTCGTCGGCCGTCGCGCCGAGCTCGCCCAGATCGAGGCGCTTCTGAACAGTTGCACGGGAACCGGCAACGGCGGAGCCGTCTACGTGCGCGGCGAGCCAGGCATCGGCAAGAGCCGGCTCGGCCAGGAAGCGCGCGCGCTGGCGACGCGCCAGGCCATTCCCTGTCATGTCTGTCACGTGCTCGATTTCGGGGCCGGACACGAGCGCGATCCGCTGCGGCGGCTGGCTGACGGCCTGCTGGGACTGTTGCCTGATTCGGCACCCGAGACGAGGCTGGCAGCGGTACAGGCATTGATCACCGCCGAGTCTGTCGACGCGCGGCTTCAACCTTTTCTGCATGAGCTGGCCGAAGCGCCCCTGACGCCGTCGCTACGCGGCCTGATCGACGCTTCGGACGAAGCGAGCCGGCGCCGTGGCCGCGACGACGCGCTGGCATTGCTGGTGCGGCGGGAGCTGTCGCGCGCGCCAATGCTGCTGTTGGTCGAGGATCTGCACTGGGCCGACACAAGTTTGGTGGATGCGCTGATGCGACTGACGTCCATTGCCATCGACCGGCCCCTGGTCCTGGTTCTGACATCGCGCCCCGAGAATGAGCGCCTGTATGAGGCGTTGCGCAGCCAGCCGGCGGGTGCGCCGCTGGTCACGATCGATCTCGGGCCACTTCGGGGGCAGGACGCCACGGCGATCGCCGACCACCTGGCGGGCCTGTCCGATGCAACACGACGCCAATGCATCGAACGCGCCGGCGGCAATCCGCTGTTCCTCGAGCAGCTCCTGCGCAACGTCGCGGAAGCTGCCAGCGACCTGCCGCTCTCGCTGCGTGGATTGGTCGTGGCGCGCGTCGATCGGCTGGGCGCGGCTGACCGGGCCGCGCTCCACGCCGCCGCCGTACTTGGGCAGCGCTTCGATCCAGCAGCCCTATTGGCGCTGGTCGGCAATCCCGCCTTCGATGTCGCGAGCCTGCTGCGGGCCGGCCTTCTGCGTGCCGACGGGCCGGAGCTGATCTTCGCCCATGCGCTGATCCGCGAAGCGGTGTTGCGCTCGCTGCTCGCCGAGGCGCAACGCGCGCTGCATGCTCGCGCCGCCGACTGGTTCGACGGGCGCGACCCGATCCTGCGCGCATCGCATCTCGATCGGGCCGAGTCGCCCGCGGCCGCCGACGCCTATCATCTGGCGGCCGAGGATCGGTTGCGGCGCTACCGACCCGCCGAGGCCTTGCCGCTGGTCGAGCGAGGACTGGAACTTGCTGCGGCGGCGGGCAGCCGTGCGGCGCTGCTCCTGCTCAAAGGAGACGTGCTGCTGGACGCCGGCCGAGCGCGCGAGGCACTGGCCGCATACCAGGAAGCGCTGCAGGCCGGTGGCGATCGGCGGAACCAAAGCCTTGCGCTGCTGGGCAGTGCTTCGGCCCGCCGGATCCTCGACGAGCTGCCGGCGGCGCTCGACGATGTCGTGTCGGCGCAGGTGCTGGCGGAAGGCGGTGGGTGGCTCGATATCCAGGCCCGCTGCCATTTCACGCGCGGCAATCTTTTCTTTCCGTTGGGCCGGGTCGACGAGTGCCTGGTCGAGCACCGTGCCGCCCTGGATCTGGCCGAGCGCGCCGGCAGCGCCGAGGCCAAGGCACGCGCCTTTGGCGGACTGGGAGACGCGGAATATGCGCGGGGCGACAACGTCGCTTCTGCCGAGTACTTCCGGCGGTGCGTCGAAGAAAGCCAGCACATCGGGTTGGGCCGGGTCGAGGTCTCGAACCGGCCCATGCATGCGCACACGATGTTCTTCGAGCTCAAGCTGCAGGACTCGCTGATCACCGGTCAGGAAGCGGTGGCACTTGCCGTCGCGGTCGGACAGAAGCGGGCCGAGATGATCGCGCATCACGCCTGCGTCGGTCCGCTTCTGGAGCTCGGACGGGCGGAAGAAGCGCGGCCGCATATCGAGCGCGCCCGTGTCATCGTGCGCGAGCTGGAGGCATGGCGGTTCGAGCCGGAGAACCTCGCCTTCCTCGCCGAAATCGAAATCGAGGCCGGCCGTCCTGATCTCGCTCGCCCGCTGCTCGCGGAGGGGCTGCTGCTGGCGCGCAAGACGGCCATGACCTACTGGGGCGCGGCATTGCTGGCCGACAACGCCTGGCTCGCCGAGGACGATGGCGAACGCCGGGCCTTCGTTGACGAGGCCGAGACGTTGCTGGCCGGCAAGGTCCTGGCTCACAACCACTACCTGGCACGACGGTCGCTTATCGAATTGGGCCGGATCCTCGCCGATCCGGACATGATCGAGGACCAATGCGCCAAGCTTGCCGCTTTCTACCAGATCGAGACGCGGCCGCTGCGCGAGACCATGCCATTGGCCGACGTCCTGGTACGCCGTGGCCGCGTGCTGGCGGCAGCGTTGCGCGGCAAACCGGCGCCCGAAATGACCGCCGAGGCGCGGGCGCTGGTCGACTGGTCGACGCGGACCGGCGCCGTGCGGTTGGGCGCCGGGCTCGACGCGGCGCTGCGCCGGCTTGCCTAGGGCAGCAGCGTCACGAGGTGCGACTTCTGGCGGCGCAGGAAGGCTTCGAGCCGCACCTCGTAGTCGGGAATGACGGCGCCGCGTACCGAGGGCCGCGCAGCCAGTACCCGCCGCCACGCTTGCACCTTGGGGAGACCCACGAACGTGCCGAGATCGACCAAGCGATCGAAGACGTCGAAATAGCGGAAGGCGGGTGCGAACACCGCGTCGACCAGCGAGAAGGCGCTGCCGGCAAAGTAAGGCCCCTGCCCTAGTTCTGCTTCCAGCCGCGTGAACTTCTCGCGCAGCTTCTGCTTGTGGCCGTCAAACGCCGCCTTGTCGGGCGTCGTCTCGATGCCCCAGATGTCGGCCAGGATCGACGAGCCCACTTCCATCCACGCACGGTGCTGCGCGCGGGTGAGCGGATCGGCCGGATGCAGCGCCGGGCTGTGTGTCTCATCGAGGTATTCGACGATCGGCGCGCTCTCGAACAGCACGGCATCGCCCACCTGCAGGAGCGGCACCTTGCCGAGCGGCGACAATGCCTTGAACCAGTCGGGCCGGTTGGCGAGGTCGACGGTGCGGCGGTCGAAGGCCACGCCCTTCTCGGCGAGCGTGATCGCCGCACGCTGAACGTAGGGGCAGAGGTCGAACGAAACGAGGATCGGCTTCAGGTCTTGAATATTGGCGTCGGGCATAAGGGCTCCATATAGATGCATTTACATCCATATAGGTTGCGCTGTGGCCGGCGTCCATATTGATGTAACTGCATCGATCGATATGATGCCGGCATGCCCGACAAATCCCCTGGGCGGCCTTCCGAATCAGCCGTTCGCGCCTGGGTGCGCCTGGAGCGTGCCCATCGCGCGGCGCTCGATGCCGTCGAGGCCCGGCTCTCCAAGGCCGGCCTGCCGCCGCTTGCCTGGTACGACGTGCTGCTCGAACTGGAACGGGCCGGCAAGGCGGGGCTGCGCTCCTTCCAGCTTCAGGCCGCCATGCTGTTCCAGCAGTACAACCTCTCGCGGCTGGTCGACCGCATGGCAGCGGCAGGCCATGTTGCCAAGGCGCCGAGCCCGGAGGACGGGCGCGGCCTTGTGCTCACCATCACCGCCTCCGGCCGGGCGCTGCGCCGGCGCATGTGGCCCGTCTATGCCAACGCGATCGAGGACGCGGTCGGCCAGCATTTCTCCGACGCGGAGGCACGGCAGCTCGCCGGCCTCCTCGGGCGGCTGTACGGCGAGGAATGAAAATAAGCCTTTACTTAATTAAGTACAAACTTCATATATTTGATATGGATAGCTTCGTGGCCTTGGCCGATCCCACCCGGCGGCGCATCGTCGAGACCCTGGCCGATGGGCCTCTTTCCTCTGGCGAGATCGCGAGCCATTTCACGATCAGCGCACCCGCGATCTCCCAGCACCTGAAAGCACTGCGCGACGCTCGCCTGGTGCGGGTGCAGGCCAAGGCGCAGCGGCGGATCTACGAGCTCGATGCCGAGGGCGTGGACGCGGTCGCGCGCTGGGTGAACGAGGTACGGCGCTTCTGGGCCGGCCGGTTCGACACATTGGAACGGGAGCTGCGCACATGAGCGACAAAGACAAAGGAGAGATGTCCAAGCTCGCCTGCGTGACCTTCACGCGGCGCCTGTCCGGACCGATCGAGAAGGTCTGGGCCCATCTCACCGAGCCGCATCTCCTGCCCGCGTGGTTCGGCGGCAACAGCCGCATCGAGCCGCGCCAGGGCGGCGCCGTGCATCTGATGGGCGGACACGTTCGTGGCGTCGTCACGCAATGGCAGCCGCCGCACAAGCTCATCTACACCTGGAACGTGTTCTCTCCGGGCGACGGACCCGACGCGGTTTCGACCTACCCGGAGTCCTACCCGACGTTCGAGCTGCAGGCCGAAGGCAGCAAGGTGCTGCTGACCTTCAGGCACTTCCCTATTCTCGACCGCTTCATTCCCCAGAACGCCATGGGCTGGCACACCATGCTCGACATCCTGGAGACGGCCCTGGCGGGCCGGCTTGTCGAGGAACGTACGGTCTACATGAAGAAGAACGCCGAACTCTACGGCGTCGATCTCGCCAATCCAGTCCGCTAAAGCGGGATGGCTTCAGGTCCCTCCGTCGTCTCGACTCGCGCGGGGTAATACCCGCGCTTGAGCCGAGTCGCGCGCGGTCGCCCGCGCGCTTCGCAAAAGATCTCATGGCCAAACAGGTACACCGTCCAGCCCCGCGGTTTCTGGCAGGCCGCAGATCAGGTTCGCATTCTGCACCGCCTGGCCGGCCGCTCCCTTGCCGAGATTGTCGACCACGCCCATCGCGATCACCAAGTTGCGCTCTGGATCGGCAGCATAGCTTACGAACGCGAGGTTCGAGCCGGTGGCCCATTTGGTCTGCGGCGGCTTGTCGGTCACGCGGACGAACGCCCGCCCGGCGTAGAAGCGCCGGGCCGCGTCCAGGCACTGGCCCGTGGAGGGGCCCGTGGTGGCGCGGCCGCGGCAGTAAATGGTGGCGAGTACGCCGCGGGTCATCGGCACCAAGTGTGGCGTGAACACCAGCCCGGCCGCGCTGCCGCCACTCAGCCGCTCAATCGTCTTGGCAATCTCGGGCATGTGGACGTGCTTGAGCAGACCGTAGGGCACCAGGTTCTCGTTGCTCTCGGCGTAGCCGAACTTGCTGTCGGCGCTGCCCCGGCCGGCACCGGAGATGCCGGTCTTGAGGTCGATCACGATGTTGCCAGGCTCGATCAGCTTGTCGACCAGCAGCGGCGCCAGCGCGTTCAATGCCGCCGCGGGGTAGCAGCCGGGGTTGGCAACTCGGATCTGACCCTTGATCTCGGCCGGCCAGACGTCGGCCAGGCCGTACGTCCAACCCTCGACGTAGCGGTGGTCGCCGCCGATGTCGACGATCTTCACATCCTCAGGCACGCGCGCCAGCGCCTCGGCCGAGGCGCCCGTGGGCAGCGACGCGAACAGCACGTCGAGCTTCGGCAGGGTCGCAGGGTCCCACTTCTCGATCACCAGCTCGGCCAGCTTGGCCGGCACGCCGGGGAAGCGGTCGACCAATCGGCTGCCGGCGCTGCCCTCGCCCGCGGCGTAGATGAGCTCGAAAGACGGGTGGCTCGCGACCAAGCGCATCGCCTCGCCGCCGCCAAAACCGCTGATCCCGACAATGCCGACGCGAATGCTCATGGTGGTGTCCTACTGCTGGAGTGAGCGAACAAGTACCGACTCCCGCGCAGCAAGCCAAATTAGTAGCTCGGTGCCGTTGCGCAAATTTTCTTGGGGCAAGTGCCGGCTTTTGAGCGTCGCCAACCAAATGGGCGTGGAAGGCCCTAATGGGCCAGCGGCGGAACGCGCGGCGCTGCAGGATGCCGACTGCCGAGATCGACGAACTCGGCGCGCTGTTTGGGCAGCGCACTCGGATATTCCTGCAGCAGGAACAGGATCAGTTTCTCACGCACCTCGCAGCGCAAGTCCCACGCTTCGGGCGAACTGCGGGCGCTCACCAGCGCGCGAAGCTGCACGGCGCGCTCATTGCTGTCGACCACCTGCAGGTTCACGACCTGCCCGTCCCACAGCCGGCTGCCGTTGGCGATCTCCTCCAGCTTCCGGCGGACCGGCGCCACGGGCACGGTGTAGTCGACCCACAGCAGCACCGTGCCGATCAGGTCGGTGCTCTGGCGCGTCCAGTTCTGGAACGGCCGCTCGAGGAAATAGGAGAGCGGCACGACGAGCCGGCGCCAGTCCCAGACCTTGATCACGACATAGGTGCTGGTGATCTCCTCGATCCAGCCCCATTCGTTCTCGACGATCACCGCATCGCCGATGCGGATCGGCTGGGTGATGGCGAGCTGGATGCCGGCGAACAGGTTGGTGAGCAACGGCCGGATCGCGAGACCGACCACGATGCCGGCCGCGCCGGCTGAGGCGATCAGGCTGACGCCATACTGGCGCACCGAGTTGAAGGTCATGAGCGCCGCGGCGATGGTGATGATGATCACGACCGTCGTGGTGGCGCGGCGCAGCACCTGGATCTGGGTCGCGTGCTTGCGCGCCACCAGATCGGATTGCGCGTCGATCCGGGTGCGCGTCAGATAGAAGTCGGTCGCGAGCCTGAGTGCCGTGATGCTGGCCCAGCCCAGCAGCACGACGAACACCACGAACAGCCACCGCGCCACGATGCCGGTCGTCTGCCGGTCGAGCGGCACCATCGGCAGCACGATCGCCATGGCGATCAGCACCAGCGTCACACGCGACAGCGCACGGGTCGCCGACAGGAGCGACTGCACGAAGGCGTTGCGGGCCGAAATCAGCCGCCGGGCCAGACGCACTGTGGCGCCATGCAGCAGCAGCGCGAGCGCGGCTGCCGCCGCGAAGGCGAGCACCGCGATCAGCCAGTTCGGCACCCAATCGATCAGAAGGCCGATCTCGGCCATGAGGTCCTGCAGAGACATCGCCCATAGCTACGCCTGCTGCAGGATTCGGTTGCATTCACACAGGTGTCGTGAAAACGAAAGGTCCCTCAGCTTCGCTTCGGGATGACACCATTGTCGGATCTGGCGCACTGCGCCAACCCAACAAAAGTTGTCATCCCGAGGCGAAGCCGAGGGACCTTTGTCTTACGCCGCGCTACGCCGCGAGCTTGTAGAGCTCGGCCACATTGTCGCGCAGGATGCGCTTCTTCAGCTCGGGCTTGAGATGCGCGGTCTGCTCGGCGATCACGTCCTGGCTCCACGGCCAGGTCGAATCGCTGTGCGGGAAATCGTTGGCCCACATGAGCTGCTTCTCGCCGAGCTGGTCGGCGAACTGGAACGCCGTCCAGTCGTCCTGGAAGGTGAGCGAGATATGGTCGCGGAAATATTCCGACGGCAGGCGGGCGAGCTCCTGGCCCTTCATCCAGTAGCGGTGGCGCTTGTAGGCATGGTCCATGCGATACATGAAATGCGGCGCCCAGCCGGCATCGGCCTCCACGCACACGACGCGCAGCTTCGGATGCCGCTCGAACACGCCGGAAAAGACCAGCATGCCCATGATATCCTGGCAGCCGCGGATGATCGACAGGAAGCCGTTGATCTTGGGACCGCGCGGCTTGGCGAGCGTGTTGTCGCCGCTCGAGGTCAGGATGTGCCAGGAAAGCGGCAGGTCGAGCGCGACAGCGGCTTCCCAGAACGGATCGTAGGCGGGATCGTCGTAGTCCTTCTCGCCGGGATTGCCCGGCATCATCACGCCCTTGAAGCCCATCGCCTTGATGCGCTCGAGATCCTCGATGCCTTCCTTGATCGAACGCAGCGCGGTCTGGCCGCAGCCGATCAGCCGGTCGGGCGCGTGGCTGCAATAGGACTGGAGCCAGCGGTTATAGGCGTCGAAGCAGGCCTTCTTGTAGTCGAAGTCGGGATGATTGCAGATCAGCATGCCGACCGTGGGATAGATGATCTCGGCCGCGACGCCGTCGCGATCCTGGTCGGCCAGCCGGCCCTTGGGATCCCAGCCGCTGCGGTGCAGATCCTCGAATTTCGCGCCACCGATGCGAATGTCCTTGGGCGCCACGCCCGCCGCGGCGATCAGGCCGAGCGGCACCGGTGTCTTCATGCCCTCGACGATGAAAGTGTCGCCCATGCCCTCCTTGTGGATGACGTGCGGCGCGCGATCGCGCCACGCCGGGTCGATGTGGTCGACGTAGCAGTTGGGCGGCTCCGTGATGTGCGAATCGGCGGAGATCGGGCGCCAGTCCATGCGGTTTCCTCCAGCTTCTGCCGCAAAATGGTAGGGCTGCGGCAAGACGGCCGGCAAGCGCGTATCGGAAGCCCGTTTCGGCTGGCGGCGGCGGTTGAACCCCGCCCTCCCCTATGGCATATCCCCGCCGCGCCCGGCCTTAAGGCCGCCGCCGTCGCTGCCGTAGCTCAGTGGTAGAGCACCCCCTTGGTAAGGGGGAGGTCCACAGTTCAATCCTGTGCGGCAGCACCATTCTTCTTTGAAAGCATTGGAATCACGCGCAATGCGGGGAGTGGTCAGAATTGGAAAGAAACAGCACTATTTGGACCGAGGACTATGGGGACGCGTGAGGAAATACTCGCGCGTTGCTCGAAGGTCGCGACGCCGACTAATCAGCTTTAGGCGCGCCTACGTTTCTTCGTTGTCGCTCGAGACCAATTGCCGGCGAAAAGACCTTCGGATTCTCGAATCCGTTCGCTTCGCTCTTTGGCACGTTTTTTCGAATCAGGATCTGGGTCGATCAGATTTGATTTTGCGGCTGCCTCCAGCAACTCATCAATATCCAACTTCATCTTGTCGGCGGAACCCATCGCTTTCCTGATTTGGCGCAAAGCGGTTCCACGGAGTTCTTGTGGTAAGCGGTCGATTGGGAAGTTCTTCAGCGCCATCACTCCAGCCGACACCAACTGTGCACAATGGCGCAAGCGCCGACGCAGGGACCTTATTCGCTGAAGGCTAGGTCTATTCAAATCGATAGCATCAATTGTGTACGAACCTGTGTTCGAAACTGGTTTTAGCTCCAAGTCCGATAGCCGAAAGTGATCTTCGCGGTAGTCTTCGTCAGCCCGGTAAAACCGATAGCCAGCGGCGCGCCCCTCCGCCGTAGGTACTCTTCCGGCTTTTAGGATGTTGCACGCGTTGCAGGCGTACATCAGGTTCCGAAAATCGTTCACTAAGTCGGGACGACTGGCCTTAGGTTCGTAGTGATCGATTGTGAAGTTGACAGCCATACTTTCCGCTTCGGTGGTGGTGCAATAGGCGCATGACCAGACGAAGTCCCGTCGAAGAACCGGACGATACTCAGTGTAGTCTTTGACAGGCGGCGGGTTGGATCGCGTGACTAGCGGCGTTTTCCGCGCCATTGGCAAGGTAGACTCAGCTTTGGCTAGTCCACCCCTTCGAGCCACGCTTTTGCCTCTCTTTCGGCCAGCGCTCACCTGTCGCTCCTGTAAGTTGCTCCATTTGGTTTTTCAGACTGTCCAAACCAGTTAGTAATTCCTCGTATCTATCGACCAAATGCTCTAGCTCCTCCAACGCAAATTCACTTCTTGCACTTTGGATTCGGTCGATAGACCACCGCACGAAGGCCAGACGATTTTCTTCCGACGGCGTAATCTTGCCATCGAACTTTTTATCCAGGAGGGTTTGTCGCTCGCTTAACAACGAGCTTAGCTCTGTCGTCGAAGCACTGGCAGCATTCATCCGCCCAGCAAGTCGTGCCGCCTCCGCGAAATTCGCCCGACCAAAATCGGGGAATTCAATGACCCCAGACGCTTCCGCGACGCTGCTCGCCGCAGCGACCTTCGTCTGCTGTGGCGGCACCGCATCTGACGACAGTTCATACTGTCCCGGTGAGGATATTCTCATCGAAGCGATTCCCTTCAGCTAACTCCTCGAAATATTGATTGGCGTCTTTGATACTTTCGGAAACTATCTCCCGCATCGACTTAGGTTCAATTCGCCGGCCTGTCTTGAATTTCCGCTGCCAATCGAATCGAACATTTACCAACCCGTCACTAACCTGTGGTTCCTTGGTCTCAGGTCGTTGCTGCTTGCCAATGCTGTGGGTGCATCGAATGCTATTACCTACCTTATCTCCACCTAATGACGCTACAACGCGCGTTTGATAAGACTCCAACTCGTGCGACCAAGGTCTGCCCATATATCGCAGCAAGCGTTGTATGCCGGGTGGAAGATCGTCGGGATCAACATTCGTTTGCGATATCACCGTAATTCGTTCGATGGAGCGGGTCTTTGGGTCTGGGAACAAGGATCCGACTTCCATAAGCCTCTTTGAAATCTCGAGAAGTTGAGCACTGTATGGAATAATTTCAGACAACACCCATGCCTTTGGCGGTCCGGCACTCTGATATTGCACTTGGATTCGGTATACGTATTCAATGCTGATCGTTCTAGGAGTGACAGTATACTGATATCCCTCGTTAGTAACGAACTGGACGTTAAAATCCTCCAGCTTTTGCAATTCAAAGCCAGTCCCATCGCGAGACCGATGCCTGTCAAAGATCGGAGACATAGCATCAAGTATAGAGTTACCTGATGCGTGATGAACATTAAGCTCAAGTACAAGGCCGGAAGTCGAAGCCAGCTTATCGCACCAACTCAAATGCCCCTCCCGCGTTTGCCAGCGAAGCATATTTGGCTTTTGTCACTTAGTCAGTTTCTTTTAGCTCGATTGTAGTCGGCCTTTCTCAATCCGCAGGCAAGCCACAGATGATAGGCGACCCTCTGCTCAGGCGCGGAAACAATCAACGATTTCGCGCCTCATCTCCTGATCCGATCGCCGCACCTCTTCCTGTTTCGGCGTGAGCGGCCCGACTTATGCACGAGCCAATTCATCGTTGGCACGCCTAAGGCGAAGATCACGATCGCACCGAGCATCAAGTACAGCTTCATGTTCCGACCCGGAAAAGATCGAATGAGTTGGCGGCTGCGACGCAGAGGCAAGCGTTCAAATGCTTGCTAAAATGGGCGCAGGGTCAGAAAGGCGGATGTCGTAAGCTTACCGCCGGCTCTGGCGGGTAGCACGCCGAACCGTGTGTGGCTGCCTACGGGTCGATGAAGGTTGTTCAATTCCGCGCCTTCGTCAGTGACGAAGACAGCAATCAGTTCGGCCATCTCGGTATTGCTAGCATTGGCGGGAACGGCATGGATCGCACCCGGCGGTTCAAAGAACGACTGACCGACCTCGAAGGTCTCCATCGGGCCGCCCTGACGCTGCGGCCGGATGTGCCCCCTGGTGACGTAGGCGGCATCACTCCGTCATCACCAAACATCCGCCCGGAGGCAGCGACAAAAGGCCGAGTGGCTCAGTGCCGATCGAGTGCGTCATCCCAATAAAGGCACCCGAAGGCGGTCACTGCGATGAGCGCGACAAACCATACTGTTGGATTGTCCGAAGCGACTGCAATTGCGAGCGCGCCCAGTTCCCATCCCATAGAGGATGCTACGCAAACCGAAGGCGGGCCATCCCCGAGAGGCCTCAAGGTTGGCCAGCGGGTTTCAACCGCAAGCCAGCCGACGCGCCGCTGGAGGCGTTTGAGCGCAAGATCGGATGGCGCGATGGCCCACCGAAATCCGAATCAAACCGCACGCTGCTACAGCAACGGAATGAACGGAGGCTGAAGGGGGCCATCACGCTTCGGCGTCAATGTCGTCGCCGGACTCGCCCAACATCATCGCAACCGGCCGCCGCCGGTTGCGCGTGTCATAGGTCAGCAACGAACTGAAGACGGGCACCGCCGTCAGCAACGCTTCGGAAGCACCCTGCCGACGCGCGTATCAGCCGCCGTCGATGCCGTTGTAGTGGTCGTAATAATCCTCTTGCGAGCGGTAGGTCTTATGGGAAGGGAACCCGTCGGCGGACGGAAGGGCGGGCCTCGCATCCGCCGAGAACTCCCACCAGTAATGCAGCCAACGCAACGCAGATGATGCTCCTCATTGTGGGCCTCCCAATCTGAGTCTGCGGCAGTCGCGACCTCCGACCGACACGCTCCACGCTAACGCCGCGGCGTTCCAAGGAACTCTCCGAGACAGCGGACGGTTGCTGCTAGCCGAGTACTTCATATAGCAACGTCTGATTACAGCCGGCTGACGCGCTTCATGCGTTCCAGTCGATTGCTCTTCACATTGCCCACTTCGGCTCCGCGCGCAGAAGCATTCGGCTACCGGGGCAACCGCTCACCCGTGGCGTTTGAATTCTGTGCCGCCGGATCCGGCTTCCGGCGCCACAGCGTGGAGCGCATGCTCGAGTTTATCGAAGACATGATCGTGGCCGATCTGATCGAAGAAGCCCGCCCGCTCCAGGAGCATGCGAGGACGATGATGCAGTTCGGCGATCGAAAAGGTGATACCGCGGCGCGTCAGGTCAGCTGCAATCTCACTCAGCGCGACGGCGCCTGTGCTATCCAGGAGATTGCTGGCACTGGCATCCAGGATGAAATGCCGCGTTTCCACCGGCACGCGACCAAGGATCCAGCGGATTCGGTTGCGCAGATAGTCGCAGTTGAAGAATACGAGGGGACCCTGCAGCAGGTAGATAACCACGCCTGGAACGGATCTGGCCTCGGCGTACCGATGCAGTTTGTAGAATCCATCACGGCCCGGGATACGGCCAAGCAGAGCATCGCGCGGCCGTGCAGCCGCGCCCACCAACCAGATAAGCGTGGCGAAGACCGCCACGATTATCCCTGAGAGCACACCGAACGCGACCACACCCAAAATCGCGATGAGCGCCAAAACGAATTCGATACGATTGATGCGCCAGATCCGGATCAATGCCCTGTAATCGAACAGATCGACGGCCGCCGAGGCCAGGACCGCGCCCAGTGCGGCAAGCGGCAAATGGACCATGAGGCGGCTCAGGAATAGCAAAGAAAAAGCCAATGATACCGCCGCAACCAGCCCGGCGACTTGGGTCTTGCCGCCGAGAGTATCGTTGATCGCCGTGCGGGAATCCGCTCCGGCCACGGGGAACCCGCCAAACAGGCCTGCTGCGATGTTGGCGGCGCCGAAGCCAATCAGCTCCCGGTCTGCGTCAATGCGATAGCGGTTGCGCGCAGCAAAGCTGCGCGCTGTAACGATGCCGCTGATGAAGCTGACGACGAATATGCCAATGGCACTAAGCGCAAACTCTTCGGAAGCCATGCCGCGCAGATCGGGAAGGACAACCGTCGGCAGCCCTGTGGCGATCTCGCCCACAAGCGCTACGCCTTGGCGCGACAGATCCAGGGTGATCGACACGGCGATCGACAGGGCCACCGCAACGAGGGGACCTGGTACGCGTGGTGTTACAAGATGCATGATCCGCAGAAGGATGAACAAGCCCGCGGCGAGGGCCAGTGTGGGCCAATGGATCTCGTCCGTTCTACGAGCAAACTCAACAAAGGGGCGGATAAATCCGTGTGTGCCAATGGCCATGCCGGTAAAGCGCCCGATCTGACTCGCGAAGAGGGCCAACGCAATGCCACAGAGATATCCCACAAGGATCGGGTGTGACAGAAAGTCGGCGATGAAGCCCAGTCGGAGCCGGTTCGCCAGCAGGCACACAACGCCGACGAGCACTGCCAAAGAACTGGCCAGGGCCACGCGCTCGCCGACGGTGTCGGCGCTGAGCAGGATCAGCGCCGAGGCAAGGACCGTGGAAGCCGCCGTGTCGGGACCGACAACGAGCTGACGCGATGATCCGAAGAGGGCGTAGGCGACGAGCGGAAATATGGTTGCGTAGAGGCCGGTGACGGGTGGCAGCCCCGCAATCGCCGGATAGGCGATGCCAATCGGTATTGCGATGGCAGCGATGCCGATCCCGGCCAGGAAATCATCCGCGAGCCATTCACGGCGATAGCGTCGAAGGTCTGCCCAGATCGGAAGGATCGTTTCGACCTGCATACCTGATCTCCTCGCCTGCAGCGCCACTTCGCATGGACTTGGATCGCATGTGCAAAGGCGAAATGGTGCCTATTGGAGGCCGCCGCTTCCTTTGGAGCAGGCTCAACTACTTATCTGCGGACGGATACTTCAGAACGACAGCCCCCAGCATTTACTGATTGGGCACCATGCGCGGCAGCCTACGGGTCGATGAAGGTTGTCAGTTCCGCGCCTTCGTCGGCGACGAAGACAGCAATCAGTTCGGCCATCTCGGTATTGCTTGCGTTGGCGGAAACGGCATGGATCGCGCCCGGCGGTTCAAAGAACGACTGGCCGACTTCGAATACCTCCACCGGGCCGCCCCTGAGTTGCGACCGGATGTGTCCCTTGGTGACGTAGGCAGTCACCGTGCCGGCATGACGGTGGGGCGGCGTGAAACCGCCGGGTCCGTAGGTCACACGAACGATGGTCACTCTCTTGCCCGGCAGATCCGGCAAGGCGTGCGAGGTGACCAGCTCGACCTTGTTGAGAGATGAGCCGGATGAGAGATCGACGGCGCAGAGCGGCAATGGAAAGTCCGATATCGCGTCCATCGTCGCCGGCAGGGCTCGCGCGATCAACGCTGTGCAGACGATGCCCGTAGCAAGAGTGAGCAACCGGAGCCTGCCTCGATCACCGAGGGGCATCCTCATTTCCAGTGCAATGCTCATCGACCTCTCCCGTTCAATCAGATCGCGACCATCAACGACCCAGCCTATCTGAAATGGCCGACCTTTAGAAAGTCGCAAACCACGGGCTCAATGCGCGCGGCCATCGGCGCCCAGCTCGGCAATCAGCCCGCTTGGCCGTGCGTTTCGAGGATGGTCAGGATTTGCGCACGTTCGGGCAGCTCGATGAGGAATTCGGGATCGCGGTCGAGATGATGCGTTCTCGAGGGGTCGGGACCACTGCCCATCGCTTGCAGGCTATCCCAATAGGAAATCGTCACGAACTCGGTTTCGGTATCGCGATCATCGCGCAGCATCTGTATGCCGAGCGCGCCTTTGTCCTGAAGTGGCTTGACCCCATTTTCCAGCCAATAGCGCTGATAGGCGTCGGCCTTCGATCTCGGGACGCGCCCACGCCATACCCGCGCGAATCTCGGCTGTTTCGAATCAATGTGACTCATGGTGATAGCCCCTGGATTGATCCTGGACGATCCATCGGCGCCGACCTTCTGGATGTCAATCGCGCGGCCGAACTGCTCGCGTAACCGCCGTAACGCGCGGGTGCTTGCGGGGGAGCGTTTGTGCTGGTCCACTCCCCGCTTCCATTCACGGGAGGGGGTCCGAGATGACAGCGAAGGCCAAGGTGAGAGCAACCAAGGGGCGCGGCCGGACGTTCGACAGCATCCTGGACACGATTGGCGACACGCCCTGCATCCGGGTCAACAATCTCGGGCCGAAGAACGTCGAGATCTACGTGAAGGCGGAGGCCTTCAACCCGGCGGCATCGGTGAAGGACCGACTCGCGGTCAACATCATCGAGGCTGCCGAGCGCAATGGCACCCTGAAGCCCGGCCAGACCGTGGTCGAGGCCACCAGCGGCAACACCGGCATCGGGCTCGCGATGGTGTGTGCGCAGAAGGGCTATCCGCTGGTCGTTACCATGGCCGACAGCTTCTCGATCGAGCGGCGCAAGCTGATGCGGCTCCTGGGCGCGAAGGTCGTGCTGACGCCACGTGCCCAGAAAGGCATGGGCATGTACCAGAAGGCGGTGGAACTGGCGCAAAAGAACGGATGGTTCCTGGCCCATCAGTTCGAGACCGACGCCAATGCCGAGATCCATGAGAGCACGACAGGCCAGGAGATCCTGGGCGACTTCAAGGGACGGCGGCTCGACTATTTCGTCACCGGCTACGGCACGGGCGGCACCCTGACCGGCGTCGGGCGCGTCCTGCGCCGCGAGCGGCCCGAAACGAAGATCATCGTGTGCGAGCCGGCCAACGCGCAGCTGATCGGCAGCGGCCAGCCGCAGAAGCGCGCGCCGGACGGCTCGCCCGCGCTGGGCCATCCCGCCTTCGAGCCGCATCCCATCCAGGGATGGACGCCCGACTTCATTCCGCTCGTGCTGCAGGAATCGATCGACAAGAAGTACTTCGACGAGCGCATCGCGATCCCCGGCGCCGAGGGCGTCAAATGGGCCAAGGCGCTGGCGCAGAAGGAAGGCATCTTCACCGGCATCTCCGGCGGCTCGACCTTCGGCGTCACGATCGGTGTCGCCGAGAAGGCCAAGCCGGGCTCGGTCCTGCTCTGCATGCTGCCCGACACCGGCGAGCGCTACCTCACCACGCCCCTATTCGAGGGCGTCGCCGAGGACATGGACGCCGATGAGCTCGCCATCTCGAAGTCCACGCCCGGCTATCAGATGGGGTAGCCATCGCGTGAAAACCAAAGATCCCTCGCTCCGCTCGGGATGACACGATTCTTGTTGACCAAAATCCCGTGTCATCCCGAGGCGAAGCCGAGGGATCTTTAGTCATGCCTTGTCAAGGGAGCGAGCTGCTACGCCGGGACCTGCTCGCTCAGCCAGTCGATGGCGGCCTGCACGCCACCCTTGCCGTGGGGAATGTTGAGCGCCGCCAGCGCCATTTCGACGACGCTCAGCGTACCCAGGATCATGGGTGCGTTCACATGGCCCATGTGCGCGATGCGGATGGCCTTGCCCGACAGCTCACCGATGCCGTGGCCCACCGTCACGCCGCATTTCTCCCGGCAGTAGGCTCGCAGCGCCTCGGGATCGTGACCGTTCACCAGCGTCGTGGTGACAGTGTCGCTGCGTTCGCTGGCCTCTATGATGTTGAAGCCGATCGCCTGCCCTTCGCCCCAGACGCCGACGGCACGGCGAACGGATTCCGCCAGCAGATGATGGCGCCGGAAGGCGTTGTCGAGCCCCTCCTCGAACAGGATGTCGAGCGCCTTGCGCAGCGCGAACAGCAGATGCTCGGGCGGCGTGCCGGCGTATTTCTGGTAATGCACATCGCCCTCGCGGTCGGTCCAGTCCCAGTAGGGCGTGCGCAGGCCGGCCTTCTTGTGGGCCGCGCGGGCGCGGTCGTTGGCGGCAACAAAGCTCAGGCCCGGCGGCGTCATCAGCCCCTTCTGCGAGCCCGACATCGCGACATCGACACCCCACTTGTCCATCTCGAACGGCATGCAGCCGAGCGACGCCACCGTGTCGACCATCAGGAGCGCGTCGTGCTTGGCCGCGCGCATCGCCTCGCCGATGGCGGCGATGTCGTTCACCACGCCCGAGGCGGTGTCGATCTGCGCCACCATCACGGCCTTGATCGTTCCGCCGCCCTTGTTGGCCTTGTCGGCCTTGAGCCGTGCCTCGACTTCGGCCGGCCGCACGGCGCGGCGCATGTCGCCCTTCAGGATCTCGACCTCGACACCCATGCGACGGGCGCTCTCGCCCCAGCCGACGGCGAACCGGCCGCTCTCGAGGACGAGGATCTTGTCGCCCTTGCTGAGAACGTTCGTGATGCTCGCCTCCCAGGCGCCGTGGCCGTTGGCGATGTAGATGTACGCGTGGCCCTTGGTGTGGAACAGGCGCGCCATGTCGGCGAGCAGGCTGTCGGTCAGCGCCAACAGCGGACCGGTGTAGATGTCGACCGCGGGGCGGTGCATCGCGCCCAACACCTCGTCGGGCACATTCGTCGGTCCGGGAATGGCCAGAAATTCACGCCCTGCACGCACGCTCATCTCTTGTTCCTCCGCGCGCCAGTGGCGCCCTGCTGATGATGCGAGCGCAACCGCGCGCCCGCAGGATTATTGCCAGGACGCTACTACAATCGAGATCAAACCTGATCGGGTGCGCCCCTGAATTAGATTGATGACTAGTCCCGGGCGGCAGATTTGTCATCCTGTGCGCAACCAGAGGGCGCCAGCTTCCGAGGCAGCGAAACTGTAATAAGGTTACCTGGCATGAAATGGATCCAGGCCGGTCACTATTCGCGGCTCATCAGGGTGCTGTCGGCGCGTTGGCAACGACGCATCGTCTTCCTGCTGGGCGGCATTGCGGTGGGCGCAAGTGCTGTCGCCCTCGCACTGCTGGCGGACAAAGCGCAGGAGGCGTTCGCGCTTCTGCTCGGTCAGTGGCGGTTCGCGTCGCTGTTCGTGACGCCGGCGGGCTTCGCGCTCGCGGTGTTCCTCACCAAGCGCTACTTCCAGAATTCACAGGGCAGCGGCATCCCACAGGCGATCGCCGCGCGTGAAATCGAGGACCAGACGGCCCGCAGCCGGCTGGTCTCGATCCGCATCGCCATCGGCAAGATCCTGCTGACCCTGCTCGGCCTTCTGTGCGGCGCCTCGGCCGGCCGTGAAGGGCCGACCGTGCAGGTCGGTGCCTCCATCATGTTCGCGATCGGCCGCCTCTCGCCGCGGCGCCAGCCCGGGTTGATCCTGGCCGGTGCGGCTGCGGGCGTTGCCGCCGCGTTCAATACGCCGCTCGCCGGCATCGTCTTCGGCATCGAGGAGATGAGCCGCGCGTTCGAAACCCGCACCAGCGGGCTGATCATCGCCTGCGTGATCGCCGCCGGCCTCACCTCGCTCGCCCTGGTCGGCAACTATGCCTATTTCGGCACGACCCCGACCATGCTGCGAACCGGCATCGATTGGCTCGCGGTGCCGGCATGTGGCGTCGTGGGCGGACTGGCGGGCGGGTTGTTCAGCCGCATCGTCATCGCCGTAGCACGCGGCCTTCCCGGCCTGCTGGGCCATCTGACCAAGAAACATCAGCTCATCTTCGCCGCTGTCTGCGGCCTTGCTGTCGCGGTGTGCGGGCTCGCTTCGGGCGACACGATCTACGGCACGGGTTATTCACAGGTGAAGGCGGCGCTGGAGCACGGCGTGCCGCTGCCCTGGTACTTCGGCGTCCTGAAGTTCGCCGCCACCACCTTCTCCACGATCAGCGGCATTCCGGGCGGCATCTTTTCGCCCTCGCTGGCGGTGGGCGCGGGGCTCGGCGCCGACATGGCGCACCTGTTTCCGAGTGCACCGTTCGACGCGATCATGTTGCTGGGCATGGTGGCGTATTTCGCCGGCGTGGTGCAGGCGCCGATCACCGCCTTCGTCATCGTGACGGAAATGACCGAGAACCACGCGATGGTGATGCCGCTGATGGCGGCATCGCTGATCGCCTACCTCGCCTCGCGTCTCGTCTGTCCCGAAGGCATCTACCACGCGCTGGCCAAAGGATTCCGGGAGCCGGAACCCGAAGCCACCGCGCGCTGATCGGCCTTATGGCTT
This sequence comes from Alphaproteobacteria bacterium, assembly GCA_017308235.1. GTDB lineage: Bacteria > Pseudomonadota > Alphaproteobacteria > Reyranellales > Reyranellaceae > Reyranella. Next base: position 193,426 of record JAFKFL010000014.1, on the reverse strand, counting down.
GCAGCTGGCGGATTGCGCACGGCCAGCGCACGAAACCCACGAAACCAAAACGCCGCCGCGACGAAATCGTCCGCTAATCGATCGGGCGTAGAACGACGGTGTCGCACCAGAGACTGCGGCATGTAGCGGTCCACTCTTTCTCCCCTGTGGACTGTGAGCGTTGAAGCCTCTCGAACCTTAGCCCGTCTGGCCCGATCAGCCCGACGGGCTTTTCTTTGCCGGACCGCGGTCCAACGGCTGGGGAAACAGCGGCAAATCACCCTTTGAAGCTGTGGGGGAAAGCGGCATATATGGTGCCTGCCCCTCCTTGATCGACAGTCGAGAAAACGTGAAAGACAGCCCCGCAAAGCGCCCGACGACTGTCAGCGGCGTCCTCAAGAATATCGGTCTTTTGCTCGCGGTGTGCGCGATCTCCGCCTTCGCCCTCGAAGGCGCGGTACGGTTGTTCGTCGACAACGGCCAGTCCTACGAACTCGAGATGTGGAAGTACGCGACCGATGTGAAGGTGCGCGACCGGCGTCCGGAGTTCGGCCATCGCCATGGGCCCAATCGCCATGCCGAGCTGATGGGCTTCGACGTGCGCACCAACCAGTACGGCGCCCGCGGACCTGCCATCAGCCAGACGCCGGCGCCAGGCGTGGCTCGTATCGACTTCGCGGGCGATTCGACGACCTTCGGCTGGGGCGTCGCCGAGGACAAGACATTTGCGCACCAGGTGATCGAGGAGCTCAAGCGCCAGGGATACCGCGTCGATGGCTTCAACCAGGGTGTCGGCAATTACAACACCCGGCAGGAATACTCGGTGTTCGTCGAGTCCGGCCTGCCGCTCAAACCCGACATCATCGCCCTCACCTACTTCATCAACGACGGCGAGCCGATGCCCACCTACAACGAGGAGAGCTGGCTCGACCTGCACTCGGCGGCATGGATCGTATTGCGCTACCGGCTCGACGCGCTGATCCGCTCGTTTGGCGAGCGGCCGGACTGGAAGGCCTACTATCGCAATCTCTATGCCGACGATGCCCCCGGCTGGAAGGATACGCAAAAGGCGCTCGGTCAGTTCGCCACTCTCAGCAAGGAGAAGGGCATCAAGCTGCTGGTGTTCCATTTGCCCGAGCTGCACGAGCTCAAGCCCTATCCCTTCAACGATGTTACTGAGAAGGTGCGTAAGGTCGTCGAGGCCACGGGCACGCCCTTCATCGACATGCTCCCGGCGGTCGAGAATGTCGATCCCTCCAGCCTGTGGGTCACCGTTCCCGACCCGCACCCGAATGGAAAGGCCGATACCATTTTCACCGGCGTGATGGTGGAGAAGATTCGGCCGCTGCTCGAGGAGCTTTGCCGCAGCCAAAACCGGGGCTGCAAGAGCGAGTAGCGCTGGGATGCCTACCTATTCCGACTTTGCTCGCGCAATGGGTGACACCTGGTCCCGCAGTTTGAGGAGTTCGCCCGCAATGCGCTTGGCGACGATCGCCGTGCCGAGTTCGGTCCAATGACCGTCGGTCAGGCGATAGCTGTCACTCACACCTTGTAGGTCTTCCGCGAGATCAATCGGATGCAGGCCCTTTCTCCGCAGCTCGACGAGTAACGCCCGTCGCGACGCTTCGCGGCGCAGGTTCTGGGCAAAGATGCGCGGCCACGGCTTCCAGAATTCGACGTAGTGCGGGTCGAGCGAGGCCATGGGCGCCACCGCCAACAGGAATTTGACGTTTTGCGCGGCGGCAAGATTCGCGGCGTCGACGAGCCACGATGCCGTTGCGTCGATCTCGGCCGGATCCACCATGCGCTCGGCTTCGACCGCGCTCATCGGTGCCGGCCAGTCATGATGGACAAGCTCCCAACCGATGATGTTGTCGAACATCCAGCCCATCAGATATTCGCGCCGATCATCGGTGCGCTCGAACGGTGTCCAGAAAGCCGCGCCGCCGCGCCCGAGCACCTCCTGTAGCGCTTCCTTGCTCAACTCTGGATAGTAGTACTTCTTGAAATGGTCCGCGAGCAGACCTGTGCGCTCAGCCAGCGGCTTCTTCGCTATGTCATTCAGCGTATCGAACTCGTTGGGGATCGACTTGTTGCTGCGGGCGAATTCCGAGAGACCGAGGCGATTGACAATCAGCCAGTCGAGATGTGGCGCCACTGCACCCAGCAAAGAGGGCTCCGGCCGTTCGGCGATCACTGGTGGAACCGACCACGGCGAGTGCTTCTCTGATATGAAGTCGTTTCCCGAATAGAACATCTCCAGAACCGCATCCGGCTGCAACCGGAGCGCCACGTCCTTCATGCGATAGTAGTACTGCTGTGGGCCGGTGGCCGAGATGCCAAGGTTGATAGCCTCGCTGTCCTTGACCCCGTCCTTGGCCCAATCTTTCTCCACCACTTCGCTCAGCGGCGAGAGTGCGAACATACCCTCGAGGAAGCTATCGCCCACGAACACGGAGCGGAAACGGATGTCCGCCGGCCGCTCGACCACGTGCTCTCGGTCCTTTAACCCCCAACTATTATAGAAAGGGATCGACTGCGGTGCTTCCGCCAGCGTTTTGATTTGCCTTATCGTCGACGACGACGCTGCGATCGGCCGCAAGTCATAGGCAGGCCAAGGCGGCGTCAGGAACGATGCCCCGATTTCCAGGGCTCCAATCGTCGCGGCGACAAGTAGCAGACTATAAATCGTCCAGAAGAAAGCCTTCTTCATCTTCTCTCTTCAACGAACGTGACGATGTTCTCGGATAAAGGCCCCGCGTGGTGCGCCATCGCGGAGCACTTGAATCTGATAGTCGAACGACAGCAGCAAATCCACCGGTGTCCCAACGTCCATAGTTCCTGGTGCTCCGTCATCCACTTGTCGCGGGAAGTTGCCCTCGCACCTTGATCAGTTCGGTTGCAATCCGCTTCGCGACGATCGACGTGCCGAGTGCAGTCCAATGGCCGTCGGCAAGGCGATAAGTTCCATCGACACCCGTCAGGTCCTCCGCAAGGTCGATCGGCGCGAGACCTCGTGACCATAAGGCCGCAAGAAAGCGACGTCGGTTGACTTCCTCATGCAGGCTCCAACCAAGGTAGTGCGGCCAGGGCTTCCAGAACGCAACATAACTTGGATCAACCGAAGCCATCGGCGCGACAGCGATTACAAGCTTGATGCCCTTCGACTTGGTCAGCTCATCGGTAGCGATCAACCACGACAGCGCCGGTTCAATCTCGGTGGGATCGGTTAGACGTTCGGCCTCGACGGCATCCCTGGGCATCTTCTTCGAGTTCGTCTCGAACCTGACGACGCCAGCCGGAATCCACCCCGCAAGCTGCTCAGCCTTGTCATCCGTCCGCTCGAAGGGCGCCCAGAAGCTGCCATCGTTGCGCGACAGGATCTCCCGCATCACCGTTTCGTCCTTGTCCGGGAAGTAATACTTTTTGAGATAGGTTGCGATCAGTGCCGCCCGCTCCGATCGCGGCTTCTTCATCACCTCGAGCATGATATTGTATTCGTCCTTCGGCCCCGCGACGCCGCGGCCGATCTCGGAAAGACCGAGCCGATCAACAATCTGCCATGTAAGATGCGGCGCAATATCGCCCAACAAGGAAGGCTCCGGCCGCTCGGCGATGAATGGCAAAGTTGCTTCCGGAGAGAAGCTTTCTTCTATGAAATCGTTGCCAGGATAGAACATCAGCAGGATCGCATCAGGATGCAGCTCTAGGGCGACGCTGGTGATCCGATAGTAGTACTGGATCGGGCTGGTCGCCGAGACGCCCAGGTTGACCGCCTCCATGTCGCGCACACCAGCTTTCGCCCACTGCGTTTCAACAACCTGGCTGAGCGGCTCGAGCGAGAACATGCCTTCCAGGAAACTATCGCCATCGAAGGCTATCCGGAAGCGAACCCCTGGCGGCCGTTCGAATGAACGCTCGCGATCTTTCATTCCCCAGCTGTTGTAGAAGGGAATTGTTTCCTGCGTACCGTCAGCAGCCTCTATCGGCCGTTCGAGACCTGAGGGAACAGCAAGCGGTCGCAATTCGTAGGCGGGCCAAGAGGGGGTAAGGAAAAACGCGACGAGTTCGAGGCCCACCAAGGTCGCAGCGGCGAGCACCAAACTGTAGATCGCCCAGAAAAAGCCTTTCTTCAACGTGCCCTCATCGTAGCAGAAATCGACAACGGACTATGATTGCAGGCGGCACTGGAAATCAACCTGCCGCGACGCCACGTCCGCCCGGGTACGCACGCCAGCGTCAGGGACAAGCCTCGCAAAAGCGATCTCTATCTGCTCTCACGAGTGAGCGCGACGATGTTCTCGGACAAACGCCTGCCTTGCGTCCAAGGCTCGATTGTACCGGTTTCATTGAACACGTGGATCTGATAGTCGAGCGAGAGTAACAAATCCACCAGGGCGGCAGCGCTTGCGCCTTGACGCTTCAAAGCCTCGTCGTTGGCCTCGACCAGCAGAATGGGCCGATGCTGCAACAGAAGACTGCGGCCGCCGGAGAGCAGTTTCATCTCTGCGCCTTCAACGTCGATTTTCACGACATCGACGCGAGAGAGCCCGAGACGGGCGCCAAGCGCATCGAGCGTTTCGACCGTCACTTTCTCATACGAGACCGCGGTATCACCCTCATCGAAGAACTGGCCAAGCGTATTGTGGCCACCATGCATGCGCGGTGCGATCTTGAGCTCGGCCATGCCGGGCGAATCGGCCAATGCATGCGGTACCACCACGACGTTGTGCATCCGGCTGCGCGCAAGGTTGGCGTCAAGAGTCGAGCGCTCGCGCGAACTCGGCTCGATCGCGATCACGCGACCCGACGTGCCGACCCGTTGTGCAGCGAATAGCGTATAGAGGCCTTCATTGGCACCGATATCGACAACGGTCATGTCCGGGCGCAGTACATGATCGAGGAAGGCGAATTCGTTGGGTTCGTACGATCCACAAACATAGAGAAACAGACTCATGTTGTTGCCGAGCGTCACGCCGACATGCGTCCCGGCGAGCCACGGCACAACAACCGGTACATCGAGCTGATGATCAAGCGCGCACTGCCATAGCGCGCGGCGGCGCATCACCCACCATGGCGACGGAGGATAACATTCGTGCGCATACCTCCAGCCTGGCACAACACCCAACCGCGGCGCCCGACCACGGATCGCTGAGGTATAGATCCGGCCGATCGACGGGACCTTTAGCAACAACCACGACCCCAGCCGGTCGAAACGATAGGCGAGCCAGCGCCCGATCCTGGACGATTTTTCTGCAGCCATGGCGGCGGTGTTTGACACGAAAACCGCCGGCCTCCAAGTGCACGCTTCCCTCTTTGCAAACTGCGTGGAGAAGGCCCCTGCGAGAAGGCCTTGGCGACGCTTCCGACAATACGAGCGTTGGCCACTTGGTTGATCGCCCCGTTGCCCCGAAGCTCAGCGCCTGGTCTACCGACACGCCCCTGCGAAGCGGGCATTGGCGACTCTGATCCGGGCGATGGTGTCTGAGGTATCGCCGCCAACGCCGCGATAGCCACCATGATAGCCGATCGGAAAAGAAGGCCGCAGGGCCTCACAGACACCGCCGGCTGAAGGAGTGACGCTACGTGCGGCGCACGCCGCAAGCGCAATGCTAGCGAGGGCGATCCAGATTGTTCGGATCATCGTCGATCTCCTCCTGGTCTTCACGTACCCGCCTGGCTGCCTCGTTGGCCTCGCGCACCGTATCGAGCCCGGCTTGAAGATCGTCGGCCTGCTGCGCCTTGCGGCCGAACCGTTCGAGCAGCCAGCCGACGATCGCGGCAACCCACTTCATGCCGGGTCGGCATTGAGCTTCGCCGTGTTGGCCGCGATCTGCGCGTCGACCGCCTGCCAGACATCATCGGTCGGATTTGCGCTGCCCGACTGCAAGGCCTTCACGGTGCTCTCGACCAGGCTGACGATCTCGACGCCGGCGGCGACAAGACCTGGGATCAGGCTCAGGACCTGGGTGACGATCGGGAGAATGGCTTCCATGGCTCAGTTCACCTTGTGGTTGGCGACGATGGTCTGAAGCGCTGTCACCGCATTGGTCGAGGCGGCGATCGCTTCATTGATGGCCGAGTTCGTGGCCGCGGGATCGCGCACCACCTTTTCGGCGGCGTCGAGCGCCACCACCGCATCGGCATTGGCCTTGCGGATGCTGGTGACGACGCCAGCATCTGAGCACAGAGGCGGCGCGGTCGGAGCACCACAGCGCGGCAAGCTGGTGTACTGGATCGCGAGCGTCTGGGCGGCGACCAGCGTGTTCTTGGAGGCCAGCACCACGTTTTGCTGGCTGGGCGTCGCGCCCGATGCGCAGGCGCTGAGCAGCCCAAGCAGGGCAAGGACGGCAAGTCGTTTCATCGGTTCACCTTGGGTTGAGGGGGAGTTTCCATTTGAGGCCGACAGCGCACACCGGCGGACCGTTCAGGCCGCCGGCGGGATAGATGCCGAGCGACGGGCGGCAATGGCCGGCCGGCTCGGGTCCGGCGCAGCCGGCCACCGGCAAGAGCAGCACGAGGGCGAGCCAGCGCCACACGTCATCCTTTGACGACGTTGGGCAGCGCGGGATCGGCCGCGGCTTTGGCCAATCCGTTGGTCGCATCCGGCGCCACCGTGATCCTGGTGACGCCGGGCACCTGTGCCGCAGCGGTGATCTTGGCCTTGTTGGTCGCCTTGATGAGGTCACGGATGATCGGGATCGCGATCGCGACGCCGGCACCGACGGTGAGGATCACCTCCTGGAGCGAGTTCCACTGCTCGAGCGTGATCCAGCCCTTGCCGACCACGTAGCCGCCCAGCATGCCGAGCGCCGTGGTGAGCGGCTGCTTGATCTGATCCCAGTTCATGCGGTGACTCCTTGGAGGAAAAGCGCGCGCTCCTGCGCACGGCGGGCAACGAGGCCGGGCTCGACGTTGCCTTGGGCGTCACGCACCCAGCGCGGGAACTCGTCCGCCGCACCCGAAAGGTCGCTACAATTGAGCTTGCGGAGCAGCGTCGATGCCGCCAATGCCGCCACACCGCAATTGAAGGCGAAGGACGCCAGCGCATCGAACTGGCCTTGGACGAGTGGCACCTGAACCAGCCGCGCCACGCCCTGTTCGGCCGGCGCCAGGTCCTCGACAAGCCATGCATCCGCTTGCGCCTGCAGGCAGGTGAGCCCATCGGCAACACCACGCGTATGCCCGAAGCCGATCGTCCACACGCCGCCGCCATCGCGATAGGCCAAGAGCTTGCAGCCCTCGAAGATCTGCAGCATGGCGAGGCCCTGCGAGGACATCTTCATGGCAGCGTCGAGAAGCCGCTGGGCACGGCATAGATGAAGGCTGCGGTGCCGAAATTGGCCGTGACCTGGCTCGCCGTCGTCCCGTCGTACTGCAGCATGTAGCCGGGATAGAGATCGCCGGTAACGCCGTGCGTGAGGCCGCCGGTGTTCGTGGCCGGATCGGCGGTCGGGCTGCCGTTCCAATTGCCGCCATTCAGCCGGAACCACACCTTGCCGGCCGCGAAATCGACGGCAACGGAGATGACGGCGCCATTTCCGAAGGTCCCGACGGTGCCGATCTGGCTGCCACCAGCGTAGACGTTGCCGTTGTTCTCATAGCCAACGCTATTGGTGCCTTCGCCAAGCCACCGGCCACCGGAGAACGACACCGTATTGTTAGCCAGGCCGGCCGAGGCTTGCGACGACACCGTGTTGACGGTCTCCTCGTAATATCGCTTCTGGCCTGTCATGACGGCTGTGGTGCCGAGGCCAATGCTCGTGGCACCGGTGAGGACCGTCGTCGTGGCGGTCAGGCCGCCATTCGAGATGACGAAATCGCTGTTCTTGTTCGTCAGCGACCAGGTCGCGGTCGAGCCTCCACCACCACCGACGAACTTCGGCGCCACGACGCGCGGCGTCGCGACCTGGCCCCACGCGAGCGAGAGGCCACACAGCAGCACAAGGAGCGAGAGGACGGCGCGACGGACCTGCCCGGAGCGAAGCCGAAGGGTCATGTCGAGCTGTCCCCGCTCAGGATGTAGGTATCGGTTGCGCCCCCGTACATCACGTTGATGACGCTGTACTGCGCGCGGGTCTTCTTGCCGTTGGCTGAATTGACGGTCGCCGAGCCTGCGACCGTGATCTGACCCGCCCCGCCCTGGGTGAACGTTACCCAGCAGGCTGCGGTGAGGCCGGTGTTGACGCTGACCGTGATCGCGGCGGCGTTGGTCAGGATGACGTTCTTGCCGCAGTCCGAGCTCGTGACCGTGTAGGTCGTGCCGCTCTGCGCATTCGTGTTCGACGTGCTGACCAGGTAGCGATCGGCGATCGGCGCCGAGAGTGTCGGGCCGGTGGCGAAGACGTTGGCGCCGGTACCGGTCTCGTCCGTCAGCAGGGCGGCGAGATTGGCGCTGGTCGCTGTGCCGAGGAACGTGCAGGCGCCTGTGGCAAGCGAAGCAATGCCGCTACAGGGCAAGCCGGTCGCATTGGTGAGGGTCGCCGACGTCGGGGTGCCGAGCGCACCGCCGACAAAGTAGAGCGCACCCGATCCAACTTCATCGGTGACCACCGCACGCAGGTTGGCGCTCGTGGGTGTGATCAGGAAGGTGCAGACACCGGTGCCGAGGCCGGTAAGGCCCGAGCACGGCAGGCCCGTTGCGTTCGTGAGCGTGCCGCTCGACGGCGTACCGAGCGCGCCACCTGGCGCCAGGTAGTCGGTGCCCGCTGTCGCGGCCGATACAGCCGTGCCGTTGCCCTTCAGAAGGCCGGTGACGGTGGTGGAAAGCGTGATGGCAGGCGTCGTGCTGGCCGTCGCGACGGAGCCGGCAAAGCCGTTGGCCGATACCACAGACGCCGACGTTACCGTGCCAGTGCCGCTCACGGCCTCGCAGCCAAGCGTTCCTGCGTTGTTGAACAGCACATAGCCCGACGTCGAGCAGCCGGTGACCGGCGTGCTGCCGATTGCGAGAGCCGCCGCCCCGCCGCCACCGCCGGGGTAGATACCGCCGCCGACAGGCTGAGCCAAAACCGTCGCAGGGGCAGTCACCGCGGCCGTTGCCGCGAAGGGCAGCGCCAGAAGCGCGAGAAGGAGCCGCTTCATGGCCTAGCTCTGCACGTACCAGATGACGCCCGACATCTGCGCGCCAACGCCGAGGTCGAAATGCAGGTCGTTGCCGGGCGAGGTCTCGAAATGCGGATCAGGATCCTTGGGCTTCTGGTAGGTCTGAAGCGTCATCGGCCCGGTGAGCGGCGTGGCGCCGTCCTTGATAGTGAGCGCCTGGGCGGAAGCGAGAGTGATATCGAAGCCGTGCACGCGGACCGTCTTGCCCGCGACCCCCACGATCACGACGTTGCTGGTGCCGTTCGCATTCACGACGGCGCTCGAGTAGCGGGAATGCACGGCGGTGCGCGTGGTCATGGCGATCTCCTGGTCGTCGACGGATGGGCGCCGGCCCGCACGCGCAAAATCGCCCGCGGCGGCCACGAAGCGGCCCGCAGGATCGGATCAAATACGAATTGAGGCGTGGAAACGGACAAGCGCGAAGCTCCAACAGGCCTGATGGCAGTGAAGTTCGCCGCTTGTCCCCGCACCGCTCCAAACGAGCGATGCAACGATGCCGGCTAACGATTCATGTTTAAAAGAAGTTCGCCCTCATGACAATCGTGGACGTTTGAGGAACGATGCGGAAAACTGAAACGTTGCCGTACCGCAACCAGCAATCGATAATGCGCACCGACAACGGCAAGAAATCGGTGAGGACAGTTTGAGCATGAATGACAATACTTGAGTGTTTGCCAAGACCGACCAGGATTTTTGTCCATCATCTTGTTGAGGTCGGCGCCAAAATCAGAAGAGTCTATGAACGAAGCACACCTACTCCGCAGCGAGGCGGCACGCTTTGATGCTTATCGCTGCGCGCAAAAGCGGACACCAACTGTGTTGTTAAGTTTTGGCGCGTTGCGGCGCAGCGTAACCGGAAGATACTTTTGCTAATGCTCGTATCAACGAAGGAGATGCGCGATAGACTGCTGGTTAGCTTTGCCTAATTCCCAAGTGAAGCTACCGCAAGTCGGCGTTAGAAGACCCAAGTGCGACGTGCGCCGAGAAGACCAGCGCATGATAGGCAAAACCACCGCCCCTTTGTGTAAGTGTTGTCTGAGGATTTGGATGGCTACCCCAACCAAGCGCCCATCACAATTTGATGATAGATAGTTCGGTGACGTAGGGTGGAATGTTGCTTTGCGAATTTGTCGTGCCACTGGCAGTGCCGCTGACATTATGGATATGATCCCATTGAATAGCAGCGCCACCACCGCCATTGGCAAATACCAATGTTCCGTTGCCTGCGCCGGTGTTCATGTTGATTGGAACACTGGCGGTGTGGGCGTGGTTGGCTGCTCCTCCGGTCACCCCTACCGCCGTTCCGCTATTGTCTGCTTGCCTAAAAACATTGGTCATGTTTGGCAGGACGAGCCGGCAATGAGCAGCAAAGTCAGCCGCAGCATTGGCACCACGACTGACCGTCGTTCCGAACGAATTCTGTAGCCCGTAGTTCGTATTCGCCCACAGTAGCATGAATAGCGCCTGTGTATCGGCATTGGCGCGCTCAGTCGCACCAGATGAAGCGTCGCCGATCGAATTGCCGCGCTCTAGTACCCAACCTGCAGGAACCTGCGAGGTCGCGCCCCGGAAGCCCATGGTGACGCCTGTCGGCACCGTGACGTTCGCGTTGTATTGCACGACGTTGAGCGGCTGAATGACGTGGAAATTGCCGCTGCTCTGATCGTACGTCAGCCGGACCTTTTGCCCCGTCACGATGTCGCCGGCGTTGACTGCGGCCCACGCTCCCGGGGCCGTGTACCATGCATAGATCGGCTTCGCCCCCAGGAAGTTCACGTTGAGCGTCGGCGCCGCGCCGCAGGTCTTGTCGAACTTCACGAGGAACGTCATCCCGTCGGCCAGCGCCGTGGGCGCCGCCGGATAGCTCAGTGTGTAGGCCGTGCTGGTGCCGGAGCCATCGGTGGCCCTGGGGATCGCCTGGTCGTACCAGCGTTTGATCGCGCCCATCATGGCGCGCATTGTGTTGTTCACGCCGGAAGGCGGCATGCCCTCGGGTGCACCGTCGGGCGCCGCGACGCTGTTGTTGTCGTCGGTCTCGTTCCAGTTGCTCTGGCTGATGTCCATGATGGTTCCTGCCGTGCCCGACTATTGGGAAAAGTTGAGGAGCCCGAGGCTATGAAGCAGCCGTACGAAGAAACCGGGATCGGCTTGCGAAGACGGCTGCGGCGAATTGACGGCGCCGAGCGGCGTCGTGCCGCCAAGGTAGGCAGGTCCGGCGCCCCCTGTGGGATCGCCCTGCGGCGTCGGCACGCCAGGATTGGTCGGATCCGAACCCAGATGGAAACCGGCGAGGCCCTTCATGAGCATATTGGCGCCCTGCGAAAAATCGAGGCCCTGGCTGGGCTGCTGTAGCTGCGGCGGGCTTATGCTCATCGGCGTCGGCATCCGGAATCCCGGCGTCGGCGACTGCGGCGCCACGGGACCGGCCATCGTCGGCGAGTGCTGCGCTCCCTGCGCGGCCTGCAGGAGGGCGAGGAGATTGTAGTCCATCAGATCTTCTCCCATTCCAAACGGAGCGTTTCCCAAACGGGCACGATTTCGCTCGCGACGACGCGCAGCTTGGCCGCGTAGATCTCGAAGAGGTCGGGATGGTGCTCCCGCAAATAGCCGGCGCGGCCCTCGTTCCACCACGCCGGACACGTCGCGCATTCGGGGGCATTGACCTTGTGCTCGTAGACCCGACAGATCGGCGCACCCACCTCACGAAGGTAATCGAATACCTGTTCGTGCGACCAATCCTGAAGCGGCAGCCAAAGCTCATAGCCGAGGGTCGTGTCGCCGTTCTCGGCGGGGAGCCTGGCGAGATCGGCGCGCTTCGTGCCGCGAACCGCAAGTGTCACGCCGTCGGCCTGCATCCGGTAATTCATCGGCGCCATGATATTGGAAGCGCAGCAGACGAAGCGGTCGACGAGCGGTTGCTTCGAGGCGCCAATGGCGAGTCCCACCGGCGTACAGGTCGTTGGTACCAGATCGCTCGGCAGGCCGAAACGCGCCGTCCAATCCCGCGCATGCGTCTCGATCCGCACAAAGCGCGGCACCATCGCCTCGACCTCACCGACAACCTCCCGCACTTCCGGGAGCAAGTCGCCGGTGTCGACGTGATAGAACGTCAGCCGATCCCAGACGGGACGCAGAAGGAAAGCGACCGCGAGGCTATCCTTGCCGCCGCTGAACTGCAGTGCAGTGCGGGAGTGGCGAGTGAGGGGCTCGAGGTCGATCATCACATGATCAACGTGGCGCCCTGCAGGCCGAGCCCGACACCGCCCATGATGTTGCCGAAAAGCCCGCCGTTCGACGACTGGCTGGAGAAGGCGGATCCCGACCCGCTGTTCGTGCCGCCCGGATAACCGCCGTTCAGCATCGCGAGATACTGGCTGATGTAGTTCATCTGGGCGTTCTGGTTGTAGTTGTAGGCGGCCTGCGCCGCCGCATCCTGCGCCTGGCGCTGTTGGTCCACTGTCTGGCCCGCGGCGCCGAGCGCGGCGACGTTCTGCTGAAGGCTGCTGTTGAGACCCGACGCCATGCCGTTGGCCTGCAACTGCTGCCCGAGCGCGTTCTGGTAGTACTGCGAGCCGGCCTGTGCGTCGGCATTGGAGATCGTCGTGCCGAGAGTCTTCAACGCCTGCTGCGTAGCGTTCTGGTTGGCGCCCGAGCCGTACCGCCCCGCCCCCTCGAAGCCGCTCTGCACGCCCGGCAGGATCTGGTTGTTGAACTGGTCGATATAGGGCTGGTGCGAGGCCGCGAGCGCCTTCAGATAATCCGGGTTGGTCGTGGGATCGACATAGGCGCCGCTGCCGAATTTGTTCAGCGAAGAGATCGCCGTCGGCAACACGGGATTGTTCGAGACCAGATTGCCGGCGGCATCGATCGCCTGCTGCGACTGGGTCGACAGCGGCGCCACCGTCTCGCCCGAGTAGTAGGCCGGCGCGTTGGGATGGGTCTGGTACTGGTAGGCAAGATCCCAGATGCCCTGCTTGAGGTAGGGCTGCAGGAACGAGGGCGGGCCGCTCTCGCTTTGCGACTGCTGGTAGGTGGTGCCGCTCGAACCGCCGCCGCTCATGGCGTCACCTTCGAGATGGCAATGCGGCGGACGTGAGAATCGGAAATGAATCGGGACAAGCGCGAACCTCCAGTAGGCCAAGGGTGGCAGTGAAGTTCGCCGCTTGTCCCCGCGCCGCTCTTGAGGAGCGACGTGACGATGCCGGCTAACGATTCCTGTTTAAGCGAAGTTTTCGTTTCTGACAATCGTGGACGTTAGAGGAACGATGTAGATAACAACGCCTGGGGAAGGGTCTGCCGTCGTCGTTGCGGGCCGGCTAAGGATTGGTTCTAGAGATACTACCCCATCTCAGACATCGCGCGCGAAGCTCCACCTAGCCCTTGATGGGCGGGTGAAGTTCGCCGCTTGTCCCCGCGACCGCTCTCGACGGAGCAACGCGACGATGCCGGCTAACGATTCCTTTTTACACGCGCTGCGCCTTCACGACAATCGTGGACGTTAGAGGAATGCTGGCCGCCAACGTCGTCACAATCGATAGTTGCTTGCTATGCCGGTCCACTCGTGACCATATGAGCCATATTCCGCGCTAAACGACGTGACTTTCCGAACAGCCTTCGCCTCCGCACTCGGCCTTTTAGGCTTCGCTGTTCGATGTGTGATCTCGTACAATGCCCTGTGGGTGCTCTACTACTTCAGCTGGGGCGTCTATTATCGAATCGCATCCGGGGTACTTCCGCGGCCATTGGAATACCTGTTGCCTGGCCTTGTCATAGACGGGATGTTCGCGTCTGAACCAGCCCACGAATATCTTCATCTGTTCAGCCTCTTCTTTGCAGCAGTCGCCACGGTGATCGCGATTGTGTGGGGGCGGGTCTGTCGTCGCAGGTGCGGCCGAGCGATACGCTGGATGCGTCACATTATTTTACGGCCCTGACATGACTTCCCGAATGGTCCTTGCCTCCGCGTTCGGCCTCGTTGGCTTTGCTCTCCGATGGGTATTTTCTTTTGGCGTGTTCCTTTGGCTCTATGTCTTCGTTGATGTGCTCTACTCTTCTTTTTCAACACCGCCTTTCATACAATCGTTCGATCAGGCCCTATCTGCTTTTGCCATCGCCTATGCATTCGCGTTTGTGGCTGTCATCGGCCCAAACGACGTGGGGATCCTGCCTTTGGCTTATTTTCTTGTTGCAACGGCGGCCCTCGTGATGGCCGTTTTCTGGGGACGGATCTGCCGTCGTCGTTGTGGGCCGGCTAAGGAGTGGTTCTAGAGATGTTGTCTCCCCTCGGATCTAACGGTGGCTTCCGGGTTCATACGCACCACTTTCGCCGATGCGATATCCCTGTTCGATGAGCTCCTGCGTTTGCGGATCGAGGCCATGGGTTTGATCGGGCTTATAGTTGCTGGAGTTCCGTGCGGCGTACCGGCCAGCTATCTCCAATGTCGTCCATAGACTCAGGCCCGCTTGTTGGCCGACAAGACCAACGTTAAAGTTCGCGACATCTCTGAACTGTCGCAACTGCGTGAATCCGTCCTTGCCAAATGGATAAGCACGCCGCTGATAGTCGAACAGGCCGCCATGCCCGAGATACCCACGCAACACATCGTAGGTATGTATGGCAGCCGCAATAGGCTCTATGCCCAGAAGACGCGCCAACTCGGAGCGCAAACGCCTTCCCGCAGCAGCGACATCGCTGAGGTCGCTGAACGGGGACATCAAAAGGCCGTTTGGCGAATAGGGATTGCGAACAGGTGATCCATCCGGAAGGCGCACGACTCTGCCCGGCCATTTCTGGAATTCCTGTTCAAGCTCGAGGCTGTTCGATGGCGGTTCGACCGGTGGCGCGATGCCTCGGCCATTCGTGACCGGCTGTTGCTGGTCGGTCGCAGGCGGAATGTTTGGCTGCGGTGCGTCATCCGGTGGCGAACCGACGGGGATCACAGGTGATGATTGGGGCGTAGGTGAATTGACACTTGCCGGCGGCGACAGTGGAAGTGGAAAGCTGACGGGAGTCAGATCCAGTCGCGGCGGCGGCGTGGGACCCGCGGGTAGCGGCGAGGGGTCTGGAGGCAAGCCTGGCCGTCCGAACAGCATCGCCTGCGGACCAATTGTGGGCGGCAGGTTTGGATCGAAGCCTGACATCATTGCGCTCGCCCCCAAGAGTGCGGGCGACCTGTAGAAGCCCGCCGGCCGGGGATCGGCTGCGGCCAGCGCTTCCAGCACGGCGGGCGACTTGTGGAAGCCGGGCGTATCCCCGATCTGGGCCATCGGCAGTGGTCTGAAACCCGGCGTTGTCGTACCCACGCCAGCGAACATCGGTGATTTGTCGAAACCGGGCGTGTCGGAGGCCGGCGCTGAGAACAGCGACGGATCGGCCGCGTACTGCGCGCCCACGTATTTGCTCCAGCTTGGCGGGAGCGGCAGCAGTCCGAACAGCCCGCCGTCAAGCATCTGCGCCAGCCGGTCGTAGGGATCGAGATCGAAAGAAAAGTTGTCGGTCGGGTTGGACATCGCGCGCGAAGCTCCATCTGGCCCTCGAAGGGCGGGTGAAGTTCGCCGCTTGTCCCTGCGACCGCTCATGAGAGCGACGCAACGATGCCGGCTAACGATTCCTTTTTACGCGCGCTGCGCTTTTACGACAATCGTGGACGTTAGAGGAACGGTGTGGATCACAGGTCGTGTCGCCACACCGTATCGCCGCCCTCCTCGCCGTCCGGCACACAGCCCAGTTGGCGCGCAATCCGTGTCCAGCCCTTGCGGCCCGCACCGGAGAGGCAGGCGCAACCCTCGGCGCGCGCCCAGGGGATGAGCTTCGCAAGAAAATCACCGAGCCAGCGCGTGAGATCTCGCCCGCCCACCAGCCAGATGCGGCAATCGAGATCGCCCGATCCGAGATGCCGGTTGAGGCGCGTCACGACGGCGGCGATCGGTACGCCTCCCTGGTAGATCGCCCAGAGCTGCAGGCGGCGCGCCGCGAGGCCTGCCAGCAGATCTTCCTTCTCGCGCGAGCGGCGATAGGCCGGCTCGATCAGCGGCCAGAGATCGCGCCACACCAACGGCAGATGCGCAACCGGGATGCCCGTGGCGACGGGCGCCTGCCCTGCGCTTGCCGAACGGGCCTGCCCTGAGCTTGCTGGGATCAGCCGATCCTCACGGCGTTGATCATCGCATCCTTGGATTGCCCCGATGCATTGAAGGACATGATCGTGTTGGTGAACTGCGGGTCATTCCCCTGGAGGCGAAGATTGCCGGCAGGATTGGTCACCAACGCCGAGATCGAGATGCACGTCAGCCCGCCGGCCACCCATGTCGAGCTCCTGCCCGAAGCCCAAACAGTCGTGCCATCGTAGAGACGGGCGCTCGGATTGCAGTTGGTGCTTGGATTCGTGAGTGTCATGTGAGCGACAACGAGAAAGACACCCGTCGTTCCCTGGGCGATGCTGGGGCCATCGAACCATGCCGCGGTGTTGTTGAGCGTCACATTGGCGCCGAGCGTGGCGGAAAAGGACGACAAGACAGGCCGAGGGCCGCGCAAAAAGCTCGCAGGTTGGATCGAGAGCAGCGCGAAGGTGGGCGTCGTCGAAGCGCAAACGACACGGACCCACGAGTTGGCGCCGATATCGCCGACGACAAGCGGAGAACCGGCAAGATCGGTGATCGTCCCGGCCGCCAGCCCGTTCACCGCCAGCGTCGGCGCCGTCGTCGTGTTGGCGTGCGTGGCCTGGAACTCGAACTCCTGGCCGACCTCGTACACCACGATGCCCGGAACAGGTGCGATGGCATAAGCCGCGGCCGTGCCCGTATCCGTCCCGATGATCGGCGCCTTGCGGTCCTCGCGGTTGAAGTCGCGCACCAGCCGGTTCACCGTCGCCGCGATCGCGACAGTGTCGGCGCCCTTCGATAGTGCCGGCAGGCTCATCGCTGCCCCGCCGGCCGGAAGTCGAGATCGTCGACACCTTGCATATTCGACCAGGCGGCGCCCGATGCGAGCGTGGCGCGCAGCCGGAAGTAGCGTCCGCTGCGCCTCAGGGGAGCCAGGCCCGCGCGCGTGAGGCCGGTGAAGGGCGTGTAGGCCACGATTGCTTGCTGGCTCTCGCGCACGCCGGCGGCGATCGCAGGCGCCCCGCCGTCGATCAGCGGGCGGCAGCCCCGCAAGGTGACGCGCCGGCCGTCGCCGGGCGCCAGCTCCGCCGTCTCCACCGTCGCCGGCATCACCGCGCCGTTGAACGCGCCCGCGGTGTGGCTGGTGTCGAAGCCGAACAGCAGGAGCGACGTCACGCCCGTCCAGTAGCTGCTGTCGAGCGAGAACGGCAGCGTGTCGAGCGTGCCGAAGGCATCGAGCTGCTCGAGCGTATAGCTCTGCTGCGCCACGCCCGAGTAGACGAACTCGCAGGTCTGGAAGGCACGTGACCATTTGGCGGTGCGCCAGTTGTAGATCAGCAGCCGGTTGGGCACGCCCGAATTGCCATTGGCCGGGTAGGCGAAGATGTAGAGGCCGCGCACCGGATCGATGGCCGCCGAGGCGCGGAAGGCGTTGGTCTCGTCGAACTCGCGCCAGAAGGTGCGGTCGACCTTGCCTCGGCCGATCGGCGTCACCTGCTGCCCGCCCTGGATCATGTAGAAGCCTGACTTGTGCAGGAAGAAGGCGAGATCGGCCACTCCCGCCACGCTGTTGGGGATCGAGGCGCCAAGATCCTTGGCGATCTTGTCGATGCGGAAGACGATCGGCGAGCCCTCGTAGGTCATGCGCCGGATCGCGGTCTCCTGGAAGATCAGCCCGAACTCGCCCCCCACCAGCCCGGTGATGTCGCCGCCGTCCGGCTCGTCGTTGTAGTCGGCCTGCGTGGCCGGATTGCTGCCCCAACTTTCGCAGTTGTTGATCGCCGACCATTGCACGCGTTGGCGCGTAGATCCGATCTTCGCCATCACCAGGAAGTCGCCGACGTTGGCGATGAAGGTGCCGATCGGCGGCGAGCCGGCGAGCGCGGTCCAGTTGGCGCCGGACGACAGATCGAACTTCTGCGGCGCGTCGACGCCGTTCACCGCAATGGCCAACGGCCCGAACTGTTCGAAGCGCCAGGTGCCGTCAGCGCCGGGCGCATAGGCGCCGCCCGACGTGCGGGAGACATCATTCCAGGTTGGACCGTTCAGGCGATAGAGCTTGCTCGCATCGCCCGCGAACATCTTCTGCGTGCCGTCCGGGCAGCGGAACCACGCCGCACCCTGGGCGCGCGCGGCCAGCGCGTTGGTCGCGGTCGCGAGCGCATTGAAGGGCGTGTAGCTCTCCTCGTTCGGCACGACATTGAGCGCTTCCCGCGCCCACTGGCCCAGATCGGGCATGTCGGGACGCCATTCGGCGAAGGGAATGGGCGCCATCAGGGCGTCCTCCCCCTGAGTTTCATGCGCACGTTCTGCGCCGAGGCGAGCACGCGCTGCCGGCGGATGTTGAGCCCTGCCACGTCGGCGGCGTAGAGCATGGCGTAGTACTTCGCTGAATCGGGATCGCCGGTGAAGATCGCTGCCTCGAGGAGGCAGCCGTTGAGATAGACGCCTGGTGCGTTGGTCAGGATCCAGTTGGTCGGGTTGGCGCCCGAGGGCGTGGGCAACGTTCCGTACCAGCGCAGGGTCGCGGTGTAGCTGTTGGCGCCGGGATCCGGCCACAGGCGAAAGCCGGTGCCCGATACAGCGATCATGCGCGGCGCCGCGCTCGTGTAGGGGCTCATGCTGTCGATGACGCTCTCCTCGACGATCTGCAATGGCTGCGGCGGACAGTTCGTGCCGTTCAGCGTCGCCTCGACCAGCTCGAGAAATCCCGTCGGCTGCGCCACGCCCTGTGCCAGGGCGAAGCTCGGGTTCGCCTGGTACATCTCCGGGATGCGGATGGCTTCGTGCTCAGGAATGCCGAGCGCGTCGAGCGCCGGCTTGCCGAAGTACATCCGCTGCTCGCAGAGTGCGATGAAATCGTCGGCCCTGTTGGAGAGGTCGGTATCGCCGTCGCGCGCCAGCCAGGCCGCAACCGCGGATTGCAGGCCGGCATAGGTCGTGATCTGGACAGCCATTAGTGAGTCCTCTTCATTGCCATCAAAGCACCGAATGGTCCGTGCGCAGCCAACGGTAGTCGGGATCGTTGAGCTTGGCGTTGACGCGGCGCTGCATCTCGGGATCGGGCGACCAGAAGTCGATGCCCTCCTCGTCGAACCATTTCTGGATGAAGATCGCGGGCACACGCGCCACCAGCCGCAGGTCGCCGCTCGCGCTCCGCGGATCGCAATGGTTCTGCGCCTCGCGGTTGGCGTCGAGGATCGGCTGCACGTCCTGCACGGTCTCGTGTGCCCAACCGCCGTCGTGCAGGCGATGGAACACCTTCGCCATCCGCGCGTCGGGATCGAGGAACAGGACGGCCGAATGCCGCGACATGTCAGTCGCGCTCCGGCGCGCCGGTGGGTACCTCGATCGCCTGGTCGCGTCCGATCAGGAAGTCAGCGAGTGCCGCATGCACCTCGTACTTGGCGCGCACGAGCTTGCCGTCCTGCTCGATCTTGGCGGGATAGCGCGCAGTGTCGGTCGTGCTCGCCCAATCGGGCGTGAGCAGATCGACGGGCATGTGAACGTGATCGACGGTGAGGGAGATCGTGCGGGTCGCGGAATCGGCTTTGCGGGCCATGGTTGCTCCTGTCGAAGAAAAAGGTGGTGAGGCGGCCGGAGCCGCCTCACCAGGTGGAGATCAGGTCAGGTCGGCCACGACGAAGTGCGCGGCCTCGTTGGAGACCTGCAGCGTCGCCTCGCCGATGATGTGGAACTTGCGCGCGTCGCCCGTGCGCGCGAGTTCGACGCGCTTGAACTTGCGCAGCCACAGCACCTTGGCCATCGAAGGGTCGACGCCCACGGCATCGCGCGTGCTCATGTAGCGATCGGCCGCGATATTGAAGGTGCCGAAGTCGCTGACATAGCGATCGACGGCGCCGACCACGGTCGCCGGCTTGCCCTTGGGCTCCTGGTACTGCGTGGAGATACCGGTGAAGCCCGAGGCCACGACCTTCTCGTTGCCGTTGACGATGATCACCGACGGCCGGCCGCCGTTGTTCCAGGCACTCTGGATGCCCGCCTTCAGCAGCGCCTCCGTGAAGGTGCGCTGCGTGCCGTTGGTGGCGGCCACGGTGTTGCCGGACGAGAAGCCGCCCGACGCGCCACCAGCACCGCGATTGGTGTTGGAGACGAGCCACGAGAGCAGGCCGCCCATCTTGCGCGGGTTGGTGCCCGGCGTCTCGGCGATGGAGGCCTGGTTCAGAAGAAGCGTGGTCTCCAGATCCATCTTGATCTGGCGGCCCTGCTTCATGGTCTGCAGGCCGATCTCCGACTTGCGGCCGGCGGTATCGACGGCTTCGTCGGTCTCCGAGATGGTGAACGACTTTTTCAGGATCTGCGTGCGGTTGCCCACGCGCACGGTCGGCACCACGGCCACGGCGGCCGTGTCGTCGCCCTCGTAGTTGAAGTTCGAGCCCGAGCCGTTGCCGAGCGAATCGGTCTGCCACTCGCTGTAGGTGTTCTTCGCGGTTCCCGCGCCGATCGAGGACTGGAACGGGAACTCGTCCTTGTTGAGCATGAAGATCTTGTCGTGCAGATCCTCGCGGATGCCGACGGTCGATCCGGTGGTGAAGGTATTGGTCGGTGCAGTCATTTGCCTAAAAGCCTTTCAGGGGGTTGCGATCAGCCGAACAGCCGGGCGACGTCGTCGTCGCTCAGCGCCTGGCCGGTTCTCAGCCGCTGCTCGGCTTGCCGTGTCGCCTCGCCCTTCGAGTGGCCCGGCCGGTTGCCGGGTCCCGGAGCGATGCGTCGCGGTGTCTGCGTTGCGGTGATGGGCGACCCGCCCGATGCGGAAGCATTCCGCGCCCGGACGGCCGCCTGTGCCTTGTCGTAGAGCATGGCCTTCAAAGCCACGCCCACGACGGAACTCTCGAACGTGTTCTGGACCAACTGCTGTGGCACGCCTTGCGCGGCGAGATAGCGGCCGAGCTCGTCGAAGGTCCGCTGCGCCTTGTCGCTGGCAAAGTGCTCGGGATGCTGCTGCGCGAGCCTGCCCAGTTCGGCCTGCTGGTTGCGCTCACGGATCTGCGCTGCCCGGCCGCGCGCCGCCTGCAGCTCCTGCTGGTGCTGCTGCGCGGACCGCTGGATGGTCGCGAACTCCGCGTCGCGCTCGGTGGAGAGGCGCATGAACTCGGCCGGGTTCTCCACCGCGAGCCTGTTCCAGTCATATTGGCCCCACCTGCCCTGGAACGCCCGCGCCAAGCGCGGCGCCGCCTCGGTCAGCCACTGCGTGAGCTGGTCGCGGTCGCGCCCGAACTCCTGCACCCGCTCTTCCAGTCCCTTGCGGACGAGGGCCGCCTCTTCGATCTTGCGGTTGGCCGAAGCGACCCGCTCCTTCTCGTGCTCGTGGATCGCCTGACGCGCCTCGGGATCGGTGATGCGCTCCCACAAGGCCTTGCGCTCAGCCGACCAGAAGGCAGGCGCATGATCGTAGTGATCGCCCTCCGATTCGGACTCCTCTTCCTCGTCTGGAGAGGCCTCGGCCTCTTCGTCGGTCGCATTGTCGGCGGCGGCGCCATCTTCGTTCAGCGCTTCACCCCAGCTCGCCGGGTCGTCCGTCGGATCAGTGGCGGGATCTTTGGCCGCATCGCTGACCGGCCCACCGGCTGTCTCGCCGGCAGGCGTGTCGTCGTGCCCGTCGTTTTGCCTGTCGTCAGTCTCGATTGCGTTCGCGATGCTCACGGAGAACCTCGTCGTTGTCGGACTCGTTGATGATCGATGCCAGTCCTGCCTTCAGCTCGAGCAGTGCGCGCTGGCGATGCCAGATCGCTTCGCGGCCGGCGCTGTCGTCGGGATCGCTGTTGATCCATTCAGCGGTGAGCCGGCGGGCGTAGGCGTCGAACGCCCAGCCCGCACCCTCGATCGCCTCGCGGGCGCGCAGCACCCGCCGGCGGTTCTCGTCTTCATCCGGCTCACCGCTCACGGATTCACCTTGCGCTCGGCCTGGATCTGCAGGCGTCGCAGCTCGGCATCGAGGGCGGCCTTCTCACGGGCGAGCTGCATGTCGAGCTGGGCCCGCTCGCGCTTGAGCTGGATCTCGGCCGCGAGCTTTTCTCGGGCGAGCTGCGCCTCGGATTGCTGCTTGGCCTGATCGAGCTGCGCCTGCGCCTGCACCGCCGCCATCGCCGGATCGGGCGGCGGCGGCGCCTTGTTGGCCTGTTGCTGCGCGAGCGCAATCTGCTGCGCGCCGTTCACGAACTGGCCGGTGTTCTTGAAGCCCGCGACCTGCACCATCTTACGGAAGGTGTTGGCCGCATGCTCCAGCGTGACCGCGAGCGGACCGCCGGGCGCGCCGAGCAGCGTCTGCTGCCCCTGGGCAATCAGCGCCAGGTTCTGGAGCTGCTGATGCTTGTTGCCGGTACCGAGGCCAACATCGACCTGCAGGCTCATGTCGTCGGGCCACTTGGTCGGATCGACCGTCGACCAGTCCTCGCCCGAGCGATAGGTGACCGCCCCTGACGCGGCGCGCTTCACCGCGCGATAGAGCAGCCGGAACAGCCGCTTGATCGAGGTCTCGGCAAGCGTGCGCGCGATCAGCTCGATGCGCGCATCGGCGGCCGAGGTGACGATCGCCGCGCCCGTCGCGGTCGGGTTCATCGCCTCGTCCGGAATGCCCTGGTTGTTGGGCGTGACGCCGGTGCGCTTCTGCTGGATCGCGTCCTTCCACTGCAGCACGGCCAACGCCTGGTCCATCTGCGAGGGCACCGTGATCCAGGCGAGATTGTCCGGCGTCGGCTTCTGGCCCTGGCGCATGCGGATCGGCATGCCCGGCGTCCAGTCGATCAGCGAGGCGAGGTCAACCGCATCGCTCACCGCGGGCCGCGGCCGGTTCACGAGATACATGTTGTCCAGCATCCCGCGCGCCACAGCGGTGCCGATCTCCTGGATGTCCTTCACTTGGTCGAACAGCGAGCGGCCTTCGACCGTGTGACTCATCAGGATCGGCGAACCCGGCACCACAGGCGCCACGCCGTCCGTCCATTCATCGTTCTCGATCAGCGCCGACACTTGGCCACCGGCATGGGCATAGACGACGCGCCGCATCTCCGAGATGCCGTCGCCGTCCCAGTCGAAGCGCACGAAGGCGACCACGATCCAGAGCGTGCGTTCGCTGTCGTCAAGCGTATCGCGTCCGCTCGCCGCCTCGATCACATCGGGTTGCCGCTGCGACTGCTCGACGGTGTAGGGGTCGTCGGAGGAGAGATCGTCGATCGTGTCCTGATCGAGCCCCATCAGGCGAAGATCAGACGCGGTGACCGCCTTGCGGTAGCCCACGAAGCTTGCGTTATCGATGTGCCGCGCCGTTGGCGACACCAGCCCGTCCTCGGGCGCGATATTGTCGACCCGCACCTTCTTGACCTTGCGGCGAAGGACGATGGTGCCGCTGAAGGTCGGCAGCACCGGCATTGGCATCGCCGCTGCGGCCGGCGACTCGCCCGGTTCGTCCTGCTCGACCTCGAACGTGACGTCGGCTTTTGCGGCGAGAGCACGCTGCAGGATTTCGCCTTGCATGACGGCCCAGGCGTCGGCCGGCAACGACTCAATGATCGTGCGCCGCGCCTCCTCCACGTCCTCGATGTCGACCGCGCCCCACGCCAGCCGATACATCAGCGCGTCCTTCAGGAACCAGTAGAGCCAGGTGAAGCCCTCGTTCTCGCGCATGAAGAGATGCGGGATGTAATCCGACGCCTCGCGCGCCGCTGCCTCGTCGCCGGGATTGTCGGGCGTGAACCGAACGATGTCCTCGCCCGAGGCGAAGACGCGCATCAGCGCCGGCATGATGCTCTCGACGGTATCGGCATATTCGCTGGTGACGATCCGCGACTGACCCTCGACCTCGTCGCCGGTCGGCGCCCGATCGTAGTAGGCGAGCGAGAGCTCGCGCACTTCAGTCAGATCGCCCTGCTGCCACTGCCGCGCGGCCTGCTCCTCGCGGAACAGCACCGCCTTCAATTTCTCTTCGCGCTCGTCCCGTACGTCTCTCTCGACATCTGCCATCAGCGATACCTCTTCGCCATGGCCCCCTAAATGGGGAAGTTGGGAACTGGAGCGTCAAGCAGAATCTTCGATACATCCCCAGATTGCACGCGCCGACGCGTCACCTCGTGTCCGCGACGCGTCACGACGCGTCAGCGAAGCGTCACCACGCGCCAGTGACGCACAGGGAGGAAGGGAAAGGAAGGGAGGGGAAGGAAGGGAATGGAAGGCGCGTCGGCACGCGATCGGGCGAGCCAACATTTTAGCGATCCCAGTTTCGGCCGAGTCCGTGTGTCGGTAGCGAACGATATCTGCCCACAACCGTTCCTCTAACGTCCACGATTGTGTTCAGCCAGAATTTCACATAGAGACGGCTCGTTAGCCGGCACCGTCACGTCGCTCCCTCGAGAGTGGCGCGGGGGCAAGCGGCGAACTTCACCCGCCCGTCAGGGCCAGATGGAGGTTCGTGCTTGCCCCGTTCGATGATCCCCTTCCCCTATTCGCCCTGGCCGTTCCTCGATTTCGGATCGGACCCGGATCTGAACGGCACACCACCGACGCCCAACGTGCCGGGCGTCACCATCCCCTGGTCAGCCCTGCCGCCGATCGCACCGCCGCCATCGGTACTACCTCCAGTTGTTCCCCTTCCGGAGACAGCATCGGAGCCGCCACCGCCTCCCCCTCCCCCTCCCGTCGCACAGCCGCCGCGCAATCCCAGCCTCGCCGACATCCTCGCTCCCTGGATACAGCCACCCGACGCCGAGCCGCCGCCGCCTGCATTGCCGCCCTCGGAAACGCCCGGCCTCGACAAAGCCATCGCGCGCATGAACGCGCCGACGCCGGGCTTCCATCTCACCCCTGGCTTGGGCGGCTTCTCGCAACCGCCCATGTGGTCGCTGCCGCCGCCGCCTCAGCTATTGCCCATACCGCCGTTGCCCGTACCACCGCGCGGCGGCGGGCTCGGCGCACTGGGCTCAACCTTGCCGCCGATGGCAGCCGCTCCCTCGCCGCTGATCCTCGCCGGCAACGTGCCCGCGCCAACCATGGAACCCCCACCTGGCATCGGCCCCGGCATACCGGAGACGCTGAAGCAACTGACGCGGCGTCTAGCGCCCTATGCCACCGAGATGGGCGCCGCCATCGGCCGCACCCTGCCCTCCGTCGGTGCCGCCGGCGCAGGCGCCTTCGCTGCAGCGCCGTTCCTGCTCATGCCCTCCAACACCGGGCCCACCACCATCGACCTCGGCGATGGCCTGCGCACCAACCTCCCGCCCGGCCAGCGCTACGTGCCGATCGAACGACGCGTCGCGCCCGGCGTGTTCGGCAGCGATGTCGGCGCCATCTGGAAACAGGTCCCAGGCCTCTATGGCGAGGTCGATCCGGGCCGCGGCGTGCTGATCGATCCCGACCGATTGCGTGAAGCGCTGGGCGCCGAGGCCGCGGAACGCATCCTCAACACGCCCGGCATCACGCCGATGGCAAAGCCGCCCTCCCGCGAACCGTCTCGATTTCCTCTGGACCACAACTCCCGCGGCGCGTCGCCTTCGGACGACAGCACCGGCGGTTCGCCGCCAGACGGAGGCGGCCCGCCCAGTGGCCCCGATGCTGCTACCGCAATCACGCTTGGAGCTGCTACCGCCGTCATCGAGACCGCTGCCGATCCCGTAGGCATCGCTAACAAGCTACTCAATTTCGAGCGAGGGCGGAAGTTCGAGAAGGATGTGCTCGAGGAGCTCGAGCTTCCTGAGACGAAAAAGAAAAGAATTTCGGTAATAATGAACGACGGAACGCTCGTTACAGTCATCCCTGATGCTCAAAGCACCACACTCATTACCGAAGTCAAAGACGTTGCAAATCTCTACAACTCCAAACAGTTTAGAGCCTACTTAGCGACGAACAGACGAATCGACTTGATCGTGAGTCCGAATACGAAAACTATTTCTGGGCCATTGCAATTGCTGATTAAAGAATCTAGGGGATCAATTCGCGTCTTCGACCCTGCAACCAAAAGTTTTAGACCTTGGGATCCGGAGTAAGCAAACAGGTGGTAGCCGATGAAATTCAGCGTGCCGGTGACATCCCATGTATTCTGTCCTATGTCTCTGACAAAGCCCGACGATTTCCTGGATGCCGTGCGGACATTTTGTCGGTTACTTCCCCAAATACGTCCAACAAACTGGGGCTGGTGGGAACCTCTGAAACAGGAATTCGACGAAGAACGTCTGGACAAGCTTGTTCCCAAAAGCGGGAACTGCGAAACAATTTATTGGCAACGCAGGAAAAAGCCGAAGGCTGAGGGTGGCTTCAGTGTCAGATGGCGCAGCGGTGTGCCCACGGCCTTTGATACACATTCAAAGATCTACTTTACCGTCGAGCTTGGCCAAGTTGAGCAAGAAGCCCTTATCGATTACCTGAAGGAGGCAAGTATCCGGTCAAGGGCGGATTTCGCATTCGTCGATGCTCTGACGCCGGAATATCGTGAGTTCGCAAGGGAGAGCGAGGCTGCTCCTTATCGAAATAGATTTCTTATCGCAACACACCTGCTGCGCCACTGGCTTCCGGATGTCTTCTGGGCCACCGTCTTTGGGCCGCCCTATGTGCGCTTGTTCGGGAAGGAGCGCCTGCTCACCGCTCCAGCTTATTCTGTACAGGAGTTGGGCCCAGAAACGGTCTATGTCCAGCTCACCGAGAGAATTGCGGACACCGTCGAGGACCATGAAGGCGTTCAGTCCCGCCGCAAGCTCTTCAAGGAACACCTCCGCAGCGACGCCTTTTACGTGTCCGGCAAGGGCTACGATTGGAATGAAAGAGGCCCCGTCGGAGATGTATTCGACGTGCCGACGTTTCGGTTAATCGAAGATTAGTGGCCTTGAAGATCAGGATGGGCTGAAGAGTCTCTTCGGCATCGACGTGAGCGCGCGATGACTTGTCGTTCCGCAAACGTCCACGATTGTGTTCGGCGAGAATTTCACTTAGAGACGGCTCGTTAGCCGGCACCGTCACGTCGCTCCCTCGAGAGTGGCGCGGGGGCAAGCGGCGAACTTCACCCGCCCGTCAGGGCCAGATGGAGATTCGCGCTTGCCCCGTTCGATGATCCCCTTCCCCTATTCGCCCTGGCCGTTCCTCGATTTCGGATCGGACCCTGATCCGAACGGCACACCACCGACGCCCAACGTGCCGGGCGTCACCATCCCCTGGTCAGCCCTGCCGCCGATCGCACCGCCGCCATCGATACCACCTCCGGTCGTACCTCCGCCCAACCTTCCGGCGCCGCAACCGACGTTGCCGCCCTCCGACACGCCCGGTTTCGACAAGGCCATCGCGCGCATCAACGCGCCCACACCCGGCTTCCATCTCACTCCTGGTCTCGGCGGCTTCACGTAGCGCGCCGCCGACGCGGCGTGGTCGGTGCTGCCGGCGCTGGCGCCTTCGCCGCGGCGCCGATCCTGCTCATGCCCTCCAACACCGGGCCCACCACCATCGACCTCGGCGATGGCCTACGCACCAACCTCCCGCCCGGCCAACGCTACGTGCCGATCGAACGACGCGTCGCTCCCGGCGTGTTCGGCAGCGATGTCGGCGCCACCTGGAAGCAGGTTCCCGGCCTCTACGGCGAGGGCGACCCTGGCCGCGGCGTGTTGGTCGATCCCGAGCAGTTGCGTGAAGCGCTGGGCGACGAGGCCACGGACCGCATCCTCAACACGCCCGGCATCATGCCGATGGCCAAACGGCCCACTGACGAACAGCCGCCACACGGCCCCGGCCACAACTCCGGCGACACCCCCAAGCAGGAGCCACCCGGTTACGGGCACAACTCTGGCGACACGCCGCCTGAGCCTGACAACGAGCCACCTAAGCCGCCGCCCTCACTCTTGCCACCGCTTGTAGCGATAACAGGTGCTCTATCGGGTACCCCTGCAAAGATCCGCCCACAGGACGATAAAGAGACCGTTCGCGGTCGGACTCGAGAAAATGAAGGCGCACGGTTTCTCGCCGACAAAGGCTACAACGTGGAGCAGCATCCGAAGGTCCCAGGGAACGCAAACCCGGACTACCGGATTAACGGAGAAATCTACGATCACTACGCTCCGTCCACAGACAATGTTCGAAATGTGGCCTCAGCAATCGAGGAAAAGATCGTGTCAGGCCAAACCGAGAGGGTCGTGGTAAATTTGGCCGATAGCCCGATAACTCCAGAGCAATTGCTGAAGCAACTTACCTCTTATCGAATTCCTGGACTTAAGAGTGTCATCGTCATATCCCCCGCGTCCGGCGCAATTATGCATTGGAGCTTTCCCTAAATGGCTATCGATCTGTTCTGCCACTCATCGCTCGACAAGGCGGATGTTGAGAAAGCGGTTCGGCTGCTTTCAAGCCAGCACGCCGATCTTTTCTCATACAAGTTTCTGATCTCTAAGATTCGTGACTCTAGCGATGTTAACAAAGAAATAGCCTTGGAATTCGGATTCCATTCGAAGTTTCTCTTCCTGATCAGAGTCAACGACCACGACGCGTCACCCCGTATCAGGGAGGTTGCGGGCCTCGTCATGAAGGTTTTCGGGCCTCAGAACGTCCTGGTGTTGTTCGAGAACGAAACGGAAGTAGGTCCAGAGCACCAATCTTCCTAAGCCGGTCATCGACCTCTGACGGCCGGCACGCCGGAGTTGCCAAATACGCTGAGCGCTTTCGCACGACTTCGCGACGCGGAGACCAATCCGTTTGATCGTTAGTCCGCATACGCAAACTATTTTCAGTCCTTGCGTTGCAACGCTCGACTTGTGCGTCTAAGGATCAAATCTCATCTTCGGCACTGCAACTATAAATTGCATATGCCGTGCCTTGGAAAAAACGGGAAACGGTGCAGCCCTTAAAGCCCTAAACAAGAAAGGTTCGCAAAACAAAATGAGCGATGAAACGAGCGATAATCTAGAATCCGAGGATTGGTACAGTGCAATGCTGTGCTTTATCTACATCAACTCCGTCAGAGGCCAAGTCCTGCAGGACGATTGCGTCTTCCTAGTACGCGCACATAGCTTCGAAGACGCATTCAGAAAGTTTCTGGCGGACGGGCGGCGCAAGGAGACGTCGTATAAGAACGACGAGGGGCATGACATCAAAGTCCTGCTCGCTGAGATTCTTACGATGGATAGAATCGGCCAGGATTTGGACGGCGCCGAAGTCCATAGCGACCTGCAGGAGATCGAGGATCCGGAGATCACCTTCGAGACGCCGATCGATCCTGCTCGGTCGCGTCCAGACCAGACGATGTAGTAGCTAGTGAGGAGGGAACCTCATCCATGAACGAAGCGGAGATCCGTCAACGGGTCGTTGAACGCTATTGCGCTTGATGCTGATGTCGAGCGACCAGCGCTACCCAGACGACGTCTTTGCAGAAATCCTGGTTGATAAGTTCCAAGCGGCAAAGCTCGATCCCCAGACGCTTCTCAAATTCTTCGACCAACGAAGCTGATGTCTTCAACCCGGCAATAGTATCGAGCCCAGACAGAGCTCGCTGACCGAGGCAATCGATTGGGCGCACGCATTTCCATTCCCGGTGACGCTGTTTCCCTACGATGACAATGGACCCGGCGATCGCGCCGCCTGGAGGGCAGCCAGCGCATCGTAGCTCTTGACGGGCCGCCGCGCGGCCTTACACCTTCCCCAACCTGAAGGGGGAAAGTGACATGCTTGATAAATCGACCATCGACAGCATCGCCCGCGCGCTCGACGGCGCGGAGAAGAGCCGCAACCGCATCCGGCCGCCGTCGATACAGTATCCGGGCTTCACGACCGAGGACGCCTATGCCGTCCAGCGCCGGTGGGTCGAGCTCAAGGTCGAGCGCGGCAATCCGATCAAGGGCCACAAGATCGGCCTCACCTCCCGCGCCATGCAGCGCCAGGCCAACATCACCGAGCCCGACTACGGCGCGTTGATGGAAGACATGTTCTATGGCACGGGGGCGGAGATCCCGATGAGCCGCTTCATCACGCCGCGGCTGGAATGCGAGCTGGGCTTCGTGATCGGCAAGCGCCTCAGCGGCCCCAACTGCACCATCTTCGACGTGCTGAGCGCCACCGACTATATCGTGCCGACGGCGGAGATCGTGGACGGGCGCACGCACCGCATCGACCCCGAGACCAACAAAGCGCGCTCGGTGCTGGACAGCATCGCCGACAATGCCGGCAACGCCGCGCTGATCATCGGTGGCCGGCCGATCAAGCCGATGGAGGTCGACCTGCGCTGGGTCGGCGTGCTCTGCCATCGCAACAACGTCATCGAGGAATCGGGCGTCTCGGCCGCCGTGCTGAACCATCCGGCCAACGGCGTCGCCTGGCTCGCCAACAAGCTCCACCCGTTCGGCATCGCGCTCGAGCCCGGCCAGTTCGTGCTGGGCGGCTCCTTCACCAGCATCGTCGAGGCGCATGCCGGTGACACCTTCCACGTCGACTACGGCCCGCTCGGCTCGATCTCAGCGCGGTTCGTCTAGGCGGACGGCAGACCATGTCGGCGATTGCTCTCGAGCTGCCGGAGGAGATCGCGGCGGTACGCGAGGGCATCGCCGCTTTCATCCGCGCCGAGGTGGTGCCGCGCCACGAACGGCACCACGACCTGCTGAGCGATCCGCAGCGCCTCTATGCCAAGGACGGCCGCTACGCCGCCGAGGTCGTGGCCCTGATGCGCGAGGTGCGCATGGCCTCGGCCAGGGCCGGCTTCTACACCATGTGCGTGCCAACCGAACTCGGCGGCGGCGGGCTCGGGCTCCTCGCCTACTTCGTCGCCTGGGAGCAGATCTACCGCCAGTGCGGCATGCAGCACTGGCTCGGCGCCTATGTGGTGAGCCACTGGGCGTTCGGGCCGAGCGTCGTGCTGCGCGAGGTCACGCCGCAGGCACGCGACACCATCCTCGCCGACATGATGGCCGGCCGCACCTCGATGTGCTTCGGCCTCTCCGAGCCCGGCGCCGGCTCGGACGCGGCGATGATCAAGACGCGCGCCGAGCCTGATGGCAACGGCTGGCGCCTGCATGGCCGCAAGATCTGGACCACCAACTCGCCGCAAGCCGATTGGGTGATCGCCTTCGCCATCACCGATCCCGAACGGGCGCGCGCCAAGAAGGGCGGCATCAGCGCTTTCCTCGTCTCGACCAAGGCGCCGGGCTTCGAGGTCGAGAGCGTGATCCGCATGTTCGGTCATGCCGGCGGCAACGAGGGCCAGCTCGTGTTCGACGGCGTACGCGTCGAGCCCGACCAGCTCGTGGGCACGTTGCACGACGGTTTCAAGATCGGCCTGCTGGGCGTGTCGCTCGGCCGCGTCTACAACACCGCGCGCGCCGTCGGGCTCGGCCGCTGGGCGCTCGAGAAGGCGCTGGACTATGCCAAGCAGCGCGAGGCCTTCGGCCGGAAGATCGCCGACTATCAGGGCGTGACCTTCCCACTCGCCGAATCGGCGATGGAATTGCACGCAGCGCACTTGATGGGCCTCAACGTGGCGCAGCTCCTCGATCGCGGCGATCCGGCGATCAAGGAACTCTCCATGACCAAGGCCTATGCAGTCGAGATCGGCCTCAGGGCGGTCGATCGCGCCATGCAGGCGCACGGCGCCATCGGCCTCACCAACGAGCTGCACCTCACCCACGCCTGGCACGACCTGCGCGCGGTGAACATCGCCGACGGCACTAACGAGATCCTGCGCCGAACGATCGCCCACCGCCTGCTCGCGGATGACCTCGACCTGTGATGCAACCTTCGCAGGCTCAAGTGCGTTGCTACCAGCAGCAGTACGGTCAGTTGGCTAATTGCCTTGTGTCCTTATATGTCCAGGACGGAGCTTTTGCAGAAGGCGCGGGTCACGCGGGCGGAAGCCAGTCGCGCCAAGCGATTGGCCCGCCAGCTCACGCAGGACGCGGATCGTTCCCGGCTGTTGCGCTATGCCGAGGAACTGGAACATCAGGCTGACGACCTCGAACGCAACGCCGCCGGCGATTCCACACCACCAGCACACTGACGACTGGCAGCACACTGACGGCTGGCGACTGGAGCCGGCCCGCCATGACCTCGCCAGGACGTGATGCAACTCGGAGGTGCTCTTTCCTGTTAAGTTCCCGCAGCTGCAGGAGCTTGCCATGAAAGCCATCGCCGTCGTTCCAGCTCTGCTCACCCTCCTTCTAGCCACCGCCTGCGATTCGACCGGACAGCAACAGGCCGTTGACGGCAAGCTTCAGATGCCCGGCGAGCGACCGGCTCCTGCTGTGGGCTTGAACATTCCGCCGGACGCCTGGTCAGGTCCGAGCCGTCCCGAAGCGAGCTTCGCCTCTTCCCGCTAGCTCACGCCGATCTACCTCACGCCTTGATATGAGTGTGCGTGCGGCCGCTACTGCCGCGGACGTGGCGCCCATGAACATGTCGCCCGTGAACATGGCGATCGTGCCGAACCTCCGCCGGGATGAGATGAAGTTGCCCGTGGCGCACGCCGCGCTGGCTTGTGGTCTCGTCCGCGAGCGCCCGCAGCTCGGCGGCCGGGCCGCGCAGGATGGCGACCTCCAGGCAGGAGTCGTGGTCGAGATGGACATGCATCGTGGCCACCTGCAGGTCGTGATGGCGATGCTGCGCCTGGGTGAGCCGCTGGCCCAGCGCGCGCGTCTCGTGATCGTAGACATAGGCGAGGGTCGCGACGCAGAAAGCGTCGCCGGCTGACCCGCTTCTCGCCGCCCCCGCCCCCGCTTTTCTCTCATCAAGGCGCTCGCGCGCCTGCACGTCCCGCAGGATATCGCGCAGTGCCTCGGACCGGCTGGCGTAGCCATGCCGCCGCACATGACGGTCGAGCGTCGCCGCGAGATCGTCGTCGATCGAAAGCGTGATGCGCTGCATGTCGCCATCTCCTGTTGTGCTGCTACCGCCGTATGCACAAAATACGGAAAGTGCATACGAAGGCCACCCTTCTCCTTGCCTTGTCGCTCGTCCCGCTGGCCACAGCGCGGGCGCAAACGCCCAGTCCCATAGCAGGGCCAAGCGCGGCCCCGACCGGTGCCTCCACCGTCCTGCCCGCGATCACCGTCACCGCTCCGGCCGAGCTCGAACGCCAGCCGACCGACGCCGCCTCCGAGCAGCGTTTTTCGGGCGAGACCCTGAACACGCGCCCGATCAGCCGGCCAGCCGAGATCCTGGAAGCCACCCCGGGCCTCATCGTCACCCAGCATTCAGGCGAAGGCAAAGCCAACCAGTATTTCCTGCGCGGCTTCAATCTCGACCACGGCACCGACATTTCGATCTGGCTCGATGGCATGCCGATCAACATGCCGACCCACGCTCATGGCCAGGGTTATGCCGATCTCAACTTCCTGATCCCCGAGCTGGTCGAGAGCCTCACCGTGCGCAAGGGTCCTTACTGGGCGCAGGAAGGCGATTTCTCCTCGGCAGGCGCCCTCCGCCTCCTCTATGCCGATCGGCTGGAAAAGGACCTGGTTTCCGCCACCGGCGGCAGCTTCGGCTATTGGCGCGGGCTCGCGGCGGGAACCATGCCGGCGGGCAATGGCTTCCTGACGGGCGCGTTCGAGATCGAGCGCTACGACGGCCCGTGGCAAATCCCCGATGCGGTGCGCAAGTACAACGGCGTCCTGAGCTACAGCGAGGGCACGCGCGACAATGGCCTCTCGATCACCGCGATGGCCTACACCAACTCCTGGCATTCGACCGACCAGGTGCCGCAGCGCGCCGTTTTCGACGGGTCGATCGGCCGCTTCAGCGGCATCGATCCGACCGACGGCGGCGACAGCCAGCGTTATTCGCTGTCTGGCCGCTGGGGCCGCAAGGACGAAACGACGACCGACAAGATCGAGGCCTACTTCATCTACTCGACGCTGAACCTCTACAACAACTTCACCTATTTCCTGAACGACCCCGACAACGGCGACCAGTTCCAGCAAAGCGACAAGCGCCGCATCCTCGGCCTCACCGCCAGCCATGCGGTGAAGCATAAGCTCCTGGGCTACGAGGCCGAGGGCACGATCGGCCTGCAGCTGCGCTACGACAATATCGATGTCGGCCTGTTCAACACCTTCCAGCGCACGCCGCTCTCGACCATCCGCACCGACCATGTGAACGAGACCAGCGCCGGCCTCTATTTCGAGGAGAAGGTGCAGTGGAACCGCTGGCTGCGTTCCACGCTCGGTATGCGCGGCGACATGTACTGGGCGACCGACGAGAGCAGCCTTTCAAGCGCCTCGAGCCAGACCGCTTCCTTCCTGCCGAGCCCCAAGCTCGGCCTCGTGTTCGGGCCATTCGACAAGACCGAGTTCTACCTCAACGCCGGCTTCGGCTTCCATTCCAACGACGTGCGCGGCATCGCCCAGGGCGCCCCGCTTCTGGTGCGCTCGCGCGGTGCGGAGATCGGCGCTCGTATGCAGGCGATCAAGGGCCTCGATTCGACGCTCAGCATCTTCATTCTCGAATTCGACTCGGAGCTGGTGTTCAGCGGCGATGCCGGCGACACCGAGCCTAGCCGCGCCAGCCGCCGCATCGGCGTGGAATGGACCAACCGCTACCGCCCGATCTCATGGGCAACATTCGACGCCGACTTCGCCTACACCTATGCCCGCTTCCAGGACACCAACAACCCGGTCGGCGACTACATCCCCCAGGCGCCGGCGGTCGTGGCGTCGGCCGGCATAACGCTGGGCGAGGACACCGGCTGGTTCGGCGCGATGCGCTGGCGTTTCTTCGGCGCTCGGCCGTTGATCGAGGACGGCAGCGTCTGGTCCGGCGCGACCTCGCTGTTCGACGCACGTGTGGGCTACACCTTCCAGAACGGGCTCAAGCTAACGCTCGATGTGCTGAACCTTCTGAATACCCAGGCCGACCAGGTCTCGTACTATTATACCTCGCGCCTGCCCGGCGAACCGCTCGCCGGCGTAAACGACGTCCACTTCCACCCCGTCGAGCCGATCGCGTTGCGCTTCACCGTCGCCAAGGCATTCTGACGCCACGCCTTCACGAGTCGGCCCGCAAGAGCCAGCGTCCATCCAGCTTCAGCCGTTCGAAGCGCACGCCGAACGCCTCATCGAGGCATGGGTCGTGGATCAGGTCATGTGCCGGTGCGTCAGCCACGACCTTGCCCGCAACCAGCAGCACGACGCGCTCGAAGAAGCGAAAGGCGAGATCGAGATCGTGCACCACCACGACCGACAATCGCTCGCTGCCACGCGCAGCGAGCGTCCGGATCGTCTCGAGGCGATGGCGAATGTCGAGCGCCGCCGAAGGCTCGTCGGCGATCAGGACGGGGGGATCGACGACCAGTACCGTGGCCAGCAGCACGCGTGCCCGCTCACCGCCCGACAGCGTCGACCAGCGCCGCGCCTCGAGGCCCAAAAGCTCGAACGTGCGCTTCGCCTTCGCGACGGCATCGGCCGGCAACGCCGTGGCCCGCGCCGCCCCCAGCTCCAGAAGATCGGCGACGGAGAGGTCCCAATGCGGCTCGAAGGTCTGCGGCAGGAAGCCGATCGACTGCGCCCGCTCGGCGCTCGCAAGACCGGCGAGATCCTGGCCGTCGAGCCGCACGCAACCCGACGTCGGCGTGTCGACACCGGCAAGCGTGCGCAGGAGCGTCGACTTGCCCGCGCCATTGGGGCCGATCACGGCCACCGAGCCGCTCGGTCCCAGCGACAGCGACACGCCGTCGATCAAGGTCGCGCGCTCGCGTTTCACGGTGAGCGATTCGGCGGCGAGCGAACTCATGTGCGCAGCCGCCGCGCCAGCAGCAGGATGAAGAACGGCCCGCCGGCGATGGCCGTCACCAGGCCGAGCGGGATCTCGGCCGGCGGCAGTGCGGCGCGGGCGATCGCGTCGGCCAGCGTGACGACAATCGCGCCCACCAACGCCGAGGCCGGCAACAACGGCTTATGCAGCGGCCCCACCAGCCAGCGTGCGATGTGGGGAGCGGCAAGTCCCACGAACGCGACCAGCCCGCCGAACGCGACAGCCGCCGCCACGATCACCGAGCCCGCAAGCACCGCCTCAGCCACGACACGGCGCGTATCGAGACCGAAGGCGGTCGCCATGGTCTCGCCGAGGCCCAAGAGATCGAGGCGGCGGGCGAACAGCAGCGAGAGGCCGAGACAGCCAAGCGCGATCGCGGCAAGCAACGCAATGCCGCGCCAGCTCGGGGTCTGGATGCCGCCCAGCACCCAGCTCATCACGACCTGCAGGCTCACCGTCTCGTCGGAGAGCGCCAGCATCAGGAACGAGCGCAATGCGCCCAGGATCGCCGCGACCGCGACGCCCGCGAGCAGCAGCCCCGCCGCATCGACCGCGCCTGCAACGCGCGCGATGCCCAGCACCAGCATCGTCGCCCCCCAGGCGCCTGCGAAGGCGAGCACCGGCAGCAGCAGGGACTGCGGCAACGCGAGCGGCACCAGCAGCGCGACCGTCGCGCCCACCGCCGCGCCGCCCGCCGATCCCAGCAGGTACGGCTCGGCCAGCGGATTACGGAACACCCCCTGATAGATCGTGCCGCCCAGCCCCAGCAGCGCGCCGACCAGCGCCGCCGCCAGCACGCGCGGCAGCCGCCATTCGACCAGGAGCCGACTCGCCATCGACGGATCGCCCGACAACGCGCGCCAGATATCGGCCGGCGAGGCCCAGAGCGCGCCCGCACAAGCCGCAACAGCAAGGCCAAGCAGCAAGGCGAGCACGAGGCCGAGCCAGACTCTCATCGGCCCTTCCTCGTCGGATGAAACAATTCAGCAAGGTGCTCGATACCGTCGATGGTGCGCGGCCCGGGAATGAGAAGCTCGGTGCGGCTCACCGCGAACGCGCGGCCCGTACGCACGGCGCGCAGATCGGCCCAACCGGGTTCCGCGATCAGCGCCTTGAGATCGCTCTCGCTGCCCGCCCACAGGAGAACGTCCGGGTCTGAACGGAGGATCGATTCCGGTGAGACCTGCGCCAGCGTCGCCGTCCGCGGCAGCGCGAAGCGCCCACCCGCGCGCACGATCGCGTCGCCCGTGTATGTGCCTTCGCGCGCGACCAGCATCAGGCCATTGCCCAGCCGGCCGGTGATCATGACAACCGTGGGCGCCGCCTCGCCTGCAACGCGCGACGCCACGCGCGCCAGCCGGTCGGCGAAGCGTCCCGCCACGGTTTCACCGCGCTCTGTCACACCGGCGACGTGCGCCACCAGCCGGATGTTGGTGAGAATCTCCTCGACGCTGCGGCCCAGCAACACCAGGACCGGCACGCCCAGCCGCTCCATCGGATCGACGAGCTGGCTCGCCGCCTGGCGCGAGGGCGTCACGACCACCAAATCGGGCCGCAGCGCCACGATCGCATCGACCGAGAAGCCGAGCCGGCCACCGACCAGCGGCCGGTCGAGCACCTCGGGTGGAAAGCGCGTGTAGGCCTCGATACCGACGATGCGATCGGCGAGGCCGAGCGACGCCACGATCTCGGTGTTCGACGCAAAGATCGGCACGATCCGCTGCGGCGGTTGGGCGAACGTCACCGTGCGATCGAACGCGTCGTGCACGGTGACGGGCTCGGCGTGAGCCAGCGAAGCGAAGAGCATCACGAGAAGTGCAAAGGTCCCTCGGCTTCGCCTCGGGATGACACTTTTGATTTGGCGTAAGCCGTGCGCCAAAAACTCGGTGTCATCCCGAGTCGCGCGCCCCCAGCGGTCGATCAAAACCGCACCTTGACGCCCGCAACCACTTCGCGGCCCATCATCGAGTTGCCGCATGAGCCGTTCTGGGCGGCAAGATTGGCGCGGCAGGGATTCTGGTCGAGCGCGATAAAGATCGGGTCCTGGTTCGCGTCCAGGAGGTTGTTCACCGCGGCGAAAAAGGTCACGCCCTTGTGCGGCTCGATCTCGAAACGCGTGTTCAGCACCCAGAACGCGCCCTTCTCGTACACCGTAACGTTGCGCACTTGGCCCGGGAAGTAGACCGGCGAGAGCGCTTCCTCGGTGTTGTACCACATGGGTCCACGCAACACGCCATGGAGCTGTACGCTCCACGGCATCTCGCCATCGATGCGGCTGTAGCGCGTACCGATCGAGAGCCCGTACTGGTTGATGCGCGTGGCCTGGCTCGAATTGGCGCCGGTGAGCGCTGCACCATAGTCGGTCATTGAGAAGTTATAGTAGCCGTTGCTCCAGAGGCTCCAGCGCTCGCCCTCGCGCACCGAAAACCCCAGCAGGCGCGGGATATCGGCTTCACCCTGCAGCTCCAGGCCCTGGACGAGGATATCGCCGGGATTGTTCTGGTATTGCGAGATCGAAACGCCGCCCCGGGAGGAGATCGTCACCGCCTGGATGCGGTTGCTGATCACGTTCTGGAACAGCGCGAGATCGAGCCACGCGTTCTTCGTGGTGATCCTGCCGCCCAGTTCGAGCTGATTGCTCCTCTCCGGGCTGAGGTTGGGATTGCCGAAGATGGTATTGCCGATCGGCGTGACGGTGAAGTTCGCGCCGAGCTCGGTCGCGGTCGGCGCGCGAAAGCCGCTCGAGGCGCCGAAGCGGGTCGTCATCCAATCCGTCACCTTCAATATGGCACCCGCCGAGTAGGTCGTGGCCTGATAGTCGACGCTGCCCGGGATCAGCGTCGGCGCGTTGGGCGTCGGGAGCAGCGTGGTCGTGCCCCAGGTCTGGCGCACGCCACCGCGCACGATGAGACGATCGTCGAAGAACGTCTGCGAATCCTCGGCATAGACGGCCCAGACGTTGTCGGTCTCGTTGTTGTCCTGCGGCGAAAGCTGGGTCACCGCAGGCCCGCCGGCACGGAAGCGATAGGAAGTGATCCAGCTCCGCTCCCAATCCACGCCGACCAGAAGTTCGTTGGACGACCAGGCCTTGTAGCGCGGCTGGAACCGCACGCCCTCGATGTCGATCATGCGATGGTTGTGATCGGTCCAGGTGCGCGACGCCGGCGCATTGAGATTGCTGAGCGGCGATGGGTTGTTGAGATCATCGACGTCCTGCACGTAATAACCCTGGACGAAGAGATGACCGCGGCCGTCCGGCGTCTTGCCGTTGTAGCTGACATCGATCGACTGGTTGTAGCGGGTATCGAAGGCGAAGATGTTGGCGCCCGAGCCGCGGAAGCCGGTGTTGTAGACGCCGTCGGTGCGAACCGTCATGTCGAGGCGATTGTCGTCATCGATCTGCCAGCCGAGCGCGCCCGTGCCGCCCATGCGGCTCCAGGCCGTGTTCAGCTCCACCTGGCCACCGCCCACCTGGTAGTCATCCTGCTTGCCGCCGTTGAGGCCGAGATACCAGTCGACCCCTTTGTAGAGGCCGCCATTCTGCAGCTTGCCTTCGATCAGTCCGAACGAACCCGAGTCCATCTCGACGAGCGTTCCGGGCGCGGTGCGGCCGGTCTTCAGGATGATGTTCACCACGCCGCCCATGTTCTGGCTGCCGTACACGACCGAGGCCGGCCCGCGCACGATCTCGATCCGTTCGACGTCGGCGGTGGAGAGCTTGGAAATGTTGGCGGTGCCGGCGCGATGGCCGTTGATCAGAACCAGCACCTCGCTCTTGAAGTCGCGGCCCTGCCCTTCGGTCGCGCCGCCGCGGATGTTGAGCGAGGTCTGGCCCTGGGTCCATTGGCTCATGAAGCCAACCGCATTCTCGGCCAGAAGATCGGTCACCGACTTGGCCGTCGACTTCGTGATCTTGTCGCCGTCGATCACCTGCACCGTACTCACGACGTTGGTCACGGGCTCCTCCCGCCCCGTCGCCGTGACCACGGTCTCCGGCATCACGGTGGTGTTCTGGGTGTTCTGCGCGAAAGCAGATGATGTCCACACCACCGCACCGAAGAGCACCAACACCACCGGTGTCATCGCGAATCGCGCGCGGCAACCGCGCGCTGAAGTGAGGGACCTTTGATCGGACCCCGCAAAAGGTCCCTCGGCTACGCCTCGGGATGACACCGTTGGTTTGGCACCCGCGGTGCGACCTGTTTCCATAACACTCATGCTCTCCCCCAAACGAGAACGGCTGATTTTCTTGGAATGTCGAGGCGATGGCCGGCGGCGTGCGGCCTGGCTTGCGCTTCGAGATGGCGAACAAGTTCGGCGCGGCGCGCATCTGAGGCGGGCCAACCGAGGCGATCGGCGAGCCAGGCGGCAAGCCGCGTGAGATCCTTCACGATGCCGGTGAAGGTCCAGAGAACGAAGGCAATGGCGTCGGGCGGCATCGATGCCGGCAGGCTTTCGAGCACGAGGTCGACGCCCGGCGTCTCGTCCTCGCCGTGCCATTCGCGCGGCAGGCAGCCGGCGAAGCAGAGGCCGCGCGGGCCCAACTGCGCCGGCACGACCCACACGACGGTGCGTCGGGCCCAGCTTCGGCAGCGCGTGAGGAAGCGCTCGGCGTCGAACACGGCCGGCATGGTCGCCGCCAGCACGCTGTCGTGGGCGGCCGGCGCGATGTAGGCCTCCTCCCAACCCTGCGGCACGATGCGCGGCGGCACAGGCAAGGCGGCAAGCCTGAAGCGCATCGACGGCGACGGCTCGATCGCGGTCCATGGGAAGGGCGCCTCATGCAGCGCCGCGCCGAGCTGTCCGCCGCCGGCGCCGACATCGAGCAAGGCACCGACCGCCGGGACGAGATCGCGCACGACAGGCGCCACGCGCGCCACATAGTCGGAGGTGTCGATCGCCGCGGCGTAGAGCTCGAGCGGCTCTATGATTGGCGGATCGATGGCAGGTCGATCAAGGAAGACAGACGACGGGTTCGACACGACGGACTCGCGGCACAACATCCGTCACCGCGAACCGCCGACCGACCGCGCCACCTGCGCACAGGCAACGACGAGTCAATCGACCCACCAGGACACCCCGCCCGATGCGTTCGCGCGTGACCGCGGCGTGTGGCAGGTCTCCTGGCTTGCGGGTCCTAGCCCCCGACCACCTTCCCGGAACGATCAGCGTTCCAGTGGCAACACGGTCGGGCGCTCGCCGCTCACAGTTGCGGGGGCAGCCGCGGCTTGCACCGCGTTCCCTTTTGATCCCTTGCGGGAACCACGGCGCGGAAACTGACAGCGGCTGTGCAAATCGTCAAGGACCACTCTTCCTCCTGTCCCCAGCGGGAGCGAGGAACATGAAAACGAAATGCGCGTTGCGCTCATGCGCGGCACATCGAACAATGCGCGCAAGGAGGTACACATGATCGACCGCTCTCGACAGCTGATCGCCATGACAACTCTCGCAAGCGTCGCGGGGCTCGCGGCGTTCGCCTTGACCCATGCCGCATCCGCGCAGGCGCCGCGGCCGCAGATCAATGCGACGGCGCAGCCGATGCCCAACGAACCGCAGTTCCGCGATCCCAAGACCGGCCAGATCTGGACGCCGTCCAACGTCGGCGAAGGCGCCGGAGGCGGCAAGCCAACCTCGCCCAGCGACCGCGCCTTCAATCCGCGCCAGCAGACCACCACCGCGCAAGGCGTGATCGACCAGGACGTCGGCATGCAGCAAGTCGGTACCGTGCCGATCACCGCCGGCCCGACCGTACCGCTGGTCAATATCGATAATGTCAGCCTCAGCGTGGCGCCCAGCCGGCGCTGGCGCACGGTGCTCTATCTCAACAACAATTCGGCCAGCACCTTCTCGCCCATCGTCGGCTGCGTCTTCAACAATGGCGGCCGCACCGTCGAGCGCACGCGCGGCCTCCTGCCACCGATCGCGGGCGGCGAACGCGTGGGCTTAGCGATCTATGGACCGCCGGCGGAAACCTTCGTCGACTCGGTGCAGTGCCACGTCGACTCTCCGTGACCGAGTCGCGCGCGATTCAACGCGGCTTCAGCGCATCGACTGACTGGCGAACGTAGTCGGTGCGCACGGCGCCGGCGTCGGCCGCGTTGGCCCAGGCTTCCATCAGGATCTCGGCGCCCTTGTCCGTGATATTGGATACAGCGACATTGGGCGATGGCGCGCCGAGCACGCGCTGGTCGCTCTTGAGGGTCGCCAGCAGGCGCGCGGCCGTGCCCTCGGGATCGCGGTCGAACGGCACCACGAAAGCCACGCTGACGCGGCGGGTTGGATAGACCGAGAAGTTGGTCATCGCCGTGCCCCAGACCTGGCCGTTCGGGATCAGGACCTGGACGTTGTCGGCGCTCGCCAGCTCCGTCATGAACAGATTGAGGTTCTTCACCGTGCCGCTCTTGCCCGCGACCTCGATGCTGTCGCCGATACGCAGCGGACGAAAGATCAGCAACATGACGCCCGCCGCCATGTTCGACAACGTGCCCTGCAAGGCGAGACCGATGGCGAGGGAAGCGGCGCCCAGCACCGCAACAAGGCTGGTGGCCTCGATGCCGACGATCTGCAGGATCACGACGAAGGTCACCACGAGGGCGGCGTAATAGATAAGGCTCGAGAGGAACGCCCCGACCGTCACATCCATGTGCGCCGTCTTGAGGAGCGCGCGATGCGTGATCCTCTCGATCACGCCGGCAAGCCACCATCCGATCAAGGCGATGACGATGGCCGAGATGAAGCGAATGCCGTAGATCACGGCGAGATTCCCCAAAGAGGGAAGATCGAAGGACATTGACTGCTCCCGGGACGGGTCGTTCGGTACGGAGCGACAACGATTGTCGCGGTCGCAGGATGCAGTTAAGAATGCCGGGCGACCTCGCCAGCCAGAAAATGAGCGACCAATGCATGCATTGCACGTGCTGCTGCCCGTCTTCGGCATCTTCATCCCGGCGCTGATCCTGCCGGGGCCCGACTTCGTGGCCGTCGTGCGCTCCTCGCTGACGCGCGGCACGCGCGGCGGGCTTCTGACAACAATGGGTGTCACGACCGGCCTCGGCCTCTACGCGACGCTGAGCCTGCTCGGCCTCTCCGCCGTGCTGGTCGAATACCAGTGGCTCACCTGGAC
The DNA here is from genome assembly GCA_017308235.1 of Alphaproteobacteria bacterium. Lineage (GTDB taxonomy): Bacteria > Pseudomonadota > Alphaproteobacteria > Reyranellales > Reyranellaceae > Reyranella. The sequence continues at coordinate 150,408 of JAFKFL010000014.1, read as the reverse complement.
CGTGCGCGTGCTGGGCGGGGCCTACCTTATATATCTCGGCATCCGGCTCCTGCGCGCCAAGCCCGCGGCGCTTGACGCGGATGATGTTCCGCGCGGCCCGATGAAAGGCAATGCGCTGGTCTTCGGCTTCCTGGTGACGCTCACCAACCCCAAGGCGATCGTGCTCTTCGCGAGCGTGTTCGCGACCGCGGTGACCGCCAGCACACCCGGCTGGCTGATGGTGCTGATGATCGCGCTGGTGATGGCGAGCTCGCTCATCTGGTACACGATCGTGTCGCTCTTCATGTCGTCGGCGCCGGTGATGCGCCGCTTCACGCGTGCGCGCCACTGGATCGAACGCGCCGCCGGCGTCTCGTTCGTCCTGATCGGCGGCCGCATCCTCGCCGATGCCGGCAGGCCCGTCGGGGCGTAACACCTCCCCCTCTCCTCGCCTTTCCCCCAAGGGAGAGGAATATGAGATCTCTTGTCGTCCTGAGCGAAGCGAAGGACCTCGCGCGACGATCAGCGACTCAGTTGGCGACGCTAGATCCTTCGCTTCACTCAGGATGACAATCCCCCTTCCGAACGACAGAGTCCGAAAAGCGCGAGACAAGTTTGCCGGGAACCGGAATGTTCGCCGCCGATCAGTGACCCTGGAAGGAGAAACGATGCAGAACGGAGCGGCCGGCCGGACCTATGGGACCGTGAGCAGCGACAAGCGCAAGGAGATGACCGGCCTGGAGTTCGTCCAGGGGCTCGCAGACGGAACGCTGCCGCTCAACACCATCGCCGAGACGCTGGGTTACGATATCGTCGAGGCGGAGAAAGGACGGGTCGTCATCACGGCCGAGCCGAAGGACACCCATCTCAATCCCTCCGGCACGGTGCATGGCGGCCTCGCCGCCACGATGCTCGACAGCTGCATGGGGCTCGCCGTCCAGTCGACGCTGGACAAGGGCGTGGGCTCGACAACGCTCGAATTCAAGATCTCGTTCGTGCGCCCGATCACGCCCCAGACCGGGCTGATCCGCGCCGAGGGCACCGTGATCAACTGCGGCCGCCGCGTCGGCACCGCCGAAGGCCGCGTGACCGACAAGGACGGCCGCCTGCTCGTCCATGGCACGACGACCTGCCTGATCTTCGAGAGCTGACCGGAAAGCGCGCGCTCAGGGCTGCGGGCGGAAGACCCAGACGGTCGCCGGCTCGGTCCGCGTGGCGTGCACGCCGAGATAGAGACGGTCGGTGCCCGGTGCGGCCAGGCCCGGCACGAAGAGAGACGTGCTGGCGCCGCTGACGGTGGGCAGCCGCGCAATCCGCGCGAATCGCTCCTTCGTGTCGAAGACATCGATGTTGCCTTCACCGCAGCTCACATAGATGCGCTGACGCCGACCATCGATAGAGACGTCGTCAGCGTCGCGACAGGTGTCGATATCGGCCTCGCGCTTACCCGAATCGGTATCGAAGACCGAGAGCCGGGCGGGATTGCGGAAAGCGATCATCAGCCGGTGCCGGTCGGCGTCGAACGCCATCGGAAAATTCGAGTGCGCGCCGCCCATGTCCAGGATCGAGGTCTGCTCGCCGCGCGCGACATCGACGATGGCGATCTGCGTCGCCTCGGGAATATTGACGAAGAGCCGCGCCCCGGAGTGATCGAACAGGAAACTTTCCGGATGCCCCCACAGGAAGATCTCGCCCACCTTCTGTCGAATGGCCGGATCGATCACCGCCAGCGCGCCCCGGCTGTAGCCGATCACGATGCGATCGCGGCGCGGATCGAGGAGGATGTTGTCCGCATCGTCGCCAAGGGGAATGGTGCCGGCCGGCGCGAAGTCAGGTCCCTGGTAGAGGCGCACCGAGCCGTCGCGGGCGTTGGCGACATAAAGCGTGCCGGTGGCGGCGTGGTACGCAATGCCATGCGGCTCGCGCAGGCTGGAGAGACGGTGGGCAACCCTGCCCTCCTTCAGGTCGACGACGGCGACGCTGTCATTGCCCTGCTCGGCCACGAACAGGCGTCCATGGCTGGCATCGAGCGCGAAATGATCGATGCGCCCGGCCACGGACCCGAGCGCGATCTTGCTCTCGAGGACCAACGGCGGCGGCTCCGCAGCCCGGCCAATGCTGCCGATCGCAAGGCTGGCCAGCCCGGTCAACGCCAAGCCAGCCAGTATGGTCGCAAGCCTCATCGCCTACCCCCCGACGATGAGGACTACCGGCCGACCGCGGCATCTATTCCGGTTTTTCTGACCTCGATTTTCCCCGGAACGTCAGCAACCGCCGGGCGATCAGGGCGAACTTCCCTGACGGAGGCTGGGATCTTCCACTGCGGTGATGGGATAACGATAAGGCCGGTAGTTGGGATTGAGCAGATCGCGCCCCCAGCCGGGGAATTTGTCCTGCCATCCCTGCTGCGCGACGGGATCATCTTTGGGATTCGATGCCATTCTACGGAGCAGCGTATACGCAACTGAATTGCTGTTTTGGATTTGACCGCCACTCCCACTCAACCCGAATTCAAAAGCAGGATCATCGGCTTTGTAGTCGAAGTTTTGTTCGTTGATCGCTTTTAGTGCGTCCTTTGCGCTTTGCCACCTGCCGGTCCCCTCCTTATTTTGGACGATGTCCTCATAAGACCCATCGCCGACATGACCTACGAGTGGCTGCCATCCCATCTTTGGCTTCACCGAGGCTCGAAAGCCCATCAATCTGTCGCCGTCCTTGCCCATGATCTGTTCATTGCCCGTGTTCCTGCTATAAGCAAGGCCGTGCAGTTCTTCGCGAAGATTTCCCTGCGGATCTACAAGCACAAAGTAGGCATGACCTCGAGGCCCTATCGGTAAATAGCGGAGCTCGATCTGCCACGGAGCATCCCCTTTGATCGGCCCCGGCAAAGGGCGATCGTTGTTTGCAGCAATATTCTCTTCTCCAGGCATTCCCCTGGATGGCCGGCCCGGATTCGGTGGCGGCGACGGCAGCGGGTTGGGCGGCGTGTCGGTGAGGTCGCTGTAGTTCAGGTCGTTCGGGTTAGGCATGCCGAGATCTCTCTGTTGGGAGTCTTCGGCCTATTCATCTACGGCGTTGGACACTGAATCGCCAATCCCTCGACGCACTGTATTCAAGTGGGTCAATGCCGTATTGGCACCGAATTGATGGCGCAATCTGCGAAGCCGATCACTGATGTTAGGTCGTATCTGCGACGCTCGACGCGAATACGCCTCGAGCGGTGCGATGATCACGGTGACTTTTTCAGCTGCACCGGGGGCCGCTTCCAGTAAGTGAGCGCCCTTACATCCGATCCCGGTCCGACATAGACCGTCGTCGTGATCGTCCCCATGGCTTGCTGGCGCATGTCTATCTGGGGTTCCTCTACGTTTGCATAACCGGGCTCGACGTTGGTACAGACTTGGCACGTCTTGCAGCCTGACGGCTCTTTGCGTGAGACACATCGATAACCGGCGCGCTCGAGGATCGTCACGACAATGTCTTCTGTGTTGGTTTGATTCGTTGTCGCTGTCTTTCTCTCCTCTTGCTCCACGTCCCGCCTGAGGCTCTCGGCCATCTCGGGGTATTCCGCCCACGTGTTGATCGGAGGACGATAGTCAAACGTCTGGCGATCCCAGACATAGTGGCGGGGCGCCTTGTATGGCGGGAAGGACGGTATGCCATAGCATCCGACCAGGCTCGCGGCCGTGCCGACCGCCAGGAGGGAAAGGAAACACTTCGACCCGACCATGCGCCTCAGCCTTTTCGATTGAGGCTCAATCTAGCCGATAGCTATCTCCATTCAACATACTCCCGGTTGTGATGCGCTATACGATCCCCCGCCTCAGGCGCGAGAGATCGACGGCGCGGGTCCATTGCTTCAGGACCGGCTGCGCGAAGGTGAGCGCGAAGGCGTCGGCGTCGTCGGGCGAGTAGCCGAGCTTCGCCTTCACTTGCTCCTTGGGCTCGAGCAGGAGCTGGTCGCCGCGGAAGCTGTAGGTGGTCTGCGTCAGCGCGGCGGCAAGCTCGGCGAGGCCGGGCGTGTTGCGCCCCGGCAGCGCGCCGCCCGCCTTGATCCATTCGACCGCCTCGAAATACATCTCCGCGCGCTTGTTGGCGTACTTCGCTGAGTTGGCCGATTGCGCGAAGCCGACGCCGATCGGCGAACGGCCGAGCAGGCGGAGATTGTCGATCCAGGCCGCGCCAAAGCCGCCGGTGTCGTCGATGAACACCGCGTCGGCCTCCCAGTCCCTCCAGGTCCGCGCCACAGCGCCCGCGCCCTGCGGGCCGTCGAGGTTGCGCAGCCGCACCGGCGGAAAGGCGTTTAGGCCCTGGCGCGGGAAGATCACCGAGGCATCGTCGCCGAAGCGCGCGACATCGACGCCCAGCACGCGCGCGGCCTCGCTGTAGGTCGCGGCCTCGTAGCGCCGCTCCATCGCATCGGCGATCTCGTCCGGCCCAATCAACGCATTGAGTGAGCCCGGTGGAAAGCGGCCGAACACGTTCACCAGCACCCACGGATTGTCGCGGCCGTACTTCTGGATCTGCTCGAGCGCCCACTCGGCTTTTACACGCGGTGTCCGTTTGGGATCGTCGGGATCGGCGGTGATCTCGGTGAGATGCCACAGTGCACGCTCCGACGTGCAGGCGCGCCACAGCGGCCCCTCGAGATGCGTCGGGTTGCCGGCCTGCACGATGTGGCCCTCGACGCAGCTTGCGAGTGCGGCCTCGGCCGAGGCCATCACCGCGTCGGGAATGCCGCCCGATTCGTCGAGGATGAACAGGATGTAGTCGGCATGCAGGCCCGCCAGCGTTTGGCCCTGTGTCTGGCTGTCGGCGCTGCGCGTCCACGAGCGCGCCGACATCCACCAGGTCTCGGGATACTCGCGCGCAAAGATCCGGCTTTGGGTCCATTCGAACGTCTGACGCAGGAGCGGCGATCGCTGGCGCCACTTCGCCATCTCGGCCCAGAGATTGTCGGCGAGATTGTCGGATGAGATCGAGGCCGCGGCGATCTTGGGCTGCGGCCGCGTCAGCAGGAAGTTCCACCCCAGCCACGCCTCCACCGCGGTCTTGCCCGGTCCCCTGCAGGCTTTCATCGCCAGCCGCTGGCGATGCGGGAAGGCGGCCAGCACCTCGTCCTGCCAGGCGTCGGGCGTGACGCCCAAGACCTCGCGCACGAACACCTGCGGTTTCTCGCGCCATAGACGGATCTTGTCGGCCGCCCCTTCGGCACGGCTCAGGGCAGGCCCTTCGGCACGGCTCAGGGCTTGGGCTTTCATTTGTCGGGCTCCGATTTGGGCTTGAAGCTGCCGATCACGAGCGCCTCCAGTGGGAACGTGCCGTTGGCGGCATCCGTGTCGGGCTTGTCGCCCCACACGCGCGGCAGGACCTTCATGAGCAGCCACTTGCGCGTCTCGATGCGCAGCCGCGAGCGCTGGATCGCCTCGGCGTCGGCGCGCGGCTTGCCCTTGTCGTCGACATAGCTGTCGGCCGAGGCATCGTCGGCGATCTCGAGGATCTGGTCGGCGAGCGTGGCGTAGCCGATCTCACGCGCGCGCTTGAACGCCGCCGCGAAAGCCGGCCGGTCGATCACCCAGCCACGCACCACCTCCTCGGCGGGCAGCGACCGGTCACGGCAGATCGCACGCAGCGTCTCGCCCGCGGCGAGCCGCGTGCAGATCGCCGATGCGATCACCGATGTGAACTGAACAGGTCGTCCTGGTTTGCGCTTCGCCATATCCGCGATATGCGGAAGTTGGGAAGCGCAGCGTCAAGAGGGACAAAAGCGTAACTGTGGGCGAAGTTGCCTTCGCGCCACAGCGACACTCTATCTTCGGACGGATTAGGACCTGCGATGAACCTGGTCGGCGAAGTTCATCGAGGTCAGCGCCGGCGGCGCATAGGCCGTCGACTCGGCACTGTTACCGGCCGGCGTCAGGACCTGCTCCATGGTGGAGGACAGCGCGCTGGTCGCGCAGAGGCCGGCGATGATCCAGATCGAAAAAATGGCGAAGAGACGCATGAGACACCCAATTTTCCCACCGGCTCCCGGAGCGAACCCCTTCGCTCTTTTCTGCCGGCACCCACATTAACGGCCGATGAGACCCCTCCCATCGGCACGCCCGTCGTATAGCCCAATCGCCGGTATTGATTGTGTCGTGAGCGGTCGTGTTTTGTATCAATTGCAACAGGAGGCGGGACAGCGACGCCGCTATTTTTGCGCCGTCGTCTCGATATCGTTCTCGGCGTAGATCACCTCGGCCGACTCGAGCAGGTCCCACAACTGCTCGCGCGAACCCGCATCCGCCCGGGCGAGGACGACATGCACGCCGCCGTCCTGTGACGTCCAGGTCCGATACACCAGGGCGCGGCGATCGAGCGAGTCGGACATCTTCTCGAAGGCGGCGAGCGGCTCGTCGCCGTTGATCATCTTGAGGGACACAAGCGCGCGGTAGGCGCAGCGGACGTCGTTGCCGGGCACCAGGCAGGACGCGAGGCCGTCGGCTTCGGTCGGTACGTAGAAGCTGAAAAGGAAGGCCGCTGGCATCTCGGCGCCGTTCATGACGCGGCGAACGATACCGTAGCTGCTCCGCTGCAGGGTTGGCGCCGCCTGCTCCGGGATCACGCTCCAGTCGGCGGGCATGCAGAGTTCGAGGTTGAGCTCGGGGAAGCGCGCAGGCTTCATTCCCGGCGTCGAGCGCACGATATCGTCGCGTACCGCGATCTGCCTGCCGTGCGAATAGAGCGTGACGCGGTAGCGACCTTTGGTGAGACAACTTTTCACGCCCCAATAGGAGCGAAGATAGGAGCGCGCCACCCTGACCGTGCCCGAACTCATGGCGGTCGTCTCGTCATTCTGGCGCGGCACCGCAATCGGTCGAGAGAGCTCCTGCATCGTCCGCCACGAGCCCCAATCAGGCTCCAGCCTCGACCATACCAGCCACAGATCGTCCACCGCGGGATCGACGCCGCGCACCTGCACGACCAGGTGATTGGCCGTCGCCCTGGCCTCAAAATCGCCTTTCGGCAACGGCTGCACCGTGGCCGGTATATTCCCATCGGGCTTCTTGACGAGCACGGTCTGCCGGATATCGGTGATGGCGCTGCCGAGGCCCGGGCAGTCAAACGTGCTCCCGGCCGGCGGTTTGCCGCCTGCGCAGCGAAGCGACCACAGTATCTCGAGATCGGTAAGCGCCGATGCGCGCAAATCATCGTCCACTCCGACCTCGCGGCCGGCCTGGTACGCCCGGCGCCCGTCGTCGAACTGGCCGCGCGCCAGCCGGACAAAACCGAGATTGAAGTTGAGCATTCCCTCGGTGTCGGCGCGGGCCAGGATCTTGCCGCCCTTCACCAGGTCCAGCGCCTCCTGGGCGATCTTGTCCGCCAGCTTCAGGGCCTCCTCTTCCTGCGCAATCAGGCCGTTGAACGCGACGCGGAAAGAGAGCGAGTTGCGCTGGCCGGCGGAGAGATCGAGACGGGATTGCTGCAGCAGGTCCTGCGCCTCGGCCAGTTCCGGTCTGCTGCGCACCTTGCTGCGCTCCGGCAAGCTTGTATAGGGTTCGATGAAGTCGAGTGAGCGCAGCAATGACTGGACGCTCGCCAGTTTCAGTCGCGCAAGAACAAATTCTTCGTTCAGCGCGACGGCGCAGCCAAGGTAATGCTGTGCCCGCTCGAGGTCGATGTCGTCGGAATAATTGTCTCCCAGCGCCGTCCCGACCGAATAGAAGTAGGCGGCCAGCTCACGCCGCCTGTCCGGACTGTCATGGACTGAATAGACGGCGGGGCAGTTGTACTCCGACAGCACCGCTTCGATCGCCCGAGGCGTCGTGCCTGCGAAGTTGGCCAACCCGATCATCGGATAGGCCGACACCATGCTCGAACCGACGCCAACGCCGACGAACGCGATGCCGGCCGCCAGCAACACATAGCCGCTGCGCGTCGGCTCCATGGCGAGCGCCTGGCCCAGGAAATAGAGCGCGATGGCGAAGACCATGAGGCCCGCCAGCAGGCTGGAGGCGACGTTACGCCACGCGACGCTCTCACCGCTCTCGAGGTCCCACAGGGCGAAGGCCTCGTAGGCGTTGCGGCTTCTCTTCTTGCGCTCGTAATTCTCGAACCCGGCACGCTCCTGCTCGTCCTGGGGCCGCGACTCGATCACCGGCACGCGCGGGAACTGCCACAGCAGCCGGTTGGGAAAGCGCGGATCGTCTTCAACATTGAGGTCCTTCAGATCGATGACCTCGTTGATATCGTCGAACTGCGGCCTGAAGGTGCGCAGCGCGTTGGAATGGCGCGCCTCCTCGTCGTCGTGCCGGCTCTTGATGGACTCGTCGGACCCGGAGAGCTGTCCTCGCTGGTTGGCGAGGCCCAGCCGAAAACGACGCTCGATGCCGGCTGCGACCTCGCGGGCCAGATCGGTCTGAAGGGCGGAGAACTCAGCGGTGCGGATCACCATCTCCGCCGCCGAGTTGCGCGCATCCTCCGCGGCGGCGTCGGCGCGAGTATTGGCGACGCTGTAGCCCCAGCCGACGGCGGCGCTCACGAACACGGTCACGGCGATCAGGACGATGGTGACGACGCCGAACCAATGCTCGAGGTGATGGCCCAGCACCGGTGCGCGCAACGCCGCGCGCTCGAAGATCACCTCCTCGGAATGGATCGAGCCTTCGCGCTTCTCCGGATGTATCCAGCCTTTCTGTTCGGCATAAGCCACGACGTAGTGCAAACCGAGCCACACCAGTGGCGTGGCAACCAGGCCGCCCAGCAGATACGGCCAGGACGCCGTGTCGCCCCATATCAGGACCACGGCGGGCGCCACCGCGCCCATCAACAGTCCGACGGCGAAGAAGCCCCATTTGAGGCGCCGCCACCGCGTCCTCACGCTCGCATCGGAGACCGTGAAGAAGGTGAGCGCGAGCACGAACAGGGCGACGCCGAGCGACGACACCCGTACATGCTCGTGCAGCTCCTCCAGCCGCTCGCGGGTTTCGCACCAGATCTGCGAGAGCCTTACGCCGTTCGATCTGTGGCAGGCGTCGGCATGCGACGATGCGGCCTCCGCCTTTGCCCGAGCTGTGCTCCCTGCCGCCTGGAAGTGGACAAAGGTGCCAAAGCCCAGCTCGGCAAGCGTGCCCGCCACGAGCTTGTTCTCCTCGTCGGGCGAGCGCCTCGTCGGTCCGAGATTTTCCCGGATCAGCTTGATGGCGCGAGCTGCGGCGAACTCCTCGTGCGCGCGCATGGCAAGCCAGGCCGCGTCTTCCGTACGCTTCTCCTTTCGGGCCTGCGCGGCGCTGCTCATAAGCGCCCGACCCTCCAGCCGTACGGCGGCCTGGCGTGCCCACAGGGCTGCCGACGAAACGGTCTGGATACGCAGCCGCTGCCGCTCTCCGACTTCGATCAACTGGCCTTGCGCCAGCTTCCCGGCAATCACGACGGTGTCTTGCTCGGTCTTCGCCCCACGATAGGCGGTCACCGAACCCAGCACGGCAAAGATGATCATTGCCAGCACTGTCCACGTGCGCAGCCGAACCTTGCGCAGGGCCGGAAGCGGCCAGCGCCAAGGACTACGCTCGTGACGACTGTCTCTCCCCCGCCTGGTCATGGTGTCCCCCTCACCTGACCCGCCAATGATCGCCAAAACCGGCGGTCTTTCAATACCTCGTCGGAGGGCGCGCCGGGATGTCAGGCTGGCGCGGGCTCTTCGACCCGCCAGCGCGCGGCGGTCACGGAGGCTTCGAGGCTCAGCCGGCCCACGATCTGCTCCAGCGCAGCGCTGTTGGCCTCGGCGCCGGTGACGGAGGCCGTGACCTGCACGCGGTCTGTGCCGTCGATGTCGACGCTGTCGAGCTCGCGCAGATGCAGGTCCCCGCTATGGATGCCCTGGAACATCAGGGCGCGGATATGCGCTTCGTCACTGCCGCGGCAGACCACGCTCACGACATACTGCTGATCCGATTCGACTGACGTGATCGGCTGGCGGTTGATCAGCCCGACCAGCGGCCGCAGCAGCAGGTTCACCCCCACCACGCCCGTGGCCACGATCACCGCCGGCCACACCGCCCCCGCGCCGGCGAACAGGCCGACCGCGGCCGAGCACCAGAGCGTGGCAGCGGTGTTGAGGCCGCGGACATTGAGCCCTTCCTTGAAGATCACGCCCGCGCCCAGGAAGCCGATGCCCGACACCACCTGCGCCGCAATCCGCGTCGGGCTCGCCTCGCCCGGATAGAGGCCTGCGAACAGCACGAAGCTCGCCGCCCCCAGCGACACCAGGGTGTTGGTCCTGAGTCCGGCCAGGCGTTGGCGCCACTGCCGTTCGATGCCGATGGCCGCGCCAAGCGCAATGGCAAGCGCCAGGTCGAGCGCGGTCTGCAGGTAGGTCTGGGTCATGCCCCCAGCTACCCGGCCTGTGTTTCATTTATTTGTCATGCCAACGAAACAAGGGGCTGGGAAATGGCGGCGGAACAGGGGAAGCCCGGACCACGATCGGCCGGGCTCCCAGTTCATTGGGGTAAGTGCGCTTGCCTGGTCGCGTGGCAATGGGAGGGGCGGCCACGCGCCTACCGTCTATGCGGTCTCACCGTTATTGAGACCCGCTGGCTTGCGACGTTCAACCGCAACCGGACACTTCTCTGTGGAGAAGCCGGGGACAACGTCCGCTGCAACGGACGTCAGCGACGCCCCTTAGTGATTGGTGCGTTGCTGCAGGTTCGCCCAGAATTGCGAGGGCGCAGCGGTCGGCGGCACATAGGCTGCCGCCTGGTCGCTGTCCCGCGCTCCACCCGGAACGACGACCTGCTCCAGTGTGCCGGCGATCAGGCCGGTAAGAATAAGGCCCGTGGTCAGCCAGATCGCGAAGATTGCGAAGGGACGCATGATGCGGCCCTCACAACGCGATGCCGGCAGTCGTCGCAGAAGCGACGCGTGCCAGCACCGGCATCACCAAGGTCGCCAGGGCGACCAACTGGACCATATGGAAGAGAGGCAGTCCGGCCTGACCGGCCGGAGACACGCGGCCGCACGCGGGCACGCGAACAAACGACGCCATGAGACACCCCAAGTTTTGCGGCAGCCAAGGACGAACCCCTTCGCCCTTGGCAGCCCCCTCCGCCCTGGCTTCCCGGCCCGGGCGAAACCCACACACCAATCTCAATCACGCTGTCGACCGGGACCCCTCCCGTCCGACACCCGCTCTATACCCTAGTCGCTCGTAACATTTGTTTCGGCACCGAGGTCGTTTGGTGTCATGCGCTTCAGCCGTCTGTGGATGATTGTGCCCTCACAACCCTCGCGCGCAGGCCAGCTCAACGATGGCCGCCGCCATGATGCCCTCCGCCGCCATGCGATCCACCACCATGCCATCCACCACCATGATGGTGATGGTGGAAATGCGGAAACGTATGGAAATGACGGAAACCGACCGGCCCGACCAACACGGGCGTACAGCAATAGGGCCACCAGGGGCCGTAGGCGGGTTCGTAGAAAGCGGGCGCTGAGGCGACGTTCGGCCCGACCGGTTCCGTGCAGGCTATCAGGGCAGCCGGCAGGACGACCGATGCGAGGACAGCGAACCCGCGCATGCCCTCGACATGGACAGCCTCGGTCGCAACGGCAAGCGCGCGAGCGCGGGCCGAGCCGCGTCGCAAGCAATCGTGATGGCCTGCGATCCGCCCGTGAACCTCGCCGTGAACCTTCCCGTGGACCTCATCGCTCGGTTGCACGGCAAATTTGCTTTTTGAAGTAGTTTCAGAGAAGATGATCCCAATGATTTCACGTAGAAAGATAATCGGGGGATTGGTTGGGGGAGCGATGCCGGTCGCTCTGGCCGGCTGCGGCACGCGCCGCCAGGCGGCCGCGCCCACCTACACCGCCCCGGCCAGCAGTGTTTCTTCCTATTATGTGCCTGCCGAGCAGGAAGCCGACGAGGCGCCTTCACGTCCTGGAATACCGGCCTCGACGGCCGGGCTCGATGCGGTGATCGACATCAGCCACGGGGTCGAGGTTTCCGACTTCATCTCGGTCCGCAACAGCAACATTCTCGCCGTCGTGCACAAGGCGAGCGAAGGCGGCGACTGGTTCGACCCCTCCTACGGCTTGCGGCGCCAGCAAGCCGAGGCGGCGGGCATGCTGTGGGGCGCCTACCACTTCGGCACGCGCCAGTATTCGGGGCGCGACCAGGCAAGGGCCTTCCTCTCCGCGGCGCAACCCGGCCCCGCGACGCTGATGGCGCTCGACTTCGAGCCCAACGATCCCAATCCGCGCAACACCATGACGCTCGCACAGGCCGAGGCGTTCGTGCAGACGATCCGGCTCGAAACCGGCCGCCTGCCGCTGGTCTACACCCATCCGAAGTGGGCCAACGGCGATCGCTATGGCAGGGCACGGATGCGCCTGCCGCAGCCGGTCCTGCCGGGGTCGATCCTGGCGCGCTGCGATCTCTGGCTCGCCGACTATCGCGAGCAGCCCGAACTGCCGTTCGCCTGGTCCGATCGCGGCTGGAAGCTCTGGCAGTATGCCGCCAACCAACAGGCAGGCGACGGCGCCTATGGCGAGCCCAGCCGCACCGTCGCGGGCGTCACCCATTGCGACCGCAATCGCTTCGCCGGCGACGCCGCCGCGCTTGTCCGCTTCTGGAACGGCCGCGCCGGCGCGACCATGAGCAGTCGTCAGTCGGTGACCCTGCCCCGCACCTGACCGATGCGCGCTCTTCGTTGGGAGCGCGTCCCTCCGATTGGGCCACGTGTTCGTCACCACGCCAGGCGTTGATAGCATGTCAGGTCGTGGGCCGACCTGACGCCGGTGCGCCCTGGGAGTAACGCAAAAAGCTCAGGCTGCCGTCCTGGAGTGATTTAGCGCGCCCGGGGGCCAGCGTGTAGACGGAGGGCGCCTCCACTAGCCTGGTGGGTAGCAAACCCGCTAGGATAGCTCGCACAACGTGCTAGCCTGCGTCCAAGATTGTGCGGACGCTGCTCAGGGAGAAACTGGAACTGCTCTTGATTGAAGTCCGCGTCGCGCCGCTACAAGCGATATTGAAGCGGATATCTTGCTTGGCGCTCTGATGCAGTTTGTCTCCGGCGGTCCTGATATTCCTGAACAGCTGTTGCAGGCGCATGAAGACGGGCACGTGGTCTTCTTCTGCGGCGCGGGTATTTCGTACCCTGCCGGGCTGCCGGGGTTCAAAGGGCTGGTGGACGAAATCTACCAGCGCGTAGGAACAACCCGCACGCCCATCGAAGACAAGGCGTATACGCACGAACAGTTCGATGCGACACTAGATCTGCTTGAGCGGCGATTGCCTGGACAGCGTCTTGATGTCCGCAAGGCGATGGCGGATGCCCTGCGGCCAAAATTGCGCCGCAAGGGCGCAATCGATACCCACACCGCATTGCTGCAGCTGGCCCGCTGTCCTGAAGGCACGCTGCGCCTCGTTACCACCAACTTCGACCGAGTGTTCGAGCGAGCGGCAAAACGCGCAAAGCTCCCCTTCTATACTTACGCCGCGCCGATGTTGCCCATCCCAAAGAACAGCCGCTGGAATGGGCTGGTCTACCTGCACGGCCTGCTACCCGAAAAGGTTGACGAAAGTGCGCTGAACCGCCTCGTGCTCACCAGTGGCGACTTCGGCCTCGGTTACCTGACCGAACGCTGGGCGGCACGCTTCGTCAGCGAACTGTTCCGAAATTATGTGGTTTGCTTCGTCGGTTATACCATCAACGATCCAGTGCTGCGTTACATGATGGACGCGCTGGCCGCCGACCGGATGCTGGGTGAGGTCACCCCGCAGGCCTACGCGCTGGGCGGGTGCGAGCCCGGGCAGAAACAAAGCAAGACTATCGAATGGGAGGCCAAAGGCGTCACCCCAATCCTCTATGAGCTGCCCGCTGGCGATCGCAACCACTTGGCGCTGCACCGAACCTTGAAAGCCTGGGGCGAAACTTATCGCGACGGCGTCCTGGGCAAAGAACGCATCGTCGTGGATTACGCATTGGCGCACCCAGCTGCCAGTACACTTCAAGACGATTTCGTAGGTCGAATGCTTTGGGCGCTGTCCCACGAATCGGGGCTTCCCGCCAAGCGCTTTGCTGAATTCAATCCCGTGCCGCCGCTCGAATGGCTGGAGGCGCTCTCGGAAGATCGTTTCCGGCACGGAGATCTGAGTCGATTCGGCGTCGCGCCACATCCCGTGGAGAATGACAAGCTGCGGTTCAGCCTGATCCGTCGTCCCGCGCCGTATCAACGTGCACCAATGATGGCGCTGGTGGATGGCGGAGCTACCGGTAGCCAATGGGACGACGTCATGTTCCATTTGGCCCATTGGCTTGTGCGCCATTTGAACGACCCGGCATTGATCCTCTGGTTGGCACAGCACGGGGGCCAGTTGCACGGCCGTTGGGTGTGGCTAATCGAGCAGGAGATGGACCGATTTGCGCGCCTGCAGCAGGAGGGCAAGAGCAGCGAACTGGATGAAATTCGCATCCAAGCGCCCAATGCCATCCCCGGACTTTTGATGCAAAAGCTGTGGCGATTGTTGCTAACGGGAAGAGTCAGATCCCCACGACATGACCTGGACCTCTACAGCTGGATGAATCGCTTCAGGCGTGATGGGCTGACTACCACACTGCGGCTGGAGCTGCGTGAGGTGTTGACCCCCAAGGTGGCGTTGAGGAAGCCATTTCTCTGGCGTGAGGAGGAAGAACGCTCGGGAGAACCAACGCGCATCAGGCAATTGGTGGACTGGGAGCTGGTGCTGGCTGCTGATGGTGTTCGCTCCGGCCTTCGCGATCTGGCGGGCGATGGTTGGCGCATAGCGCTGCCGGTGCTGTTGAATGATCTTCAACAACTTCTGCGCGACGCGCTGGATTTGCTGTGTGAGTTGGGCGACGCCGATGAGCACAGCGATCGTTCGCATTGGGACTTGGCCTCAATAAGTCCTCACTGGCAGAATCGTGGGTTCCGCGATTGGGTCACGTTGATCGAATTGGTGCGCGACTCGTGGCTGGAAATATGGACGAAGGAGCCAGAGCGCGCCCGCAAGATCGTGTTGACCTGGTTCGATCTCCCATATCCCACGTTCAAGCGACTGGCCTTGTTCGCGGCTAGCCAGAACGATTGCGTCGATCCTGAGCAGTGGGTCGAGTGGCTTGTATCGGACGATGCATGGTGGTTGTGGTCTGTGGACACGCAGCGGGAAACAATGCGATTGCTGGTGCTGCAAGGGGCGAAGTTGTCACCAACTGCCCGCGCTACGCTCGAGGCGGCGATTCTTGCGGGGCCGCCACGGCATATGTATCGAGATGACATCGAACCTGAGCACTGGCAATCACTGGTGAATCGTTCGGTCTGGTTGCATCTCGCCAAATTGAGTGAGAGTGGTGCGCAACTTGTTGAAGCCGCGTCACAGCGCCTTGCCAACTTGTCGACTGAAAATCGAACGTGGAAACTGGCGAGCGATGGGCGGGACGAGTTCACCCATTGGACGAGCGGCACCGGAGACCCCGACTTCGAGGAAAGCCGCGATATTGATTCTGCTCCTCGTAAACGGACCGACCTAGTCGCGTGGCTCAAACGTCCCCTCCCGACGGAGCGGCCCTTCTATGAAGATACGTGGCGTGAGACCTGTCGAACCCGGTTCTTCCATAGCTTCTTTGCTTTGTGCGATTTGGCTAAAGAGGAAATCTGGCCCACGGAGCGCTGGAGAGAAGCCCTGCATGCTTGGAGCGGGGAAGGCTTAGTACTTCGGTCATGGCGATTCGCGGCGCCATTGGTGCAGTCAATGCCTGATACGATCATGCAAGAGAGCGTGCAGGCCATCACCTGGTGGATGGAGGCAGCTTCCAAGGTGATTGACCGCCATGAGGTGGTTCTGCTGGATCTTTGCAGCCGCGTACTCGCGTTGCCATTGAACCCAAACATCGGTTTTCGTCAGAATGGTAACCCGATCGACAACCCAGTGGGCGAAGCCATCAATCACCCGATCGGGCATGTCGCGCAGGCGTTGTTGAATCTTTGGTTCAAGCGCAAGCCCGAAGACAACGATTCGCTGCCAAATGACGTCGGGCCGCTTTTCACACAGTTGTGCGATATCCATGTCGAGAAATATCGCCACGGCCGAGTGCTGCTGGCGGCGAACCTGATCCCGTTGTTCCGGGTGGATCGGCCCTGGACGGAAGAGCACCTGCTGCCTCTCTTCGACTGGAACCGAAGCTCCGTTGATGCCAAAGCGGCATGGGAAGGGTTCCTCTGGTCGCCAAGGCTGTATCTACCGCTGCTGATCACGTTCAAATCGCAGTTTCTGGCCACAGCATATCACTATGCTGATCTTGGCGATCACAGTCGCCAGTTCGTAACCTTCCTTACCTACGCAGCATTGGACCCAGTGGACGGCTATACGTCAGGGGACTTTCAGGCGGCGATTGCCGCTCTGCCGCAAGAGGGGCTGCATGAGGTGGCGCGAGCGCTTGTGCAGGCGCTCGAAGGTGCCGGCGAAAAGCGAGAGGACTACTGGAAGAATCGTATCAAACCCTTTTGGCAGCGGGTATGGCCCAAGTCGCGTGACCTTGCTTCCACAAGCATCGCAGAGTCTCTGGCTCGAATGTGCATTGCAGCGGGAGGCGAATTTCCATCGGCCTTAGCTGAGGTTAAAGTCTGGCTGAGACCAGTTGAGCACTCTGACTACGTTGTGAATCGGCTGAATGAGTCGGGCCTATGCATCCGATTTCCAGATTCCGCGTTACAACTGCTCGATGCTCTCGTAGGTGATCAGCATTGGGCACCTCGAGAACTTCAGCAATGCCTCGAGGCGATTGCTAAGGCGGCGCCAGCATTGGGCCAGGACCCCCGCCATAAGCGATTGGTCGAATATGTACGACGAAGCGGGATTTGAGATTGGCTTTGCTTTCGTGGCAATGTCACCGGCCTGCAGGACGATTCGCGTTACATCCAGATCTCGGCCTCGGTCCAGCCCGGCAACAGCGGCGGGCCGGTGCTCGACGAGCAAGGTCGCCTCATGGGTGTGATCCAGAGCAAGCTCGACGCCATTCGCGTGGCGCGCGCGACCGGCGACATCCTGCAGAACGTCAACTTCGCCATCCGCTCCACCACGCTCGCGAACTTCCTCGAGACCAACCAGGTCGCCTATGAAGTCGCCAGCGATACCAAGCCCCTCTCCGCGACCGAGCTTGCCCAGGTCGCCGAAGCCGCGAGCGTGCAGATCGAGTGCCGCAGGTGAACGCACTCCTGGTGAAGACCGCCGGGTTCGAACCAATTGATACATAACCCGCATGGCTGAGCCGCCGGCCGCTCCCTAGAGTCCAGACTCGCGTCTCGGGGGAGAGCGAATGCTGTACGAACTGAAGGCCGCGCGGCTGGAGCCGCTGCAACCCGCCCGGATGGGCCGGCGAGCGGGTGTATTCAGCCACTTTTTCACACATATCGGCTCGTCGATCGCCCTGGTGCTGGGCTTCTTCGGGTTGCTCGGCGAACTCAGCGCCGTCTCCAAGGGCCTGGAGCCATCCGGCATGATCGTTGGCGCGCCGATCATGATCCTGGGCGCGATCGCCTATCGCTCGGCCAAGAAGCGTGCGCTGGGCGAGGCGTCCTCGACCCTCGCCCGCTGGATGTTCGAGATCTCGTCGCTGGTGCTGATCCTGGCGCTGCTCCTGGCCCAGCCACATCTCAAGGAGCTGATGGCGACCGATCCAGCACCCTACTTCGTCATTCCCTTGTGGGCCCTCACCGCCTGGTTGATCGCCGCCACCCAGGCGCTGGTGCGCAATCACGACTAGGGTCGGAACCCATAGTCCCTCGGGTCTTACGCCGAGTTATCCGGATCTAATTCCTGCGAACGGGCCTCTGCCAGCATCTCCGCAAGCGCCGCCGTCAAGATGAGAGAGGGTGTTGGCTTGGTGTAAATTGGCACTTGGGGAAACCTGCCCTGCACGTCCCGCGGAAGGCCGACGCCGGTGTGCACGATCACAGGAACGATCGGCACCAATACATCCAGAACCGGGCCGATGTGGCCGTCCACGAGATTCACGTCCAGGATCGCTGCCTGGATAGTTCCGCGGGCCTCGGCAATGAGAGCCAACGCTTGCTTGAGGCTAGCGGCAGGACCAATCGCTTCGCCTCCGGCCAGCTCCACAGCATGCACCAGATCGCCGGCGATGAAGGGCTCATCTTCCACGATAAGAATGCGAGCCTGTTCCAAACCACGCGCCATTTCTATCACAACGTTCGGTCTCGGAGATGAGTTGCTACGTCGTGGGTTGAACGCCTTAATGCTGAAGACGTTCAAGGGCGGCTCGCAGGGTGATGCGAACCCCCTCGGATTTCCAATCGAAGAAAATATCGCCACCGAGCTGCCCGGCGACGCTCATCTGAGCAAGTCGGCTCCCGAAACCCGTATGTCCTGGCGGACCTTCAACTGGCGGGCCACCAAGCTCTGCCCAAGTCAGGATCAGCATATCCTCCGTGGTGCGCCATTGGATGGCCAACCGTCCGTCGGCCACGGAGAGCGCGCCGTATTTGGCAGCGTTGGTGGCGAGCTCGTGCAGCACCAGCGCAAAGCTCGTTGCGGCCGTCGGACCGACCGCGAGGTCGTCCGCCTCGATGCTCAGCTGGTTGGCCTTGGCGGCGAGATGAGGTTCGACGACGGCGGATATCACGTCGCGCAGGTTTGCTGACTTGACATGGCCTGGATCGGCCGTAATTGCCGGCCGGATCAACTCATGCGCTCGCGCCAATGCCATGAGGCGGCCCGAAAGGGCATTCGCCATCTCGGCCGGACTCTTGCTGGTGTGCGCGGTCATCGTGATCATGCCCGCCATGATCGAGAACAGGTTCTTGACGCGATGGTTGAGCTCACGCAGCAGAAGTTGCCGTGCCTCTTCGGTCTTTTGCCGCATCTCGATCTCGCGCTGCGCGGCCCGATATAACCGTGCATTGTCGATCGCGACGGCGGCCTGCGCGGAAATGCCCAACATCAGCCGTTCGTGGCGCTCGCTGAAGCGGCCCGTCTCGGGATGTCCGAAAAACAATCCACCAATGACTTCGCCCGAGCGCGATACGACCGGCACGGCGAGATAGCTCCTGACCGGAAGGTGTCCTTCAGGCATGCCGCGACGGGGCGCATTCTTTCCATAGCGCGGGTCGGCCAGGATATCGTCCGATCGCACGATGCCCTCGCCGCTGAAGGTTGGCGCGAACACCGCGGTATTGCGCGGCATCGGAAAGTTCTCGAAATGCGAGCGATCCACGCCCGAAAGCGTGTGGAGCATGTAGCTTTCGCCGGCCTCGTTCAAAACGTTATAGAAGAACGCTCCAAACTGGGCGCCCGTGAGCTCGACGCCCGCGTCTGTTACCTTTTGGACGACGCGTTCGAGATCGAGTTCGCTGGCAAGCGCCGCGCCGGTCTGGTTCAGCGTTTCCAGCCTGCGAGCCTCCTCGCGCAACGCAGCTTCGGCCTCGCGTCGGACGCGGGCGACCTTCAGCGTGGCCGCGACGCGCGCCAGAAGTTCGCGCGCGGCGAACGGCTTGACCACATAGTCGTCCGCTCCCGACGCCAACCCTTCGATGCGAGCCTCCTCGCCGGCACGAGCGGAGAGTATAAT
The DNA here is from genome assembly GCA_017308235.1 of Alphaproteobacteria bacterium. GTDB lineage: Bacteria > Pseudomonadota > Alphaproteobacteria > Reyranellales > Reyranellaceae > Reyranella. The sequence goes on along the minus strand of JAFKFL010000014.1, from coordinate 130,843 downwards.
CACCGGCAAGTCTCGCGTTGTTTCCTCGGCGCGCAGGCTTTTTACGAGGCCGAAACCATCGAGGCGCGGCATCATCACGTCAGTGATGACGAGATCGGGCTTTCGGAACCGGATCCTCTCAAGAGCCTGCTGCCCGTCCACGTCGGTCTCGACGTCGTGACCCGCCGCCGTCAGCAGGCGGCTGAGATAGTCGCGCATATCGGCATTGTCGTCCGCGACGACCACACGCGCTCGCGCGGCATCGTGCTCCGAGACCGCCCCATTCCAAGAGTCGACAAATTCTTTCTCGGCCGGCGCGGCGGCGTCCGGCAGCCAGCGCAGCGCCTCTTCCACAAAGGCGTGCGCGTGCAGAGTCGTGAGGGGATCGGCGTGCGCGGCGCGCACTTGATCGGGGGGCAGATGGGTCACACCGCGCGGGATGGATACCGTGAACCTCGTCCCACGTCCTTCCTCGCTTTCGACCCGAATGTCGCCTCCGTGCAGCTCGACGAGCTCCTGGACCAGGGCAAGACCGATGCCGCTCCCCTCGTAGCTGCGGCCCTTCGCGCCTTCGACTCGATGGAAACGCTCGAACAATCGAGGCAGTTCGTGCTGCGGGATTCCAGAACCGGTGTCGCTCACCTCGAGGAGGACAGCGCCCTCCAAAGCGCGCAGCGAGACAGCGATCTCCCCGTCGAAGGTAAACTTGAAAGCGTTGGAAAGAAGATTGAGGACAATTTTCTCCCACATTTCCCGGTCGACATAGACGGGCTCCGGAAGCGGAAGGCAGTCGACATGCAGACGCAAGCCCGCGCGTTCGCAAACCGAGCGGAAGTTGCTCGCAAGGTCAGTCGTGAGCGCGGCGAGGTCCAGCGGCTCATAGCTCGCTTTAACGCGACCTGCCTCGATGCGGGAAAAATCGAGAAGCGCGTTGACGAGCTTGAGGAGGCGCTGGGCGTTGCGGTGTGCGACCGCAATCAGCGCCCGGCTACCCGGCGCGACCTCGCGGTCCGGTTTCGCCAGAACCTCCTCGACCGGTCCCATCATCAAGGTGAGAGGCGTGCGGAACTCATGACTGACGTTCGAAAAGAACGCCGTCTTGGTGCGATCAATCTCCGCCAGCGCGTCGGCTCGCCTGCGCTCCTCCTCATAGGCGCGCGCCTTGACGATCATAATTGCGATCTGGTTTGCGGCGAGTTCATAAAAGCCCTTGTACTGTTCATCGAACTTCAGGCGTGAACTGACGCCGGCGACCAGCAGCCCAAACGCCGCATCGCCCTTGCCGGCGTGAAGCGGCACGATCACAGCCGCGTTCGGTGGTTCTGCCCAAGGTCCCGCCGGCATCACACCGAAGCGTGAGGCAAGGTCGGTCACTTCTGCGATACCTCGTCCGCGGAGCGCTGCAACGAGCGGCCAACCTCGATCCACCTCGCGATCAAGCGGCACGAGAGGCTGATATGCGGCTTCTGCAGACTCGATTCCGGCTGCCGCGGCCAATCGCGCCTGCCGACCGTCAGTATCGACCAGATAGAGAAGCGCGAAGGGAACGTCCTTGCTGTGACGGGCGAGCGCCTGCACGGCGACGAGGCATGTTTCCTCGACAGTGCTCCCTGCCGCTTCCGTCGCCAGGTCGCGCAAGATGGCGACGCGGCGTTCGGCGACGACTTTCTCGCTGATCTCGTGGACTGTCGCCAACACGCCGCCGATGCCGTTCGGCGCCGTGGCGTCGGGCACCGGGCTGTAGGCGACCGTGAAGTGCGTCTCCTCGTTGAAGCCCGAACGCCGGATGTGAAGCTCAAAATCCTCGATCCAGGTCGAGGGACCGCCCTTGAAGGGCGTATCGATCAGAGGCTTGAGGATTTCCCAGATTTCCGACCAACATTCCCGAACGGGCAGGCCGAGCGCGCTGGGGTGCTTGAGGCCGAGAACGGGAACGTAGGCGTCATTATAGAGCGAGATGTAGTCCGGTCCCCACCACAGCAACATGGGAAGCCGGTTGGCAATCATCAGCCCAACCGTCGTTTGCAGTGCGGGGGACCATTTGTCGGAGGAGCCGAGCGGCGTTCGCGACCAATCGAAACGCCGGATGTGCTCCGCCATCTCGCCGTCGCCGACGAGCCATTCGCCTGATTTTTCGAGTGACCCGGCTTCCTCGAGCAACGTCTATCCTCGTCCGGTGGAGCAAGGCGGCCAGGGACAATGGCAAACCCGGACGGGACAATAGCCGAAAGGTCGTGGTCATTCATCTCATCCGGTCGTTTTTCGGGCATACGACCGGCGTTCGTCCGAAAACGTACCGCGCCCGCTTGGGTCGGTGTCTGGCGAACCCACTTGATGTCTCCGACGGCTGGCATCAGCTCCGAAGAAGATGCGGCGGGACAAACTTAATAGGTTTCGACCCTAGTTCGAGGGCTGCTGCGCGTCGAGCGTGGACGGAGCATCGGTATCGATCCAGCAGGTTTCACCGGCTTCGCGAACCAGAGCGCCGGTGTCCAGGATCTCGACAAGGTTGCGACGGACCCTGATCACGTTCCGTGCTTCGAGCATGTGCAGTGCCACGGTCACACCCGAGCGCCGCACCGCAAGACTCCTGGCCAGTTCGTCATGCGTCAGCGCCAGCGCTTTTGCGCCGATCCGGAACGAGATCATCAGCAACTGACGCGCCAGCCGCTGTTCGATCGTGCCACATCCGGCCGACAGTATGTTCCGGGTCATCTGGTTCATGAACGCATGAGCCCCATGCAGCAGATGTGCGTGCAGACTTTGGTTCTGGCGCAGCAACTCCGCCAATGCCGGCACGGCGATGCGCCACGCCACACCGGGATACAGCACCACCGTCTCTGTTACAGCATTCTTGCTGGAATCGAGCAGGGCCGCAGTCCCGATTATGCCCTCTCCGCCGATCAGGCCCACGTCGATACGCTTGCCTTGCGCGGAACAGGCGCGAACCGCAAACAGGCCCGCCATGGGAAAATAAACATGGCGAATCGCCTGCCCCGAAGTCTCCAGCATTTCCCCGGCCTTCAAAACCACGTGCTCGAGCCGGGGACGCATGAGACTCCATTCCGTCATCGACAGCCGGCCGAGGATAAGATTGCTGTAGCCCGCTGGCGATGCCCTGCCTGTCGAAGCGATTCCCGACAGGGCTATTCCAAGTTCCCGGCCGTCCACCGGCTTGGAAATGAGCTTCTTTCCCTGGAATTCCTGCGGGATGGCGTGGCGCTCGTCGTAGCCTGTCAGGAAAAAGAACGGGATGTCCCGGATCTTCAACTGATGGCAGATGGGAAGGCTCGACTCACCGTGCAGGTCGATGTCCACGACCGCGGCGTCGACCGTGTGATTGCGCAGGAACTCGACGCCGGTCTCCACCCGCCCGATCGTCGCCGCTACATCGCATCCGCATTTCCTGATCATGTCGCCCAATGCGGCGGCGGTCAGGTAGCTGTCCTCCACGATGAGGATCCTTGGTTTGGCCTCATGCTGAACGGCGAACATCTTCGGCTCCCCAAGCAAGAGCATCGATCGGCGTGTTCCGCTGATCCTGAAAGCGTCGACCCCGGCGAAGGGTGCGCCCTGCCAGCTCGCACTTCAAGCGTCGCATACGAACGTACCCAAAGGCGTTCGCTGGAACGCTCCCCGAGTCGTCGGCCGCCGTGGCCAGGGGAGAACAGCCGCCAACGGCGGCCGCCGACGGCGCCGCCCAGCGGGGGTAGAAGCGTGCGGCGCCAACGAGCACAACGCTGAGACCTGGCTGCCGGTGCCTCGTCAATCTTCCCGCAATCTCGACTGTGCGAAAGCGCACGACCGGCCGGCCGACACATCAGTGAGTGAAAAGGCGCGCGACGATCGAAGCGACGTTGCGGTTGTCGAAGGGCTTGGAGATGCGAGGCACTTCGCGAAGGGCCGGTGGAATGATCTCGATGTCGTCATAGCCGGTGAGGAACACGAACGGGATACCCCGCTCGCGCAACAGTTGCGCAACGGGGAAGCAGTATTCGCCAGCGAGGTTGATATCGAGGAAAGCCCCGTCCAGATGCCTGCCATCGACCAGGGCCAAGGCCAACGAAACGCGCGGGGCCGGTCCAATCGTCTCGCAGCCGCACTCGTCGAGCAGGCTCCGGATCAATTCGGCAACGAGGAAATTGTCTTCCACGACAAGGACTTTGAGACCGCGAAGCTCTGGTGGCATCGACGTCATATCGACCCCTAGCCTTCCTGGACGTTCCCCTGTGCTCCAAATTCGATCGTCCACTGCATGCCAGCCGCATCTGTGCTGGCAACGGCCGATCCCAAAAGTTCGAACTGGACGGCGTTCTTCACGAAATGAACGCCGAACCCCTCCTCGATGGTTCCCGGCGGCGGTGGTCCGTCGAGCTCTTTCCATGTCAAGACGACACGCGCGTCGGAAGCATGATGCTGCCGCCACTTCACCTCGACGCGGCCGCCGGCCGAACTCAAGGCGCCGTGCTTCACGGCGTTCGTGGCGAGCTCGTAGAGCACCAGGCCCAGGGTCGCCGAGGCATTCGGCGTCAACATCAGGTCCGGGCCGTCGATGGCGATCGCATCGTGCATCGGGTTCTGGTCGCGGACCGTTGCTTCCACCAATTGCCGCAGGTCAGCCCCCTTCCAGTTGCTGCGCGACAGCAATTCATGCGTGCCGGCCATCGATTTCAGCCGGCCCTGGAAGGATTTTGCAAATTCCGCGGGTGGCGGCGAGCCGCTCAGCATCCGGGTGGCAAGCGCGCTGATGACGGCCAGGATGTTCTTCACGCGATGCTGCAACTCGTAGAGCAGCACCTGCTGATGCGCTTCGGCCCGCTTGCGGTCGGAAATGTCGATCAGGGCGGCGGTGGCGCCGCGCGGCTCGCGTCCATCGTCCGACAACGGGGTCGCCATCATCAGCACGTCGACCCGGCTGCCATCGGCGCGTAGCACCTGGCCTTCGAAGCCCGGCGTGCTCTCGCCCGATCCTACTGCGCGTTGCAGGGGTTGATCGATCGGGCCAATTTCCTGCTCGCCCTCGAACAGACGAACGCGTGTGAACGGCCGTGGATTGATGCCGTCGCCCGACGGCTCGCCCAGCAGCTCGGTGCCGTAGCGGTTGATGCGGACCTGGCCGGAGCGGCCATCCTCGACGATCATGATGCCAACGGGCAGAAGATCGAGCAGCGTCTCGAGCGACTGGATGCGGTTGCGCAGGGCCTGGGTCAGCTCGCTGATCCGGGCCTCGGCGGCGCTGATCCGGGTGACGTCGGCGAAGGTGATGACCACGCCCGAGATCACGTTCTCGACCGTGCGATAGGGCATCATCCGCATCATGTAGCGCGCCCCGTTGTGGCCGGTTTCGACCTGATGCTCGATGGTCGCAAGCGTGCGCAGCACGCGTTCGGCGTCCTCCTGGACCGTATCGGACTGGAACAGCGCCCGGACATGCGTGATCGGCCGGCCGGGGTCGCTCTCGACCAGGCGGAACACCTCCTTGGCCGCCGGCGTAAAACTCTTCACCGCCAGATTGCGGTCGAGGAAGACGGTGGCGATCTGCGTGCTCTCCAAAAGATTGGCGATGTCGCTGTTGGCGCGGCTCAGCTCCTCGACGCGCGCATTCAACTCGGCATTGACGGTTTGCAGTTCCTCGTTGATCGACTGCAGCTCCTCCTTGGACGTCTCCAGCTCCTCGTTGGCCGATTGCAGCTCCTCGTTCATCGAGGAGAGCTCCTCATTGCCAGATTTCAGCTCCTCGTTGGACGATTCGAGCTCCTCGGTCGTGGTCTGCAGCCGTTCCTTGGTGGCCCGGAGCTCGATCTCGAGCTGTCGCAGGTTGGAGCTTTCGAGCTCTTCAGCGTTTTCGGTCGTTTCCTCGGCAACGCCCTTGATGCCGCCGATGTCCTGGAAGATCACCATATAGAGCGGTTCCGCCGCCGTCGGCTTGATCGGATGGACGATGAGGTCGAGCGTCTGGCGTCCGCCGTTGGTGCCGACCGCGATGTTGCGCTGGATCGCAATCTGGCCGGTCGTGACCGCTTTATGGATCGCGCCTCGCAGCTCGGGACGCAAGCCGGGACGTGCCATGCTGAAGATGTCGATGCGTGGCGCGCCGGGCGCCAGTTCGAGATATTTGCCGGTACGCGACGAGCCGTGCAGCACGTCGCCATCGGCATTGATGACGACAAAGGCCGGCGCATAGCGATCGAGGAGCTGGCGTTCGGCCAAGCTCTGCAGCGACTCATGGTCGCCGGCCTGCTGGTCGACCGGCGGAAGCCGGCGTCGCTTGCCGTCGGGCGCGGTGAGTGGAAATTCGGGCAGGCGGCGCTCGTGCTGGACACGCCGCCGGAAGATCCTGTGCGCCTTGTCGACGGTACTGAACAGGCGCGTGTGTCGGGTGATGTTCTCCGACGTGCCGAGGAACAGGAAACCGTTGTCGTTCAACGCGTAGTGGAAGAGCGGGATCAGCCGGTTCTGCAGATCGGGAGCCAGGTAGATCAGGAGATTGCGGCAGGAGATCAGGTCGAGCTTCGAGAACGGTGCGTCGCGCAGAAGGTTGTGCATCGAGAACAGGCAGATCTCGCGCAGGTCGCTGGCGATGCGGTAGGTGCCGTCCTCGCGCACGAAGTGGCGTTCCAGCCGGTCGGAGGCTATGTCGCGGGCAATGGTGGACGGAAAGCGGCCGACGCGCGCGATCTGCAGCGCCTGCTCGTCGATGTCGCTGGCGAAGATCTGCAGCCGCGGCGCATTCCGGCCTTCCGGCAAATGCTCGCGCAGCAGGATGGCGATGGAGTACGCCTCCTCGCCGGTGGAGCAGCCCGGCACCCAGACACGTATCGTGTCGTCCGCGGTCTTGTTCTCGAACAGCTGCGGGATCACCTCAAGCTCCAGCGTCTCGAAGGCCAGCGGATCGCGGAAGAAGTTGGTGACGCCGATCAACAGGTCCTGCAGCAGGATGTCGAGTTCCTGCGGTTCCTTGCGCAGCCGCTCGATGAAGTCAGGCACTTCGTGGATCTGCAGCACCTGCATGCGGCGCTGGATGCGGCGTGCGACGGTGCGGTCCTTGTAGCCGCTGAAATCGTGGCCGGTACGCACGCGCAGGAGCGTCGCGATCTGGGCCAGATGGTCGGCCGCCTCCTGGCGCACGCCATCGGGCCCCTTGCGGCCGTCGATGCTGGTGAGGTGGCGGAAGTAGTCGTAGAGCTTGGCCGGGATCTCGCTGATCGGCAGGACGAAATCGACCATGCCGGTACCCACGGCGCTGCGCATCATGCCGTCGTACTCGGCGCCCTCCTGAGCCACAGTGAGACCGCCCTCCTCCTTGATCGCCCGCAGGCCCAGCGTGCCGTCACTACCCGTGCCGGAGAGGATGACACAGGCGGCATTCTCTCCCTTGGCAAGAGCCAGCGACTGGAACAAGGCGTCGATCGGCGTGCGCTGCCCACCACGCTGCGACGACACCGGCCCGAGCTGGAGATGGTTGTCGTGAATGGTCAGCGTCTTGTTGGGCGGGATGACATAGATGTGGTCCGGCTCTATGGGCACGCGGTCGCTCGCCTCGACCACGGGCAGATCGGAGCTGCGATCGAGCAAGGCCGGCAGGATGCTGTCGTGATGTGGATCGAGATGCTGGACGACAACGAAGGCAACACCTGCGTCGGCTTGAAACTGCGGCAGGAGAGCGAGCAACGCGCCGATGCCACCCGCCGAGGCGCCAATGCCGACGACAGGAACGCCGACGGTGGAAGCAGGCTGGTCCGGCAATTCCTTTCCCCTAGGCCTCTTGCTCATCTTCTGGCGCGCCCTGCAGCTGGGCCTTGGTTAGCATTTCCGTGCCCGCGTCGCCATTAAGGCATCGATACGGGCTCCGGGGGTTCAACCTCCGGGGGTTCAACGCATCCAAGTTTCAACGCTCAGCCCCGCAAACGGCTGCCGTCAAACGCTCTCGGCCTGATCGCCGCTTTCCGCGATGAAGCGAGTCCCGCTCTCTGTAAGGGCGACCGTGACAGGCGGATGGCCCGCGACCTTGAGCCAACCCGAACGAGCCGCGAAAGCGATCGCCTGCTCGAGCCGCAGTTGGTCCACTCTCAATCGCAGGCTTGCGATGGCCACCCAATGGGGCGCCTTCTTGCCCTGCGCCGCCTCGTCCACGGCGCGCAGCAGGCGGAGCACCAACGGTGATGGCTTGTGATCGGCCCCGTTCGTCATCGGGCCGAGCTTATCGGGCCTTGCGCTCCCGCCCCAGCCCGATCAACAGGCCTGAACGGCGCTTAGCTGGCGCCGAGACGCGGCCCTCAGTCGTCGGGCAGCATGCACTCAGGCGGCAGCACAAACCGCGGCGACTCTCTCCAGCCGTCCAACGCCAATCCGTCGAAATCGACGACACCGCCCGCGTCCTCGCGGGCGAAAAGGCTGTAGGCAGGCGCCCAGTCGGGTGACCAGGCGATGGTCAGCCCTTCAACGCGGTCATGAACGAAGCAGGGTTTCGAGGGGTCGAACCGGCTCATTGGGTGTAGTTTCATGCAACAAGAATGCACGGACCGGCTGGAAAGTTGCACGTGGATAACTCGCAACGGGCGGTCCGGGGGCCCGGACCGCCCGTCACTCTGAGCATCACGATTGGGGCTATACTAATATCTATAGTCGCGGCGGGGCGTGGTCGCCGCGCCGATGGCTGCGCCGCCCAGGCCGCCCACAACGGCGCCGCCCAGCGGCGAGCCCATCGTGGAGCCGACCACGGCACCCGTACCTGCGCCGATCGCGCCGCCGGTCAACGCCCGATCCGTTGGATTATTGCCGCAACCCGCGAGTAGTAGGCCCAGGGCGGCGAGCACGGCGAAGGGGGCGTGTCGCAAGGTCATGACATCCTCCAGTGCAGTATCCCCCACTAACGCGAGGCCCGGCGCGGCGTTGCGTCTGCAATTTCGGCAGATTAAGGCACTGTCACGCCTTAACGTCGTGGCGACGATCGGCAGTCATCACCAATGTGCCTGTCTCTTCGACATAGGCGTCCCAGAGCTCGAGAAGAGCCGCAAGCCGGTCGGGATGGCGGGAGGCAAGATCGTCGGTCTCGCCCGGATCGACGGCGAGGTTGTAGAGCTGCCAGGCGCCGGGGCCGTCGGGCGCGGGAATCCGCACCACCTTCCAGTCGCCCTGGCGCATCGCCATGCGGCCGAACAGTTCCCAGCCCGTCGGCTCGTTCGCCGCATGCGCCCTATCGGCGCGACCGTCGAGATAAGACCGCAGCGAACGGCCGCGCATCGCCGCCACCGTGCGGCCGCGATAGCGCGTGCCCGGATGGGCGATGCCGGCAAGCTCGAGCACGGTGGGCGCCACATCCATGACCGTGGCGAAGGCCGTGCCGATGCCGGCCTGCCGGGCGAAGCCGGGATAGGTCACGAAGCTCACCACGCGAATGCCGCCCTCCGTGGTGAACATCTTGTAGAGCCGCGACGGCGCGGTTCCCGCCTGCGCCCAGCGTGGGCCATACCAGACGAACGAGTCAGGCTTGCCGATATTGTCCAGGCTGTTGTTGTAGTATCGCTCGACGATATCCATGAACCGCGGACCGAAGTTCGGCGCCGCCTCGAGCAATGCCCCTTCCGCGCCGTTGTCGGACATGAACATGACCACCGTGTTGTCGAGCTCGCCGGTGGCACTCAGGCGCTCGATCACGCGCCCGATGTTCCAGTCCATGCGTTCGACCATGGCGGCATAGACTTCCATGGCGCGGGCGGAGGCACGCCGCTCCGCATCGGACAGCTCTTCCCACGCCTTGCTCTTCGCGACGATCGGATGGGCGACGGCATCGGGTGGGCAAAGCCCCATCGCGCGAAGCCGCGCCAGCCTTTCCTGGCGCAACGCCTCGGGCCCGGCATCGTAGCGGCCACGATACTTCGCAACGATCTCGTCAGGCGCCTGCAGCGGCCAATGCGGCGCGGTGTAGGCGAGATAGGCGAAGAACGGCTGGTCGCGATCCTGCCGCTCGTCGAGGTAGGCCAGCAGCTTGTCGGTGAAACCGTCGGAGGAATAGAAGTCCGCCGGCAGCGTTTCGATGAAGCGGTCGTCCTCCATGTAGATGGTGCGCAGCTTGGGCTGGATCGGGTCGTCGCCCAGGTCCGGCGAGCTCGCGTAGTGGTTGGCCGCCCCCGGCAAAAGGGTGAACGATCGCGTAAAGCCGCGCGCCCACGGGGAGGTCTCGCGGGTGAGGCCGAGATGCCATTTGCCCGACATCAGCGTCAGGTATCCGCCATCGCGCAGCAGCTCGGCCAGCGAGACAACGCGATCGTTGAGATAACCTTCGTAACCGGGCTTGCCCTCGTGCATGGGCCCCATCGCCTCGGCCATGGTGCCGATGCCGGCGATATGATGGTCGGTGCCGCTCATCAGCATCGCGCGCGTCGGCGAGCAGGCGGGCGCCGAATGGAAGTCGACCAGCCGCAGCCCGCGCCGCGCCAGCGCATCGAGATGCGGCGTGGCGATCTCGCCACCAAAGGCGCCAAGGTCGGAGAAGCCGAGATCGTCGGCAACGATCAGCAGGAAGTTCGGACGCTTGGACCGGCGGGACTCGGACATCGGATTGGCATTCCCTTCTTCAGCGGACGGCGCGGCTGGACTGATGCCAGGCGAGCGCCCTCCTCTCGATGGCATGGGTGCAGAGGTTGATCAGCAGCGCCACCAGCGCGATCAGCAGCAGCGCGGCCAGGACCTGCGCGATGCGGAAACTTTCCTGCGCGCGCATCAGGAAGGCGCCGAGCCCGTCGGTCGAGAGCAGCATCTCGGCGACCACGGCCAGCAGCAGCGAGAGCGCGATGCTGAGGCGAATGCCCGAGACGATGCGCGGCAGCGCCGCCGGAAGATCGACCAGCCGCATGCGCTCCAGGCGTGTGAGCCGCAGCGATCGCGTCACATGCGACAGCATCGGGTCGAGCGAGCGCACGGCGTCGATGGTGTTGATCAGGATCGGGAAGGACGCGCCGTAGACGACCACGGCGATCTTCGCGGCGTCGCCGATCCCCAGGAAGATCATCGAAACAGGCACGACCGCCACAGGCGGCAACGGCCGCACGAGCTCGATCACCGGTTCGACGAGATCGCCCAGCGCGCGCACGCGGCCGAGCAGGATGCCGAGCGGCAGCATGATCGCGAGCGCAATGGCAAATCCGGACGCCGCACGCAGCAGCGTATGGCCAAGTTCCAGGAACAGGGCCGCGCGATCGGTCGACAATGCACCGACGACGGCGAGAAGGCTCGGAAAGGTCGGTGAGGCAACGATCGTGGCCGTGACCTGCCACGCAATCGCCAGCGCCACCAGGAACAGCAGGCCGGGAAGGTTGAGATGCCGCGTCACGCCGAGCCTCCCAGCGCTGTCATCGCCAGGTGCCAGCCGATCACCAGCCGGCTGGCCTGGCGGACCAGCGCGTTGAACAGAAGGCCGAGAACGCCGATCACCACCATGATCGCGAACATGTCGGCGGTGCGAAGCGTGAAGGCGGCATCGTAGAGAAGGAAGCCGAGGCCGCTCTGGCCCGCCAGCATCTCCGCAGCGACCGTCGCGAGCAGCGCGATCCCGGCGCCGACACGGATGCCGGTGACGATCTCGGGCAGCGCCGCCGGCAGGCGCAGCCGCAGCAGGATTTCCCAGCGCGAATAGCCCAGCGAACGCCCGGTCAGGAGTTGCACCGGCTCGCTCGCCTGCAGGGCGTTGGCCGCGTTCATGTAGATCGGCCAGAACGATGCGAAGGCGATGATAAAGAGGAAGAGCCCGGGTCCGATTCCGAAGGCGAAGATCGAGATCGGCACGATGGCCGGCGGTGGCAACACACGCAGCATGCCGACCACCGGCTCCAGCATGCGATAGAGGAGCTGGTAGCGCCCCGTCATGATCGCGACGGCGAGGCCGAGGCCGGTCGCGACCAGGAGACCTGCGATCATCCGCAGGCACGTCGTCGCGATCTGCGACGGGAAATCGCCGGAGACCAGGAGCGCCCATCCGGCCGCGGCGACGGTGAGCGGCGGCGGAAAATACTCGGCAGGAACCAGCCCCGAGCGGGCAAGCCCGGCCCAGGCCAGCACGGCGAGGACGATGCCCGCCAGCCGCTTGGTCATCGCCATGACCGCCGCTCCCCTTCCCTTCGTCTCCGCCCTTCGTCCCTGGCCGCCGGTTCAGGGCGTGATCGGGAAGATCACTTCAGCGGCGTCGATCGGCTTGGCCAGCAGGCCGGTGCGGACCAGCCCCTCGATGACCGGTTTGTAGTCCTTGACGTCCGCAACCATGCTGCCGGTGTTGAGGGCAACGGGGATCTGGCTGGCAAGTGCCGCCGGCATCTTGAACTCGCTCTCCAGCAGGGCGCGATACTTCGCCGGATCGGCGGTGAGATCCTTGTCGGCGGCAGACAGCGCGCGCATGAAGCCGGCCGCTGCCTTGCCGTTCTTGGCCAGCCAGTCCGCGCGGGCAAAGTAGGCATCGGCTGCGAAGGCGCCGATCTTGGGCAGGTCGGCCAGCATGCCGGCGGCCAGCTCCTTCGGCTTGATCTTCGCCGACTGCATCGCCGAAACGTAGAACGGATCGATGATGCAGACGGCGTCGACGGTGCCGAGCTCGAGCGCCGCCAGCATCTGCGGGAACGGGATCACCGCCATCTTCACGGTATCGGCCGGGATGCCGGCGGCCCGGATATGCTCGCGGATCATCAGGTCGCAGCCGCCGTTGGTCGCGTTGGAGGCCGCGGTCTTGCCCTTGAGATCGGCCACCGTCTTGATGCCGGAGCGCTCCGACGCGATCAGGTGCGTGAACAGCGGCTCGGGCCAACGCTCGAAATTGTTGGACAGGAACGCCCGGATCGGCTGCTTCTCGGCGACAGCGCTGATGACCGGCATGGTCGCCGCCCAGCCGATATCGGCCGAGCCGCTCACCACCGCCGAGAGCGCTGCCGGGCCATTGTTCAGGGTGACGATCTCGATCTCGATGCCCTCGCGCTTGAAATAGCCCATCTTCTCCGCATCGATGATCGGGATCATGGCCGTGCTGCGCAGCAAGGCGACCTTGAGCTTCTGCTGTGCCGAAGCCGGCGCCGCGATACCGACAATAGCGGCAAGCAGGACGGCGAAGAGCGAAGCCAGTCGAATGCGTGGGATCATGGCGAACTCCGGGTGCGATCAGGGGTTGGCGTGCTTCATCGCGCGGATGCGCGTCAGCACGGTGTGGCGGATCTCGAGATAGACGCGATGCTCGCGCGTCTCGATCTGGTCGCGCGGCTTGCCGAGCGGCACGGTGATGTCCTCGACGACGCGGGTCGGCCGGCGCGACAGCACCAGCACCCGGTCGGCGACATAGACCGCCTCGTCCACGTCGTGGGTGACGAGGAGACAGGTCTGGCGATAGCGGGCAGCGAGTTCGAGCAGCAGATCCTGCATCTCGGCCCGGGTCTGGGCATCGACCGCCGCCAACGGCTCGTCGAGCAGCAGGAGCCGCGAGCGCGAGGCTAGCGCCCGCGCGATGGCGACGCGCTGCTGCATGCCGCCCGACACCTGCCAGGGATAATGCTGCTCGAAGTCGGAGAGCCCGACGCTTGCCAACAGCTCGCGCGCGCGTTCGCGCTTCTGCCGCGCATCGGTGTCCTCGACCCGGCGCATGCCGAACAGCACGTTGTCGAGGTTGCTCTTCCACGGCAGCAGCGAGCGGCTGTAATCCTGGAACACCACCGCGACGCCGGGCGGCGGTCCGTCGACTGGCGCGCCGCCAAAGCTGACCGAGCCTGAGGTGAGCGGAAAGAGGCCGGCGAGACACATCAGCAACGTGGTCTTGCCGCAGCCCGAAGGGCCGACCAGCGAGAGGAACTCGCCCTCGCGGACGGTGAAATCGGCGTCGCCGATGACGTTCAGCGCCGCCGTGCCGTCACCGATCGACTTGGCGAGATGGCTGACGGTGAGGATCGGCCGAGCCACCGCATGCGCGTCAATCGGCGGAGCGACGAAATCGGCGCCTGGAGCCATCGGCCCGCGAATCCTCCCTGATCTTCTTTATGGAGCGAGCGTACCCGCCGGCTCCCCGCCGACAATGCGAAAAGCTGGACTTTCCGCCGGCCGGAATGCGAGGATCGAGACCATGGGGAGCACCGGAGATCAGTTGCGCGGCCTGGCACGCGGTCTCGAGGTCCTGCGCATCATCCACGGCGAGGCGCGACCGCAGTCACTGCACGATCTCCATCTCAAATCGGGAATCTCCAAGCCGAGCCTGCTGCGCATCCTGGCGACCCTGGAAGCGCATCACATGGTCCGCCGCGGGATCGACGACCATCGCTATCGTCGCGGCATCAGCCTCGACGAGATCCGCTCGGCGAGCGCGCGGAATGAACGCCTGATCGCGGCCGCGGCGCCGGTGCTCGATCGTCTGTGCGCCCGCGTGAAATGGCCGACCGATCTTGCCGTGCGCGCCGGCGATGCGATCAAGCTGTGCGAGTCCACGCGCTCGCTCAGCCCGTTTCGGCTCGACCGCGCGCCGATCGGCCGGCGCATCAGCATGGCGTTTTCCGGCGCCGGCCGGGCCTATCTCGCCTTCGCGCCGGCAAGCGAGACGGCAAAGATCCTCGGCCGCCTCGAAGACGCCGACGAAGAACTTGTCCGCACCTTCGTGCGGTCGGGCCGCATGCAGGCGGTTCTCGACGATGTGCGCCGCCTCGGCTACGGCGAGCGCGACCGGGCCTTGACCCGCCTGCCCGGCCTGAACGGCGGATCCATCGATGGCACCTGGGGAATCTCGGTTCCCCTGCGCGGTCGCAGACGGGTCCATGGCTGCATCAACCTGATCTGGGTCCATCGCGCCTGCAGCACGTCGACGATCGTCGACCGGCATCTCGGCCACCTGAAAGCGGCGGCAGCCGAAATCGTGGCCGCCGTCGAAGCCACCGACCTCCCGCGCCATTGATGGTCGCCAACGCGGCGCCATTTGACGTCGGTCACTTCGAAACTTAACATGTTAATTATATGGTTCACCGCTCGCAGGGAGAACGGCATGAACGGGCACGACGCCGCGGCATCGATCGATTCAGGCACCGCTTACGAAAGCAAGCCGCCCAGCTACATCGCGGCCCTGACCGAAGTCGGGCGCGGCACGCCGATGGGCGAGCTGATGCGCCGCTACTGGCATCCCGTCGGGCTCGCCGCGCACGCGACGCGGACACCTCGCGAGGTGCGTATCCTGGGCGAAGACCTGGTGCTGTTCCGCGACGGCCAGGGTCGGCCCGGCCTCGTCCAGGCGCGCTGCTGCCATCGCGGCACCACGCTCTACTACGGCAAGGTCGAGGAGCGCGGCATCCGCTGCTGCTATCACGGCTGGCTGTTCGACGTCGAAGGCCATTGCCTGGAGCAGCCGTGCGAGCCCGACGGCGGCCGGATGCGCGATCGCGTCCGCCAGCCCTGGTATCCCGTGCAGGAACGCTACGGCCTGATCTTCACCTACATGGGACCGCCGGCGAAGAAGCCTGTTCTGCAGCGCTACGAGTGCCTGGAGGTGCTGGAGGCCGGCGAGTTCGTCGATGCCGACGACACCAGTATCGGCAGCGGCGGCGATGCTATCGCGCCCTGCAACTGGCTGCAGCATTACGAGAACGTGCTCGACACCTATCACGTGCCGATCCTGCACGGGAATTTCAGCGGCACGCAGTTCACCGAAGTCATGAACCAGATGCCCAAGGTGACGTGGGACTACACCGCGCGCGGCGTGAAGGCGTTCTCGACCCGCACGCTCGATGACGGCCGCATCATGCGGCGCACCACCGAGGTTGCCCTGCCGACCCTGCGCGTCGTGCCCAATCCCTATGTCGGCGGCTACGGGCGGGTCGAGAGCCTTGGTTGGACGCTGCCGATCGACGACACCCACTACCGCATCTACACCGCCGGCCGCGTGCGCGAGAAAGGCGTGTTCCTGCCCAAGGGCGCCGGTGCCGCCACCAACCGCAAGCGCTGGAAGGACATGACACAAGAGGAGCGGCGCGACTTTCCCGGCGACTGGGAGGCGCAGATCGGTCAGGGCGCCATCACCTTTCATTCCGACGAGCACCTCGCCTCCAGCGATCAGGGCATCTTGTTGTTGCGGCGGATGCTGAACAGCCAGGTGAACGCGGTGCAAAAGGGCGAAGATCCGGTCGGCGTGAGCTTCGACCCGGACGCGCCGCCGATCGTCTTCGAGGCCGGCAACTTCGTGGTCGATGCCTGAGGGGCCCATGCTCGACAGACGGGGCGTGCCATGACCGACCGCAAGCCCGTCGCCGACTTCCCGCGATCGCGTCTCAAGGACGACACGCGATCACTGCCGATCGCGCTCCTGCGCGCGCGCGAAGCGGTGATGGCCTATTTCCGCCCGCATCATCGCAAGGGCGGCATCACCGAGCAGCAGTGGCGGGTGATCCGCGTGCTCTATCTCGAAGGCGAAATGGAGACCAGCCGGCTCGCCGAACGCGCCTGGCTGCTGGCGCCCAGCCTCTCCCGCATCCTGAAGGATCTCGAAGCCACGAAATACATCAAACGCCGGCCCGGCGAGTCAGATTCGCGGCAGAGCCTGGTGTCGCTTTCACCCAAGGGCACGGCGATGGTGACGCGTGTCGCGCCTTTCCTCGACGGCATTCATCAGGACATCGCGCGACGTTTCGGCCCCGGTCGGACCGAGCAACTGCTGGCACTGCTCGACCAGCTCGAAAGCGCGCTCGCATCAGGACCCGACACGCGGCGTGTTGTTCAAAAGGAAGGCGGGAGGACGAGAAAGTGACGATCATGATCCGCAGAGCCGCACTCACCACGGCGGCTGCCGTGCTGTCGCTGCTGTTGGCGCGCCTCGCCATCGCCCAGGCGCCGGCCGAACCCGGCGTCACCGCAACCAGCATCAAGCTCGGCCAGACCGTGGCCTACAGTGGACCGGTCTCCGCCTACGGCACGCTCGGCCGCGCTTCGATCGCCTACTTCGCGATGGTGAACGACAATGGCGGCGTCAACGGCCGGCGGATCGAGCTCATCTCGGCCGACGACGGTTTCAGCCCGCCCAAGACCGTCGAGCAGACGCGCAAGCTCGTGGAGGCCGATGGCGTCTTCGCCATCTTCTCGCCGCTCGGCACGTCGACCGGCCTCGCTGTGCGCAAGTACCTCAACAGCCGGCACGTCCCGCAGCTCCTGGTGCAGAGCGGCATCGCCAAGTTCAACGATCCGAAGGAATACCCGTGGACCCTGCCCGGCCTGCCCAACTACGACACCGAGGTGAAGGCGTTCGCCAAGCATATCCTCTCGGTGCGGCCGCACGGCAAGGTGGCGATCCTCTATCAGAACGACGATTTCGGTAAGGAGTACCTGGCCGGCCTGCAGAGCGGTCTCGGCGCGCGGGCGAAGGAGATGCTGGTGGGCGAGCAGAGCTTCGAGATCAGCGATCCAACCGTCGAGTCACAGATCATCGCGCTGCGCGGCAGCGGCGCCGACACGCTGGTGATCGTGGCGACCCAGAAGCAGACCGTGCAAGCGCTGCGCAAGGCGCGCGATCTCGACTGGCATCCGTTGACGCTGATCGCCTTCCCCGCCGCCTCGATCGCGCGCACTTACATCCCGGCCGGTCTCGATGCCTCCAGGGGCGCCGTCTCCTCTTCGGTCTTCGTCGATCCCTCCGATCCGGAGCTGCAGAACGACCCCGACCTTCGGGCCTACAAGTCGTGGATAGAGAAGTACCTTCCGGCCGACGACAAGGCCGACACCTTGCCGGTCGCGGCCTATGTCGAAGGCCAGTTGATGGTCGAGATGCTGAAGCGCTGCGGCGCCGACGTGACCCGCAAATGCGTGATGGACCAGGCGGCCCATCTCAAGGACGTGCGGGTGGCGATGCTGCGGCCCGGCGTTACGGTCGGCACCACGCCCGACAACTACAACCTCTTCAAGAAGCTCCAGATGCTGACCTTCGACGGCCAGCGCATGGTCCCCACCGGCGCCCCCATCGCCGCGGAGTGACGGGCGGACGGGAAAGATCCCTCGCCTTTGGCTCGGGATGACACCTAACTCGCGGTGTCGATGGTGCCTCAGCAACGGTGTCATCCCGAAGCGAAGCCGAGGGATCCTCACTCAAGCCGCCGCGAGGTTGACGCCGAGCGATTGCTTGTCGCCGCACGCGTCGGCAGGCGGGTTCAAGCCTCCAGCAACGCGCGACAACCAAGATCATCGACCGCCGGCAGGATGCGTTCGAAGTGATGCCACCAGATCGCAGGCGGGATGTTGGCGCCGGCCTGCCAGACCGGGGTCATGATCAGCCCCAGCACCATCCGCCGGTAGTCATCGTCGAGCGCCTGCCGGTCATAGCCCTGCACGCCTTCAGCCAGCAGCGCGGCGTGATAGTGATCGAGCAACGGCCGTTCCAACCGCCGCCGGCGCTCGGGAGACCAGTGCAGCGCCATCATGTAGGCAAGATCTGCCATGGCCGTGCCGATGCGCCAGGCATCCCAGTCGAAAATGCGCACGTCATCGCCACCGTCGCGCGGTAAGAAGCTGTTCCAGACATGCGAATCGCCGTGGATGAGCGTGAGATGGCGATGCGAGTGATAGCGCTCCGCAAGGCGCGGCGCGGCCTCGAAGAAACGCTCATAGAGATCGCGTCGTTCGGGTGACAGCCGGTCACCGAGATGATCGCAGAAGAGGCGGAACTGGTCGCGCGCGTTGGCGACGTTCTGCGCCGTCTCGTCCCTGGCGGCCCATGTTCCGACCGATTTGCCGAGTCGTGCGTCGTCCCACCAGGCCGCGTGGAAGCGCGCATAGGCCTGCAGGATGCGCTCGCATTGCGCTACGGTCGGCGGCACCGGCCAGGCCGTCGCGATGGCGTGCGACTCGCCAAGATCCTCGAGCAGCAGGTGCCACGCCTTGGTCTCGGCGTTCCAGGAGGCGGCGAAACATCGTGGCGTAAAGCGCACGGGCGTCGCCGCGGCGACATCGGTATAGAACGCGACCTCGTGCCGGCCCGATTCCCCCAAGCCCGAGGGAGCATTGGGCAGCTCGGATTTGAGGATCAGCGTACGCGGCGCGGCGACGGCGCGATCGTAGACGAGTGCCAGCCGCGTGATGCGCGACAGAACTGTGGGCTGCGAGCTCACGACCGTGACCTCGCGCACGCACCCTTCCTCGTTCAGTACACCGCCACGGCGCAGCACGTCCGTAAGATGCCGCGCGTCAACCGCGGCCGGAGGCAAAGGCGTCGTCATGCAGCCCGTTATACGTTATTCGCGAATAACGTATAATTTTAGGTTAATGACAGCGGGCGCGTCGTTGGGGGGACACGCCCCGGCAATCAAGCCGCCGCGAGGTTGACGCCGAGCGATTCGAGGCTGGGACTGATGCGGTCGCTCAACAGGCCGACCTTGCGCAGGTTGCGCACCAGCCCGCCATGCAGGTCGCGGCGGAAGAACTTGCGGAAGGCAGTCTCGTCGCCGCCCGCCGCGCGTTCGCGCCTGAGCCGCTTGATCTCGGAGATCTCGGCGAGGTTGAAGCCGAGCTGCTCGTAGGCGGCGAGCGGGAAGATGCCGGTCAGCGTGCGGTTCAGCGCCCAGACCGCGAAATCCTCCATCTCGCGCCGCTCCGCATCGGTCGCCGAGCGCACGATCTCGGGCAGCGACAGCATGGCGAAGCCCATGTGCCGCGCCTCGTCCTGCAGGATGCGCCGGCAGACCTGGCGCAGCACCTCGTCCTTCGACGATTCGGCGAGCATGCGGAACAGCGACACCGCGAAGGTCTCGGCGATCAGCTGCAAGCCGATGGTCTTGAGATGCCACGACGAGGTGGCGAGCAGCGTGTCGAAGATCTCCTTCACGTTGCCGCCCAGCGGATAGATGTCGCCGCCCAGTCTCAGATCGAGATAGCGCTGCAGCACTTCGTTGTGCCGCGCCTCGTCGGCGACCTGGCTCGACTGGAAGAGCTTGGCGTCCTGGCCGTGCACATGCTCGACGAGCTGGCTGCACAGCAGCATCGCGCCCTGCTCGCCCTGCACCAGGGTCGAAAGCCGCCAGCAGGTGACGCGCCGGTTGAGATCGACGCGGTCCTTGGCCGAAAGCTTGTCCCAGAATTTGGTGCCGTGGATGTCGACCAGATCGCCGGAGATCAGCCCGCCGTCGCCTTCGAGCGGCCGCGCCCAGTCGATATCGGTCGCGGCGTTCCATTGATCGATCTTGGCCTGCTCGTAGAGCCTGCGCATGTCGGCCTGATCGCTGCCGTAGTCGTGGCGGAAGTACGCTGTGTTACGCGTCTCGACCTCGTGCCCGTTCGCCATGGCATTTGCTCCGGAAGGAGATGACGGGAGGTACGCGCTTGCTCTCCCATCGATATGCCATAAGCGTCCGCGGCCCGCTAGCGACGCCGATCCATCCCTAGTCTGGCGACCGATACTGCGGCTCAGCTGCCGCCGGGTTGCGGCCCTTCGTAGCCCTCGACGATCGCGACGTCGCCCACCGACTTGCCCTGCCGCAACGCCTTCGCCTTGTTGTATTCCGGCGACTGGTAGCAGGCCAAAGCGTCGGCATAGCTCGGGAACTCGATCACGAGTGCCCGCGAGCGGGTGTTCCCTTCCACCGGGTCGGACTTGCCACCGCGCACGAGGAAGCGTGCGCCGTACTTGCGGAACGGCTCAGCGTTCGCAGCGACGTAGGCCTTGTAGCCCTCGAGGTCCGTGATGTCGGCGAACCCCATCCAATATCCTTTTGCCATTCAACTCTCTCCTGACGCGCGCACGGCGGGACTATGGCATGCAGGCGCCGCATCTGACATCAATCGAATTCGAGGCTCGCAAGCAGACGATGCCATGCAGCGGTTTCGCGCTCCGGTCGGAAGAGCGCGGCGCGGCGCGACACCGCACGGGTGAGCTGGCGCACGAACGAGGGATCGCCTTCGACCCGCCGCAGCAGCCGCGCCAGCGCCCGCGTGTTGCCGATCGGGAAGTAGCCCGGATAGTCGGCGCCGAGCAGGCCGACGTTGCCGTCTATCCTCGACGCCAGGATCGGCACGCCGGCGACGGCGGCTTCTGAAATGACATTGGCGCCGCCTTCGCTCAGCGAAGAGATCACCATGCCGTGGCTGCGCGCAAGAAGCCGCCGTACCGCGGCTGTCGGGACATCGTCGCGCCAGACGTAGCGTGGATTGCTCACCATCTCGGCGCGCGCCCGTGCCGCCCATTGCGTCGTGTAGGCGCGGCCCACCTGCTCGATGCGCACGCGGCTTTCGGCCGGCAACAGACGCGCGGCCTCGGCAGCGCGCAGCGGATCCTTGACGTCGCGCAGATGGCCGATCACCGAGATCACGGCGGCGCGCGAGCTTGGTCGGCGCGGTTGAGGTAGCGGTTCCGCAGATTGATGGATCACCGAGAGGCGCGCGCGCATCCGCTTGGGCACAGCACGCCAGGCGAGATCGTTCAACGCCACCAGCCGGTCGGCGAGCTCCATCGAACGCAGTGTCGGCGCGGGATCGGTCTTTATATAATGATAGATGTCGGTGCCGCTGAGTTGCACGACGACCGGCCGGTCCGGATACGTCGACTTGAAACGCTGGATCGCCTCGGCGCTGCGCCAGGCATGCACGGCGACCATCAGGTCGGCCGGTTTTCCGTCATAGTCGAAGGCGACGCGCACGCGGTGACCGAGCCGCCGCAGGATGCGCGCCCAGCGCGACGCGGCCACCTTGTTGCCGGTGCGTGAAGTGGGCCCCTCGGGTGTGATAAGGACGATCTTCATGGACCATCGCCAGGACCTCGCGCACCCCCAGCGACCGACCAGCGGTGCATCCGCTGCCGAACTCGTGGCGCAACTGCGCGAGGTCCGTCATCGCACCCGGCGTTTGACGGAAGATCTGTCATCGGCCGAATTGATGGGGCCCTATCTCGAGATCGTCAATCCGGTCCTGTGGGAGATCGGCCACATCGCGTGGTTCCATGAGTACTGGACGCTGCGCCATGCCGCGGGCCGCGCGCCGCTGATCGAGCGCTCCGACCGGCTGTGGGATTCGAGCAATGTCGCGCACAAGACGCGCTGGCATCTCGACCTGCCGGACCGCGCCGGCACCTACGGCTACATGACCGACGTGCTCGCGCGCCAGGAGGACCTCGTCGGCGGCATCGACGACGAGGCGCGCTATTTCTACGACCTCTCCATCCGCCACGAGGACATGCACGTCGAGGCGCTGACCTACATGCGCCAGACGCAGTCCAACGCCCCGCCCGTCGATCTGGTCGATCGCGCACCGCCAGCCGCCGGCGCGCTCGCGGGCGATGCCTCGGTTCCGGGCGGAACCTGGCGGCTCGGCTCGACTCCGACGGAAGGCTTCGTGTTCGACAACGAAAAGTGGGCGCACGAGGTGACGCTCGCCCCCTTCAAGATCGCCCGCGCGCCCGTCACCAACGCGGAGTTCGCGGCCTTCATCGATGCCGGCGGCTATCGCACGCGGGAATTCTGGAGCGAAGCAGGTTGGAACTGGCGCGAACGCAAGAACGCCGAGCGACCGGTCTATTGGCAAGCCAAGCGCGATGGCGTGTGGAGCGTCCGGTGCTATCGTGACGTGGTGCCCCTCGCCCCGCACGCACCGACGATCTTCATCAACTGGTTCGAATCAGATGCCTGGTGCCGTTGGGCCAAGCGGCGCCTGCCGACCGAAGCCGAGTGGGAAGCCGCCGCGATCGGCGAGTCCGCATCAGGCGGATCATCCCTCAGCGATCATCACCGCCGCTGGCCGTGGGGCGATGCCGCGCCAGACCCGTCGCGCGCAAATCTCGACTTCGTCTTCGATCGCCCGGCCGATGTCGCGGCCCTCGCCGATGGTGACAGCGCCTTCGGCTGCCGCCAGATGATCGGCAACGTGTGGGAGTGGACGCAATCGGACTTCCTGCCGTTCGGCGGCTTCTCGCCCGATCCCTACAAGGACTATTCGGAACCCTGGTTCCGCACACGCAAGGTCTTGCGTGGCGGATGCTGGGCGACCAGCGCCCGCATCGCGCGGCCCGCCTATCGCAACTTCTTCCCGCCCGATCGCAGCGACGTTTTCGCCGGTTTCCGCACTTGCGCGCTCTGAAACGGGCCCGTCAACCGGCTTGGCGTCGGGCTCAAGGATGGTAAGCTGTCCCCCGGATCGCGCTCGCAAGCAACCATTCAGAGGGAACAAGGGGAGATCGAGGGAGCGATCATGAGGCTTTCATTACTGATCGCGGCCCTCGTGCTGGGGATCGTGGGCGGCGTTGTGCTCGTCCGCGACTGCGAGTCGATCGGGCTGGTCGTCTGTGTGTCTCACCTGACGCTCGAGCGCGCCACCACCTACGCGACGCTGGTGCTCGCGCTCGTGGCGCTCATCCTTACCCACGCGACCTGGCGCTCGGCCGAGGCGGCCAAGCAGAGCGCCGCCATCCTGCCGCAGCTCGAGCGCGCCTATTTGTTCGAAACAGCCACAATGACAGCGGCGTTCGGCGATACAGCGATGCGGGTCGAGCTCGGCGAGACGCCGGCGCTTTGCTACACCGTCACCCTCACCAACTACGGCCGCACGCCCGCGATCGTGCGGCGCCTCGCCTGCGGCGCCGACCACAGCCCGCCCATGCCTGCCGAGTCGGCCTATCCGCGCCTCGAGGTCGGACCCGAGCTGATCCTGCGCCCGGGCGAGCAACACGTGGTAGAGCTGCGCGATCCACAACCGGCAGATGCCGAGCTGGTCGCCGAGGTCCATCGCGGCAACGTCTTCCCCAAGCTGTTCGGCCGCGTCGATTACGACGACATGTTCGGCCAGCCGCACGTCACGGCCTGGCACTGGGCCTACAACGGCAAGGACGACACCTTCGCTCCCTTCCCCTGGAAAGGTCGCCGCGCGAACTATCGGCGGTGAAGCGACTGCGCGCGAAGATTTCTAGGTATACGTGTATCGCGAAGAGCATGAGCGCAGCTGACGTTGCGCGCTCCTCCGAGACATGGCGATCAGTGATCATTTGATAGCCCAGAGGAAGGCGTCGCTATCCAATCCCGCCGGTCACCGCATAGGCCCCGACGCTGCGCCCATCCGGCAGCCGCACGATGGCGGTGATGATCGAGCCGTAGGATCCGCGCCAAACGCTATGGAAGCCCTGGTGGGCCGAAGCCGGCACGACCACCCGGCCGGTGTAGCGATGGCCCCTCGACTGCATGAGAACTGGTTCGCCGTTGGCATGGACGTTGACGACTGCCGCTTCCGGCATGGCTCCGCCGCCAGCGTCGATCTCCAGAGCAATCGTGATCTCGTCAGCGTCACCGGAGCGCGTCGTCTCGGCCGTCAGCAGGAGGGCTATCCGAGCAGCGTCAGATCCCTCGGAAACAGACCTGCCCTTCCCATTGGGCCTACCCTCCCGACCGGCAAACACATCATCGGCGAGCGCCGGCGTGCGCGGCGGGGCCGTGCGGCGCTGGGTCCCGCGCTCGTAGTCGCCCGCAAGGCAAAGGAGTGCCACGTCATCATAAGCCTTGCCGGCAAACGTCACGCCGACCGGCATGCCGATATCGGCCATGGTGCCCATCGGCACCGTCAGCGTCGGGATGCCAAGATGCCGCCAAACGCGATTGCCGTTGGCGACCCAGGTGCCGTTGCGCCAGGCAAGCGCGGCCGAGGCCTCGCTGACATCGGCGTCGGCAGGGCCGACATCGGCGACAGCAGGCAGCACCACGGCGTCGAGGCCGTTGGCCAAAAGCCAATCCTCGAAGTCCACGCGGCGTGTTTCCTCGAGCCCTTTCAGGCCTTCCTTGATCGTGGGGATATTCTCGAGCGGCGTCACATCCAGCTTCGCGCGCTCGACATATTCCACGTGTCTGCGCCGACCGCCCGCGGCGCCAGACCGCGAGTCGTCGAGGTCAGGGTCGCCATAACGGTCGGGCAGCGTGCCCGGCGGTTGCGGAAATATCTTCGGACCCTCGACCGAGGCCAGATCGGGGATCGCCGGGTCGCCATTGGCGCGCAGAAAATCGTCCCAAGACCAGATGCAAAGGTCCCAAAGCTCGCGCTCAGCGAAATCCTTCGGCACAAGGCCACGATCGACCATGGAGCGTGCACCCGGCCGGTCGCGCTCGTAGTTGGAGACGACGGGGAAATCGACTTCGACCACTTCGGCACCGAGCGCATTCAGGTCGCGCACCGCTTGCTGCCAAAGCTCCAGCACCGAGGGCCGCGTTTCGATCGGCCGATCAGCGCCAGCATCCTTGCCGATATACATTCTCGGCACGCCGAGACGCTTGCCTCTAAGCGCTCCTTCCAAAACAAGCCCGGCATAACTTGCCGGCCGCGATGCCGAGGCTTTCGGGATCGGCACCCAGGGCTGCACGCGCCAGAAATCGCCGCGCGTCTCGGCATCGTCGGCGACGATCACGTCGAGCAACGTCAGCAGGTCGGGGATGGTGCGCGTGTGCGGCACCACCACGTCCATGGTCGGTATCAAAGGCCAGTTGCCGCGCGCCGAGATCATGCCGCGCGAAGGCGTGTAGGCGACCAGCGCATTGTTGGAGGCTGGGGCACGGCCGGACGACCACGTTTCTTCGCCGAGCCCGAAGGCGGCGAAGCTTGCGGCAGTCGCCGTGCCGGAACCGTTGGACGAGCCGGATGCGAAGGCAGCGGTGAGATAGTCGGCATTGTAGGGGCTTTCGGCGCGGCCATAGACGCCGCGCTGCATACCGCCAGCCGCCATGGGCGGCATGTTGGTGAGGCCGACCAGCACCGCGCCCGCGGCGCGCAGCCGGCCAATGACGAAGGCGTCCTCGGTGGCGACGAGATGCTCGAAAGCGGGCGAGCCGGCGGCAACCGTCAGGCCCTTCACCTTATAGCTGTTCTTGGCGGTGTAAGGGATGCCGTCGAGCGGCCCGAGCGTTTTGCCCTCGCGGCGGCGCCGATCCGATGCCTCCGCTTCCTCGAACATCCTTTGATTGAGGATGGGCACTGCGTTCAGGGCGATGCCGTGGCGATCGTAGTGGGCGATGCGTCTCAAGTAAGCACCGACAAGGTCGACGCTGGTGATGACGCCTTCCTCCAGCGCGCGGCGCAGGCCGGCGATCGAGGCTTCGACGATATGGAGATTGGGCATGTGCTCCTCGGCTGACGTGGTCCGCTCAACTCTAAACGGTGACGATCCGCTCGCGATATGGAGCTTTCGTTTTTGCTGCAATCTCTTCGAGCAAATCGGCTGGCCCGACGCCCGGGGCGACATCTGCCGGATCGTCAGCAGTGTCGCGTTCTGTCGCGCACGAAAGGAAGGCTGTCGGCGTGTCAACTATAGCGCGATGAGTTTAGGTTCCACCGTCGTCCCGACCGAAGCCGAGTCGCGCGCGGTAGCCCGCGCGCTGAAGCGAAGCGGAGTGGAGCAACCGTCTTGTTATTAGGTGGTATGCGGGAGCCATTGAGCATGGTCCCTGATCATGGCAAGGACGACACCTTCGCCCCCTTCCCCTGGAAAGGCCGCCGCGCGAACTATCGGCGGTGAAGTCGGGTTGCGCCGACAAATTTGATACCCGTTCGCTGTATCAACCACTGAGAAAGTATGCGACAGGATTTCTAGGAATGCGCGTGCTCTCTCCGGGCACGGTCTGGCAGCGTTCGTCCAAGAGATATGTGGCAGCGTATCATCGCTCAGGGACTGTGGAAGA
Source organism: Alphaproteobacteria bacterium (assembly GCA_017308235.1). GTDB lineage: Bacteria > Pseudomonadota > Alphaproteobacteria > Reyranellales > Reyranellaceae > Reyranella. Next base: position 104,246 of record JAFKFL010000014.1, on the reverse strand, counting down.
ACGCAAGGATTGCGCTCGCCCTCTTCATAGTCGTCTACAACGTCTTTCATCTGGTCCGGTCTTTCGATCATTGGCTCGTTGACCCGGCGACGGGCTGTAAAGTGCGTAACATCGTCCACGTGGGCAAAGGGGATTGGGCGTCGGCGGCATGGTCGGGTGATTGCGTCGACGGCAAGGCTCAAGGCCTGGGCATAGCCAAGTTCTTTTTGAACGATCGGCCGAGCCGGACCTTCGAAGGCACGATGGAGGCCGGCGCTATGGCGCACGGCACGCTTATCACGGCGAATGGCGATCGTTACGAAGGCGAGTGGCGCGACGACCGTATGGAAGGTCACGGGACCCTCACTCGCCCCGATGGCGCGCACTACGACGGTGACTGGCACACGGGTATGCGAAGTGGACAGGGGACGTTCACCTTTGCCGACGGCCGCCACTATGCAGGCGAATGGCACGACGATCACGTGAGCGGGCAAGGCACCATGATATGGCCCGACGGCCGGCATTACGAAGGCGGGTGGCGCGACAGTCATACGAGCGGTCAGGGCATCATGACCAAACCCAACACCTGGCGTTACGAGGGCGAATGGCACGATGGCAAGATGATCGGCCAAGGCACCTTTTTAGATCGTGAAGGTAACCGCTACGAAGGCCACTGGAGCTATGGCAAACCAGACGGCGAAGGGTCGCTCTCAACGGCCTATGGCCGAACCTACAACGGCATCTGGAAGCACGGCTGCTTTCACGACGGCGAGCGTACGGCGGTGTTCTTCGCAACTCCCAAGGAATGCAGTTTCGAGTAAGACTTCGCGCCTATATGTGTCGCATGGGCGAGCTGGAAGCTCGCGGTCCGGAAGAGCGCTAGCGTTTGCGCCTTCGCCGGCCGCGTCGCCTTGGTTCGATGCCGCTCAGGATGCCGCGGGCGAAGTTTTGGGCGGCGGTCGGGATCGGGCCCGATTCGCGATCGCTGCGGGCGAGGCTGTTGAACTGTTCGGTCCGGCCGGTCACCAGCTCCTGGATCGCGGCCAGCCGCAGGCGGTGGTCCGCCGACATCTCGCCGAGGCCCGCGACGCGGCAGCCGGGAATGTAGGGCCGCATGCGCAATGGCGAATCGCCGGTGAGGAACGCATTGCAGAAGCCCCACAGCGAAGCCATGTGCTGCTTCGCCCTCCCCTTGCCGAGCGCCCGGTGCAGAAGCTTGTCCTCGGCGTTGTTCAATGGATTGGTCGGATCCGACTCGATCCACATCAGCGGATAGGGATCGCCGCCCAGGATGCCGCGCAGGCTCGTGCGGCCTTCGTAGCCGACAGTCGGCATGTTGAGATAGACGCAGGCCGAACGCTCGCGCTCGCCGCAGCCGCGATGGGCATGGCAGAGCAGCCACGCGAGGTCGGCGGAGATGACCAGCCGCCGCGGATCGGCGAGCTCGCGCAACCGGAAGCCGAGATCGACCGACGGGCCGATATAGTCGGCATGATACGCCGAGCTCGTCGCCGGCGAGCGCTCACGCAGCGCGAGCAGACGATAGTTCTCCGCCACCGGATCGTCGGGCAGGCCCGCCGCCGGCCGGCCGGCGCGCACCGGCAGGATGACCTCGGCGTTGTTGATGGGAAAGCCTGCGAGCCAGGCCGTGCCCTTGACGTTCAGCCTCTGCCATTGTGGCTTGGCCGCGAACTGCCGGCGCTGCTCGTTCATCAGCGCGAGAAGCGCATGGACCGCCGCCATCGCATCGAGCGGCGAGCGCACCACCTTGGTGAACAGGACCTCGTCGCCCACGCCTTTCCAGAAGGTCGGGCTGTCGCCGAACTCGAAGCGGCCATCACCCTTCCCGGAATCGCGCTTGCCGGAATCGCCGCGGCCGGGATTGCCCTTGCCCGGATCGATCGCAGCGATGGCATCGCGCACCGCCGTCCACTGCGCCGCCATCTGCTGCACGGCGATCTGGTAGAACGACAGGAATGGCTCGACCCACGAGTCAGCGGCCTCGGCCGAATCGGCGCCGCGCTTGGCCTGCTTGAATTCGGTGGATCCCACGACATCGAGGCTGAGGAACATCCTCAGTCGCGACTGCACCTCGATAGTGGCGCGCTTGCTCCTCGCCACGACCGGCGGCTCAGAGGAGGCCGAGCGCTTTCGCCCTTGCCGTCGCGGCGGCGGTCGAAACCCGGAAGTGCCGGGCGACGCCTGCGATGTTCTTCGGATGGCGCGCGAACTGCTTGCGGAACGCGGCCTCCGGCATCAGGAAGCCGGCGGCGAACCAGTTGGCTTCCCATTCAACGCGCGTGGAGCCGAAGCGACGTGCCACCATCGGCGCGTTGGCCAGCGGATAGTGGAGAATGTAGTGGCCGATCTCGTGCGCGATCGAAAAGCGATCGCGTTCGGCGTTGGTATAGTCGGGCAGGTAGATCTCGAAATTGCCGCTGCCCATCACGCGGATCGAGGCATCGAGTGATCGGCTGAGGTCGGCGAAGGTCTGATAGACGATCTTGCCGCCCATCTGCTCGACAACCATCTCCAGCTCGCCGCCGGCCTGATAGCCCATCTTCTTCGCGAAATCCGCGGCGAACGCCTCGATCGTTGCCTTGCCGGCGTGGCAGGGCTCTGCCTCACAGAAGCATTGCTTCGACATGGTTTCTGCCGCTGTCCTCACGACTCCTAGCTAGTCCGCCACCCGCCCTTCGGCAAGAGGTTCAAACCAGGGACCCGCAATATCTTGCAACATTTTGGCGCTGGCCCGCAACATATATGCGCGAGCCATCAACCTCGATTTGGGGCGTCAGACGACGGTCCGAGAGGGTTGTAGATGTACAAAATCGTCGACATAATGTCGCAGATTTTGTACATTCTCCCATGCAGACGGTTATCTTCATGGGCAGCAGCCGCGACGATCTCCGAGGCTTTCCCGAGGCGGCCCGGCGGCTCATGGGGCGGCAAATCCTGCGCCTGCAACATGGGCTGGAACCGGACGACTGGAAACCTATGAAGGCTGTCGGCGTGGGGGTGCGCGAGGTCCGCGTCCGCGCCGGAGGTCAATTCCGGGCCTTCTACGTCACCCATGTCGGCAACGCGATCTACATCCTCCATGCCTTCCAAAAGAAGACGCAGAGGACCAGTCCGCGAGACATCGCCCTTGGACAGCAGCGGTTCAGACAGATCGGAGGTTGAGATGGATAAAATGACGGTCAGCAGCGGCAATGTGTTCGAGGACCTCGGCTTCCCGCCTGACGAGGCCGCCGCCATGCTCGTGCGCGAAACCCTGCTCATTGCCCTGGAGAAGGAACTGCGCAAGCGCGGCCAGAAGCAACAGGCACTGGCGGACGCGCTGGGAGTGCCCCGCACGCGAATCTCCGAGGTCATGCACCGCAAGGCAGACCGATTCAGTGCGGACAGGCTCGTGAGCCTGCTGCATCGCGCCGGCAAACGGGTCGAGGTGCGCGTCCGATAGAGTCGACGCGCGTCAGCGGCGCTTCATATAAGCGCGGATAACCCGGGGGCAAAACCCGACAAAGTGTGCCCGCCTACTCCGGCTTGACGCTGGCGGCCCGAATCACCTTGCCCCACTTCTCGGTTTCCTCGGCGATGAGCTTTCCGAAATCGGCAGGCGAGCCGCCGAGCACCGTGCCGTCCAGCTTGGCAAGCCGCGCCTTGATCCTGGGATCGGCAAGGCCAGCACCAATCTCCTTGTTTAACTTGTCGACAATCTCGGCCGGCGTCTTCCTGGGCGCGCCGACGCCAAAGAAGGAACTCGCCTCGTAGCCCGGGACAAACTCGCCGACAGTCGGGACATCCGGCAGCGCCTCCAGGCGTGTTGCGGCGGTTATTGCGAGAGCCCGCAGCTTGCCGGCTCTGATGTGGGGAACCAACAGGGCCGGGTTGGCGAAGAGAACCTGCACCTGCCCGCCGAGCAGATCGGTCAGCGCGAGTGCCACGCCGCGATAGGGTACGTGCGCCATGTCGACGCCGGCCATCATCTTGAACAGTTCGGCGGTGACATGGGTGATCCCGCCAATCCCGCCTGAACCATAGGAGAGCTTGCCCGGATTCGCCTTTGCATAGGCGACGAACTCCGGAACCGTCCGGGCCGGAACCGATGGATGTACGACCATGACAAGGGCACCGCGGATAAAGCTCGCGACCGGTGCGATGTCGTGGATGAAATTGAAATCGAGTTTGTCGTACAGCGTCGCATTGATCGCGTTCGGTGAACCAACCAGGAGGAGCGTGTAACCGTCCGAGGGCGCGCGCACGACCGCCTCGGTGGCGAGGTTGCTGCCGGCGCCCGGCCGGTTCTCGATGACGAAGGGCTGGCCAAACCGCTTCGACAACCATTCCCCGATCAGGCGCGCGAGGATGTCGTTCGGGCCGCCGGCCGAAAAGCCCACGATGATATGCACCGGCCGTGCCGGATAGGTCTGCGCCCAGGCGGAGCGCGAGAGGGCAGGAAGTGCTGCAGCACCCGCTGTCAGATGCAGAAATCGACGGCGCGGAAGGTACATGGCGTACTCTCGGTTCGAGCTTGCGAGACGCACGGTCTTGCGTCGCCGGCTATTCCTCGAGGCTCGACGGCAAAAATACTCGGAGGCCGCTATGCGCGCATAATGCTATATTTCCATATCGCCATATCAATCTTGCAATAGCCATGCAGTTGAACGATCGCATCGGACTCCGGATCAAGCTGCACGACCTTCATGTCCTGATGGCTGTCGCGCAGGCCGGCAGCATGAGCAAGGCGGCGGTGCTCCTCAACACAACCCAACCCGCCATTTCGAGATCAATCGCGGAATTGGAACGTTTCGTTGGCGTGCGGCTGCTCGAGCGCACCCCCCAGGGCGTCACGCCGACCGAGTCCGGTCGCGCCTTGCTCGATGGTGGCGTGGCCGCATTCGATGACCTGCGCCAGGCGGCGAAGAACATCGAGTTTCTCGCCGACCCTACGGCCGGAGAAGTGCGGATCGGATGCACCCCCATTCTCGCCGCGAGCTTTGTATCTGCCGTCGTCGATCGGCTCTCCCAGCGCTATCCGCGCATGGTATTTCATCTCGTGACCGCCTATGTGGATCGACTGCGCCGCGAACTCGGTGAGCGTAACGTCGATCTCTTGATCGTGCGAAGATTTGAGCCCACCGCAGACGAACGGCTGGATTTCGAATTTCTCTTCGGTGACTCATATGTCGTTGCAGTAGGCGCACAAAATCGGTGGGCGCGGCGGCGCAGGATCGACCTTGCCGAACTGGCGGGCGAATCGTGGACGCTGCCACCGCCGGGAAGCGTGATTGCGTCGATCGCAACGGAAGCCTTTCGCGCCAGCGGACTCGATTATCCCCGCACGACCGTGGTGGCGGATTCCCCCGAGGTGCGGATCAGTCTCTTGGCGACCGGGCGCTTTGTCACGATTTTCCCGGCTTCGATATTGAAGTTTCCGACGACGCGCTCCGAGATCAAGGTCCTGGGCGTCGAGCTGCCCGGAGCCCACGTGCAAAACGTCATCGTTACCCTGAAGAACCGCCGGCTCAGCCCCGTCGCCCAGCTTTTCATCAACTGCGCTCGCGAAGACGCGAAGACACTCGCGAAAAGGAAACGGTAGGGCCAAGGGCCTGTGAGCGAGACCACTTAGGGTCGCAAGGCGCACACGCCTTATTGGGTTCTGACCCTGAACAGTCAGCGGCGCTTCTCGAGCTGCGCCACGATCTGGCGCAGCGTCGCGGTTGGCTCCTCGGCGGGCAGGAAGAGGAAGTTGCAGATATAGCGGCCGAAGCGCTCGCGCGCGGCGAGCGGCGCCGCGAGGTCGGGGAGGTTGCCGGCAAATTGCATATGCCGCACCGAGAAGCGCTCGAGCGGCTTCAGGACATTATTGTGCACGAAATGGCCGGTGTAGTTCAGGCCTGCGAAGAAGGCGCGCGTGCGCTCGACGCTGCCGGGCGCGAGGCGCTCGTCGATCTTGATCACCAGCCGTGGCCGGCTGCGGCGCAGGGTCTCGATCGCGCCCTCGAGCACGGCCTGCTCATGGCCCTCGGCCTGGATTTTCAAAAGCCCGACGCGGCCTTGATAGAGGTTGTCGAGCCGGTCGGTTAGCACCCGGACCGTCTTGCAGGTCGAATAAAGCGCCGCCACCCGCGGCGAGAAGGTCGCGCAGCCCATGATCGGAATGCCGCCGATCACCGGCACGCGCAGCTCGGCCGTCCCCTTGCGGTCCGACAGCGCTATCGCCTCGATCTCGACGCCGCGAGGGAATTTCGCCTCCAACGCCGCCGCCGACTCGGGCAGCGGCTCGTAGGCGATGACGTGCCGGGCATGCGGCAGCATGTAATGCACATAGGTGCCGGTGTCGGCCCCGACATCGATCGCATCGGCGTCGCGCCGGCAGAGGAACTTGAGGAGATGCAGCTCGATCTCCCCGTAGCGGCCGAAGAAGCGTTGCTCGCGCCAGTTCCGCAGCGACCGCGGAAACAGCGCGCGCAATCCATTCCGGCTTCCCGCGGTCGTGTCGGCAGCAGCCATCTGCGATCTCCCGCGCCCGTCGTGCCTACACCTCGCCCCTCATGATCACTTCGCACCGACCGTCGACGAGAGGCCCGGCGACACGTCGGCGCGACCGGTCTCGACGGCGGCATCCGTCTTGCGCGCCGTCGCCGCGAGATGGCGCGACAGCCGCCGCGCCACGAACCCGGCGCCAACCGCAAAGCGCATCAGCGGACCGAAGCTGTTGGCCGCGGCCGGTCCCACGAAATAGAGGCCGGCGACGCTCGCCTGGAAATTGGACGAGAGGATCACCGTGTCGTTCACCGTGGCGATGGACTGGGCCAGCGCCGGATCGATGAAGGTGAGCCGCTTCAACTTCGGCTGATAGCCGGTAGCGGCGATGACATGATCGGCCTCGACCACCGGATGGCTGCCGTCGAGGGACGCGAACTCGAGCCTCACCCTGTTCTTGTCGCCGCCACTCTCGTCACCCACCACCTGGGCGTCGATCAGCGTGTGGCCGAGCAGGCGCGCCACGCGGCCGAACCGTTCGGCCATGAACCATCCGCCGGCCGGCCCGAGATGGACCCGCGTCCACCGGAGCCGCCGCGCCTCGGGCATGTGATGGAAGATGCCGGGCAGATGGGTGAAGCACCACGACCGCCACGACGGGCCAATGCCAGACATCGGCTGGCGCAGCTTGTCCGACCACGGCCGCGGCAACTGCATCTTGCTGTGGACCTCGATCTCGGTCCGTCGCGCGGCGACCTTCACGCGGGCGCCCGCCTCGTGCAGGAGCGCCGCGACATCGACCGCCGACGAGCCCGCGCCCAGCACGACGACTTCCTTGCCCTTGAAGCGGCTGTACTCGGTGTGCTGGGAGCTGTGCGTGGCACGTTCGCGCGGCAGCTGCGCGAGCAAATCAGGCATATGCGCGAAGTGCGTGATGCCGACCGCCATGACGACCCGCCGCGCTTCGAGCCGCTCGCCGTTGTCGAGCTGCAGCGCGAAGCCCTGCGGAGTCTTTTTCAGGCCAGTGACCAGCGCCTGCTCGAGCGTCGGCACGGCGCGCTGCTGGAAGGCAAGACCGTAGGCGGCGAAGCGCTCGAGCGGCACCGGCAGCCCCATGTCGGCGTAGGGCAGCCCCCTCTCCCGGCAGTAGCTCTTGAGCGTGAGCTTGCCGGCGCGGTCGGACAGGCTCGACGCGAATCCCTCGGACTTCAGCAGCATGTCGCGCGGCATCTGCGTCAGCCAGCTTTCCATCGGCTTGCCGAAGATCCGGAACGCCACACCGCGGCTCGCAAGGTGAGCGGCGATCGACAAGCCGTAGGGGCCAGCGCCAATAATGGCCACGTCCGTGCGGTCAGACATGGAGAATATCCTTTCCACCAATCGTTCCGGAATAATCGGGCGATGCGGGAGCCGCCGCGGCACGCGACGGATCGAGGGCAGGATCCCGCGATGAATCACTGAGAGAATCGTCTCGCGAATTGCTGAGCGGATTGATGGCCGGCGCCATGCCGATCGACTGCGCCGCGGCCTCGACCCGGCGCGCGAGGAAACGCCGAGGATGGCGAACGAGCTGCCGCGCGACCTGGACCCAGGTGAGCGGTTCGGGCGCCACCGGTGCGCGATAGGCGTCGATGAACTCCGGCGCCTGCCAGGGCACGTCGTGATAGGCCGAACTCAGGAAGGCACTCGCCGGATCGCGCCAGCTCTCCTGCGGGAAGAGTGCGATCGTGTCCCTCTCGAGGTAGGGCGCGGCCCGGCGCGCCGCCGACGTCAGCAGCCAGCCGGTGAGCGCGCCGATCATGTCCGATGCGGCGTTCGGCGCGAGATGGCAGATCTGCGTCGGCCGCTGGTTCATCTCGATCAGGTACGGGCGACCGGTCGCCGTCTCCAGCATGAAGTCGAAGCCGACGAAACCGGAGAGGCCGAGGCGCCGCACGATGTGCTGCGCGGCGTGGGTCATCTCGGGCCGATCGATCACCCGCACGACCGTGGCAGGGCCGGTCGATTCGCTCGTCTGCAGGACCTCGACGCTGAGGCCCGCAAGCACCTGGCCGCGATGGCACACGACGGCGCGGTTGGCGGGCCGGCCGGCGACATGGTCCTGCATCGTGATGGCCGGAGCGGGCGCGAACAGCCGCCGCAGATAACCGGGATCGACCTTGCGGATCGCCTGCCGTACCGCATAGAGGCCGCTGCCGGACGAACGAAACTCAAGAAAGGCCTGCGCCGCGGCGATGGCATCGGCCACCACCCGCACGCCCTCGCCGCCCGAGGTTCCGTCGCGCTTGATGACCAGGGGGAAGCGTGCCGTCGCCAGCCTCGCACGCAGTTGAGCGAGGTCGCGGACGATCTCGGTGCGCGGCACCGCAAGCCCTTCCTCGTGGGCCAATGCCATGAACCGGCTCTTGTCGCGCGCGAAGACGAAGGACGACGGCGCCCCCATCGACGCCTCGATAAGTGCCGCCATCCGCATCCGGTCGGCGCGCGTCCCGCGGCCGCGCAGGGCGCGGCCGTAGAGCGTGCGCAGGAGATCGATCGCGCTCTCGTCCGCCGGGATCAGGAGATCGGGCGAATGACGCGCCACGGTGTGGTTGATCGTGCGCAGCGCCTCGCTGCGGGTGCGGCCGAGACGATCGACCGTGACGGCGCACATCTTGAAGAGCGCATGGTCGTCGGGCACCAGGGCCCTGACTTCGATCCCGCTCTCCGCCATTTCCAGGCAGAGTCGGGTTGTCACCGGCCAATGAACCGTGGCAACGACCACGATGCGCGGCCGCGCCATGCCGGACGACGGCACTCGTTCCACATCCATGTGGGAGACCACACCGGACATGCCCATAACGTCCCACAACCCCTAATGCGCTCTTTCTTCGCCCCAAGACGGCGCATTCAATCCCAAGTAGCATCACCCCAGGACGACGCATCGTGTCATTGGTGTGGCCAATAGCGTTCCGATGCAGTCCTGGCGCTGTTTTACGACACTTCGAGTGAAATGCTTCGCGGCACTTTCGGGCTACGCCGATGGCCCAGGTCGGCGGGTGGCGCCTGCGAGCGATGGGCAGGGCGACTGGGCGATCGCAGCATTCGACACGCCACGGTCGCCCAGCGCTCACCAACACACCGGCTGCCACGACATCCACCACGCTGCGGGCGGCCAGTTCTTCGTCATAACAAGCGCCGGCCGGGCGGGCATCGGCAGCTAAAGTATCACTTGTAGATCACGAAAGTTTCAGTGATATAGAAAGTAATTGAGGGCCTATACTCTTTTTCTGTTTTGATATTGAGCCGTAAAAGGCTGAAAAAACGGGATGTTTTCATAAGAAGGGAGCAATTTTTGCGCCCGCAAGATGGCCGATAGCTGCATATCTGTGCCTGCGCTGTCCGCGCATTTTCAAGCAAATAGCCTTGTGAGCTCAACCGAGATATGCAAACTTGCAGATCACGGTCGGACGCGGTCAATGTTATTAAACTCCCCGTAAGCACAAACGTTCTTTAAGTCGTTTTCAAGAAAGGCATTCAAACCCACGGGCTGCACCAGAGAGTGCGCCTTACCCACCCAGAGTTCTCAGCTCGCCAGCGGTCACCCAGCCGTTTCATCGAAGCCCCCTTCCCACACACCCACAGGCTTCATGTCGGCGAGCTCCACAAGGAAGGCCGGTCGTCCCCAAGCGACCGGCCTTTCCGCGTTGTGGGGAACCTTCTTCTTGGCCATTGGCCTCAGATTGATCACTGTTACGCCCTTGTATTGCGCGGTTCTCCGCCAAAAGTTTGCGGATTAATTAAAGGATTAGGTGTCGGGGGGTCATGACTGTCGATCGAAGCACGGGCGGCAGAAGTACCAACGCCAAGAGTGCAGGCCCCGCCAGTGCGGGCGTTACAGGCGCGGGCGCTGCAGGTGCGGGCGCCAGGGGCATGGGTGCAAGGGACTTTGGCCTGCCGCCAGTCACCCCGCGGCCTGTCAATCGTCCGACCCCCGAGGAAGTCGATCGCCACGGTGACGACCTCTTCAAGAAATCGATCGCCGACCTCTCGCGCCGCCTCGAGGAGCGGGCGCAGCAGGCATCCGATCCGCGCGCCGCGGCAGAGCTGCGCCGCGCCGCCCTGCTCGCCTACAACACCGCGCGCACGCGGCGGCTGAAACTGCTGGCTGGAGCGGGCGGTGCTGCAGTTGCCGTCGCCTGCATCGCCTGGTTCGTGGTCGCCATCAGCACCCCCGAATCCGAGGCAACCGCCAGCGCGGCGCCCCCCGCGACGAAGATCGAGACCGCAAGCGCGGCGGCGCCCGTCGCGGCAGCGCCCGCGACGGCATCCGTGACGACACCGCCGGCGACCCCCGTGGCGACAACCGCTCCTTCGCCCGCCCCGCCTCAGCCGGCCCCTTCTGCAGCAGACGTAGCGCCGCCATCGACCGAGCTGCCGCCGCCTGCCGCAGCCGCGGCCACGCCGCCAACCGCGCCGACACCGAGCGCCCCACCGCCAGCCGCGTCGACGCCGACTACGCCCGAGCCGAAAGCGGTACCGACGACGGTGGCATCGACAAACGATCCCGCGCCCGCGCCTGCAGCGCCTCCGGCGGCCACGTCCGTCACACCGGCACCAATACCGCCTGCCGCTGATACGCCGGCGACGCCCACCCCCGCCGCACTTACAATACCGGCCGAGGTGCCGTTGCAGCGCAAAGAGATCAACGAGATCCAGACGCGGCTCTATACCTTCGGCTTCAATCCCGGCCCGATCGACGGTTCACCGGGGCCGATGACGCAGATTGCCGCGATGCGCTACCGCGCCGAGCGTAAACTGCCGCAAACGGATGCGATCAATCGCGAGCTGCTCGAAGCGCTGCGCCAGGATCCCGCGCCTCAGGTAGCGCAGGCGCCGCCACCGCCGCGCCCTGCATCACAGCGCACCTATTACACCCAGCGCCGCTCCGACGATCCGTTCGAATCGCTCCGCATCGCCGGCGATAAATTCGGCCGCTGGCTGCAATCGCTCGGCAACAACTGATCGCCGGCCCGCCCTCTTGTGAGGGCGCAGGTCATTCCGCGCGGACGTCGATGCCAAGCTGGCGCAGCAGATCCGACTGCTCGCTCTCGCTGATCACTAGCCCGGCATAGTCGGCAAGCAGCGCAAGATTGAGGCCGGCCACCCGCGAGCCGCGAAGGTCGGCCCGCCGCAGCCGCGCGCGCTCCCATTCGACACGGTCGAGCGTACAGGCAATCATCGTCGCGTCGCTGAGGTCGGTGTCGATGAGCGATGCCTCCGAGAACTTGCAGGACAGGAACGAGGCGCCCTGCAGGTGCAGCCCCGACAGGTCGGCGAAGCTCAGGTTGCAATGGTCGAACGAAGCCTTGGTCAGGCTCGCGCGCCTGGAGAGCGTCTTAGTGAAGCTCGACTTCGTGAAGGCGGCGCCGCGGAAGCTGCATTCGACGGCATTGAGATTGTAGATGTCGCAGCGCTCGAACGAGCCGGTCGCGAAGTTGCACTTCGTTGCCTCTGCCGCCTCGAGGTCGCAGAAGGCGAAGGCGCATCCCTTTTTCTGCTCGACATCGAACAGGGTGCAGCCGTCGAACTTCGCGCGGGCGAAGAGGCAATTGGCAAAGCGCGTCGGCGCGAAGCGGCAATCCTTGAACGTCGTCCGGGAGAAATCGGCGCCGCGGATCGTGGGCACGGCGAACAGGCAGCGCTCGAACCGGCTCTCGCCGAAGTCGATGTCGTCCAGGACGAGCGATGCGCCGAACAGAACGCCGTCGAACCCCTGACCGGACTCGGCCGTCGCCCGCACCTGGTCCTCATCAATCGGGCGATAGTCGGTTTCTTCGCGTGCCATGCGATCATCCTTGTCCCGGCGATTCCCTAGCATGGGCGCGGCAAGCATGCGTCACGAGCATGCGTCAGATGGGCGGCGCGACATTCGGGCACGACCACAGCGCCCAACTCGCGCGTTAGGACTGGGAGAGCCGGAGGCGGGGTGTGGGACCCCGGTCGCAGCGACGACGTTACCGGCGATCACAAATGTCGAAGAAACCGGCGTTTCGATTTCGAGACCCGTGTTGTCACGCGTGGACGGAAGGGCATGCCCGACGAGCCCTCTCTCTATATTTTCGAGTGCCCGCTCAACAAGACGACGGTGAAGGTGCTCGCAGATGCCTCGATCAAGGCGCCGTGCTGCCGGCTGCGCTGGATCGTGCCTTGCGTCGCGTGCGGCCGGTGGCATGTCGTGAATGTCGCGACCGGCCGGGTGCGTGTGACGGCCATCCCCGCGCAGACGGCCGAGCCCGCCCCGCGTGCCGCCGGATAAAAGCCCTCGCGCCGGAACCGGACGCGCTGCAGCCCGTTGTGTGCGCATGCCTTTTTACGGTGATATCAACGACTACTGCCCGCCGCAGCGCAATCGCGCGATCCGGCGCCTCGCCGCTTGCGCGGTCTGTCTTGTGATGTTCAGCCTGGTCGCTGTCCTCTGAGTTGCCGAACGCGGCATGCTTAACGCCGTCACAAGGCTGTCATCTACGAGGCGCTTTGATCTTCAGGACTGGATTCGGCCCTGGTCGACGTCAGCGTCGGAAAGGCGTCGCGCACGACGCGCGCCTCTAGCCAGGTGGTCGCCCAGGCCTCGATGTCGGCAACGGGATCGACGCTGGGAAACTGCAGGATCTGACTCATCTCCATGGCGAAGAGGAAAAGGGGCCGCGATTGGACGGGACCGAGACGGCGGCGCGCCTCGAGCGCGGCGTCGAGAGCCGCGTGTGCTTCGCTTCGAGTCATCATCTTTCCTTCGTGGCCATAACGGCCGCCGCACCCAAGCGCCGTTGCGTGACCTCGAAAGTGACGAAGCGGAACCCAGTGGCGCCACCTCCATATCTTGCCGTCTGGCCGGTCAAAAACCGCAAGTTCTTGCTGGTGTTTTCACTAGCAAAGAATGTGTTCATTCCGTGATTGAAGGCCGCGCCGTCTAGGGATAAAGCGTGGAGCCATAGTGGGGTAGGTTTTCTTTTGGGGATTTCACATGGCTCGCCAATTCGAGCTGACGCATCAAGGTCGTGCGTTAGCGGTGCGTATACGAACGATCGATGACGCGTGGGAGCTGTGGCTTTACGAGAACGGGCGCGAACTTGCGCTAGCCGACGTGCTCTCGGTCGATGACGCTACGCTGGCACGCCGCAACGGCTCCGCCGATCCGGTAGCCGACGCCGTTAGCCGCATTCGCACGCGCCTGGACGCAGGCGAACTCCGCCTGCCCTGACCAACGATAGAGTTCGAGACAACGGAGCTCGAGACAACCAGGGACAGCAACACGCGTGACATCACCCGCATGCCGCGTTGCGTGACTAGGCGTCGCTGCACCGGAATGGGTCCGGCGCGCGAATTCCTAGGCCGCTTTCTCCGATCGGCCGAACCGCCAGAACAGATGGCGGTTACCCGGGCGACCTCCGCCCCATGACAGCGAGATACGGCTCCACATATCCTGCTTCACCGCCTCTTCGATCTCGGCATCGGTCGCACCTTCATTGACTTCAACCTGACCGCTGAGGCTCGCCCCCGCGACCCCCGTATCGAGTTGCCAGTTGATGATCTTCTTCATTCCCATACCCCGGTTCCCAGTCGCATCGTGCGCCGCGACAGGTCGTCTGCCCCCTCCCCAGATGTACTATCGCCACTTGCGTGCAAAGATTGAATCACACCCGCACAGCTTTGTCCCGCAAATGTCGCGTGATTGGTGCAGACAGGAACAAGTGCCTGATGCAGCGATGAGCGGCATTTCCGACGCTGCGGGCCTCTATCGCACGGCTCGCGCTTGGCCTTAAGGCCTGACCTATTTTATCAGAACACGAGCATATCCATCTGTAACCAAAGGGCGATTTTCCTTACAGGACGCACATCCCGGCGGTCCCGCATTTCCGGTTCAGGAATGCAGCGTGAGCAGCTCGTCGATGCGCCGATGGAACTCGTTGTCATCGACCGGCTTGGCCAGGAAGCATCGACCGCCCCGCGCGGCCGAGACCTTTCCCGAGGTCAGGATGACCGGGACGTGGGGTACATAGCGGGTAAACCAGGCAGCAAGATCGTTGCCGTCGAGCGCCCAGGAATGTCCCCCGGAATGTCCACGTCGGCGAACACGAGATCGACCCGATCGACGCTCTTCACCGCGACGCTGATCGCTTCGTCCGCGTCCTCCGCATCGACGACGCTGTAGCCGAAATCCTGGAGCATGAGCGAGAGCGACTCGCGAAGCAGCGAGTCGTCCTCCACAACCATGATAACCTTGCGGCTCTGTCCGTCCGTGACAGCAATCATGGCCACCACTGTTCTCGCCCGCCGGAAACCCCGACAACCGGCAGACGCAGTGTGTGATAACCGGCCTGTGAGAATCCACGATCGATGCTTTCAACTTTGCTTTATCGTCCCCATTTGGACCCAGTCGTGATCTAATGTGGAAAGGTGCCGAGGCGATCCCAACCTTGGGTTCACGGAGGAGCGGGTGCCGATCTACATCGAGATTTCCCGGCTGCATCGAATCGTAACAATTGTAGCGCGCGGCAAGATCGCATCGGACGAAGTGCGCGGCATGGCCCAGCAGCTCGCCGACGCCCGTATCCATTCATTCGCCAAGGTCGTCGATGTCACGAACGCAAGCGGGGTCGGCGACCTGACGCCCGAGCAGATTGCCGGCATCGCCCTCCTCCTGCGCGGCGACGGCGGCGAGAAACGCGGGCCGCTCGCCTTCATCGTCGATCCCGAACATGACGATGGTTTCTCAAAGACTTACGCCAAGGTCACCGAGAAGGACGGGCCGGTCAGCCTGTTCAGGTCCCTGCGCGAAGCCCGGGCCTGGCTCGACCGCATCCAGCACATGCCGGCAGCCGAAGTCGCCACCGCCCCCCGGGCGCCAACGCTCCATGCACCCACGCCCAATGCACCCATGCCGGCGGCCCGGCGCGACCCGTCACCCTGGACCGATCCGCAGCGCCGCGGCCTCCTGCTGCGCGGTGGCCGCCAGCGGTATGTTACCGTTCGCTCGCTCGTGAGTGCATAATCAGCGCTCGCATCGTACGATGCACTGGCGTTGCGGACGTTCGGTCGCGCGGAGGAATGATTGCCGATCTATTTGGAAGTTTCGAGGCTGCACCGGATCGTCACCATTGTCGCCCGCGGCAAGATCGCGCCGGATGAGATGCGCAGCATGGCCGAGCAGCTCGCCGAGGCCCACGCCCGCCCGTTCGCCAAAGTGGTCGACGTCACGGCCGCCACCAGCGAGATCGGCCCCGAGCAGATCGCGCGCGTCGCGGCGTTCCTGCGCGGCGACGGCAGCGAGAAGCGCGGGCCGGTCGCCTTCATCGTCGATGCCGCAGGTGGCTCCTTCGCTCGGACCTTCGCCCAGCAGACCGTGAGCGAAGGGCCGATCAACGTCTTCTCAAGCCTGCGCCAGGCGCGCGCCTGGCTCGACCATATCCAGCACGCGCCGGCCGACGACGCGCCCCAGGAAGCGACGCGCGACCATTCGGCATGGACCGATCCGCATCGTCGCGGCGTGCTCCTGCGCGGCGGCCGCCAGCGCGCCGTAACCCGGTCCCTCGTCCACGCCTGACGGCGCGACCGGCGCAATGGCCATCAGAACCTGAAGCTGGCGCCGATGATGGGGCCGTAGAGTGTCTGGTTGATCCCCACGGAATCGGGGCCGGAGCCCGCACTGTAGTTCACGCCGAGCGCACGGAAGCCGATCGTCGCGCCAACCTGGTAGCCGGTCGCTTGCCAGAGGTAGGTGTAGGCAGCGACCGCCTGCCAGGAGAACTGGCTGCCCAATCCAAAGCCGCCGATATCCGCCCGTGCCCAGAGCTGCTGGTGCGCCGTGAATTGGTGGCGGACGCGAAAGCCGATGACGGGATCGACCCACTGGATCGCGTCGGCGCGTGCGATCGCGAGGCCAAAAGAACGATCGAGATGGAGGCGCGAGAGGTCCACGTTCGACGTCACGTCAAAGGAGGCGTCGATCGAGTTGTTCCAGTAGCGAAAGCCGCCCAGTGCATCGATGGCGGTGAACGAGCTGTCGGAACCCGGCCAGCGATAGACCTCGAAGACACCACCGACCTCGACGATGAACATCTGATAGGTGAGAGCGGCATTGGCGGTGGTGCTGGTCTTGAGGCCACCGATCGGATTGCGGTAGCTGGTCTGTCCGGCACCGAAGCCCAACTTCGAGAAGACAAAATCGGTGTAGATGCCGGCCTTACCCTTGTTCGCCTCGAAATAGGCCATGAGGCCGACCAGCGAATCGCTCTTTTGCACGAGATCGATGAAGCTTGCGTTGATACCCACGGTCTGGCCGCGCGCCGTGACGTTGCCGCTGACGTTCATCAGCCAGGCATAGGGGGTGACGGTGAAGCGCCAGGGCTCGGGATCGGCCGGCACGTTCTGTTCAAGCTGCGCAATGCTGTCCGGCCGCGCCTGCTTCGCACCGCTTTCGTCCGCGATGGCCGGAGCGATGCACCCGAGCACGATCCCCAAGCCCGCAAGAGTTGCCAATCGCATCGCACGCGGCCTCGCGCCGACGAAAATGTTCCGACGGCCGATTGCCGAATGCTTACGCAACTTTGCCCCCTGCCCGGATCAGAGATCGACCTTGTCGACACCCCAGGTGATGTTGGGGATGTCCGGCAGCTCGCGGCCGTCGTCCTTGCCGATCTCGGCCTTGATCATCGCCTCGAGCTTGCCGTTCATCGTCGTGAGCAGGTCGGCGTTCTTGGCGCGGTCGATCGCAAGATTGCTCATCTCGCCGGGATCGCTCGCGAGATCGTAGAGCTCGACGTCATTCCATCCGAAGAGTTCGTCGAGCGTCGCCGGACTGTTGTGATCGACCGGCGCGAAGTAGCGCGTGAAGCGGTAGCGGCCGTCGAAGGCGCTTCGCACGCTGCCGCGCTTCTTGAGGTCGGGACGAAAGCCCTGCTTCTTGGCTTCCTCCTTCGGATCCTTGCCCGCCATGATCGCCTTGGCGGCGAAGTCGAAGACGCTGGCATCGTTGCTGGCGAGTCCGCTGTAGGTGAAGAGCGTGGCCGGTCGCGCCGCGTCGATCGCCTGGCTGCCGGGATTGGCCAGCAGCGGCGACAGATCCTTGCCGGGAAGCGTGCGGCCTGCGAGCTCCGCCACGCGGTCAGCCTTCACGCCCGACATGCTGAGCAGCGTGGGCACGAAGTCGATATGGCCCGAGAGCGCGCGGCACTGCTGGCCGCCCGCGACGTCGGGATGGACGATATGGAGCGGCAGGTGCGTGGTCTCGGCGTAGGCAAACGGGCCCTTGCCGCGCAGGCTGTGGCTGCCGGCCATCTCGCCGTGATCCGATGTGAAGACCACGATCGTGTTTTTGGCGAGACCAAGCGCGTCGAGCTCGGCCAGCAGCGCCTCGAGCTGCTGATCAACGTTGCGGGTGCAGTTGATGTAGTAGTCGTTGAAGCGTTTCCAGCGCGCGTCCTCGAGCGGCACGTTGCCGAGGATATAGTCCCAGATGCGGTCGAACTCGCCGTGCGCCTTCGGCCGGCCCGGCGCGTCGAACGGCTGGCGCAGGCTCGACGGGATCGGGATGTCCCAGCTTGCCTTGTAGAGCTCGTGCTCGGGCGCGCGTGCCGCCCGCAGGCGAAGCTTGCCAGTGTCCTGGACCTTTTCGCCCGGCGCATCGGTGTTGAAGTACATGATGTCGTGCGGATTGACGAAGCTCACGAACATGCACCACGGCTTGTTGTCGTCGCTGAGCGGCCGGCCCTTGGTCCGCAGCCAGTTGATCGCGCTGCCGGCGGTGATCTGGTCGAAGCTGTAGCCGCCCAGCGTGTGGCCGATGAGATCGCCCGGCGAGAAATTGTCGGCGAAGCCGTAGCGCTCCATCCCGGGCGTCATGAACTTCTCGACCGTGTGGGTGTCGAAGTCGCGGCTGAGATGCCACTTGCCCTTGTAGGCGGTGTAGTAGCCGGCCTTGCGCAACATATGGCCGATCGTCGGATGGTCGGTCGACAGGTCGCGCATCCATGGCACGTCGAGATTCTCGAACATGCCGTTGTCCACCGTCTGCAGCCCGGTGAGGATCACCGACCGTGACGACGTGCACATGGTCGCCGGACACTGGTGATTGGTGAAGGTGACACCGCTCCTTTGCAGCCGCTCGTGGCCCGGCAACGTGACCCCCTTGGGCCAACTCGCGCGGTAGCGCTCCTGGTCGGTGAAGACGAAGAGGATGTTCAGTCCAGTGCGCGTCTTCACGGGCGAAGGCGCCGGCGGCGGCGTTTGCGCCTGCGCGGTACCAAACGCCGCATCGAACAAGGTGCCGGCGAGCGCCACGCCTGCCGATGCCTTGAGGAACCCTCGCCGGCTGCCTCCCCGTGCAATCCCAGAATCTGCAGTCTTCGAATCCGAAGCCATACGCACCTCCACTGCCAGCGCGGCCCTTGATGACCTGCGACCGCCGTCATGCAACTATCTTGCACTCAAAGTGAGATAATTGTGGTAGGTGCTCTCGCGTGTCTATCCACTTTGCGCCAGCCCCGGGACGAACGAATGGATGGTAGCCAGTTCTCGTCCATTGACCCCGCACGCAGCGAAGGAGCGGCCACGCACCTCATGCTTCGCGGGTTCAGCCGGCGCGCCCTGGACGAGTCCATGCTGGGCAGGACGGTCGCCAAGCATACGCAGCTCGGTCGAGGCGCGCTGGAAGTGTCGATCGAGCGGCTGCGTCTCGACAGGGCAGCGCTTCGGCTCGCAAGCTTCTCGACCGCCGTGCGCGCAACCGTGGAGCCCGCTCCCGGCATCGTCACGATCGGCATTGCCCTGGCCGCAGCCGAGCCGTTCATCGTGTCGGCGCGACGTGCCGAGGTTGGCACGCTGACCGTCTTCGGTGACGAGGACGTAACCGAGGTCCGATATCCTGGCCGTTCCCGTTCCGTCACGCTCGCAATGCCCATGGCGCGCTACGCCGAGGAGATCGGGTCCTCAGCCCGGCTGGAGAGGCTTCAGGCCCGCGGCGACATTCCCATGATGCGCCTCGGCGAGAGCGCCCTGTCGCGCATCAGCAACATCGTCGGCGCCGTGTACCGGATCGGCAACGATCCTTCGGGGCCCGCCTTCGACGATCGCTGGAAGGCGAACGCGGAGACAGCACTGGTCGAGGCGTTCTGCTCGACGCTCGCCGATCCTCTCGCGGTCGCCGGCATGTCGCGCGAGAGGCTGCGCTCGATGCGGGCCGTCATTCTCGCCGCCGAAGCGATGATGGACGAGGATCCGACCTCGATCCCTTCCGTGCCCCGGCTCTGCCGCACCCTCGGCATTTCCCGCCGGACCCTGGAGCGCGCCTTCCACGACATGCTGGGTCAGAGTCCCGCCCACTATCTGCGCGTGCGGGCGCTCAACGCCTCGCGCGAACAGTTGCTCCGGTCGCGTCGCGTTCCGGGCATGATCACGCGCGTGGCGATCGACAATGGCTTCTGGCACATGGGCCGCTTCGCCGTCGCTTACCGGACGCTGTTCGGCGAGCGGCCCATCGATACCCTTCACCGGTCCGGTACGGCGTAGGTCGTCCGCCATCTTCCGACCAGGGCGTGGACTCATAAGCCCCGTTTTCGGCGGCATAGTGGACATGGCCGCACGTGCTACTCGCTCGACCCAGTCGCGAATGACCCATAGCAGACATTCGACCCTGCGGTGGCGCCCTTTCCGTCACCTGGTTTGAAGGAATACAATTACGCCGATCCTCGGGGTGGGGAATGCGCCGGAGCCAGATTCTATGCTTCCTGGGTAGCAGGGTTAGGGCACAGATGCTGTTCGCCCCCGCCGATGAGGTGATCGAATGAAACGGCGGGTGTGTGCGGTCTTGATCGCAGGCTTGACGTTCATTTGGTCTGTGGCAGCGACCGCGCAATCGACGACAAAAATTCCGCGCCTCTGTTTCATCGAATTCGATCAGGGCTCATCCGACGTGACCAGGCCCTTTTTCAACGCCTTGGCTACGCTGGGCTACATCGATGGAAAAACCATCGTTATCGATCACCAGTTCGCGGAAGGGCGGAACGAGCGATACTCGGAACTCGCCCGCGCGTGCGTCCAGCGCCAGTCGGACGTCATCGTCGTGCGGACCACGCCGGCGGCCCTGGCTGCCAAGGCCGCGACCGGTATGGTGCCCATCGTCATGGTTAGCCTCGGCGATCCGGTCGGCACCGGACTGGTCGACAGCCTGGCCCGGCCTGGTGGTAACATCACTGGCACAACGTTCGTGGCACCGGCGGTCGCCGCCAAGCGCCTCGCACTCTTGAAGGAGACGGTGCCGCGCATCTCGAAGGTCCTGATGCTGTCATATCCCGTCGATCCGATAGATTCCGGACAGATCATGGCGGTAGCGCGGACCGCGCAGACACTCGGCGTGACCATCGACGTCCGCGAAGTCCGTAAACAGGCCGACATCGCGGTGGCGTTCGACGGCGCGATTGCCGCGAGATGCGAGGCCATGCTCGTGCCGTCGGCTCTCTTCTTCGTTTCCCACCGCGCCGAGGTGCTGGAGCGGAGCACCCGCCAGAAGTGGCCGGGCGTGTTCTCCACCCGGGAATTTGCCGAGGATGGCGGCCTCTTGTACTTCTCCGGTCAGCGTGAACAGCTCTATGCACGCGCAGCCACGCTCGTCGACAGGATCCTGAAGGGCGCCGCCCCGGCCAGCCTTCCCGTCGAGCAGCCGACGAAATACGACCTCATTGTGAATTTGAAGGCGGCAAAGGCTCTCGGCATTACCGTCCCGCTATCGATCCTCGCCCGTGCCGACGAGGTGATCGAGTGAAGTGGCATGTCCGCTTATGGCCCATCGCGTCATTTCGCTGCGCCGCTGAATTTGGTCGCTATCGGGCATAGTGGACTCTGATAACCCGTCCACCTAGCAAATTTATGGGTTCACGCCCTAGCTGGCCGCGACCGGAGTGCTTGTCCTGGCGTCGTCGCGAACCGGGGCCGAAGCGCCTGAATCTGAACTGCCGTCCGTGCGCACGATCACCGTCGCGCCTTCCTTGGCGAATTCGAGGCCGAGGCCCGGGAAGGTATTGAACATGCGCTTCACCGCCTCGCGCTGGATCATGGCCGGATTGCCGGGCCGCGCGGTGAACTTGAAGCGGATCAGCAAGGCGTTGTCGACGATGTCGGCGACACCCTGCATCTTGAAGGGGGCCAGGATCTCCGCCTTGATCTCGGGCACCTCCATCATGTCCTGGCCGATCTTCTTCGCCGCCTTGCGCAGCTTCTCGATGTCGGTGTCGCGGGCGAAGCGCAGGTTGAACTTCACGGTGAGCCAGTCGCGGCTGAAGTTGGTGATCTGGCCGAGCTGGCCGAACGGGATCGTGTGAACCTGGCCGTTCTGGTGGCGCAGCTTGATCGAGCGCAGGGTGAAGCCTTCGACCGTGCCCTTGGCCTTGCCGCAATCGATGTATTCGCCGACCCGGAAGGCATCGTCGGTCAGATAGAAGATGCCCGAGACGATGTCGCGGACCAGCGTCTGGCTGCCGAACGAGATGGCGATGCCGAAGATCGAGGCGCCGGCGATCAGCGGCATGACGTCGACGCCGAAATCCTCCAGCGCGATCACCAAGGCGAGGAAGACGATCAGGATCGCCGCCGTCATCCGCAACAGCGGCATCATGGTGCTGATCCGCGAGGCGGGCGATGCCGTCGCGTCGCCGTCCGCGATCGCCGCGGCGGGGTTCTTGTGCGTCCGCGCCATATAGGGATCGGTGGCGTACTTGAAGAGCTCCCACAGCACATAGGCGAGGAACAGCGTGATCGCAGCGGTGCGCGATGAGCGCGTGATCTGGTCCCACTGGTCGGGGCTCACGAGGCCCAGCACCTCGACCACCCAGGTTTCGGCGATCGTCACGGTGGCGCCGATCAGCACCGCGACGCGCACGCAGCGCGCCACGACATCGGGCAGCTTCGGTGCATCACTCGCGGCCGTACGGCCGAGGAGTTGCGAGTCGAGCCGCCGCACGAACGCCTGCATCAGCGTCTCGAACATCAGCACGCCGATCACAAGCGTGAGCGTCAACAGCATCGCGCCGCCCACCTGCACCCGCCCCGAGACGGCGCTGTAGATCTGCGTCACGCCCAGCGCGACGAAGAAGCTAGAGGCGATTCCCGTCCAGTGCCGGCCCACGAGTCCAACCAGCGGCGCCACTTCACCCAGGCCGCCGAACCACTGGCACGCCGCCTCCCTGCAGCTATGCACCAGCCACAGGAAAGCAGCGAGGTAGATCGCCACGCCCGCCACCTGGTAGGCGGCGACGGCCTCAGACGGCGTGCCGATCACGAACAGCACCTTGCCCACGATGCGTCCGATGATGACCAGCAGCATCACCGTCGCGATGCGGGAATACATCCTCCGGGCATTCTCGCTGCTCATGGCGCAAAGCCGGGCCGTCGCCGCATTGGGCCGCAGCACGAAGCGGAACAGCAGCATATAGAGGCGCCAGTCGAAGATGCCGAGCAGCACCGCTTCGGCAAACCGGTCCTGTGCCGTCGTGCCCGCGAACAGTGCGCGAGCCCCGTTGCAGATCAGCCAGACGGCGAGAAGGCCAAGCCCATCCAGAAGCACCAGCGCCCCAAGATTGAGCAGCGATCGCACGCCCAGCTCGGGACCAGCGCCGGCCGCGAAGCGCGCCCGAACCTTGGCCAGCAATCGGCGCAGCGTGGCTTCCGCAAAAACAGCCACGGCGGCGATCAGACCCAGCACCAGTACGAACCCGCCGAAGCCCAGGCCGCCGTTCGACCTCTGGTCGAGGTCGCCACCAATGGCGTAGAGCTGGTGTCCGAGCACCGGAAACGCGAGCGCCACCTTCCCTGCCCGCTGCAGGAAGATCGCGAATTCCCCGGGCCCTTGCTTGGGTGTTGTTATCTTGATCTCGGCCTTGGGCGCCGGCGCGCCCTTGCCGGATTTCGGCTTGGCGGCTGCCTCGGGAGCGGGAGCTGGAACGCCCTCGACTTTCAGCTTGTCGACGACGGATTTGCTGATGGCATCGACCAGGGAGTCGAACTGCTCCTGGCTCATGCCCGGTGGTGGCGCAACCGGCGTCTGGGCGCGAACCATACCAGCGCCCAGCACGAGCAACGATATCGCCAGGGCAATCGCGCGGAAGATGGCGGCCGTCATGTCATTCCCTCCCCCCGGAGCCGGAATACAGGACGCGATCCTAGCAGATCGGTCTATCCTTTTTGCGCCAATCACCGCCTCCCTGGGCCTGGATCGAGCCGGAGGCGGGCCCTTGGCCGAACACGGCCAGTGGCCATATTCTCCCGTCATAAGGCTTCTTCATTTTCATCAGCGGATATTGCGTAGGGGCAGTAAATGCCGGTTTACATGGAGATTTCTCGTCTACATCGCACGGTGACCATTGTGGCGCGCGGAGCCATCAGCGTGGACGAGGTCCGCGCGATCGCTGAGCGACTGGCGGAAGCGCATGTCCACGCCTTCGCCAAGATCGTCGAAGTCGCCGGCGCCAGCACGGATTTGACCGCCGAGCAGATCGGCAAGGTCGCGGAAGTCCTGCACAGAGACGCGGCCAAGGAGAAGCGTGGGCCCGTCGCCTTCATCGTCGATCCGCACCGCACCGCCTTTCCCCAGGCGTTTGCCAGATTGACGCGCGGCGAAGGGCCGATCCGGCTTTTCACGAGCCTGCGCGAGGCGCGGTTCTGGCTCGAGGAAATCGAGCACGCTCCGGCGCAACCGCTGACCGGGCGAGAAAAGGCGACGCCCTGGTCTGACCCGAAGCGCGAAGGCGTGCTGATCCGTGGGGAGAGACAGCGCGCAGTGACCGTCGGCTCGCTCGCCGACTATGTCGGCTGACTACAGGCCGGCGACCGGCACGGAGGGGCGGCGATCGGATTGCGCGGCGACAAGCTTCTTGGCGTCCGCCGCACGGCCGGTCTTGAGATAGGCGGCCAGCAGCGTGTTCTGGACGATATCGCGCTGCGCACGGCTGCCGCCGATACGCACGGTCGCGGCGAGCGCCGGTTCCAGGTTGGCGATCACACCGGCCCAGTCGCTCTTGGCAAAAGCCGCCAGCCCCTTGGCCAGCCGCGGCACGACCTCGCCCGCAGGCGAGCGGCCCGACGCGACACGTTCCTCGAGCTCGGCCACGATGCTTGCAAGTGTCTCGCTGTCGCCCGCCGCTCCGGCTGTCAGCGCGCGATGGACATCGACGAAGGCGATGCCGCCCTTGGGAAACGACTTCTGGACGTAGCCGTTTACCTGCTGCCAGGCGTCCGATTTGCGCGCCTGCCCCGCGAGCTCGGCGCGCCACAGGAACGATGACGCATCGGTGGCGACGTTCAGCGCCGGCCCCCAGGCGCCACCAGAGGCGCCGCCGGGCTGCACCTGCGCCTGGTAGATCTGCCACGCCCGGCCGGCATCGCCCAAGGTCAGGGCGAACATCGCGATGTGCCAGGAGATGTGGCAATGCATCAGCCCCTCGCGCACATAGGTAGGAAGCCACGCGTCGAGATAATCGAGCGCGGCGCGATCCTCGCCCAGTTCGTAGAGGACATGCGCCTTGATGTGCGCGCCATGCGCGTTCTTCGGGTTGGTCGCCATGCTGCGCTCGATCAAGGCAAGCGCCTCGTCGAGCCGGCCGACCTCTTCCAGGGCAAAGGCATAGACCGCCTGGAACCACCAGTCGTCGGCGAGATGCGGCTTCAACGCCTCGAGCAGCGCGATCTGCTCGGGTTCGCGGTCCTGCCGGCCGCTGAAGCCGATGAGACCGAACACGCCGGTCGCGGGCGCCGCGACCATGGCATCGCGTGGATGCTCGGCAAGGTGCGCGCGCGTGGCGGCAAGTGAATCGACCGGCTTGCCTTCGATCGCGAGGCAGAGCGCATTGATGTGGCTCTGCTCGCGCGCCGTGGCGGCGCCAGCGAGCGTGCGAGCCTTTGCCGCCGCCTCGCGCGCGCCCGCAACATCCGCCATGAGGAACAGCGCGCGGCCGAGGGCGGCATATGCCAACGCGAAACGGGGATCGGCCTCGACCGCGCGCATCAGATGCGCCTTGTCGCCGGCCCACGCCGCCATCACACCGTCACATCCCGCGATATAGGCTTCCCGTGCTGTTTCGGACGATGTGCTGATCGCAAGCCCATAGCGGTCGGTGAGCATGATTCTGGTTTCCCCCCTTGGATGATCATCGGCGGATGATCGATGGCCTCTTGCCAATACCGCGTCCGTTGGAGGCAAAAAAGACCCCGCCGCAACGAGGGTAGCGGCGGGGTAAGGTCTTTGTTGCGAACGGGGGGCCCCCTCGATCGCAGGCACTACGGCGAACCACACCCAGTAAGTCGCCGCATCCAGAGGCTGCCCTCGACGAGGCCGCGCAGCCAGTGATCGCTCGGTCACACCGGCAGTCAAAGCTGTGGCCGCATGCCGGGAGCACGCTATAGTCGACCAGAAATATCGAGGAGAAAGCGATGAAACTCAGCGCCAGGAACAAGCTCAAGGGCCGGATCGTCGAGGTGAAGAAGGGCCAGACCACCGCGCATGTGCGGATCGACGTCAACGGCACGGTGGTCACCGCCTCGATCACCAACGACGCGGTCGACGAGCTCGGCCTCAAGGTCGGCCAGCAAGGCTACGCCATCATCAAGGCGTCCGACGTGATGGTCGGGCTGGACGATTGAGTCATGGTGCGCCTGAACGAGGTCCGTAAGGGCGAACGCGCGGTGACGCTGCCGGCGCAAACCGACGCCGGCGTCTATTTCATCGGCACGATCCGCACGCCGTGGAGCGATCGCCTCACCTGCCCGCGGCAGGGTCGCGCCGACGGCCCGATCTGTCGTATCGAGCTCGCGCCGCCGTGGAACCAGGGACTCGACAGCATCGCCCAGTTCAAACGGCTGGAGGTGCTCTACTGGCTGCACGAGTCCCGCCGCGACCTCACCATGCAAAGCCCGCGCAACGACGGCGCGGTGCGCGGCACCTTCTCGCTGCGCACGCCGGCACGGCCCAACCCGATCGGCACCTCGATCGTGGAGCTGGTAAAGGTCGAAGGCCCGGTGCTGTTCGTGCGTGGCCTCGACTGTCTCGATGGCACGCCGCTGATCGACGTGAAGCCCGACCGAACGCTGTTCCAGCCGATCGCACCCGCGCAGGCCGGCGACTTCCAGGTTGGAGATGGGCAGGTCGGCGATGGAGGGAACCGGACATGACGGGCGTATCGCGACGCGCCCTGCTTGCCGGCGCCTTCGCCGCATCAGCGGTCACAACCACGGCCGGGCGCTCCGCCTGCGCGCAGACGCGCAGCGTGGTCGATTCGGTCGGCCGCCGCGTCGAGCTGCCCGTCCATGTGGGCCGGGTGATGCCCGCGGGTCCGCCCGCCTCGATCCTGCTCTATGCCGTGGCGCCAGAGTCGATGCTGGGCTGGGTGCCCGCCCCGTCGGCCGAGGCCAGGCCCTTCCTGCTGCCCTCGGTCCGCACCAAGCCCGCGGTGCCGCGGCTCACGACACGCGGCGCGGAGCCCGACCTGGCCGCAATCGGCTCGCTCAAGCCCGACCTCATCCTCGACTTCGGATCCATCTCGACCGAATACGCGGCCCTCGCCGACAAGGTGCAGGCGGCGACGCACGTGCCTTACGTGCTGGTCGACGGCGCGCTCGACAAGCTGCCGGCGGCACTGCGGCTTAGCGGCCAGATCCTGGGGCATGACAAAGGCGCCCAGGCGCTGGCGACCTATGCCGAACAGACGCTCGACCTGGTCGAAGCCGTGCTGGCGAAGGTGCCGGCCGCGCGGCGGCGCAAAGTCTACGTCGCACGCGGCGCGGAGGCGCTTGCGACCGCGGTCGCGGGCTCGGGCCTTACCGAGGTCGTGGAGAAGGCCGGTGCGATCAATGTCGCCCAAGCAAACGCCGGATCGGGTAAACCCGGCCGCGGCGGAGCGCTCACCGCAACCCTCCACGAGGTGATCGCCTGGAACCCCGAGATCGTGATCGCCTTCGATCGGCCTGCCTGGGAGGCGATGAGCGGCCGGCCCGACTGGAAGAAGGTGCCGGCGGTGGCCCAGGGCCGCCTCTACGCCGCGCCCACCCTGCCCTGGGGCTGGCTGGGCGAGCCTCCGTCCCTCAACCGGCTGATGGGGCTGCGTTGGATGCTGCAGCTCCTCTACCCCGCCGAGGCCAAGCTCGACCTCCGCCGGGAGACGTCGCAGTTCCACGAGCTGTTTTATGGCGTCATGCCGGCCGACGTCGACCTCGACCGCCTGCTGGCCCACACGCAATAGTCCCCTCTCCTGGCTTCTCCCCCAAAAGGGCGAGAGGGGCGACGCACTATCTGCGACCCGACTATGCTAGGATCGGCCCTGCGATGGGAGGCTGCCATGGACCGACAGACGTTCGAGGCGGAACTGAAGCGAGAAGGCTACGACATCCTGACCAGCACGACGGCGGCGGCGAAGGTCAATCCGGAGCACAGCCATCCGTTCGATGTGAAGGCGATGGTGCTGAAGGGGGCGATCACCCTCAACTGGAACGGCAAGTGCCAGACCTTCAAACCGGGCGAGACCTTCGGCATGCCGCGCGGCTGCCTGCACTTCGAGAGCTATGGCCCCCAGGGCGCGGTGGTCCTGCTCGGCCGCAGGATGTAGGGCAGCGGCAGTAGCAGTTTGGACGCTAGTTTGAGCGGTGATGTCGCTCGTCTGGCTTCTTGGCGCAGACCAATGAGCCTGGCGTCACGTCGCCACAATTCCACTCCGGACCGAAGCTCCAGTTGATCTGCCTGAGCGGGTAGATGGCGTCCAAACAAAAGATGCCGCCGACAAAGAGGATCACGAAAAGGAGGCCTGCGACGTCCTTCCACGTCAACGGGCGCCAATTCATCTGCCTCAGTTCCGAAACCTGGATCATGCGTCTACCGTGCGGTGCCGGCATTGGCGGGAACCGCGACGCGGCCCTTCAGGCGCTTGCCGGTGTCCCACAGGAAGCCGGTGAAGACGCTGATGTCGCGTTTGGCGCCGGTACGGGTGCAATAGTCGGCGAACTCGGTGGCGGTCACCGCGATCAGCCGCACCTCGTGCCGATGCGCGACCAGCCGGGCGATCTCGCGCTCCTGCCGCTCGCACCACTGCTCGTAACCTTCGGCCGGATAGAGCCGGATCAGCCGCTGCAGCGCGCGATGCTCGCTCGCGTGCCTGACATCGGCCAGATAATGCGTCGCCATGATACGCCCGCCAATGACACCACACTATCTGCAATAATAGTACAAAATGTCAGGAAAGTCGATTAACCAGCTGAAATTGATACATTTTAGTCACGGCCCTGTGGCCCGCCGGCCACAGTAAGTGCACGGCTTGACCACGCCCAGGTACGCAACCTTCGGGCATTCTTACCCGTATGACCGACGCGAGACTTGAAGTGAGCCAGCCGCGCCCCCTGGGCGATGGGCGTTTCCTGTTTGCGGTGCTGGACGACCGGGGCACCGCGCTCGCGACCGTTGTCTGCCCCGACAAGCAGATCTGCGATACCCGGATCGCCGACCTCAAGTATCTGCTGGCGATCGATGACGACGCCGAGGCGATTGACGACGATGCCGACCTGATGCTCAGCGACGACGCGCTGCATCCAGGCTTTGGGCGGTAGCGAGCGGATCGGCGCGGCCTCTGCCGCGCATCACATCTCGCCGGCGTCGCTCCCTCCCGTCCACCGCTCCAGCGCCGGCAGAACGACACGATCGTAGATCGCCTGCTGGCCCGCGGTCAGGGACGCATAGCCCTGATACGCGGCCTGCCGCGCGACGGCGAAAGCCGGCGTGCCGCTCTCGATCTCACCATCCGCCAGCAACCCCTCGATCGCCGACAGCAAATCGCTTTCTGAATATCTTTGGACCGACCCCATCTTTGCCCTCCAAAGTCGAGGTGGCGTTCAAATCCCCCAAGCTACGCTGCACGGAACAAGACAATTTTAGGTTGCCGCGTGAGCGCGGCAAGGCCAAGCGCAATAATTTTCCCCAACCGGCGTTTTGTTGCTCAGTCTTGTTGCCCCAGTTTGTTACCCGGCTCGTCGCCAGTTTTGTTGCCGGTCCGTGACACAAGTGGCACCCTTGTGTGCCCCCGGGAAGCGCGGGCGAACATCCCGCGCGCAAGATCGCATGAAGCGACGGCCTCTGATCGCGCTCCTCGCTGCGTCCTCCGTCCTCACGTTGGCCGCCGTCCCTGTGCTTGGGCGTCCCGCACGCGCGCAGCAGGCAACGGCCCGCCGGCCACGCGTCGTCTATCTCGGCGTGCAGAGCGCCGCGTCGGTCGATCCGCATCAGCTCAACGCCTTCCGGACCGGCCTGGCCGAGAACGGGCTGATCGACGGCGAGACGGTCGAGGTCCGGTGCCTGTGGGCCGAAAGCCATATCGAGCGCCTGCGCGCGCTCAGCACGGAGATCGCGCAGTCCGACGTCGATGTCGTCGTGACCGCCGCCGCTGATGCGGTGCGGTCGCTGGTTGCAGCGGGCGCCGTGCAGCCGATCGTGCTGGCCGTCTCCACCGATCCGGTCGACACGGGGCTGGTGAAGAGCCTGGCGCGGCCCGACGGGCTGGTGACCGGGCTTGCCCTCTCGAGCATCAACCTCGCGGCCCAGCGCATCGGGCTTCTGAAGGAGCTGGCGCCGTCGCTCAGCCGCGTGCTGGTGCTGCACGATCCATCGATGGATGCCGAAGGGCTGGAAGCGGCGCGGCTCGCCGTGGCGTCGCTTGGCATCGAAGCGCTGCTGGTCGAGGCGCGAGATCCCGCGGCCTTCGGCTCGATCTTCGCCGCCGCGGTGGCCGACCATGCCGATGGCGTGGCCGCCGTGGCCTCGGCTTTCTTCGACGACAACCGCGCCCGACTGGTCGGGCTTGCGCTGCAGCACCGCCTGCCCTCGATCTGGGCATCTGCCGCCTATGTGCGTGACGGCGGCCTCGCCGCCTGGACGCCGAGCCTGGCCGATCTCTATCGCCGCTCCGCAGGCTACGTCGCCCAGCTGCTGAAAGGCGTGCAACCCGCCGACCTGCCCATCGGAGAACCGGCGGTCTTCGACCTCTTCATCAACCAAAGGACGGCGGACCAGCTCGGCCTCGCCCTTCCCGTCAACCTGGTCGCCCGCGCGGAGCTGATGGAGTGAGTGCTCCTGGAGCGGATTTCAAAATAGTGAAACCATCCCAACCTCACCCTGAGGAGCATCGCGGAGCGATGCGTCTCGAAGGGTGGCGCCAGACAAGGTGCTCGGTCCCACCCTTCGAGACGCGGCCTGCGGCCGCTCCTCAGGGTGAGGTGGTTCTACATAAAAGCGGGATATGCTCTAGCGCTTGATCGAGGTCACGCCCTCGCGGGAAATGGCGAACGACATCAGGTCGGCGCCGACCACCAGCGGTCCCTGGTACGTTTCACGCGTTTGTCGAACGATGTCGTCGACCGTGGGCGCGGGAACCTTCGGCTCGGCCAACAGGACGATGTGCGAGAAGACCGCGAGCTTGGGCCTGGCCGCGCTGAACACCCGGCCGGCGTCGGCCGGGGACGTGTGGTGCGCAATGATGGCCCGCATCACCTTGTCATTCTCGATCTCGGGACGCGCGGCACAAACCTCGTGCACCAGAAGATCGACTCCGGTGCCGTATTTGATGACGTTGTCGTTGTAGCGCGTGTCGCCGGAGATGACGACGGCATGGCCATTGTAATCAACCCGGTAACCGTAGGCCGGCTTGATCAGGTCGCCATGGTTGACTTCGAACGCGGTCACCTTGACGCCGTCCTTCTCGTAGACCGTGCCGTCCCGCGAGAATTCCTGAACCTTCAGCGCGACGCCATCGGGCGGATAATGCTCGTCGGCGATCCTGATGCGGATGTCGTCGGCAAAGGCCTGCCGCAAACCGGCGGCGAGCGCCTTGACGCCGGTCGGGCCGATCAAGTGCAGCGGCTGCGAACGGCCGGCCCATGGTCCCGCCAGCCAGCCCGTCAGCCAAAGGTCGGTCAGCCCGTCGACATGGTCGGAGTGGTAGTGCGTGAAGAACACCGGATCGACCGCCCGCATTGGCACACCCAGCTGGAAGAGCCGGATGGTGACGCCGCGGCCGGCATCGAACAGGAGCGCCTGGTGGTTTGCCTGCACGAGCGTTGCCGGCCCGAATCGGTCCGGCAACGGGATAGGGCTGCCGGTGCCCAGAAGCGTCACCGTGATATCGGGCTGGGCGGCCCACGCGCTGCCCGCCCCCGTCCAAACGACGCCGGTCCATGCCCCAGTCCACGCAAAGCTGGCAATAAGAAGGAACGCGATGAACCGCATGTCCTGCCCCTCCCCTCCACAGCGCGCATCGTATGTGAGGCTGCGGCCATGCCAAAGAGGTGCAGAGAGTCTGATTCACCTTGCCGCACAAGCGCGCCAATTTGGACATGACTGGGCCTCCTGGCCAGCGTAGCGTCCCCGCGTCATGCCCCAATGCTCCTGGACGGCTCTGGCTGCCGACTCGAAGAACCATCATCTTGTCGTGGCGCAGGTGCCGGCTGGCATTACCGATGATCCACTGGCCTTGATCGGTCGCCTGGTCGAGGAGCTGGCGCCGACCGGCTCCTTCGCACTCACCGCGCAGAAGGAGACCGGCTCGACCACCGTGTTCTGCGCCTTTGCGCTTGCGACCGATGCCGACGGACTGATCGAAGCCGTCAATGCACGGGAAGACAACCTCCACCTCGGCTGGGCGAGCGAACATCACTGCAGGATCGACAAGCGCGCCGCCGACGCCATCGCAAGCGCCGTGCTCGTCGAATTGCCCCCCGCAACCGCCACACCGGCATTGACCACGGACTGAGCGCCCCTCCACCGGTCGCCAGCTTCGCCCCAAGCTTCACCCAAGTTCCACAGCCCAAGGAGGCAATCGCATGAAGCTCGTTCCCGTGTCGCACCGTCCGGTGCCGCCCCGTTCGGTGGCAATCGCCGCGGCCTCGCTTGTAGCTGGCCTTGCCATCGCCTGGGGTGCGGCAGCTCAGACCAACACGACCACCACGACGCCTGCTCCCGCGACCGCCCCCGCGGCGTCGTGCAAGATGCAGGCGACCGACAAGAAGCTCGCCGGCGCGGCGCTCAACAGCTTCATGACCAAGTGCGAGAAGGACGCCACGGCGGCGTGCGACAAGGCGGCAGCCGACAAGAAGCTTGCCGGCGCAGCCAAGACCTCCTTCACCAAGAAGTGCGTAACCGACGCGACCGGCAGTTAGTGCATGTCCCGCTTAGACGGAATGACCTCACCCTGAGGAGCGCACCCGTCAGGGAGCGCGTCTCGAAGGGTGAACGAGCACAGTGTCCGTTGCCACCCTTCGAGACGCATCGCTTCGCGATGCTCCTCAGGGTGAGGTGGGGTTGGTTCCGCCATTTCGGAGTCTGGTTTAACGGCCGCGTCGCTCATCTCGGGGAGGGAACAGCATGTCTAGCGGGCTGTTGCCCTCTTCGCGCGCCGTCGCGATGCGCCCCGTCATAATGCGTGTGGTCCTTGTTCTCGGCACGCTCGTTTCATGCTGCTGGATTGCCTGGGCCACGCCGTCCGTTGCCCAGGTTAGCGGGCAGGTCACCTGGCAGATGGCGACCGAATACCCGCAAAGCAGCATTTCGGGTGCGGGTCTCTCCACCTTCGGCAACCTGGTGGCGGCGCGAACCAAGGGGCTCGTGACCACGACGAACGCCTTCGACAACGAGCTCAAGATCACCTCCGCCAACATGATCCAGGCGGCACGGGATCGACGGATCGCGGGCGGCGATGCCTTCGCCGGTCCCCTGGAAGCGACGGATCCGATCTTTGGCCTCGCTTCATTGCCGTTTGTCGTTCAATCGATCGAGGCGGCGAAAACCGTCAACGGCAAAGCGAAGCCTCTTTACAGCGACGCCCTGAAGGCGCGCGGCCTGAAGCTGCTCTACATAACGATATGGCCGGCGACCGGCGTCTGGTCGACGCGGCCGATCAAATCGCCCGACGATCTCAAACAGATGGCGATACGCGCCTACGACAACAATTCGGCGGAAGTGATGAGAGCCGTCGGGGCCGTTGCCGAGTTTCTGCCGTTCAACGAAGCGATCGCGAAGATCAAGGACCACAGCCTGAACGCCGTCCTGACGTCCGGAGATGGCGGCGCGGGACGAAAGCTGTGGGACGATCTTCGCTTCTTCACCGCCATCAACTACGCGATCCCGGTGTCCATTGCCTTCGTTCGGGAGGCGGACTTCGCAGCGCTATCCCCCGACGTTCAGGAGCAGGTGATCGCTGCGGCTGATGAAACCGAGCGCAGCCAGCACGAGCTGCTGACCAACCGCACGGCCGAAAACTACAAGCGCATGGAGGCGAACGGCGTGACGATCGATGCGGCGCCATCCGCTTCAGTGATCGAGGCGCTCAAATCGGCGGGAAGCAAACCCGTCAGCGCCTGGCGCGCTAAGGTCTCGCCCGAAGCCGGCGCCCTCCTCGACCTCGCGATCCGATAGTCCCAATCGACGTCGACAAATGACGAGATCGCGCCGTCAGCAGGCCGCAGCTTCAATGGCGAGGCGCAGTGCCACGAACTGCCCAGGCGACATTCGCAAATCCGCGCGGGCCGTCGCCCTCGCCACAGAGGTAGGCCGCCCTCACCGCATCCCG
Source organism: Alphaproteobacteria bacterium (assembly GCA_017308235.1). Taxonomy (GTDB): domain Bacteria; phylum Pseudomonadota; class Alphaproteobacteria; order Reyranellales; family Reyranellaceae; genus Reyranella. Next base: position 70,158 of record JAFKFL010000014.1, on the reverse strand, counting down.
AAGCTGGTCGCGCTTTTTCTCCGGTAAACCGTCAAAGAACGCGCCGAATTTGCCTTGTCCGTAAACCATGGGATGCCAGAAGTCTTCGAAGTTGTCGTAGTTCAAACGGATCGTGAGCAGCGTGTCGGCAACTTCGGCAAAGCCCGCACGCTCAAATGCGTCGCGCAACTGTCCTTCACCGGTCATCGGGCGTCTGGCGCGCGTCGGCCCCTTGTCAGCTGCTTCCGGCTCGAGGGCGACGATGGTGTCCCAGAACATGCGCCAGGCCGGCATGCCGCCGTAGTTGTCCCAGACCGTCGCCGCGGCCGTAGCGCCCGGCCGCAGGACACGCAGCATTTCCCGCACCGCTCGATGCGGATCCGACACGAAGTGGAGCACCAGGAGAGAATACACTCCGTCAAACTCGGCATCGCCATAGGGCAGCGCACAGACATCGCCTTGTTGGGCCCTAATTCTCGGATCGACTTTGCGCTCACGCAGTGCAGCCACGAAACCCTCTTCAAAGTCCATCGCATCGATCGCCGCGAGGCCAGGATGCGCCGCCAGTGCCGCGCTCAGGCTGCCGGTACCGCATCCGGCATCGAGCACACGCCCATGTGACGGCACTCCCGAAAACTCCAGAAAAGGAACGGCGAGGCGTCTACTCCAGCGCCCCATAACGGCTTCATAACCGTCGACGCCTTTGGCGACGAAGTTTGACGGCATGTGACTTTCCCCAGTCTTCCCGGCGGCCCTGGAGCGGCCTTTCACATGACGCGACGCGACGACGGCACGCTAGGATCGTTCAGATGCGGCGCGCTGCTCCTGGGCCAATCGTCTTCTCCCGGCGCATTGGCTTGCCAAGGGTAAAAGCCTGTTGTCGGTCGGGCAATACGGCTGCCCTTCAGAACATGAAGCCGCGCCAGCCCGAGAAGAACAGTGCCGCGGCGAAGAAAGCCACGGCGAGGAGCAGGGTCGACCAGGCGAAGGCGACGCGCGTCTCGAGCACGGCGAAGGACGGGTTGGCGGGATCGAAATGGACCGTCACCTGCTGGCCGGCGGGGTAGCGCGCGACCGTCGCCTCGGCGAAGGCCTGCGGGCCCGTGACATCGGCCCCGAACGCAAGGCGTGAGCCATGATAGTCGCGGCCCTCGACGCTGTAGCTGTATTCCACCACGGGCGCCCAGACGGTGACAGTCTGCCCGCGCCCGCTCGGGATGAGCGTGCGGTGCGCTTCGGCAACGCTCGACAGGATCTTTCCCTCAGCCGTCGGCCAGCGCGCCGCCGCCATCGCCTTGCGCCGGTCGGCGATCAGGAACAGCGAGAGCAACAGCCCGGCGGCGGCGCAGAACAGCACTCCCTGCACGACCGCGCCGGCCGGGAAATAGGGTTCCAGCCCGGCGATGATCGCGCTCGCCTGGGTGAAGGTCGCGACGACGACGAGGCCAACCAGCACCACGGCAGCGGCGATGCCATACACGACCGCCGCCGGCGCCAGCGGATCGCGTTCGATCACCGCCTCTTCCGGCTTGTCGGGATTATAGAAGACGGGTCCGGTGCGGCCGACCTTGTATCGTTCGAGCGCTGCCTCGGCTTCGGGACTGCCGGCAGGAATCTCGCCGATGCCGATGCGGTGGCCGCGGTATTCGACGCCGCCGACCGAGTAGACGTACTCGATGTCCGGCACGTTGCCGACCTTGGTGGCGTCGTCGCCGCGCTGGTGTCGCACAGCGCGCATCGTTGAGCGCACGATGCGCCCCTGCGCCGACGGCCAATCGGCGGCACGCCGCACCTGCTGCATCTTGTAGACGATGGCGCCCGCGATCATGCCGGGAATGGCGAGCGCGAACAGCGCCATGAACACCCACCCCGGCATGAGGAAGGGCAGAACGCCAAACGCCGCGATTCCAATCCCGATGAAAACGCTTTCCCGCGGCAGGTCGCCGGCCTTTGCGCCGGCCCCTGCGATGCTCGGCCAGCCACGCCAGCCGATCCAGAGCAGCGCCAGGCCGGCCAGCGCCAGGAGCGGCGCGCCATAGCCAAGGACCGCCACGACGGCGTCGCTGGTCGGACCCGGCGCCGGGTAAGCGCGCGGGCGCACGCGGGCATCGAGTTCGCCGGGCCCTTCGGCGTTGAAGGCGGCGACGATGGCTTGCGACAGCGTCTGCGCGGCCGCGATCGCCTCGGCGCGCGATGGCCCCGGCACATGGACGGCGCTGTGGCGGAGGATTTTGAGGCCGGGGATCAGCTCGAACGTCGCCCCAGCCGGATGCGCGGCCTGCGCCGATGCAAAAGCGCGCTGGATACGCGTGTCGTCGCGTTCGTTCGTGGTCCGGAGCTCGATCGTCGCGGTATAGGACGTCGCGAACCAGGACGAGATCGAAGCCCGGTATGTCCAGAGCAGCAGCGCGAGCAACACCAGCAGCGCGCCTGCCACGCTCCTGGCCAGCGCCCCCCGCTCTTCCGACGCGTTGCCTCGACCGGCCCCCGCCTTGCCCTGTGCTCCCGGGCTCATGCCAACCGATGTTACCTCATCGCAGATAAAAAGACCCCGCCGTTTCATCAACGGCGGGGCGATGTCTCTTGCGAAAGGGGAGAACTAACGATCGAAAGCTACTGAATGTGACCGCCTCAACTGCTCGGCTGCCACGATTGGAGAATGCGCCGACCGGGCCGCGCGAACCAGTGACCGTTCGGCCACAGCCGCGGGCAAATTCGTGTCCAACGCCGCCGCACCGCGGAGCCCTCCGGCGAGGAAGGCAAAAAAGACCCCGCCGTTTCAGCAACGGCGGGGTGATGTCTTGCAAGAAAATTAACGGGGAGAACTAACGAATGAAGACAAGACTGCCGGCAATTCAGTGCACTCGATTGACGGCCCACACATCCTGCACGTGGACCTGTGTGCAGGCCAGTGACCAAACGGTCGGAGGCTGTGTCCAAGTGTGTCGATTGTATTGCCTCAACAGGGAGGCGGCGCCTTTTGCCCTGCCGGCACGCCGGGATAGGCGCGGCATTCGCCGTTCGGCGACGGCAGCGGCTGCACGGAAGTTGGCGGGCGTTGCGTCTGGCCACCGATCTGGCCGTTCGTTCCCTGCGGCGTGACGATCGACGGCGGATGCGCGGTCGCCACAGGTGGCACGATCCCCGGGACGATGACGGGCGATGGCACATCGACCGGTGACGGCGCGTAAGGACCTGCTACGGGCCGACGCCCCTGCGCCTGGGCGTCCGGCGCCGCACCCGCGGCGGCTGCCGTCAGGCAAATGCCGATCGCCGTTATGAACAAGGCTCGCTTCGTCATGCTCTGCGCTCCTTCCGGCCCGATATGGGGATGGCCGCAGTCCGGTTGAATGGGGCCCGGTTGAATAGCCTGCGTTCGCAGCTGCATCCGAAGACCGAACGCCGGACGTTAGTCTGATGTCATTCGGGAGGGGTTACCGATGGACGCTCGGACGGTTTTGCGCAGGGCCTGGAACGACAGCGTCTGGAGCAAGGTCATCGCGGCCGCGATCACCGCGGTCTTGGCCGCAGGCCTCGGCACCTTGGCCAGCTCCTGGGATGCGCTGCCTCGACACCAGCTCCTGCAGTTCGTCGCGACGCCGGTCACGCTGCCGGCGTGGTCGCTTGCGGCCTTCGGCCTTCTGGTCGCTGTGCTTGCCGGTTCGTCCTGTCGCGGCTGGCGCCGCAGGCGGAGGCGCGATCATGCCGGGTGCGACGTCCGCAGCGCAGACGACATTCAGCCGAACGCCGTCCCGATCGTCGAGGCGCGCCTCTTCGCCTGCCCTTTGGAATCGCCGACGCCTACGCCCAGCCCAGTTCCTTGAGCGCCCAGCCGGCGTTCCAGATCTTGGTCATGTGGCGGATCTTGTCGCCTTCGAAATCCATTGAATAGACATAGTCCGTGCGCGTGCTCTTGCCGGTCGGTGGCGGCCCGCCCTGCCCCGTGTGCGTGGCGCAGAACACGGCATAGGCGGTGACGTTCTTGCGCTCGGCGTCGGTCGCGAAGGAGCGCAGCTCGTAGCGGCCATCGGGCATGATCTTGATCATGCCTTGCATCCAGTCGGCGTATTGCTGCAGCGTCTTCACGTCGACCAGCGGGTCGGCCTGGCACGCGAAGGTCGCCGTCGGCTGACAGTAGGCCTTGCACGCCTCCCAGCCCTTGCCTGCTTCGCAGGCGGCAAAGAAACGCGACGCTGTATCGGTGATCTGCGACATGGACCCCTCCCTCTCCCCGAGTGGTTGAAAGTTTAGATCGTGTTTCACGCCGGGCAAGGAAGATCGAAAGAGTTGGGACGAGTCTGCACAAACGATCCGCCAGCGGTGATCTTTGGGTACCCCAACTGTGGCGACGCTGGCCGTACCCGCAAGGGTTGCCTATGCTCCAAACGTTGCGTTGCGTGGTCTTGCTTCAACAGAGTCTGGGTTGGAACCAAAGGCATGACCGACATCGCGTCCTGGCTCGTGGAGAAAGGCCTCGGCAAGCACGTCACAGCCTTTCGCGACAACGACATCGACTTCGATGTTCTGGCGTCGCTGGGCGAGGACGAGATGAAGGAGCTCGGCCTGTCGATGGGCGACCGCAAGCGGCTCAGGCTCGCGATCGCGGATATCACACGGGCGTCAGTCGACTCGGCCGGCTCGCCGTCGCCTGCCCCCTCAACCGAGCCGGTCGCGGAGCGTCGTCAGCTCACGGTTGTGTTTGTTGATCTCGTCGATTCGACCGCGCTTTCCCGTGCGCTCGACCCGGAAGACCTGCGCGATGCCATGCGCGCCTATCACAACGCTGTGGCCGAAGTGATCCGCGCAGACGGCGGCTTCGTCGCCAAGTTCATGGGCGACGGTGTGCTTGCCTACTTTGGCTATCCGCAGGCGAGCGAGGATGCGGCCGAGCGGGCCGTACGTGCGAGTCTGCGGGCTGTCACGGCTGTAAAGGCGCTGCCCGCCGCGAGAGGGCATGCGCTAGTTGCGCGCGCGGGGGTCGCCAGCGGCCCGGTCGTGGTGGGTGACGTGATGGGCGAGGACATCGCCCGCGAGGTCAATGTCGTGGGCGAAACCCCGAACCTCGCCGCCCGCCTGCTCGCGCTCGGCCCGCCCGGCGCAGTGATCGTCGCGGGCTCCACGCGACGGCTGATAGGCGAGCTGTTTACGCTCGATGAGCTGGGGCCGCAGTCGGTGAAGGGCATCGCCGAGCCGGTGCTTGCCTTTCGGGTCACCGGTGAGCGTCAGGGCCTCAGCCGCTACGAGGCAACTCGTGGCGCACACCAATCGACGTTCGTCGGTCGCAGCCAGGAAGTGGGGCTCCTGCTCGATCGCTGGGAGCAGGCCAAGGCCGGCGACGGCCAGCTCGTGCTGTTGTCGGGCGAGGCCGGGATCGGCAAATCGCGCATCACCGAGACGCTGTGGCGGAGCGTGGTCGCAGAAGATCACCATCGCATCCGCTACCAGTGCACGCCCCAGCACGCCAACTCGCCACTATATCCCGCGATCACGCAGCTTGCAGCCGTCGCAGACCTGAAGCCGGAGGATGAGCCGACCGCACGCATGGCCCAGATCCGCGGGGCGCTGCCGGATGTCGACGACGAGCGTGCTGCCCTTGTCGCGAGTCTGCTGGGGGTTCCTCTCCCTCCGGGATCGCCGCTCGAGAACCTGACGCCCGCGCGCAGGCGGCAATTGCTGCTCGATGCCTTCTCCGGCCAGCTCGCCGCGCTCTGCCTTCAGCGGCCGGTGCTTTGGGTGATCGAGGATGCGCACTGGATCGACCCAACGACCGAGGAACTCGTCTCGCAGGTCGTAGACAAGGCGGCAATGCAGCGGCTGCTAGTGGTTGTCACCCATCGACCGGAATATCGGCCAGCCTGGTCGTCCAACCCCGTAGTCACCCAGCTTGCGCTCAATCGCCTCTCCCGCACCCATGCCGGCGTGCTGATCGAAGCGCTCGCCAGCAACCGGACCCTGCCGGCCGAGGTAATGGACTATGTCGCCGCTCGTGCCGACGGCGTGCCGCTCTTCATGGAAGAGCTGTTCCAGGCACTCCGCGACTCGGGCACGCTGAAAGAGACGGAAACCGCCTACGAGCTTGCGCGCCCCCTCGACGGCACGGCGATCCCCGCCACTCTGCAAGATTCGCTTATGGCTCGTCTCGATCGACTGGCACCAGCCAAGGCAGTGGCGCAGATCGGCGCCGCGATCGGCCGCGAGTTTGGCCAGCCGCTGCTTGCCTCGATTGCCGGCATGAAGCCGGAGGCGCTGAGCGAAGGCCTGAGGCAACTGCTCGACGCCGGTCTCCTCTTCTCGCGCGGCGCCGGACCGGAGACGACCTACATCTTCAAGCACGCCCTGGTGCAGGATGCCGCGTATGGATCAATGCTCCGGCAACGGCGGCAGGAAGTGCATGGGCGTATTGCCCAACTGTTGAGTGAACCGTCAACTGAGGCCCGTCCCGAGCTCATCGCCCACCACTTCGAAGCGGCGGGCAACCTGTCCGAGGCCATCGAATGGCTCGACAAGGCTGGCGATGTCGCCTCCAAGGCATCCGCCAATCAGGAAGCTATCCGATTGTGGAGGCAGGCATTGGCTCTGCTCGCTCGTGACGATACAGACAGTCAGCGTCGCAATGCAGAAATAAAAAAGAAGCTGGCGGAAGCTTTCATTCAAGTGGAGGGCTACGGCTCTGCCACCGCCAAGGAGCTCGGGGAATCGGCCCTCGGAACAGCCAGGAATCTGGTCGACGTGGAGCTGTATATCCGGATTTGTACGAGCTTCGCACCTACCCTCTTCGCCAGGCTGGACTTCGATGGCGCTGAACGTCAGCTCGAATGGATAACCGATGAAGACCTTCGTGCAACAAGTCCCGTAGCTCAAACACACTTTCGATGCATTCGCGGGGTCAGCCACTTTCATCAGGGCAGATTTTCGCAAGCCTTATCCGAGTTGAGTGCGGTATTTGGGCTGGAGAACGTGATCCCACAAAACGACACGGCATTCGGTGGCGGGGATGTAAGGATTGTGGCCAGAACCTACTTGGTCCGCGCGAGCTTTTTTTGCGGCTTTGGAAAAAAGGCCATGACCCTCGCGTTGGAAACGGTGGCGCTGGCGCGATCGATCGATCACCCGTTTTCGGTTTCTTGGGCATTGATCACATTAGGCCGCTACCTCTTCTACCGCGGACAATATCGGGAAGCGATTGCGGCCTTTGATGAGAGCCAAGACATCTGCATGCGCTACGGATACTCGGCGCGGCTGGCCAACTGCCTTTGGGGTAGAGGGATCGCACTGACGGCACTTGGTGAAATTGTCATGGGGATCGAAGAGTTGGATCGGGGTATCGAGCTGTGGAGCCGCGCTGGCGGCAAGTTCGCCCTCGACCTCATGCTGGTCGAAACGGCCCATACTCTTATGCGCCGTGGCGATCGAGAGATCGCTCGCCGCTATGTTTTGCAAGCCGGGAGCCATTTTGCGAGTGGATCGGAACGAGCGGGATATGCGGAGTACTTGCGCCTGGAGGGCCTCTTGGCAGCCGCCGATGGCGACCGAGAGGCCGCCTATAAGAAACTGCGCGAGGCGGTGGACTTAGCCGAAGCGCAGACCGCCAGACTTTTCCATCTGCGCGCCTGCCACGACCTGGCGCGGCTGCTTGCCGAGGACGGCAAGGTCGAGGAGGCGCGCGACGTGCTCGGCCCAACCTACGCCTGGTTCACTGAAGGCTTCGACGCGCCCGATCTCGTCGCAGCGAAGACATTACTCGATCAACTAACGCGCTGAAGCCGCCCTCACCCCCGTCCATCGAGCCGGGCGCCCAGCTTGTCCCATTCGATGCGTTCGAACTTTTGCTTGTTGGCCGGCCGCCAGCCGAACGAGCCCTGGCCGATCTCGGCGGTGCCGAGCAGGAGGCCGGTGCGGTCCTTGACCTTGAGGACCATGGCGACGCCTGCCTTGGGAAGATCCAGCGCCTTCAGGTCGATGTTCACCACGTACTTAGGTTCGAGATGCCGTTTGAGATGCCTTCTGCGCCTGGCCATGGCGTTCTCCCCCGCTTTCGCAGCAACGCGCCCCTTCATTTTCGCGCCGGCGGTTTCGCCGCGCGCAGCTTGCCGACCTTGCGCGCCTTCGAGCGCGGCTCCGAACTCGCCCGAAGTGCCGTGAGACCGGCCCGCAGGTAGATCGGCGTCGGAGACGGATCGAGTGCGGTCGAGGCGGCGAGTCCGAAGAAGCTCGAGCGGCTCATGCCGAGCTGGGCCGCCTTCTGGTCGACGCGCGCCAGCAGGCTTTTGGGCAGGTAGATGTTCACCCGCTCCGACGGATCGGGCGGATCGACGCCGACGATGAAATAGGCCAGCGGCTTGCAGCCCTTGGGCAGCGCGATCCGCTCGATCGGCGTGGGCTCGGGCAGGTTCTCGGCCAGGGCATCGACGGCGCGGGCGAGCGCGGTTTCGGCCTTGGCGATCGCCTCCTCCAGCGACTTGCCGCCGGCGACGCAGCCGGGGAAATCGGGAAACCAGGCGCCGAATATCCCCCGCGGGCCGCCCTCGAGAACCACCGGATAAAGCCGCCGTTTCATCTGGCTCCTTCCAGAACCGTGTGCTATTTCACACACCTCTACCTTGTGTGTCTAATCGCACACTACCCGGCCTTCCAGCAAAGGGGAACCGGAAATGGACCGACAGGCCGAACTCGAGATCGTCCGCAGGGCCTACGCCAAGCAGATCCTGGCCGCCGCGCGTACCGTCGATCCACGCCTCGGCGCGGCGTTCGGCACCGTGCGCCGCGAGGATTTCCTGGGGCCCGGGCCGTGGCAGATGCTGCGCTGGTCCGCAGGCTTCAGCTACGGCTACGCGACGACGCCCGATGCCGATCCCGTCTACCTCTACACCGACGACGTCGTCGCCATCCTGCCCGAGCGGCGCCTCAACAACGGCCAGCCGTCCTTGCACGCGCACCTCATCCACGAGGCCGCACCGCAAACGGGCGAGCATGTCGTGCATATCGGCACCGGCAGCGGCTACTACACCGCACTCCTCGCCCATCTCGCCGGACCGTCGGGCCGCGTCACCGGCATCGAATACGATCCCGGCCTCGCCGCGCGGGCGCGCGCCAACCTCGCATCGCAGCCTCAGGTCGAGATCAAGGAAGGCGACGGCACGCTGGTGCCGTTCGATGCCGCCGATGTGATCTACGTCAACGCGGGCTGCACGCAGCCGGTCGCACACTGGCTCGATCGCCTGGCCGACGGCGGCCGCCTGATCCTGCCGCTGACTTCGAACCAGGGTTTCGGCGGCGTCGCACCCGAACGCATGGCGAGTGCCGGCGCGGTGTTCCGCATCGAACGCCGCGGCGCCGACTACGTCGTGCGCTGGATCTCGGCGGTCGCGATCTTTCCCTGCGCCGGCAGCCGAGACGAGGCATCCGAGCGCACCTTGGCCGAGGCGTTCGCCAAGGGCGGCTGGCAGAAGGTGACACGCCTCTACCGCGACCAGCCAATCCCCGAGGAGCACTGCTGGCTAAGCGGCCCCGGCTGGTCCCTCGCCTACAACTGAGCTGTATCCCCGGGTCCCCTCACTGCTTCCCGTGGCGGTGTCCTAATTCGAGATGCGTTGCCATCGTCTCAGGGCGACGAGCACCCAGATGGCTTCCACGATGCCAAAAGGCCAAGCGCCCTGCAGAAATCCATAGATCGAGCCCAGCGCACAGGCCGACGCGAAGCCGAGCACATACCAATGGCTCCGGTCTTCGACCGCATAGCAAACCAGCATCGCCGTTACGGCGAACAGGCCGAAGAGAGTCAAGGGGCATCCAGCAACGCGCGGCGGCGCTGAACGATGCCTTTTACGCGCGTCAGCGGGCGCGGGCGGCGGCGATGCGGCCCCAGATGAAGAGCACCACGATCGCACCGATGGTCGCCGTGATGAAGCCCGCGCCCTGGTCGGGCGCGTACCAGCCGATCGCCTGGCCGATGAAGGTCGCGAGGAACGCGCCCGCGATCCCCAGCACCGTCGTCAGCAGGAAGCCGGTGGGTTTGTTCGGTGCCGACGACAGGAGGCGGGCAAGGATGCCCGCCACGAAGCCGATCAGCACGATCCAGATAAAGCCGCCCATGTTGGTTCCCTCGCTTCAGACCGTGCGGTTCATCTCATCGGCGGTCGGCATGCGGCCGTCCGGCGTGAGCTGATCGATCAGGTGCGGCAGTTGCTCGCTCAAGCCCGCCATCAGCTCCTCGCGCGAGAGGCCGCTGTGCTGTTGCAGGAAGTCGACCTGATCGGGCGACAGCACCTGCGAGAGGGCGTTGGCCGAGATCGCCCGGTTCTCGCCACGGCCGACCCATGACGACGCCACGTCGCCCTGGCCCGCGCCCTGGAACTGATTGAGGAGATCGCCGAGCCCACCGGTCAGCAGGCCGCCAAGCCCAGCCGCGCCGGCACCGCCCAGGATGCCTCCCAGGATTCCACCGAGGCCACCAAGGCCGCCGAGACCACCACCACCGTCGCCCGGCCCGCCGCCCGCGCCTGCACCGGCAGCTCTGGCACCACCGCCACGTAAAAGATCGTCCAACCCGCCGGCCAGGCCGCCCAAGCCACCACCGCCTCCCGACGGAGCAGGTGCAGGTGCTGAGGCCGTCGTCGTGCCGCCAGGCAGCGACGGCGCACCGGATGGAGCGCCTCCCGGAGGCAGGCTCGGGGCCGTCGAGGAACTGGCGCCGCCGCCAAATCCCTTCATCGCCTTGTAGGCGAGCAACGCCAGCAGGGCCATGGTGAGCGGCGACATACCACCGCCGCCCGAACGGCCAGCGCCGCCGCGAGGTCCGTTTTGCATGCCGTTGAGAATGTCCATCAGACCCATGATCCCCTCCACACTCAGAAGCCACATGACACCCGCCGCCTTCGGTTGAAAGCGAGGTCCCTCGTTCGACCACGCTGCCAGAGGACCGCGGCCCTTGTCTATCGCGATTGGGTCTATCGCGATTGGCTTTCAGAAGGACCCGTCCCGCGCCGTCTCAGCCCGCCAGCCGATTCTTGTAGATCCGCCCGTCCTTCATGATGATCTTGAGATTCTTGTCGGGGTCGGCGACCAGCTTGATGTCGGCAAGCGGATCGCCGTCGACCAGCAGGAGATCGGCCCAGGCGCCCTCCTCCACCACGCCGAGCTTGCCCGGATAGGGATTGCGTGGCCCGGCCATGGCCAGCAGCTCCGCATTGGTGCCGGTCGCCATCTTCAGCACCTCGGCGGGCGTGTACCAGCGCGTCATCGTCGTCAGGATCGCGCCCTGGTTCACGGTCATCTTCGGATCGAACAGGATGTCCGTGCCCCACGCCGTCTTGATCTTGTACTTCTTGGCAAAGCCGTAGGCCGTGTCGGTGCCGTTGGCCACTTCGAGCTGCTTGGCCCGACCCTCGGGCGTGCTTTGCGGATTTGAATACTCGTTGGCGAGAAACGGCTGGCTGCTGAGCCAGACGCCCTTGTCGGCGATGATCTTCGCCGTCGTCTCGTCCATCAATTGCCCGTGCTCGATGCATCTGACGCCACCCCTGATCGCGGTCTGGATGGCGCGCGGCGTATAGGCGTGCACGGCGACGTAGGTGCCCCAGTTCTCGGCCGCGTCGACGGCAGCGCGAAACTCCGGCTCGGTATATTGCGCGACATCGATCGGATCGTAGATCGAGGAGACACCGCCGCCAGCCGCCAGCTTCAACTGGCTGGCGCCCAACATCAGCTGCTCGCGGGCGCGCTGCAGCACGCGGTCCACGCCGTCGGCGATCGCGCCGCCGCCGATGACATCCCCGCGACTGAGCGGTCCGTTCGGAGCGGCCGGCACCTCGTAGGGAAAGCGGAAGTCGCCGTGACCGCCGGTCTGCGAGATCATCGCACCCGACGGCCAGATCCGCGGGCCGCTCGCCAGGCCGCTGTCGATCGCGCGCTTGAGGCTGAAGCTGGGGCCTGCCATGTCACGCACGCTGGTGAAGCCGCGCATCAGCGTCTGCTCCGCCTGGTCTGCGGCCGCCAGAGTGATAAAGCCCACATCGGCCACCAGCAGCGTGGTGAGTGGAAGCGCCGCCATCATGGCATGCCAGTGCGCATCGATGAGGCCCGGCATCAGCACGCGGCCGCCGCCGTCGATCGTCTGCACGCCGGCCGCCAGCGGCTTCTCGGCGGCTTCAACCGCCTTGATCTTCTGCCCCTCCACGACGACCCGCAGTCCCGACCGCAGTGTCTCCGACTTGCCGTCGAACACACGGACGTTGGTGAAGGCGATCGGCGAGTCAGGCGCCTTGGGGATGCGCGCCGCCGCCGGCCGCGTCGCGAACACGGAGACCGCGGCCGTCACGGCGGCCCCGGCGACGAAGACACGTCGCGAGAACTTCGAACTGAGATGCCTGTTCAACAGCGCGAAGGCCGGGCTTTGGCACAGGCAGCCGGCTGGATGCGGTCCGGTCACCTGTGTGGACGAACACTTGAGCATCAGCCTCTCCCCTCGGCAGAAATCGCGGAGTCAAAATGATCAAGGTTCCTCGCCTGCCGGCTGGGCGCCGATGGCGCGCTCGGCACGGCGGTCGGGCACCACCCACATCGCCGCCACCACGAAATAGAGGACGCCGGCGACCCACGGCCAGAAGAACGCGACCACGATCGCGGTGATGTAGAGCACGGGCGAGAGCCTGCCCTTGTAGTCGATCGCAAGCTCGCGGCGCAGCGACGAATCGGCGGGCTCGATGGCGAGGATGGCGCGCTGCAGGATCACGTAGGCGATCGCGGCCATCAGCAGGATCACGCCGTAGGCCGCGGTCGGCCCCGGCGCGAAATGGTTCTCGCCCATCCAGCCGGTGACGAACGGAATGAGCGAGAGCCAGAAGAGAAGATGCAGGTTGCTCCACATGACACCGGCACCGACGTGATGCGCCGCTGCCAGCAGGTGATGGTGGTTGTTCCAGTGGATGCCGACGTAGACGAAGGAAAGCACGTAGGAGAGCAGCACCGGCAGGACCGGCAGCAGCGCGCTCCACTCGGCCTCGTGCGGCACCTTGAGCTCGAGCACCATGATGGTGATCACGATCGCGAGCACGCCGTCGCTGAACGCTTCCAGCCGGCCCTTCTTCAGGATGGGTTGGGATCTTGGCATGCCGTCATCCTAGCTCGCCCTTGCCCGTTTGGCCCCTCCCTCGCAAAGGATCTGGCGCTGGCAGCAGAGTCGCCGCCCCTCGTGGCGCCTTCGGCGACCATGTTGTATGCTGCCTGCGCGGTACGCCTATCGTTGAGATCTTCGTAGCGTAACGATCAAAGCGTGGTGAGCGTTTGTCGGTCTGTTGCCGTGGGCGACGTGGAGCGACGAATCGTGAGTGCCGTCGCTGGGCCTTTCGCAAGCATCATCGCGGCCCTTCCCTTCCGCAGCATCACCGATCCAACAGCGTGTTCATGCCCGAAGGAGGTTGCCATGAACGAACACGAGTTGCGCGGTCTGATCGGTCAGGTGAAGGCAGGTGGCCTGTCGCGACGGGCTTTCGTCAATCGGATGCTGCTGGCGGGGCTTACGGCACCGATGGCGACGCAGCTTCTGGCGATTTCCGGCGTCGCGATGGCGCAGAGCTCGCCGACCTACAAACCCACCAAGCGCGGCGGCGGCGGGCTCCTGAAGGTGCTGTGGTGGCAGGGCCCGACGCTGCTCAATCCGCACTTCGCCGTCGGCACCAAGGACCAGGACGGCTCTCGGGTTTTCTACGAGCCGCTGGCGCAGTGGGATTCCGAGGGCAACCTCCAGCCCGTGCTGGCCTCGGCGATTCCCGGACTGGAGGACGGAACGCTGTCGGCCGACGGCCGGTTCGTGATCTGGAAGCTGAAGCAGGGCGTCACCTGGCACGACGGCAAGCCCTTCACCGCCGACGATGTCGTCTTCAACTGGCAATACGCGAAGGATCCGGCGACCGCCGCCGTCACCTCGAGCGTCTACAAGGACATCGTGGTCGAGAAGCTCGACGACTACGCGGTGAAGGTGTTGTTCGACAAGCCGACGCCGTTCTGGGCCAACGCCTTCGTCAGCAACCGCGGCATGATCGTCCCCAAACATCTCTATGCCGACTACAGCGGCGCGCGGTCGCGCGAGGCGCCGGCCAATCTCAAGCCGGTCGGGACCGGCCCCTATATGTTCAAGGAATTCAGGCCGGGTGACCTGGTCTCGGGCGTGCTGAACCCGGACTATCACCTGGAGAACCGGCCCTACTTCGACGCGATCGAGATGAAGGGCGGCGGCGATGCCGTATCCGCGGCGCGGGCGGTGCTGCAGACCGGCGAGTATGATCTCGGCTGGAACATGCAGGTCGAGGACGAGATCCTCTTGCGCCTCGAGAAAGGCGGCAAAGGCCGCATCGTCATCACCGAAAGCGGCAACATCGAGCACATCCAGCTCAACACCACCGATCCGTGGACCGAGGTCGACGGCGAACGGTCGAGCCTCAAGACCAGGCATCCGACGCTGTCCGATCCGGCGGTCAAGCAGGCTCTGTCGATGCTGGTCGACAAGCAGTCGGTGGAGAAATACATCTACGGCCGCACGGGGCTTGCCACCGCCAACTTCGTCAACAACCCGCCGAAGTTCCGTTCGAAGAACACCAGCTACGAGTTCAACGTCGACAAGGCATCGGCGCTGCTCGAGCAGGCCGGCTGGAAGAAAGGGGCCGACGGCATCCGCGCCAGGGACGGCAAGAGGCTGAAGTTCGTCTTCCAGACCTCGATCAACCAGCCGCGCCAGAAGACCCAGGCGATCGTCAAGCAGGCCTGCCAGAAGGCCGGCATCGAGATCGAGATCAAGGCGGTGACGGCATCGGTCCTGTTCTCGTCCGACGTCGCCAATCCCGACACCTACACCCACTTCTACTGCGATCTGCAGATGTACACGACGACCATGACGCAGCCCGATCCCGAGCTGTTCATGGTCCAGTTCCTGTCCTGGGAGGCGGCGACCAAGGCCAACAAATGGCAGGGCCGCAACATCACGCGCTGGCAGAGCAAGGACTACGACGACAATTTCAAGGCCGCACAGGGTGAACTCGATCCCGTGAAGCGCGCCGCGATGTTCATCAGGGCGAACGACATGGTGGTCGAGAACCATGTCGTGATCCCGGTGGTGGCACGTCCCGGTGTCGTCTCCATGAATGCCAAGCTCTCCGCGCAGATGAGTGGCTGGGACAACACCACCTGGGACATCCAGAACTGGTTCAAGGAGGCGTGAGTCGTCGCCGATGGAGCGATGATCGAATGAGGTGGCTGCTTCTTCTTCTGGTCCTGCTTGCGGCCGCATCGCCGGCGTGCGCAGAAGACAGGGTGTGGCGTGTCGGCCTGCTGGCCAACAGCCCTCCTCCTGCCGGCGTCGCGACCACATGGCGCGACGAGATACTGGACGTGTTGCGCAAGCACGGGTTCGCGAGCGGCAAGAACCTCGACCTGACCGAGAGTTACTCCGATGGTGACACCGATCGCCTCCCGCAGCTCGCCCACGAGCTGGCGGCCATCAATGCCGACGTGCTCGTTGCGATATCGTGGGAGTCGGTGCGCGCCATACTGGTCGAGTCGCAGACCACCCCGCTGGTCGTGGTCATCGGCCAAGACCCGGTCGCACTTGGATTGGCCGCGAGCCTCGCCCGGCCAGGCGGCAAAGTCACAGGTGTCATCTTTCGGACGATCGAGGCTGATGCAAAGCGTCTCGAGATCCTGAGGCAAGCGATCCCCTCGGCGCGTCGCTTCGGCTACCTGGGGATATCGTCAGAGGCCGGCTCCAAACTGGAGTCGGTAAGGCGCGCGGCGGACCGGCTCGGCGTCGAGCTGGCGACGCGCCTGGTCGACAGGCCCACCGAGTACGAAGCAGCGTTCGCGGAGCTGAGCAAGGAAGGTGCGGCGGGCGTGGTCATTGGCGCCAACCAGCCCCTGGCAACGCATTCGTCCGAGGTGGCCGCTGCGGCCCGAGCGCAGCGACTCCCGACGATTTGCGAATGGGCCTACATGGCCCGCGCCGGCTGCGTGTTCGGCTTCGGCCACAATCTCGCCTACGGACAACGCCGGGTCGGCGAGTACGTCGCCCGCATCCTCGAAGGCGCACGACCGGCCGAGCTGCCGATGGAACGGCCGGATGCCTGGACACTGACCATCAACCTCAAGGCCGCCGAGGCGGTGGGCCTCGCCATCCCTGCTTCCGTGATGGCCCGCGCCGACGAGGTGATCGAATAGAAGCCGTCAGCTTCTTGCCGCTGCGGTCGCCGTCGGGCTGCGCGCATCGGCGGTTTCGGCGACCAGCTTGTAGGCGAGACCGGCGAGGATCGCGCCGACGAGCGGCGCCAGCCAGAACAGCCAGAGCTGGCCCAGCGCGTCAGCGCCCACGAACAGCGCCGGCGCGGTGCTGCGCGCGGGGTTCACCGAGGTGTTGGTGACGGGGATCGACACGAGATGGATCAGCGTCAGCGCCAGCCCGATCGCGAGCGGTGCGGCGGCAGCCGGTGCGCGCCTGTCGGTGGCGCCCAGGATCACGGTGATGAAGCCGAAGGTCATCACGATCTCGCACACCAGCGCCGCAGCGATGCCGTACTTGCCGGGCGAGCGGTCGCCATAGCCGTTGGTCGCGAAGCTCCCGATCTCCGCGCCCGCCTTGCCGGTCGCGATCACGTAGAGGACCGCCGCGCCCGCGATGCCGCCCAGCACCTGGGCGATGATGTAAGGGATGACGTCGCGCGCCGGCAGCCGGCCGCCGACAGCGAGGCCCACTGTCACCGCGGGATTGAAGTGCCCGCCCGAAACTGGCCCGAGAGCGGCCACCATGGTGAGGACCGTGAGGCCGAACGCGAAGGCGACACCGGCGAAGCCGATGCCGAGCTGGGGAAAGGCCGCTGCCAGCACCGCGCTGCCGCAACCGCCCAGCACCAGCCAGGCCGTTCCGATGAACTCCGCATAGAGACGATTCGTCAGAGGCATCATTGTTGTTCTCCCGCAAGTTATGTGCGCCTGCGCCCAGGCGCTCTTCCTGCGGCCCGGGACAAGGATAAGTAGAATATCGTTACCCGTGCATGAGCAATCAGAGAATGATGAACAATCGGAGAATGAGGAAAGCCGCGTCCTTGGAGCGATCGGCTTGCGCCGTTGCTCGGCTGGTCATCCGCTTCTACGATCCCGGCCACGGCAGACGAAGATGAACGCACCTCTCTCGTTCGAGCTCGCGCACCGCGCACCCACGGCGAGCAGCGCCGGCTTGATCGCCGGCATGACCGGCTATCGCGAACATGCGCGCGGCCGCTTCCATCAATGCGAGGCGGCGCCGCTGGTCATGCCGCTGATCATCAGCCTCGGCAGTCCGTTCCTGATCGCCCTCGGCCGCGAGCCCGACGCGAGCGACCGGCAGCCGAGCTTCGCCGCCGGACTTTATGCCGGACCCGTCCACATCGAGTCCGACGGCGCGGCCGAATGCGTGCAGGTCGATTTCACCCCGCTCGGCGCCTACCGCTTCTTCGGCGGCGCCGTCGTCGATCTCGCCGAGCGCCTGATCGATATCGGCGACCTGCTGGGCCACGACGGCCGGCAATTACGCGAGCGGCTGGGCGCAACGCCCGGCTGGGCCGACCGCTTCGATCTCATCGAGGCGTTCGTCCTGCGCCGCGCCCGGCATCAGCTCTCACCCGAGATCGCATCAGCCTATCGCGAGCTGGCACGGACCGGCGGCAATGCGTTGATCGGAGCCGTCGCCGACGACATCGGCTGGAGCCGCAAGCACCTCGCGCAGCGCTTCCGGACCGAGATCGGCCTCGGCCCCAAAGCCGTGGCTCGCATGATGCGCTTCCATCGCGCCCGCCGGTTGGCGTTACGCGGCAATGCCGATGGCTGGGCGATGATCGCCGCCGAAAGCGGCTACGCCGACCAGGCCCACCTTGCCCGCGAGTTCGTCGCCATGGCCGGCGAACCGCCGACTGCCTGGGCACAGCGCATGGCCCATATCGATCCCCGACTGATCGTCCGCTGATGCCCGAGCGCGGTGGTCGGGCGGCAGGCGGCCGGACCTAGCCGGCGTCGCCCGCGGCACGATCAACGGAGGAGCTAAGGCTTGTTTGCTTCGGCGGTTTTGGAGGGATCGGCTGGCTTGTCGGTCGCAACCGGCTTGTCCGTTGTCGCCGCGGTTGTCGACTTGCACTCGGGCAGGTCATTCGCCCACGTCTGATCGCTGTGTCGCGCCTCGGTACAATAGTCGAGCGGCGGCAATCCCGCCTTTCCGCGCTCCAGGTTCATTTGGTTGAAGTGCTGGTTAAACGCCTCGCGCTGCTCGCGCGATTTGCTGTCGTGGTAGACGAGGCCACCGACAAGCACCGCGGCACAGCCGTTCAACGCGAACGGCAGCAGCAAAATCGCTGCAATCCTATAGAGCATGGTCCCCCTGCGCCCTCCCCAGGGCGTATCTGCGTGCACCATACACGCACTCCGTGTGCATACCAGAGATAGACCGTGTCAAATGTATGCAATCGGTTGGACTTCCTGTCAGCCACTACATGGATTCAGCACGACAGGTTCGCCCGCCCACGGGCCGTAGAGACCGGCTTCGATCTCGCGTCAGCGTTTCCCGCGATCGATGCCTGGCGCGAACGCGTAGCCAACCTGCCGGGTTGGAAGCCACCGTACGAGATGATGCCGGTCGGCAATTCTCTGCCCGCGTATCGATGACGGGCGCCGCTGACGGGCGCCACTGACGGCGCGACTGACGGGCGCCACTGACGGCGCGACTGACGGGCGCGACGCTTTCGCCTGGCAGGAACCCGCCGCAGTTCCGGGTCGTTTCTCCAGCATCCTCCAAACGGAAGGAGCGGTTCATGTCATCCAGAATCCTCGTCATCGCGATGTTTTCCGCCAGCCTGGCCGCACTACCCATGCTTGCCTCGGCGCAGACCGGCTCCACGACAACCCCCACCCCGCAAACGACCACCGGCACCGGGAGCATGGGCTCGAGCGGCACGAGTTCGGGCAGCAGCATGGGCACGACCCGCCCCATGAATCAGGGCCAGCCAACGTATCAGGGCCAACCGATGCACCAGGGCCAGTCCATGAATCAGGGCATGGACATGTCGTCCGGCGGTTCAATGGGCGGCGGCAGCTTCAATGCCCGCAACTATCGCACCGGCACCGACTGCCTGAACGCCGCCATGGCGGCTCACGTCGCGCTCAGCGCCTGCGACGGCCTGAAAAACCGCTGACGCCAGCCGCGTCAGCGCAGCTCGCCAACCTGTTCACTGAGGGGGCCGGGCCAGTGGCGCTCGGCCTCATCAGCGAGGCCTTGCTCGTGCCGTCGCAGGAAGACGAGCCCGGCCACGAGTGCCACGAGCGCCACCACGGTCGTCACTGCGCCGATCGGACCAGACACGCGCTCGAATTCATTGCCGGCGGCGTAGGCGGCGAGACCGTAGAAGGTCGACCAGGCCGCACAGCCGCAGGCATTGAACACCAGGAAGCGCCGCCACGGCATGCGGTTCATGCCGGCGAGGAAGGCGCCAATCGCCCGCAACAGCACCACGAAGCGGGCGAAGAACACGACCTTGCCGCCGTGCCGCCAGAAAAGATATTGCCCGAGCTTGATCCGCCGCTCGGTGAAATGGATGTAGCGGCCATAGCGCAAGGCCAGTCGCAGGCCGATCAGGCGCCCGATCCAGAAACCCGTGTTGTCACCGACGACGGCACCGAGAAACGCTGCCAGGATGACGAAGCCGATATCGAGCCTGCCGGTCGAACCGGCGTAGATCGCCGCGGCGACCAGGGTCGTCTCGCCGGGCAGCGGCAGGCCCATGCCTTCGATCGCGACCACAACCGCCACGATCGCATAGCCATAGAGGTGCAGCAGGTGCGGAAGATCGGCAGACGTCAGCCAAGGCATTTCCGTTCCGCTCTCCCCATCTGCTCCCCTTTGCTCACTTGGGGCGATCTCGACCAGCCCCAAATGAAAAGGCGCCCGGTGCGGGCGCCTTTCCACTTTCGGGGGATTTGGCCTTCAGAGCGACCCGCGATGCCAAAATTTCATCCGGACCGGCTCCAAGACCGCTTATTCTTATAGGTTGTGAGGCAGGTGGCCTGGAAGCCACATGTAATTCATCAGGACAAAGAGGAGCAGCAGAAAAGCTCCACTGAAAATGGTTGTCTTGCGCGACTCAAAATAGAGTGGTTTTGCCTTTAAAATCATTTTCTTAGCCCTCTTCCATAATGTGGAAATGGCTGGTTGAATGGGTGCAATCTGCAGCGCCGGCGCGGGAAGGTCAAGGGTGTAACCACAGAAAAGTCACAGCGCGTCACAGCGTGGTACAAAAGACACAGTTTCGGTGATCTGCATGTCATTTGAAGCCCCGAAGACCGAAGCTACGCGGCCCCGGGTCGTCATCGTCGGCGCCGGCTTCGGCGGCCTCTCCGCGGCGCACGACCTGGCCGGCCACGGCGCCGATATCCTGCTGATCGACCGGGCAAATCACCATCTATTTCAACCACTTCTCTACCAGGTGGCGACCGCGGCGCTGGCGGAATCGGACATCGCCACGCCGATCCGCGCGATCCTGCGCCACGCCCCCGACGTCACCGTGCTGATGGGCGAAGTGACCGGCGTCGATCTCGAGCGCCGCCAGGTCAGCGTGCGCGACACCGGTGACTTTCCCTACGACTACCTGATCCTTGCCACAGGCGCGGCCTATAGCTGGTTCGGCCACGACGCCTGGGCGCGGCACGCCAATGTGCTCAAGACACTGGACGATGCGGCCGCGATCCGACTGAAGCTTTTGTCTGCGTTCGAGCGCGCCGAGAGCCGCCGCAATCCCGAAGAGATCCGCCAACTGCTGACCTTCGTCGTCGTGGGCGGCGGGCCAACCGGTGTCGAGCTTGCAGGTGCGATCGCTGAGCTCGCCCGCTCCACCCTGGCGCGCGACTTCCGCCACATCCAGCCGAGCCAGGCACGGATCGTGCTGGCCGAGGCGGGCCCGCGCCTGCTGGCCGCTTTCCCGGAACATCTCTCGCACTACACCGTGCACGCGCTCGCCACGCTCGGCGTCGAGGTGTGGCTGAGCTCCGCCGTCGAGGAGATCGATGCCGAAGGCGTCTTGCTGGCGGGACAGCGCATCGCCAGCACCAACGTCTTCTGGTGCGCCGGCACCGCTGCACGCCCGGCAGCGACGTGGATCGGCGCCGACACCGCGCGCAACGGTACGATCAAGATCGCGCCCGACTGCTCGGTGCCCGGCCGCGAGAACGTTTTCGCGCTGGGCGATGTCTCGAGCCAGCACGGCCGCGACGGCAGGCCCCTGCCCGGCCTTGCCGCCGTGGCCGAGCAGCATGGCAAGTACGTCGCCCGCGTGATCGCAAACCGCATCGCCGGCAAGCCGGCACCGAAACCGTTCCGCTACCGCGATCTCGGCACGCTCGCGATCATCGGCCGCTCGCGCGCGGTGGCGTGGCTCGGACGGCTCCGGCTCACCGGCTTCCCGGCGTGGCTCTTCTGGTGCCTGGTCCACCTCTTCCTGCTGGTCGGCTTCCGCAACCGCCTGGTGGTCTACGTGAACTGGTCGTGGGCGTGGTTCACGTACGGCCGCGGCGCCCGCCTCATCACCGGCATCGACGACGAGGGTGAGGGCGACAACGGCAAGGAAAGCCGGCTGATCACCGGGGATTGATCGGCCGCGACCGGGAAAGGCTCGACGGCCGCGCGCCGGGATCGATGATATCGGGGCCATGCGTGGGGCCCGTCCTCTTCTTCTCCCCCTGCTGACCGCGGCGGTGACGTTCGCGGCGATGCCGGCCATGGCCGACGATGCCGCCTACTGCGCGGCGATGGGCGATCTCGCGTGGCGTTACATCGCCGCCGACGCCAAGGACGGCCACAACAAGCCCGACCTCGAGACCAGGGCCGCGATCGCGGCATGCGACCAGGGCAACTACGCGGCCGGCATCGCGGTTCTCGAGCGCAAGCTGCGCGACAACCACATCACGCTGCCGAAGCGGTCTTAGGGTCGCCCCTAACCTCATCCTGAGGAGCGGCCGTAGGCCGCGTCTCGAAGGATGGGCAACAGGCAAGGTGCTCGTTCCCATCCTTCGAGACAGCGCTGCGCGCCTCCTCAGGATGAGGTTTGGTGTGCTGGGCCCTGCCACAAAAATTTCCGCTCTGTGCGGCAGGTCACAGTCGCGCCCGTGTCTCCTTCCTAAGGTCCGCTCCGAACCGATCCCGGTTCCGAAGGAGACGACCATGGACACCATGATTGCTGAGCCCCGGGTTCTGCCCGACGAGATGCTGAAGCGCTTTGCCGAGCGCGTCGGGACCTACGACCGGGAGAACCGGTTCTTCCAGGAAGACTTCGACGACCTCAAGAAGGCCGGCTACCTCACGATCTGCGTGCCCAAGGAAATGGGCGGCCGCGGCTTCACCCTGGCCGAGGCCTGCCGCGAGCAGCGGCGGCTCGCCTACTATGCGCCAGCCACAGCGCTCGGCATCAACATGCATAACTACTGGGTGGGTTTGGCGGCCGATCTCTACCGCGCCGGCGACCGCTCGCTCGAATGGGTCCTGCGTGAAGCGGCGGCCGGCGAGGTCTTCGCCGCGGGTCATGCCGAGCGCGGCAACGACATTCCCGTCCTGCTCTCGACCGCCCAGGCCAAGAAGGTCGACGGCGGCTTCACCTTCACCGGCCGCAAGATGTTCGGCAGCCTGGCACCGGTATGGACCCGCTACGGCCTGCATGGCCTGTGGGCCGACGCGCCGGGCGGCCCCAAGGTCGTGCACGGCTTCCTGCCGCGCAACGCCAAGGGCTATCGCATCGTCGAGACCTGGGACACGCTCGGCATGCGCGCCACGCGCAGCGACGACGTGCTGCTGGAGAGCGCTTTCGTGCCCGACAAGTACATGGCACGCACCCTGCCCGCCGGCGGCGCCGACGCCTTCATCGTCGCGGTGTTCGCCTGGGCGCTGATGGGCTTCGCCAACATCTACTGCGGCATCGCCCGGCGCGCTTGCGACCTGACGCTGCCCACCGTCAAGGGCAAGAGCTCGATGGGGCTGACCCGCAGCATGGCCTACCATCCGGGCGTCCAGCATGGCGTGGCCGAGATGATGATGGCGCTCGACACGATCGCCCCGCTGCTCGACCACGTCGCTACCGAATGGTCGACCGGCGTCGACCATGGTGCGGCCTGGCCGGCCAAGATCGTCTCAGCCAAGCTCCACGCCGTCGAGACCTGCTGGAAGATCGTCGACCAGGCGATGGACTTGTCCGGCGGCACCGGCATGTTCAAGTCGAGCGAACTGGAACGCCTGTTCCGGGATGCGCGCTGCGGCCGCTTCCACCCGGCCAACTCGATCCTGACCCACGAGATCGTGGCCAAGACAGCGCTCGGCATCGACCTCGGCGAACAGCCCCGCTGGGGGTGATCGTCGCCCTCCCGCCCGCTAGGGTGGGGCGTTCGTCGGAGAACGTCCATGGCTGAAGATCTCGAGCATTGGCTCGCTGACCTGGGCCTCGGCAAATACGCCGAGGCCTTTGCGGCCAATGGCGTCGACTGGGACGTGCTGGCCGACCTCACCGAGAAGGACCTCGAATCGCTCGGCCTGTTGCTGGGCGACCGCAAGCGCCTGATGCGGGCGATCTCGGCCCTGGGCAGCGACGGTACCGCCGCCGGCACGCCGGCTGTGCGCCGCACGGTCGACGGCGCCGAACGTCGCCAGATCACAGTGATGTTCGTCGACCTCGTGGGCTCGACGCCGCTCTCCGAACGGTTCGATCCCGAGGACATGCGCGAGCTGTTGCAGGACTTCCACGCGCTTTGCGCCGCCGCCGTCGAGGCACAGGGTGGCCACGTGGCGCGCTACATGGGCGACGGCATCCTGGTCTACTTCGGCTATCCGCAGGCGCACGAGGACGATGCCGCCCGCGCGATCCATGCCGGGCTCGGCATCCTCGAGAGCCTGCGCGCGGCCAACGAGCGGCCGGGCGCGCAGGATGTGCAACTGAGCGTGCGCATCGGCATCTATACCGGCCTGGTGGTGGTGGGCGAGGTCGGCGCGGGCCCGGCGCGCGACCTGGACGCGATCACCGGCGAGACGCCCAACATCGCCAACCGCGTGCAGACCGAGGCCGCTGCCGACACGATCGTGATCGGCGATGCCACACAGCGGCTGGTCGACGGCCAGTTCGACCTCGAGGATCTGGGGCCGCGCCGGCTGAAGGGCGTCAGCAATCCGATCCGTCTCTATCGCGTGAGGGGCGAGAGCGGCGCGGTCGATCGGTTCAGCCTGCGCGCCCGCAGCCGCCGCGCCATGACCCCGCTGGTGGGGCGCGAGGCGGAGCTCGAGATGGTGCGCCGGCGCTGGCGCCAGGCCAACGACGGCGAGATGCGTTGCGTGCTGCTGGTCGGCGACGCAGGCATCGGCAAGTCGCGCCTGCTGCGCGCGCTGCGCGATGGCCTGCGCGGCGAGCCGTACAAGTTCCTGCCGATGTTCTGCACGTCCCATCACGCCAACAGCGCCTTCTGGCCCGTGCTCGACTGGTTCCGGCGCACCCTGCGGCTGGGCACCCCGTCGCGCGCGCATATCGCCGCCGCGATGCTGGGCCGGATGATCAAACCGCTCGACCTCGACATGGCCGAGGCGATGCCCATCCTGGAAGCCTTCCTCGATCTGCCGGGCGACGAAAGCTACCGGCCGGCCGACACCGGCGCGCCGTCCTTCCGCCGGAAGCTCATCGACATCCTGGTGAAGATGTTCGGCGCGATGGCGCGTGGCAATCCCCTGCTGTTCGCGGTCGAGGATGCGCACTGGATGGATCCCTCGACGCTCGAGCTCTTGCAGCAACTGCAGGAGCAACTGCCGGCTGCGCGCCTGATGTTGCTGCTCACCGCGCGGCCCTCGTTCAAGCCGGGCTGGAGCTATCGGCAGTTCGTGCAGATCAACCTCGACCGCCTGTCGCGGCGCGAGCGCACCGTGATGGTCGAGCGCCTGGTCGGCAATCGTGCGCTGCCCGAGCCGGTGCTCGCCGAGATCGTCGCCAAGACCGACGGCATTCCGCTGTTCGTCGAGGAGCTGACCAAGGCGGTGCTCGAAGGCGGCGTGCTGCGCGAAACGGGCACCGCCTACGAGGTGGTCGGCTCGCTCCAGGGCGTCGCCATTCCCGATACGCTGCAGGGCTCGTTGATGGCGCGGCTCGACCGGCTCGACCCCGAGGCGCGCGAGCTGGCCCAGATCGGCGCCACGATCGGGCGGGAATTCTCCACCAGCCTGCTGTCGCGGCTGGCCGGCCGCGCCGAGGACGAGCTGAACGCGGCGTTGGCGCGACTCGTGGCGGAGGAGATCGTCGTGCCGGCGACGACCGAGTCCTTCGCCGGGCCGTCGCACATGTTCCGCCACGTCCTCATCCAGGAAGCCGCCTACCAGTCGCTGCTGCTGGCGCGCCGCCGCCAGTACCATGCGGAGATCGCGGAGGCGATCGAGGCCCACTTCCCGCAGATCGCCGCCGTGCAGCCCGAGACCATCGCCCATCACTGGACGTCGGCCAACCGCGCGGACGAGGCGATCGACTGGTGGCGCCGCGCGGGCGAGCGCGCCGTCGGCCGCAGCGCCTTCAAGGAGGCATGTGTCCACTTCCACCGCGGTCTCGAGCTCGCCGAGCGCCAGCCGGGCGACGACCGCAGCCGCTATCGCCGAGCTCTGCCGTTGCTGCTGGCGCGTGGCGACGCCGAGTTCAAGTCGGTGACGCTGCCGGCACAAGCGACCTATCTCCAATGCGCGAACATCGCGCGCCGGGAGAACCTGCCGAGCCTGATGGTCGAGGCGGCCATCCGTTACGCCGACTCGGAAGTCTACCTCGCTGTCTCGAGCGCGGCGTCGGTTGCGCTGCTCCAAGAGATGCTGGCGGTGGTCGGCGAAGATACGCTCGACCGGTGCCGGGTGCTGAGCCGGTTGGCCAAGGCCCTGCTCTCGACCGGCCAGACCGAACGCGGGCGCGAGGTGCTGCGCGAGGCGCGCCAGATTACCGCGCGGCTGAACGACCGGCGAAGCCTCTATGAGGTGCTGGTGAGCGATCTCATGCCCAACGCCGGCCCGCCGCCCTGCGGAGCGGCCGTCGAGGAGCGACGGCAGGCGCTCGCGATGATCTGGGAAATCGCCGAGGGGTTCGAATCGATGCGCAAGCTCGAGGCACTGACGCGCTCCAGCGCCAGCTACCTCGAGATTGCTGACATCGACGGATTCGAACGCGGCCTTCACAGGCAACGGGAGATCGCACAAACGAGCCACGCCGACTTCGACAGGTGGATCGTCGCCAACGGCGAGGCGATATACGGCATCGTCCTCGGCACGTTCGCTGCAGCCGAACGCTCGTCGCTGGAGGCGCTAAATGCGCTGAGCGGCCATGACGTCGATTTTCCGCTCGGCATCCATGGCATGCAGATGTTCACCATCCGCCGCGAACAAGGCCGGCTCGCCGAGGTGGCGCCGCTGGTGAAACGTTTCGTGCGCGAGAACCCCGACAACGCCATATGGCGGCCCGGCCTGATGCTGATCGCGAGCGACCTTGGCTTCGAGGCGCAGGCGCGACGGACTTTCGAGGCGATGGCCGAATCAGGTTTCACCCTGCCGCTGGACAGCAAGCGGGCGGTGACACTCACCTACCTCGCCGAGGTCTGCGCGCGGCTGGGCGACAACCGTCGGGCCGCCGAGCTCCACGAGCTGCTGCTCCCGTACCGTGATCTCGCGGTCGTCGTGCCGGTCCATGGCCTTTGCTGCGGCGCGGCCGCGCGCTATCTCGGCATTCTGGCGACGACGATGCAGGACTGGCGGTCGGCTGAACGGCATTTCGAATCTGCGCTGGCGACCGACGAGAAGATGAAGGCGTGGCCGTGGCTTGCCCACACCCGGCACGAATACGCCGCCATGCTGTTGGCGCGCGGCCGTCCGCAGGATAAGGTCCGCGCCGAAGAGTTGCGTGGCATGTCGCTGGCTGCGGCCGACCGCCTTGGGATGGTCCGCCTCCGTCAGCGTCTTCTGGGTTCAATGGCGTCAGCCTGATGGTGTCAACGGGGTATGCCAACGGGAAATAGTGAGGATTGCCATGCCACGCTACGTGATCGAGCGGAACTTTGCCGAGCAACTGGAGGCCTCCAAGCAGGCCAACGACATGATCAACCGGATCAACGACGAGGAAGGCGTGAAGTGGCTCTTCTCCTTCCTCAGCGCTGACCGCAAGAAGACCTATTGCCTTTATGAGGCGCCCAACGAGGAGTCGATCCGCGTCGCCGCCCACCGCGCCGGCCTGCCGGCCGACGTGATCGTCGAGGTGAGCCAGGAAATCCGGCCCGACATGTTCGACTAGGCCGCGAGAAGCATCACCAGCCTCGGCGCGATCATTCGAGTCCGGCGAGGCTGAACGCCTTGCGGTACCGCCGCCGGTCCTCATCGCGCGCATACACCGCCAGATCCAGAGTTGCGAGCGAGAGATCCGGCTCGAGGCGCATCAAGCTCTGGAGAGCTGCCTTTGCCTCCGTCATGGCGCCGCCCAAGGCGCCATTGACGACGACCAAATGATAGGCGCCGGCGGTGTCGGGACTTTGCCGGACCGCCTTCTGCGCAAATTCGATCCCATTGCGATATCGTCCGTCGATAAAACAGGCGATCGCCCGGCCAATATTGTTGAGGCTTGCCTGAAAGTCGCGCGGACTGAGGCGTTCCGCGATATCCAGTTCGACCATCGCCTCGTCGCTTCGTCCCAGGAAGCACAAAGCCAATCCAAGATGGGTATGGGCGAAGGCGAAGTTCGGATTGAGCGCGATGGCAGTCTGGAACTCCGCAACGGCATCCTGGAGCTCCAGACGCTGGCGATGTATGTGCCCCAGGGCGACGTGCGCCCAAGGATTGTCTATATCCAGCCGGATGGCCTTCTGTGCTGCCTCCCAGGCTGGCGCCAGAACGCTTTCCGTCGGTTGCCAACCCCATGAATTGGCCAGAGATAGCGAGAACGCCAGGAGACTGTATGCCTGCGCGTAGGTGGAATCGATTGCGATTGCCTTTCTGAGCAGCTGCTGCGCGGCGGCGTTGTCATGCTTCGTCATTGCAAAGATGAGAGACAACCCGCGGGCGACGCAACCCCAGGCATCGAGACTCTCCGGAGGCTTGTGCTTCGCCCGATAGTCTTCGGCCGCGTAGAGTTGCGGCTCGATCGTCGCCACGACATTCGACGTGATCTCGTCCTGGAGCTCGAAGATGTCGGCGATCTTGCGATCATAGCGCTCGGCCCAGATGTGGTTTCCGGTTGTTGCCTCGATCAATTGTGCGGTAATCCGCAGCCGGTCGCCGCCTTTGCGAATGCTCCCTTCGAGAACGTAGTGCACGCCGAGTTCGCGAGCGATCACCCGCACGTCGAGCACTTTCCCCTTGTAAGCAGAGCTCGAGTTGCGGGCGATCACGAAGAACCAGTGAAGCCGCGATAGCGCTGTCGTGATGTCCTCGGTGATCCCATCGGCAAAATGCTCCTGTTCGGGATCGCCGCTCATGTTCTCGAAGGGAAGCACCGCGATCGATGGCTTGTCGGGCAACGCCAATGCCGGCTTGCTCCGCTCGGGCGTCGCATCCGACAGCACTCGATACACACGCACCGGCCGCGCGATGTGCTTGAGATGCTGTTCGCCCATATCCTCGAAACGGGTATCGAGCTTGTCGCGGACTTGCTGATACGACGACTCGGAGAGGCATATGCCTCCCGGCTCGGCTATACCCTCCAGCCGAGCGGCGATATTCACCCCGTCGCCCAGGATGTCGTCGCTTTCGATCAGTACATCGCCAAGATTTATGCCGATACGCAACAGCATCCGACGATCCTGCGGCACCTCCGCGTTCCGCTCCGCCATGAGCGCTTGAATCGCCAAGGCACATTCGACGGCCGCAACGATCGACAGGAACTCCAGCAGTATGCCGTCACCTGTGGTCTTGACGATCCTGCCCCCGTGGCTCGCGACGATCGGATCGATGGCGGCGCGATGCTCGCGGAGAGCACGCGCCGTGCCCGCCTCGTCGACACCCATGAGCCGGCTGAAGCCGGCGACATCGGCGGCCAGGATAGCTGCCAGCTTGCGTTCGACGCGTTCGCGCACCACAGGCGAGCCCCTTCTGCGCTACGCATAGAGCCTAGCTCAGGCGCAAGGTCCGGTATACGGAACTCGTCGATTGGGCGCGCCGGCAGCGGCGACCGATAGACACCGCTGCAGGCGGCATGTTCTGCGATCGCCGCACACAGTGTAGGCTCCCGGCCCGGGAGGGCCCGGATTGACGCCGCACGACCTTTGCCGACTGCACCCGTTTCTCGCCGCCCTGACCGAGGTGGAGATGCGCGAGCTGTTGAAGCACGCGCATATCCGCAAATTTGCCGCCAACGACGTCGTGTTCCTCAAGGATGATCCCGGCGACGGGCTCTATGGCGTGCTGGCAGGGCGCGTCGTGGTCACGGTGGAATCGGCCGAGGGCAAGGAGCTGATCCTGAACATGTTCGGCCCGGGCGAGTTCTTCGGCGAGATCGCGCTGCTCGACGGCAAGGGCCGCACCGCCACCGCGGTCGCGCGCGAGCTCTGCGAGCTCCTGTTCCTGGGCCGCGCCGACTTCCTGCCCTTCCTGCGCGAGCGGCACGATGCGGCCGTGCGCATCATCGCCTTCCTGTGCGAGCGCCTGCGCCGCACCACAGGCTTGGTCGAGGACTCGGCCTTCCTGAGCGTCTCGAGTCGGCTCGCCAAGCAGCTTGCCATGCTCTCGGCTGCGGCCCTGGCGAGCGACCTCGACATCCGCATGTCGCAGGAGGAGCTGGCGCAGACGCTGGGCGTCAGCCGCGAGATCGTGAGCCGCCAGCTCGCCGCCTGGCGCGAGGCCGGCGTCATCGAACTCGGCCGCCGCCGCATCCGCGTCCGCGACGCCGCCGCGCTGGACCGCATCGTCGCCGGCGGGTGATACCATCCACCGAGGCCGATGCCATCGGCCGCAAGCTGCACGACAACGGCCTCACGCTGACCAAGAGATGAAGAGATGGAGATCTCACTGCACCAATGACATAGCGCGAGACGGATCGGCTGCGCCTGGATATCCTTTGGCCAATGTCACCTGAAGCGAGAGCTGCCCTGATCGCGATTGCATTCGTGCTGCCGTCGGCGGCGGGGCTAGCGCAACCTGCATCGGTACCCAAGACGTTTGCCGATCCCACGACGGGCTGCAAGGTATGGGACGCGATGCCCGTTGAGGAAGAAGCGATCACGTGGTCGGGCGGCTGCAAGGATGGGTTTGCCGAAGGCGATGGCACATTGCAGTGGTTCGAAAACGGCAAGCCTACAGCGCACTATGAGGGCGGCTACCAGGCCGGCAAGATGGAAGGCCGCGGCGTCTATAGCTGGGCCAACGGCGATCGCTACGAAGGCGAATTCAAGGACGACGAATTCAATGGCCGCGGCCTTTACACCTGGGCCGCCGGCGAGCGCTACGAGGGCGCGTGGGTCGACGGCAAGCCCAACGGCAAGGGCATCAAAACCGAGCGCGACGGCCAGGTCTTCAGCGGCACCTGGATAAATGGATGCTTCAAGGAAGGCCAGCGCCGCGCCATCGCTTACACAACAGCAAAGGCGTGCGGGTTCGAGTAGAAAGGACAGCGCCCCGTCATCACCGGACCAACCGGCCTACTGCGCGGCGTCGGCGTCACCCCTTTTGGTGAACCTATCGCTTTACTCGGGGGACCACCCGCGGTTTGAGCCGGCCAGCCCCGCCGCGCTCGGGGGGCGGCTTTGGTGGTGTTCCGGGCGCCCTCATCCCTTCGTCATAGGCCGCGCGCTCGGCGATGGCTGCCCGGTCGCCATATCTGCCAGCCACGATCTCACTGGCCGCCAATCGGGCGACCTGCGGTGTGGCAACACTTGTGCCATCTATGGCGACGACGGAGCCGCTATACGTTCCAGCCGCCAGCACCCCCGCGAGGACACACGAATCGTCGCTCACCGCCAAGGCGTCCGGATGCCGTGGGGGCGCATGGTGGAGGCCGGCCGCCGAATATTTTGCAGCCGTCATTTCCCTCAGCCGATAGCCGCCGGCGACGATCGGCGAATCACCTGTCGCAATGGAATTGATTGTGCCCGCGCGCTTCACGGGACTGGCGGCGTTGTCGGTTTCATTCTCCCGTCCGGCATGATCGAACCGCACGTAGTCCGGATCGTCAAAAAAGGACTGTCGCCCGCGCAACGGGAAACCGTACAACGTGTCGTCGCGCTGAACCCACGCATGGACAGTCTCGCCGATCAACGCCGTTTGGACATTCTTGAGTTCAAGCTGCCAGACGCCGGCCGGCGCAAGCTGGGCATTCGGGTTGTCGCAGTCGGCGGTAGGCGTCAGCGAGATCCTGAACATGCCACGGTTCGAGGGCTGGGCGATGGTATAGACGGCCTGGCCGTAGGTCCCGCCAGCGGCATTCCACATGACGGGCCCGCTCGTCTCGCTGATGGTCCGGCTTTGTCCGGTCGGTGACGTGATCACAAGCTCGATGCGGTTGGTCGGCGACGTCGCATGACGCAGCGGCAGCCAGATCTCCGAAAAGCTCGGCGTGCGATCATCCGGCAGTACCCGCCATCGCAGCAGCTCACTGTGATTGGGGCCATGAAACTGGACCTGCGCATGCGTGCGCAGCAAATAGCTGTTGCCCGCCGGCAGCACGACCCTCAAAGGCATGCCACGAGCGGCGGCATGATGGATGAACTGCTCCATGGCAAGCTCGAGGTCTGAAGTGCCGTCGTGCGGACCTTCGAGCCGTCCGTAGCTGAGATTGACCACTACTGGCAGCTGCGGCGCGCTGGGCCCGCCCGAGAGCACTGTGGCACGATCGATGATGTAGGCCATCGCCGCGACGACCCAGGGATAGAGAGAAGCTCCCGATGTATCCCCCGTCACACGCACCGGGAGCTGCACGGCAATGATCGGTCGATCGTCGACCGGCGGATCGGAATGATATCCGCAGGCAAGGTCCATCACGGCCGTGCCGTGGGAGGCATGCCAGGCCGCCGACTTGTGGCCGTACTGACGGAAGTCGAGCAAGCGCGCTTTTCGGTACAGCAGGTCCTCGTCGATGGCACCAGCTATCGTGCAATCATCGATGAGCTTGTCGATGTCCTTCTTGCGCAGCTCGCAACCGCTCAGGACCGTCGACGTCGCGCCTGCATAGGGCCCGTCCTGCAACCACCAGTATTCGACGCGCGACTTGGGATGACCGGCGACGATCTTGCGGAACCGCTCATGAGCAAAACCAATGCCGTCGTCGATCACCGCCATGATGACGGTTCTCGGTGTCGCCGAGATCGTTTGCGCCGGCACTGTCGCCGGTGCGCCGCTGTCACCGGGAGGTGGCAATGAAGTGGCATCCAGCGGAAGGCCCGGCGTTACGCTTTCAACGATTTCACTGAGGTTTCCCTGCAGTGTCGTGTCGGAAAAGATGGTGAATAGATAGTCCGCCTTGACCATCGCGACGAGATAAGGAGCGGCGTCGCGGCCCGCGACCGAACTCGTGAACAGCGGCGAGACCGAAACCGAATTGCGCCAATCGGTTTTTGCGAGGTCCGGCAAACTGTCGCCGTTTGCGAATTCCTGCGCCGTACCCTTCTTCAGGCGCACCAGCATCGGCATTCGCTCCTCGCCCTGTGACTGACGCCCGGGCAAGAAGAAGTAGGGTCGGCCCGGACCCATTACCCAAGGGATGTAAGGATCTATGCCAACCAGAGCTTTGATCTCCGGCTCGTCGCGCGTTGGATCTGCCATGGTTGCCTCGTGCTAGGAGGTAGTGGAGTTCCTTGTCGGCATCGTAGGCACCTTCACCACCACTCGCCCCTCGCCCGATCCCAAAGCCACGCCAGGATCGAATTCGGTGCACCGCCGATCGCCTGCGATCCCGATGCCGTAACGTAGGCAGGCAACGGAAGCCTCGGCCCGGGGATTGTCTCGTCGAACAGGGCCGTCCAGTAAAAGTCGCCGTCGTTGGGCGGCGCCCCGCCGAGGGTTGGATCCGGGAAGTTCGTTCCGTCGAACTCGTAGGCATTGTAGTTGGTCGCGCCGGTGCAGCGATTGACGAAGTATTGCCCCAAGGTCAGCCCCAGGAATGCCCCCGCAGCGCTGTCGACGGTAAAGTGCACACCGGCCACTGTTCGGTTCGTCGCGACGCGTGCCGCGAGCCGCATGAGCTCGGTTCCCCAGCTCACGTCGCCATAGGGGACAAGCGGCGATGGCGGCGGTGTGGTGCTACTGGAATACGATGGCGGCAGAGGTGCGGATGCTCTCAACAGCATCCATAGCACGTAGGCCGAGATGAAGGTCTCCGTCGCGTGACCGCTTGGCAAGCTGCCGTGCGACGGCGTCAGGATGATCGGCTGGACCTGCGGCGAAAACTCCATCGGCCGGCGGCAGGCGAGCGCCTGCTTGAAGCGCATTTCTGTGGAGTTCGCGAGGCGCAGCGCGGCGCCCAGCAATTCGTAAGTCCAGGGCGTGCGTGCCGGATGAAGGAACGGGATCGCGGTCAGGAAGGCGATCGCGCCGTTCATCTGCGTGAAGATCTCGGCGATGCGATCGCCGCGAAGGTCGGCGTAGCGATCGAGAAAGACCAGCAGGTTTTTGAACAGCGCGATCGGTGGACGCGTGATCGCTGCCAAAGGCCGATAGGTGAGCGTACTTCCCGTGACGTCGAGATGCGACAGAGTCATCTTGTCGCCACTGCTCGACCTGCTGAAGCCGAGCTTCGACACGAGTTCGAAGTCGATCACAGATGCCCTGACCCATGGCTCCCAACGCGCCATGTTCCTTGGATCTTCCACTTCGAGTTCGGGCGGCGTGGCCGCCGGAGGCGCCCAGGTGCCGACAATCCCATCGCGCGTGAGGATCAAGGCTTGGCCAACGTCCGCAGAGTTCGCGACACCAAGTCCGGCCAATCCTGCAAGTCCTGCAAGACCTGCCTGTCCCCCCAATCCAGCGAGGCCTGCAAGACCTGCGAGACCTGCAGACCCACTTAGTCCAGCCAAACCAGCCATTGCCCCCTCCCCCGCTCGGTTGATCGATCTATGCCCTCACTGTGGGATACCCGCCTGACGCAAAATGTCTGCCGCTTCGCGCCCGATTGGATAAGGCGCGGCCGGTGACCCTTTCAGCCAACCGCTTACGGTCATGGTTGGCTGAAGCTTCAACAATTCCTGGGCAGACCGCGACGCCTCCTCGAATTTGCCAAGCTGCCATTGCGCAACCGTCACGACGCGCCACGTCGATGTGTGCTTGCGGTTGGCACGCAATGAACTTTGGGCAAGTTCAAGCGCTCGATCGTACTGTCGGGCAGCGAGGCAAGCGGTCGATGCAAGTGAATCGTAGAAGTACCGATGCGGATCGAGTGGCGACAGCCTGAGCGCGCGTTCGGTGTGCGCGACAGCCAACCGGCCCTCACTCTTGAAAGCGTGTAGCGTACCCTTCAAGAGCCACCCGAGCGCATTGCTCGGATTGGCGGCAAGCGCACTCTCATAGGATTCCTGAGCGACGTCGAGCTTCTTCAGCAGATTGACATGCACAAGCCCATTTATCGCGAGCGCCAACGAGCAGTCGGGATCGATATCCAAGGCGCGCTTCGTGCACTCCAACGCAAGATAGGCATCTTGCCGCTCGTCCTCGGACCAGCCCTGTTGCACACGCAGCACATGCCAGTTGGCAAGCCACGCCATGGGGATGGGATGGCGGATCCCACGATCGATCAACGCCCTAAGGAGCCTGTGCGCCTCTTCGAAGTCCGGCAACGACAAGCGGTGCATCAGGCTTACGGCGCCCATGAGAAGCGTATAGGCCCTGAGCGTCGGCAAAGGCTGCGCCCGTGATCGCTGAAGCTCTCTGGACATCACTGCGCCGGTCACGCCGGCAATCAGCTGACCAATCAACTCCTGCTCGCCGCTGAGAATAGCGGAGGCATCATCATCGAAGCTCTCAGCCCATAGGATCCGGCCCGATTTGACCTCAACCAGCTCCACATCGAGCCGGACGCGTTTCTCACCGTTGCCGTAGGAGCCAGAGAGCACATAGTCGGCACGCAGGTGCGCTCCGACGTCCTCGTGCGAGAAGTCCCGGCCGGCAAATGCCATGGTAGAAAGCCGCGATACAAGATTGAGGTCAGATGAGTGAGAAAGTTTTCTGATGACCTCTTCGGCAAGCACTTGTCCAATCACGCCGTGGTCCTGCGCCACGTTGCGTGATTCAAAGGGAACGATTGCAATTGATGGCGCTATATCTTCAAAAGGTGTCGCAGCGCCAACGACGGGGTGTGGGCCGGGCGGTCCAATTCTGTATGCCCTTACTGGCTGCGCGAGATGCCGAACGAAGCAATCACCCAGATCCTCGACCTCGGCGTCGAGCGTCGGCGTGAGGCCATCGCGGGCCTGCTGGGAGATCACGATCTCGCCCGGGCCGGCGAGGCCCATGAGCCTTTGAGCAAGATTGACGCCCCGGCCCAGGACGTCGTCGACCTCTATGACAACGTCGCTGATCTCCAGGCCCATGCGCAGATCGATCTGGCGCTCAGCCGGGACACCAACGTTGCGGCGTCTGCTTTCCGTCTGGATCGCCAGCGCGGCGGAGATGGCTGACCTCACATCATCGAAGTCGAGAAGGAAACCGTCGCCGAGGCTCTTGACCAATCGACCGCCGCGGGGCGGAAGGATGACCGACCTCACGTGCTCGATGAAATCGAGCCAGCGCGCGATTACACCGGCTTCATCCTGCTCGACAAGGCGAACGGACTCGACGATATCGCCCAGAAGGACGGCGCGTCTTGCCCACGCGATGTGATGGCGTGCAGCCGCGCCTTCTGTAGAAAGCTCTGCCATCGCTACTCTCTCGGCGCACCATGCCGAAGCGGAGCACCCCCGCAGGCCGGCGGATAGTTCCCAGCGGCGTTTCCAGCCGCTCCCTGTTCCTGCAGGATCAGTGTAAAAGTTCGCGAAGTCCAGTGACTTCCGCAGTCTCTAATGCGAGCAATGCGCAGCCGGTCTTTGCCCAATTAGCTGACAGTTTTCCTGTGCATCGAAATGATCATCTAGTAGGGCGCGGATGGCACGATCGACGGCAAGGGCCTGCAGCTTCGAGTAGAATGCGAGCGGCGAAAGAAGGAGGAGCCGATAAACGTGCCCGTATCCGACACCGTCGCCATTCCGGACGAATTCCAGTCCTGCTTCGACAGGCAGCGGGCCGCTTACCTTGCCGCGCCTGCACCCGGTCTGCAGGAGCGGCGCTTCGATCTCGCGGCCCTGGCGCGGCTCCTGAAGGAAAACAAGGACGCGCTGGTCGCCGCCATCAATGCCGACTACGGCAACCGCTCCGAGTTCGAGACGCTGTTCGCCGAATATTTCGTCGTGCTGGAGACGATCGCGCACACCAGCAAGCATCTCGGGAAATGGATGAGGCCGCAGCGGCGGCACATCGACGTCATGACCTATCCGGGCGCCCGCAACCGCGTGATCCCCCAGCCGCTCGGCGTCGTGGGCGTGATCGTGCCCTGGAACTTTCCGCTCAACCTCAGCTTCTGTCCGCTCGCCGCCATTCTCGCTGCCGGCAACCGCGCCATGGTGAAGATGTCAGAGAACTCGCAGCATCTCGCGGCGCTGCTGGCCAAGCTCTCGCCCAACTACCTGCCGACCGACAAGCTCGCCTTCTTCGAGGATGGTGGCGGCCCCGATGGAAGTGGAAGGGGTCCCGCGTTCTCGTCACTGCCGTTCGACCACCTCCTGTTCACCGGCTCGGGCGCCACGGGCCGCGCGGTGATGGCGAACGCCGCGCGCAACCTCACGCCCGTGACCTTGGAGCTGGGCGGCAAGGCGCCGGCGATCGTGGCGCCTGATTTCCCGATCGAGGCCGCGGCCAAGCGCATCCTCTGGGTGAAGATGCTGAACGCGGGCCAGATCTGCACCAATGTCGATTACGTCTTCGTCCCGAAGGGCACGGAGGACGAGTTCGCCGCGCATTGCGCCAGGCTCTTCAAGAAGCGCTATCCCGACATCAACGGGCCCGACTTCACGTCGATCATCGATCCGCGCGCCTTCAACCGCCTGCTCCAGACGCTCGAGGATGCGCGGGCCAAGGGCGCCCGGCTCATCAACCTCGCTGCGGGCCAGACGCCCGATGTAAGCCAGCGCAAGTTCCCGCCGCATCTGGTGCTCGATCCGACCGACGACATGATGCTGATGCAGCGCGAGATCTTCGGACCGATCCTGCCGATCAAGACCTACGCCAACCGCCAGGAGGTCGCCGACTACATCAACGCCCGCGACCGGCCGCTCGCGCTTTATCCCTTCACCAAGGATGCGCCGCTGCGCGACTTCTACATCTCGCACGTGATGTCGGGCGGCGTGTCGGTGAACGAGGCGCTGCTGCATGTCGGCCAGCACGACCTGCCGTTCGGCGGCGTCGGCGCGAGCGGCATGGGCCACTATCACGGCCGCGAAGGCTTTTATGCCTTCTCCAAGCTGCGCCCTGTCTTCTACCAGGGCCCCTTCTCGCCCATCCAGCTCCTGCTGCAACCGCCCTATTCAGGCCTGCCGATGAAGATCCTGCGCATGATGCTCAGGATGCGGGGGTGAGAAGGCCGCCCGTTTTACCGCATGTGGCGGCAAATGCCTGACACAAGAACCGTGTCATCCTGAGCGCAGCGAAGGATCTTTCAGCAACGCCGCCAAAAATCCTTCGCTGCGCTCAGCATGACACCACCTTTGAGATCAGCGCTTTGCGCCATATGCGACCGCCCTCCGACCCGCACCTATCTAAAATTCACCCTCGCCGGCAGTTGGCATGAGGGCTTGGAGCCGAGGTCGAGGTCGGCGATCTCGAGCCATTTGCCGGTCGAGGCGGCCGCGGCGCCCTCCGTCTCGCCGGCGGTGGCGAGGCACTGCATGAAGGCGTGGCAGAAGAGATCGTCCGGGTTGCATTGCGACCTGGTCGCCGCGTCGCAGGCGCAGGCGGCCTTGGCCGCGGCGCCGTAGTAGGTCTGGAAGCGCGGCAGCTTCTTTGCGTTGGCTGGTCCGACGACGACCGCCGGATCGTGCGAGAGCGCATTGGAGAGGCGCACCGACGATTTCAGGCTCTGGTCGACCAGGATGCTGGCCGAACGCTCGGCGATGGTCAGGACGCCGTTCTTCACGCCGTTGGGCATCGCCGTGATCTCGAGATTGCCGTGGACCAGCGCGATGCTGCGCAGGTTGAGCCGGCTCAGGTCGACATTGGGCTGCACCTGATCCGGCGAGACCAGGAACACGTGCTGGCGCACGCCGCCGTCGGCCATCATGTGGCCGTCGATGAACACCGGGGGAAACGCGATCTCCTGCGCGGTCGCCGCATCGATGACGGCCCGGTAGCAATCGTCGCGCCGCGCCGTGCTCTCGAACGTGCCCTTCGCAAGCGCCACCATGTCGATGCGCAAAAACTCGCCGCTGTCGAGGTTCGCGAACCCGACATAGAGGCGGCGATCCTCCGGCGCCTGCGCCACGCGGTTGATGACATCCGTGGTCAGGTACTTCTGCAGGAACTTCTGCTTGCCCGAGGCATCGTAGAGGCTGTTCGCCCACAGCAGCGCCAGGGTGCTGCGCGTCGTGTAGATCTGCGCGTCGGTCAGGGTGACGTAGAACTGCTCGAGCTGCTCGTCCCAACCCGGCGTGGCGCTCGTGTCATAGGTCGCGAGGAAGGCGTAGGTCGCCATCAGCGCGCCCGTGCTGACGCCCGTCACGATCTGGATGTCGTCCCGCGCGATCGGCTTGGCGCTGCTGCCGACCGACCGCCAGCCCTTCAGGAAACCAGCCCCGTAGGCGCCGAACTCGCCGCCCGCGGAAAGCTCGAGCACGTTGACGTCGATTTTCTTGGCCGGCGCGAGAAAGACGTGGATGTGATCGTAGGCGTCGCGCACCTGATACTGCGACAGGTTGCAGGCCAGGTTCTCCGGCGGCGACGTCGGCCGCGAACTGCCGCAGCCGGCAAGGAGCAACACCGCTCCCAGGAGCAGGATCATTGCTCTGGCAATCATCTGACTCTCCCCCGTTCGATGCCCAGCAATGCCAGGATCTGCCGGAGTTTGGCTTAAATTTCCGGACACTCAAAGCACCCACCTCACCCTGAGGAGCGCAGCGCGCGTCTCGAAGGGTGGGAACGAGCACCTTGAATGCTCCCATCCTTCGAGACGCGCGCTGCGCGCGCTCCTCAGGATGAGGTGGTAGCTTGCGCGCGGCCAAAGGTTCGCATCAGAAGCCGAACAGTTTCGCGGGGTTGTCGACGAGGATGCGGCGGCGCAGCGCCTGGTCGTTATCGGTGTAACGGTAGAAGAGCTCGAGCAGGTCGGCATCGTTGGGCATGAACTCCTCATGCAGCGGATGCGGCCAGTCGGAACCCCAGATCAGCCGGTCGAGATTGGTCTTGATGTATTCCTTGCCGACGGCCACGGCCTCGTCGAAGTGCGGCCGCGTCGAGACGCGATGGCCGTTCGACATCATCAGCCACACATTGCCTTGCTTCAAGAGATCGCACATGGCGACAAGATTGCGATCGCCGAGGCCGCGCACGCGCGCCATGTGATCGATCACCACCGGCTGGTCCTTGAGGCCCTTCACCGTCGCCACCAGCGGCGCCAGATCGTCGCCAAGGTTGATCTTCAGCACCCAGCCCAGTTCCTTGCAGCGCGCCGCCGAGTGGGCGAACAGCTCGGGACTCGGTACCAGGTTCAGGCGCTTGCTGAACGAGAACCGCACGCCGCACACCCCGCCCTGCTTCAACTTGGCGAGATCGCTGTCGCTCAGCGTATCGTCGATGACGCCGATCGCCTTGTAGCCGGGCCCGAGGGCGGCCAGCGCATCGAGCACGATCGTGTGGTCGGTCGCGTAGACCGTCGACTGCACGATGATCCCGCGATCGATGCCCAGCACCTTGTGCATCTTGCGCGCCGCCTCGTAGGTGGCGCCCGTCGAATGGTAGGTCGCACCGGGCCGCGTCTTGTAGCCCTCGCCGCTGATATGGAACTGACTGTCGCAGCTGTTGCGCGGCGGCGCCTCCTTGGGCGTGCGCGGGTTCGGATCGAACGGCAAGTATTGGCTTCCGGGGGTGCTCATCGGCGGTTCTCGACCTCTTCGGCGTAACGTTTGCCCGAGAGTGCGGGAGCCGGCCGGGTAAAGGCAATTGCCGACACCGGCGGGAGTCCACATAGTGGACCGAAACCGGAAGACATCCGCGATGCAGAAGACCGACAAATGGATCGACGCCGTCGTCGAGGCGGGCGAAGCGCGGCGCGGCACGCAAAGCATCCGGCGCGCCTTCCTGGTGCTGCGCGTAGTGTCGTCGAGCCGCGGCGCCGGGCTCGGCCTGAACGACATCGCCGCCGCCACCGGACTGGCGCGGCCGACCGCCCATCGCCTCTTGCGTGCGCTGGTCGGCGAAGGTGCCGTCGAACAGCATCCGCGGACTCAGCGCTACGTCGCCTCGCGCTTTCTCGACATCTCGTCGTTGCGGCCAGCGGCATCGCCACTGTTGGGCGCCGCCGGCCCGTACCTCGACCAGGCGGCGGACGAAATCGGCGACACGCTGTTCTTCACGTTGCGCGCCGGCCTCGAGACGCTGTGCGTCGCGCGGCGCTTCGGCAGCTATCCGATCCAAGTGCATGTGCTTGATGTCGGCGTCCGCCGCCCGCTGGGTTTCAGCGCGTCCGGTATTGCCCTGCTGGCGAGCATGTCCGAACGCCGGGCACGCGACATCCTGGCGAAGAACCGCGATCCGCTGCGCGCCCACAGCGAGACGGTCGACAGCGCCTTCGCAGCCGTCAAGAAAGCCAGAAGATCGGGGTTTGCCTTCCGCGAGAGAGGCATCGTCGTTGGAACGCGCGCTGTTTCGGTCGCCTTCGGCCGAAGCGGTGGCGAAGCGCTCGCGACACTCACCGTCGCCGCGATCGAGCGACGTCTGCCGCTTCCCCGCGTCAAGTCGGTCGTGACGCGCCTCGAGGAATGCGCCGCCGGCATCCAGGCCTCGCTGGAGGCGTAGTCCGGGGCGATGCAATCGGATCAACCCGCACACGCCCCGCCGATAAAGTCTTCATAGAGACTCACAAATCCACCGGCCTGGCCCCCGTTCTGCCACGGCTTTGCTCCCGATCGCACACAGGTCGGATCACTCCTCACACGTTATTAAGGAAGGCGATGGCACGCCGCCCGTCCCGCGGGCAGGCCTGCCGAAATGGGCGGCAAACATGTGCGATATCGTGATCCTGAGGGACCGGCGCGAGGCGAAGGTCGCCGAAGAAAAGACGGCGTATCTGCATGACCTTCTGTGCAAGGCCGCGGTCGCCTCCGATGTGCGCAACCTCAACTGGGACGACCGCTACCTGATCGCCAACGAGGTGGTCTCGGCGGCGCTCGGGCCGGGTTGGTCGATCACCCGCGAACCATGAGCCGGTGCGATGACCGCAGATGATCTGGCGACAACGCTTTTCGAGCTGGCTGCCGTGATGGCGCCGGCGCTGATGATGGTCATCGGCGGCATGTTCGTCGGCACCGTCTGTCGCGCCGCCAGCGTTCGCCTGCCGAAGATGTTCCGGGCCTTCAACGAGTGGCAACGACGCGACTTCGCGTTGCGCGTCGCGCAGCGGCTACCCGTCCCCGCCACACGCCGCCGCCCCTTCTGATCCGGCGCCCCTCACTTCGAGACGGCGTCGACTGATCAACCGCCGTCCCGAAAGGTAAGCCGCTATTTCGCCGTCGCCTGCGGCTGCGGCGTGCTGTCAACCGGCGACCGAGCGATCGGCCTCACGCGGCCATCCGGCGTGCTCGCGATGTCGGAGCGTGGAACGGTAAAGGCCTTGGCGACCAGGAGTTCCTCCATCTCCCGGATGCCCACTTCGTAGTTGCCGCGCTCGCATTCGATGCCCGCGTTGATCCGCTTCCAGTTCTTGGGGCCGTCGGTGTGCTCGCCGCGACTGGTGCCATAGTAGTCGAAGTAGGACGTAAGCTGGCTGCAGCGCGCTTTCAGTTCCTGCGGAGTCTGGGCCAGCGCATCGGTGGCCGCCGTTCCTGAAAGGAAGACGGCCAGAAAGAGAGTCGATCGTACAAGAGAAGAACGCATGTCAATGCTCCAACAGAGAGAATGACTCGTGCCGCCGGATCGCATCGGTGGCAGCGCGCGGACACTCGCGGCGCTCTGTTACGGAGTGGCGTCGAAATCTCGATGTCTCGGATACATGTTTGGGGCGACAACGCGGCGATCGCGCACGGTCAATTGATCACGATGTGATCACCGAAGCATCGATCGACTGTAGCTTTGCCGGTGTGCACTGGGCCTCGCGATTTACCGAGGCCCATCGTCATGGCGATCAAGCTGGTCGACGTCTTCCTGAGAGACGAGAGGATCGAGACCTACACGCTGGAGTGGGGCCTGCTGAATACGCCGCTGTTCGAGCAGGACTTCATCGACCGCGCCCGCGTGCGCCTCAGGGTCGACGGCTATTCCGACGCCGACATTGCGCTGGCCCGCTTCACTGTCCGGGATCCGGAGAACTAGGACACGGACTCATCAAGGCGCAGCCATAGCTTGCCGAATCCGTCGGAAATAACCCTTAACTGACATCAAGTTCGCGAACCGGCGCGGTCCGGAAATGACTCAGCCCACGCGGGCGCGCGCGGGACGCCCACTACAACGGTCGAGCCATCCACGAACCGCTGGGCGTTGCCCGAGCGGAACGCCCACCATTGTGCCGAGGCCGAGCGCTGCTGCGATCGGAATGTCGGCGAGCGAGAAAGCACCGATGACGAACTGCCGATCGCCGAGGCGGTTCTCGAGCATGTCGAGATGCCGGGTGAAATTGGCAAGACTGTATTCGGCAGCCGCCTTGCTACGATCGGGCGGATCGAACGACATCGGCGCATCGAGGCCATGATAGATGTACTGCAGCATGAAGGGCATGAGTTCGGTCGTGGACCAGGTCGTCCAGCTCAGCGCCTCCGCTCGCTGGTTTCCGCTCGCCGGCCATAATCTTCTCTCCGCACCGTAACGTTCGGCAAGATGAAGCAGGATCGCGAGGGATTCGAAGTAGCTCTCCGGGCCATCCACCAGCGCCGGAACCTTACCGTTGGGATTGATGGCAAGATACTCGGGCGAGCGTTGCTCGTTCTTGTCGCGGTCGAGCTTGACGTATTCGTAGGCCAATTCGAGCTCTTCGAGCGCCCAATGGGCTCCGAATCCAGAGCTTTGCGGCCACGAGTAGAAACGGATCGTCATGAAATCCCTCCCCTCACGCCGATGTTCCCCAGTGCATGCCTCACTGGCCGATGGCGCAGCGTGCCTCCATCTATGCGAACCTTCACCATGACTTGGACGTCTTCAGACGCCCATCTACTTCACCGCCGGGACAACTTGGTCCCCCGACAGGGTCCGTGAGACGACCCAGTCCGCTGCCCAGATCGTCAAGCGTCTGGCGGAAGCTGACCTTGAACGACGTTAAACGCAGTCATTGCTACCTCCGGTAGTTAGACGAACGTCATCGCTGCGCGGCAATATCTCACCGCGTCTGCCGGTTGAGCCACACGACCTTCTGGTCGCCGTCCTTCAGCCCGACCACGTTGGAGACGGCGAGCGGACGGCTGAGGCCCTTGAGCGGCAGCATGCCGATCTCGGCGAGCTCGGCCACCTCGCTGACGGCGACGGCGATGCGCGACGTCACGAAGATCTGGCCGTCCGCCGCGTTTTCGCACAGGCGCGCGGCCGTGTTCACCACCGTGCCGATGGCGCTGTAGTCGAAGCGGCCCTCGAAGCCGATCTGGCCCAGGGTGGCGAAGCCCTGCGCGATGCCGATGCCGAAGCCGACCTGATGGCCGCGCTTGCGCCATGCCGCGGAAAGCGCGGCGACCGCCTCGCGCATCGCCACCGCGAGCCGCACGGCGCGCTCGGCCGAGTCGGGACAGGGCATGGGATCGTTGAAGAACACCATCAGCCCGTCGCCCACGAAGCGGTCGAGCGTGCCCTCGAACGACTGGATCAGCGGCACCAGCGCGGCGTGATAATCCTGCAGGAGCTCGCTCACCTCCTCGGGCTCCGCACTTTCGGAGAAGGCGGTGAAGCCGCGCAGGTCGCAGAATAGTGCTGCGATGTCGCGACGATGGCGCTTCAGGATGCTCTCGTCGCCCGACGACACCAGCAGCTCGGCGATCGAGGGCGAGAGGAAGCGCTTCATCTTGTTCATCTGCTCGATCTCGGCGACCTGGGCGGCCACCCGCTCCTCGAGCGTCTTGTTCCAGCGCGCCAGCTCATCGCGCGAGGCTTCGAGCTCGCGCTGGGCCGCGACCAGCGCCGCATTGGCCGCCTCGAGCTGCCGATTGAACGCCGCCTCCTTCTCCTGCAGCAGCGTCATGTCATAGGCCTTCTGCTGCAGGCGCTGGGTCAGATCGCGCTGGGTCGTGACCTCGACCAGCGCCACCCAGGTCGAGCCGCCGCCCTCGCCCTCACCGCCACTCGTCTCGGTCCAGAAATGGAGATCGGCGGCACGGCCCTTGATGATCTCGACCTCGGGCATGAAGTAAGGCGATTCGACGATCGGCAGCAGCCCTTCGAGGACGTGCACCTGCTCGGTCACGGCCACGCCAAGATTGAGTCCGGCGAGGCCGTAGGGCGCGAGGTCGCCGCCGGCGCCGATCAGCGTCAGGGCGTCGTCGACCTCGAGCCAGGCGACGGCGCGGCCGGCGAAGACGAGTTCCCGCAGCCGTTCGGTCACCTGCGCCGGGAACTGCGCGGACCCAGTCGTCATGGCTTTAGCGCGCGACGCGGGTGGCGAGGTCGGTGAAGGCGTCCTCGACCCCCTCGCCCGTTCGGGCACTGCTCGTGCGCACCCACCAGCCGTCGGTCCGCAGCTTCTCGAGATCGTCGTCCGTGATCGTCCACTGGTCGCGCAGGTCGTTCTTGTTGATCAGCAGCGCAAAGGGTAGCGGGCCGTATTCCGCCTCGACGCGCTTGCGCAGC
Organism: Alphaproteobacteria bacterium; assembly: GCA_017308235.1. GTDB lineage: Bacteria > Pseudomonadota > Alphaproteobacteria > Reyranellales > Reyranellaceae > Reyranella. The sequence continues at coordinate 25,169 of JAFKFL010000014.1, read as the reverse complement.
GCCAGCGCCACCTCGAGCGTCGCCGACCGCGTGCCGTCGGCCACCAGCACATAGCCTGCCGAGCCGCGCATGTAGCTCATGCGCAGCGACGCCATGTCGTCCTCGCCCGCGAGGTCCCACAGGATCAGATGCACCGTCTTGTCGCCGAGCGTCACCGTCTTCTTGTCGATCTTCACCCCGACCGTAGTCAGGTAGGTCTCGGAGAAGACGCTTTCGACGTACCGCTTCACCAAGCTCGTCTTGCCGACCGAAAAACCTCCCAACATGCAAATCTTCTTCTGCTGTACGCTTACGCTCATGGTTCATCCTCGATGCGGACCGCGACCGAGACGCGACGGTTGAGCGTTCGGGCATTGTCCGAATTGTGCTGGTCGAGCGGGTCGAGCTGGCCCGCGCCACCGATCGTAATCAGGTCGGCGGCGACGCCGCGCTTCTTCAAGAGCGCCAGCACCGCGCCCGCGCGTGCGATGCTGAGCGAAAGGTTGTAGGTGCCGGGACCGGTATCGTCGGAATGGCCGGTGAGCCGGATGCGCGCGCGCATGCGCAGGCTCGCGGCGAGCCCCGTCAGCTCGTTGATCGAGGCGGCCAGATGGTCGAGCGTGGACTCCTGGCCGGGTGCGGGCAGCGATTCATTGGTGTCGAAGCGGATTTCGTACGCCTGGATGGACTTGCGCAGGTCGCCCAGCAGGCCCTCGGCGAGATCCTGGACCCGCGAGTAGTCGAGCTGCGGCCCGCCCGCCGGCATCAGGCGCGACATCTGGCGCGCCCGCGAGATCCAGAGCGGCGTCGCCATTCCGGTCGCGATGATGCGGCCATCGACGACTGCAAGCGTGACGCTGGGCGGCGGCTGAAGCGATGCCTGCAGGCGCTTCAGCACGAAATCAGGCTCGAGCGACTGGTAGGGCTGCCAACGGCTGACGACGCGCGCGGGATCGACTTTGCTCTGGCGCAGGATCTCCAGCGGATCAGCCGCCAATGGATCGCGCAGGCCCGAGACGATGAACTTGCCGTCGCGCTCGGCTGTTTCGGTGACCACGATGCCGGGCTGGGCCTGCAGCTGGTCGACATAGTCCGACCAGTGCTTGAGCTCGGTCGCGCGGCGCTCGGCTTCGAGGGCACGCTGGTGCGCCTCCTCCGCCGCAATCCGCGCCTGCTCCTGCGCCTCCTGCTGCATGACCTGGTACCGCCACACGCCGACGCCCGTGAGGCCGGCCAGGATCAGCATCGCCAGAGCGAAGACGTACCAGGGAAAGCCCTTCTTTCTCGTCTTGAGACCCTGCTGGCGCAGTGCCGTGCATTCGGTCAGATGCGCCTCGATGTCGGCGAGGCCCGAGCTGTCGCCGTCGAACGACTCGAGGATCTGCCGACGCTCCTCGTGGATGTGCGTGAGGGTGTCGCGCAGCTTGTGGCGCAGCTCCTCCGGCGGGTTGCCGCGGATGACCGCGACCAGCATCGCGTACTGGCCCGGCTCGCACCACAGGCGCAGGTCGCCCAGCCGCAGCGTGTCGACCCCCTGGCCCTCGCCCTTGAAGGAGTCCTTCACGAAATCCTGGATCGCCGTCAGCATCGAGGACACGAGCTGCGGGTCCTGGCTCGCCGCATCCTCGGCGGCGACATGGGAGATCAAAAGACCGGTGTGGTTATGGATCAGGAAGGCGTGCTCGACCTGGTAGACCAACGAGTGGTTCAGCACGACCTCGGCGAAGGTGCGGCCGGTCCGCCAGGCCTCGATCCGCCAGCGCAGGCCGCGCCAAGTGAGGCTTTGCCGCAGCGTCTCGTCGAGCGACTGGAAGGTGGTGTCGACCTTCTCGCCGACCGACCGGCGGATCGCCGGCACGATCACCGGATAGAGGATGTCGATCAGCGCGCGCGGATCGTTGCGGATCGAGCTCGCCGTCGCCTTCTCCAGCGCCGGCGCCAGCACCTCGCCCAGCCGGGAATCGCTCGCCGCGACCGCCGTCGGCAGGACGCGCCCCACCGCCGCGCCGAGCTGCTCGGGGTCCTCGACCACCTCCTGCAGGCGGCTTAGCACCTCGATCTCGTGCCCGACCAGCAGCGTCCGCAGCTCTTTCAGCCGCGGATCGTGTATCGACACGCTCTCGGGGGCGGATTTCGGCTCGACGGCACGCGCAAGTTCGACCAGCAAGCCGGCCAGCGTCTTGCGGTCGATCCCGCTATCCTCCGCGGCAGGTTTAAACAGCCACTCGAGCTTGTCGGCGGCGGAAGTGCTCATTGGAGGTGACGGTTAGCCGTTGGGCCAACCGCGCGCTCCCTCGCCTTTACCCGCGCTCTTGCCACTGCCGCTGTCCTGGTTCAGGCACTTCGCAACCTCGACGAACAGGCCGGCCAGGAGATTGCGGTCGGTCTTCACGTTCGAGAGCTCGGAGAACATCTTCTCCATCGTGTGATGGATCTCCTCGTTGCGCCGCTTGATCTCGTCGTGCAGCGACTGCGTCTCGCGCGACAGGCGGTCAGCGAAGTCGCGTTCGAGCTGGCTCACCTGGTCCGACAGCGTCCGCAGACGCTTCTCCAGCACCTGGTTTTGCTCACGCAGCGAACGTTCGATCTCCTTGTCGGCATCGGCGCGCGTGTCCTTCTCCTCACGGAGCTGGCTTGCGAGCGAGTCGACCTGTTTCTTCGCGTTCGTGTCGTGGGCGCTCAGGTTGCGCGCCGTCTCCGATTCGATCTCCTTGAACCGCGCCAGGAACCGCTCCTCGAGCTTCGAGAAACGGCGGTCGTAGTCCTGCATCTGGTTGCCAAACAACAGGTCGCGGATCTTGTCGACGCCCACAACGTCGGTTCCCGCGGCACCGTTCGCTACGTTACCGACGTTAGCTCCCGGAGTCAGGATGCTAGCTTGAACCGACGCGATGTCGGCTTTGGTCTTGTCTGCCATCATTTCCCCCATGGCCATGCCCAGCCCGTACGTACATTGTACGCGCGCGAACGGCCGGTTGTCAGCCGTTGTTCGCATTTACCCCGGCGCCTGTGGGGATTGGACGCGGAAATTGGCGTTGCAGTTGAGATGGCGGATTTGGGGTAGGTTAGCTGCCCGCCCAACGGCGACTCCCGATGGTGACTCCCCGGTGGCGGCTCCCGTGCCTGCCTCCGACAAACCTCTGCATTGCCCCGCCACCGCCACGGTCGCCCCCGTACTCCTGATCGAGGGCCTTCACGGCCCGCGTACGGAGGAGACCATGCGTGCGTTCAAGTTGCTTATCAGTGCCTGTCTGCTGCTGTCGGTGGTCGGTTGCGCCTACTATGGCCCCGGCCCCGGTTACCGCTACCACCACGACTATTACGGCCGTCACTGGGACGGGTACCGGTAGGCTCGACACGCGGACCTGACAGGGGATCGGCATTCCGGGGGACTGGATCCCCGATTGGGGGCGCAGCGGCCTGTACATCCGAGGACCACTGCGCCTGGCGCCAATTCGGGTAACACCAGGACCTCAGGATGACCGTCACCCCGCCGCTGCGCCAGTGACCACCCGGTGATCTGCCGGTGATCTGGCAGTGATCTGGCAGTGATCTGCCAGTGAGCTACTGGTGAACTGCCATCGAGCTATCCGCGACCTGGCACTACCCGGAGCCGCGGGATCGACGGCCGAGTACTGCGATAATCCTGGCTTTGCGACCGACGGCATCGATCGGTTGCGATCGCAAGACGGTCGCATGACGAGAAAGTTATGCTACCACGTGACGGCACGTCACAGCTTTGTTCACGCTTGCCGTCGATGGTCACTGGCCGCCGGCACATCGAGTCGCGATGGTAGGGACGGCTGTCGACCCCACCACTCCACGTGCAGCCACGCCGGCGACGCACCGCCCTGTGTCGCCGGCGTCTCTCCATACGTCGACCGACCGAGCACGCCCCACATGCCCGAATCGCCTCTCATCGGCTCCCTCAACAGCGACGCCCTGGCAACGTTTGACGAAGTCTTGCGAATACTCGGCCATGCTGATTGGGACCTCAGCCCCTGCGACATCACCCATGTCGAAGCCTTCTGGTCGGCCAACAGCTTCGACGTCGCCGCCGCCGGCTTCGTCCTGCGCCTGCGTGGCGGCCGCCGCACCTATCTCGACGTCTGGATCGAGCGGGCGCTCGAGGAGGATGCCCCGCCCGCCAAGGTCGAGATCGAGCTCGCGACGCTGCCGCCCGGCCAGCGCTATCCGCACTTCCCCAGCGACGCCGACCCGGTCGGCGGCTGGCAGGACGACATCGAGCCGCTGAACGCGCTGCTGCGCCGCATCTACCCAGACTGAGCACTGGTCCCGCCCGAGCGCCGCTCCCGGTCGCTTCGGTTGACGTCTTCCCCGCGAGGCGTAGCATTCGCCCGCTTGACCCTCCGGGGACGCTATCGATGCCCGTGCGGGTGACCTTTTCCCATGCCGAACGCTTGGCCACTGTCGTGGCCGAGGGCGACATTTTTCCTGACGACATCCAACGCCATCTCGAGCTGGTCGACCGCGACAACACCCGCGCCTATGCGACGCTGCTAGATCTCAGGCGCATGCGGTCGCGGATCAGCCCGCAGGTCGGAATGCTCACCGCAATGATGACCAAGCGCGCCCAGGAGAGCGAGATCGGGCCGATCGCGATCGTCATCGGCAGCAACAAGGCGTTCGAAGAAGCCGCGCACCGCTTCGCGACCGCGGGCATCGACTGCCCGATGAAAGTATTCACCGACGAGCCCTCGGCCCACGCCTGGCTCGATGCGCAGCGCTCGGACAAGGCGCGCTAGGACCCCACCCACGAACCGACGGAACGAGGAGACCGACATGGCCACGCCGATCAAGATCTCGCACATCGTGCTGCAGACCAACGACCCGAAGGCCCTGCAAGCCTGGTACTGCACCGTGCTCGACGGCGAGATGGTGCATGACGCGGGTGTCATCTCCTTTATGAGCTACGACGACGAGCATCATCGCGTCGCTTTCATCACGCCGGGCACGCTGGAGAAGCGGCGGCCGGGTGAAGACGGCCCGCACGATTTCAGGGCCGGCCGCGAGACCGGGCTGCATCACATCGCCTTCACGCTGAAGGACCTCGGCGACCTGCTCGAGACCTACGCGCGGCTCAAGGACGAGGGCATCCGCCCGTTCTGGTGCATCAACCACGGCGTCACGACCTCGATGTATTTCCGCGATCCCGACAACAACCAGGTCGAACTCCTGATCGACAACTTCGCCACGGCGCCCGAAGGCCAGGCGTTCATGAAGTCGGAGGCGTTCGCCAAGAACCCGATCGGCGTCGAGTACGACCCCGACGACCTCCTCGCCCGCCACCGCCACGGCGCCACCCCGAAGGAGCTTTTGGGGGTGTGAGGTTCGGCAGCGGATTCTTCGATCTGCAGCTTCGCTTTGCCCATCGGGTCAGCGACCTGTCTGGGATGCCGCTCGGCGATGCGCTGTTGGGCTACACCAACTTCTATATCCGCTTCGGACTGGGCCGCGCCTTCGATCCGCACCATGCAATCTGGATCGAGTACATGGACGGGCTCGCGCGTTCGGCCGATCAGACGGCCTGGACCGTCCGCTTCTTCGCGACAAGGCAGGGTCTGCCGCAGCCCTCGCACACTGTGGCGACGTTCGGCTGCTTTTCCTACGGTCACCGAGACGCCGGGTGCCTCCGTCTTCATTTCGAGAATGCCGATCCCGACGGCCAGGCGCCCCTGGCAGCCGAACGCAAATCGGCGCGACGGTCGGAGCTGCGAGCACTCCTCGCGCATGTGAGGCACGCCGAACCCCAGGCCACGCGCCTGGCCGGCGTCTCCTGGCTTTATAACCTCGCGAGCTATCGGCGCCTTTTTCCCGAGAGTTACCTCGCAACGGCGAAAATCGCAGGCGGCCGGTTTCGTAACATGCCGCTCTGGGGGCAGTTCCTCGACCGGCACGGCACCGTCCGTACGGCCGCCGCTGCCCTCTTCCTCGATCGCCTGGCGCGTCAACGATCCATGGACGATCTGGTGCAGTGCTTCCCGCTCCAACCCCTGGCTGTCGAGGCGCCGCTCTCTGATTTCCATGCGTTCCACGCAATCGCGTGAGCCGTCCGCGCGGGAAATCTTGGCCGCTACCAGCATGGAATCGCTTACGCTTTTTTGTTCGCCTAGTTGGCATTCCCGCGAGCTGCCGCCATCGCGCTGCGAAGCATTTGCGTTATCCGACTGGTGCTATCGAAGCTGCTTAGAGTCTTGACTTCGTCAAGCGGAAACCATTTCAGCTCACCGAACGGCGAGCCCTCCTCGTAGGTGTGCTGGCCAGGATCGCCCGACCAGGCGGCAACCCAATATATGTAGAATACGAGACCGATCTCGGGAACTTTCACCTCTCCAAGGTACGAAAGCTTGCCGATGCTCACGCCGCCGCGGAATTCCTCACATACCTCTCGCCGTAGCGCGGCTTCGCGATAATCCACATTAGGGTCGCCGTGGTCCTTTATCTCGATCGAGCCGCTTGGATAAAAGACATCGGTAAAGGTACCTCGCCCGTCCGGCCGGCACTCCAGGAGAACTCTGTCGCTGGCGTCGACGAGCAGAAAGGCAACGCCCTCGCGGAGGCCGTCCTTATAAGAGTGTGGATCAACATTCGTCGCGGACACGACCTGCGCTCGCAGCGTCACTTCAATTCGATAAGGTATACCTTATCGATATCTCATTGATTCATAAGATGTAACTTATCGAATCCCCTACCTTCCCCGCGCCGCGCAACGGAAGGTTTCGATTGGGGGGTACTTGGACTTTTCGCGACCCAGGCGAACGGTCACAAGCCGGCACCCTTGACGATGCGCAAAATCCCTACGCCGTGGACGGGAAGCACGTGCCATAGCCCGACACCATGGCTGGCGGCCGGCGCCACGCACCACTCACCCTCGGTCGCCGGCCGCCTACCCCACCCCTCCAATGCGACACATCAAACCGACCCTGACGAGTTCGATCATACGGCGATGGTGATGGGCCAATAGTGATGGGCAGGAGCGGTTTTGGATTCGGCTTGGGACTGGGCGGCTTGCTGCTGCTGGCTGCCGCGCCCTGGCTCGACGTCGCGCTGCACGGGCTGCCCTACTTCCTGGAGCAGAAGCGCTGGGTGTGGCGCGTCGCGACGCTCGCCGTCGAGATCGGCCTCTCCGGCCTGGTGGCCGGCTGGTTTGCCTTCGCCTGGACCCGGCGCATCGAGGGCACGATCGCCCGCATCGCGCTCATCACGCTGCTGGTGGTCGTCCTGGCCGTGATCCTGGCGCTGGTGTTCGTCTCTCTCGTCCAGCCGTTCGTGCCGCGCCTCCTGCTCTTCTATCTGATGGCACTGCCCATCCCCTGTGTTGTCGCTGTGCCCTTGTGGGCAGCGCTCTATCTTTGGCTCGCGGGCCCCGACAGCCCGCTCCGGCCAGCGCAACCGCCCGCGGACATGAGCCGGCTGCTCGAAGATCTGCGGCGCGACTCGCCCTCCCTGCGCTGAACCGGCCGTCCCGGGGAAACACGGGAAACAGGACAAACGCCGCCGCAACATCGCCGCGTTACGGGACCAACCGACACTTTCCTCCTCGATCAGGAGGATGCCATGCGGCGCATCAAGCAAGTCCCCAATGAAGTTCAGGTTCGCAGAGCTCGCGTGCGCGGGGTTCGAGTCCTCGATGTTCCGGTTCTCGGTCTCGTCGGCCTGTTACTGGGCGGCTGCGCCAGCGAGACCCTGTTCCAGTCCTCGTTCAACTCAAACACGACCAACCAGCCACCCGCGCACAACCAGGCGGTGGGCACGGCGAGCGTGGCAGGCGATGCGGGCAGCGTCGTGGTCAAGCCCCTGCCCAACTCCAGCGACAAGGCGGTCGAGATCAGCCGCGCCAACACCAGCCAGAACATCAACGTGCTCACCGGCACGCTCTCGCAGGTGAAAGGCGCGGGCACCTACAGCATGATCGCCCTGATCAACATCCCGGCGGTGTCGCCGCCGCGGCGGACGGCGATGTCGGTCGAGTTCGACACACCGACGCTCGGTCTGCAGGCGCCGATCCTGCATCTCGATTTCATGAACGACTGCAACAACACCGGGAAGCCCGGTGCCAACACGGTGCGCATCAACGACACGCCGGGCAACTGCTTCGGCACTTTCCCCAACGACCGCCCGTTCGTGCTGCAGGTCACGATGAAGGTCGCGGCCGGATCGGCCAGCGCCGACATCCAGCTCGTGGGCGCGGGCGGCACGGCGTCGGGATCGGTCTCGAACGTCCCGATCCAATATCCCAACTTCGCCCAGCAGTTCGGCGCCGTCGCCTTCTGGATGGGCTACCCGTGGAGCGGCTCGTTCGACGTCACCGACGTCATCGTGACCTACCGCAAGCCCGGCATGTGATGCGCCCAGCGCCGCATCTCGTCTTTCGTCTGCTGTTCAACAATCCGGGGGAAAGCCATGACGATCATCGCACGCGGTCACAAGCAGGTTCGCAACTACGAACGAGCGCTGGGGGGCGAGCCTCCCCGCAGCAGCCTCCGCAAGAGCCAGTCGGACCTCACGCGCACCCTGACGCAACGCCTGCGCAAGACCAATGCGGACCGCAAGGAAATCGCGGCGCTCACGAAGCAGAAGCAGAACCTGCTGCTGAAGAACGTCTCGCGGCGGGATCCTGCCCTGAAGCAGGCCAATGCAGAGCTTGAGCGCGTCTATGCCCAGCGGGCCAAGCGCAAGCTCACGCGGCCGAGGATCCGCACCTTCGAACCGCGCGTCATCTCCGGATCGAACTTCACGATCCACGTGCCGCCCTACGACGCCGACTGGACGTTCAATCCGAGCGGCAACGCCGCCACCGCGAACAAGGGCGCCGGCACCTACGATCTTGCCTGCCAGTCGATCGGCGACGGCACGCAGGAAGTCGCTGCGGGGGTCATGAGCTGGTTCTTCTGCACCGCCGCCGACCCGCAGCAGCGCTTCGCGGCCCTGCTCGACTTCTCCGACGACTGGTGGGACAGCGCCTCCGGCTACGTCGCGCACAACGATTTCAGGATGCGCCTCTGGGTCTTCGGCCATTCCGAGAACGCCTGGGTCCACCAGTCGGACGTGCAACCGAGCTGGAGCGACGGCGTCGGCTGGTTCGAGGATCACGGCGGCTCCGACGAGCGCCGCACGTCGGCGGAAGTCTTCTTCCCGGCGCGCGCGAACAGCTGGTACCAGGCGTGGGTGTGGAGCGATGCCTGGGTCTATGCCGACTCGGGTTTCTGGGGTTTCGCCGCGTCGTCGATCCACTTCAGCGCGTCGGTGCCCCTCATGGTCTTCGGCAGCCTGTTCTAGCCGCGAGGACGACTCGACATGGATCACACGGACTATTGCTGCAATCCAAAATATCGCGCGCAAGTGCGCGCGCAGATGTCGATCCTTCTGACATGTTTCCTGACAGGAGAGATCAGTGTGATCGAGGTCGCGCGGGCACTCGGTCCCTACTCGGATTTGCCAGAGCCGGCGCTTCGGCCGCACCTCGATACCTTCGCCGGCATCAACTCGGAAACCGACGCGCTGCCCGTCGGCGCTGTTCGACATCAATGGGCTCAAGAAACGCTGCTTCAGAAGGACAAGGAGATCGCAGCGGCCGAGTACCGATGGCGCGAACCCGCTCAGATTGCGGCGTCGCATCTTACCTGGCTGATCTCCAGCTCAAACTGAGTCGTCATGTCGGTATCGACGGAAACCGCACGGGAACACACAAGGCTGGAACGAAGCCGGCTGGTGGATCCCTGGAGGCTCTCCCTGTGGGTGGTGCAACTCCTGCTCGCCGCCACGTTCGCCGACGACGGCCTTGTGAAAGCGACTCAGCCCATCGCAGTGCTAACCGAGGCTTTCACTTGGCCGAGCCACACAACCTTGGGGCTGGTTCGAGTCATCGGCTTCATCGAACTGGTCGCTGCATTGGGACTGGTGCTGCCGACCGCGACGCGCATCGTTCCCGGCGTGACACCGATTGCCGCGTCATTCCTGACCTTGCTGATGGGGCTGGCCTTTGTCTTCCACGTCATGTGCGGTCACTGGCAGATGCTGCCGAGCGACGTCGCGCTCGCACTGCTCACGGCATTCGTTGCCTGGGGACGTTTCGCCAAGGCGCCGGTCGATCCCCGTTTCCTGGACTAGGACGTTGCCCGGCAGCGTGGCCTCGTGGGAACGGAGTCACATTACGGAAACTCAGGTGTAGTTGGCCCGACTCATCCATCGTCGTCTAATATGGCAGCGAAATGGGAGAGCGGCCGATGGGCGTTGGTACCGTAGCGGAGGGCACGCCCAGGCGCCCCGAGTTCGAGCAGACAGCACTGTTATTGCAGGGCGGCGGGGCGCTCGGTTCCTATCAGGGCGGCGTCTACCAAGCCCTGGCCGAGGCGAACCTGCATCCCGACTGGGTGGCGGGCATTTCGATCGGCGCGATCAACTCGGCGCTAATCGCCGGGAATCCGCCGGAGCGCCGGGTCGAGCGGCTGCGCCAATTCTGGGAAACCGTGACACGGTCTCCGTTGGGCCTTCCCTATCTCGCCGGGCTCGAGATCAAGGATGAAACGGCCCACCAGTTCCTGAACCAGTTGCGCGCCATGGACGCCCTGCTGTGGGGCGCCACGAACTTCTTCAAGCCGCGCCACCTGCCGCCGATCTTCGGACGCACCAACGATCCGGCGCGGCTAAGCTTCTATGACGTCTCGCCGCTCGTGGCCTTGCTCGAGCAGCTGGTGGATTTCGACCGTCTCAATTCGCGCGCGACGCGGATCAGCGTCGGCGCGACCCACGTCAGGAGCGGCAACTTCGTCTACTTCGACAACACGACCCGCACCATCACGCCGGCCCATATCGTCGCCAGCGGTTCGCTGCCGCCCGGGTTTCCCGCCGCCGAGATCGACGGCGATTTCTACTGGGACGGTGGCGTCGTCTCGAACACGCCGTTGCAATGGGTGCTCGACGAGAGCCCGCGGCGGGACACGCTCGCCTTCCAGATCGACCTGTGGAGCGCGCGCGGCGAGCTGCCGCGCGATCTCATGGAGGTCGATACGCGGCTGAAGGACATCCGGTATTCGAGCCGCACCCGCATGGGAACCGATCAGTTCCGCAGCAACCAGGCGCTGCGCCGGGCCGCCGCGAAGCTGCTCGGCCAGCTTCCCGAGCCGCTGCGGCAGACGCCCGAGGCCGAGCTGCTGGCAACCGCGGCGGACGACAAGGTCTACAACATCATCCACCTCATCTACCGCACCAAGACCTACGAGGGCTCGTCGAAGGACTACGAGTTCTCGCGCCGCACGATGGAGGAGCACTGGAAGGCCGGCTACAGCGACATGGTGCGCACGCTCGGCTACCCGCAGGTGCTGCAACGTCCCCGTAGCGTCGATGGCGTATTCACGTTCGATCTCGCCGAACAACCTCTGGAGTGATGGAAGGCCCTGCCAATGAAGCTTGCCGACGTTCGTACCAAGGCATTTGCGATGCCGCTCAACAATCCGGCCTACCCGCCCGGGCCTTACAAATTCTACAACCGCGAATTCATCATCATCAGCTATCGCACCGACCCCGAGATCCTGCGCGCCGTCGTGCCCGAGCCGCTCGAGGTCATCGGCGACACGGTCAACTACGAGTTCATCCGCATGCCCGACTCCACCGGCTTCGGCGACTATACCGAAACCGGACAGGTGATTCCGGTTCGCTTCAAGGACAAGGACGGCACGACCCAGGCGGGTGGTTACGTGCACGCCATGTACCTCGACGATGACGCACCGATCGCCGGCGGGCGCGAGATCTGGGGTTTTCCCAAGAAGCTCGCGACGCCCAAGGTCGCCCACGAAAACGAGACGCTGGTCTGCACGCTGCACTACGGCTCGGTGCTCTGCGTGAACGCGACGATGGGCTACAAGCACCGCGAGATCGATCACGCGCCGTTGCTGCAATCGCTGGCCCGGCCCAACTTCATGCTGAAGATCATCCCGCATGTCGATTGCACGCCACGCGTGTGTGAACTGGTCCGCTACTACCTCGAAGACGTGACGCTGAAAGGCGCATGGTCGGGCCCGGCCGCGCTGCAACTCTTCGATCACGCGCTGTGCGACGTCGCCCGGCTTCCCGTGCGCGAAGTCCTGTCCGCCTCGCATTTCGTCACCGACCTGACGCTGGGCCTGGGCGAGGTGGTTTTCGATTATCTGGCAAAGAGCTGAAGGAATTTCGATGGCACGTTTCGACAAGAAAATTGCAGTTGTGACCGGCGCCGCGAGCGGCATCGGCAAGGAGATCGCCTTTCGCCTCGCGGCCGAAGGCGGCACGCCGGTGATCGCGGACCTCAATCTCGATGCGGCGAATGCCACCGCGGCCGAGATCAAGGGCAAGGGCGGCGATGCGTTCGCCGTGGCCATGAACGTGGTCGACGAGGCCGCGGTCGACAAAGGCATCGCCGATGTGATGACCAAGTACGGCCGCATCGACATCCTGGTCTCCAACGCCGGCATCCAGATCGTGAAGCCGGTGGTCGATTTCGCCTTCGCCGACTGGAAGAAGCTGCTGTCGATCCATCTCGACGGCGCGTTCCTCACGACCCGGGCCTGCCTCAAGCATATGTACGCCGCGAAGTCCGGCAGCGTCGTCTACATGGGCTCGGTGCATTCCAAGGAAGGATCGCCGCTCAAGGCGCCGTACGTCACGGCCAAGCACGGCCTGATCGGGCTCTGCAAGGTCGTTGCGAAGGAAGGTGCGGCCTACAACGTGCGCGCCAACGTGGTCTGCCCCGGCTTCGTCCGCACACCGCTGGTCGACAAGCAGATCCCCGAGCAGGCGAAGGAGCTCGGCATCTCGGAGGACGATGTCGTGAAGCACGTGATGCTGAAGGACACCGTCGACGGCCAGTTCACGACGGTCGACGACGTCGCCGACTGCGTGCTGTTCTTCGCCGGCGCGCGGAGCAACGCGCTGACCGGCCAGTCGATCGTGGTCAGCCACGGCTGGTTCATGCAATAGGCGCGGGCAGCCCCGAGCACACGCCCCTCTCCCCGCCTCTCACCCTAGCGGGGGAGAGGAGAAAGAAATGTTCCTCAGCCTCGCAGGTGGCGGGGGCCGCTGAGGCCGCTGCGGTGGATCAGCCGGCGCAGTGTCGATGGCTCGGCGTAACCGACCTGCCGCGCGATCTCTTCCAGTGACAGCTTCGTGGTCTCGAGCAGCTCGACCGCGCGCTCGACGCGCAGCCGCTGGAGAAAGCGCACAGGCGACAGGCCGACCGCCCGTTCGACACGCCGCGCAAAGGTGCGCGGGCTGAGCGCCGCTGACTTGGCGAAGTCGTCGACCGTGAAATCCTCGCCCAGGCGCTTGCGCGCCCAGCGCTCGGCCCGCGCGACGCGCTCGTCGGCGGCAGCGAGGAAGCCCAGCGCCATGTAGCGCGATTGCGACCGCCGCTTGTCGAGCAGGAGGTAGCGCGCGCACGCATCGGCAAGCCTGGCGCCGGCCCGTCGCGCAACGATCGCCAACATCAGGTCCATCTGCGCCATCGCCGCGCCCGCCGTCGTGACCGGGCCGTCGGTCACGACGAGCGCATCGGGATCGAGAATGACCGAGGGATGCATCCGCCGGAACAAGGGCGCCAGCCACCAGGTCGTGCTGGCCCGGCGGCCGTCGAGCAGTCCGGCGGCGGCGAACAGGAACGCGCCGGAGCACGAGGTCGCGACGTGCGCGCCGCCTTCCACTGCGGCGGCCAGCCGTCTCCTGGCCAAACCAGCGTCGCGCCGCGCCAGCCGCACCGTCACCTCCTCTTCCGTCGTCATGCCGAGCCCCGGGACCACGACCACGTCGGCGTCGCGCACACCGTTGCCCGTCACCAAACGTGCACCCGTGGCCAGCGATGCGGCCGTGCGGGCGCCCGATCCCGCGAGGCGCACGCTGAAGGCCGGCGACCGTCCGCGCGCCTCCTGCAGGCGATTGGCGGTCGCGAGCACGTCGAGCGTGATCGCCACGCTCGACGGCATCGATCCCGACAGCACCAGCACCTCGATCTGCGTCATGGCGAAAAATCCCCGAACAATGTCTGTTTTGACACTGGCCCCTTGCATCGCACGTGCCCTAGATGAGCGCAAGCAAAGGAGGCCGCATGGTCGCGCTCAAGGACGACACTCTCGAAGACTTCGCGCGTCGGGAGATCACGTTGGAGGGCGCGACCAAGACCGTTTACGTCGCGGGCGCCGGTCCGGCCGTGATCGTCATGGCGGAGATGCCCGGGATCAGCCCGCATGTCGCCCGCTTCGCGCGCTGGGTGCGCGACGCCGGCTTCACCGTCTACATGCCCTCGCTGTTCGGCCGCGACGGCGCGCTGCCAAGCGCGGATGAGGGCGCGGCTGTCTTCCAGCGCGCCTGCATCAGCGCCGAGTTCAACGCGCTGAAGCGCGACGCCTCCAGCCCGGTGACGCAGTGGCTGCGCGCGTTGGCGAGGCTGGCGCATGAGCAATGCGGCGGGCCGGGCGTCGGTGCGATCGGCATGTGCTTCACCGGCAACTTCGCCCTCACCATGATGCTGGAGCCCGCGATGCTGGCGCCGGTGCTCTCCCAGCCATCGCTGCCGCTGAACGATCCGGGCGGCCTCGAGATCGCGCCCGACGAGCTCGCCAACGTGCGCCAGCGGCTCGACCGCGAGAACCTGACCGTGCTCGCCTATCGCTTCGCGGGCGATCACTTCTGCCGGGCCGAACGGTTCGCCGCCTATGCGCAGGCGCTCGGCGATCGCTTCGTCGAGCGCACGCTGCCCGACAGCGCCGCCAATCCCGACACGCCGCCGTTCTTCGCGCGCTACGTGACCACGCCGCACAGCGTCGTCACGGTCCACCTGATCGACGAAGCGGGCCAGCCGACGATCGAAGCGCGCGACGAGATCCTCGCCTTCTTCCGCCGACGGCTCGTCGCCGGCGCGTGAACAGAGACCACCAACCAGGGAACATACATGCCGAACATTGTCGTCAAAGTGCCGGAGGGCGCGTTCGATACGGCCGGGCGCGCGGCGCTGGGCCAGGGCATCCATGCCGCCGCCAAGTCGGTCGAGGGCTGGGGCGACGATCCGCGCCAGGAGGCGCTCACCTGGGTGCTGGTCGAGGAAGTGAAGTCAGGCAGCCTGTTCGTCGGCGGCGCCGACCAGACCTCGCGCGTGATCCCGGTGATCGTGTTCTTCTACCCGCCGGCCGGCGTCGTCGACGCAGCAGGCCGCGCCGATGCGGTGAGGCGCATCCACCAGGCGGTCACGGCTGCGAAGCCCGCCTCCGATCCGCGGCCGGTCGCGACCTCGATCATCATCCGCGACGTGGCCGACGGCACCTGGGGCGCCAACGGCCAGCTCTGGCACCTCCCCGACTTCGCCCGCGCGGCCGGCTACAGGCATTTGCAACATCTCGTCGAGCCCGCGGCTGCGAAAACGGCGTGACAGGGACGCGTCGCCCCCTCTCCCCGCCTCTCCCCTCACGAGGGAGAGGAGAAAGAGATGGGAGAGGAGAGAGTGAGCGCCCATGTTCCTCGCCCCCGCTAGGGGGAGAGGTCAGGAGAGGGGGAAGCGAAGACCCGCGATTCATTGTCCGACCCCGGCGCGCCCTCTACGGTGCGGCATCGGGGAGGACAAAAATGGATCATGTCTCGTTGAAGGTGCTGCTGGGCTTCGTTGCCTGGACGCTCCTGTTGCTGATCGTGATGGAGGGTATGCGCTCGTGGTTGGTGCTGACCAAGGCGGTTGAAGCCAACGCTTTTCAGCCGGACAACGCCAACCTCTCGCCCTTCCTGCAGCGGCTGGCCCGCGCGCACGCCAATTGCCTGGAAAGCCTGCCGGTGGTTGCCGTGCTCCTGATCGCGGCGATGATCACGGACCGCACTGCGGTCACCGATCCGCTGGCGCCCTGGCTGCTCGCCGCGCGCGTCGTGCAGTCCGGCGTGCACCTGGCCTCGCTCAGCGTCCTCGCCGTCAACCTCCGGTTCACTGCCTTCGCCGCCCAGGTCGCGATCGCCGTCTACTGGACCTGGGCCTTGCTGCTGGGCTAGGCAGTCGCCCCCTCTCCTCTAGAGGAAAATGCCTGACACAAGGACCGTGTCATCCTGAATCGCGCGGGGTAGCCCCCGCGCTGAAGTGAAGGATCTTTAGCGACGCCGCCAAGGATCCTTCGCTGCGCTCAGGATGACACCACCTTTGAAACCAGCGCTTTTACTCTATAGCCCGGCCCGCTAGGCGGAGAGGCCGGGAGCGGAAACCGAAGCTTCGCGCGGCGTGTGGGTGGGCTCGCCGAAGGTGACACCCTCGTAGCCGCTCATCGCGACCTGGTTCAGGATCCCGACGTACTTGGGCTGGCCGCCGTTGTAGACGACGTAGCGGATGCGGCCTTCCTCGTGGCCGGGCACGTTGGAATTGTAGCCGGTGAACCAGCCCTTGGCTTTGCGCAGCAGCAGCATGGCGTACATGTCCTGCACGTGCTTGGACCAGCGCGCCGCCGCGGCGCGCGTCGGCTCGAAGCGCAGGTGGCCGTGCTCGCGCGCGTAGAGCAGCAGGTTGGTGCACCAGTTGACGCCGAGCTCGATGCCGCGCGGGAAGTTGACCGAGGCCGAGCCGCTTTGCGGGCCGGTCGGCATCAAGACGTTGGGAAAGCCCGCCACCATCAGGCCAAGGAAGGTCGTGGGGCCATCCTTCCAGCTCTCGGCCAGCCGCTCGCCGTCGACACCGCGCAGGTCGATGTGATCGTAGGCGCCGGTGATGGCGTCGAAGCCGGTGGCATAGACGATGATGTCGAAGTCGTAGTCACGCTCGGTCGTGCGCAGGCCCGTCTCGGTCACGCGCACGACAGGCGTCTCGCTGACATCGACGAGGCTGACATTGTCGCGATTGTAGGCCTCGTAGTAGCGCGTCTCGAGCGGCACGCGCTGCACACCGAAGCCGTGGTCGCGCGGGATCAGCTTCTCGGCCGTGGCCGGATCCTTCACGCGCTGGCGGATGCGGCCGGCGATATATTCGGAGAACTCCGCGTTCGCCTTCTCGTCGGTAAAGATCTCGCGGAAATTCGCGAGCCAGATGCCGAAGCCCGGCTCGCCGTAGAGGCGATCCCAGAGCTGCAGCCGCTCCTCGCGCGAGACCTCCCAGAAGCCGCGCCGGTCGGGCTCGTGCTCGAAGCCGCCGGGCGTGCGCGCGCAGGTGGCGTAGATCTCGTCGTAGCGGCCGCGGATGTCGGCCATCTCCTCATTGGAGATCAGGCCGTTGTTCAGCGGCGCCGCCCAGTTGGGCCGGCGCTGGAACACAGTGAGCTCACCCACCTTGTCGGCGATCTCGCCGATCACCTGGATGGCAGTGGCGCCGGTGCCGATCACGGCGACCTTCTTGCCGGCGAGCGGCACGCCCTCGTGCGGCCAGTCGAAGGTGTGGAACGACCGGCCCTTGAACGAGCCCATGCCCTCGTAGCGCGGCCGGGCGGGAATGGAGAGCAGCCCCAGCGCCAGCACCAGGAAGCGCGTGGTGAGCGTGCGGCCGTCCGACACTTTCAGCTGCCAGAAGCTCCCCGCCTCGTCCCACTCCGCGCCATCGACGCGGCAATTGAACTGCATGTGCCGGCGCAGGTCGAACTTGTCGGCGACATGGTTGAGATAACGAAGGTTCTCGGGCTGGCCGGAGAAGCGCTCCTTCCAGTGCCATTCGTCCAGAAGCTCGCGCGAGAAGGAGTAGCCGTAGGTGTAGCTCTCCGAATCGAAGCGCGCGCCGGGATAGCGGTTGCCGTACCACGTCCCGCCGAGTCCGCCCGCCGCTTCCAGCACGGTCGCCTTGATGCCGAGATCGACCAGCCGCTTGATCTGATAGATCCCGGCCACGCCGGCCCCGATCACGATCACTTCGTAGTCGAGCATGGTCCGTTTCCATGTTTGTTATGGGAACGATGGTAGCGCGCCGGGTGGGCGAGTACAGGCGGCAAAGACGCGGTTTTCGAGGGGTGGAAGCAAAAGCGCCACTTGGTATCATCGACAGTATCTACGGAATGCCGAGTGAACCAAGGATAGGGAGCGGCTTTTCGCTTGTTTCGTATAAGCTGCTTAATTCGATTATTTCGAATATTGCGTTTATAGTCGGAACACCTATATTGAGCCCATCACCCCGTGGAGACGACGATGCCGCTCGACGATCCCCTTTCCGAACGCCTGCCGACACCCGAGGAAGCTGAGAAGGCGCGCAAGGCGAGCGCGTTGCTGGCACGCCACATGAACAGGCAGGGCGCCCTTTCGATGCACCTCAAGCAGGGTGGCAAGGGAGAGATCGTGGAATTGCCGCCGGCGGTGAGCCGGCTCGTGCTCGATCTGCTGCTGTATGTCAGCAAAGGCGAGGCCGTGACGCTCGTGCCGTTCGGCACAGAGCTGTCAACGCAGCAGGCGGCGGACCTGCTCAATGTCTCGCGGCCGTTCCTGGTGAAGCTGATCGAAAACAAGGAGATCCCCCACTACAAGGTCGGGACCCATCGCCGGATCCGGGCCGAGGATCTGTTCGCCTACAAGCACCGCCGCGACGACAAGCGCGGCGAAGCGCTCCGCAAATTGGCCCGGCTCGGTCAGGAGATCGATGCCTGAATGAGGCAAGTCTCCGATCGCTTTTCTGCGCTCCTCGACGCGAACGTCCTGTATCCCTTCCTGGTACGGGACGTTTTGCTGTCACTAGCGGAGGCGGGTCTCTACCGGCCGCTGTGGACGGCGGACATACACGAAGAGTGGACTCGGCATTTGATCGGGAAACGGCCCGAGCACAAGGACAGGATCAAGACCACTGTCTCCGTCATGAACGAGGCCTTTCCCGAAGCTATCGTCGACGACTATCAGGACCTGATTTCGACGGTGATATTGCCCGACCCGGACGACCGGCATGTGGTCGCGGCGGCGATCCGCGGCGGCGCCAACGTCATCGTCACGGAAAACATCGCCGACTTCCCTACGGACGTGCTCGATAGATATGACCTCGAAGTCCGCACCGCCGACGAGTTCATCCTGAACACGGTCGAGCTCTATCTCACCGATGCACTGGCGGCATTGAGGACGATGCGCCACCGATACGCAAATCCACCGCTATCTGCCGAAGAACTTCTTCAAGCGATGCTCAGGTGCGGACTGGTGACGACCGTCGCAGCTCTAGCGCCACACGTGGCATCTCTATAGTCCGCCCGCCGGCGGCAACATGGTCAGTGCGTCTCGAGCTCGGGCCGTAGCGCGACCAGGCTTTCCGCCACGGCCTTGTTGGAGTCCGCAAGCCGCTGCTGGCGCCCCAGGCCCATATGCTCGGCGGCGATATAGTAGAGGTAGGCCGCGATATCATCGGCTGTGGCCCGTCATCCATCAACATGACGTAGGCCTTGTCCGCATATGCGTCGTCTTCGTCGCGTGCCGGTGCGGGCCATCCGCTGCGCTTCCTCGATCTCGCCGAGCAGCGCGAGAAGCGCGCAAACCCGGTGCTTCGAGCTGTGATCCTGAGGTTCTCGGCCAGGCAGTGGCGGTGGAACTTCAGTGCTTCATATCGGGGATCACAGATTTGTCAGGACGCCGTGATCGGTGGTCACTGGCCCGTGCCGAACCATCCCGTGCACATTGTGTGAATCTGCCGCCTCTTCCTTCCCTGGAAGGGTCTCGAGCAGTGCTGGCGGTGTCTGTATGTCGGCGAAAACGACCCTTAGGAACGAGCATCTTCGATGCCCAGAACGATCTCGATTGATGAGCTGCGCGACGTCCGTCCGCTCTTCCTGTTGCGTCAGGCCCTGCACGCCCTCGGCACGACCCCTCGAGATACGCGCCCTGGGGATGTCGAGCGCATCGAGGCCTTTTGGGCGTTCGAAGCGTCAGACCAATGCTCGGGCGGATTTGTCCTGGGCCTCATCGATGGTCGGCGTGCCTACCTCGATGTCTGGGTCGAGCTCGCGGAGAATGAAGGAGCAGATCCGGCGAAGGTCGATATCGAGTTCACGGCATTGGCGGAGAACCAGAAGTATCCTCGATTCCCAAGTACATCGGATCCGCCCGGTGGATGGCGTCACGACGTGGACATGCTCAACGATTCGCTGCGCCGATAGGCGTATCACCCATGCCTCTCCTGCCAGTCGTTGAAGAGCTGCAGGACATCGGTCGGGTTCTCCTCGAAGCGCGGGACGTCGGGCGCCAGCGCCCACGGCTGCGCGACGCCGGTCCAGACCTGCGCGACCGGCGTCACGTCGCGCGGCCGGTCGAGCGTGCCGGGTCGCACGTTGATCACGTTGGGATAGGCCATCATCTCGGTGTGCGTGCGGGTGAAGCACTTCGGGCAGACATGCTGGCGATGGATCGCGCCGCTACCGCCTGAATTGTCGCTGGTCAGCGTCTCGCCGCTCAGCACCTCGAAATCCTTGCGCCAGGTGATCATCGAAAGCGAGAAGGCGCTGCCGGTGCGCCGCTTGCAGTTGTCGCAGTGGCACATGATCACGCCGAGCGGCAGCGCCTTCACGCGATAGCGCAGTGCGCCGCAGAGGCAGCCGCCGTCGAGGGGGAGAGCAAGGGTCATCAGATGGCTCCGGGTCGTGTCCGGACGGCAGCTTACTATGACGGCATCAGGGGCAGCACCGGGCGTCGCCCCCTCTCCTCCTCGCGAGCGACGCTAGGAGCGGAAATGGGCCTCGTAGGTTTCGACCAGAGGTGAGAGCTCGGCCCAGGCGCGGCGCGAGCGCAGGAAGACGTGTCTCACCGTGTGGCGGTCGGGGCGAAGCCAGGCCGGGTCGTCGAACGCGCCGGCCGGCAGAGTGCGCACACCGGGGACCGCCTCGAGCGTGAAGCCGAGATTGGCGCCGCATCGCGCGCAGAATTCGACGTCGAGCCAGCGGCCCGACTCGTCGGAGACATGGCGATAGCGCGCCGGTGGCGTGCCCGACATCTCGACCTTGGCCTGGTCGAACACAACCTCCGCGCCGAACGCCGTGCCGGTGCGGCGCTGGCACCAGGCGCAATGGCAGATCGTGATCCGCAGCGGCTCGCCGTGCGCCACGAACCGCACGCCGCCACACACGCACCCGCCCCGATGCTCGACCATACTTGCCTCCCCTTTTTCAAAGAATGACACACCGGATCGTCTCCGAGGAGAGCACCTCTTCCTGCTGCCGCCCAGGCTGGCGGCGATCGCCACGATCCCGCGCATCGCTGGCGGCGCGATCAGGTGGCAGAAGCATCGGCGGTGTTCGCCGATGAGGTGTCGCCGCGAGAGCCGGACGGGCGATCATGTGATTGTGTCGCTGGCGGCCGTCTCCTAGGGTCAGGAACAAACAAATGAAGAGGGAGTATTCATGAGTCTGGTTCTTCGTCGCGGCGTGGCCGCCGACGCCGATGCCTGCGGCACGATCTGCTACAATGCCTTCGCGACGGTCTGCACGGAACACGGCTTTCCGCCGGATTTTCCTTCGGCCGAAGTGGCGAGCGGGCTGATGGCGATGCTGCTTGCCCATCCACGCTTCTATTCGGTGATCGCCGAGCGCGACGGCCGCGTCGTCGGCAGCAACTTCCTCGACGAGCGATCGAGCATCAGGGGCCTCGGGCCGATCACGGTGGCTCCCGGCGTCCAGAACGGCGGTGTCGGCGGGCACCTGATGCAGCACGCCATCGATCGCGCCGCATCGCAAGGTGCGGCCGGCGTGCGCCTGCTGCAGGCCGGCTTCCATAACCGCTCGCTCTGCCTTTACAGCAAGCTCGGCTTCCGCACGCGCGAGACCGTTTCGATCATGCAAGGCGCGCCGATCGGCCAGGCGTTGCCGGGCTACACCGTACGGGCGGCAACAACCGCCGACGCCGAGGCCTGCAACCAGCTCTGCCGCCAGGTGCATGGCGTCGATCGTGGCGGCGAAGTGAGCGAGGCGATCGACCAGAAGACGGCCATGGTCGTGGAGCATCTTGGGCGGATCGTCGGCTATACGACGGGCATCGCCTTCTTCGCCCATTCGGTCGCGGAGACGAACGCTGCGCTGATCGCCCTGATCGCGTCGGCCTCCGAGTTCGGCGGGCCGGGCTTTCTCCTGCCGACGCGCAACCACGAAGTGCTCACGTGGTGTCTCCGGAACGACCTCAAGCTCGTCTACCAGATGACGCTGATGACGATCGGTCTCTACAACGAGCCCGACGGGGCCTATCTGGCGTCCGTCCTGTATTGAGGCGCGCATGAAACTCCAGACTCCTGAAACGACGGCGCCGGCCGATGGCGCGACGCGGCGCAGCGTAGCGCCGGTGATCTGCTATCCCGTCGACACCTTGCCCGCGCCCGACCTCGCGGCCTATCGCGTGGCGCGCGATGGCTGGACGAAGACCGGCGAGGTGATCGTGCCGCCGCGCGATGCGCGGAGCTTCAGCGTGCCGGCGGGACATTTCTTCCGCATCGTCAGCGTCGAGGGCCCGCAGGTGGGCGACCTCAATCTGTGGCACGCGTCGGACACGCGCGAGCGGTTCTTCTCGGGCAAGACGCGCGCGCTGCACGGCACGCACATCTCGACCGGCGACCGGCTGTGGTCGTGCCTGCCGTGGCTGCGCCCGATGGCCACCATCACACAGGACACGCTCGACTGGTACGGCTTCGACGACTGGGGCGGCGGCGTGCACGACGTAATCGGCACGCGCTGCGATCCCTACACCAACATGCTGCTGCACGGCCGCGAGTATCATCACTGCTGCCATTCCAACCTGACGCGCGCTTTCGCCGACGCCACCCGGCGGCCGCTGGCCGAGGCCGAGCCGCTGGTGCACGACGTGCTGAACGTCTTCATGTGCACGGGTTTTACGCGCGACACCGGGCAGTACTTCATGAAGGCAACGCCGGTGCGGCCCGGCGACTTCCTGGAATTCTTCGCCGAGATCGATCTTCTGGGCGCGCTCTCGGCCTGCCCCGGCGGCGACTGCAGCGCCGAGCATTCGAGCGACACAGCCGCCTGTCATCCGCTGCAGGTCGAGATCTATCAACCGCGCGCCGCGCCTGCGGGCTGGCGGTCGCCCCCGCCCAACCCCTACAGCGGCCACCACGGACGTTGAACTTTGCTGGGGGCGCGCCCCAACCTACAGCGGCTTCCAGCGGCGGTGATGGCGGTGGCGCAGGCCGTCGAGGCTCCAGGCGCCGGGACCGGCGACGGCGAAGAAGAGAAAGACGAAGCAATAGAGCACGGCCAGCTCGCCCGCGTTCAGGATCGGATAGAAGCCACGCGGGTAATGGACCAGGAAATAGCCCACGGCCATCACGCCCGACATCAGGAACGCCGCCGTCCGGGTGAACAGGCCCACGATCAAAAGGATGCTGCCTAAAAGCTCGAACACGCCCGCGACGCCGGCCGGGCTCATCGGCTGGAAGTCGGCGTACATCGGCACGACCGGGAATTTCAGGTACTTCGCCGTCCCGTGCTGCAGGAATTCGAGGCCGGCGACGACGCGCAGCAGGGCCTGCGCGCGCGGCGTCCACACTCCAGCCACGGTGTCGCTGATCACCTCGAACGCCCCTCCTTGTTCTTTCCGGGCTTTTCCGGGCGCGGTGGCGCCCGGCCCGTTTGTCCTGCCTTTCCGTTCCTTATTCCTTACAAAGACGCGTTACTGGGTATCCGGCGGCGGCCACGAGGTCCGCACGGCCAGGCGGCCTGCGTCATTGAGAGCAACGCTGTCGGGGCGCCGCTGGATCCAGCCACGCCGCGCGCCGAATGCCAGGGCGGGCTCCAGCTCGCGATAACCGACGCGCAGGCGGATCGCCATCGTGTCGATCATGACCGTGCTGTTGGCATTGCCGGTGAGGGCCTGCAGCTCGGTGCAAAGCCGTCGTGCCAACAATTCCGCCTGGTCCAGGACGATCGGCTGCGGCGCAGGCGAGGCGGCGATGGGCCGGGCGACGGTCGATCGGTTGGCGATGCGGGCGGTTGCGGCCGACATTCTGTGCATCAAAGACTCCTGCCAAGGGATTGATACGAGAGGGACAGATGCTAAATGCCGCGTTGCGGCAGGGGTTGCGCTCGCTATCCGCAATAGGCATAGCGTGTTGCCGAACGGCCACCACGGCGGCTGCAATATTCAGGGACGATGCGGGAAACATGCGGATGCGTCGCAAAAAATTGCGATCGGTGTGCAAGGAACCTTTGACGCGCCGCAGCGTAACGGACGGCATGGCTCACCCCTCCCTCCTGGCGCAAAGACCGGCCTCCACGGCGCTGCGCGACCCGTCGTCTTTCACGGACGTCCATCTCTTCCTCCGCGCGGTGGCGCTTGCCTTGCCACGCGGCCTCCAACCGAACGAGATCCAAAGCGTCGAGGCGCGCTGGCAGTGCGACGAGCCGTTGCTGGCCGGCGGCTTTATCCTGAACACGCTTGAGCGCGGGCGAGTTTACCTCGAATACCGCCGCGACGAGGCGCGCGCAGAGCTATGGGAACGCGTCGTGGTCGAACCGTTGCCCGACGACACGCTTTACCCCCGCCCCGCTTCCGGTCTTCCGCCCCAGCGCTGGTCGACCCACGTCGACCACCTCAACCTGCGCCTGCCCAAGTCAGGCTGAAGCGGAACGCTAGAGCGAATTCCGAGATAGCAGAACCACTCCGACCTCCCCCTCCCCCGGGTGAGGTGTCCTTCAAGCTAGCCCGATGGCAGCCAGCGGCCGGCGGACTCGGCACTGTCGTCGGGCCGCGTGTTGAACGCGATGGCCGCGCGCGGTGCCGCGCGATGGACGGCGTTGACCAGCGCCTCGAACAGCACGAGGTTCCGCGGCGGTATGCGCACACCGCCGCCGATCACGACGCAGTCATAGGATGTCTCGGCAAGCCGGCGCTCGACCGCCGGCACCGCCGTCGCGTCGGGTTTCACCGCGCACATTTCGGCCTCCCATCCGCGATCCGCCATCTGCTTCAGCGCGACCTGCAGGCCGGCATGGATCTTCTCCGCCGTCATGCCCGGCGGCAGGAAGGGATCCGAGTAGTCCACCGTCTCCGGCTCGAGACCAACCAACAAAACCCGTGTCATGAAACCTCCGTGCCGAACATCCGCTCTTTAATGTCGTCGCATCCGGTCATATTTCATATGCTTGCCGGCAAGGAAGAGGAGCGGCCATGAGCGCGAACTGTTGTGAGCACTGTGCGCCTTCTGACGCCGATGAGGGACCGGCCTATCGCCGCGCGCTCTGGATTGTCCTTGCCATCAACGCGGTCATGTTCGCCGTCGAGATCGGCGCCGGCCTGAT